>JBPOFA010000040.1:0-4606 GCA_051251595.1 Marinosulfonomonas sp.
CCATGACGTTGAAAGCGGATGCGCGGCGTGTTGAGCGTGCGGATGCGTTACGTCAGTACAGCTGGGTGGAGAAGGTGTTGGAGTCAACGCTGGGTCGTTCAATGCAGCACACGTATGAAGAGGTGCGAGAGAAGCTGGTGGCCCGGTTTGCGAAAGAGTCGCCCTCGGTGGGTTTGTCCGAGCGGCTGCAGGGGCGAGTTGCTCAGCAACGCGCTGCGGTCAAGCAAGCACGAGAACTCGGGCGCGGTCATTCGCGTGGGCGGGGCGGTCACGGGTTTGAGTGATCGCGGGCCTTTCTGCTTCTTCCTCCACGGTTGAGAGGCGCCTTATTCTGGCTGAGCTCAGTCGCTCTCCTGAACCTGGCGAACCAGCTCATCGGGCTGGCAGCCCATCACTCTAGCCATGGTGAAAACGGTTTCCAGTGACGGTTGTCGCTGACCCCGTTCCAGCAAGGAGATGTACGTGCGGTGCAGCTCGGTATTGAACGCGAGTGTCTCTTGCGACAGGCCCAGTGCCAGTCGGCGCTCCCTGAGTACTTTACCAAACCGTCTTGCCAGCTCCGAATCCATTGCCGGAGTCTTGATGTTGTGTGACTATTAGTCGACTGACAATTGTCTATCAGACAATTGTCGTCATTGAGAGGTGGCCTTCGAATGTTCAGCACACACGACAACTTGAAACTGCCGGTCAGTCCTGATGAAGAGCAGGCGGGTCATGGGTTGTGGAGCACGATCAGAATCGCGAAGAACAAACCCTTTCTAATGGTGTCCGTGTCGATTCTCTGTGACCAGGAGATGAAGGCGACGACGCTCATGCTCTGTGATCTGAACTACGCGCAGGTGTATGGGAATAACACGCATCACCGGATAGAGAAGGTGCAACTCATGATCCCAGGCCAGACTCCAGGCAGTGGCTGGCGGTTGCATGATGTGGTCAGGGTCCAGGCCTACTCGACGCCCATTGATGACGACGGAAGCGCATTCGAGTATCAGGAGGAGTACCACACGGCCGATGGTCACTGCTTTACGTTTGCAGATCTATCGGATGAGGACCCCGTGCGCAAAGCCAACACCGAATTGGTCTATTGCGCTGCGGCCAAGTCCCAATATGTGTAAGCCAGTATCGTTCCCGTTATGTATGTCTAGCGGTGTCCCTATGCCGCATGGCGGGACTCATACACTGGGTCGTATACCCGTAGAGTACACTCACTAACCGAGACTCTTGAAAACGGGAATATCAGAAAAATGTTTAAAGACCGGACTAGCACTGAGAAATGGCTGATAGCGACTCATTGTTTCTTCTCAATATTTGCGGTAGCTGTGACGCTGGTATCTGGGTGGAGCTTTATAGAAACATTGGCGGGTGGCGAAAGACTCACGCCAGTGACGGCGCTTTTGCTCGCTATGAAGGCTCTGCTCTTCCATGCCAACGTTTTCTTTACATTAGCCATCATCTATTTCCGAACTTTTTCACGAACGAAGCTCTGGTGTCGAATTGTCGGATGGGAGTATCAGGGACGGTAAACCATTTTTGATCTGAGATAGCCCTGAAAAAGGGGGGCATGTTGTGAATAAGCATGACTCCCTCTTTGGTTCATCGTCCAGGCCGATACCTACTACATGACGTTATCAAAATGCTCAAGCGTGCGAGCACGGTGAAGCTCCATCTGGGAGAAGGCGTCGACGATTCTCTGTGGTTCGACACCCGCCCTAGCCAGCTCGTACTGAATGTCATCAACGACCTCTAGCCAGGCGATGGATGACTCCAGACGAATCCTTATAGCTGACGCCGGTTGGTCTGGTGGTTCGGGACAGAAATAGTGACAGAGCTGTTTAACGGACAGTGGCTTTCGTTTCTTGCTGCTTTCGATACCGAATGAATCTGCGGCTAACAGACGCTGAAGGTTTTTCGCGATGGTATTGACGTTCTGTTCCGGATGTCCGCAGAGTTCGATGGCATCCGCGATGATCTCAGCCTGTTCGTATCGGCCACTTGGCTTAGACGCGTTGCATTGCTGGGCGATGTCTTCGAGGATCCAGGTTATCCATCGGTACCGAGATGGTTGGAAGCTGCGACCATCAGCTGAGAGAGCAGGTAGAAACGCGTGGAAAGAATCATTTTCGATCTCTGGTGAGAGGCGGTCCCGTGGAATTACAGCGTCGAACAGTTGGGCGTGGGCACCGGCTATAACGGTCAAGCTCTCGACAATTTGCTCGACGATGTTCTCTGGAGAAAATGGTTGTCGTCGAGTGCCGAGCGTGCGCCATCTGCGAAAGATGGTTCGAATACTGGCACGTTCATGCCTGTCAAAACGCGGGTTGGCTAAAACGCCAAGTTCAGCTGAGCAGCAAACGCATCGCCACATGCCCGCGGCATTCAATGTCTCAGGTGCTCGCGCTATCAAAGTCTCTGCGTACTGAAGCCTGCGGCTTGTCGGTTCAGGAATTGAGCTATGCGTAAGAATCTCTAAGGCTACCCGAAACGGGGTGAAATCGTCCTCAGAATCCCTGGCTCGTTGTAACCGCTTACTCTCTTTGCCGAGCAGCGGTTTTCGATCATATCGCCTTATCAGGCGGAGCATTTCTGGAAGACCGTCTTGGGATTGCCTGCGCCCTGTTAGGGCGTAAGAGTAGAGATCAAGGAGGGTCATCATCAGATGATGATTCCCTAACCCTTCATGTTGATGTCCACCTGATGTCTTTGCCATGGTGCACTCATTCGTTCATCGTTCAGAACGGCCAGCAAATTCGTCATCACGGATTTTGCGCTCGGCCCAAATGTATCAAATTGTCCGATCAGGAGAAGAGACCCATGGCACGAACCCCCAACGATGATCGCTCGGATAGCAAGAACCTGCAGACTCCTGCTGGTCAGGCAGCCGCTGCAAATCATGAGAAGCAAGCTCAGGGTGGTGAAAAAGGCGCGTCACATGAAAAGAAGCCGGGTGTAGAAACGTCGGCCAGAGCCCGGCGGGCAGGCAAGGTATAGCGTGGGAATTTCCAGCGAAACAAGACCGGGCACCTTGGTATATCTGAAGGGCTTAAGACAAGCGCTGACCGTTCAATCGGTTCTGTCTGAACGAGGCGCTAACAACGAAATTCTTGTTTTGTGCACAGGGAAATTGGGGTCTGAAGAGCTTTTTAACGTAACGCTTTGTGCCGATCTATTGTTCTTGATTGATGAGCCACGTGTCACTCAAACGTGGGAGGTATAAGCCGCACTGTATATAGACCGATCTTCTATGGAATCTTCCGACCCCATTGGGTAGCCTCATACTATTGGCACGTTCTTTACTCACTGCAATCGCACGAAACCGCCTCGCCGCGACGGTAGCAACGCAATCGGTCTCTGGCATCATAGCCACAAGTCCGGTTGTCACTCGGGGCAAAACTCTCGACATCGACCTTACGGATGCGACTCAAGGTGGTTTCAGAGATGTTGCGAGATCTTCCGGTGATGGGGTCCCTGATCAGAGTGATGTGGTTCACCCGCGCGTACACCTGGTGCTTGTCCTTGGCGTAGTCATCGCTGAGGGCGTGAAAGCTTGGTTGGTCCGCCCCGTCCACGCGGGCCTCGGCAACGTAGGTGCACTGCGCATCCATTGCCCATCGCTCCAATACCACTTTGAAGGAGATGGGGTCGCAGGCCTGGATTGCCTGATTCAGAAAATAGACTTCGTGTCTGTCACGCGTCCAATAGACGTTCATCGTCTCGAAGGTACTCGCGTCTCTGTCTGGTAACAGGGCACCGTCGTAGAACACGTGCTCGCTGTCGACGGCGTACCCGTCATTGAGCAGGATGAAGGTTGAGGGTATTGCGCCTTGAATGACGGACTGTCGGTGGTAGACCGCGTGTTTATCCTTGGCATAGTGGTGCGGTTTGAGCACGGTAAAGGTCTCGGCATCGGCCCCTTTCAAGGGGCGTTCAACCCGACCGCTACCATCCCAGATCGCATGAACCACCTTGTGGTGTTTCACCTCGTAGCCGAAATGACCACAACTGGATAAGAGCGAGGCTGAGAGCAGTGTCAGAGGGGCCAGTGTCGTTTTCATGGAAGTCGCTTCATCCGTAAACCTGATCGAGTGCCTGTTTTCTCAATCGACACCGTGGATGCGGGTCGTGAAGCTCAACCGAGCGAACAGTACACCTTATGACGTAAGGCTCTCGAGATGAGTCAGGTCAGAGGGGCTGTGGCCGAGGCTTCCGGGGTCGCTAGAGGATTCGGAGTCGGGCAAGCGGTTCTCTAATTGAGTGGCTGTGAAGCGACAGCGTTCTCTTGGCTGCTTTTCGAGCGCTGGACCTTCACGTACACTTCGGATCGATGCACGGGGACATTACCAGGTGCGTTGAACCCCAGCTTCACGGTGTTGCCTTTTACCTCTAATACGGTGACTTCAACGTCGTCACCGATCATGACCGATTCATCCTTGTCTCTCGCCAGTACTAACATTGCGTTGATTCCTTTCCGGTTGGCCCCTCCTTATAAACCAGTTGAGCGATCTGCTGGCGGTGTTGTGTTCGGAACCTCGAGAGCTATGGTCAAGAGTAGTGTCCAAGAAGTTGAATCAAGCGACTTTCTGATTGATCTCCTGCACTTCAACGCCGT
>JBPOFA010000041.1:0-4415 GCA_051251595.1 Marinosulfonomonas sp.
CAGTAATATCAATTCGGGGAAAAGTGGTGCCCAGGAGAGAATTATCGGCGGTGGAGGCCAGATTTCCGCCGTCCTGAAAAAGCTCCCAGTTTCTCGATACTTGGAGCCACATCGGATCGGACAATCGTTAAAGACCCATGGCTCCCTTGTGTGGCAAACTGTGGAGCACCTGTTCTATGAATATATCAAATTGCGTCGATGGCGTCGAGCGTCGTGGGACTGTATATTACCTACGCTGGCGTGTGCCGGCCGAGTTTAGGACCGTCGAGTCGCGAAGAGAGATCAACCAATCGCTCAAGACCCGTGATGAGGCAGAAGCAAGGGCTCTGGCCCATCTCAAAAAAATGTCACTACGGAAGATCTGGAAGGCTCGCTTGCTGGAAAAGTCGCAAGGGCCGTCCGTCGAGGCCTTCGAGGCTGCGGTAGCTCTACTCGATGATCTTCACTTGCCCTATGTCCCAATGCAGGGCCTCCTTGCGGGGCCGCTTGAGGACCTGGTCGACAGAATCGAGAAGCTTGCTGACACGCCTGTGCACTCGCCGGTCATTCCTGCTGCACTCGGGGTCTGCGACGTCCCCCACATAAAAATCCGCGACATGCCAGCAATTATGGAAGAGCGCTCGCAACACAAATTAAAGGGAAAACACAGTGATCAGAAGCGGCAGTGGCGCAACCGCTACAAACATGCCGCCCGCATTTTCGCCGAAGTCGTCTCGAACAAGCACGTGCACGAGATCACTGAAGATGACGCACGGAGATACCATATTCATTGGCAGGAGAGGGTAAATTCTCAAAGTATCTCTGATGATCAGGCAATTAAACGCCTGCGCTATCTGCGGCAGATGATTGCTGAGTTTCATGAGCTTGCAGGGACCCTCCCGAGTCAGATTTTCAACCCAGTCGCCGGGTTCAAAATCAAATCGAGCCCCAAGAAAGATAAATCGTCGAACCAAGGTGGCAAGCCGGCGTTGCCGGTGGGATGGGTCAGGGACTTTGCCAGCGGCAAGTTGACCGCTGGGTTCGAAACCGATGAGCGTGTCGATATCGGGATTATCCTTGCCGAAACAGGGTGCCGGCAGACAGAAATCGTTCACCTTCCGCCAGAAGACATCATCCTCAACCATCCATTGCCGCACCTGCGCATTCGCTATGTCGAAGAGGGAGAGCATGTCCGGGACATTAAGAATCCCGCTTCTATCAGGGCCGTGCCACTCCTCGGCGCTGCCCTGGATGCAATGCGTCGCCATCCTAACGGCTTTTCCCGGTACCGTGCGAAGGGGAGCTTTTCCGGCGACATCAATAATTTCATGAGAGACAACGAGCTTTTTCCAGCCCATCCCGAAGGTGGAAAGCCGTATACCTTCGGCGGCACGAGGCACACCTGGGAAGAACGCGGCCGGGCTGCAGGCATGACGAACGAAGAACGAGCCTTTCTCCTCGGCCATTCTGTAGGAAAGCTTCGTGGACGCCCTGTCTACGGCGACGGGCCGGAGCTCAAGCTTCGCGCTCTCTATGCCGAGCTGGTCGCCTTCCCCACGGATAAGTGGCAACCGCGCCCACACAAGGAGATTTGGAGCCTCATCGACGCCGAATTCGAGGCGCAGGGATACCGTGTCGAATAAGCCATTTCCGTCCATTTCGAAACGATCCGACCTCATCCGGAGGAAAGAGGAAGGATCGTTTTATGGCCCCGGAAAAGTTGGAAGGCGCGTACCAGCGCATCTTGGAAATTCTCAGAGCCCGGCCGGAGGATGGTCGCAAGCTCGTCCCCGTCGCACGGCGTTTGGAGCAAGAGCTTCTTTCGATACGAAACGATGAAGATGACTACGAACGCTATTTGTACGATGCAGCCTGATCATGCAGTGGCTGCCTGCATCCACTCTTCAGTGGAGTTGATTTTAGGCAATACGCGAAGTGCGGAACCCCAAGATTAGTGTCTCTCAGAGGGTCACGTGACTGTTAAATCGTGTTAAAGATCCCTTAATAACCCCTTGAAAGGCGGCGCATAAGCGTGTGGTGAAAATCTTGTGCCCCGCTCTTGGCAACTCTTAATTTAGCCGTCTCTGTGTATGCACTACGCATTTGGAGGGAAATATCCAAATCGGCTCGTTTGCTGAATTGGCAGTACAGATCTATGTCTTGGTCTGAATGAAGTTCTGGCCATTTTTTGAGGTAACTTGGCAAGAAAACGTAGCTTCGAGAGTAGCTCGCCATACGGAAGTTCTTTTCGGAGCCGACTCCGATTTCCCAGGGTACCCACCATGAATCCTTAGTTTGTTCAGAGACTACAGCAATCAACTGATTGCAAAGCTCCATGCGCTGCAAAAGCATGTCAGCAAGATCAGGCCCGTCTTTGACAAGCGCATCGTCAATTGTGTCGAGGTATGTTTCCAGCCCATTTGCCTCGATACGTTTCGCTACGGATGCAGCCAGTTCGGCATCCGTGTTTTTGTGAGAAATAAAAATTTTATTAGCCATATCCAGTTGTCAAATCTTTCTCTTTTCAGCCAAACGTCGGTAGTGGGCACCCGTCGCCGTAAGTCGGCAGCCACCAGAGAAAACAGCCGTATGCCACATGTATTCATATTCTGTTGGAGTGATTAAACCATGTTGATGACATTTCTGTAGCTCTCGGTAAATTCGCACATTGTCTCCATCAATGGGGATGTGCTTTAAGCGTTCCGTCTCTTCGCCACGATCCGGCTCAAAAGAAGGATCAAGCTTGAATACATGAGAGGCGGTTGGAAAATAGTCCGGCAAACGGCGCAGAATTTCTTTTGGTACCTTTGGGGTGACCTCGCGAAGGCTAATAAAGCTTTGTACATTTGCCTTGTAGATTGGACGTTGTTCCCAAGCCCCCAACGTTTGATCGACATGAGCGTAAAGCGAGGCGGGGGTGACGCGCCCGATTACGTCGCTTGCAGCTCCGCCCAACCCATCCAACATAATATCGGTGAACTTCCCGTGACCTTTGGCCTCGCCTGCAAAGCCTTTGCGGTGACACGCCGTTAAAATTGTAACACCGTTTCCGATATGTGAAACGGACCCGCTGTCCCCCAGTCCTGACACTTCTCCGGCGAACCCCGACTGGCAGCTATCAAGAAGAATCACGGTCGATTTGATCCTGGGATGCGCCTTGTTGGCCTGCTGAAGAATACCGCCAAGACTGACGCCCCAGTTCGGATTTCTTCCGTCCTGAGTGACGAGGAAACCGTTGTTCGTTTCCTCATCCACGATCCCGTGCCCAGCGAAATACAACACAACAGTGTCCGCATCGCCAGTAAAAAGTTCCCCAATAGCCTCATGCAATTCTTCACTCGTGACCGAGCCTTCAGAACTGATAATCCGCCGCACATCAAAGTTAGGCGATCCATCGCCATTGACTTCCAGAAGTGCCGCGAGTTCGACTGCGTCGTTCACACAGCCTTTCAGCTCGTTAGGTGGCTCATAGCCATCAATTCCGACGATCAGGGCCTTTTTCATGTCCTAATACTCACAAGCTATCGATAAAGGCTTTAATATTATCCCAGGTCCAAACTTTCGTATTAACACCAGCCAAGTCGGTGCGATCGCCTTTATAACACCAGATTCCCCGAATAGATTTACCTTCTTCCTGGGCACACTGTATTTCCCATTTCTGCCCCGAAGATTTCAGAGAGTTTTTGCTAACCATTGCTATCACGCCGTCGGACCGCTTGATGCGAGTGCGCACTTTTGCTTTCCAATCACTGTCATATGCCTCCTTGACGGACATATCGACGTACTCGAAAGGTGAGCGAGTGTTCAGTGATTGGGCTTTCAAAAAATCTCTCGATTTTTCATCTTCAATCGCAAAGGCTACGAAAATAACTTTCTTGTCTGCCATAAGAACATCCTTCTGAATTATACCACCTCGCCCGGCACGTGCGGCGCACATAACCTACAGTAATGCGAAACTCTGCGCCTCCACACTCTCCTTTGCGGTGGACGGTCAAGGGTATGTCAATATATTGTGTATGAACTGAAGTGACGCAAGGGTAAGGAGGGATCTTTTATAACTATTTCGGATTCACGAACCCGCCGGACCCCTTCTTCCGAGTTTATTAAGGTGGGCCGTCACTCCATTGTCATCGAATTTGCGCCTTGGCCCACACCGATAACCGTCGTGGAATCAGTGACTTACCACTTGTTGATTCGACATCTGTGAAATAACCAACGTGAGCCGTTCCTTGCCTGCACCCGGCGCTCTGAGAAAGTAGGTGTATGGCACTTACTGGCTGGCCAAGAGCCAGACAGCGCGTTGTCGATCATCAATTTCTACGTTGGGGGCATCGTTGCTGGGATACAGAAATAGACGAGGCGGGAACCGACGCTTCGAACCGAAGGGGCAATGCCCTCGCAGACTGCCTATTTCGTCAGTGCCAAACCAAAGCCCA
>JBPOFA010000042.1:0-4224 GCA_051251595.1 Marinosulfonomonas sp.
GCTGTCGCGCAGCAGAACAACCGGCCATTCGTGCAGGTGGCAGCATGGATCAAGCGGCGAACTTACAGGTCGCGGACAAAGCGCCATTTCGCTGCATTGTGCGTAAATGACCGCTTTGGATATCAGCGGATGCAGCTATCGCACAATCACTTGGACGTTGTTTTCGTTGCCATACTGCAAATCATACTGACATGTGCATCAAGCCACTCGGGAGTGAGTGGCAATCCGGCTACGAGCTTTCGGAAATAAGGAATGGCAATCGCCATTTCGACCAGTTGTTCGACTGGGGCTCCTTCACTGAGTTCACCACGTGCATGTGCCGCAGTGAAAACGGATTCCACGTCACCCTTCCGGTCTGCGATCCATCTATTCATCAAGTCTCGTGATTGCTTGTCGGTGGCTGCGGCGGCAATGACTTGTGGCGCAATTTTACCCCAAGGGGTTTCGTTCAACGCCATCACGAGCCTTCCAATCATCCAAGTCAGGTCGATCTTTAACGGGCCATCCGTGCGGGGCTCGTCTTTTGGACCAGTTGCCGCACGGCCAAAAGCAGCGTTTCGCAGCGCGTCGAGCTTTGGCCAATGCCTATACAACGTGCTCCGTGAGATTCCAGTTCGGGCGCTTATGGCCGCGTGGGTCACCGCCAAGGCACCCTCTTCTTGAAGAAGGGTCAGGGCCGCATCCAAAGCCTGCGTGCGTGTCGCATCTAATCGGGGGTCGGGCAATCGTTCCATGGATTGTGTGTAACCCAAACCTCCACCAAAGGGAACGCTTTGTATCGCTTTAATACAATTTGTTGCGTTACGATACAATATGTACCATACACAAGAGCAGCGTTTGGATTCGGATGAGCCTCGCGAAGGGCTGTGTCCATAATCTGAAGCTTGAAATAGACAACTGGAGGAGACCGAAATGAAACTCACGAATCTAAAAGCTCTTGCAACCGCATCAGCGCTCGCGCTAACAGCAGCCGCGCCTTTGCAGGCTGAAACCTCACTTGAATACACAAACGAAATAGCACCCGGCGTTTATAGCTATAGCAGCGGCGGCGGGTATCACTCCATGTTTATGGTCACCGACGGCGGTGTAGCCGTTTTTGAAACGGTCAACTCCGCCCATGGCGAAAAAATGATCGAAGCTATTCGCGGTATCACCAATCAACCCATCGAATATGCGATGCACAGCCATAACCATTGGGACCATGCCAGCGGCGGCGGCGTGTTCCAGGCAGTCGGAGCTGAGACAGTCGCTCATGATTTGGCTGCTCAGTATTTAGCCGCTGTCCCTGGGCAAGATACTTCTACTGTCGATATCGTTTGGGACGGCAACCGCCACGACATCGAAATTGGTGGGGTCACCGTTCAACTTCACTATTTGGGCCTCAATCACGGCCTTGGCATGACGGTCTTTGTCGTCCCAGAGAAACGGGTGGCTTACATCGGCGATCTGGTCACGCCGAACCGCGTTGGGTTCAACATCATGCCAGATTTCAACATCGGTGAATGGGAACGTTCGCTGGGCCAAATCCTAGAGCTCGATTTCGATGTCGCTGTGTGTTCACATACTGGGCTGTCTGCAGAGGAAGCGCCAAATGGTTGTACCAAGGCGCATGTGGAAGAGGAGAGACAGTTTATCGGTGACCTCAGAGGTGCTATTTTTGCTGAATTCCAAAAGGGTACACCAGGCGAACAAGTTCCGGCTGCCGTAGAACTGCCGCAATACGCTGAGTGGGTCGGATACGACGACTGGCTTGAGATGAACGCGTGGCGGATCATGCTTGATATGGGTATGGGCCCATATCCTTGGGTTCCCGGAGCCAGCCAATAGGCATCTGATATAAAAGTCTCTTCCAACAACAGTTTGGAAGAGACCACAATTTTCACCAACGCGACCGATTGTATAGGATCTGAAAAATGCGCCTTTCACAAGTGAAGCAGTTTTGCGTGCCCCTTTTACTGACGGCAATGACGCCAGCCTTGGCAGATGCGGAAAGCCTGCCACTACGCCCAACTCCAATTCCTCAGACGACCAATGGCGTGCCTCACATGCAAATTGGCATTGATGTGGTTCCTGATCTCGCAGAAAAGTTGCTGCAGCGGGTTGCTCAGTTTCCTGGGGTCAGTCTTGGAGAAACGCGAATATCGATGCCGGGTGTGGTCGGGTTTCAGTTCGACGAAGGTGTGTCGCTTGCCCGTCCAGACGTAATTGTCGGTGGCCTTGAATTTGCCCACCTGCATGCAGACGGAAGTTTGCACGCCTCGCTGGACCCTCAACTTGCGCGCACCGCTATTGATGCAGGCTGGGCTGTCGCGCATCCTTGGGCAATGCAACGAGACGGTTGGGAAGGCTTCGTCATGATTTTCACGCCTACGACCGAAAGCGAGCTTGAGGTCGTCGTCCAGCTTGTCGAAAACTCTTACACTTTCATCACGGGTCGCAGCTTGGCCAACTAAAAGGTCCGCACACCCGACGCCATTCACCGAAGGACAATAATATGACCAAATCCGTACCAATCATTGCCGCAAAACACCCTGCCAAGGTCGATCTTGAAAAGGGGAAGGATTATTATTGGTGTCAGTGTGGCATGTCCAAAAGCCAGCCGTTTTGTGATGGGTCTCATGCCGGAACCGACACAACGCCTCTCAAGTTCACCGCTGAAGAAACGGGTAGTGCGGCGCTATGTCAGTGCAAGGCGACAGCGAACGGTCCATTCTGCGATGGAACACATGCCAGCCTTGGCGATTTGGCAGCCGGTGATCCATCCCCAAAGCCGAAATCGGACGTCCCAACGGCTAACCCAACCCCAGAGGAACCGACAGTCGCCCGTATTCATGCGCTGGCGCGTGACGGGCTTTCCAAATTGGGCCACCACGGTGAGATGGGTTCGATGGGCGTGCCTCGTAAAGACCTGCCGCATTGGGATGACATTCAGGTATTGCCCGCACAAATGGCCCGCAAACCATTGCTGGACCACGTTCCGGTAACGACTTCCGTGACCATCGGCCCGCGTGCCGCGAAACCCTTGCAACTCGACATCCCACTGTTTGTCTCCGACATGAGCTATGGGGCTTTGTCGGAAGAGGCGAAGACCGCACTTTCGCGTGGCGCACAGATGGCAGGCACGGGTATTTGTTCCGGCGAAGGCGGCATGTTGCCTGAAGAACAGGCCGAGAATAGTCGCTATTTTTATGAACTCGCGTCCGCGAAGTTTGGCTGGGACCTAGACCTAGTCGCCCGTGTTCAAGCGTTCCACTTCAAAGGCGGCCAAGGTGCCAAAACAGGCACTGGTGGGCATCTTCCGGGTGAAAAAGTGCAAGGTAAGATTGCGGAAGTCCGTGGATTAGAACCCGGCCAGGCCGCAATTTCCCCCTCGACCTTCGCTGATCTAGAAACACCGGCAGATTTCAAGCGCATTGCCGATCAGGTGCGCGAACGGTCCGGTGGCATTCCCATAGGTTTTAAACTGTCCGCCAACCACATCGAGGACGACATCGACTTTGCCTTGGAAGCAAGCGCCGACTATATCATTCTTGATGGTCGTGGCGGCGGAACAGGCGCGGCCCCATTAATTTTTCGCGACCACATCTCGGTACCCACGATACCCGCACTTGCGCGTGCAAGGGCACATCTCGATGCCAAGACAGGTCGCGAAGTCACGCTTGTCATAACGGGTGGTCTGCGCGTCGCCGAAGACTTCGTCAAAGCGATGGCAATGGGTGCTGATGCAGTCGCGGTAAGTAATTCCGCCATGCAAGCTGTTGGCTGTATCGCCGCGCGCATGTGTAATTCCAATAACTGCCCCGTTGGTGTCGCAACACAAAAACCAGAGCTCCGTAAGCGGCTCGATGTGCAGGTAGGTGCTGAACGTTTGTCGCGGTATTTCGGAGCCAGCGTGGAGCTGATGCAAGTCCTCGCACGGGCCTGTGGACATGCGTCGTTGAGCGATCTGAATGAACGTGACATCACGACATGGAAACGAGAAATGGCGGATCTTTCCGGGGTCCGGTTTGCTGGCGTTAAACGGTAAGCCTGTTGAGGCGATAGCCGTTTAAGCGGTCATTCATGTGTTCTGCAGCATCGGGGGCTCTGGGCTCTGTGCGGACGAATGCACTGGCAGAGAAACAGGATTCCAACAACTTCGGATAAACGCCATTCAGCTGGATGCTATGCTCTCTTTGTCAGCGCGGTGCTGATGTCTGGGTTTGGAGGGAGGATTGGAGGGCA
>JBPOFA010000043.1:0-4070 GCA_051251595.1 Marinosulfonomonas sp.
CCATACACCCGGAATCTAGCATTCGATAAGATTCTCAAGGAGATCATGCTGAAACGACGAAAGGAAGAACTCGAGTTGTACAAACTGTACTCGAATGATGAAGGATTCAAAGCCGCTTGGCGCCATAGTATCGAAGAAATGCTGAGTCGCAGTGCAGCCCGACAGGCAGAAATAACGGATTAATGTATGAAGGAGGCTTTACACCGTCGGCAGCAACCAAGTCAGGCAATCGTTGTATGACCCCAGCGAAAGGGTCACCAATGGAAACCGAAGCGACTCACTATCTACACGTAAAAGGTGTCTAACAATAACTCTTATGGGACAGACGAACCCAAGCCACCGATTCTATTGATAACGCTGTCATCGTTCTCTTGCTTGACACACCAGACGATGGTCAGCCCGCTTATCTGCGTAGGAAGCCATCAACTCGATGATCGTTTTATCTTCGACCTTGTAACGCTGCTCGATCACGGCATCGGCATGCGTTTGCCTGAATCTCTGAACCAACTCTTCCGCCTCCCAGACGGCCATAAATTGACGCGGCGATGTAGGTTGCCAGTCCAACCTCTTCCCCTTGGGCAGGGTCTTTGCCTCACATAGGACACTGACAGCACCGGGGAAATCCCTGAAACCCACCGGCCGGGCAAGCCCGATGGCATCCAGCACCGCTTCTATCGGCTTCGTTGCGGACTTCTTCCTAGATGAAGTTTTCTTTGAGCGCGCCTTCTTCGCCGCTGGGCGTTTCGACTTCGCAGGCAGCTCGGGCTTGGGCGCATGATCCAGCTGCGCCGCTCGATGCCGCGCCAGCAGACGCGAGACGGTGGCCGGATGTACCCGGAACAATCGGGCCGCATCGGCGGGGCTCTTTTTCCCGGTACTGACGAGCTCGATCACTTCCTGTTGCTGCCCTGGGGTCAGCTTCGGACGACGGCCGCCGATGCGTCCGGCTTTTCGCGCCTCGTCTAAACCGACGCGGGTCCGCTCACGAAGCAGGGAGCGCTCGAATTCAGCGAACGAGCCCACCATGTGCATCATCATCCGACCGGCCGAAGTGGTGGTGTCGATCGCTTCGGTCAGACTCTGGAAGTGGGCGCCGGCCTGATCGATCGTCTCCAGCACCAGCAACAGATCCTTCAGAGAGCGGGAGAGCCGATCCAGTTTCCAGACCACGAGCACATCATCCGGCCGGAGCTGCCCCAGCAGCTCTTGCAGCTTGGGGCGCTCCCAGCGTCCCCCGCAGGCCTTCTCCTGGAACACCCGATCGCACTTCGCCGCCTTGAGCGCGGTCAGCTGGACGCGGGTGTCCTGATCCTGGGTCGAGACGCGTGCATAGCCGAGTCGCATGTTGCAATAACCTGTTGCAATTGAAATTTATTATGCAACAGGTTATTGCAACAAACAAGCCTCTCTGAAACCTTGATCTGGCGCGGGTGTGGAAAAGGGCGGAAATCGTTGCATAAACGACCGTTTTCGCAACGTCTAGAAATTGCTTGCGGTACTATTTTTGATATAAGGGGGCGACACAGGGACAAACAACGTAACAACCAGCGCCCCGCATGCTATTCACAGCCGCTTACGATCGTAAATCAGATTACAGTCTAGCGTTATAGAGCGATTACGCTACGCTTATATCAATTGCCGCGTAGCCTACTCGCATGAATTCAGAATTTTTAGAGTTTGCGTTCGTCGCATCAGTCACGTTGGAGTCAATTCTGTTCGCGGCCTTTGGTGTGTTGTACTCGGTGTACAGCATGCACAAAAATTCTGTGGACAAGGAGTATCCGTACCCGCCGCCGGTCGTGAAAGACTTGGTGTGGCTTTGTTGGGGCCTCAGCATCAGCATAGTTATTGCCGCCGCACTGGCGGTCACATGTTTGTTTTATATGGAGTTATGCCAAACAGTGGAGCAGATCATCCGAGTAGGCCTAGCTTTAATTGTCATATCGCTGGCAATGACTAGTATATTGGTCAATGTACGCATGAGTTACCCGAAGAATATGAGATCGCCCATCGTTGGATAAGACACCGAAAACAGTATAAAAGCCTAACGATGGACACGTCGACCAAACTGACTGACAAGAGGTTTAAGGCGCTCGATGACTATCATCTGATCGACGCGGTGTCGCTGCCCAAGCATGAGACCGCTTTCAGTGATCTCGCCCAAATAGTGTATGACACAGCGCTTCAATTGGTGCATGTTAGACTGGCTACGCAGGAAACCAAGACCACAAGAGTTCCGACAGTTGAAGAATGCAGGCCTCTGATGATCACCGGATTACGCCACAGTGAGTTATGGCAGAAAATCACAGCTAAGCATCTTGGTGATCTAAAACACAGTATGAAGGAGGCCTTTACGGTGGACATGGCTCTTTTTCTTCTACAAAAGCATCATCCTTCGATGGTGCATCGTAGCCCAGCTACGAACTACTTGCATCAAAGACGATGACTCTCAAATACCTGATAAGCTTATCAACTAGTGGGTTATTGACCGCTAATAAAAAGCGATTGCGAGGGTTCTCTCCCAATACCGTGGAACCCCTCATTCCGGCGGTTGAGAGAGAGGTGCGGCATTGCATGGATAATCTCGAAACTATTCAATCCGAGCCTTTCAGAGAAAGGCTGGTTAGGGTTTCCAAGGAATTATCGTACGTGTCTCAGCAGACGCTAGTGGAGAGATTACACACTGACGTCGACTTTCGAAATGACGTGCTGCTGGTGCTTCGCCGCAACAAGTTGTTGCAGAGCGCACTAGAAGAGGCTTTGCCTACGCCTGCTAGAAAAATGAGAGCACGTAGATCAAAGGTACCAAGACACATGCGCCAGCGCAAATCAAAGCATCATGCACGACGAGTAGCGGATGGAAGACTGCTGATTCCTAGCCTCGCCACTGAGCACTACGCGCAAGGGTTTCTAAAAAAACTAGACGCACACAATGCCGTTGTCGCTAGAAGCTACACAGAAGACGAATACAGTGGTATCTCTGTCGATGGCCACCGTTCTGCTGATGTCCCTGCTATCGAGCAGACCATTGTGGAAACACTTGCCTTGATCGATAAATCAGTTTAATCAGGTAAGCGCAAGAATCGTAAGCGGTGCATCGACCACAGTATTGCTTACACAGCCTGACACCTGAACAGTACCCCCTCATCAAGAGCTATGGTCAAGAGTAGTGTCGGACTTTGAACCTCAATCGCGCAGAAAAGTACCCTAACGAGACGATCTTCAGGTCTCGGGGAAAGACGTTCGTTAACGATCGGTGTGCTTGAAACACCAAAGGCATAGCGCGTTAAGAGAGGAGGGGTAACGCAGGAAACAGAGATTATCTGTACGTTGAGCAAGTGAGCGGATTCGGATAGCCGTTTTCCCGACTAGCTCTCTTCCGTGTTCCGAACGCTGCATTACACTGCCTAGATGAGCGATCGATACTTTTTGGCGGAGGCCAAGAACATCAGCTGGCACCTGATACCGGAATCCAGACGATGCGAGTGGTTCGAGCTAATGCAACGCTGGAATAGAAATGAAAAGGTGTACGATGAGATCGTCTCGGCATTCGGCTACTGTCAGATACCGGGCGAGCCCTCTAACTGGAACTTCACCGACCCGGCAGAAGTAACAAGCCAATAGCTATCAGTCGTCGCTGATCTGAATACCGAGCAGATCAACAACAGCAGAGTTCCAACCATGACGCCCACCCAATGGAAGTGGCTTGAGTCCATAGCAGCCCAGATACCCGGCTTGTTTCAAGGCATCAAAGCTGGCGGCACCACAGCCCATTTCGTCATGGGCGAACGTGTCATCAAGGGCCGCACGGTTCGCTTGTCACTGGTCGCCCAGGTGGTTGATCCTGGCACCAACCCCTTGCGTTCACATGCCAGCGTGGACTACCCCAGCACAAGCCTCGTTGAACGACCCGAGGGAATGGTCGAGCCAACAGTCAGGCGTCGGAGTGCCAAACGATCCCGACGCTGGCAACCGTGATGAGGTTCGAGGTTCGAGGTATGGTTGATTCTGGTGTCTGAACAAGGTTGAAAAAAAGCGGCGTTTCTGGTTGATTGGTAGTTACCACACCA
>JBPOFA010000044.1:0-3899 GCA_051251595.1 Marinosulfonomonas sp.
TGTGGCCAAGGCGAATGATCTGCCATCCAATGTGCAAACTTGCGGTTAAAGGCTTTGGTTTGCGTAAGCCCGATCCAGCTATGAGCTACGGCATAGTCAAATGCGTGCTCCATCGCCTTCAGAAGGCGGGAGTGATCAAGGACGGGATCGTCATCAGCAATGTCACGAAGTTTAATCATGTCGCCAATAAACACTTTTGCAAGCAGACTGTCAGGGTTGATTTTGGTGCCCAGTCGAACGTGATGAGATCCTATTGGAGCTGTCGACTCCGATCAGCGTCACTCAGTAGGTGCTTTCGTGATCTCTCAAATACATCACTTAACGGTTCATGCTCCGGCCCCAGCCCGTCAATGCAGTAAGGATTCAGAAATTGTCGACCGCCAAACAGGGCCTTGTCTGTTGCGCCGAGGTCCGCAAGATCACAGACCGTATCCCATTCACCGGTGATCGTGATAATTTGCTGCGTGATGATGTCGATTGCTTCGTTGTCCGTGAGCAGGAAATCAGGTGCTGCAGCAAGGCAAGTGGCCAAAGTGCTCATTTGGTTGTCGCCCTTGATCAGCATCGCCTGTGTCGCTTCATTTCCAGTGCGGCCTTGGGGGCAAATGTCGTAAGCAGGGGAGAGCGTGAGCATCTTACCATCCCAGAAGGCTGCATGATTGCGGGCATGATCGTCCGTATTGCCACAGAGAACGTTAAAGCAGATCCGGCCAAACAGTTCTCGCAGCGCCTCTTTGGGCTTGGCGAAGCGGTGACGAATGATCTCGGCTAAATCCTCATAGGAGGCATAGCGCGCCATCATCTCGTCCAGCCCAAGGATTGTAAGTGCAGACACCATCGCCTTGCGATGCCAATCGTCATCTGCGTGAGTTCGGTCAAAGCGCTCAATCAAGAGCACGTCTTTGCCGCCCGCATTGACCATTGAGACGGGAGCGACGTCGAGCCCGCAGGCAGCAGCCAACTTCATTGCGATGAATTCCGCTTTCACAACGCTATAGAGGTCGCCGCTGGCCGAGAACTTGGCGATCAGCTTGCGATCACCACGATCGATAAGCGCTTTGGGCCGTGCGCCGCCGATAGACGTGCCATGGTTGAGCGCTTTATCAAGGCCAGGTGTCAGCGGGACACCTTTTTCAATAAGACTGGCGGCCTCAATGAGCTCCTCATATGTCGCTTCGGATTTCTGACGCGGCACATACTTCGTTGCAGATGCTTGGAAATCGAGGGCACCGATGCGGTCAGAACCGGATGCAAGCAGGTAGGATATTTCTGTGATGTTGCTGGCTGCGGCTTCACTCGCCTTTGCGCCCACCAAACGATTGATAATTACACGCCGACCCCATGCATCCGGAGAGCCGTCGCGAATGCAGCTGGCCATCGCAAGACCGGCCTCAGGCTCAATAATACCGCGACGCAGCGGCAGTTCGGGCGCATATATCGGTATTGCATCCTTACGCTCGAGGTAACTTGCGCCGTAGTTGAAGGTGAACCGGTCCGCATCTTGCGTGATGCGCCCTGCAACGACGGGGGCGGCGCTCTCGGGCAGCCAAATCCAGACGAAGGCCTCCGAGACTTGCGCAAGTTTAGAAGTCATCGTTGACCTCCTGCTTGGATGCTCGGACGCTCTTTGGCAGGAGCGTCAGTTTTTCATCAAGGCGGTTGTTGTGCGTGGCCAGAACGCTTTCATTGACATTAAACAGACGCACACCGACAAGCGCTGCGACTTCTAAGACCGTGCCGATTTCAGGACCGGGTGCCCCTTTTTCGATGTTGTACAGTGTTGTGCGGCTAATGTTTGCCCGGTCCGCAAGGTCTTGGGCCGTCATGCCGCGTTCCGTGCGCCCGACGCGGATCAGCTTGCCGAAGACAGACAAGGCCTGTTTCGTAACCCGTGAATAGCTTCTCTTGCGTTTCATGTCGCACCGCCATTGTCTGATTAGATGGACGTGAGAGTTCTTATGTCCAATATATTGAACAAGTACTGCCAATCGATTGTTGAGTCAAGCGGCCGTCCAGTATTCTGAACGTAATGGCGCTTATGTACACATAAATGAACAAATCTGGTCATTGGTGCATCCATTCCAGCAACTGGTCTCACGAGATCTTGAGGGGGGATCAAAGAGAGCAAGATGTGTCGTTCCCAGGTCTGGCGGAGGCAGGGCCTCTTGATCGGCGCGTTGTTAGTCAAACTGGAAGTGAAGATGACTTCTCGTAGTTTTTTTGTCAGTGTTCACTATCAACGACGTGGCCATGGGCTTTCTCCTGATGTGTTGAGTTGCTCGATAATGCTGGTCGCAGCTGTCGTCCCACCGCGCCTCATCCCAACCTGATCCAAATCGTGCGCCTGCTGGCACGGCAAACAGCAATGGCCGATATCGCAGCCCAACAAGATACGCAAACGGAGGACTAGTATAATGCCAAACCAACCACTTCGCGTCGCGACATACGCGCGTTATTCAACAGACATGCAATCCAATGCCTCCATTGAAGACCAGCAACGTATCTGCCACCGGCTGATTTCTGATCGCGGCTGGGTCACAACACATGATTATTCTGATGCAGCGATTTCCGGCGCATCCTTGCAACGGTCAGGCTACCAAAACCTCCTCGAAGATGCCCGCAACGGCCTTTTCGACGTGGTTGTGGCAGAAGGCCTCGATCGTATCAGTCGTGACCAAGAACACATTTCTGGCTTCTTCAAGCAAATGCAATATCGAGGCATTCGTGTCGTGACGGTATCGCAAGGCGATGTGAGCGAGATGCATATCGGCATTAACGGTGTATTGTCCGCGATGTTCTTAAAAGACCTCGCGGCAAAAACACACCGCGGTCTTGAGGGCCGTGTGCGCAAAGGTAAATCTGCAGGCGGGATCGGCTATGGCTACCGCGT
Organism: Marinosulfonomonas sp.; assembly: GCA_051251595.1. Classification (GTDB taxonomy): domain Bacteria; phylum Pseudomonadota; class Alphaproteobacteria; order Rhodobacterales; family Rhodobacteraceae; genus NORP110. The sequence continues at coordinate 2,891 of JBPOFA010000044.1, forward strand.
CAGACGCGCCTTTAACGAGGATGGCACCCCCGTCACGGGTGAACGTGACATTGATCCCGATCAGGCCGCTATCGTTGAGCGTATTTTCGAAGAATATGGTGCCGGCCATTCGGCGCGCACGATTGCTGCAGGCTTGAACGCTGATGGCATCACCACAGGCACAGGGAAAGGCGCAGGCACATGGGGGCCCTCTACAATCATGGGCAACTGGAAACGCGGCACTGGCATCCTCAACAACGAACTCTATATCGGCAATTTAGTTTGGGATCGCCAACACTTCATAAGAGATCCCTCGAGTCAAAAACGGCAAGCGCGCCTGAACGCGCCCGACCAAAAGGTCGTTATAGCCGTACCGCATCTGCAAATTATCGATGACAATTTATGGGATCGCGTTAAAGCCCGCCAAGCTGCCGTGCGCAAAGATATGAACCCTGCTGGTATCCAAAATGCCCGCACGCGCCCTGAGAATGCGCGGCGTCCGAGCTATTTGTGTTCAGGGTTGCTCAAATGCGGCTGCTGTGGCTCGAGCTACACCTTGATCAACAAGACGCGTTACGGCTGCTCAGGCGCGCGCAACAAAGGTGACACGATCTGCACCAACCGCGCCACCATCACCCGCGAGGCGATCGAAGACCGCGTGCTCACCGGCCTGCGCGACAGCCTGCTCCACCCCAAACTGTTGGAAGCCTTTGTGGAAGAATACCGCCTTGCGTTCAATCAAAGCGCAGCAGGCACGACCGCCGCCCGCGGACAGGCCCGCCGCGATCTTGCCCAAGTCGATAAAAAGATCAGCAGCATTATGGCGGCTATTGAGGATGGCATGTATCAATCTAGCATGAAGGACCGAATTTCAGAGTTGGAACGCGAGAAGCATGCTCTGGAAAGCGATCTGGAGCAAACCCCCGAGCCACCCACCCTGCGCCTGCACCCGAGCCTGTCCCATGTTTATCAGCGTAAAATCCGCAATCTGTCGTCTGCGCTACAAGACCCTGCCCTGAAGACGGAGGCG
>JBPOFA010000045.1:0-3613 GCA_051251595.1 Marinosulfonomonas sp.
CGGATGTAGGATCATCGAGGGCGACTGCGACGGCATTGGCGAACGCGGTATCGCTCCAGCCTTCGACGATCATCGAATGGGACAGCACGGATGCTTCCGAGAAGAACGCAAATTGTTCACCCGTCATGCAGGTTTCAAAATCGAGGATGGATTTGTCGGCGACACGCACCCATTTTGTATGGGTTCCGGGTAGGCACACGGTGCCTGAAAAATCTGGATGATGGTGCAGCAGACCCGAGATTTGGGTTTCTTCGCCGCGCATAACGTTGGCGGGCGACAACTGTTTGATGCCCGGCAAAATACGAACATTGCGGGTGGACCCTCGCACGCTGACCGCCCCGTTGCCAAGCGCATGAAGCGGCGTTGGTGTTTGCAAATACGGTGCCTCGCACCAGCCTTGCGCCGCACCAGCCATACCACAAATGACGACCGGTACAGAGGCGCCAAGGCCAATTCTGGCAATGCTGTCCTCAAGTACGCTGCTAAAATCGCTGCGTTTCAGGTTTGCCATTCCGAACGGACCGCTGGAGGACGCGACAATTGTGCCGTGCACCCCGAGCGCCCACAACCGGAAACTAGACGTTCCCCAATCAACAGCGATGAAAGCCACATCCTCCATACCCTAGCGTCCTATCAATTTAGGGGCCGACAGTCTTGAAAGCGCAATCTTCATGGTTTCTTCCCTTTAGGGCTGTTTTAGATTTTGTCGTTGCCGATGTCGCAGTGACGGATGAATTCGCGGTCAGGCGTGATGCCCAGGCCGGAACCACCGGGGATGGCGACAAGGCCATCGTTGCGATCGACTTGCCCTTGGATATCCAAGGCCTCGGTTAGCAGCTCGTCTATTGCTTCCTTGGATACCGTTATTGTCGTCATGCTCCTTCAGTTTGAAAGCATGAACCAAATTACTGATACACAGAAGGTCGGATACTCCCAGTAGAACAGGCATTCGTTTAGGCGACTTCCAGAACGCAAGTGACCTGACAGCTGTCAATACCTGCTATTCGCATAGGGAGGTTAGTAAACCGAGTGATTGCAGCACCGGCGGGGATGTGATCGAGGTGCATATCTTCTATGCAACAAATGAACTGATCCCGAGCAAAACCCAGCAGATTTTGATGCGCCAAAACACCCAATGAATTCACAGCCGATCCCAGCGATATAAAGTCAAAGCCAATGACGCGAAGTAAGGGGAATTCATCGATCAAATAAGTACAGGTATCCGGATGGAAATATGGACATTGAGCCTCATAAGCAGGTTTATTGCTGCTGCGGAGGACTTCAAATCCAGTGCGGATAAGGACCGCCGAACAGCCTTTGATCTTACTCGCATGGGGGGCGATATCTTCAGGCATAATCCCCTCGCCGATCGTCTTTGGAATATCCACAAGCGCCACGGAGCGGTGTGAAAAATACGCCATGGGAAGCTCTGTGATCTTTAGCCCATCGGCCACAAAATGAGCGGGCGCATCCATGTGAGTTCCGATGTGGTTTCCCGTGGAATAAACGTAATTTCGAAACGGCGCACCATCAACGCCAACCTCATGTTCCTGTGTTATTTTTACCCCTGGATTTCCAGGATACACAGGCGAGTCCGGCGCGAGAATATGCGAAACAAACAGTTCCATTATTGAAGTCCTTTCAGGGGGCCGTTGGCGGCACTTATTTGCTAGAGCGCGAGATCGTCATGGCCAGAAGGATGATCAAACCCTTGCTGAGCAATTGATAGAAATATGGGATTCCAAGCAGGTTTTGCCCATTCAAAACGATCGCCACAATCAGCGTTCCAAGGATGGTTCCCGAGAGCCGTCCCGAGCCACCTTTGAGCGAGGTTCCACCCAGAATAGCCGCCGTAATCGCATCCAGTTCATAACCCGTGCCCGCTGCAGGAATACCCGCATAGGTTTGCGCCGAGAGCAAGAATCCAGCCACCCCTGCGAGGGCTGCGACTATGATAAAGACCAACATTTTGGTTTTGACGACATTGATCCCAGAGAGGCGCGCGGTTTCAGGGCTGTTGCCTACCGCATAAATATTGCGGCCGAATTGCGTGTATGTGAGGATAAACCAGAGGCTTACGAGGACGACTGCAAAAAAGATGATCGGAATGGGCACCCCAAGCACAGATCCAACGCCAACTTGACGCACCAGATCATTGTCAAAGGGAACCGGTTTTCCGCCGATGACAATATACGCCAGCCCCCGAACTACACTCATTGTGCCAAGCGTAATAATGAAGGCATTGATCGCCAGCACAGACACAAAAAAGCCATTGACGATGCCGACGGCAATGGCCCCCGCTAACGTCAGAAAAATTGAAACCGGCAAGGGATAGCCCGCGTTAATGCAGACGCATAGAATGACGCTTGCGAACGCCACAACGGCCCCGACCGAGAGGTCAATATCACCGGTAATGAGCACCAGCGTGATCCCCAGCGCGATAATACCTTTGACCGAAGCCCCCAGTAAAATATCTCTGAAATTCGCCACGCTTAGGAAGTAAGGACTCATAAAACTAAGGACCACAATCAACGCAATACAGGCGAGCAGCAGTTTGAAAAAGTAGCTCCCGAGGAAACTGCGTAAATCGATTTTTTCCATGAATTTTGCTCCGCCATCCTGACGAAGACCATCGTTTTGAATGCTCATTTCTTATTTCCCTTTCGCGTCCAAAATCCCATTCATCGCCAAATGGATTTTGCCGTTGTCAAATTCGCTTCGGTCGAAAATACGGACAAGTTTGCCGTTGTAAACGACCGCGATCCTGTCAGCCATGCTGGTCAGTTCGCTGATGTCGGATGTGGTATAGAGGATGCTCTTGCCCGCGCGGGCGATCTCCATGATGATTTTGAAGACCTCTTTTTTGGCATGCACATCGATCCCCGAGGTTGGCTCGTTCAGGATCAGAATTCTGGAATTAACGCGTAACCATTTCGCAATAATCGCCTTTTGCTGGTTTCCCCCACTCAGGTTTTTGATCGGCACTTTGGGGGAGTGAGCTTTGATGGCAAGTTGGCGGATGTATCCGTGCGTTGCTGCGATTTCAGCCGCGCTATTGATGGTTGAGGCGTAACTATGGGATTGCGCTTCGGCGATGCAGACATTGTCAGAAACGCTCATCTCAAGAAATTCTCCGGCCAATTGGCGATCCTCGGGCACATAGCCAATTCCCGCCCGAATAGCCGCGATTGGGTTTTTCAGCGCGGGCACCTGCCCCGCCACTTCAAACTCCCCCGACTCAAGCGCCGAAAGCCCGAACAGCGCGTTCAGAACATCCTCCGCGCCTGAACCGCCAAGGCCCGCCACACCAAAGACTTCGCCTTTTCGCAACTCAAAACTCACATCCACCGCGCGCCCCACGGTGACGGATTTGGCTTTGACAACGGCTTCATCTTCGATCTCACGCGCGGCGAAGGCCCGCAGCGCTTCTTGCTGTTCGACAGTCTCGCTGGAAGCAAAGCTTGTGTCGCTCATGATCGCCACCAAACGCTCAGGTGTGTACTCCGAAATTGTCCCAGACGAGACACATTTCCCATCGCGCAGGATCGAAATATTGTCGCAAATCTCCATGACTTCCTTCAATCGATGCGAGATGAAAACAACGCTGCACCCC
>JBPOFA010000046.1:0-3458 GCA_051251595.1 Marinosulfonomonas sp.
AGGTAGAAATTCGCGCAAAAGTCGGAGAAATCGGTATTTTCTTAACGCCCGACGCTAATGAGTGAAAATGAGATATTCGCAAATTGGCAAAAAAGAACGAGCTTGCATCAATCTAGAAACCTATCAGTAAGCACTATATTTGGCCATGAAAACAACTTTGGGGGTACAACTGGGGGTACGCACAATCAATTTGTAGAAAAATTCTTTCTATTACAATTCATTAAGGCCAGAGTGCGAGAACGTGTGGGGCACCATTTACATCGCCAAACGGCTATGTTTTCAAGCATATCAAGCACTTCGCCCATGTTCCGAGACACAAAACAGGACACATTGGGGATACTTTCGATGGTGATGATGATGAAACTCAAACACGTTGATGAACTATCTGGTGGCCGCAAACGGTTCCGCAGACGCTACCCCAAAGCTGTCGGAAAGGCGCTTGGGGAGGATTTCTTTCAGGTTCCCATGAAGGCTCGTGAAGGTGCTGCGTTAGTTGCTGAACAGGAAAGGCTTGTCACTGAATTTGGGAAGATTGTTGCCAAGACTGTGAGTGGCGGGGGTATTTTGTCACCACGAGAACACTGGCAGTACGCTCAGAAAGAGGCTGATGAGATGCTTTCTGCGATAAAAGGCAGTCTATCAGAGGACGATAAACGGGAAGTGTTGGCCGATGATCTACATCGCCGTGGGTCGGACCCTGTGTTGATCAAGGCGGTATCGGCCCCTCTATCGGATGAACCCCCAGTCACGATGCTGGACGCCAAGGAAATGTATATCAAGGAACGGATAGATGGGGCCAAAGGTCGAAACCAAAAGAACGGACTTGATCGGGTCTGTAGGCGAATAGAGGCGGCGTTAGGACCACTCCACAAGCTGGCCTTGGTTGATCTAAAGAGAATACATGGTCGCAAACTGAGGGACCACATGATGCAAGCCCCCGCGCAGGGGAAAGCAGGCAAGCTGGTTTCGGCGGAAACGGTCAGACGGGAAATGAATATCGTTCGTGCAATGGTGACGTTGGCGATAGAAGAATTTGATCTGGAAGGCGTTGCCAAGAACCCCTTCATAGGTCTGACCAATACAAACGGCACTGAGAAAAAAGCTACTGATGGCGACAAGCGCGACCCGCTGCCCAAGGATATCCTATTGGCGATGCGCAAGAGGATGCGCGAGAAGACCCAAGTTCCTGCGCTGGGCTTGATCTGGAGGCTACTGGAAGGCACCGGATGCCGTGGGGCTGAGGTTGTCGGCCTGCGTAGTGAAGACGTGGTGCTGGATGGTCTGTATCCTCATATCAACGTAGCATGGCATGAAGACAGACGGGTCAAAACCAAGGTTTCCATCCGTTCGGTTCCCCTTGTGGGTGACGCACTAATAGCCGCTAAGGAGGCGCTAACGCTGTCCGAGGGTGAACACATGCTGTTCCCCAAATATGCCCGCGAGAATGGCCCTGACGGGGTGTCTCAGGCTCTGATGAAACACCTCCGCACCGTAACAAAGAACCCGCGTCATGTGGTCTACTCACTGCGTCACAATATGAAAGACTTGCTGGCGTTGGCGGATACATCAGAGAGAATTGAGAACAGGATTATGGGGCATACCGTTGGGGGTCTTGGTGATCGGGTGTATGGTGGAAACGATGCCAAGTTGAAGCTGGCGTATGAGGCAATGGCAAAGGCTGTTGAGGGGATGCCTCAATGAAAAACATAAACAAGCGACCCGCCCTGAGAAACGTACTCTTTGCAGAATGGCTTGAAAGCCGTTTTCCGAAGGCCAGAGAAATGGAGGGAATGACTTTGAGAATGCTTGAAGTTTCCTTCACTGCTGGCTGGGAAGCACGTAACGCCGCCACAGAGTACGATCTTGATGAAAAGTTCTAGTACTGGAGACCCGCTGGGCTTCCGGTGTGCTGGGATGGTCCACCACCGCCTGCAGCTTCCGCACCACCCTCAGTTCATCCAGAGTGGGTTCTTCGAGCTTCCGCTTGGGTGCCTTCGGGGTCTTGCCGAGGTCGAGGACTTCTTGGATTGAGGTGCAGCGGTTGAAATCGGAAGTGCGCTTCCGTTTTGCTTAGGGTTGGAGGCACCCCACATGGCGGCGGCGCGGTCGTCACAGTGGATTTCAAAACCCAAGTTGGTGTTAGCAACCCACTCGGAGAACCGCTTGTTATCCCCCCTAGGGAACAACTTCCGGCCCTCGTTCAGTGCAGCCCCATATTGCAGCCATCCGTCAATCGTTTGGCTTTCCCCTAGGGCCACCTTTCGGAGACCCGCGCGGGCCTTCTCAGCGATGCGACCTTCTTACCGAGATCGAGGACTTCGCGGATTGAGAGACACAGGTTGAAAAGGACAGCGTGCTGTCTTTTTGCCTTCACGTTAATTTGATAAAGGGGGAGAGCCATTAAGCCCTCCCACGGTTCCCCTCACATGAACTTGATAAGCCCCTGCCTCACAGCAACATTCCAAGGCACTGGCATGCCGTCGAACTTGACCAAGATGCGGCCATCGGCCCCCGTCGAATAGTCGAACCTAACTTCATCCAAGGCGTCCTTGACGTCCTGAGGCATGTATTTGTCCCCGTTCTCGACAAACGCGGTTGCGACGTCAGTCAGCCCATCGGTGGCATTAGCGCCCCTTGAAGACAGCATGCTGCGGCTGGCCTTCAGCAACTCCTCAGCCTGCCTTGGGTTGTCGTTCAGGTATGCCTGAAAGGCTTCCTCGTTCACAACACCATGGTCTGCGAGGTGGGCGGTGGCGGTCTCGTAGTAACCTTGGTGGGTCGCTTCGATCTGTGCGGCCAGCACTTCAGGCTCTACCCCAGCGTTACTTGCCATGCGGATGAGGGTGTTTTCAGATACGGCCCCCAGTTGCAGGATTTCGTCTGTTGCCCTGACAATATCACCTTGGGATGCGGACCCAACAATCGCAGTCAGCGCCTCTTCGCCCTCGTCACCGATAGAGAATGATGATGCAGCTTCAGGTGTTTCTTTGACGTCCACTTGAGGCTGTCCGAAAGGAACTTCTTTAGCGGGGTTCTTGAGGGTTTCAGAGGTCTGTACGTCCGAGAAGGACCCATCTGAATTGCGTGTAAGGAAACCTGCCAGAACTGCGGCGTTGATGCTGGTTGTCATTCCGTTAGGAAGCGTGATGCGGTCTGCTCCTTTGGCTGCACGGTCTACAATGACGCCGCCGCCTTCAGTTCTTGCGCTACCAATAACGGAACCTTGATAGCCGAGGTCGGCCCCTTGGGTGCATTCTTGGTTCTCTGTCTTGACGACGTAGCTGTTCCCATCGGGGCCGGTTCGGGTTTCCATTCCGCCTGTACCTACGATGTTGTTGCCAAGGCCGCGTTGGGCATCGGGTGTGAAATTGGTGTCGCCATCGGGGACTTCACCGCGTGTTGTAATCCAATCGGACATATTTTTGGTTCTTTCTGGTTGGTCTGAGGTGGTTTTAGGC
>JBPOFA010000047.1:0-3247 GCA_051251595.1 Marinosulfonomonas sp.
GGGCAGGATATTGAAAGCTGATCTGCGTCCGGTCAGGGAGTCCAAGCGTCTCTATGCAAGCCACCTCAGACAAAGGCGTCAAAACAGTAAGTGGCAGAAAACCACTCCAAAGCACTGCATCGCCAGCAAGGCCATACAGTCCCGAACGTCCAAATTTTCCAAAGGAATGAACAAAGCACGCAGTCGCTTAACACCAACAGGCAACAGCATCAAAACGCCCTGATCAGGCCAACCAACGCTAGCCCTGTCGCAAGATACCGCATCAATAACGTGACGCGTTTTAAGCGATCAACCAACAGCCAAGCAAAACAGACCAACCGAACCATCAAGTGCCTTTGATGTGTGTGGGCCGAAAGGCCCTGAGTGGTTCGGGGCCTCCTTGACGATGGAGGATCACATGAAACTCGTCTCACGATTTGAAGCAGCATCGCGCAGTACAGCGGAACTGCATGGCCTTTTCAAGGAAGCGTTCAATGCTTTTGTTGCCGCGCCACGCGGCTCAGAAGATCGCCGAATGGCTCTAAGTTCTTTGGAAAATATTGAGGCCGAACTGGCATCCCGCATGCCGGTGCCTTAGGCCTCACGCGGCTGGCCATTAGGCCAGTCGCAATTTTTGATAATCACAGACAGCCATCGGTCTTATGGCCAAACGAACAGACTGCCAAAAGGTGACTCAGACTATTGAGTCTGATAATATCTGCTAAAAATTAATTGGAAAAAAAGGAAACGAGAATGGATAGAGAAGTCTATTATTATCAGTATTATACAAGTAGCGGGACGGTAGGTATCTTGCCGGAACCCAAAGGGCGCTGGAAAGTAATGTTTGATGAAGAGAACCTTGGATCATATCACACGCCAGAAGCTGCCGCCGACGATGTGAGCGGTGGCCATACCTTTTCGCCATCCAATGGTGTCGATCTAGGCGAACTTGGAATTCCAGAGGATCTGAGTGATTGGACCAAAAAACTCTTTGCGAGTATCAGTCGCCTTCGAGCTACCTAATAGCAAAGTGTCTCATTTTCGGCTGGCGAGATTGCTAGCCGAAAAATTTGGTGTTGTGGAGCCGCCTTACGCGGCGACTCCTTCTTGACTCTTATCATCCACTTCGCCTTGAAACCCGTTCAAGAAATCCGCCGCGCGCTGCGCATGCGCTGCTGCGCTGAAGATCGCGCGCTTGTCGTCTTTCAGGACTTTGAGCCAGCTTTGAATATATGCCGCATGATCGGTGCCAGGTTCCGGCGTTAGTGCCAGATCGGCGCAAAGAAACGCCGCGCCAAGCTCGGCTACCAGCTCCTCGCGTGCATAGCCTTCATCACCCCACTTCTTGCGCCCAAACTCACGATCAAGACGGCTCTTGTGCTTTGTCCAATGGGTCAGCTCATGCGCTAAGGTCGCATAATAGGCTTCAGGGCTGCGGAAACTTTCAAAAAACGGCATCTGCACATGATCGCTGCCGCCACTATAAAAGGCGCGGTTGCCGCCGTGGCGAACATCTGCACCCGTCTTGGCGAAAAAGCTGTCCGCATGATCAATCCGCAAAACAGGATCAAGGACCTTAGGTGGCTCTGCATAGTAGTGATCTGGCAATCCTTCGATCTGCTCAACGTTGAATACAGAATACCCCTTCATGAAAGGGATTTTGCGTTCTTCCTCGCCACCGTCGCTGGTTTCTTCGGTCTTGGTTATGGTGTTGGCATACACGACCAGATTGCCGCACTCGCCCTTTTTGACGTGTGCGTCAAACTCCTTGGCCTGATTGAAAGTCATCCAGTACGGCGATGCATAGCCCCCTTCCATCGCTGCGCCCCACAGCATCAAAATATTGATTCCGCTATAGGGCAAACCGTTATGACGTAGCGGCTTAATGATCCGCCCATCGGTGTTTGCAGAGCTCCAAGGCTTCAGCCAAGTGAGCTCGCCTTTCTCCAAATCTGCAATGATCTTGTCGGTGACTTTCTGATAAATGTCTTTTTTCATTGGCTTTTCCTTTCCTAGATAGCCGGTTGCGCATGCAACCGGGACTAGGCCCGCGCCAATGAGCGGGGGATGGCGGTCAAGACCCGCACGGCGTGAGGGGGATCACCCGTCCTGCACAAACGACGTAGGAAGTGCGGAAGGACGGGGATACACGCTGTGTGCGCCCTAAAGGGCGTTCAGGTCTTGATGGCCTGGGGGCCGCAGGCCCCACTTCATTGAAAGAGAAAAAGTCAGCCTCTTATGGCTGGCCAATATTGCGCAAGGGATGGACGCCGTATGGCCGAGACTACAGGCTCGGTTCACGACAGCCTGGCCCGCAGGGTTGCGCCATTCCCTTTCCCACAAAGAAATTATCAATCATTCACGCTCTTAATAGCTTTCACCTTTCGAATGGGGCAACATCAATACATGCCTATTTTGCTTCAAGACATCTGGCCGATTGAGAACCTCGGCGAGTACAAAATCCACTTCGCCCGCTGGAACCAGCTCAGCCAGCCGTTGGAGGTGTTTGCGCGGAATCGCCGCGAATGGCAGGAGTGGCAAGAATACAGGCCTGGCCGTGATGACTTTAACCGCCCGCTCATCTTCTCGCTCATTCAGTTTTACCATGAGCAGGACACTTGGCTGTTCGGCGGCGTATACCGCGTCCTTGAGCGCCATGCCGATAGATACGAAGTAGAGCTGACCGAAATCGGTGCCAACATGATCGGTCGCCTAAAGCTTTTCTATCCTTACCGCGACCGCACCACTCGCGCCGTGATGGAGCGCCACCATGCTACATTCGAAGTTCGCGAAATCCTAAGCGAGCCGTATTCAGGGCGTACCTTCCCAGGGTTTGACGATGTCGATTTATCATTCGAGGAACTGGAAACGCTAATCCGCAACGAGCGGCCTGACTGGCGCGCAGCGATGGAAAACGTCAAGGGCGTTTACCTTATCACTGACACCCACACTGGCAGGCGCTATGTCGGCTCGGCGTATGCCGATCTCGGTATCTGGTCGCGCTGGCGTCAGTATATTGAGACCGGACACGGTGGAAATGTGGAGCTGACACGTCTCGTACGCGACGAAGGCCTAGCATATTGCCGCGAGCATTTCCGTTTCGCGCTTTTGGAGCAACGTACCGCGCGAACACCCGATGAAATTGTGACCGCCCGCGAGACTTTCTGGAAACGTGTGCTGCTAACTCGCGGCGAGCAAGGAATGAACAGAAACTAATTCGAGTGTCCAGTATTAGTCCTCCGACGTGAGAACCCAATCACGCTGTTCG
>JBPOFA010000048.1:0-3191 GCA_051251595.1 Marinosulfonomonas sp.
ACCGTGGGTTTCAGACCCTTTCGTCGACAGAACGCGCGATTGGAACCCTTTCGAGGTTCATTTGTTAACTTCCTGATAGATTTACGAACGGGAGATTTTATCATGGAATATGCAGGGTTCGGCGGGTTCATCGTCCTGATTTTGAACATCTGGGCGATTATCTCAATCATTGGCTCAAGCAACTCTACCGGTTCAAAGGTTTTGTGGACTGTTCTTGTTCTTGTTTTGCCAATCTTAGGTTTTATCATCTGGCTTATCGCCGGACCGCGGGCGAACAAGCGGGTCGCGTGATCACGACACCGCAGACAACGGCAAAGCGCGCGGGGGCCCCCGTGCGCTTTTTTGAATCACAGGCCCTTTGAGGTGGAGCACGATGACCGACACGACCGACGCGCAGAAAAGTGAAACTCAAAAGCTTGCCGATACCCGTACCGGCTGGGCCGAGGACCGCACTGTGCTTGCCAACGAGCGTACCTTCGCGGCGTGGATGCGGACAGGTATGGCCAGCGTCGCCCTTGCCTTGGGCCTAAAGGCGGTTTTCAGAGTGACAGATTATCCAATTCTCGCGAAATCCGTGGCCGAGATGTTCATTCTCTGCGCCATCTTCATCTTCTGGACAGCCGCCCGCCGAAGCCGGAGCACACATCACAACACCAACACCCATGACGCCGCAGCCCAATCGCGGACGAATATGACGATCACCTCGTCGGTGTTCATTCTCGGCGCAATCTCGACTGGCATCATTTTGTGGCTGCTGTGATTACGATCCGCTAAGGCATCAGGCCCGCAGGTCTATGCGTTATTTTCGGCAAGCGATTTTGCCCCCAGAAAATTCCCCAATATCGACAAGCTGGGCACGTTGTCACAGATCACCTTGAGCAGGACGAGAAACGGCACGGCCATCAGGGCCCCCGGCACGCTCCACAGCCAGCTCCAGACGATCACGGTCAGAAATACCGAAACCGTATTCATGTTCAACCGCTTGCCAAGGATCGCCGGCGTGATGAACTGTGCCTCAAATGTGGTGCAAAACGCATATAGAACGGCCGGCAACAGCCCGAGCCCCAGAGTGTCAAAGTTCAGGATGCCAAAAGCCGCACAAAGCAATGTGCCAAACATCCCGCCCACGAATGGCAGGAAGTTTAAAGCAAAGGCCAACACCCCCCAAAGAACGGGGTTGGGCAATCCAACCGCAAGCATCGCAAGGCCGACACAAACGCCAAGACCGGCATTGATCAGCGTGATGGTAAGGAAATAATGCGAAATCTGACGTTCGATATCGCGCGCGGTGTTTTTGGCGCGGCGTTTGTCGGATGAGTTGGGAAAGGCTTCGACCAGCTTGTCATAAAACATATCCCCCGAGGCCAGAATAAACAGGGCAAAGATAAGCCCAAGGACCATCAACGCCGTGAAGTTGGCGATACTCCCCGCGGCAAAAGCCAACAGGCTGGGTTGTTTTACCGCGACCACATTGCTGCTATCGCCACCGTTGGCGAATTCTTCGACCTGCTCGCTGGCGTCCTTAACCTCTTCGATAGACGCAATAACGCCCTGTAATTTATGACGTAATTCCACTCCCATCGCGGGCGCGTCGGCTATAATTTCGGACACTGGGCCACTCAGCAGATAGGACGCACCTCCAAGTGTCAGCCCCGCACCGAGGATGACCGCCACAGCAGAAACCAGATTGGGAATGCCAAAGCGCGCGAAACTGCGCACCACGGGACTAAAGGTCAAAGCAAAGATCAAGCCGATCATGATGGGCAGAAATAGATCACGGGCAACGTAAAGCGCAGCGAAACCCAGTATGATCGATATGAAAATCAACAAGTTCTTGATTTTACGCAGGTCGTCCAATTATCTTACCCTTATGGACCAATGGGCACTGGTCGTTCCATTCCACTAAAAACCAACCAAACGGCAATTTGGTTCCCTCACTATGTCAAATATTAAAGACACCCCTTAAAAGACCGGATAACAGTCGCCCGACACTTCCTTTCTGGGATGCGCAGATGACAATCGAAAACAACCGATTTTTGGTAATGGGACTAAACGGTTTGGTTCAGTGCGACCTGATCGGCGCGATCAAAGAACGGTTTCCGGGCTTTGCTTCGATTACTGTCGACACAGAAGGTGAAGCAATCGAAGCGACGAGGCAGGGCAAGGGGTGGGAATTCGCCTTTTTGAACCTGGGACCGGATGCGTTTGCCACCAGCGATCTTGCCAAAGCATTGGCAGAGTTAAAGACCAAAGTGATCCTGATGGGAAATGCGGCCGAAGATGCCGCCGCCGATAGCCCCTTTCCGGTTCTTGTCCGCCCCTTCACGGGCGAGGACATACTGCGCCTTTTGGGATACAAAGGCTGAAGTTTTCGGTTTCCTTGAGCTGATCACGTCCTATATGTCGTTCTGACTGGCGCGCGCCTGAAGGACATCAAATGTTGAAACAATCCCTGTTACGCCTGTGGGCGACTGTTGATCGGTTGGGCGTAAGGCTCGCCCTGGTCCTTGCTGTGGCGCTGTTGCCGCTGATGATCGTGTCCATCCTGCGTTCTCAAAGCGTCGTTAACGAAGCAGTCGCACGTTCGCGTGCCGCCCTGACTGGTGTGACCCTGAATGCGGTGCAGGACGAAATCAACCTGATCGAAGGGGCAAAGGCCGTTGCGCAATCGCTCAGCCAGTGGATGCCATCCCTGCTGGATGATCCCGAAAGCTGCAAACTCGTGATGCGCGAAACGCTGAAGGGCAACGCTTATTCTTTTGCCGGCTTTTACGACACCAAGGGTCTTGTCACCTGCTCCAGTGCGCCGGGGCCCTTTAGCGTCGGCATCACCCCGGACCTTATCAGGCAAATCGAAGACCCCAAACCCGTCGTTCTGGTGAACGAAGACGCACCTGCATCGGGAACATCGGTGATCTACGCCTCGCATCCGGTCTATGACAAGGACGGCAGCCTGATGGGTTTCGCCGCCATATCGATTCCGCACAAAAAGCTGCAACAGACCAGTGCCGCGCCCACTAACGCGGAGTTTCTCACGCTGAACGCGCTCGGGGCAATCCTGACGGCCCCGGGGACATTGGAAGAAGCCCAGCCGTTCATGCCGCAACTTAAACCAAGCGAATATATCTCCGAAACAGCCAAGAGTTTTCGTGCTCTAGGAAATGACGGAACTGAGCGGCTTTATGCGGTTG
>JBPOFA010000049.1:0-3163 GCA_051251595.1 Marinosulfonomonas sp.
GATCTGCATCTGTCCGTGTCCGGTGGTGAGGCAAGACTGGCTACGAAGAATCTGACCCTGCTTGGCGGCCCGAGTGAGCTGTCCCTCACGCTCACCAACCCGGAGTACGGATTTGCCAGCATACTGATGAAGCTGGAAGCGGATGACATTCAGCTTAATCGAATACGAACACCGGACACCGGCGAGCCGGTACTCAGCAAGGGCAAGGCTGATCTGATCATGGCCTTGCGTGGTTCCGGCCCCTCCCCCGGGCATATAGCCGCGTCCAGCAATGGCTACATGATTGCCACCGTGGACAGTGCTGAAATCAACCAGAAATATACAACTGCCATCGATAGAGGTGTGGTCAGTTGGGGACTGGACAGGATTTCGGTATTGACCAGCAAGTCCGATTCCGAGCGTGCACTCTCCCGACTGAGTGACCCCCTGTTTGTTCCCTGCGCCTCCGTCAAGCTGTATCTGAATGATGGTCGTGCCGAAGTGAGCAATGGCTTCATCATCGAACTGCCACAGAATACCCTGTACAGCTCGGGCTTCATCAATCTCTACGATGAACAGCTGGGCTTCGCCTTTCGCGCCAGAAACAAGAGCCTGTTCGACTGGAGTGCCATTTCCATTGCGCGCTTTGCCGAAATCAGTGGCACTCTCGCCGATCCCTCAGTGTCATTGAACAAGAACGAGCTTGCCAAGCAGGGCATCCTGTCCACCTCATCGATTGTCTGGGGACCGCTGCCCTCACTGGTCTACACACTGGCAGAATCCGGTTTGAAGAACTCCAAGAGCAAGCAATGCCGCAAGTCCATTGAATAGACGGGCAGCTCGTCAATCGTTGTGAATACTCAGGTTTGAAGTGGCCGCATTGCTACTTGATGGCCATGACAAACCACAGGGTCTCGTCCGGCCCGACTCTACCAACCATGCCCTTTTTCCCATAAGCCAACTCCGGTGGGATAACCACTTCCAGTACTTCCAGCAACTCCACCTTGTCTTCTGCCTTGCCTTGTTTATCTGTTGTGGAAGAGTTCGGCTCGGCCCTTTCCAGTGGTTCGCTTTCCAGCAGTTTGAACGCTTCCACCCAGCCGTCAATCACGTTGTTCTGCTGGAACTCTCCATAGGTCCAGCTATTACCGGCAATGGCGTTCTTCACATGATTATCCATATCACAAACGGCCGTGGAATCTATGGCCACCTGCAGGTAGCACACCTGATTCGCACCTTCTTCAGCGGGTAACAGAAAATTTGCCGTGCACCTGGAAAGCTGGGCCAGCTCATCCTCGGCAAGCTGCCAGCGGTGCGTCAACAAGCCGCTCTTCTGCTGTGTGCCGCGTTGTTTGTATTCGCTCAGGAATCGCGGAGCCAGCTGGTCCGCTTGCGGTCGCCATCTGGCGACAATGTTGCGAGCATCAGACACGGACATGGAATCGCCCAGTCCCGCATCGGGATTCGATTCGATGCTGGCTATTCCGGATAACTGGAATGCACTGCGATCACTGGCATGCTTGAGCCCCACCGCGATATCTTCCACGGTGACAGATTCCCCATACTCTCCGATGATACTGTCGTAGACCAGCACGCCCAGAGCATGACCCAGCTCTGTGCTTCTTCTCTGGTCTTCAACACAACCCTGACTGGCACCAAACAGCGGTGTCGTGGAAGCCACCAGAGCGCAGGTGGATATCAGGGCGGGCAGTATCGATTTCATGGTTGTACCTCTACCTCTCTCAAGCAATCTGTCTGGCTAGAAATCCACGACAAACTTGTACCCATCAAAAAAGCTCTGCAGATCCTTTGTGGGCGTCTCCCCCTTGAATTGATGAGAGAACTCGTAATCCAGAATATTTTCGGTAGTCTGCATCTTGCGCAGAAGCACATTATTGAATTCTGCATACAGCGCGCTGTCGGGAAACGCCGCGGAAGGGCCAGATTCAGAGCTGTCACTCAACCTTGTGGCGCTACGGCGGAAGAATACGCCGTAGGCTTCGCGCGTCATCGTCTCGCGCTGCAGAATGACCTTGCAACCCTTTATCCGTCCACTGAGAATATCGACATCGGAAATATAGAAAAGAATTCTGCCTCTGCACAGATCCTCTATTCCCTGCTGATGTGAATCATAGAAGACCACCGGTCCGCGCCTGAATCCATTGGGACAATTGGTCGTGCGTATCAACGAAGGGTCGATTCGATCCTTGCCACGGGATTCACTGTCCAGAGAGGTAAATCCACTCGATATGTTTTCCTTCAGCTCCTTTATGCGCGCAAGCAGGACAGAGGGCGACTGCGCTGCCTCCCTATTGGCATACAGTGCGAGGTAACGTTCCAGTGCAGCGTCATAACGCTGCAGAGCGTTACTGGCATCGATTTTCCTCAGACCTTCGGTTTCCGCCGTGGTGCCGCCGACAAGCCCCAGAACCGCACTGCAATATCGCCCCAGTGGAAATAATTCGTTATCCACAGTTGCATAACTGATACCCGATAGAAACAAGGGGTGCGAGGTGTTGTATTTGTACAATCGACCCAGCGTGATGCTGTCCGGACCACACAACATATCGATTCTGCCTGCATCCAGATCCTTCAGGCGATCGCCGGTCGTTACGCGACGATAGTCTACCTTGTAGCCTGCAAAGGGCCCGCTGCTGACCATCTGGGATAGCACTCGGCGACAGATTTCGATCATGTAGCCGGTGTATCCGGGCATCATCTCTTCATCGGTCTGAGCCGCACTGAGATAGGAAAACGGTCTGGCATCCGCTTGCACACCAACGGTGATGGTTTTCTCCGGAAGGCGCGGTATCTCGCTGGCCATGGCCACCGCATTCAGGCTCAGCAGCAAGCTTGCCAGCACGAACATCTGCATTGTCTTGAGGCTTGCCAGCACTACCGGTATTCGGTAACACTCTGTGCAAGTGGATCGAATCAACAGGCTCTTCAATCGAATCATCAGCTGCTCTCCGATTCGGAAGGCGCCCTGTCAGCCGTTTTTCGAAACGAGCGTTGCATCGGTGTGAATACACGCTCGACCAGTGCTTGCCGAATCTTCTCCAGTACTTCCCCCGAAGCTGCCGAGTTCTCGTGGCGCCTTATCCATTGACGTCGATAGACTCGGCACAGTACCGACAGCAGCGCATAGATCACCAGAGCCGCGATCCCCAGCACGATGATTTCG
>JBPOFA010000005.1:0-325102 GCA_051251595.1 Marinosulfonomonas sp.
GATGGAGCAGCCCGGTAGCTCGTCAGGCTCATAACCTGAAGGTCGTAGGTTCAAATCCTACTCCCGCAACCAAAAATAATACACGCAAAGCGCCCCACAAGGGCGCTTTCCGCGTTTATAAAGGTCGCATCGAGAAAGCCGGCGCAGCTAACCTGAATGACGCGGCGCAAAAAACAAGCAAAATACTCTTCAACAAAAATCAAAGTAAAACCCAGAGCAATGACGACGAAAGTCAAAATTCTTGAATGAAGTCATAGTTCGAGTAAGTTCGTCTTGCTTTGATGATAGCCTCGTTCGGGACAAGTGACCGCATCCATTCTTCTAACTCTTTTTGCGTGGCCTCTATAAAATAACCTGATGTAATTTTTTGTTCGCTTTGAGGAAACAAAACGCCGTAAGTTGACGAGACTGTGATCCTGAAATCGTTTTCGGTATTGTATCCAACAATAAGTGTCAAATCTGCATTGTCGGCTTCAAATCGACAAACATGAACCTGTCGGAGTGAATTTGTTAGCTTACATTCCCCACCTAACTGTTCAGCTTTTTCATAAACCGCACTGACAAGCTTATTGCGGAACTCATCTGTTAAGTACGATTCATCAATATAGACTGATGACGTTGAAAGTAATTGTACGCAACCGCCCAAAAATAAAGCCGCACCGAAAAGAACAAAAAGACTATTTTTAATATTCGCCATTGTCGAGTTTTTCCCCAGCTGCCGCAAGTTCGGCGCCCTCACGTTTATTTCGGTGGAAGGTTGGAATATCTATGCTCAATCGGGGCTTATGGAAAACTCTTTTGGTCCAAGAAAAGCGGAATAGAATACGCCGACCAGTGTGGGAGGAAACACCGGTCGGCGCTGATCAGGCGCTAGCCCAATGTTGGCATCACGAACTCTGGGTCAGTCCGTTGGCCGCTTGGCCACCGTGTCGTGGTTGTCTTGATGCGAGTGTAGAAACGTACGCCTTCCATGCCGTGCATGTGGTGATCGCCAAAGATGGACGATTTCCAGCCGCCAAAGCTGTGGTAAGCCATCGGCACAGGGATGGGCACATTCACACCGACCATACCCACTTCGACGTCCTGGCTGTATTGCCGCGCGGTGTCGCCGTCGCGTGTGAAGATCGCTGTACCATTGGCGAATGAATGGCTGTGCACCAGATCGAGCGCCTCGGTGTAGGATTGTTTGCGTACAATCGAAAGAACCGGACCAAAGATCTCTTCTTTCCAGACGGTCATGTCCGGCGTGACATTGTCCAGAAGCGTGCCGCCGATGTAATAGCCGTCTTCATAGCCCTGCTTGTCTTGTTTGAAACCACGACCATCAACAACGACTTTGGCGCCTTCAGCCTCACCGGCGTCTATATAGCCGGAAACTTTCGCAAGGTGCTGAGCAGAGACCAGTGGACCCATTTCAGATGTCTTGTCCGCAGTTGGGCCGACCTTCAAGGCCTGGATTTTTGGAACCAGCTTTTCAATCAGCGCATCCGCAACCGCATCGGTTACCGGCACAGCAACAGAAATCGCCATGCAGCGTTCGCCAGCAGAACCAAAGGCCGCACCCATCAGGGCGTTTGCAGTCATGTCCAGATCCGCATCAGGCATGATAACGGCATGGTTCTTGGCGCCGCCAAGCGCCTGAACGCGTTTGCCATTGGATGTGCCGGTTTTGTAAATGTATTCCGCAATCGGTGTAGAGCCGACAAAGCTGATCGCCTTGACATTTGGGTGTTCTAGCAGGGCATCCACGGCAACTTTGTCGCCCTGAACCACGTTGAACACGCCATTTGGCAAGCCAGCTTCGGTCAGCCATTCAGCCAGCTTCAGCGCCGCAGATGGAACCTTTTCAGAAGGTTTAAGGACGAATGTGTTGCCACAGGCCAGGGCAACGGGGAACATCCACATTGGCACCATGGCGGGGAAGTTGAAGGGCGTGATGCCGACGCATACGCCCAAAGATTGGCGGATGTTGTGGCTGTCGACCACGGAACCCACGTTTTCGGAAAACTCACCCTTCAGGAAGCTTGGAGCACCGATGGCGAATTCCACGACTTCCAAACCACGCGTGACTTCACCAACAGCGTCATCATGGGTTTTGCCGTGCTCTGATGCAAGGATCGCAGCCAGCTCGTCTGCGCGTTCCCACAGGATGTTCTTGAACTTGTCCAAGATGCGCGCCCGCCGCAGGGCAGGGGTTTTGGACCATGCAGGATATGCGGCCTGTGCCGCTTGAACCGCCTGATCAACATCAGCGACAGTTGCAAGCACAACAGAGCGCTCGGATGCGCCGATGGCAGGATTGAACACCTCTTGGGTGCGGTCGGATGTGCCCTTTGTTGGGGCACCGTTAATATAGTGTGAAACTTCGGTCATAGCGTCCTCCAGATTGCTGGCCCTAAACTAGTGTCCGTTGATATTCAAACATAGATATAATAAGTGATACCTATTCTTCAAAAATGAGCATAAGATGAATTGGGAAGACCTGAAGTATTTTCTAAGTGTGGCCCGTGCCGGCCAGATCCTCAGCGCCTCGCGCCGTCTGAATGTATCGCAGGCAACCTTGAACAGACGCGTGACAGCGCTGGAAAAATCCATGGGCGTCACATTGTTCAACCGCACCACAGCGGGATGCGAATTGACGGTGGACGGGCAAAACCTGTTGATCCGCGCCGAACGGGTAGAGGCGGAAACCCTCGGCATGGCGAAAGACCTTCAATCCGACGGTCATGCGATCAGCGGAACCGTGCGGATTGGGGCCCCTGACGGCTTTGGTGTTTCTTTTCTGGCGCCGCGATTGGGTCGCTTGATTGATCAGCATCCGGGCCTGACGGTTCAGCTGGTGCCTGTGCCGCGCAGTTTTTCCCTGTCCAAAAGAGAAGCCGACATTGCGATTACCGTCGGGCGCCCCAAGAAAGGGCTATTGCGGGCCAAAAAGCTGGTCGACTACCGTTTGGGCCTGTTCGCGTCCAAGTCCTACCTGGCGGAACACACAGCACCCACACATATTGACGCGCTCAAACATCACCGTTTGGTCGCCCATGTGGATGACCTTATTTATTCAGAGGAGCTTGAATACACGGCTGAATTTTGGCGGGACTGGTCATCAACAATTGAGATTTCAGGGTCGCTTGGACAGCTCCAAGCAGTTAGGGCCGGTGCTGGGATTGGTATCTTGCACAAGTTCATGGTCAAACACGAACCGGATCTGATCGAACTTCTTCCTGATCTTCAGGTGGAGCGGAGCTATTGGATTGTCATGCATGAAAGCAATCGCGACAGCGCAAAAATACGCGCCGTGGCCACGTTTCTGGAAGCGGTGACAGTCGAGGCGCGTAGACTGTTTGAATAGGTTGCCGCCCCGCATAGAAAGCCATTTGTAAGGACTGCGGGCTGATCGAGGTTAATATCCCGTTTGACGAGTTGGGCTCATCTCGCTAACGTCTGGGATGACGAAAAGCTATCACGGAATATCATGGCCAATCGACCGACTATCAAAGATGTGGCCCGTGAAGCTGGCGTTAGCCCCGCTACCGTAGATCGTGCACTGAATGGGCGTTCTGTCGTGCGCCCAGATACGATGGAAAAGATTGCAAGGGCGGCCAAACGGTTGGGGTATCATGGCCACGGCCTTATTCAGCAAAACCTGAACACCGCGGTGCCAGAGATACGTCTGGGGTTTGTGCTGTTGAAAAAAACCCAGGAATTTTATCGCAATTTTGCGCTTCAGATCGAAGAGGCTGTGGCAGAACGGCAGGATTTTCGCATTACCACGGATGTCCGGTTTTCTTCGTCACAATCTGCGAATGAATTTGCAGAGTTGTTGGCCGATTTGGGCAAAGACTGTGATGCGATTGCGTGCACTGCGGTGAATGACCGGCGTCTTGATCAGTTCGTTCAAGACCTGAAGGACAAGAATGTAAAAGTCATTTCGGTCCTCAATGATTTCGCGCAAGGGATCCGCGAAGGCTATGTGGGCTTGAACAATATGAAGATCGGGCGGCTGGCAGCGTGGATGATTACAAAGGCCGTTCACGAACCCGGAGAGCTTGCGGTTTTTGTTGGCGGCAATCGTTGGCATGGGCATGACCTGCGTGAAGTGGGGTTCAGGTCTTTGGTCCGAGAGGCCGATCGCGGATTCACGGTGTTGGACACATTGGTCAATCTGGAAACCCGCCAGGTGACATATGAAGCGACGCTGGATTTGCTGGATCGTTACCCGAAATTAAAGGGGCTTTATCTTGCGGGCGGCGGTATGGAAGGGGCCATTGCTGCTTTGCGTGAAACCCATGAGCGCCCGCAGGTTGCACTGGTCGTCAACGAGATGACCAGCGAAAGCAGGGCCGCGCTGATTGACGGGTATTGCGAAATGGCGATTTCTACCCCTTTGCCGGAATTGTGCCGGACATTGATTGATGTGATGGTCCGGTCCCAATCCCTGGGGCTCGACGGCATGTCGACGCAACTCTTTCTTGATCCAAAGGTTATCCTGCCAGAAACCCTTTGATGATGCAAAAACATCATTTATGAATCCGCTATAACCTCATGGATGAGGTAAAGTGATGGGGGTTTCATTGACCGGGTCTGAAAAGACTGCGTAGTCTGCCAAGCGAAGAATCGAGAGGGCGCAAGCCGACTTGGTTTGAACTTGGGAGGGTTAATGCAAACTGCTTTGAACCATATGACAACGCCAGGTTTGTCGTATGTCGAATTTCTCGACCTTGCTGCCCGTCTGGGCTGTATCGGTGTCGAGGTTCGCAACGACCTTGAGCGCCCGTTATTTGATGGTTTGAGTGCCGGTGATGCAGGGCAGATGGCACGCGACATTGGGTTGCGTCTGATTGGGCTTAGCCAAGTCTATCCTTTCAACGATTGGAACACGGACCGCGAAGCCGCCGTGCGCGCACTGATCGAAACCGCGAGGGATACTGGTGCTGAAACCATCAGCCTTATCCCGCGCAATGACGGCACGGGGGGCGCCAACGGTGAACGCCAAGCAAACCTGCGTGTCGCATTAAAGGCAATCCTGCCGATGTTGCAGGACGCTGGCCTGATCGCTTTGGTCGAACCGCTCGGCTTTTGGCGCAGCTCTCTGCGGTCCAAGGCTGACTTGGTCGATACAATCGACGCCATCGGCGGAACGGAGCAGTTCAAGCTGGTCCACGATACATTCCATCACACGCTTGCTGCGGAAAGCCAATTTTTCCCGGCGCAGACTGGCATTGTTCATATCTCTGGCGTCACTGAGCCGTCCGTGTCCATTCATAATTTGGAAGACGAACACCGCGTTTTGGTCGATGCCGATGATCGCTTGGACACGGTCGCACAAATTTGCTCGCTAATAGAAGCTGGGTACGAGGGTCCCATTTCATACGAGTGCTTTTCGCCGCTCACACATGATTTGGCCGACCCCTACACAGAAATTAAGCGATCATTCGAATTCATTTCTTCAAGAGTGTTGTCGATGGCAGCGTGAAATTGAAGATGAACACCCCCACAGGGGGCCCCGGAGTAGAAGTGGTGAGCCGGGCACCGTTAACGGGAGGAACCCAATGAAAAAGACTATTCTCGCAGCAGGTTTGGCTGCACTTATGTCAACATCCGCAATGGCCGAAACGATCGGTGTGTCAATTGCACGTTTTGACGACAACTTCCTGACAGTTATGCGCAACGGCATGACAGACTATGCTGACACGATTGCAGACGTAGATCTGGTTGTGGAAGATGCTGCTGACGACGTTGCAAAGCAACTTGACCAAATCAACAACTTCATTGCGTCTGGCGTTGATGCGATCATCGTGAACGCAGTTGACACAAACGCGACCGAAGCAATGACGCAAGCCGCTGCGAGCGCAAACGTGCCATTGGTTTACGTGAACCGCCAGCCTGTCAACATGGACACATTGCCAGACGGTCAGGCATTCGTTGCATCTAACGAAATCGAATCCGGCACATTGGCCGCGTTTGAGGCTTGCCAATTGCTGCGTGCGGCTGGTCTTGCTGGTGGCGCAAACGGCTATATCTTGATGGGTCAGCTGTCTAACCAAGCTGCTGTTCAGCGTACAAAAGACGTTGAAGACATCATTGGCATCGACATGTGTAACTTCATCAACATCATCGACAAGCAGACAGCTGAATGGTCTCGCGACAAGGCGGCTGACCTTGTGACGAACTGGATCTCTTCAGGTGAGCCTTTCGACGTGATTTTCGCGAATAACGACGAAATGGCTGTCGGCGCGATCAACGCTATGAAGTCTTCTGGTATCGACATGGCTGACGTTGTTGTTGTTGGTGTCGACGCGACACAGGATGCTTTGGTTGCAATCGCCAATGGCGATCTGGACGCAACTGTCTTCCAGGACGCTGCTGGCCAGGGTTCCGGTTCTGTTGATGCCGCACTGGCCTTGGCGCGCGGTGAAACCGTTGACAAGCAGGTCTTCATTCCATTCAAGTTGGTAACTCCTGCCAATTTGAGCGACTTCACAGACAAAAACTAAGCGTCTGATTTGGACATTGAGAATAGGGGCGGCGCAGGTTTTGCGCCGCTTCAACCTAAATAAGAACAACAGGCCAATGCGCCCGGGATGCAAACATGGCAAATCAAACTCAACACGGAATTGGCGGGCTTACCTACGATAAGTCCAAGCGGGCTTGGCCCAATGAGGCGAATGTTTTCATCGCGCTCGTTTTAATCATTTTGGCCTTTGAAGCCTTGGGGCAGATTTTGCCTTACATGAACGGCCAAAGCATGCTGTTCGACTTCAACGAGAAACGCGACGGCACGATCCTGAACATCGCACGGATCAAGATCATCATTTTGCAGGTATCAATCATCGGCATCATCGCCCTAGGGGTGACGCAGGTCATTGTCTCTGGCGGCATCGACCTTTCCTCTGGTCCGCTTGTGGGCGCGGCCGCGATGGTTGTTATGTCCTTTGGCCAGACTGCATTGGTCAATGGCAACGCGAACCCCAGTGCCGCGTTCGAGGGCACATGGGCCTTCGATCTTCCGGTGATTGTGCCCATATTAATAGGCTTGGGTTTTGGCGCCTGTATTGGGGCCATAAATGGATCGCTGATCGCTTTTACACGTATCCCGCCTTTTATCGCGACTTTGGGCATGTTCCTGATCTGCCGTGGTATCGCACAGTGGTGGACAAAAGGTCAGCCGATCTCTTTTCCAACAGAACAATACGCGGCCCTGGGCTCTGGCATGATGCCCGTCGTCTGGTTCCTGTTGCTCGCATTCATGCTGTTTTTTGTCATGAAATACACAGTCTACGGCAAGCACACATACGCAATCGGATCCAACGAGGATGCAGCGCGCATGTCTGGTATCAATGTGACGCGCCATAAGGTTCTGGTTTATACGATCGCTTCTATGCTGGCCGCTTTTGCTGCCATCGTTCTAAGCTCTAAAAACCTGACGGCGCAGGCTGGCATGGGGCAATTCTACGAGCTTTACGCAATTGCTATGGCCGTCATCGGGGGGGTGAGCCTTTCTGGTGGGCGTGGGTCCATCGTGGGCACCGTCCTGGGGGCCATGGTGTTTGGTGTGATCCAGTCCGGATTTACCTTCATCAAGCTTGACGCTTTTTACCAACTTATGGCTATGGGCGCGATCATCATTGGTGCTGTTGTGCTTGACCAATACCGTCAACAACGCGGCTCGCGTTAATTGGGAGATATGAGATGAGCGAAGAATATATCCTCGAAACCCGCGGCCTGACCAAACACTACGGTGGTGTTCACGCTTTGCAGGACGCAAACTTTAAGCTGCGCAAGGGCGAACACATCGCGATCATGGGCGACAACGGGGCTGGTAAATCCACTTTCGTACGTCAGATCACTGGTGTTGAAACCCGTACAGCCGGCGAGGTCATCTTTGATGGCCAACCGGTGAATTTCGCGGGACCCCTGGATGCCCGCGAAGCAGGAATTGAAACGGTGTTCCAAACTTTGGCTTTGGCTGATGATCTGGACGTTCCGGATAACCTTTTCCTGGGCCGTGAAAAAACCAAGTTCGATTTCCTCGGTCCGTTCCGTTTGCTGGATTACAAAGCAATGCGCGAACAGACCATGGCCGGGCTAGAGCGGACAGGGGTGAAAATCCCGAACATCCGCAATTCCATTCGGAACATGTCAGGCGGCCAGCGCCAATGTGTGGCGATCGCCCGCACCGCAACTTTCGCGTCAAAGCTGACGATCATGGACGAGCCGACAGCGGCTTTGGGGGTGCAGGAAACGGCTCAAGTGGAAAACATCATCCGCACGCTGAAAGAATCAGGCGAGCCGTTGATCCTTGTCAGCCACAACATGCGTCAGGTGTTTGATCTTGTTGACCGTGTGGTTGTGTTCCGCCGGGGCCGCATCTGCGCTGATATCGACATCACAAATGGTGACGTAACGGGCGAAGACATCGTGGGCTACATCACCGGTGCTAAAACCCAAGAGGGCTTTGAAGACGCCGCTTAAGCCTTGATTTTCGCGGAAAACCAAACCAACAGGAGGGTCCATATTAGGACCCTCCGACCAAGTGTTCGCACTGGCCATTAGAAGAGCAACGACCAAACATAATTTCCGTTACCAACTGCGGCCTACGTCATTTGTAGGCTTTACTCTAATTCTCAGATTTGATTTGGGAAAAATCAAACTGATCTGTCGCAATACTGGAGACACCATGACCGTTCGTTTCGCAATCTTGGGCGCTGGTCGCATCGGACAAGTCCACGCCAAAGCCGTGAAGGCAACACCTGACGCGACGCTCGTCGCAGTTTCAGACCCTATGGAAGCAGCGGCGCAAAACGTCGCCGAAGCATTTGGCTGTGACATCCGCACAATCGACGAAATTGCCGCAAGCTCTGACGTTGATGCGGTTGCGATTTGCACGCCGACAAACACCCATGCTGACCTGATTGAGCAATTCTCGTGTGCGGGCAAAGCGGTGTTCTGTGAGAAACCAATTGATTTGAACCTGGACCGGGTCAAAGAATGCCTTGCCACTGTAGACGCCGAACAGGCGACTTTGATGGTTGGGTTCAACCGCCGTTTTGATCCGGATTTCATGGCCGTTAAACAAGCCATCGATGACGGCAAGATCGGTGACGTCGAGATGGTTACAATCGTTAGCCGTGATCCCGGCGCGCCGCCCCCAGAATATATCGAAGTGTCTGGCGGGATTTTCCGAGACATGACAATCCATGATTTTGACATTGCGCGTTGGTTGCTTGGCGAAGAGGTTGAAACAGTACAGGCCGCTGCGTCTGTTCTGGTCGACCCCGAGATCGGTAAACTTGGCGACTTTGACAGCGCCAACATCATCTTGACCACCGCGAGCGGAAAACAGGCCGTCATCACCAACTCTCGTCGTGCGGCTTACGGCTATGATCAACGCATAGAGGTTTTGGGCTCTGAGGGATCGGTAGAGGCCAAAAACATGCGCGAAGCCAACATCGTTGTCGCGAATGCCGATGGCTTCCACGAGCCACCGTTGCTGAACTTTTTCATGAGCCGCTATGTCGCCGCCTACGCAAATGAAATCGCCGCCTTTGTCGCTGCGGTTTCTGGCAAGGCCGTGACCCCGACAACGGGCCATGACGGCATGATGGCGCTGGCTTTGGCCGATGCTGCGTTGCTGTCGATCGCTGAAAAGCGCGTCGTCAACTTGTCTGAAATTGGATAGCGATCATGACCAAGACACTTGACCTTATTTCCATTGGCCGTTCGTCCGTCGATCTTTACGGCGCACAAATCGGTGGCCGCCTGGAAGACATGCGCTCGTTCGATAAATACATCGGCGGCTCTCCTACCAACATCGCCTGCGGAACTGCGCGTCTTGGGCTAAGCTCTGCTGTCATCACCGGCGTCGGTGACGAGCATATGGGCCGTTTCATTACGGAACAATTGCAGGCAGAGGGCGTGAACACGGATGGCGTTAAGGTCGATCCAGAACGCCTGACGGCCCTTGTTTTGCTTGGTATCCGCGATTCTGTACAGTTCCCGCTGATTTTCTATCGCGAAAACTGTGCCGATATGGGACTGACCGTGGATGACATCGACCCGGACTTTATCCGCTCTGCCCGGTCGGTCGTTGCCACTGGCACGCATCTCAGCAACCCCGCGGTTGAGGCTGCAACGTTGAAAGCCCTCGAAGTGGCCCGCGCGGATGGCATGAAAACGGCGCTGGATATTGACTACCGCCCTAACCTTTGGGGCGTTGCAGGCCACGGCGACGGCGAAAGCCGTTTTGTCGAAAGCGCTGCGGTGACGGCAAAGCTGCAGCGATCGTTGCACCTGTTCGACTTGATTGTCGGCACAGAAGAAGAGTTCCACATTGCTGGCGGCACGACGGACACAATTGCCGCGCTTCGAGCGGTGCGTGCCGTGTCAACGGCGACACTTGTGTGCAAACGCGGTGCCGACGGCGCGGTTGCCTTTGAAGGGGCCATTCCGGACAGTCTTGACGAAGGCAAGACAGGTCCGGGTTTCCCGATTGAAGTGTTCAACGTGCTTGGGGCAGGGGACGGCTTTATGTCGGGTCTGCTCAAGGGGTGGCTGGACGGTGAAGACTGGCCCACATCCCTGAAATACGCCAATGCCTGCGGTGCATTTGCGGTCAGCCGCCATGGTTGCACGCCTGCTTACCCAAGCTGGCAAGAGCTTGAATTCTTCTTTGATCGCGGCATGAAACAGCCTGATCTGCGCAATGATGTCGAACTGGAACAAGTCCATTGGGCCACCAACCGAATGGGCGATTGGTCATCGGTTAAAACCTTTGCATTCGATCATCGTTTGCAGCTGGAGGAAATGGACGGCTATTCGATCAAGAAGGCAGACGATTTCAAACTGCTTTGCCTGAACGCTGCCCTGCAAGTGCAGGACGGTCGCGATGGGTATGGCATTTTGTGTGACAACCGCATTGGCCGCACTGCGCTGCATGCCGCGTCTGGCACTGGTCTGTGGATTGGTCGTCCGACGGAATTGCCTGGCTCGCGCCCGATTGAATTTGAACCTGAACTGGGTGAAGATTTAGGCGGTCTTGGCGAATGGGCGCGTGAAAACGTTGTGAAACTGTTGGTGTTTTGTCATCCCGATGACGACGCCGAAACACGGGCCCTGCAGGAACAGCGCGTCAAACGTCTGTTCAAAGCTGCACGTCGCAACAATCTGGAATTCCTTCTAGAGGTTATTCCGTCCAAGGTTGCGCCGGTCGATGATGACAGTACCGCGATCCTGATCCAGCAATTCTACGATGCGGGTGTCTACCCTGATTGGTGGAAGCTGGAGCCCTTCAAAACAGAGGCCGCATGGTCCAAAGCTGTCGGGGCAATTACCCGCAACGATCCAAACACACGCGGTATCGTCGTTCTGGGCCTTGATGCCCCAGAGGCCGAATTGGCCGCAAGCTTTGCCATGGCCGCCAAGCAGCCGCTGGTCAAAGGGTTTGCTGTCGGGCGCACGATCTTTGGCGATGCGGCGCGCGCTTGGATGACGGGGGATATGAGCGATGCCGATGCCGTCGCGCAAATGGCTGAACGCTATACCCGCCTGTGTGGTATCTGGGATGCGGCCCGTGCCGACGCCCGTTTGAACGATCAATAAAGGACGGAAGTTATGACGAAGACGATCCGACTGACCGCAGCCCAAGCGATGGTCAAATATGTTGCCGCCCAGCAAAACGCTGATGGCGAAGCGTTCATCGCTGGCTGCTGGGCCATTTTCGGTCACGGCAATGTGGCTGGCATTGGCGAGGCGCTGTACCATGCGCAAGACGATCTGCCGACCTATCGCGGCCACAATGAACAGACGATGGCCCATTCGGCCATTGCCTATTCCAAACAGTTGGGCCGTAAACGCGCAATGATGGTAACCTCTTCCATCGGGCCCGGTGCGACCAATATGGTCACCGCCGCAGCCCTTGCGCATGTTAATCGCCTGCCGGTTCTGCTGGTGCCGGGTGATGTGTTCGCAAACCGTGGTCCTGACCCTGTCTTGCAGCAGGTCGAGGATTTCAATGACGGCACAATCAGCGCCAATGATGTGTTCAAACCCGTCAGCCGGTATTTTGACCGCATTACACGCCCTGAACAGCTTTTGACCGCCTTGCCCCGTGCCTTCCGCACGATGACAGACCCTGCCGAATGCGGCCCTGTGACATTGGCATTCTGCCAAGACGTGCAGGCCGAAGCATTCGACTACCCTGTTAGCTTCTTTGAGCCAAAGGTCTGGGCCGCCCGCCGCATTCGCCCTGATTTGGATGAATTGGCCTCTGTTATTGCTGCGGTCAAAGCGGCCAAGCGCCCTGTGATCGTGGCCGGTGGCGGTGTGCATTATTCCGGCGCAACCGAAACGCTGCGTGCCTTTGCCGAGACCCACAATATCCCTGTGACTGAAACTCAGGCGGGCAAATCTGCACTGCCGTGGGATCACCCCCTTAACCTTGGCCCGATTGGTGTCACCGGGGGGCAGCCAGCAAATACGGTCTGCGCCGAGGCGGATTTGGTGTTGGGCGTCGGCACACGGTTCCAAGACTTCACAACCGGATCCTGGGGCCTGTTTGCAAACCCAGAGCGTCAGATCGCGTGTCTCAATGTCGCCGCCTATGACGCCGTGAAGCACAGCGCATTGCCTTTGCTTGCGGATGCCAAGATCGGTCTGACGGAATTGTCAGAAGGGCTGGGCAGTCACATGTCCACAGCAGGTGTCGGCGGTCTGAAAGACGACTGGTTCGGGGTTGTTGACCCACTGACCGATGCGCCCTCTAAGACGGGGCTGCCGACCGACATGCAAGTCGTGGGGGCCGTGCAGCGTGTATCCAATGCCGATACCGTTGTCATGTGTGCTGCTGGCACAATGCCCGGTGAACTTCACAAGCTTTGGAAATCGTCCAAGCCGATGTCGTATCATATGGAATACGGCTTTAGCTGCATGGGCTATGAAATCGCCGGGGCCATGGGCATCAAAATGGCCCAACCGGAACGCGACGTGATCTGTTTTGCAGGTGACGGCACCTACATGATGGCCAATTCTGAAATGGCGTCGGCTGCGATGATGGATGTCAGCTTTACCGTCGTGATCACCGACAACCGTGGCTATGGTTGCATCAACCGTCTGCAGATGGGCACCGGTGGAGCAGAGTTTAACAACCTGCTCGACAGTTCTTATCACGTGAACGACAGCAACATCGATTTCGCCGCACATGCGGGGTCAATGGGGGCGACATCTGTCAAAGTGTCCAGCATTGCCGAATTTGAGGCAGCTTTGGCAAAACGGTCCGGTATCAAAGGCCCTTATGTCATCGTGATCGACACCGACCCCTACCCAAGCACGCCGCATGGCGGCACATGGTGGGACGTTGCCGTGCCAGAAGTGTCTAAGCGCAGCGAAGTCAACGCGGCGCGTGAGGGTTATGAAACAAACAAGACGCAACAAAGAGCAGACTGATGACTGTCAAAATCGGAATTTCATTGATCGCATGGCAGAACGACGACCTGCCTGACCTGACAGCACATTTGACCACCGAAGGCGCGATGGAAGATGCAAGCCGCATCGGATATCAGGGCGTTGAACGTGGTCGCAGGATGCCTGCGGACACTGACGGGTTGCGTGCCTATCTTGACCGTTACGGCGTGTCGCTTTGCGGTGGCTGGTGCTCTGGTAGCCTTATGGAAACCAGCGTTGAGGAAGAAAAAGAAGCGATTGCACAACAGGTTGCGCAATTTGCAGCACTCAAAGCGCCTTGCATTGTTTACGCGGAATGTTCCAACACGATCCAGGGTGATCTGACGACGCCAGTCTCTACACGCCCGAAATTGTCGCGCGACGAAGTTCTGGCCTATGCAGGCAAACTGTCCGAGCTGGCAAAATGGTCCGAGGGCCAAGGCGTGAAGCTAAGCTATCACCACCATATGGGGTCAATGATCCAGGATGCCGAAGACATCGACTGGCTGATGGAAGGCTCCGACTCTGCGCTGACATTGCTGTTTGATACGGGCCACCTGCATTTTGCGGGCGCTGATCCACTGGCGGTTTTGGACAAATGGGCGCACCGCGTGCATCACGTTCACTTTAAAGACGTCCGCCAGCCTGTTCTGGACGGCGTTTTGGCGAAAAACGGCAGCTTTCTGGACGCGGTTGCTGGCGGCGCCTTTACTGTGCCTGGTGATCCAGAGGGATGCATTGATTTCCTAGCGGTGACCCACAAGCTTAAGGCGATGGATTACAACGGTTGGATCGTTGTCGAGGCGGAACAAGATCCGTCCAAGGCGGAACCTTTTGAGTATTCCAAAATGGGCTACGACTTTATCGTTGAAACCTGCGGCAAGGCCGGTCTGGTTATCGCGTAATGCTAAAACTTATTGGCCTCTATCATCCGTTTTTCCGCCCGCTGATGCGGCGGCTACTGACGATGGCGGTCATTGCTGCTTGGGGATTGCTTGAATTCACCCTTGGCAACACGGGCTGGGCGGCCTTTGGCGTCTTTCTGTTAATCTTGTGCCTGCTGGCATTCTTTATTTTCCCTGATCCCCAAATACATGAGGACGACGATGTCTGATCTTTTGAAGAAACCTTTTGGCACGCGTGGAAAAACCCACCAGATCACACCAGAATCTGCCGGCTGGCGCTATGTTGGTTTTGGCCTTTACCGGCTGAATGCGGGGGACACTGCCGCTGAAGTGACCGGCGATAATGAGGTTATCCTCGTGATGGTCGAAGGCAAGGCCGCAATCACTGGCGCGGGTCAGGACTGGGGCGTTTTGGGCGAGCGAATGAATGTGTTTGAAAAGACAGCACCGCATTGCTTGTACCTGCCCAATGGCACAGAATGGTCCGCCGTTGCAGAAACCGATTGTGTGATCGCCGTTTGCGCCGCACCCGGCCAAAACGGCCATGAGGCCCGCCGCATCGGACCAGACGGCATTACGCTGACGGAACGCGGCAAGGGCACCAACACGCGCCTCATCAACAATATTGCGATGGAAAACGAAGACTATTGCGACAGCCTGCTGGTGACCGAAGTGTTCACCCCTGCAGGGCATTGGTCCTCTTACCCAAGCCACCGTCACGATGAAGATGATTTTCCACGTATCACCTATCTGGAAGAGACATATTATCACCGTCTGAACCCCGCCGATGGTTTCGGAATTCAGCGCGTTTATACCGATGATGGGTCCTTGGATGAAACCATGGCCGTGTCTGATGGCGATGTGGTTTGTGTCCCGCGCGGCCATCACCCTTGCGGCGCGCCATATGGGTTCGAGATGTATTACCTAAACGTCATGGCTGGCCCCAAGCGCAAATGGCGCTTTGTTCCCGCGCCAGAGGTCGAAGCAATCATGAAGCGCGACGCATAGCCAGCGCCGATCAAAGCGTTAGGCTTATATAAAAAACGCTCTGTGACCTTGGTCGCAGAGCCGTTTTGGGGCGGATTTCAAACCATTCCGTGACAGGTCCGCCAGACACTTCGCATCGGGATGCGCGTCGAAACTGCCGCGCAAAACTGGACCGCGATCCAGGACGTATCCAAGACGAATGCGGATATGTAATTCATAAAATGACAAGAGTTTTCAGGTTCTTAGGTTGGAGGAACCACACATTCCAATGCCATGCCTTGGATGAAGAATTGCAACGCCCAAATAGGGCAGGGTTGGAATTCATCGGCTTGTTTGTCGTCCGGGTAAGTTCTACGGTAACGCCGTAATTCTGGTAATAGGCGTAGGTATCCATGAACAGAACTTTTGGAAATTCGCTTTACTGGTTCAACGCGATTCTGGCATGCGTTTTGTGCCTCTGCCTTTGGTCCATTTCCTCATCCGCCTTTGCCCAAGAAAACGGCGCATTGCCCCATTCCACGGCTGTGTCATCAGAGGTTTGTGCGACCTGCCACAGTGATGAATACGAGGCTTGGCAAAGATCTGATCACAGTTGGGCCTTGCGAGAGCCGAGTTCAGAAAATGTTCTTGGGGATTTTGACGACACAGAGTTCACCCTAAACGGCGAAACCACCCGGTTTCACAAAGAGGGAGAGCGGTTTTTTATCGAAACGCTTGGCCCGGATGGGACGTTGGTTGACTATGAAGTCAAATATACGGTCGGCGTCAGGCCCTTGCAGCAATATCTCTTGGAAACCCAGCAAGGGCGTCTGCAATCATTTGATGTTGCCTGGGATACCGTAGAAAAACGTTGGTTCCACCTTTACCCCGATCAAAACCTGAAACCAGGAGAGGGGCTGCA
Source organism: Marinosulfonomonas sp. (assembly GCA_051251595.1). Taxonomy (GTDB): domain Bacteria; phylum Pseudomonadota; class Alphaproteobacteria; order Rhodobacterales; family Rhodobacteraceae; genus NORP110. Next base: position 16,231 of record JBPOFA010000005.1, read on the forward strand.
TTGGACCGGGCCGTATAAAAACTGGAATGGCCGCTGTGCAGAATGTCATCAGACAGATTATGTGAAAGGCTATGACCCGAAAGACGATCAGTTCCACAGCGAATGGAGCGAACTGACAATTGGCTGTGGTGCCTGTCACGGTGCAGGGGCTGAACATGTCGCCTGGGCGGAAGATCAAAGCGTCTATGAAAAGCAATCCCCGATCCTGGCTTTGACCAAAGGGTTTGATGTCACACTGCCTATGGAAGATGGGCAAAAAAACATAGAGATTTGCGCCGGTTGCCATTCGCGCCGCAGCCCGATTTTTGCGGACAGCCCTGTCGTTGGCACGCCATTTGACGATTCATACAATTTGGCGCTGATCCGGGATGGATTGTACCATGCTGACGGTCAAATCAACGACGAGGTGTTTGTCTACGGTTCCTTCCTGCAAAGTAAAATGTATTCCAAGGGCGTGACCTGTGCCAATTGCCACGATCCCCACAGCGGAGAGCTGGCGGGCGTCGGGAACACGACATGCCTGCAATGTCATAACCCCGCAGGAAATCCAGATTTCGTGAGCCTGCCAAAGAAGGAATATGACACGCCCGAACACCATCATCATCCGGAAGGCAGCGAAGGTGCGCAATGTGTCAGTTGCCACATGCCGGCCAAGAACTTCATGCAAGTCGACCCGCGACGCGATCACAGCTTTCGGGTGCCGCGCCCGGATCTGACGATTACGCTTGGCACGCCGAATGCATGTGGCACCTGTCACGAAAGCGAAGGACCCGAATGGGCCGCCGCGCGCGTGAAAGAGTGGTATCCAAACGGACGGTCGGGAACCTATCATTACGGTATGACCCTGGCGCGGGGCCGGAACAATCAAGGACCAGAGGCCGTTGCCGCCCTGGCCGATTTGGCATTGGATGAAACCCAGGCTGATATCGTCAGGGCGTCGGCGATTGATCTTGCGACGTCGGGGCTGAACGAACAGACTTTCAACCGGCTCTTGCCCTTGTTGAAAGATGACAGTTCGCTGGTGCGTTCTGCGGCGTTGCAGATGTTGGATCTTGTACCTGCCGGAATGCGCGTTGATTTGGCGTCCGGGTTGTTGGACGATCCGGCGCTGACCCTTCGGCTTGGCGCTACACGATTGATGACCGGTCAGCCATTGGACGGCTTGGATGCCGCCGCGCAGGCTGATTTTGATCGCAGCATGGCGATTTTTCAAAAGTCCCTGATCGAACGCGCGGATTTCCCAGAGACACAATTGCAGATTGCAGGCCTTGCGCTTGTCCTGCGTGACATGAATGCCGCCAAAAGGGCATTTGGTGAGGCAACCAAGCTTGACCCACAGCTGGAACAAGCCTGGGTCATGGTATCGCGCATTGAGCAGGCGCAAGAGTTGCCGGACGAGGCAGAAAAGACCCTGCTTTCCGCCGCGGCCGCCATTCCAGACAGTGCCGAAATTCAAAATCAATTGGGCGGGCTCTATTTCAACACCCGCCAGAACGCCAAGGCCGTGGAAGCCCTGAAAAACAGCCTCTCACTTGGGCCGGCAACGCCGCAAGTTTTGGATCTGTTGGTGAACAATCTCTACGAAACCGGTGACCTGAACGAGGCGATTGAGTATGCGCGTCAAATGGTACAGCAATTCCCGGATTTTGAGCCAAGTGAACTGACGAAAAAACTGCTGACACTAAAAGTTCTGGAAAGACCTTGAAACAATTCTAGATGATTTATTGTGCCTGTTACAGTATAAGTGCTACGTGAGCCTCGTATTGCTGGGTTTGCTGGTAACCCAGTGAAAACAGCGACGAATAGTAAGTTCAACAACAAGGGGTGTGTCTATGTCAAAGATACTAAAAGGATTTCGGGCGTCTGCCCGGCGGGCCGCAAGGCCTATGGCGCTAACGCTGGCTGCTGCGATTTCCACCGTTGCAGTTTCTGCAGCAAGCGCGCAGGACAAACCGAATTTCTTGATCATCTGGGGTGACGACATTGGCGTTTGGAACGTCAGTGCATATAACCGCGGCATGATGGGGTACGAAACGCCGAATATTGATCGAATTGCCAATGAAGGCATGTTGTTTACGGATTCCTATGGTGAACAATCCTGTACTGCTGGTCGCGCGGCATTCGTTACAGGTCAAAGTGGCTTTCGGACAGGGCTACTAAAAGTTGGTCTTCCGGGTGCGCCAGAGGGCTTGCAAGACCGCGATTTGACCATTGCTGAGTTGATGAAAGACGAAGGCTACATGACCGGCCAGTTCGGTAAGAATCACTTGGGTGATCTGGATTCAATGTTGCCGACGGCACGCGGCTTTGATGAGTTTTTGGGAAACCTCTATCACCTGAACGCTGAAGAAGAACCTGAAAACGAAGACTACCCAAAAGATCCTGCATTTCGGGAAAAATATGGTCCACGCGGTGTGATCAAATCTTCAGCCGACGGGCAGATCGAAGACACCGGACCTTTGACCAAGAAGCGCATGGAAACGGTCGACGAGGAAACCCTTGATGCCGCCATGAATTTCATGGAACGCGCCGTTGCAGCTGAAAAGCCGTTTTTTGTGTGGTGGAATTCAACCCGTATGCACGTGATCACTCACCTAAAGGAAGAGTCGATAGGTGTTACTGGTCAGGGTGTTTATGCTGATGGTATGGTTGAACATGACGGACATGTGGGCCAGCTGTTGGACAAGGTTGATGAACTGGGTGTCGCTGACAATACCGTTGTTATGTATTCTACTGACAATGGGGCCGAAGTTTTTTCTTGGCCCGATGGCGGTACGACACCTTTCCGCGGCGAAAAAAATGAAAACTGGGAAGGTGGCTTTCGTGTGCCATTGGCTTTGAAATGGCCTGGTGTCATCGAGCCGGGTCAGATTTCGAATGAAATCATTTCCCATATGGACTGGATGCCTACGTTCATGTCAGCGTTGGGCAAAACAAACATCAAAGAGGAATTGTTGACCGGAAAAACAGTCGGCAACAAAGAATTCAAAGTTCACCTGGATGGTTATGACTTTATGCCATATTTCCGCGGTGAAGCCGAGCAAGGACCTCGGCGGGAATTCTTCTACTTTTCTGACACTGGCGATTTGTTGAACTTGCGTTACGACGATTGGAAAGTGGTCTTTGCTGAACAACGCGCAGAAGGCTTTAACGTGTGGCAGGAACCCTTTATTCCGCTGCGCGTGCCAAAGATCTTTAACCTGAGAATGGATCCATTTGAATTGGCTGATCACGTTGCCAGCGGTTACGACGATTGGCGTTTCCGCCGACTGTTCTTGCTGATCCCCGCGCAGGAATACGTCGGAAACTTCTTAAGCACGTTTGTTGAATACCCGCCAAGTCAGACGCCGGGTAGCTTTTCAATCGATAAGGTATTGGAAAATATGCAAAAAGCGGGAACTCAATAGATCGTTAAGGCTGTAATAGTTGAGTTGAACAAAAAGAACCGCGTTGAGTTTCAGCGCGGTTTTTTTTAATATGAATTGAGCCACATTTTGCGAAGTATTGGCAAATCTGTGCGCTGCCTAACTACCGAATTACGTTGTCAATACTGTGATCAGCATGGAGTACGATATGAAACCATTAAGTACCATAAAAATCTCATGGAAAACGATGAAGTTTAACAAGGCCTTAGCCAGCGCAGTCTCTGTATTGCTGTTGGCTGGCGCTCCCGCGCAAGCTCAGGAAAAACCAAATATCTTGGTGATCTGGGGCGATGATATTGGGCAGTCTAATATTAGCGCATACACGATGGGGCTAATGGGTTACCGTACGCCAAACATTGACCGCGTGGCGAAGGAAGGCATGATTTTCACTGATTACTACGGTGAGCAATCCTGCACAGCCGGACGATCTACTTTTATCATGGGGCAAAGCGTTCTTCGCACGGGGCTGTCCAAAGTTGGCATGCCCGGAGCAAAAGAAGGCATGCAGATTGAAGATCCGACAATAGCCGGGCTTCTCAAAGCCGAGGGCTATGTAACAGGCCAGTTCGGCAAGAACCATCTCGGCGACCAAGACGAGATGCTGCCAACAAACCACGGGTTTGATGAATTCTTCGGTAATCTTTATCACCTCAACGCCGAAGAAGAGCCGGAAAATGAGGACTATCCTGACAATCCGGCATTTGCCGAGCGTTTTGGGCCGCGCGGCGTTGTTTCATCCAAAGCGGATGGAACGATCGAAGATACAGGCCCTTTGACGAAGAAGAGAATGGAGACCGTCGACGACGAAACTGTTGAGCGTGCTCTGAATTTTATGGAAAGAGCCGTCGCGTCAGAAAAGCCATTCTTTGTTTGGTGGAACGGTACGCGAATGCACTTTCGCACCCACGTAAAAGAGGAATTACGCGGTATTTCGGGGCAGGATGAATATTCAGATGGGATGGTCGAACATGACCGTCACGTCGGAATGCTGCTCGACAAGCTTGATGAACTCGGCGTTGCTGACAACACGATCGTCCACTACTCGACGGACAACGGCGTCCATATGAATACTTGGCCAGATGCTGGAATGACGCCATTCCGCGGTGAAAAGAATACGAACTGGGAAGGCGGTTGGCGGGTGCCATCTATGGTTCGTTGGCCGGGCAAAATTGAACCCGGAAGTGTTTCCAACGAAATTATGCACCACATGGATTGGTTGCCGACTTATCTGGCCGCTGTCGGAAACCCTGACATTAAAGAACAGTTGAAAGCTGGTGGTGTGGAAGCAATCGGACGCGTCTATAAAGTGCACCTGGACGGCTATAACTTCTTGCCGTACCTGACGGGCGAAGTTGAGGAAGGTCCGCGTCATGAGATCTTCTATTTTTCGGATGACGGTGATCTGACGGCTTTGCGCTACGATGACTGGAAGGCCATCTTTCTGGAGCAAAAGGCAGAAACAACCCTTCGCGCATGGATTGAGCCTTGGACTGTTTTGAGGGTTCCGTTGTTGTTCAATCTGCGCCGTGATCCTTATGAACGTTCCTATTCAACATCCAACACATATTACGACTGGCTGTTGGATCGTGCTTTCATTCTGCTGCCTGCAGCAGAATATGTCGGCCAATTCCTGGCTACATTTGAGGAGTTCCCGCCAAGACAAAAACCTGGATCTTTCACTTTGGGCGATGCAGTTGAGGCCATGACGAACCCGAAAGGGTCGAATTAATCATAAACAGTTTCGCCCACCCAACTGGGTGGGCGATCATCTTTTGTTTTGGTGGAAGTAACGATGAAATTTACTCGAAACCTGTCAAGCTTTGGCATTGCCGTTTCTTTTATGATGGCAAGCGCCCAAATTGCTTTAGCGCAGGATCCATTGCCGTCTTGGAATGACTCTGTATCCAAAACCAACATCATATCTTTTGTCGAAGATGTAACTGACGAGTCCTCTGCCAATTTCGTGCCAGCCGAAGCCCGCATAGCGACATTCGACAATGATGGGACGCTTTGGTCAGAACAGCCGTTCTATTTCCAACTGGCGTTTGCCTTGGATCGCATAAAGGAAATGGCACCAGACCACCCGGAATGGGCCGACATGCAACCGTTCAAAGGCATTATTGAAGGCGACATGGACGCTATCAAAGAAAGCGGTCACGAGGGATTGCTTAAGGTCATTGCTGCGTCGCATTCGGGTATGACAGAGGCGGAGTTCAAGAAAAACGTAGAGGATTGGAACGCGACCGCGGTGCACCCGAAAACGGGACAACCTTACAGTCAGATGATCTACCAGCCGATGCTGGAAGTGCTGGACTATCTGCGCGCCAACGATTTCAAGACTTACATTGTATCCGGCGGCGGAGTGCAGTTCATGCGCGCAATGAACCTGTCGGATTACGGTATCCCGCCAGAACAGATCATTGGGTCCAGCATTACAACTGAACTGGAAATGCGCGATGGTGTGCCGGTTCTTGTGCGCCAGCCGGACCTATTCTTTAACGATGACAAAGAAGGAAAGCCCATTGCGATATCCCGCATCATTGGGCGGCGTCCCATTGCTGCGTTTGGAAATTCTGATGGTGACCTGAAAATGCTTCAGTGGACCGATGCGGGTCCCGGTGAAACGCTGCAAGTTTTTGTTCACCACACAGACGCCGATCGCGAATGGGCCTATGACCGGGACACTGCCATTGGTAGGTTTGACGAAGGTCTGGACATTGCAACTGACCTTGATTGGACGATCGTTGATATGAAGTCTGACTGGTCTGTGATTTATCCTTTTGAAGCCAATTAAGAAGTAAGGTGACGTTGTGACTGCACTGGACGACATTAACGAACTAAAAACTCGGATGGCCGCTTCGATCATCGGTCAGGAAGACGTCATCGAAAAACTATTGATCGGGCTACTTTCAGACGGCAATTTGCTGGTCGAGGGCTTGCCCGGTCTTGCCAAGACCCGCGCGATCAAAAGTCTGGCAAAGAATGTGGATGCGGATTTTTCCCGCATCCAGTTCACGCCGGATCTGTTGCCAGCAGATGTGACCGGGACAGAGGTGTACTACACCAAAGACGGGCAGGGCGAATTCAAATTTGATCCCGGCCCGATTTTCGGCAACATCATTCTGGCCGACGAAATCAACCGTGCGCCGGCCAAAGTGCAGGCCGCTTTGCTGGAGGCGATGGAAGAACGTCAGGTCACCGTGGCCGGTACAACCCACAAGATGCCTCCGATGTTTATGGTGATGGCCACCCAGAACCCAATCGAACAAGAAGGCACCTACCCCTTGCCAGAGGCGCAGATGGACCGGTTCCTAATGCATGTCCGCGTCGATTATGGTGATGAAGCATCCGAGGTGAAGGTGATCCGGTTGGTGCGCGGCGAAGCCGACGACGCCAGCGCGGGAAAGAAGGAAAAACTTGAACCTTTGTCCCAAGACGTCGTGTTCAACGCCCGCAAAGAGATTGCAAAAGTGACGTCCAGTGAGGCGATCGAAAACTACATCGTCGATCTGCTTTTCGCGACACGTTACCCAGAACGCTATTCAGAAGAGCTGAAATCATGGCTAGAGGTTGGCGCAAGTCCGCGTGGGGGCATCGGTCTGGACAAATGCGCCCGCACCCTTGCCTGGATGGCTGGCCGCGATTTCGTAACGCCGGATGATGTCCGCGCCGTGGTTCACAACGTGTTTCGGCACCGTCTGGTCCTGAGTTATGAGGCCGCAGCCGAAGGCATTACAGCGGATCATGTGATCAAGGAAATCGTCAATCAGGTTGCAGCACCTTAGGGCTTTGGGCAAAGGAAGGCGCACGAAATGACGGGTGGCGCATATACGGACCTGAACAGCTTGATCGCCCTTAAACACCAGGGGCAGGGCTTTTCGTTTTTGCCAAAGCAACCCATCCACAGTTTGCTGGCGGGGCAAAAGGCCTCTAAGCTGCGTGGGCGTGGTTTGAATTTTGAAGAAATCAGAACCTACCTGCCGGGCGACGACATCCGCAACATTGACTGGAAGGTCACAGCGCGGATGCGCACGCCCCACACGCGTGTTTACACCGAGGAACGGGATCGCCCCACATTGCTGGTGGTGGATCAGCGTGTGAACATGTTCTTTGGCAGCAAACGCGCGATGAAATCCGTCGCCGCTGCCGAGGCTGCCGCACTTGGCGCGTGGCGCGTGGTGGATGCGGGCGACCGTGTCGGGGCGATTGTCTTTAACGACACGGACACCAAAGTCATTCGCCCACGCCGCAGCACAAAGACGGTTATGCAAATCCTGGAATCTGTCGTGGGGCAGAACCAGGCCCTGAGCACGTCGCCAGAGCTGGTTGGCCGCCCAGAGCAGCTCAACGAAGTTTTGAGAAAAGTCACCCAGATTGCCAAGCATGATTACCTTGTCTGTGTGCTCAGCGATTTTGATGGGGCCGATGACCAAACGCGCCGCTTGATGACACGACTGGCGCAACACAACGATGTTTTGGCCGGTTTCGTGTTTGATCAACTGGAAACCGATCTGCCAGAGCTTGGGCCAGTTGTCGTGGGCGACGGTGCGCTGCAAGTCGAGGTGGATTCCGACGACAGCGCATTGCGGGAAAAATATCGGTCAGCCTACGAGACCCAGGTTGAAACGGCGCGGAAATTTCTGTTGCAACGCCAAATCCCAATCCTACCAATTGATGCGGGTCTGCCCGTGGCCCAACAGTTGCGCAAACTTTTGGGCAGCCGGCCCAAGGTGCAAAGCAGATGAGCGCGCAGGAATCCGCAACAGAGATTTTCGGCTCTGACCGAATGTGGGGGCTAAAAGAACTGCCCGCCCCACCTGCCATCAGCTGGATGCCCCAGACATGGGGCTGGGCCATGGTCGCTGTCCTGGCGATTGCTGGTATCGCATGGTTGGTCTGGCAGCGCTGGAAATCCTATCAGGCGGATCAGTATCGCCGCGACGGGCTAGAGCGGCTGAGCGCCATCAAATCGAAGGGCGACGGGCTGCACGAGGTCCCACAGCTTTTGCGCGTGGCAGCACTTGGCGCAGGCGCACGGGCAGACGTGGCAAGCCTGCGCGGGGGAGACTGGATCAACTGGCTGAACGCCCGCTTGCCATCGCCTGTTTTTGAAGAGGCTGACAGCACCGTCTTTGACATGCTTGCCTATGGCGCCAAGGATGCCGTGGTGCCCGAAGCGCAAGCCAATCATATTCTGGAAGCCAGTGAAACCTGGTTGCGAGGGCACCGTGCTGAGCTTTGATTTCCTCTGGGCCTTTGTATTTTTGCCTTTGCCGCTTTTGGTGAATTGGCTGTCCCCTGAATTCCGCGATGCGGGCGAGGCATTGCGTGCACCGTTTTTTGGCAGGCTGGTCGAACTGTCCGGAAAGACGCCGGAAACCGGTGCTGCTGTTGAACGCATGGGGGCACTACAACGGATTTGTGGTCTGTTGACCTGGGTGCTTATTATCATCGCCTTGGCCCGACCCGTTTGGGTTGGGGACGCCATCGTGCGTGACGTCGCCGCGCGGGACATGTTGTTGATCGTGGATTTGTCCGGATCAATGTCCGAAGAGGACTTTACAGACGCAAGCGGAAACAAGATCGCCCGCCTTGACGCTGTAAAAGAGGTGTTGGCCGAATTCATCGAACGCCGCGAAGGGGATCGGCTGGGCCTTGCGATCTTTGGCGAGGCTGCATATCCGCAGGCGCCGTTCACCACCGATCATCAAACCGTTTTGCAGTTGTTGGATGAATTGCAGGTCGGCATGGCCGGGGCCAAGACCATGATTGGGGATGCTATCGGGCTGACCATCAGATTGTTTGAGGCAACCGACACGCCCAACAAGGTTGCGATCTTGCTGACAGATGGCAACGATTCCGGCAGCCAGATGCCGGTAGAGCGGGCGGCGACAATTGCCGCTGAAAAAGGGATCACGATCTACACGATTGCCATGGGCGACCCGACAAGTGTGGGCGAGAATGCGATGGATATGGACACGCTCGATTTCATCTCAAATGAAACGGGCGGGCAAAGCTTTCTGGCGCTTGACCGGGCCTCTCTAGAGGATGTCTATGCCCAACTGGACAAGTTGGAACCGCAGCTTCAGGAATCCATTTCCTACCGCCCACAGTTTGAATTGTTCTACTATCCCCTGGGCGTCATGATGATCTGCAATCTATTGCTGGCGCTCTATATGCTGGCGCGATCCCGGCGACAAAGGCGGGCCCATGTCTGAGCTGGCTTTGGAAAATTTCCACTTTTTGCGGCCTTGGTGGCTGTTGGTTATCCCTTTTGCGGTGTGGCTGTATTTTATTTTGCGGCGACGCTTTAATGCTGCGGACCAATGGAAATCCGTCATTCAATCCGACCTGCTACAGCACCTGACTGTTGCGGGAAGCAGCGATAAGTTTATTCGCCCCTACCAGCTGTTGACCGTCGCGTTGATCCTTGCCTCTGTGGCGTTGGCAGGGCCGACCTGGCAACGTGTCATCACGCCTTTCACCCAAGACAAGTCGCCCTTTATCATCGCCCTGCAAATGACCCCGACGATGTTGGCGACCGATCAACAACCGACGCGGCTGGAACGTGCCAAACAAAAGATCCGGGACTTGTTGGACAAACGACAAGGCGCGCGCACAGCTGTCATTGCCTATGCGGGCAGCGCCCATCCGGTCTTGCCTTTGACGGATGATGTCGGGCTGATTGAGATCTATCTGGCCTCTATGTTGCCCGGCGTTATGCCTTTGGATGGGAATGATCCCACAGCGGCGCTGACCCTGGCGGAAAACATGCTGGCTTCGGAAGACGCGGTCGGGACCATTTTGTTTATGACGGATGGCATAGATCGCACGGCCTCTGACAGTTTTGCCGAACATGCTGCGAATTCTGGGGATCAAGTCTTGTTTCTGGGCTTTGGCGGCGATGCCGAAAGCCCGATCAAAAGTGATGAGGCCGGGGGGCGGTCCTTCGGGCTGATCGATGGCAATGCTCCGCCGATTGACAGGGCTGGATTGGATGCTGTCGCCTCTGCCAGTGGGACAAGTCTGGTGATGGTCACGCCGGACGATGCGGATGTCGACGCGATCATGCGGCGGATATCGACCAATTTGGTCAGCTCAATCGACGAAGATGAAAACCTGCAGTGGCGGGATTTCGGGTACTACTTGATCTGGCCGCTTATGTTTCTGGTTCTTCTATGGTCGCGACGCGGCTGGACTGTGCGGTGGTTGTGATGAAAGGTTTGATTATTGCCTCTGCACTCGCATTTGGACTGGGCGCGTCCCCGGCTTCGGCCGGGTTTCTGGATTGGTGGCTTACCCCCGATCAACAGGGGCGGCTGTTCATACAGCGGGGGGACTATCAGCAAGCTGCACGGATGTTTGAAGACCCGGACTGGAAAGCCCAGGCCTTTTACATGGCGGGTGATTTCGCCAATGCCGCCGCGCTTTACGAAAAGATGGACACGCCGGAAGGCAAATTCCGCCTGGGGAACGCGCTGGCAAAACAGGAAAAGCTGGAGGAGGCGATCGCGGCCTATCAACAGGCTTTGGAAATGAAACCTGACTTTCCAGAGGCGACCTTTAACCTAGACTGGGTCACCGGCCTGAAAGAGCTGGATGAAAAAGAATACGACGATGCAGGCGGCACCGAAGGCGCTTTGCGGGCCGACAGAACGGTGTTCGATGACAAGGCCGACAATGCGGTCGGCGAAGTTTCAAAGGAACAGTTTCAATCCCAGGGCGGGCTAAGTGATGCGCAGATGCAGGATATGTGGATGGAGCGCGTGCAAACGACCCCCGCTGATTTCTTGCAGTTCAAGTTTGCCTATCAACTGAACCAGCAAGACCAAGAGGCCGCAGAATGAGATTTGCAGCCGCGCTGATTTTGTTCCTGATCGGGGCGCCTTTATGGGCCCAGGAAAGCGCCGAGCCGACCAGCGCCGCTGCAAACATCAAGACGCATTATGAACCAGAGGGGCAGATATTCGTGGGTCAAACCGTGCGTCTGTGGGTGGAAATCACGACGCCCGGGACGGTCAGCACGCCCCCCCAATACCCAGAGCTTAAGGTTGACGGGGCTATTTCATTGCTGCCGGAACAGCTCGGCGTCAATTTTACGGACCGTGAAACCGGGAACGCAGGGCTAAGCCAACGCTACGTCATCATCCCGCAACGCCCGGGGCAAATGGATGTCCCGTCTTTTCAGGTGAGCATTGGCATTACACGCGACGGCACGGAACAGCCGCTGACGCTGGACGTCACGCCGGCCCCAATCGACGTTGTTTTGCCGGACGGGGTAGAGGGGCTAGATCGTGTGGTGACCACGTCGGACATGACGGTCACCGAAAAATATGATCAAGAAGCAACCGGCTTGAAGGTCGGCGACGCTTTAGAGCGGCAGGTTACGATTGTCGCTGGCGGTACTTTCGCGCTTGCATTGCCAGAGGTCACGTTTGAGCAGGTCGAGGGAACAAAGATTTACCCCGCGCAGCCGCAACTGAGTGATCAAACCAACCGAGGAAGCTATGAGGCCACTCGGATCGACGCTGCGACCTATGTGTTTCAAAAGGCAGGCGCAGTTCAACTTCCGGAAATCAAGGTAAGTTGGTTTGATCCTGAAAAGAAGGCTGTTCAGGAAACCGTCTTGCCCGCGCTCGACATCGAGGTTGCCCCGAACCCAGCCTATGAGGCCCAGCAAAAAGCGCTAGAAGCCGAACAAAAGCGCACCGACATATTGCAGCAAATCGCGGCTGTTCTGCTTTGGATCAAAACGCATATTGCCTTGATCACAACACTTGCCGTTGTGGCCTATTTCCTGCGCTTGGCGGTCAAACGATTTGGCCCTGTCGTGCTTCGGGAATGGAAGGACGCGCGTGAAAGGGCCGAAAAATCAGAAGGGCGCGCGTTCAAAAATTTCACCACAGCTGCACGCTCAGGTGACGGTGAAAAGATGCGCACGGCCTTTTGGTCCTGGCTCAATCATTTTTCGGCGGCCGACACGACGGCGACATTTGCAAATCTTGCACAAGGCCTCGATCCGAGCGATCGGGCGCAAATGGAAAAATTCCTTGCGGGCAGCGGTTCTGACGCCGGGTCTGCGGACGGATTTCGCACATCAGTGACGGCATTGCGCAAAGTTCTGTTGGCAAAAGAAAACAAACCGACCGCCCTGCAAAAAGGCGGGTTGAACCCACGCGGGGCCGCGCGGTAAGCGTTCCCCAGCCATCGGCAAAAATCACGCACCTGCGCGAAAACCACAAGGTTTTGCTGCTGGTCGCTTAGCGCCGCGCCGGTGGACCCGCTAAGTAAAAACACGTGGTTATAGACACAAGGATATCAAAGATGAGCAATACCAATCAGGACGACCAAGTGTTAAACCCAAAGTGGTTCACAATATTTGGGATCATCGTTGTGATCGCAGGCATCGCCGCGATCATTTTTCCACTGGCTTCGACGCTCGCGATAAAGCTCATTATCGGGTGGGCGCTGTTGTTTCTGGGCGTTGGCTATTTGATCAGCGCATTTCGGTCTGAAAAGAAAGCCGGACGTACTATGAACATGGTGCTGGGTGTGCTTTTCGTCATCGTCGGCGGGTGGATGGCCTTCAACCTGTTTGAAGGTGTCATCGGACTTACAATCATCCTGGCCGTCAGCTTTGTTGTGCAGGGCTTTATCGAGGTTTCCGATGCCTGGTCACGCCGCCCTGGTGTGGGTTGGGGCTGGCTGATGGTGTCTGGGATAATCTCTATCCTCGCCGGTGTTTTGATCTTTAACGATCTGCCATCGTCTGCGGTCTGGGCGCTTGGGCTTTTGGTTGGGATCAACCTGATTTCTTCGGGCATGTACTTTTTGGCCATGGGCGGTGTTATCCGCCAGCTGAACGCCGCGAAATAGCGCAGAAGGCCGGGGTTTTGCCCCGGCCTATCTGACCCAGAGCTGTACATTTTTCACCTGCAGCCCATTGAAACACATTCCATGACAGAACATGTGGTCTGACTGCTTGTTCATTGGCGCCTAGGACCCTACATCTCTGTTATGAAAAGATGGATCCCCTTTGTTAAATCACCACCCGTTGTGGCCGTGATCAAGCTGAACGGCGTTATTGCGTCCGGTGGCCGTGGCACCTCATTGAACGATGCCGGGCTGGCCTCGATGATTGAACGTGCGTTTAAACGAGGCAAACCGGCAGCCGTGGCCCTGTCGATCAATTCGCCTGGGGGCTCGCCTGTTCAATCGTCATTGATTGCAGCGCGCATTCGTCGGCTTGCCGATGAAAAGAACATTCCCGTTTTCGCGTTTGTCGAGGATGTGGCCGCCTCTGGTGGATATTGGCTGGCGTCTGCGGCAGATGAGATTTGGTTGGACCAAAGTTCTATCGTTGGATCCATCGGAGTGATTTCTGCCGGTTTCGGATTGCATGAATTCATCGCAAGCCACGGCATAGAAAGACGTGTGCACACGGCTGGAAAATCAAAAAGCGTGATGGACCCGTTCAAGCCCGAAAAGGCAGCCGATGTGAAACGCCTGAACGCGCTGCTGACACAGATGCATGAAACCTTCATCCAGCAGATCAAATCTCGGCGTGGGCCAAAGTTGAGCCAGGACACGGATTTGTTCACCGGCGAATTCTGGCTTGGGCAAACCGGCGTGGATCTTGGCCTGGCCGATGGTATCGGTCATCTGGTTCCAAAGATGAAGGAACGGTACGGCAAAGATGTCCGCTTGGTGGCCTATTCGCAACGCAAGCCGTTCTTGCAACGTTTTGGCGCGCAAATGATGGATGAAGCGCTTTATAGCATCGAGGAGCGCGCAGAATATGCGCGGTTTGGACTTTAGATGATGATCAAAGCCGTCTCGTTGTTTTTGATTGGGATTCTCGTTCTGGCGATGTTCGGGCGGCTGAAATACCCCGGTCAAAAACGGCTCGAGGCTGCAAAATGTCCTAAATGTGGACGCTTTAAAATCGGCAAGAGCGAATGCGATTGTTCTTCGGGAAAATCTTGAGTTATGGATCTCATTCACGTTGTTCTTGGGCTGGTCATTCTGCTGTTTGCAGGCGACATTCTTGTACGCGGGGCTGTCAACCTTAGCCTACGTCTTGGCATTCCGGCGCTGATCGTCAGCCTGACGGTGGTCGCGATCGGAACATCCGCCCCCGAAATGTTGGTTGGCATCGATGCGGTGCGCAAGGGCGTCCCGGGCTTGGCCGTGGGGAATGTCGTCGGATCCAACATCTCAAACATTCTGTTGGTGCTTGGCGTTCCGGCGTTGATTTTCGGTCTAGGAACGGCAAATTCCAGGCCGCTGCGCGAATTTGGACAAATGGTCGTCGCGACGGGGCTGTTCATCATTTTTGCGATGCTGACCCCCATCACCTGGGTGCATGGTCTCATTCTGGTCGCGGTGTTTTTGTTTATCCTTGGTCAATCCGTCTACACCGCGCGGATGGAGCGCGGTGCAACGAAAGCTGCCTGTGACGAAGAGATCGACATCGAGGGGGCCGATCCGCATACTCCGTGGTGGAAAATTATTGGCTTTTTAGTCGTTGGTTTGATTGGATTGCCAATCGGCGCAAATCTGTTGGTGTCTGGCGCAACCAACATTGCCCGCGATTTTCATGTGAGCGAGACGGTGATCGGGCTAACCTTGGTCGCTGTTGGTACGTCCTTGCCAGAGCTGGCCACGACAATCACCGCCGCGTTTCGTCGCGAAACTGATGTGGCCTTGGGCAATGTCCTGGGCTCTAACATCGCCAACCTTCTGGCGATCATCGGGATATCTACGTTCTTCGGCGAAATCCCTGTGTCCAAGGGCATCCTTTATGTGGACATGTGGGTGATGGCGGCATCTGTTGCCTTGCTTGCTCCGTTTATCTTCTTCAAACTTAACCTGTCCAGAATTTGGGGAGGGGCCTTTACAGGGCTTTATGTCGTCTATGTCTTGTTCGTTTTGTTCCGCGGGGGCGGCGCATGATTGAAAAACGCGCACTGGTTACAGGCGCGGGGAAACGCCTGGGGCGCGCAATGGCGCTGTGTCTTGCCGAAAACGGATACGACGTTGCTGTCCATTACAACACGTCCGAAGAACAGGCGCTGGCCGTCGCAGCAGAGATCAGGGCCCTGGGGCGAAGAGCAGAGGTGCTTTGCGCGGATTTGCTGGACGAGGCCGAAACCCAGTCGCTGATCGGCAGGGCGTCAGAGGCACTGGGTGGTCCGTTGACGGTGCTGGTCAACAACGCATCCATTTTTGAATATGACAATATCGAAACTGCGACCAAGCAAAGCTGGGATCGCAATGTCGGGTCGAATTTGCGCGCGCCCTTTGTGTTGACCCAAAATTTCGTAAAGGCGGTGCCCGATCCAACGCTCGACGCGAATGGAGAGCCGGTTGCAAATGCGCTTGTCGTCAACATGCTCGACCAACGGGTGCGAAAGCTGACGCCAGAGTTCATGACCTACACAATGTCCAAGATGGCGCTATGGGCGCTGACCAAAACAATGGCACAAGCGCTTGGCCCTGCGGTTCGGGTCAACGCGATCGGGCCGGGGCCGACATTGCGCGGTGAAAACGAGCCGAGTGAACGGTTTGAAAAACAGCGCTCTGGCACCGTTCTGGAAAGAGGCTCTAACCCAGAAGACATCGTTTCTGCGCTGGTTTACTTGCTGAATGCGCATGGTGTGACGGGGCAATTATTATGTGTCGATGGTGGTCAACACCTTGGTTGGCAGTCAAAGGACATTATCGGACCAGAGCAATAAAGCCGCCATTGCCGTGCAAGTTGTGCACTTCGGCCGCACGTGTCACATGACCGTCATAAATTTAGCAACGTTTTCAACTCGTTGTGCGAAGAGCAAAAAAATGTACTTATATAACAGACACTTAATTAAGTGCCTGTTTTTTAAGCAAAACGGCGAAGCTGCCAAAAACTAAGGAAAAAATGGCGACATCCGAAACTTACCACCAAGGTTATCCACAGGTTTGGTGGGTATGTTTACTCTTGCCTCGAACGAAATAAGGTTGCAGCCACTTCAGGAATCATAATTTGACCGATCAGGCAGATAAAGGCACCGCAAACATGTCGAACCCACCCAAAGGGCATCACTGCATCCAAGGTTATCTGAACAGTTTGGATAACTCGCCCGGAGTGTATCGGATGTTGGATGAAAAAGGTGCGGTTCTTTATGTGGGCAAGGCCCGCAACCTAAAAAAGCGCGTGTCAAACTACGCCAAGCCTTTGGGGCATTCGCCGCGCATCTCTCGGATGATCTCTGAAACGACATCAATGATGTTTCTGACGACAAAGACAGAAACCGAAGCGTTGTTGTTGGAACAAAATCTGATCAAGCAGCTCAAGCCGCGCTACAACGTGTTGTTGCGGGATGACAAATCCTTTCCGAACATTCTGGTGTCCAAGCGCCATGGGTTTCCCCAAATCAAGAAACATCGGGGCGCCAAAAAGGAACCGGGCAATTACTATGGTCCGTTCGCAAGTGCCGGGGCGGTGAACCGGACGCTCAACCAATTGCAAAAAGTCTTTCTGCTGCGCAATTGCACCGATGCCACGTTTGAAAGCCGGACGCGCCCTTGTTTGCTTTATCAAATCAAAAGATGCAGCGCGCCTTGTGTGGGGTACATTTCCGAAAGCGACTACGGCGATCTGGTCTCTGACGCGGAACGTTTTCTGCAGGGAAAATCCACCAATGTTCAAACGGAGCTGGCCACGGAAATGAACAAGGCCAGCGAAGAGATGGAATTTGAACGCGCCGCTGCGATCCGGGATCGTATCCGCGCCCTGACGCAGGTTCAGGAAAGCCAGGGCATTAACCCCCAAGGTGTGGCAGAGGCCGACGTGGTGGCCGTTCACATGGATGGTGGACAGGCCTGTGTGCAGGTGTTTTTCATCCGTGCAAATCAAAATTGGGGCAACCGCGACTATTACCCCAAAACCGGGGCGGGCGCGGAAGAGCCGGAAATCCTTCAGGCCTTCGTTGGCCAATTCTATGACACCAAGGAACCCCCGCGCTTGGTGTTGCTAAGCCACCCGATCGAAGATGTCGATCTGATGGAAGAAGCTTTGGCGCAAAAGGCCGGCCGCAAGGTAGAGCTGGCCGTTCCAATCCGTGGCGAAAAGGCAGAGCTGATTGCAAATGCGGTGCGCAACGCCCGCGAGAGCCTGGCTCGCAAAATGTCTGAAACGGCGACGCAAGGGAAACTGCTTGCCGGCCTGGCAGAGGCCTTTGATCTGGAAGGGCCGCCAAAGCGGATAGAGGTTTACGATAACTCACACATCCAGGGCGCCCATGCGGTCGGGGCGATGATCGTTTCAGGGCCCGAAGGTTTTATCAAAAGCCAATACCGAAAATACAACATCCGTGGGGATGATCTGACGCCGGGGGATGACTTTGGCATGATGAAAGAGGTCCTGACGCGGCGGTTCTCAAGGCTGCAAAAAGAAGACCCGGACCGACAGGGGGGCACCTGGCCTGATCTGTTGCTCATCGACGGCGGGGCCGGGCAGGTCAGCGCCGTGGCAGAGATCCTTAAGGAACAGGGTGTCGAAGACATCGCCATGGTTGGTGTGGCCAAGGGCGTTGATCGGGATGCTGGCAAAGAAGAGTTCTATCGACGTGGGCAGCGCCCCTTTGCGCTGCGTCACAATGATCCGGTTTTGTATTTCGTTCAGCGCTTGCGGGATGAGGCCCACAGGTTCGCCATCGGAACGCATCGCAGCAAGCGGTCCAAGGCGATTGGTGCCACGCCGTTGGATGAGGTTGCAGGGGTCGGAGCATCGCGAAAAAAGGCCTTGCTCAGTCATTTCGGAAGCGCCAAGGCCGTCAGCCGGGCAGGGCTTGCCGATCTGAAAGCGGTCGAAGGTATCTCTGACAGAATTGCAGAGACGATCTATGACTTCTTCCATGACCGGGGCTGACAGGTTAAGGGTGTTTGTATGACATGGACAATTCCGAATATTCTCACGGTTCTCAGACTATTGGCCGCCCCTGGCCTGGTCGTGATGTTCCTGTACTTCACCCGCCCCTGGGCTGATCTGTTTGCCTTGCTGCTGTTCGTATCGGCAGCGGTGACAGACTGGTTCGACGGCTATCTGGCGCGCACCTGGAAACAGGAAAGCAAGTTCGGCACCATGCTGGACCCGATCGCCGACAAGGCGATGGTGGTGATTGCATTGCTGGTGATCACCGGGTTCATGGGCATGAACGCGTGGATCTTGTTACCCGCCACGATGATCATATTCCGGGAAGTCTTCGTTTCAGGATTGCGTGAATTTTTGGGGGCCGATGCTGGGACGCTGAAAGTCACGAAACTGGCCAAGTGGAAAACCACGGCGCAGATGATCGCTATTTCAGTTCTGTTCGCGACGGGTATGTTTGAACATTATTTTGTGATGCACAGCTTTGGCATGGACAATGCGATGGTTTCAGACGTGCTTAACAACAAAGTCGAAGATGTGATGGGCCTTGGGTGGAAATACCAGGGCATGGTCTGGAGCTTTAGGATCGGTGTCGTCATGCTTTGGGTGGCCGCTATTCTTACGCTGATCACCGGTTGGGATTACTTCAACAAGTCTCGGCCGTTTCTTAGGGACGAAAACCTCAAATGATTGATGTTTTGTATTTTGCTTGGGTGCGCGAACGGATCGGGATTCCAAAGGAAAAACTGGAAACCAATGCAGCTACGGTTCTGGATCTGATCGAAGAACTGAAGGCAAAAGAAGAAAGATACGCGGTGACATTTGCGGATGTTTCGGCTTTGCGCGTCGCCCTTGATCAAGAGCTTAGCGAAATGGACGCATCCCTTGAAGGCGTGCGCGAAGTTGCGTTTTTTCCACCGATGACAGGCGGCTAACGTGACTGTTCGGGTGCAATCAGAAACCTTCGATCCGGGGCAAGAACTGGGGGCATTCGCCAAGGGCCGCCATGACGTGGGGGCCGTGGTCAGTTTTACGGGTGTTGTGCGTGACGACACCGGGGACCTCAAACATATGTTGATTGAACATTACCCCGCGATGACGCAATCCGCGATCGAAGCGATTGAGGCAGAAGCCGTAAAGCGCTGGTCGCTTGCAGAGTGTCTGGTCATTCATCGCTTTGGCGAAATGAAACCGGGCGAACAGATCATGATGGTGGCGACAGCCGCAGGGCACCGGGCCGATGCATTTCAGGCATGTGATTTCCTAATGGACTACCTAAAGTCCCGCGCACCCTTCTGGAAAAAAGAAGTAACCAAAGATGGCGCAGATTGGGTGGCGTCAAAGATCGAAGATGAAGACGCGCTGAAGCGTTGGTAAGTCAGACCTTGCTGATCTTTTCGATATGGGCCCGCAATTCTTCCGCTTCGTGACGAACCTCGCGCAGACCATCCATCGCGGCTCTTAGCTCTGCATCTGTCTGGGATTGCTGATTGGCCATTTCCGCTTCGCGTTGCTGGAAATAGGCGATGGCCTGATCTCGCTGTTCCTCGGCCTCGTGCAGTTGCTGGGCCATCTTGTCGACTTCGCCCATTTCAGATTGCCCAATGCGCATGAAGCGATGGACAAGCCAATTTGCAAACCACCCAAGGACAAACGCCACAAATAGAATGATGGCGGTGGCGACGATAAACTCAGTTCTGTTCATCCGTACTCTCTGTTGTTGGTGTGTCCGTGTCTGGTGTGGCGTCCGTATCGGCGGCTTCGCCTGATGCCTGCTCTGGCGCGCTACTGTCTTCGCTGTCTTGCGCCTGATCTTCCGGAACGATCAGCTTAAACTCAATGCGCCGGTTGGCTTCACGCCCTTCCTCAGTGTCATTGTCGGCGATCGGCTCGCTTTCCCCATAGCCGACCGCGTTCAAGTTGGCGGTCAGAACGCGCTTGCCCAGCAAGGCCGTGACAACTGCCTCTGCCCGTTGTTGGCTTAGCGTTTGGTTCATGACCGTGCGGCCCTGGCTGTCAGTGTGTCCGCCGACTTCCATCGGGACGTCCTCACATTTTTTGAGAACCTCTGCGATTTTGTCAATTGTGTCCTGAGCGGCCTCATCAATGTCGGCCGAGGATGGCGCAAAGGTAATCTGGCGCACGCTTAGGATTGTGCTGATTTCACTGACGCAGTCTTCTGGCGTCGGGATATTGGCAAGCGGGTCGTATTTTTTGTCATACGTCACCGAAATGCGGAAGTTTTGCGACTCTCCCAATTCTTTTGACAACAGCCGAGAGATTTCGGCGCGTGCGTCTTCATTTCCCGTCACACCGCGAATTTCCACAACATCGGGTTGGGAAACGGCGCTGCCGTGGTGCAGCAGGGCCAGCGCCTCGAGAGAGGCAAGAACCCGCGTTGACCAACCGCTTGGCAGGCTGTCATCCAGGCGCATGGCGCCGTTTACAACGGTGCTGCCAAACTGCGCCTTGGCAAAGCTTTCAGTCGCAACGCGCGTGCGCTGGTCAAGAACGCGCCCGCGCAGTTGCACCAGCCCTTCGGGACTGCGGGTTGCAACGAATTCGGGTGGTCCCGCATCGGTTTCGCCGGTGCCGTCAATGACGACGGGTTTTGGCAACACCGCATGCAAAGAGAACAGGTCAGGCAGTTTTGCTTCCAGTTCGCCCATGGTCTTGTCGAACACGTCCTGCGCGGTCGTGTCGGCGGCGACCAGGGTCACGTCAGCATCGCTAAAGGTTATGGACCCTCCGCCCAGTTTGGCGAGGTACTGGATACCTGTGACGACGGCTTCGTCCCATGTCGGGCTTGGGACGCCTAGCCCAATGGTACAAATCGCTTTGCCCTTCATTCCGGTCGCAGCCGCAGCGGCAAGAATCTTGTCCCTGCCCGCCAAGGTATCTGTCGAACAGGCATCAAAGCGTGGGCCTTTTTCGTCAATCAAGAACCTCAACGTGTAGGGGGTGATGACCGGGCGGGGGGCAGAGATTTCAACCGCTACAGTGATGTTGTCCGGTGCGCTGCGGGCCAGTTCAGATTCCAGCCGGCGTTTTTCTGCCCGGCTGTCACTGATCGCTTTCAGTTCGACCTTATCTGCCGCGATCGAGATTTTGGAACGCGGCAGTTTTGCCATTGCGTCAAGGCCATAGGCCAGGGCGCGATCCCAGTTTTCGGGTGTCGGAAAGTCGGCAGCGTCCAAGAGATCGGTCACCTCTGTTCCATCCGCAAGTTCGCGGATCGAAGCCACCACTTTTTCGCGATCCATCGAGGCCGGGACCAAACCGATCAGCGAAATGCCGTCATCGTTGCGCAGAATTTCGATTGAAAACCGGGGCGCCTGAATAGGGTCACGCACCGTGACATTCATCATATCCACAACCCGCGCCGCATCCACGACCGTTCCGGCAGCAGACAGGGCGCGAAACCGCGTCGCTTCATCCGGGGCAAAACCGCTAAGAATGACCTGAAGCCCGTCAACATCCACCTGAGACCATTCATAGCCAGCAAGACTTAGGACCCGCGCGACATCGCTTTTCGATCTCGTCTCAACCACACCGGCGGCGAAATAGGCCGCCCCAAGCGAAATCAAGAACCCTGCGACAAGGGCCAACAGGGATGGGAGGGATTGGACAAAGCGCATCAATAAGACTCAATACTGGCGGAAGTGTTCATGGAGGTAATGCATATGCCTAGACGACGCGGGCTGCAATCACAGGAACATGCTCAATGTGAAAAACAGCACAGGAAGCAGCCCTGCATTTCGGTTTGAGCGGAATAGCCGCATGCAAAGGTCAGGGTCATCAATATCCAGCACGCGATTTTGCCAGGCCAGATGCCAGCCAAAGGCCCAGGGCGCGCCGATTCCGACGACCAGCGCCAAGGCGCTGTGGTCCCCAGACATGGTGGTCACGACAGCCGCGCCCATCAGAATGACCGACAGGATCATAAACCACCGCAGCCACAGATGGGTCGAAGTTCCAAACAACCGGGCGGTGGATTTGACGCCGATCAACGCGTCGTCCTCTTTGTCCTGGTGGGCATAGATCGTGTCGTAGAACAGGGTCCAAACGATACCCGCCGCGTACAAAAACAGCGCCGGGACATGCAACGCCCCCGTCACCGCGGCCCAGGCCAAAAGTGCGCCCCAGTTAAAGGCCAGCCCCAAAAATGCCTGCGGCCACCAGGTGAACCTTTTGGCAAACGGGTAGATGGCCACCAGGCCAAGCGACGCGACGCCCAGAAAGATGGCCATCCAGTTAAAAGTTAACAGGATAGCAAAGGCGATAAGCGCCTGTATACACATCCAAATGACGGCCTGGCGCACTGTGACCTGCCCCGACGGGATTGGGCGCGACCGCGTTCGCGCAACTTCGCCATCCAGCTTGCGGTCGGTGATGTCGTTCCAGGTACATCCCGCCCCGCGCATCAACCATGCCCCGGCGGCGCAGCCGATCATTACCCAAGCTTCGGCCCAAGCGAACCGGCCCTGAAAGGACGCCGCCAGCAACGCCCCCCACCAACAAGGGATCAGCAACAGCCACGTTCCGATTGGCCGGTCCGCCCGTGAAAGCCGCAAATACGGGCGTGTCCAACGCGGGGCGTATTCATCCACCCAATTTCCGTCTACAGCGTCAGAAACCTGACCGTCTGGCTGTGGTGTATCCTGAATGTCGGACATATAATTGGGCCTATGGCAGTAACAAAAATCAGACTCTGTGTAGATCAACCGCTTGGGGTGGGGCAAACGGTTCCTTTGACCCGTGAACAGGCGCATTACCTTTTTGGGGTTATGCGTCTTGCTGTCGAGGATCAATTGTTCGTGTTCAACGGCAAAGATAGCGAATTCCGCGCCAAAGTTGTCGTCGCTGGCAAACGTGGCGGCGTCCTGGAGTGCGTCGAAGAAACGCGGCCCCTTCAGATGCCGCCGGATCTTTGGCTGCTCTTTGCCCCGATCAAAAAGGCCCGAACAGATTTCATTGTCGAGAAGGCAACTGAAATGGGGGCGGCCCGGATTATCCCCGTGCGCACAGATTTCACCAACTCGGAAAGGCTGCGACAGGACAAGCTGCAGGCGCATGCCATTGAAGCGGCCGAACAATGCGGAGGCACGTTTGTTCCGGAAGTGGCTGAGCTGGAAAAACTGGACAAACTGCTTGGGTCTTGGCCCGAGGACCGTCAATTGATGTATTGCGATGAATCCAAGGTTGGCCAAGGCGTGACCCTGAGCGGCCTTGCGCCGGGCCCTTGGGCCATCTTAATCGGTCCGGAAGGTGGATTTTCACCCGCAGAACGGGCCCGATTGTCAGAGCTGAGTTTTACGACACCTGTCAGCTTGGGCCCCAGAATACTGCGGGCAGACACCGCGGCCGTCGCTGCGCTGACCGTTTGGCAAATGGCTGTAGGCGATTGGCGCTAGCGGAAAAACACCAAGCTGCCGCCACGTCAAACACTGCGAAAATGCCCTGTATGAGCGGGTTTATGCCCAAATTTACAGGCGTTTCATTCAATTTGTCACATTTTGGCCCCGGTCTGATTGTATTGCAAAATAGAAAGACACACGTAACAAACCAGAACACACAACCTATGATCGGTGAACATTGATGGAGCTCGTCCGCCCAGAAGTCAGAGAAGCAGTATGGCGCTTTCGTGATACGATCATTGGCGTTGCTGTCTCTTTGCTTGGTTTATATTGGGCGATCAACGGTATCGGGTTCATGTCGATCTTGGGAACGTCCTTGGCCGTTGCGGGGGCTTTGCTGGTTTTCGCGGGCATCCAACGCGGCCGGTTTCGCGGCGGTTCTGGAGGAACTGGTGTGGTTCATGTGGTCGAAGGGCAAGTCACCTATTATGGACCAATCGAAGGTGGATCTATTGTGATTTCCGATCTGGATCGCGTCGAACTTGATCCACAGGCAAAACCCTCTGGTGAATGGGTCTTGCATGATCCGGCAACAACGCCACTACGCATCCCTACCGATGCCGAAGGGGCAGATGCGCTATTCGATGTTTTCGCGGCTCTGGACGGCATCAAGACGGAAAACATGCTGTCCTTGCTACAGGCCAAACCAGATCAACAAGTTGTGGTTTGGCAGTCTCAGGCAAAGACACTGCATTGACTTCGGCGTGAATTGACTCCAACTCTTTGCCAACACAAGGCGAAAGAGACCGGAGCAAAACTATGTCAATTCCTCAATCCGGCGGCGGCCCGATCGAACACCATTCCCAGCTGGCTGAATTTCTCGCAAAGGGATGCAAACCACGCGACGATTGGCGCATCGGCACGGAACATGAAAAATTTGGGTTCTGTCAGGACACGTATTTGCCTTTGCCATATGAAGGGAAACGCTCGATTAAAGCGATCCTCGAAGGGCTGCGCGACCGGTTCGGCTGGACGCCTGTTTCCGAAGGGGGCAATATCATTGGATTGGAAAAAGACGGCGCCAATGTCAGTCTTGAACCCGGCGGGCAGCTGGAACTTTCGGGCGCGCCTTTGGTCAGCATTCATGAAACCTGTGACGAAGTGAATGCGCATTTGGCCGATGTGCAGGCTGTGTCCGAAGGCATTGGCGTAAAATTCATTGGTCTTGGGGCTGCACCGATCTGGACCCATGATCAAATGCCGATGATGCCCAAAGGGCGCTATAAGCTGATGCGCGACTACATGGGGCGCGTTGGCACCCACGGAACGCAGATGATGTTCCGCACATGCACGGTGCAGGTGAATTTGGACTTTGGGTCCGAAGCAGACATGATTAAGAAATTCCGCGTCGCCCTGGCCCTACAGCCTGTCGCGACGGCGCTTTTCGCAAATTCACCGTTTTTCGAAGGCAAGATCAACGGACATAAAAGCTGGCGCAGCCGGATTTGGCGGGACTTGGACGCCGCCCGCACGGGGACGCTGCCGTTTGTTTTTGAAGACGGGTTTGGGTTTGAACGCTATGTCGACTACGCCTTGGATGTGCCGATGTATTTCGTTTACCGCGACGGGAAATATATCGACGCTTTAGGCCAATCCTTTCGCGACTTTATGAAGGGCCAACTGCCAGCCTTGCCCGGTGAAACACCGACCCTTTCGGATTGGGCGGATCATTTAACAACCCTATTCCCAGAGGCGCGGCTGAAACAGTTCATCGAAATGCGCGGCGCTGACGGTGGCCCGTGGCGTCGTTTGTGCGCCTTGCCTGCAATGTGGGTTGGCCTGACATATGACCAGACGGCTTTGGACGCAGCTTGGGATTTGGCCAAAGACTGGGACGCTGAAACACGCGAAGAAATGCGCGTTGCGGCCTCTGTCGATGGCTTGCAGGCCAAGGTCAACGGCGTCAGCATGCATGATCTTGCCCGAGAGGTCTTGGCGATATCAGAAGCAGGCCTGAAATCCCGCGGCATGGCGGGGGCAGGGGGATTGATCCCCGACGAAACCCATTTCCTGAATGCCCTGAAGGATTCCGTGGACAGCGGAAAAGTCCCCGCAGACGAGCTTTTGGATCGCTACAACGGGGATTGGAACCAGGACCTGACGAAAATCTACGATGATTATGCGTATTGAGGTTACGGCTTAGTCGTCGCGTCTGACATTTGGGATCGACGACCGCGATATGTCATAGTCGGTGGCATCAAAAGGGTCGTCATCACCGAAGGGATCGGGACCAAACCGGTTTGGTCCTGACGTCCCTTTTGTCGCATACCAGACGATCAAAATGATCCAACCGATGAGCGGGATGAGCCAAAGCCACCACCACCAACCAGACCGATCCAAATCGTGCAGACGCCGGACCGTGACCGAGAGGTGGGGTAAAGCTATGAGCAATCCAAAAATGCTGCTCAACGGTTGGGTATCTTTGTAAGAAATTGGCGGAAATAGGATTGTATCAATCACGCCGAGGATGATGGACCCAATCACAGTAAATAAAACAAAGAACCAAAATTCAGATCGTGGTGCCCTGCCCGAAAACGTAACATATTTAGAGAAACACGATCTTACGGCGTCTTGAAATCCCATTTTACGTTTCCTTTTTGCGCTGAATCCTAGGTTCTGTTCCGTTTATCAGTCTGCGAATATTCGCACCGTGCCGGTAAAAAATCAAAGCCGACAAAAGCAGGATTAATACCGCGCCGTGTAGGTGGTAAAAATACAAGGTAAATATCGGTGCGAGCGCGGCGGCCACCAATGCAGACGCCGAAGAAATCCGGGTGATCAGCGCCGTGACCAACCATGTTGCGCAACAGGCCAATCCCACAGGAAAGGAAAGCGCCAGCAACGTTCCCAAAAAGGTCGCAACGCCCTTGCCGCCTTTGAACTTCAAAAAGATCGGATAGAGATGCCCCAGCATCGCAAAGAGTGCGGCAAGCCCTGCGACATCCTCTCCGCCAAAAGAGCGCGCAACAAATACTGCGATCGCCCCTTTGCCAGCATCCAGAAGAACGGTCAGGAATGCGGCCAGCTTGTTGCCCGTGCGCAAAACATTGGTGGCGCCAATATTTCCCGATCCGATTTGGCGGATGTCGCCCAGACCGAACAGGCGGCAAATGACCAGTCCGAATGGAATAGAGCCTAGAATGTAAGAGCCCAGTGCCACCAATAAATAGGTCATCCCCTATCCTTCAAAAATGCGGTTTCCGCCAACCCAAGTTCCAATGACTTTACCCTGCATTCGGGTTCCGTCAAATGGCGTGTTCTTGGACTTTGACTGCAACTTGAAACGATCAAGGATAAATGGCGCGTCGGGATCAAACAGAATCAGATCCGCCGGGGCGCCGGTGCAAAGTCGGCCGGAGGCCAGCCCAAGGCGCTGCGACGGGTTGCGGGACAGCGCCCGAAACAGCTGCGGCAGGGTTAGGGCGTCAGCATGGTACAGGCGCAACGCGGCAGGCAATAGCGTTTCCAGGGCGACCGCGCCGCTTGCGGCTTCTTCATAGGGCAGCCGTTTGGATTCTTCATCCTGCGGCGTATGCATCGAACTGATGATGTCAATCGTGCCATCGCGTACGGCCTCTACCATGGCCAGACGGTCAGCCTCGGACCTTAGCGGCGGCTTGACTTTGAAAAAGGTTCGATAATCGCCAACGTCGAGTTCATTAAGCGTCAGGTGGTGGATGCTGACCCCGGCGGTGACGTCCAGCCCGTTGGCCTTTGCGCGTTCCAGTCGCGGTAGGGATCTGGCAGTTGTGATCTGATCTGCGTGGTATCGCACGCCGGTCATTTCAACCAGCGCAAGATCGCGGTCCAGCCCCATGCGTTCGGCCATGGGCGAAACCTGCGGCAAGCCACGCAATGATGCAAAAGCGCCCGAGGTTACAGCCGCGCCGCGCGACAGGCCAGGGTCTTGAGGGTGGCCGACGACCAAAGCGTTCAGCGACCGTGCGTAGGTCAAACACCGTGAAAGGATTTTGGAATCCTGGATCACGTGGTCACAGTCGGTAAAGGCCACAGCGCCGGCATCAATCATAAAGCCGATTTCAACCATTTCCCGTCCAGCCCGCTCGCGGGTCAGGGCGGCCATGTGTTTCACCCGCACCTGCGCCGCAGACGCTGCGCGCCGGGTGACGAATTCCAGGGTCTCTGGGCTGTCAATGGCGGGGGTCGTATCGGGGCGCGTGACCATCGTGGTCACGCCACCTGCGGCCGCGGCCAAACCGGCAGAGCGAAAGGATTCTTTATGGCGTTCGCCCGGCTCGGAAACTTTGACCCCAATATCAACAATCCCCGGCGCCAGGCATTTGCCACGACAATCGATGGTCTCTGCCCCATCAGGCGCAGCGATTGGATCGCCCGTCGAAACGGCGGTTATGCTGCCATCTTTGACCAGCACCGATCCGGTTTCCACCAGATCGTTTTCGGGATCTACAAGTTTGGCGTTGGTGAATAGGATTGTCATATCGCGCCTTTTAGAATGTTCTGTCGTACTGGCGGCTCGTCGCGTGTGCCTAGGGCTGTCCGCCCGAAATGGTTCGCGCGCCCGGTCCAAGCCGTCATCATGCCCAGACCGCTTTGGGTTCTTCCTGTCTGTTGCGCGCCAGCAATTCCATCGCAGCCATACGCACGGCCACCCCCATTTCCACCTGTTCCTGAATGTGGGACCGGTTGATATCGTCAGCGAGCGTTCCGTCGATTTCCACGCCTCGGTTCATCGGCCCGGGATGCATGACGATTGCGTCCTCTTTCGCGACACTCAGCTTTTCCTCATCAAGTCCGAAGCGGTGGTAATATTCCCGCTCTGAGGGGATGAACGCGCCGTCCATCCGTTCTTTTTGCAGGCGAAGCATCATGACGACATCCGCGTCTTTCAGGCCCTCGGCCATGTCCTGATATACTTCAACGCCCCAATTGGCCGCACCAGACGGGATCAGCGTCGGCGGGCCGATCAGGCGAATGCGGTTTTCCATTTTGCCCAGCAGCAGAATGTTTGAACGCGCGACACGCGAATGGGCGATGTCGCCGCAGATTGCCACGGTTAACCGATGCAAGCGCCCCTTGGACCGCCGGATGGTCAACGCATCCAACAAGGCTTGGGTCGGGTGTTCGTGCCGCCCATCCCCTGCATTCAGAACCGAACAGTTCACCTTTTCGGCCAGCAAATTCACGGCACCTGAATGGGGATGGCGCACCACCAACAGATCAGGGTGCATGGCGTTCAGCGTCAGGGCCGTGTCGATCAGGGTTTCCCCCTTTTTGATCGAACTGGCCTGCATCGCCATATTCATCACATTCGCGCCCAAACGCTTGCCAGCCAGCTCAAAGCTGGCCTGGGTGCGCGTTGAGTTTTCAAAGAACATATTAACCTGCGTCAATCCGGCCAAGGTCGGATCAATCGGACCGGGTTCGCGGTTTTTATCCGCATAACGGTCTGCCAGATCCAGCAATGTACGAATCTCGTCAGGGTGAAGCTGTTCAATTCCAAGGAGATGCTTCTGTCGGAAAGTCATGATGTCCGTGTCCCGATTTTTCTGGCTTATAAATCGCAATGCCGGGTCGGGGCAAGGCAGACTTGGGACCCATGCTCTGAATATTGCCGATCATCGCCCTTTCAGTTTTGGGTTTCGGGCAGCCTCTGGGCGCATTACCCTGTTTTCATGGATTCGGATTTTGATTTTTACGACGCGAAGGCGTTGCTGGACTGGCAAGTCGAACTCGGCGCGACCGAGGCGATCTGCGATGCGCCGATTGATCGGTTCGAATTGCCAAAATCTTTGCCAAAGGCAAAACCCGCCGCGCCCGACAATGATGTCGCTGTTATTCCTGAACAGCCGAAAGTTGACCCGGCCCAAGTGGCGCGCGAACGTGCCGCCCTTGCGTCGGATGTTGCCGCATTGCGCGGCGCAATAGAGGCTTTCGGACATTGTGATCTAAAACGCGGTGCGAAAAACACGGTCTTTGCAGATGGCAACCCCGGCGCGCGGGTGATGATCGTGGGCGAGGCACCGGGCCGGGATGAGGATATTCAGGGGCTTCCCTTTGTGGGAGCTGCGGGCAAGCTGTTGGATCAGATGTTTGCGGCAATCGGTTTGAACCGCCAGGATCAAGACCCGAACTCATCCTTTTATATCACCAATATAATGCCATGGCGCCCCCCCCAGAACAGGGATCCAAACCCGGCAGAAATTGACATGATGATGCCATTTGTAAAGCGTCACATAGAATTGGTGCAGCCCGAAATCCTTGTGCTGATGGGCAATATTTCCTGCCAGGCATTGCTGGGCAAAAAGGGCATCACCCGGCTGCGGGGGAACTGGGCAGAGGTGCAGGGCATTCCCACAATGCCGATGTTTCACCCGGCCTATTTGTTGCGCAGTGCGCATGCCAAAAGAGACGCATGGAATGATCTGTTGATGGTAAAGGCCAAGTTGCGGTCCGCAGACACAACGTCACCCTGATATTGGATAGGAGCGTCTGATGACGGCTAAGGAAAGATCATTTATCCCGGTCAGAATCGCCGTGTTGACCGTGTCGGACACGCGAGAACTGGAAAACGACAAATCGGGCCAGACTTTGGTCGACCGGATCGCGGCGGCGGGGCACATCCTTGCAGATCGCCGGATTGTCGCGGATGAGCGGGCCGAGATTGCGCAGCAATTGCGCGATTGGTGTGCGGACCCGGAAATTGACGTTGCCTTGTCCACCGGCGGCACGGGTTTGACCGGTCGGGATGTGTCCGTAGAAGCGCATCGCGATGTCTATGAAAAAGAGATAGAGGCTTTTGCGACGGTTTTCACGATTGTGTCGATGAAAAAGATCGGCACATCAGCCGTGCAAAGCCGTGCCACTGGCGGTGTTTCGAACGGAACTTACCTGTTCGCCTTGCCAGGAAGCCCCGGCGCGTGCAAAGATGCTTGGGACGAAATACTGGTCCACCAACTGGATTATCGCCATTTGCCCTGCAATTTTGTTGAGATTTTCCCAAGACTGGACGAATATCAGCGACGGAAATAACCGCGCGCCACGTAACAAGCTTGTGGTTTTGACTATTTCATTGATTGCTTTAGGTTTTATGACTTGAGCACAAACAAGTGAGTTCACCGGTTATGAGGTTTTTACGCCGCAGCCTTGTCGGCATATTTTTGATTTCGCTGACCGTCGGGCTATTTGCCTGGGCTGGGAATATTTTTTACGGTGCCTTACAAGTTCGTTGGAACGAAGAGGCCGGCGGGCCGCCCGCCCGCGAACGTGTTTTTGCCGCCAATGTGATGACTGTAGAGGCACAAACCATTGCGCCCACGCTGACGAGCTTTGGTGAAATTCGCAGTCGCAGGACGCTGGATTTACGGGCAACGGCAAGCGGCGCAATTGTCGAACTGGCTGAAAATTTTGAAGAGGGAGGGACGGTCACCGCGGGGCAATTGCTGGCCCGCATTAACCCCGCCGATGCCCAAGCCGCATTGGAACGGGCCAAAACCGATCTGCACACAGCAGAGGCAGAGCTGCGCGATGCCGAGGGGGGCATCGATCTGGTCAATGATGAGCTGGCCTCATCCGAAGCCCAGGCCAGTCTGCGAGAGCTGGCACTGGCACGCCAACAGAACTTGTTGGATCGTGGCGTCGGCACCGAAGCCGCATTAGAAGTTGCAAAACTTGCGGCGTCATCTGCCAATCAGGTTGTTCTGTCACAGCGCAAATCCGTGGCCAACGCCACCGCCCGTTTGGATCAGGCTACCACATCCCTTGCACGCGCAAAAATTGACGTTGCCGAAGCAACCCGCGCCGTTGCTGAAACCGAAATATACGCTGATTTCACCGGCACGCTGGCAGATGTGAATGTGGTTCAGGGCGGGCTGGTCGCTAATAATGAAAAGCTGGCGGAAATCGTAGATGCCGGGGCGCTTGAAGTCGCGTTTCGGGTGTCGACCCCGCAATATGTTCGTTTGTTGAACCCAGAGGGGCAGCTGATGCTCAGCGACATTCAGGTGTCTTTGGATATTCTTGGCGTTGACCTGACCACCACAGGCAAAATCACTCGGGAAAGCGCCGCAGTCGGCGAGGGGCAGACGGGCCGGTTGCTTTTTGCCCGGATTGATGACGCCAAAGGGTTTCGGCCGGGCGATTTTGCGACGGTTGCCATCAAGGAACCAGAGCTTGATAACGTGGCCTTGTTGCCCGTCACGGCTGTGGATTCGGCGTCGACCGTCTTGATTGTTGGTGACGATGACCGTCTTGAAGTGGCCTCTGTCCGGATCCTGCGTCGGCAGGAAAATGATGTGATCATCGATGCAAGCGGGATCGCAGGTCGCCAGATTGTAACCGAACGCTCGCCCCTGCTTGGCGGCGGAATTCGGGTGCGCCCGATCCAACCAAAAGAAGACGGCGCACCAGAAGCAGAGCCCGCCCCCCAATTCGTAAAGCTGACGCCCGAACGGCGTGCCAAACTGGTGGCCTTTGTTGAAAAGAACAAATTCATGCCCGCCGACGCAAAGGAACGAGTGCTGGGACAGTTGAACCAGGACGAGGTTCCAGCTGGCGTGGTTGAGCGGATTGAATCGCGGATGGGGGGCTAAGACATGGCACGCCAACCTTCTGGTCTGGTTCAAGGTCTTCTTTCCTATTTCACCCGTCACAA
Organism: Marinosulfonomonas sp.; assembly: GCA_051251595.1. GTDB lineage: Bacteria > Pseudomonadota > Alphaproteobacteria > Rhodobacterales > Rhodobacteraceae > NORP110. Next base: position 48,616 of record JBPOFA010000005.1, read on the forward strand.
AACCGCAGCGAACCTGCTGTTGGTCATCCTGATCGCAGCGGGCGTCGCTGCTTTCCCCAGAATGCGATCCCAGTTTTTCCCGGATGTCGTGATCGATTCCGTCAGCGTTTCCGTCGCGTGGAGCGGCGCGGGCGCCGAAGATGTGGACGCGGCGATTGTGCAGCTGATTGAACCAGCTTTGCTTGCCGTCGAAGGCGTCGAAAGCTCTGCTTCGACGTCCAGCGAGGGGCGGGCGAATATATCTTTGGATTTTGAACCGGGTTGGGACATGTCCCGCGCCGCTGACGATGTGCAGGCGGCTGTTGACGCGGTGAGCAATCTTCCGACCGATGCGGATGATCCTGTCGTGCGACGTGGGGCGTGGCGGGACAGGGTGACGGATGTTGTGATCACCGGGCCGGTTGGCTTGGATCAGCTGGGTCGGTTTTCAGACGAATTCGTAACGCGGCTTTTTGCAGAGGGCGTGACGCGTGCCACGATTTCAGGCTTTGCAGCGCCTGAGATCGTCGTCGAGGTGCCGTCGCTGTCGTTGATCCGGCACAATATCACCATGGCGGAAATTGCCTCTGTCATTGCTGAAGAGGCCGATGCGGCGCCAGCAGGTGATGTGGGTAGCGGGAATGCCAGGGTCCGAACCGGCGTGGCGAAACGGACGTCTTCGGATATTTCAGGCATTGTTCTGCGGTCAAATCCTGACGGGTCAAAACTGACGATTGGCGATGTGGCCCAGGTGCGGGCCGAAGGCTTTGACCGGGATCGTGCGTTTTTCGTGGGCGACAATGCGGCGATAACGATCCGGGTCGATCGATCAGAACGCGGCGACGCCATCAAAATTCAAAGACAGGTCGAAGAAATCGCCGCAGAGATGCAGCTTTCCCTGCCCGCCAATGTGAAAATGGATCTTATCCGCACACGTGCAGAGGCGATTTCTGCCAGGCTGAATATCCTGATGGAAAACGGGCTGATGGGCCTTGGGCTTGTGGTCTTGTTGTTGTTTTTGTTCCTGAATGCGCGGACCGCGTTTTGGGTTGCTGCGGGTATTCCCGTCGCCATGACCGCAAGCATCGCGATGATGTATATGGCCGGACTGACGTTCAACATGATATCGCTTTTCGCCCTGATCATTACCTTGGGTATTGTCGTCGATGACGCGATCGTTGTCGGCGAACATGCTGATTTCCGTGTGCGTCATTTGGGGGAAAAACCGGTCGAAGCCGCCGAAAACGCGGCCAGCCGGATGTTTGCGCCCGTCCTGTCTGCGACCATCACAACCATCATTGCATTCTTTGGACTTGTCGCCATTGGCGGGCGGTTTGGATCGCTGATTGCGGATATTCCATTCACGGTCATCGTGGTGTTGCTGGCGTCCTTGGTCGAATGTTTTTTGATTTTGCCAAACCATATGAGCCACGCTTTGCGGCACTCTGCCAAAAACCATTGGTACGATATTCCCAGTCGTGTGGTGAATATCGGGTTCTCTTGGTTTCGCGATGTTATTTTCAGGCGTTTGATGGCCTTGATCGTTTGGGCACGCTACCCGGTTTTTGCTATGGCCATCGTGATTTTGGCGTCTCAGGTCGCGATCTTTGTGCGTGGCGACATCGATTTCCGTTTCTTCAATGCCCCGGAACAAGGCTCTATCTCGGGTAATTTTGCGATGGCGCCGACGGCCAAAAAAGAAGACAGCATCGCAATGATGAAAGAGCTTCAGCGCGCCACGCAAGAGGTTGCTGAAAACTATGAAGAAGAATACGGCACCAACCCGGTTGATTATGTGATTGCCCAAATCGGCGGCAACTCTGGGCGCGGGCTGGCAGGGGCAGACACCAAGGAAAGCTGGCAGCTGGGCGCGATTTCGATAGAGCTGATCCCGGCGGATTTGCGCCCCTATTCATCCTTCACCTTCCTTGCGGATTTGCAAGAAGCCGTGCGCCAGCACCCCTTGGCCGAAACCGTTAGCTTTCGCGGATGGCGGTCAGGCCCGGGCGGCGATGCGCTGGACGTTGAACTTTATGGCGCGGATGCCGAGACGCTCAAAGCGGCGGCGGAGGACCTCAAGACCACGTTGTCGCAATACCCCGAGGTGTCGGCCCTTGAAGACAGCTTGTCTTATGACAAGGACGAGCTTGTTCTGGAACTGACCCCTCAGGGCAAGGCCCTTGGGGTCACAATCGACGGGCTTGGACGGGTCTTGCGGGACCGTTTGAACGGGATCGAAGCTGCAACATTTCCGGATGGAACCCGGTCGGCCTCTATTCAGGTGCAGCTGCCAGAAGATGAGCTGACCGCAGATTTTCTGGATCGCACGCAGGTGCGCACTGCGCAGGGCAACTATGTGAACTTGGCCGATATCGTGTCTGTCGAAACCAAAAGCGGGTTTTCCACCGTGCGGCGTGAAAACGGCATCCGGCTTATTTCGGTGACGGGGGATATTTCAGAAGATAACCCGGCCCGGGCTGCTGAAATCACCAAAGAGCTTCAGGATACGATCTTGCCAAAAGTCGAAAGCGATTATGGTGTTGCTTGGAAACTGGCAGGTCTTGCGGAACAGGAAAGCGCGTTTCTGAACGATGCTTTGGTCGGCTTCGCTTTTTGCCTGCTTGGAATTTTCCTGACGCTTGCCTGGATATTTGCCAGCTGGACCCGCCCGATCGTCGTCATGATGATTATTCCATTCGGGCTTGTCGGCGCGATTTACGGGCATGTTCAATGGGACGTTCCGCTGTCCTTGTTTTCGGTCGTTGGTTTGATCGGCATGACGGGAATCATCATCAACGATTCCATCGTTTTGGTGACAACGATTGACGAATACGCAAAGGAACGTGGTCTGGTCCCGGCAATCATTGACGGAGCGGCGGACCGCTTGCGGCCGGTGCTGTTGACCACGTTGACAACCGTGCTGGGCCTCGCCCCGCTCTTGTTCGAAAAATCGCAAGATGCTCAGTTCCTTAAACCAACGGTGATCACGCTGGTCTATGGGCTTGGCTTTGGGATGATCTTGGTGCTGATCCTTGTGCCAGCGGTCATTGCCATGCAGCAGGACTTGGGAAAGCAATTCACAGCGCTGCGCCGGGCTTTGCGGCCCCGAAAAGTAGCGTGGTTCGTCTCTGCGCTTACCTTGCTTGCGGCGGTTGGTGGGGCGGCAATTTTTGCGGGCACCCTTGGCGCTGTCATCACAGAGGGTCAGTTGCCTCAGATCGTGACAGATCGTCTGCCTGTGCCACCCGACGCAGCCATGATGCCGGTTGCGTTTGGGGTGTTCCTGGTCGCCGTGGCGATTTTGATGGTCGTGGTGTTTTTGATCGGCGCTTTGGGCTTTGCTTTGCGGCGGCGCGCCGCGTGACTTAGCCGGCCTGACAACCGCGAATGTCTACAGCCTGATCCTGACCAAGAACCGTAAACCGTAAATCAGACCGTTGCAGCAGAAACGGCTTGCCAGACGCCGGCACCAAGTCAGAGACGACAATCAAGTTGCCTCCCTGACGTTTTGTTTCCGCTGGCGACACCCAGGTCGTCTGATCCGCAAACTCAACAACCGTTATTTCGTCTGGTCCAAGTTGTGGAAGGACGATGACGGCCGTCAGGCGCAACCCGTCTGAAATTGGTTCAATGCTACAAGTCACCGTTTGCACGCCCGCTTGTTCGGCAGGCAGCGGATGGTCGTTCAAACTGGCGACGATTGCCGGCGTTTTAACGTCAGAACTGCCAAGCTCAGCGTCGAATGATGCGCTGACCGGGATGCAGACGTCATGGCAGACGCCCAGCTCCATCTGGCCGCGCAATCTGATATCCGCCCCGTCTTTTGAGGTCAGCTCGACGGGAATAACGACGTCGCCCTCATAGCCGATAGACCGCATTCCATTTTGATCGTGGACCATGGGCGTGGGCCAATGAAATTTGACAGTTTTCAGGTTTCTGGACCCTTTCCAGCCAAATTTTGGCGGGATGCCAGCATCGCCTGGCGCGCGCCAATATGTCTTCCAACCCGGGGCAAGCTGTATGCGAAAGGCAGCCATGTGCCGGCCATCCTGCATGCGCCAACCGGGCAGAACCGTGATCTGGGCGACGTCATCCAAATCGATGGATCCTTCGGCCGCTGCGGTCAGGGGCAGCGCTGCGACAACGGCGGCCAAAAGGCCTTTATGTAGGGTTTTGAACATTGCCCGAACTTATGGAATTCGGATCGGATGGGAAATCACTTTTGGGAGATTGAAAGTTGACTGTGTCTTTTGTGGTCTTGCTTTTCGACCAAGTGCAGCGGCATGTTGGGGCCATGTCGCGCATTGATGATTCCACGAACCTGACCGGCAAAATCCTGATCGCATTGCCGGGGATGGATGACCCGCGCTTTGAAAAAAGCGTTGTTTATCTGTGTTCGCATTCATCGGATGAGACAATGGGCTTGATCGTGAACAAGCCCGCGCCCGGTGTCGATCTTGGCCATTTGCTGAAGACCCTGAAAATTGAGGGCGATCAGGCGAGCAGTGATATTCGTGTTCAATTCGGCGGCCCGGTTGAACAAGCGCGTGGATTTGTCCTGCATTCAAATGATTTCACTACTCAGGATGGGACGTTGACGGTGGATGCAGAGTTTTCAATGACCGCCAATACCGAAGTGTTACAGGCAATTGCGCAAGGCTCTGGTCCAAAGGACGCAATTCTGTTGCTGGGCTATTCCGGCTGGGGGCCGGGCCAGTTGGAAAATGAAATCGCGATGAACGGATGGCTGGTTGCCGATGCGTCGCCCGATATCGTGTTCCGTCCGGAGAACACGGCAAAATGGACATCTGCGCTCAAGACCCTTGGCGTCGATCCGTTGGTCTTGTCGGCAACAGGTGGCCGCGCCTAGGGGCGGGGCTCTGCCGCGCGCGACAATCTATCATTGATAGCGGCGCCCAATCCGTGGTTCGGGATTTTTGCAACTGCGATCCTGTCATGCCCGGCACTGTCCAAAGCCCGCAGATAATCGAAAAGATTGGCCGCAGCCTCACGCAGGTTGGCCGAGGGGGACAGGTTCAGATCACCGTCAAGTGACCCAAAGCCCAACATCGCTTCACCTTTTTTCGGCGCTGTCGCGTTAAGGCGGATCAACGCGGTTGTCGCGTAATGAGACGCCAGCTGCCCCGGTGCCGTTACAGTATCCTGAACACCACGGAACGCGCCCAGGCCCCGCCCAAGGCTGGCCTCAATGTCTTCTGCGGGCAATCCACCAGCGCGCAGCAGCGTCAGGTTTGGAACAAGCCCCAAAATCGTCGATTCAACGCCAACACTGCAAGGTCCGCCGTCGATGACGGCTGCAATCCGTGTCCCCAATCCTTCCAAAACATGTGGGGCGGTGGTGGGGCTGACTTTGCCGCTTGGGTTGGCGGAAGGGGCCGCAACCGCGCCGCCGAATTCTGCCAGCAACCTCTGCGCCAGTTCATGTTCGGGAACGCGGATTGCGATTGTCTGCAGTCCCGCGGTCACCAAGGGCGATATGCCCGCTTCGGGACGCAGGGGTAAAACAAGTGTCAGCGGACCGGGCCAAAACGCCGCCGCAAGGGTGCGCGCATCGTCGTTGAACACCGCGATCTGTTCGGCCTGCTCTACCCCTGCGACATGGACAATAAGCGGGTTGAAAGAGGGCCGTCCCTTTGCCTCAAAGATCGCCGCAACAGCCGCATCGTTCCGGGCGTCTGCGCCCAGGCCGTAGACCGTCTCTGTTGGAAAAGCGACAAGATCGCCTTTGCGCAACAAAGCCGCTGCTTTGTCGATGCCTGCCTTGTCGGCCTTGAGTGTTTCTGCAACAGCAGGTGTCATAGTATTTTGACATCGCGCTTTTTGTGGTGAACTTTGCGGAACCGCTAGAGTTTATCGGATTGAGGCAAAGCAATACGCTTCGGCTTGGGAAAATCCAAGCGATGAAATTAGGAATGTGCATGACATACCGCGCGCCAATTCAAGAGTTCCAGTTTCTGTTCGACCACATTGTCGGGTTTGACGCGGTGACGAAAACGGATCGGTTTTCGGACGCCACACCAGATATGGTCACTGCGATCCTGACAGAGGCAGGTCGGTTGAGCCAAGAAGAACTGGCCCCCTTGCAGCGTGTCGGGGACACCCACGGCGCGCAGCTGGTAGAGGGGCAGGTGCGAACGGCACCGGGCTTTGACAAAGCTTATCGTGCGATTGCTGATGGGGGCTGGATCGGGATTGGTGCAGACCCGGAGCATGGCGGAATGGGGTTGCCTATGGCCGTCACGACGGCGGTAAATGACATGATGTCATCGGCCTGCTTGGCGCTTCAGCTGAACCCGTTGATGACACAGGGCCAAATCGATGCAGTTTCCAATCATGCGAATGAAGAGCTGCAACGCATGTATCTGCCCAACCTGATCAGTGGGAAATGGTCAGGCACTATGAACCTGACAGAGCCTCAGGCCGGGTCGGATGTCGGCGCGTTAAAGACCACGGCGACGCCGCGCGACGACGGGACGTATTCAATCTCTGGTCAAAAGATCTTTATCAGCTGGGCCGACAATGATTTCACGGAAAATGTCTGCCACCTTGTTCTTGCCCGCTTGCCGGATGCCGTCCCCGGAACCAAAGGGATCAGCCTTTTCATGGTGCCGAAATTTGTGCCTGACGCGGCAGGTCAGCCCGGAGATTTCAACAATGTGAACATCCTCGGCCTGGAAGGTAAGATGGGATTGCACGGCTCACCGACGGCGGTTGTGAGCTATGAGGGCGCGCGCGGTTGGCTGGTCGGTCAGGAAAACGCAGGCATGAACGCGATGTTCACGATGATGAACAACGCGCGGCTGGGCGTCGGCGTGCAAGGGATCGGACAGGCCGAAGCAGCCTATCAAATTGCACTGGACTATGCGCGGGATCGACGGCAAGGCCGCAGCCCGGTTCCAGACGGTACCGGAACGATCCTTGACCATGCAGATGTGCGCAGGATGCTTGCCACAATGAAGGCAGACATCTTTGCGGCGCGGGCCATCGCACTGGACTGTGCGGTCGCGATTGATATTGCCCGCGCGACGGGTGGCCCGGATCACGCAGCGCGGGCCGCTGTGTTGACGCCAATTGCCAAGGCCTTTGGCACGGACACAGGCTGTGCGGTTGCCGATATGGGCATCCAGGTTCACGGCGGCATTGGTTTCATCGAAGACAGCGGTGCTGCGCAATATCTGCGCGACGTGCGGGTCACCGCCATTTACGAAGGCACGAACGGCATACAGTCGATGGATCTGGTGGGGCGGAAGCTGATGGACAACGGCGCTGCGGTTTTCGCCTTGCTGGATGACATGCAACAAAGCTGCGAGGCTGCAAAAGAGCGTTTCCCCGATCTTCATACGGTTGTCAGCGAGGCCGTTCATGGGCTGCGTCAAGCCACCAAAACCTTGTTGACCTATGGCGACCTGAACAACCGTTTCGCCGGTTCTGTTCCCTACCTAAGGGCTTTTGCCCGGGTTTTGGGCGCGCATTATCACCTAAAGGCCGCTGTAGCGGAGCTTGAAAAAGGCAAGCGGCTTAAACTTGCGCATTTCTATGTGTATCGTTTGCTGCCGGAACATGCGGGTTTGCTAAAACATGCGACGGCGGGTGCCGTGGACCTTTACGATTTTGCGGTCGAGGATTTTGCCACATGATCGATGCCAGCGACGAGCTCATCCGATATCCGTTCAACACTCCTCTTAAACCCGGTGAAGCCCTTGCCGTGGCAGAGGGTGTGTTTTGGGTTCGCCTGCCTTTGCCCATGGCTTTGGATCATGTGAATGTCTTTGTTTTGGACGATGGTCCCGGCTGGACCATCATCGACACCGGGATGGACACCGCCGCCGCCCGCCGCATCTGGGGCAAGCTATTGGCGGGGCCCTTTGCGGCCAAGCCTGTTTCCCGGGTGATCGTCACCCATCACCACCCGGATCACATCGGCTTGGCGGGGTGGTTCCAAAAGGAACATGGCTGTGAATTGGTGACCACCCGGACGGCATGGCTGTTGGGGCGGATGATGACTTTGGACGTGGCGGATGTGCCTACGCCTGAAACGGTAGAGTTTTGGCGCTCTGCCGGCATGGCGGCCGACCTTCTGCAAAAGAGGACCGTTGAAAGGCCGTTCAACTTCGCTGACGTCGTCACCCCGCTGCCCTTGGGATATTCGCGCATTGTCGAAGGTGATGAAATCCAAATCGGCCAGCGAAACTGGCAGGTTCGCATCGGGGATGGGCATGCGCCAGAACACGCGACCTTTTGGTCGCAGGATGACAACCTCGTCCTTGGGGGGGATCAGCTGTTGCCGTCGATCTCTCCAAATCTGGGGGTCTATGCCACGGAACCGAACGCCAATCCCGTCGCCGATTGGCTAGAGGCCTGCACACGGCTGATGGCGCATGCAAAGGCGGATCAACTGGTCTTGCCCGGACACAAGCTGCCTTTTACCGGGTTGCCGGTTCGGATCCGTCAACTGATCGAAAACCATCATGGAGCCTTGGCGCGGGTGATGGACCACCTCGACAGCCCTAAGACGGCTGTCGATTGCTTTCCTGTCCTGTTCAAGCGCGAGATTGGGCCTGCAGAATATGGATTTGCCTTGGTCGAGGCTGTTGCGCATATGAATTTCTTGCATCAACAGGAAAAGGTTACTCGCCGCCGTCGGCAAGATGGGGCATGGTTGTGGAAACGAAAGGCGACGTGATGGACGATAAGATTCAGACAACCGCAGAGCTGGAAGAGGCCCGCGCCCTTCCACCACGTTCGCGCGCTGTGCACGCCGATCCGAATGCGCCCGAATCTGCTGAACAAAAGCCGCTGCCAGCAGCCGTCGCCAAAAAGCCGCTCGACCAGAAAAGCCCTGCCGAATGGGCTTATGAACGGCTGATCATCTATATCCAGAATTTCGAAGCGCAATTGGACAATGAACATGAGATCGCGGTCGGGTTTACCGGCGGCGATGCTGGGGTTCTGCGCATCGAAGGGATCGGCTTTTTTGACCCTGATATCGTTACGTTTTACGGCATGGACGAATTCGGGGCCAAGACGCAATTAATCCAACATGTCAGCCAACTGGGCGTGATGTTGCGGGCCCTGCCAAAGGTCGCTGATGATAAGGAACCAACGCGCATCGGCTTTCGCCTTGCGGCGGATTTGGAACAAGAATCCACAACATCCTGAATACAGGAAAAAGTGACCGTGACAGCCTTGCGAAAATCGTCTAAACGCCAAGGTGGAATTTCTATGAAAGGGTACGAAAATGGCTGAACATAAACACGGTTCAATGGACATCAGTACACAAACTCATACGTTTGAAGGGTTTATCACCTGGGTCACACGCAGTGTCATCGTTATATTGGCCATCTTGGTCTTTCTGGCCATTTTCGGCAGCTAAAGGCGACTGCAGAAAATGTTGATTTCGCGGCTGCTGGTTTGTTTCGGTGTATTGTTTGTTCTGGCAGGCTGTGGTGCCAAATCTGAATGGGCAACAGATCAGGAAGTCGCGCAAGCCTATTTCAAGGCAGATGGCCCCTCAACACTGACGTTGTTTACGGTCATCAACAATCGCAGCAAATCCGGTGCTCATTCCGGATTGCTAATCAACGGTTCGCAGCGTGTGATGTTTGATCCTGCGGGCACCTGGTACCACCCGGACCTGCCAGAGCGGAACGACGTGCATTTCGGAATGACGGATGCCGCCGTCGACTTTTACGTTGATTATCACGCCCGCGTTACGTTTCACGTTGTGATCCAGGAAGTCGTGGTGCCCCCGGCTGTCGCTGAAAAAGCCTTGCAATTGGCGTTGGCCAATGGGCCTGTGTCCAAAGCCAGATGCTCTGTTTCAATTTCAACACTGTTGCGGCAATTGCCCGGTTTTGAATCGATCAGGCAAACCTGGTACCCCAAAATGCTGATGGAGTCCTTTGCGACATTGCCGGGCGTCAAAACCGAAACTGTTTTTGACAACGATCCGGATGACAATACCGGCTTTATTCTTGCGCCGCGTCTGTGAGCCTAACCAACAAAATACAACATAGCGTATAAAACGATCCCGCCGCCAAAGATTGCGGCGACCACGTTTTTTGTCACCACCCCCAAGATCAACGCCGTTAGTGCAGCCGCAATGCGGGGGGGGTCAGTTTCGCCACCTGTGGCGGCGGGCCAGATCACAAGCGGGGCGATCAATCCGGGCAAGACGGCCACCGGGGTATAGCGCAACAGGCGCAAAACCCATGGCGGCATGTCCAGATTGGCCAAAGGCCCCAAAAACGAAAAGCGGATGATAAAAGTGCCGACGGTCAAACCCAAAATGACGGTCCAGATTTCTGCTGTAGAATAAGTCATTTGGTCGCCCTTTTCATCCAACGTTCAATTTCCGAACCCGCCACCATCGCAACGATCGCGGCAATGAACAGGCCCAGAGAATACGGCAAAGAGGCCAGCGCCAGGGCGACGATGACAGATGTCATGGCCGCCCCCACATGCGCCAAAGTTCGCAACATCGGGCCGACGATCGCAATAAACGCAATGGGCACCGCAAAATCCAAGGCCAGATCCGCCGGGATCGATTGCCCCATATAGGCGCCGAAAAAGGCAGCCGCGTTCCACGTGATCCAAACCGGAATTGCGCAGCCCAAATAATAAGCCATTTTGGCAGCAACGCCTTGTTTTGGGTTGTCTTCAAATTCGACGAAAGCGACGGCATAGCTGTTATCGACCAACAGATAGGCGGCGAATGCTCTTTGCCACCAAGGGCTATGTTTCAGATGTGGGGCAAGGCTTGCGGAATACATGGCCGAGCGCAGGTTTACAAAAAGCGCGGTAACAAGGACCAAAAACACCGACGCGCTGTCCTGCATTTGCGCAAGCGCTGTCAATTGGGCAGCACCTGCAAACACCAAAAGACACATGCTCATCACTTCGAATAGGTCGAGGCCAGCCTTTGTTGCGACGACCCCAAAAACCAGACCAAACGGTATTGCGCCCAACACAAAAGGAGAGCCGTCACGAATGCCTTTCCAAAAAGCGGATTTGGTTGCAGTAACGGTCATGTTGTGGTCCTGTCTTTAATGCACCTCGCCTTGTTACTGCGCCTGAATCTGGGGATCAAATGACTTATCGTGATGAAAAATCATCGTATCTGGTTGCCCCGTCGCCGCAGGCAGCAGGGTTGTCCCGCGCGATTGAAGGGCAGGATCAAAATGGCCAGTCCATTGAAATCTCAGTGGTCGAGGAAAAGCCCCTGACGATCTACCTGAACCGGCAGGAAATCGTCACCGCCATGACGATCGGTGACTACCCAGAGTACTTGGCCTTGGGCTTCTTGCACAATCAAGGCATGCTGGCCAACGCGGATGATGTGACATCCGTTCAGTATGATGACGAAATCCAAACGGTCGTCGTGCGCACGGCCAGCCAGACCACCTATGAGGAAAAGCTTCAAAAGCGGGTGCGGACCTCTGGGTGTGCCGTCGGCACAACCTTTGGCGACATGATGGATGGGCTAGAGGGGTTGACCCTGCCGCCTACAACGGTGCGCACGTCTTGGCTCTACGCCTTGGCCCATAAGATCAACACAACACCCAGCCTGTACCTAGAGGCAGGCGCGATTCACGGCACCGTGTTATGCCACCAAGACGCCCCATTGGTGTTCATGGAAGATGTCGGACGCCACAACGCTGTCGACAAGATTGCTGGCTGGATGCTGACCGAACGGGCAAGCCCCGAGGATAAAATACTCTACACCACCGGACGCCTGACCTCAGAGATGGTGATAAAGACCGCCAAAATGGGCATTCCGGTTTTGGCATCGCGATCGGGCTTTACCGCTTGGGGCGTGGAAATCGCAAGAGAGATCGGGCTGACCTTGATCGGGCGGATGCGCGGACAGCGGTTTGTATGTTTGTCCGGGGATGATCGTCTTATCCGCGATATTGATCCAACCAAAGTTCCGGCCGAGGCGAAAAAACATGGGCGCAAAGGCGACGCATCATGACCTTACCGGTCGGTGTAATCTTGGCGGGCGGACAGGCCCGTCGCATGGGCGGTGGCGACAAGGGCTTGCTGGCCGTAGATGGCGCTCGTTTGTTGGATCACGTGATTGCTCGGGCCAACCCGCAACTGTCGCAAATAGCGATCAATGCCAATGGTGACCCGGACCGGTTCTCTGAATTTGATTTGCCGGTTATTGCGGATTCCATTGAGGGCTTTGTCGGGCCGCTTGCAGGTGTCTTGGCCGGCATGGATTGGGCCGCCGAGCTGGGCCACGAATTTGTGGTGACAGTCGCCGCCGATACGCCGTTTTTCCCCGAAAGCTTGGTTGAAACGTTCTTGCAGTCCGCGCAAGTGAACGAGGCTCAAATTGTTTTGGCGGCCACACCCGATCCCAAACGGGGAATCGTGCGCCACCCTACATTTGGTTTGTGGTCGGTCGCTCTGCGGGATGATCTGCGTGCGGCGCTGAAAGGCGGGATACGAAAGGTTGTTCTGTGGACGGACCAATACCCATCCGCGACCGCAATCTTTGACACGAAGAATGGCGATCCGTTTTTCAATGTGAACACGCCTGATGATCTGGAACAGGCCGAAAGAGTTAAGGTGGGATTGGCATGATACGGGTTTTTGGCGTTGTCGGCTGGAAGAATGCCGGAAAGACCGGATTGATGGAACGGCTGGTCCGCAACATCGTCGATCGAGGATTTACCGTTTCGACAATCAAACACGCACATCACAGTTTTGACGTCGACCATCCGGGCAAAGACAGCCATCGCCATCGCATGGCGGGCGCGACAGAGGTGCTGTTATCCTCTCGCAAAAGATGGGCGCTGATGCATGAAAATACCGGCAGCTCAGAGGCAGAGCTGGCCAGCCTTTTGTCCAAAATCGAACCTGTCGATTTGGTGTTGATCGAAGGCTACAAAGGCGGCCCGCACCCAAAGGTAGAGGCGCATCGCGCAGAAACCGGGAACGGGCTTATCGCGCATGAGGATCAAACAATTCGGGCCATCGCCAGCGACACAGAGCTGTCGGGTATGGCCGTTCCGGTCTTTGATCTGGATGACACCGACGCGGTGGCAGAGTTTATTCTGGAACAGGTCAATTTGGTTCACCGTAAGGAAGCCAAAACAAAAACCGGTGACGCGCGGTCGCAATTGCGAAACGATTGCTTTGCGCTGCCTCCGGGCGTGGACTGGGTCCCTGTGGACACGGCGCTATCCGCCCTGAAAGACAGCCTGACCCCGGGTGTTGGCACACAAACCCTTCCGGTGTCTCAGGCGCTCCATCGCATCGTCGCTTTGGATGTCCCGGCGCGGCGGTCCAACCCGCCTGCTGCGAATTCTGCCGTGGATGGCTACGGGTTTGCGCATGACACACTGCCGCCCGAATTAGATGAACTGCGCCTTGTGCCGGGCCGTGCCGCAGCGGGCGTTCCCTTTGACGGGGTGGTTCCGCCGGGCGCAGCGGTTCGAATTCTGACTGGGGCCCTGATCCCCGCCGGAGTCGACACCGTGGTCTTGCAAGAAGACGTGACGGTGTCTGACGATAAAATCCGTTTCGACGGGGCTCCGAAACGCTTCGCGAATACGCGAAAAGCTGGCGAGGATATCGTGGCTGGTGAAATTGCCCTAGAGGCCGGACATCAGATTGACCCCACGGATATTGCGTTTTTGTCGGCGACGGGCAGCACGGATATTGAAGTGTTCCGAAAATTACGGGTTGGCGTGATTTCAACCGGCGACGAAATCGTATCGCCAGGGCAGGACACGCCGCCCGACAAGACCTTTGATGCGAACCGGCCGATGTTGTTAAGCCTCATCGAAAAATGGGGCTACCAGCCTGTTGATCTGGGCCATGTCGCTGATGACCGGGATCAATTGCGGGCGCGGTTTGAAAAAATGACCCCAGAGGTTGACGCGATTTTCACATCTGGTGGTGCATCCGCAGGGGAAGAAGACCATGTCTCTGCCCTGCTGAAAGATCAGGCGGCCTTGACCAGTTGGCGGATTGCCATGAAACCGGGACGGCCGCTTGCCTTGGCGGTTTGGAACGGGACGCCAGTGTTCGGGTTGCCGGGAAATCCGGTCGCAGCATTGGTGTGCACCCTGGTGTTCGGGCGCCCGGCCTTGTCGGCCCTGGCGGGTGGCGGTTGGATCGAACCGCAAGGGTTCACAGTGCCTGCCGCGTTCGAAAAGAACAAAAAACCCGGTCGGCGGGAATATCTTCGCGCGAAAATGACGCCGTCTGGCTCGGTAGAGGTCTTTGCCTCAGAAGGGTCGGGGCGCATTTCGGGGTTAAGCTGGGCCGACGGCCTGGTCGAGCTGTCGGATGGCGCGCAGATCGTCAAAACGGGCGACCCGGTCACATATTACCCGTTTTCAAGTTTTGGGCTTTAGTCGAACGTTCCCGCAACACGTCCCAGCAGCATAAAGGCGCGGGCCGATCTGGTATCCGCTAGGCGAATGATATCGTGATCCGACGCGGCTTTTTCGAATTCTGCAAAGGTCTGATCAAATTTGCGCAGGAAATGGTGGACAGAATCCCGAAAGATATTGTCCTGACGCATCCGTCCGGCGGCCAGCGCAATGCTGGACCTATCGCGGATGCCACCAAGGGTGTTGATGGCCTTGCCGCGTTGCCCATTGGCGAAACGCCGCCAGATGTCTGGACGCGCCGTGTCGGGCGTCAGATCATCCATGTAAATGCCTTCTTGTGACAACAGCGTCAGCACATCCTGGGCCGCTTGGACCAATTGCGAAATTTCCCGATCCTGCAAGGCACGGCGCAGGGCCCGAAACCCCTCTTTGTCCTCGGCCGTTTCCGGGAAGTGCAGGGCGCGGATGAAATCGTCAATCGACAAAGGCTCTGCCAAGGCTTCGGCTGGTGTTCCAAGCTCGAAAGAGGGCTGTTCCTGCGAAGCAGGCGCGGTCTTAGGATTTAGCGCCTTTTTGCCCGCCTGCGCCGTTGCTTGTTCCGCAGATGAAAGCGGCGAAAACGATGCAAGTGTCGCATCTGTGCGGCGTTGTGCGGCTGCAATCGCCTCTAGCTTTTGTTCGACATCCGGCTTGATGCCAACGGCGCCGGATTGTTGCTGTTGAATATAGGTATGCCGCATCGCGTTGATTGCTGTCTGTAGACGGGCTGATTCTTCTTTCATGATGCGGCTGCTGCGGGCCGCGGATGCGGCCACCCAGATCAGCGCAATCGGCATGAAAATCGCGATCAGCGCGATGACAAACCGCAAGCTGTCGATCTGCGTGCCTGACCCATTGCCGTCACCGGCGACAAAGGCAAAAAACAGGGAAACGCCCAACAACCAAACGACAGACAAACCGCCCGCCACAACTTCGGTGGACGAAATCGGCCCCTTGTTTCCATCGCCACGCGAGAAAAGCCCCAGATCAATGGGTTTTGGGTCTTCAGATTCAGGCATTCAACCAGCCACTACTAAGAGCTAAATATACTCAATTTTCAAAATTTCGTAGGACCGTGCACCGCCGGGCGTGCGCACTTCTACACTGTCGCCTTCATCTTTGCCGATCAGCGTTCTGGCAAGCGGGGATTTGATGTTCAGCTTGCCGCTTTCGATATTGGCCTCTGATTCACCAACGATCTGGTAGGTTTTTTCCTCATCGGTGTCTTCATCAACGATGGTGACGGTCGCACCAAATTTGATGGTCCCGGACAAGGTTGTCGGGTCAATTACCTCTGCCAAAGACAAAAGGCCTTCCAGCTCTTTGATTCGACCTTCGATGAAAGAATGCTTTTCGCGTGCAGAATGGTATTCGGCGTTTTCGGACAGGTCGCCATGTTCGCGCGCTTCAGCAATCGCTGCAATAATGGCCGGTCTTTCAACGGATTTCAGATTTTTGAGTTCCGTGTTGATATCTTTATGACCCTGTTGGGTCATTGGTACTTTATCCATCGTGCTCTTCGCCAATTACTATCTGTCGTATGTTGGGAAAAATCAAAACCATGTATCAGCGTGTCATGCAAGACAAGTTGCACATGCGACAGAATACCGGCGTGAATTGTGTATTTTTAGAACCCAGACTGGCCGATATCGGCGCGATTGCTTGCAAATCTTTGTATTTCAAGACTAGATCACCGCAAGAAACGCGGGTTTAGACAAGAGGTGGCGCATGGCTGAGATTGAACGTGAATCCATGGAGTTTGATGTTGTAATCGTAGGGGCTGGTCCCGCAGGCCTGTCAGCGGCCATTCGGTTAAAGCAACAAAACAGCGATTTGAACGTCGTGGTCCTGGAAAAAGGATCAGAGGTCGGCGCGCATATCCTATCGGGCGCCGTCTTGGACGTTTCTGGTTTGGACGCGCTTATCCCAGACTGGAAAGACAAAGGCGCACCCATCAATGTTCCGGTCAAATCAGACAAGTTCTACATTCTTGGCGTTGCCGGAAAGCTGGGCATCCCGAATTTCTTAATGCCGCCCCTGATGAACAACCACGGAAACTACATCGTTTCCATGGGGAACGTCTGCCGCTGGATGGCCGAACAAGCCGAAGAGCTGGGCGTGGAAATATTCCCCGGGATGGCCTGTTCGGAACTGGTCTTTGGCGACAACGGCGAGGTCAAAGGCGTTATCGCTGGCGAGTTTGGCAAGAACCCGGATGGAACCCCCTCTGACGCCTATGAACCGGGGATGGAACTGTACGGCAAATATGTCTTCCTTTCAGAAGGCGCGCGCGGGTCGCTGTCAAAAGAGGTGATCGCCAAATATGACCTTGCGGCCAATTGCGACGTTCCGAAATTCGGTCTGGGCATGAAGGAAATCTGGGAAGTTGCGCCCGAAAACCACCGCGAAGGCAAAGTTGTCCACACAATGGGCTGGCCGCTTGGATGGAAAAACTCTGGCGGTTCGTTCATGTATCATCTGGACAACAACCAGGTCTATGTCGGCTACATCGTCGATCTGAACTACAAAAACCCCTATTTGTTCCCCTACATGGAGTTTCAGCGCTTCAAGCATCATCCAATGATCTCGGAGGTTCTGAAGGGCGGAAAACGCGTGGCCTATGGTGCGCGGGTTGTGACCAAGGGCGGGCTGCAATCCATGCCGCAGTCGGCCTTCCCTGGGGGGGCGATGCTGGGCTGTGCGGTCGGGCTGGTCAATCTTCCGCGCATCAAGGGCAACCACAATGCGATGCATTCGGGGATCGCGGCCGCCGATGCTGCCGTGCAAGCCATTGAAGCGGGCCGTTCCGGCGATGTCCTGGCCGAATATGACGAGGCATTGCGCACCGGGCCGGTTGGTAAAGACCTCAAAAAGGTCCGCAATGTTGCGCCGTTGAACGCCCGCTTTGGGCCGCTTGGCGGTCTTGTGCTGGGCGGGTTTGATATGTGGTTTCAGACGGTGTTTGGGTTCAGCCTGTTCGGGACTAAGAAACACGGGAAAACGGATGCACAATCCACAGAACCCGCATCAGCCCACACCGCAATCGATTATCCAAAACCCGATGGCACGCTGTCCTTTGACCGGCTGACCAATGTTAGTTTTTCAATGACGAACCACGAAGAAAACCAACCCTGCCATCTGCATCTGGAAAACGCCGAAGTGCCGATAAGTGTCAATCTGCCGGAATTTGCTGAACCGGCGCAACGCTATTGCCCTGCGGGCGTGTACGAGGTCATCACAGAGGACGGAAAAGATCCAAGGTTTCAGATCAACTTCCAAAACTGTGTGCATTGCAAGACCTGCGACATCAAGGACCCTAGCCAGAACATCAACTGGGTGGTTCCACAAGGTGGCGATGGACCGAATTATCCCAACATGTAACGCCTGCGTTAACTGGGCGATGTTTTACTGCATCTGGATTGTTATTACCGGGCCAAGCCATTAGGTTTTGACAAAGTCCGGTCCGTGGAAGGAATGCCAATTGGCCCCTAAATTTATCCAAACTTCATTTGCTTTGGCGTGTGCATTGTCTGTGTTCACCACTCCGCTACAGGCCAACGGGCTTGCCGGCGCATATTTGGCCGCGAGAACGGCAAGCGCTGAAAGCGATTTCGAAGCGTCTTCGCAGTATTTCAGCAAAGCATTGGTCAACGACCCCGCAAATCCGGTGTTGATGGAAAACGCGATCGTTGCGTTTGTCAGCCTTGGCGATTTTGACAGGGCATTGGCCGTTTCGCGCCGATTGGAAAGCTTGGATGAAGGCAACCAAATCACCAACATGCTGCGCCTGGCTGAGGTCGTTAAGAGCGGTGATTATGCAGCCGCCAACACGCTGTTGGACGAAGGCGAAAAAGTGGGGCCGCTTGTCGATGGTCTAACCCGCGCCTGGATCCAGGTGGGCGAAGGCAACATGTCAGAGGCTCTTACGTCCTTTGAAAAGCTGTCCGATGGCGCTGGACTGGAAAGCTTTGGCATGTACCACAAAGCTTTGGCGCTGGCCTTGGTCGGCGATTTTGAGGGTGCGGATGAAATTCTGTCCGGCAAAACCGGCGTCGACATTCCACCAACCCGCAATGGCGTGATCGCGCGTTCAGAAATTCTAAGCCAGCTGGAACGGAACGAGGAAGCGATAGAGCTGATCGACGGTATCTTTGGCTCTGAACTGGACCCTGCGCTGAGCGAGATTCACGAAAAACTGTCGGCCGGGGAAACCTTGCCATTTACAGCCGTGACCAGCCCTCAGGATGGCGTGGCCGAAGTGTTCTTCACCGTTGCTGGCGCTTTGGTCGGCGAGGCCAATGATGGCTACACATTGCTCTACACAAGGATTGCAGGCTACCTGCGTCCGGGCAATTCGGGCACGATTTTGCTGACGGCCCGGTTGTTGGAAAGCCTCGGGCGCTATCAGCTGGCAACGAATGAATATGACCTGATCCCACGTGAAGACCCGGCTTATCTGGCGGCGTCCCTGGGCCGCGCGAATGCGCTGATCCGATCAGATCACAAAGAAGCCGCCGTCGAAGTGTTGCAACAATTGGCCAAGAGCAATCCCGACCGTTCGGTTGTGCATGTGGATTTGGGTGACCTTTATCGCGGGATGGACCGTTTCGAAGATTCTGTCCAGTCATATGACAAGGCGGTCGCTTTGTTCGACGAACCAAACATCCAGCAATGGGGCGTCTACTTTGCCCGCGGTATTTCACATGAACGGCTGGACGATTTTGATCTGGCTGAAAAAGATTTCAGAACCGCGCTAGAGCTTAATCCAGAACAGCCGCAGGTTTTGAACTATCTCGGGTATTCCTTTGTAGAGCTCAACCGCAATCTGGATGAAGCCCTGGACATGATTGAACGTGCTGTCGCAGGGCGGCCAAATGATGGGTATATCACGGATTCCCTTGGGTGGGTTTTGTACCGCCTTGGGCGCTACGACGAAGCGGTCGGACATATGGAACGCGCCGCAGAACTTACGCCTGTCGACCCGGTGATCAATGATCACCTGGGCGACGTCTATTGGGCCGTTGGCCGGCATCGCGAAGCGGAATTCCAGTGGAGCCGTGCATTGTCTTTTGATCCCGAGGAAGAAGAAGCCAATCGCATTCGCCGCAAGCTCGAGGTTGGATTGGACGTGGTCTTGGAAGAAGAGGGGGCAAAGCCCCTAAAGGTTGCCAATGAAGGTTGAGGCATTTGCCCCGGCCAAGATCAACCTGACCCTTCATGTCACCGGCCTGCGGGCCGACGGGTACCATCTGTTAGATAGCCTTGTGGTCTTTGCCGATATTGGCGACACCGTTTTTGCACGCCGCGCACAGGCCTATGCGTTATCAGTTGACGGCCCTTACGGCGCTGGTATCCCGACCGATGACGGAAATCTGGCCATGGCGGCGGCCAGGTTGTTTGGCCCCGACTGCGCATCTGAATTGCACCTGATCAAGAACCTACCGGCAGCTTCCGGCATTGGCGGCGGGTCTTCAGACGCCGCTGCGACCTTGCGTGCTCTGTCCAAACTGTGCGGGCGTCCTTTGCCAAATGGCCGGGACGTGTTGGGCTTGGGGGCGGATGTTCCGGTTTGTCTGACTGCACGGTCCGTGCGCATGGGCGGGGTCGGGGAAAAGCTCTCTCCTGTTGCAACGCCACAGCTGCATATGGTGTTGGTCAACCCGGGCGTGTCCATGCCGACGCCAAAGGTGTTTGCGGCGCTGCCCCGCAAAGACAATGCGGCCATGCCGGATGATTTGCCAAACTGGAAAGATGCGACTGCATTTTGCCATTGGCTGGCGGGGCAACGTAATGATCTGCAGGCAGCTGCGATTTCGCTGTCCCCAGAGATCGACGGCGTCATCGCAGCGCTAAACCATACCCGAGGTCGCTTGCTGGCCCGCATGTCTGGTTCCGGTGCGACCTGTTTTGGGCTTTATGCTGATGCGGCAGATGCCCTGTCTGCACAGGATGCATTGCGGTCAAAACACCCAGATTGGTGGGTGCAGGCGGGGCGTACTATTTCAGGGCTTAACTGATCCGCGCGACGACATAGTCTGCAAGGTCGTTCAACATCGTCTTAAGCTCATGATCCGGCAAGGTTTCCAGCGCGGCCTTGGCCCGCACGGACCATTGCAACGCGTCCTGACGTGCATCTTCCAAAGCATTGTGCTTTTTCAATAGGTCCATCGCATGATCAAGGTCACCGTCGTTCTGTTGGCCTTTTTCGATGACGCGCACCCAGAATTCCCGTTCAGCGACGTCAGCACGGGCAACAGCCTTGATCACAGGCAGCGTCAACTTGCGCTCTCTGAAATCATCGCCGACATTCTTGCCGATTGCATCGGTTTTCCCGGCATAGTCCAGCAGATCATCCACAATCTGAAAGCTGATCCCCAAAGCGTCGCCATAGACATGCAAAGCCTGCTGGGCCTCTTTCGATGCGCCGGAAATAACGCCGCCAACCTCTGTCGCGGCGGAAAACAGGGCTGCTGTTTTTCCACGAACAACCTGAAAATAGATCTCTTCCGTAGTGGCCAGATCTTGGGACACGGTCAGCTGTAACACTTCGCCTTCGGCAATGGTGGCTGATGCATTCGCCAGAATATCCAACGCCTGCATGCTGTTCGTCTCGACCATAAGCTGAAACGAGCGGGCAAACAGATAGTCGCCGACCAGAACGCTGGACTTGTTGTCCCACAGCAGATTTGCCGTGGGGCGCCCGCGCCGCTGATCGCTTTTGTCGACCACGTCGTCATGCAGCAATGTCGCGGTGTGAATGAACTCTACCGCCGCTGCTAAATTGAGGTGATACGGGCCCTCATAGCCACACAGACGCGCAGCGGCGATCGTAAGCATAGGGCGCAGCCGTTTGCCGCCGCCTTCTACCAGATGGGCCGTCACCTCTGGGATGCGAGGGGCATGTTTAGAGGCCATGCGCTGTTGAATGAGCAAGTTTACAGAGGCCATATCGTCGGCCAAAAACTCTGCCAACCGCACGTGCGGTTCAAATGTCACTTCGTCTAAACCCATCACGGTCTCGTCACTGCTCTCGACAAAGGTGGGTGCAAGCCCTTAAGTCACAAATTATGAAAGAGCTTATGCGCACCACAGATCCAACTGCTATCGCCTTTGTATCCGCCCTACTTCAGGGCGAGGGTATAGACTGCTTTCCGATGGACGTCCATATGAGCGTGCTGGAAGGTTCGATCGGTATTTTGCCGCGTCGGGTCATGGTGCGGGATCAGGATCATTATCGGGCATCCCTGATTTTAAAGGACAATGACATCGACTTTGGGCGTTGATCCGATGCCGTCTACAGTCGAAAATCTGACGCATGACCGGTTTTTAAGCGGGAAAATAAGGGTTTGGCAGCCAAAGTCCGGTCATAGGGCCGGGATTGATCCGGTTTTACTGGCCGCGGCCACCCAGGCCCGGGGTGGCCAGTCCGTCCTTGAGCTGGGATGCGGCGTGGGGGTTGCCAGCCTGTGTCTGGCCCGGCGTGTTGGCGATCTTGAAGTTTTTGGTGTCGAGTTGCAGCGCGAATATGCCGCACTCGCCCAAAGAAACGCGGCAGAAAACGGCATTGAATTGGCTGTCGTGAACGCCGATCTGGCCGATCTTCCTGCAGAGATTCGGTCAAAAAATTTTGATCATGTCATCGCGAATCCACCCTATTACAGAACCGGCCACGGCACGCGTGCGGTGGACGATGGCCGTTTCACATCCCTGACAGAGGCCACGCCCCTAAGCGTCTGGATTGATGTCGCCGTGCGGCGGATGGCCCCGCGGGGCTACCTGACATTGATCCAAAAGGCCGACCGGTTGCAGGATGTTCTTTGCGCCATGGATTCGCGATTGGGGGATGTGAAGGTCAGGCCATTGGCCCCGCGTTCGGGACGCCCGGCAGAGCTGATCATCCTGCAGGCCCGCAAGGGTGCGCGGGGGCCTTTCAAGCTGTTGGCCCCGCTTGTCCTGCATCGCGGCGACACACATGAACGTGATGGCGAAACCTATGTGGATCAGGTAAATGCGGTGCTGCGCGACGGTGCCGCACTTGAAATCTTCTGATTAAGTATTTGGTAATAATTAGGCGACCAAGTTGGAAGCCTAAGCCTATGCGTTCAAAATTAGTGACAGATTGCTGAAACTATGATCGACTGAACGTATAATAACCAAAAAAGGAGGACGACAATGAGCTTGAGTTCACACATCCAGGAACTCCACAGAAAGCATCAAACCCTCGAGGACCAGGTCGAAGCGGCGCAACGCAGCCCTTCTGCCGATGATCTTCAGATTATCCAGCTCAAGAAAGAAAAGCTGCGATTAAAAGAAGAAATTACCCGACTAAGTCACTCCGACGCCTAACATCAAAAAGATAGGCCGGATCAAAAACTTGAACCGGCCTCGTCTTGGTCGTTTCGCCCTATAAATCAGACGAAAAACTGCGCCCCGTTGGCGGACAGGGTGGATCCGGAAATAAACCCGGCAGAATCATCGGCCAGAAAAACCACACATCGTGCAATCTCTGAAGGTTCCCCCAAACGGCCTACCGGAATTTGCGGAATGATTCGCTCATTCAGGACCTTTTCGGGAATCGCCCGAACCATTTCCGTGCCAATATATCCCGGACAAATTGCATTAACCGTTATACCTGCGCGCGCACCCTCTTGGGCCAGGGCCTTGGTGATTCCCAGATCGCCTGCCTTGGCGGCGGAATAGTTCGCCTGACCAGCCTGGCCCTTTTGACCGTTGATCGATGAAATATTGATCACCCGGCCGAATTTACGGTCGCGCATGCCGGGCCAGATCGGGTGCGTCATGTTAAAGACGCCAGACAGGTTTGTGTCGATCACTTCGCGCCACTGATCTGGTGTCATCTTGTGGAACATCGCGTCGCGTGTGATGCCTGCGTTGTTGACCAGAACCTCTACCGGGCCAAGATCGGCCTCTACTTTGGCGATTCCGTCAACGCAGGCGTCGTAATCTGCAACCGACCATTTATAGGTCTTGATGCCCGTTTCTGCTGTGAATTTTTCTGCAGCTTCATCGTTGCCCGCGTAATTCGCGGCAACCGTGTAACCTGCGTCGTTGAGTGCGATGCTGATCGCCGCGCCAATTCCACGGGACCCCCCCGTAACCAAAGCAACCCGTCCCATCAATCATTCCTCCCTGAGTGTTATGTTGTTGCGACGAACTTACACCAAAGAGTTGCGGCCATACAGGCTACTTTCTGCATGGCCGCTATGATTTTTTTTAGGATCTTTCGACGCAGAGCGCGACGCCCATGCCGCCACCGATGCAAAGCGTGGCAAGACCTTTTTTCACGTCCCGGCGCTGCATTTCGAACAACAGGGTGTTCAGGACACGACAACCAGAAGCGCCAATTGGGTGGCCGATCGCGATTGCGCCGCCATTGACGTTAACGATCTCTGGATCCCAGCCCATTTCCTTGTTCACAGCACAGGCCTGTGCGGCAAACGCTTCGTTGGCTTCGATCAGGTCCAGATCACCGACGGACCATCCCGCCTTGTCCAACGCCTTGCGGCTGGCGTGGATCGGGCCGGCACCCATGATGGATGGGTCAAGGCCAGCGGTGGCGTAGCTGGCAATGCGTGCCAGTGGCTGAATACCGCGCTTTTCCGCCTCTTCCACGGACATCAGCAAAGTCGCGGCTGCGCCGTCATTCAAACCGGATGCGTTTGCTGCGGTGACAGTGCCCTCTTTGATGAAGGCGGGACGCAGTTTTTGCATGGCTTCGAGTGTGGCGCCGTGGCGGATATATTCATCCTTATCAACGATGATGTCTCCCTTGCGCGTTTTCACTGTGAAGGCAACGATTTCGTCGTCAAACCTGCCGGCCTTTTGCGCGGCTTCAGCCTTGTTCTGGCTGGCAACGGCAAACGCGTCTTGATCGTCGCGGGAAATTTCCCATTTCTCGGCAACGTTTTCAGCGGTTTGCCCCATGTGGTAGCCGTTGAACGCATCCCACAATCCGTCTTTGATCATCGAGTCGATGAATTTCATATCGCCCATTTTCTGGCCATTGCGCAGATTGGCGATATGGGGGGACATGGACATGTTTTCCTGGCCACCGGCGATTACGATTTGGCTGTCGCCAAGTTGAATGTGCTGCGCACCAAGAGCCACAGCGCGCAGACCAGAGCCGCACACCTGGTTGATGCCCCAAGCGGAGCTTTCGATTGGAAGCCCTGCATTGATATGGGCCTGGCGCGCTGGGTTTTGGCCCTGTCCTGCCGACAAGACCTGACCCAAAATGGTTTCGGAAACTTCTGCTTTGTCGATCCCGGCGCGTTCGACAACGGCCTCTAATACGGTGGCCCCAAGATCGTGGGCGGGTGTGTTGGCAAACGATCCAAGAAAGCTGCCGACGGCCGTACGGGCTGCAGACGCGATAACAACATTAGTCACTGTGGCGGACTCCCAATTTTTTTGGTGATGAGGTCCAATCTCAGCCGCCCGGCATGGGCTGCGCTTCCCCATCTGATTGGCAAGTCCTATGCTGCAAGCGCAGAAAAATCAACAATGGGGTGCCATGCGCCGTCTGTTGCCTTTGGATTTGGCGGGCAGTGCCAGAGATTATGGTGGCATGTCCTGCGGTTACGCGGATTTTCGGGTGATTTCACCTTTTTGCATCCAATGGGGCCGGACCGTTGGAACGCCAAAGAAATACCCCTGCATACAGTCGATCCCCGAATCCATCAGGAAATTTGCATCCTGTTCGGATTCGACCATTTCGGCCACCGTGAACATGTCGAAATGTTTGGCCAGAGAAACGAAGACGCTGGTCAATATCTGGTTGTCCGGGTTCTTTTTGATGTTGCGAATGAACTGACCGTCGATCTTGAGGATGTCAAAATAAAAGTCGCGCAGATACTGAAAGGCCGTATAGCCTGATCCGAAATCATCCAGCGCAAAGGCCACGCCGCGCCCCTGTAGGTCGGCCATGAAGGACCGCACGACATCCGGCAGGATCATTGCGGATTGTTCCGTAATTTCAAGGATTAAGCGTTCTGCGATCGTTGGATCCTTGCGCAAACCCTGTCGCAAGGTGCGCATCCAGCGTTTGTAGCCGATCGACCGGGCAGACATGTTGACCGACAGGCGGATGTCCGGATGACGGAGCAACGTTTCAAGGCCCATTTTCAGGGACAGGCAATCGACGATCCTGCCGATTTCATCGGTTTCAATCACGTCGATAAAGTCCCGGGCAGGGATGATGCGGCCTGTGGTGTCCATCACCCTGATCAAGGCTTCATAAAAGGCCGGCTGATCGGGGTTTTTCGTTTGAACGACGGGCTGATAGGCAAGCATGACATTGTTGGTCTCAAGCGCGTTTCGTACCAGTTTCAAGGTGTCGCGGTCGCGCTGGGCGACGGCGATTGTCAAAGGGTCGGTCTTTTGTGGCATGTGGCATTCCCCGAGGTGTTGTTGGGCACAACCTGCCTCAGGAATGATTTCGACCCCGTTAATGTTCGCATTTAGTTCTAATTGTCTGCACCGCAACGGTGCGGAGATTTGGGGGCAAAGGTTAATACCCCTATTTTTAAGGGATTTCGGGGTCTGCACCGCGTCGGCAATGTGTCGGCAAAGCGTATGGCACCTGTCGGCCCGGTCCGAGGGTAAACACGGCGTTCGTGTCGTATAACAAATCGCAACACCTACCCTTGTGCGATAAAACATCCTATACATTCGCCACCAAACCCATTAGAGCGCGGCACTTGGCCGTGAACGCCCGTAAAATGCGGGTGATGCAATCTGCCCCGCCCAAGACCGGGACAGACAACTGGTCGTCACTGTAACAAAAGAAAATGCAGCCGTGAAAAAAGCACTCGCCGACGCCCTTGAACATCGTGGATATGAAACACTGACCCCCGTGCAGGAGGCCGTGACGAAATCTGATCTGGGACATGCTGACTTGCTGGTCTCGGCGCAGACCGGATCAGGCAAGACGGTTGGGTTCGGGCTGGCGATCGCTGATACCGTATTGGGAGAGGCCGAACGCTTTGACCCGGCAGAGGCCCCGGTTGCGCTGATCATCGCGCCGACGCGGGAACTGGCGATGCAGGTCAAACGCGAATTGTCGTGGCTTTATGCGCAGACGGGGGCTGTTGTGGCCTCTTGTGTGGGCGGCATGGATATGCGCGACGAACGGCGGGCGCTGGCGCGTGGGGCGCATTTTGTTGTCGCCACGCCGGGCCGTCTGCGGGACCATATCATGCGCGGCTCATTGGACATGGACAATCTGCGTGCTGTTGTCCTGGACGAAGCGGATGAGATGTTGGACCTTGGGTTTCGCGAGGATCTGGAATTCATTTTGGGCTCTGCGCCGGAAGGGCGACGGACCTTGCTGTTTTCTGCGACGGTTCCCAGCTCTATCGAACGGCTGGCCAAGAGCTATCAGAAAGATGCGGTGCGGATCGTTACCAAAAGCGAGACCTCGCAGCATGCGGATATCGAATATCGCGCCTTGCAGGTGTCACCGCGCGATTCCGAAAACGCTTTGATCAATGTGCTGCGCTATTACGAAGCGCCCAATGCCTTGGTGTTTTGCAACACACGCGCGATGGTCAACCGTCTGACGACCCGGTTTTCGAACCGCGGTTTTTCCGTCGTGGCCCTGTCGGGCGAGCTGAGCCAGGCCGAGCGGAGCCATGCCTTGCAGGCGATGCGCGACGGCCGGGCGCGGGTTTGCGTGGCGACAGATGTTGCCGCGCGGGGCATTGATTTGCCGAACCTGGAACTGGTGATCCACGCGGAATTGCCCAGCAATGCTGAAACCATGTTGCACCGCTCTGGCCGGACGGGACGTGCGGGGCGCAAGGGCGTCAGCGCATTGATCGTGCCGCCAAAGGCGCGGCGCAAGGCCGAGAGCCTGTTGCGGGCCGGCAAGGTGAAATCGGAATGGGCAGAGGCCCCGTCCGCTGACGCTGTATTGAAACGTGACGAAGAGCGGTTGTTGTCAGATGCGACCTGGGAACGTGAGATTGAGCCGGACGAAGCCGCCTCTGCCAAGAAGCTGACCGATCTGTTCAGCACAGAACAAATCGCGGTTGCGTTTTTACGCCTGCACAAAGATCGTCAATCCGCCCCGGAAGAGCTTTCGGCTGCCGGGGATGCTGGCGCACCTCAACCCCGTGCGGCCTTTGGCCCAAGCGTTTGGTTTTCCGTTGAAGGCGGTCGTGCCGTTGATGCAGAGCCACGGCGGTTGTTGCCGATGCTGTGCAAGGTCGGGAACCTGACCAAGGAAGATATCGGTGCGATCCGCGTGCAAAACGAAGAATCCTTTGTCGAGCTGCGACAGTCGAGCGTTGCCGGTTTTCTGGCGGCGATTGGTCAGAACATGACCGTAGAGGACGGCGCCAAGGTTGTTCAGCTCAAAAAGCCGCCCGCGATCGCCAATTCCCCGCGCCCAGCCTTTAAGGGTGGTGCACGAGATCGCAAGCCTAATGATCGTCGCAAACCGAACCAGAAACCGGAGGGGCGCAAAGAGTATAACGCAGAGCCGCGCCCACAGCCCCGGCCGGATGCGAAACCCGATGCAAGACCAGATCAACGCCCGGCCAAAGCTGCGCCCAAGAACGATGCCCGTCCCGTCGAATGGGATGACGCCCCGGCAGAGCGCAAGAAAAAGCCGAAAGGCGCTGTGCGCAAGAAAAGTTTCGAAAAATCGCGCGGCGTGGAAAACACCCGTTCGGGGGCTGTTCAGGCCTATGCCGGCAAGCCCGGTTCGGGTGCGGGCAACCGCGCTGGCGGTAAGCCTGCACGCAAGGCTGGCGGCGGCAAACCCGGTGGCGGCAAGCCTGTGGCGCCAAAAGTTGGCAAGCCAAACAGCAAAAAGAACAAGGCTCGCCGTGCGGCGACGATGAACAATGCGGACACGTCCAAGCGCGGACGCAAGCCCAGCTGACCCATTGGCCCGCGCCTGTCGGGCCATCTTTTCATAACATGACTTTCGATGTCATTCCGCTGATACAGATAGCTGCCAAACATAGGTCTGGGGCTCGGTCCGGTGATATCACACCAGCCCCTTAGCAACTGAATTTGTAGCAAGGAAGCGAAGCTATGGTAGATAAATCATTGGATGATTTGTCCTGGGATGAATTTGACGAACACTGCGATCCGCGTCCGGATGAGAACCAGTTTGACCAAGTGGTCGAGCGTGCTGTTTCACGTCGTGGGTTTCTGGGCGGGGCGCTGGCTTTTGGATCGGGTGCGGCTGTTTTCGGGTCTGGTCTGCTTGGCTCTACCTCTATGACGCGCGCGCAGGGTGCGATGAATTTCACGTTCACGCCGATCGGGATCGCTACAGATCACGAAGTGCATGTGCCGGAAGGTTACGCGACCAAGGTTTTGGTGCGTTGGGGTGATCCGCTTTGGTCCGGTGCTGAAGGTGCGTATTCTGCGGATGCGGGTGTGCCTGTTGAAATGTCCGACAAGGTGTTTGGCGAAAACACCGACGGCATGGAATTGTTCGAAGTGGATGGCAAGCAGCTGATCACAGTGAACTCTGAATATGCGAACCCAAAGATCAACCTGCCTGCGGATGCTGAAGGCACGCCGCGTACGGCAGAAGAGGTTGCCCTGCTGAAGAACATTCAGGGTGTGACCGTGATGGAAATCGCCGATGCCGGTGAAGGCTATGCGGTTGTTGTGGACAGCCCCTATAACCGTCGCATCAACCATGAAACAGAGATCAAGCTGGGCGGTCCTTTGGCCGGGCATGACTTGGTCAAGACCAATGCCGATGCAGAGGGCATGACCGTCAAAGGCACCATGAACAACTGTGGTGCAGGCAAGACGCTGTGGGACACTTACCTGACCTGCGAAGAGAACTTTAACGGTTACTTTGGCGCGACGGGCGAGATGCCTGCGGGCGAAGGCTATACCCGTTACGGGATCGGCGGCGAAGGGCGTTACAGCTACGAAAAGTTCGACCCGCGCTTTGACGTTTCCAAAGAGCCAAACGAACCGCATCGCCACGGGTTCATCACTGAAATCAACCCGGCTGATCCGGCTTCTGTGCCTGTGAAACGCACCGCCTTGGGTCGGTTCAAGCACGAGAACGCCGAAATGGTGCATGCCAAGGACGGGCGCGTTGTGGTCTATTTGGGCGATGATGAGCGCGGTGAGTATCTGTACCGTTACGTTTCAAACGGTGTCTACACACCGGGCGAGTCTGGTGAAGGTCTGTTGGATGACGGCATGTTGTATGTCGCCAAGTTCAACGATGATCAGTCTGGCGAATGGCTGCCACTGACACCGGAAACAACCGGCATGGATGCCGCTGAAATCCTGTGTTTCACACGGATGGCTGCCTCTGCCGCTGGTGGGACAACAATGGACCGCCCAGAATGGGTTGCCGCAAACCCGCTAAAGGCAGAAGCCTATTGCGCGCTGACCAACAACAAGAACCGGGGCGTCAAGCCGAATGCTGGTGGCGACGATACGTCTGTCAACGGCCCGAACCCGCGTGAGACCAACAATTACGGTCAGATCGTGCGTTGGACGCCTGCCGATGAAAACCACGCGGCAGACGGGTTCGCCTGGGATCTTTACGTGATGGCGGGCAATCCGACGGTTTACAGCAACGCGTATTCCGGGTCTGCGAATGTCAACGAAGGCAACATGTTCAACTCTCCGGACGGCATGGCGTTTTCTTCTGATGGTTGGTTGTGGATCCAGACGGATGGCAACTACAAAAACGAAGGTGATTTTGCCGGGATGGGGAACAATCAGATGCTGATTGGCGATCCTGAAAGCGGCGAAATCGCGCGGTTCATGACGGTGCCTAATGGTGCGGAAGTGACCGGGCTGTGCTGGTCTGCGGATAAGAAAGTCGGCTTTGCTGGCGTTCAGCACCCAGGTGGGTCTTGGCCCGATGGCGCGGGCCTGCCACGGTCAGCGATCGTTGCATTCTGGCGCGAGGACGGTGCACCGATCGGCTAAATTGACTGGCGATTTAAACAGGGACGGCACCGCATTGCGGTGCCGTTTTTGTCTATTTGACGATCCGGGCAACCAAGCCTGAAGTCTGGAGGGCGCAGGCCGTGAAGTCGGACTTTTGGTTTGAACGAAGTTTTGGGCGTTATATGAGACCTGCGAGCGTTCCGGTCACGACGTCAGAAAGTCTGTGTTGGGCGCTGAGCGGCCTTCGAGGCTAAGTTGAACGTGCTCTTTCTTGAAGCTGGGCCTTCAGCCCATTTGGATAAAGGTGCAATTCTCCGCGATCCAATTGCGCCAGATCGTACCAACGCGCCAATCACTTGAACGGAAACACCCAGTTCTTCTTTGAACTCCCTCACAAGTGCGTCGCGCCAGGCAAGGCCAAGCGCTTTTGCTTGTATAGACTGTTGGGGTCGCCGAATATTGTTTTTGCAAACGCAACGTATCGATCACCGAGGAGGATCGGTCCACTATGCTACAACCGGCGCGTCGTGCAAGATGAACCAGTAGGTGCGATGCGGGACAAAGTTGCCGTTAGCCGAACAGGTTCGAAGGTCAGCTTGCAGTTTTCCAATAGAATCCTGATGACTTGGGGCTGAATTGATTAGGACACCAATCCGTCCAAGAACAACCCAACTTCATGCATCATCTGAGCCCAAGATTCCTCTTGAGGAAGAGGAACATGATTCCTGCTTTCCAGCGAAATGTATCTTGCGCCTGGGATTTCACTTGCGAGGATGCGCCCCTGTTCGACGGGCTGCACCGCGTCAGAGATCGCATGAATGACCAGTGTAGGAGTCCTCACTGATTTCAATAACTCTGAGACATCAAACCTGTCGATTATTTTTCGGAGCAGAGCAGCATTTTCCGGCGAGACTGTCTCAGTCTGCATCTTCACAAAGCTGGCCAACTGAGCAGGTGTAGCATCCGGCATGAACAGTGTTGAGAACGCATTTACAAACGGACTGTCCGCCTTGCCCCAACCCGCTCTGATTAAGCCCAAAATGGTTTCTTCATCGATGTCGCCCTGCGCGGCTTCGCGCTTTGCTCGTCCCTTCGAGTACCCGCCATACAAGACCAAGCCGGTGACCCGTTCGGGATATCTTTGGGCGAAACGGATGGCCACTGGGACAGCCTGCGACGCCGCAAAGATAGGGAAACGATCCAAATTGCTGGCGTCAGCAACGGCCCTTAGATCATCGGCAAATGCGTCCAGATCCGCACCTTCAAGTTCGCGTGAGGACAGTCCAGTGCCCCTCTGGTCGTAGCGGTAAAGTGTGTTTCTGTTATCAAGGGTTTCGATCAACGGCCGCCATATGGGGCTGTGCCAATCGAGTTCCAGGTGCGAAAGCCAATGGGCGACCCTAACTAGTGGCGGTCCATCACCGCTCTTGGAGAACGCGATCCTTGCGCCATGGGAGGATTGGGTGAATCGGATGTTTTGCGTATCAGAACGCACGGGGTCTGGTGTTTGCGCGGCCGCTTCTATTTTTTCTACATCAACATTTAGCTGAAAACCTTTGCCATGAACTGTCTTGATAATAGCCTGCGCTTTACCGGTGTCGCCAACCGCCTTTCGAGCGGCGTTGATCCGAGCGCTGATCGTCGCGTCAGACACGCTCAACCCGTGCCAAACGATTTCAACGAGGTCGTCTTTGGTCGCTAAACGGCCCCTCTTTTCGACAAGGGCCAATAACAAATCAAAAACCTGAGGCTCCAAGTGAATTGGTAACTCATTGCGCAGAAACAGGTGCTTTTCTGGGTCGATCAAGCAGTTTGCGAATTTATATGCCATCACACATTGAACGGCTATTGGGCAGCAATACTCAAGAGCTTTAGGTCAAAGCAGGGCAGAATTTCTGAAATGACAAGGAATTCTAAAGAGGGTCTTCAAGTTATAGGGCGGTCATTCTGTTTCATTGGTTGCAGAAACAAAGAGGAGTTCCCGTAATGCAACCGAATGAAACACCAGAGATCAAGCGTCGCGCAGATGGTTCAATCGATACGGCGCACTACATGAAAATCGGACGTCAGGAGCGTGCGGATCAGGCCCATTCATTGGCCAAGATGGCAATACCAAAGCGCAGAGCCTTCTCATTACAGTCTTGGTTCATCAGGACATTGGAGACCTAAATGGACCTTGGCCTAAGTGCTATGGCATGAGAATTAGACCAGTGCTCGATTTTCAAATCGGCCATGGCCTCGGAGAATTTGACCAAAAGTCATTTGGCACGCGCCTGTCAAAGCCGAGGTTCCTCTGTGCGAATTCTTGTCTTAACCCGCCGAGGGTCGGCGCGGGCGGCCAAGTGGGGCCCGCGCCTTTGGTGTTAGTCCTGAACCGGGCCGCCTGCGTCTTGCCATGCGGAAAAGCCGCCGACGTTTGACACGTTCTGAAAGCCCATGTCCTTGAGCGTTTTGCCGCCCAGAGCAGCCTGGCCGCCGGCACCGCAGATCAGCACGATGTCGGCGTCTTTTTTCATCACCGGGCTGTGCATTGGGTGCGAATCATCGGCGTAGAATTCCAGCATGCCGCGGGTGATCAGCTCTGCGCCTGCGATGGTTCCTGATTCTGCGATTTCGGTCTTGTCGCGCACGTCGATGAACACGGTGTTCCCGGCCTTGTGGCGTTCGATGCCTTCCTGAGCGGAAATACGTGGCACGACGGCGTCGGCCTCTTCCATATAATCTTTGACAGTTTTCATGATGCGTTTCCTTGCTGTTGCGCGGGTCAAATTAGAACAGTCTGGCGCTAAGGCAACCGTTGATTGCCTGCGGTGGCTGTGGGTGTCGTCAGGATCCGTCGGTCAGGGCCTGGATGATCGCCTTGGCGCTGTCGCTGTCCCATTCGGCGTCGCCGCGCAGGCGTGCGATTTCCTGGCCTTCGGGGTTGAGGATGACAGAAATGGGCAGGCCCAGAACGGCCATATCACGGGCAAGCTGTTGTTTTGGGTCCAGCAGGACCGGCAGGTTTGTCACGCCGACCTCTTCAAAAAAGCGCGTTATGGCGGGCACGGCGTTGCGGCCTGTGGCGATGGTGACGACGGCAAAATCCTCGCCGCCAAATTCGGCCTGCAGCGCGTCGAGAGAGGGCATTTCATGGCGGCAGGGCGCGCACCACGTGGCCCAGAAATTGACCAGAACATATTTGCCCTGCCAGTCGGCCAATGTGTGTTCATTGCCCTCTGGGTCGGTGAACGGGATTTGCGAAACCTCTTTGGGTGCGCTTTGGAACACCAGCTTTTTCATGCTGCCGTCGCGCAGCGCCTCTAGCGTTGCGGTGTCCGCGGCCGAAGCGGTGTTTGCACCAAGCGCAAGGGCCATATAAAGGACAGCGGTGAGAACGTAACGCATGATAACCCTCCGAGGGCAAGAGAATGACAGACAAGACCCAGAATGCCATGTGGGGCGGGCGCTTTGCCGCTGGTCCAGACGCGATTATGGAAGCGATCAACGCCTCTATCGGGTTCGACAAGCGAATGGCATCCCAGGACATAGCAGGGTCCAGAGCCCATGCAGCCATGTTGGCCACACAGGGTATCATTACCGATAGCGATGCAGAGGCCATTCGGGAAGGCCTGCTCACGGTGTTGTCAGAGATTGAAACCGGAAGCTTTGAATATTCGGCAGCGCTGGAGGACATTCATATGAATGTCGAATCCCGGCTGAAGGAAATCATCGGCGAACCTGCTGGGCGTTTGCACACCGGGCGGTCGCGCAATGATCAGGTTGCGACGGATTTCCGGCTGTGGGTGCGGGATCAGGTGGATGCGGCGATTTCGGGCATTCGGGCGCTGATCTCTGCGTTTCTGGAACAGGCAGAGGCCGGGGCCGACTGGGTTATGCCCGGTTTCACTCATTTGCAGACGGCCCAGCCTGTGACCTGGGGTCATCACATGATGGCTTATGTGGAAATGCTGGGGCGGGATTTGTCGCGGTTTGAGGACGCGCGCGCACGGATGAATGAATCGCCTTTGGGCGCGGCGGCGCTGGCGGGAACGTCATTTCCGATTGATCGTGATGCGACGGCGGCAGCACTTGGGTTTGATCGCCCGGCGGCAAATTCGCTGGACGCGGTTGCGGATCGCGACTTTGCGCTGGAATTTCTGGCCGCGTCGTCGATCTGCGCGATGCATCTGTCGCGCTTTTCAGAAGAGCTGGTGATCTGGTCTTCTGCGCAATTCCGCTTTGTGGCGTTGAGCGACCGGTTTTCGACCGGCTCTTCGATCATGCCGCAAAAGAAGAACCCGGATGCGGCCGAGTTGGTGCGCGCCAAGATCGGGCGGATTGTCGGGGCGTTGGTGGGTTTGTTCACGGTGATGAAGGGCTTGCCGCTGACCTATTCCAAGGACATGCAGGAAGACAAAGAACAGGTCTTTGATGCCGCCGACAGCCTGATGCTGGCTTTGGCCGCGATGGAAGGCATGGTGCGGGACATGACCGCAAATGTGGATGCCTTGAAAGAGGCAGCTGGTAGCGGATTTTCCACGGCGACGGATCTGGCCGACTGGCTGGTTCGGGAACTGAACCTGCCGTTCCGGGATGCGCATCATGTGACCGGGTCTCTGGTTGCGATGGCAGAGGGCAAGGGCTGTGATTTGCCAGAGCTGACGCTGGAAGACATGCAAACGGTTTGCAAGGACATCAACGCGGGCGTCTTTGCCGTCTTGGGGGTTGATAATTCCGTTGCCTCGCGCACATCATATGGTGGAACCGCGCCGGAACAGGTGCGCATTCAGATTGCCCGTTGGAAGGATGCTTTGAAATGACCAAGATCGTATTCGTAGCTGGCGCCGCGCTGGCGCTTGCCGGATGTGGGGCCGACGGTTCGCCAGAGCGCCCAAGCAAGCCGGGCATTACTGTAACGGGTGAGACAACAATTGGGGTGGTGTCGCAATGAATCGGTATTTGATTGGAATAGTTGCAACTGTGCTGATTGCTGGGTGCAGCTCTTCGCCGTCTTATACCGGCTCTGGCGCGCCGAGTGGTTCGCCGATTTCGATTTCCGGGGAAACCAATGTCGGCGTTGTCAGCGATGAAGGGGGCACGCGGCCCTATACCGGCACCGATGTTACCGTGAACCTTGGGTTCTAGCGATGTCATTGCTGCGTATGGCTTATCTGGCCCTGGCGCTTGTCGGTGCCGTCATGCCGATGCGCTATTTCATCAGTTGGTTTAATGAATTTGGCTATTCCCTGTCGGGGATGGTCGAGGCTTGGCACGCCAATGACGCCACGTCGGGACTGACCTGGGATCTGACCATCGCGGCGATTGCGCTGACGGTTTGGATCATCGCCGAAACGCGCGTGCGCCGGAATTGGTCGGCGCTTTGGGCGATCCCGGCCACATTTTGCATTGGCGTCAGCTGTGGCTTGCCGCTTTATCTTTTCTTACGCACAAGGCCTGTTACCTGATGGACCACTTTTTGTATCGCGACGGCGTGTTGCATGCCGAAGACGTCTCTTTGACCGAAATCGCAGCCGCCGTTGGCACGCCGTTTTACTGCTATTCTGCGGCGACCTTGCGTCGGCATTTTACCCTGTTTGATGAGGCGCTGGACGGGATGGATCATTTGATCTGTTTCGCGATGAAGTCGAATTCGAACCAGGCGGTGCTTAAACTGATGGGCGATCTTGGCGCTGGCGTCGATGTTGTCTCGATCGGGGAATACCTGAAGGCCAAGGCCGCCGGAATTCCCGGAGAGCGGATTGTGTTTTCCGGCGTGGGCAAGACCCGGCAGGAAATGAAGACAGCGCTGGAAGGTGGCATTCGTCAGTTCAACGTCGAATCCGAGCCTGAGATGCAAGCGCTGAGCGAGGTTGCGCAAGCGGTCGGCGTAAAAGCCCCGATCACGATCCGGGTGAATCCGGATGTGGATGCGCGCACCCATGCCAAAATCGCGACCGGGAAATCCGAAAACAAATTCGGTATTCCGATCAGCCGCGCGCGTGAGGTTTATGCGATGGCGGCCGGTTTGCCCGGGTTGGACGTGATTGGAATCGACGTGCATATCGGCAGCCAGCTGACCGATCTGGAGCCCTTTGAACAAGCCTATCTGAAGGTCGCAGAGCTGACCCGGCAACTTCG
Source organism: Marinosulfonomonas sp. (assembly GCA_051251595.1). Classification (GTDB taxonomy): domain Bacteria; phylum Pseudomonadota; class Alphaproteobacteria; order Rhodobacterales; family Rhodobacteraceae; genus NORP110. The sequence continues at coordinate 85,035 of JBPOFA010000005.1, forward strand.
TGCCGATGGTCATGACATTCGCCGTCTTGATCTGGGTGGCGGTCTGGGCATCCCTTACGAACGGTCCAACTCGGCCCCGCCTTTACCAATTGAATATGGCGAGGTGATCCGCCGCACTGTTGGCGGTCTGGGCTGTGAAATAGAGATTGAACCGGGGCGGTTGATTGCCGGAAATGCCGGGATCATGGTCAGCGAAGTCATCTATGTGAAATCCGGTGAGGATCGCGAATTTCTTATATTAGACAGTGCGATGAACGATTTGATCCGCCCTGCCATGTACGAGGCGCATCACGATATCATACCCGTTCTAGAGGGCGTTCCAGGGCGCGAACCCGCGGTCTATGACATCGTTGGCCCCGTTTGCGAAAGCGGCGATACCTTTGCCAAGGGGAGGGCGATGCCGACCCTGAAACCGGGCGATCTGGTCGCGTTTCGGTCTGCGGGGGCCTATGGGGCAGTGATGGCCTCTGAATATAACTCTCGGCCTTTGATCCCGGAAGTCCTGGTGCAGGACGATCAATTTGCCGTCATCCGTGCACGCCCTACCTATGAAGAGATGATAAAGCGCGATACCATCCCAGAGTGGCTCTGACTCTGGCTGGTCGTGAGCCGGTTAAAGATTAAGAGGTTATGGCAAGACAGAAAAATCTTCCTGAAAGCGCGTTAAAGCGTTTGCGTCGGCCGTTAGTGTTGACGCGGGTTGGTATGACGGCTGAACGTGCGATCCGCGCGTTCTGGCCCTTGATTTCTGTTGTCCTTGTCGTCCTGGCCGCGCTGATGTTTGGGCTGCACCAGAATGTCGCGCTAGAAGTTGGCTGGATCGGGTCGGTCTTGGTCGTTCTTGCGGCGCTCGCCTCGCTCATCTTCGGGATCCGCCAGTTTCGCTGGCCAAGCGCGCAAGAGGCGCTGGAGCGTCTGGACCAGACTTTGCCGGGCCGCCCGATTTCCGCAATCATGGATCAGCAGGTGATCGGTTCCGGTGATCCGGATTCTGAACAGGTTTGGAAGGCCCATGTGGATCGGATGGCCGAACGTGCCGCAGCGGCGCGGCCGGTCAAACCGAATTTGCAAGTTGCCTCTCGCGATCCTTTTGCGCTGCGCTATGTGGCGCTGTTTGCCTTTGTGGTTGCGCTGATATTTGGATCCGTCTGGCGGGTGGCCACGGTGTCAGAGATCATCAGCGGGTCAAATGGCGCGGCCCTGGCCAACGCTGCGACCTGGGAAGGCTGGGTGGAGCCCCCGGCCTATACGGGCAAGCCGTCGATCTATCTTGCAGATGTGGACACGGACACGCTGGTTGTTCCGGCAGGCAGCCAGATCACGCTGCGCCTATATGGCGAAGTGGGGGCCTTGACCGTGGCGGAAACCGTATCGGGCCGCGTCAATGAGATCGACAGTGCTGCCGATCCCAACCAGAGCTTTGACGCCGTGCAACCTGGCATCGTGTCGATCGAAGGGGTTGGCGGGAAAAGCTGGACCATCGACGTGCTGCGGGACTACCCGCCCAGCATCGCCTTCGCCGGAGAGGTTGAGCGCACAGGGCTTGGTGAAATGCGGCTGCCCTATGAGGCGGCAGATGATTACGGGATTGTCGGTGCGCATGTAGAAATGCAGCTGGACCTGGCCGCGGTGGACCGTCGCTATGGTTTGGCGGTGGAGCCAGAGCCGCGCGACAAGATCGTGCTTGATCTGCCCTTGCCCTTTACCGGGGATCTTTCTGTTTTCACGGAAACCCTGGTCGACGATCTGTCGCAGCACCCTTGGGCGGGGTTGCCCGTCAAGGTGACCTTGTTCGCAGAGGATGCGGCCGGGAATACCGGGACCAGCCTCGTGCAAACGATAGACCTGCCCGGACGGCGGTTCTTTGACCCGCTTGCAGCGGCGATTGTGGAACAGCGCCGCGATTTGATGTGGTCGCGCAGCAATGCCAGGGACGTCGCGCAGGTCTTGCGGGCGGTCAGCTATAAGCCCGAAGACGTTTTCCGTTCAAACACCGCCTATCTGATGTTGCGGGTTTTGATCCGGCGGCTGGAAATGGCGGACACCTATGGCACCTTGTCAGATGAGGTGCTGGAGGAAGTCGAGCAAGCGCTTTGGGACATCGCCCTGTTGATCGAGGATGGCAACCTGTCGGATGCAGCCGAACGTTTGCGCCAGGCGCAAGAGCGTCTGGAACAGGCGATGCGCGATGGTGCCAACGAAGAAGAAATCGCCCGGTTGATGGATGAGCTGCGCGAGGCCATGCAGAACTACATGCAGCAACTTGCCCAGCAGGCGCAGGAAAACAACGAATTTGCGGACAATCAAAACACGCAAGAAATCACGGGCGATCAGTTGCAGGAAATGATGGATCGCCTGCAAGAGCTGATGGAACAGGGGCGGATGGAAGAAGCCCAGCAACTGATGGACCAGTTGCGCCGCATGATGGAAAACATGCAGGTCACCCAAGGCCAGCAAGGGCAGGGGCAACAGAACCCTGGACAGCAAGCCATGGAAGACTTGGCTGATACGTTGCGCGAGCAGCAGGGGCTGAACGATGATACGTTCAGCGATCTGCAGGAACAGTTCAATCAGGACGGTGAGCAGGGCCAACAGGGTGAGCAAGGCCAACAGGGCGAGCAAGGCGAGGGTGGTCAGCAGGGGCAAGGTGGCCAACAAGGGCAAGGCTCTCGTCAGGGGCAGGGACAAGGTCAGGGGGATGAGCGCGGACAAGGCCAAAGCCTGGCGGATCGTCAGCAGGCCTTGCGCGAGTTGTTGGAACAACAGGGCGGCAATCTGCCAGGGCAAGGCACCGAAGGCGGCGACAGCGCGCGCGAATCGTTAGGCCGGGCCGGGCGCGCAATGGAAGGCGCGGAAGAGGCCTTGCGTGAAAATGACTATGCTGGCGCGATGGACGAGCAGGCCAAAGCGCTAGAAGCTCTGCGCGAAGGCATGCGCGATCTGGCCGAAGAGATGGCCCAGCAACAGCAGCAGCAACAAGGCCAGCAGGGAGAGGCTTTTGGTCGGGCCGATAACTCTGGTCAGCGGGATCCTTTGGGCCGGGACAGCGGCGCCAGAGGCCGGGTTGGTTCAGATGATCAGATTTTGCAGGGCGAAGACGTCTACCGTCGCGCCCAGGAATTGCTGAACGAAATCCGGCGTCGGTCTTCGGATCAAGAGCGCCCAACCCTTGAGTTGGACTACCTCAAAAGGTTGCTGGACAGGTTCTGATAGGCTTGGGGTTTCACGCCTGAAACGCTAGATTTTTTCATCGCCGCCGAATTGAGAGACCAACGTGGTCAGGCGATCCACCGCACGCTGCATCATCGAATCCACCGAACTGCGCAGCATGTTTACCCAATCGACATATGCCGTCAGTAGGCCTTCTAGCCCCGGGATCATTTCGACGACTTTCGGGGCATAGATATAAGCCAGCGCCAGAACCGCGAAAAAGGCGATCGTCAAAACGAAGCCAAGGCGAAATCCGCTGCGGCGACGTTGGTCTTGTTCGATCGGTTCGTCACCGTCGGATGCGCTTTGGGCAGAGGCTGTCAGGCTGGAATTCAGCTCTTCGATATCAGGCAATAGATCCTTGCGCTGACCGGCCCCGATTGCAGCGGCGGCAACGGCTGCGCCGTGGTCTTCGTCAATGCCACGCAGGCGCGCCATCCGTTTTTGAATGGTCGCGTCCGTTTCCTGTTCCAGATCATCCAGCCCAAGATCGGTCGTTGCAGAGGTATGCGCAGCGTCGTTTGCCCGTTCCTGGACTTCACGTTCTGCCTCTTGCTGAAGGATGCTGGCCACGCCATCATCCAACCCGCGCGGTTTGGGACGCTCAGCCTCTTCTGGTTCTGGCTGATTTTCCGGCTCTGGTGCGTCGAATTCTTCTGGCTCTGCCTCAGGCTCCGGCGCATCCGCAGCGATGTCCTCGGCCGGTTCGGCGGAGTCTTCGGGGGCAGGTGCTTCAAGCTCTGGCGCGGCTGGCTCTTCCGGGCTGTTGGCAGACCGCTGATACCATGTGTGCCCACAATTAGAGCATTGCACGTCACGACCGTTTTCCGGAATGACACTGTCGTCCACTTCGTATTGCGCGCCGCAATTTGGACAAATCAAACGCATCTGCCACCTCAAATACCAATTTAATTATACGTAACAGGCTTTTGCCACGATCAGTAAACAAGCCCCTGCCACATTTTTTCATTTTTTTACCAAAGAAAACCAAAGTTTCCAAGCTTTTGCGTATGGCCGATTGAATCGGCTCGCCGCCTGAGGCAAAACTGTCGCGGCGGGCAAAGGGCGGGTACCACGTGATAGAACTAACAAATGTCTCTTATAACTACGGCGGCGCGGATTTGCTGACCAATGTGAATCTGCAATTGCAGCCGGGATCGTTCCACTTTTTAACGGGTCCGTCGGGGTCTGGGAAAACGACATTGCTTAAGCTGTGCTACCTTGATCTGATGGCGAGTGCCGGTGAGATCATGGTTTTTGGAAGCCCGGCCAGCGCAATGCTGCGCGATGACATTGCAGATGCGCGACGCCGTATTGGTGTGGTGCATCAGGATTGCCAGTTTCTGGACCATCTGCCGTTGACGCAAAACCTGGCTTTGCCGTTAGAGGTGTCAAACCGCAAAGAGGAACCGGGCAATCTTGAAGAATTGCTGACCTGGGTTGGCCTTTCTGGACGACGCGATGCGCTTCCGCCAGAGCTTTCGGGCGGGGAGCGCCAACGGGCAGCCCTGGCGCGGGCGGTGATCATGTCGCCAGAGGTCATCATTGCGGATGAGCCGACCGGGAATGTCGATTGGGAAATGTCCCAAAGGTTGCTGGAACTTTTGATGGAGCTGAACAAAATGGGCAAAACCGTACTGGTTGCGACCCATGACATGAACCTGATCCGGGCCGCTAAATCGGGTGTGTCCGCCCGCGTCCTAAGGATTCGCGACAAGAATGTGCAACTTGCGGGGGCGGATCTGTGAAAACCCTTATCCTGCAACAAATCACTTCGATATTTGAGGCGCGATCCGACCGTGTGGTGCCGCCATCGGGCTATACGGCACGCCTGACCTTGTTCACATCGGCCGCGATGGCGTTTTTGGCGGTGTTCGCCCTGGCCTTGTCGATGGCGACAGGACGTCTGGCAGATCGTTGGTCGTCAGAGCTTGCGCGGACAGCGACGGTGCGGATTTCTTCGCCTCCGGGGCAATTGGCGACCCAAACTGGGGCGGCGCTGAATGTGCTGACCACGACACCGGGTGTCGTCTCTGCCCGGCTTTTGGACAAAGAGGAAGAGCGCGCCCTGTTGGAGCCTTGGTTCGGAACCGGGCTGCCCTTGGACAGCTTGCCCATTCCAGCGCTGATCGAGGTGGTGGCGGGCGACCCCGGATTTGACCAAAACGGGCTAAGGCTGCGTCTGCAGGCAGAGGCGCCGGGCGCCGTGCTGGATGACCACACCCGATGGCGTCAACCGTTGGTCGTTGCCGCCAGTCGGTTGCGCTTTTTGGGATATGTGGCGATCGTTTTGATCACGGTGACCACGGCGGCGATGATCACGCTGGCTGCGCAGGCCGCGTTGTCCGCGAACGGTCAGGTGATCCGCGTGATGCGCCTGGTCGGTGCGCGGGATAGTTTTATTGCACGGGCCTTTGTGCGGCGGTTCACCTTGCGGGCCTTGGCGGGCGCTTTTGTGGGCACGGTTCTGGGAATGCTGTCGATCCTGTTGTTGCCAAGCGCCTCGACAGTTGGGGGGTTCCTGACTGGGCTTGGCTTTCAGGGGCTACAATGGTTCTGGCCGTTGCTGATCCCGCCACTGGCCGCTTTGGTGGCGCTGGTCGCAACCCGCATGGCTGCATTTCGAACCTTAAGGGGGCTGAACTGATGGCTTACGCGATTCAGTGGGTGCGATCCGTGGTATTCATCGTCCAGATGTATCTGGCGATGGCAGTTCTGGGGATCGGCTTTGCGCCTTGGGCCTTGTTCAGCCGGCGCGGGTCCTATTTCGCGATGCATCTTTATTGTTCCTGGGTGCGGTGGACTGCGGGATGGATGATCGGCCTGAAGACGGAAATCCGCGGCACCCCGCCGAGCGGAGAAGTCCTGCTGGCAGCCAAACACCAGTCGTTTTTGGACATCATCCTGCTGTTCGGCGCGGTGCCACGTGGCAAGTTCATCATGAAAAAGTCGCTGATCTACGCGCCGTTTCTGGGCCAATACGCGTTGCGGATTGGGTGTGTTCCGGTGGATCGTGGCAAGCGGGGGCAGGCGATCAAGCAGATGACAGAGGACGTCGCCTCTGGCCGGCAGGACCCCGGGCAGTTGATCATCTACCCCCAAGGCACACGCGTCGCCCCGGATGTCGAGATGCCCTATAAGATTGGGTCAGGTGTGCTGTATGGGCAGTTGGGCCAAGACTGCGTGCCTGCGGCCACGAATGTGGGAGTGTTCTGGCCACGCCACGGAATTTATCGCGCACCCGGCGTCGCGGTGATTGAGTTCTTGCCAACCATCCCCCCCGGAAAACGGTTGAAGGTTTTTATGGCAGAGCTAGAGGACGTCATTGAAACTGCCTCTGATGCTTTGGTGGCTGAGGCGCGGCAATCGCTGGAGAAACGGTGATGGATTTCGTTGAAACGCTGGAAGACCTGCACGCCCTTTACGGCACCCCTGGGGATGCGGCGCTGCGCAAAGTCGCGGATCGCATGACGCCAGAGTACCGCAGCTGGATCACGCGGTCTCGGTTCTGCATTCTGTCGACGGTCGGGCCAGAGGGCACCGATGCCTCACCGCGCGGGGATGATGGCCCGGTAGTGCAAGAGCTGGACGAAAAGCATCTGGTCCTGCCCGACTGGCGCGGCAATCAGCGGCTGGACAGTCTGCGCAACATCCTGCGCAATCCGTCCGTGTCCCTGATGTTCATGATCCCCGGGTCCAACAACGTGATCCGCGTAAATGGAGAAGCCCGTGTGTCGGCCGACCCAAAGGTGGTGGACCTGTTTGATCAAAAGGGGCGCAAGCCCACCACGGTCATTGTGGTGCGGATTGGGGAAATCTACAGCCAATGCGCCCGGGCGCTGATGCGCGCGGATCTGTGGTCTGGCAAAGACGAAAGCGCGGGCCTGCCGACGGTTGGTCAGATCCTGTCTGCGATGACCGACGGGACTGTGGGCGGGGCGGCTTATGATGACGCCTGGCACGACCGCGCGTCCAAGACCATGTGGTAGTTGGGCAGCGCCTGGCGTTTGGCCGTATGCGGACGTGCTATCGCAAGCCAATGCGGGCCAATGTGCCGAGGTGGTCGGAGCCCATATAGGGGCGCAGAGCGGTGGTGCCGGTAAGGCCTTTGGGCACCAGGATGTTGTCAATCGGCAAGGGCAACAGAGGGCTGCCCATTTTGTAGGTGTTGCGAAACGGGCCAAGGCGGTCGGCGTTGGCTGCGTGTTTGATGCGGCTCAGGCTTGCCCCCCAAGGGACCATGTTGAAATCGCCCCCGATCAGAACCGGCCCGTTGAGCGTTGCGATGTGATCCGCGATTTTTCGGCTTTGCTGGTCTTGCCCATAGGGAAAGGGCCATTCCAGATGCAGGGACAGCACCCAGATCAGCTGGCCGTTTGGGGCTTTGACCTGCACCCCGGCCAGCCCGGTTTCGTTTAGGCAAAATGCAGACCCCTCGACCACGGGAAGCGAGGTCAGCACCGCCACGTTTTGCGCGGGTCGAAACGGGCAGATGACAGAGGCGGGGTAATGGTCATACATATTCGCCATGTAACGGAGGTTATGGTCAGAGACCTCTTGCAGCGTGACAACCTGCGCACCAGACTCGATGATGTCGTCGGCCAGCGGGTAGCGGGGCCAGGCTTTGGACAGCAGGTTTTTTTGGTAAAGCACAAGGCAGCCCGCGTCGCAGTCTGTCCCTGATTTCAAAAAACCGGGGGCCACAGTGCCGATTGCCACAGCTGCGACCATGGCAGAGGTCAAGGCCATCCAACGCGCGCGCAGTCCAAACAGAATGACAGAGAGCAGCAACAGGGCGAACCCAGCCTGTGGTCGCACGATCGCCGCGGAATCGCCGGGCGCAAAAAAGCCGCCGCTGAACCCCAAAAGGATCACCGCGATCAAAAGGAATGTTACGCTTAAAACAAGTCTTCGAAAAATCACGACGCCCGCCAATCCAATGGTATTATAGCGGGACTATCGCGCCATGCACTGGCCTTAAGCGGCCAGACCTTTGGAACCCAGATTTAGGTATTTTTGCCGACGCTCTTTCAGCAATTGATCTGGCTTTTTCTTTTGCAGGTCTTTCAGCAGGCTTTCGATCACCTTGCCGACAGATTCAATCGTGCCCTTGCGGTCGCGTTGTGCGCCACCAATGGGTTCCTTGATGATGCGGTCATTCACGCCAAGTTGCTGCAAGTCCTGTGCGGACAGGCGCAGCGCCTCTGCAGCTTCGCGCATCTTTTCGGAATCTTTCCAAAGGATACTGGCGCAGCCTTCCGGGCTGATGACGGAATAGATGGAATGTTCCAGCATCGCGACTTTGTTTGCGGTGGCAAAGGCTACCGCCCCGCCTGACCCGCCTTCGCCGATGATCACAGAAATGATCGGCACCGTGACTTTCAGGCATTTTTCGGTGGACCGCGCGATGGCCTCTGACTGGCCGCGTTCCTCTGCGCCTTTCCCGGCATAGGCGCCGGGGGTGTCAACAAGTGTGATGATCGGGATGCCGAACCGGTCGGCCAGATCCATCAGGCGGATCGCCTTGCGGTAGCCTTCTGGGCGGGCCATGCCGAAATTGCGTTCGATCCGGGTTTTGGTGTCGTGGCCTTTTTCGTGGCCGATGACCATGACTGGGGTGTCGTTGAACCGGGCCAAGCCTCCCATGACGGAATGATCATCCGCAAAATTCCGGTCGCCGGCCAAGGGCGTGTATTCGGTGAACAGGGTTTCGATGTAATCGCGGCAATGAGGACGATCCGGATGACGGGCCACCTGACATTTACGCCACGCGCTCATGTCTTTGTACAATTCCTTAAGCAGATCCGCGGCTTTTTGATCCAGCGCTGCTGCTTCTTTTTCCACATCCATTTCATCATTGGACCGTGCCAGGGCCCGCAACTCTTCGGCCTTGCCTTCGATTTCCGCCAATGGCTTTTCGAATTCAAGATAATTGTTCATCAGAGCGCTCCGCTAACGTGTTCCGAGCCTGTATATGACAACAGGGCAAGCGTATTGCAACTGGGTGGATGCACCGGGGTTTTCACAAATAGAACAGAAAATGGAATTTTGCCTCTGGTGTGGTGGAATATTCTACGAAAACAGAAAATGCTGGCAGGATTTACGAATAATTCAGGTTCAGACGTCGCTTTCGAGAGCACCTTTCGAAAACAATGCACGAGTATGCTGAAAAATGCCTATGGGGATGCTCGGAATGATCAAAACACCTTACCTTCTCTTTCTCGGGGATGCCCCGGACGCCTTGGCCGCAAAGGTTGCCCAAGGGATCCGGGACTGGCGCCCAGAGCATGCTGTGGGGCAGATGCGTCTGGACGGCTGTCAGGCCGATATGAAACTGCCCGACATGTCCCTAGAAGAGGGCCTGCAGGCGGGCGCAAAGACGCTGGTTATCGGTGTGGCCAATCGCGGCGGTGTGATTTCCGCCCGTTGGCGGTCTGTCTTGGTTCAGGCGCTTGAGGCGGGCTATGACCTGGCAAGCGGTCTGCACAATCTGCTGCGTGATGAACCGGAACTTGTGGCGGCGGCCGCGGCGCATGGGCGGGCTTTGCATGATGTTCGGGTGCCTTCGGTGGAGTATCCGATTGCAAATGGCGTCAAGCGGACCGGAAAGCGGTGTCTTGCCGTGGGAACGGATTGTTCCGTGGGCAAGATGTACACCGGTCTTGCGATGGATAAGGAAATGAAGGCGCGCGGGATGAAGTCCAGCTTTCGTCCTACAGGGCAGACCGGCATTCTGATCACGGGCGATGGCGTGCCGCTGGACGCTGTGATTGCCGATTTCATGGCCGGATCTGTGGAATGGCTGACCCCAGACAATGATGCGGATCACTGGGATCACATAGAGGGGCAGGGCAGCCTGTTTCACGTGTCCTATTCCGGTGTCACCATGGCCCTGATCCATGGCGGGCAACCGGATGCACTGATCCTAAGCCACGAACCCACGCGCACGCATATGCGCGGCTTGCCTGACTATGATTTGCCCAGCCTGCAACAGTTGCGGGACATGGCGCTGCCGCTGGCGCGGATCGCCAACCCTGCCTGTCAGGTCGTTGGTATTTCGGTGAACACCCAGCATCTGTCAGAGTCGGACGCGTTGGACTATTTGGCCAAGGTAGAGGCCGAGATGGGGCTGCCCGCCGTGGATCCGTTCCGGCAGGGGGCAGGGCGTCTGGTGGATGCGTTGGCCGCGCTGTAGGGTGGGCGCATGAAACTTGACGTAACATTTGATACATTTCGGCTGGCCGAAGTGTTTGCAATTTCGCGCGGGGCCAAGACAGAGGCCAAGGTCGTAACAGTGCATGTTGCGTCGGACGGGGCGAAGGGCTGGGGCGAATGCGTGCCCTATGCGCGATACGGCGAAACGCTGGACAGCGTGCGTGATCAGATCAAGTCTTTGCCCGAAAGTTTTGACCGGACCGCGTTGCAGGGTTTGTTGCCAGCGGGCGCTGCACGCAATGCTGTCGATTGCGCTTTGTGGGATCTTGAGGCGAAGCTCGCCGGTGTGCGGGCCTGGGACCTGGCCGGGCTTGCCGCGCCGGGTCCGGTTGTGACGGCCTACACGCTGTCGCTCGACACCCCCGAAAACATGCAGGCCGCTGCCGCGAAACACAGCGCGCGGCCGTTGCTTAAGATCAAACTTGGCACACCCGATGACATGGCCCGGCTAGAGGCCGTGCGCCGTGGGGCACCCCATGCAGACATAATCGTCGACGCAAATGAGGGCTGGACGGCAGATGTCTATGCAGAACTTGCGCCGCATCTGGTGCGGTTGGGGGTCAGCATGGTGGAACAACCCTTGCCCGCAGGCAAAGACGAGATGCTGACAGAGATCGAACGCCCGGTGCCTGTCTGCGCAGATGAATCCTGTCATGACCGATCCAGCCTGCCAGATCTGGTTGGCAAATATGACATGGTGAATATCAAACTGGACAAAACCGGCGGCCTGACAGAAGCGCTTTTGTTGCGCCAAGAGGCCGAAGCGGCTGGGTTTGACGTGATGGTCGGCTGCATGGTCGGTTCTTCGCTGGCCATGGCCCCGGCCATGCTGGTTTCGCAAGCTGTATCGATTGTGGACCTTGACGCGCCGCTTTTGTTGGCCGAAGACCGTGACAATGCAATGAACTATGACGCCAGCAAAGCTTTTCCGCCTGAAGCGGAGCTTTGGGGTTAAGGAGAAGACGATGAGCCGCACGGTCTATGTGAATGGGGAATATCTGCCCGAAGAAGATGCCAAGATTTCGATTTTCGATCGTGGGTTTCTGATGGCGGATGGGGTTTACGAAGTGACCTCTGTTCTTGGGGGGAAGCTGATCGACTTTGAAGGTCATCAACTTCGCCTGCAGCGTTCATTGGATGAACTGGACATGGCCTGCCCTGTGTCGATGGACGATCTTTTGGCGATCCACCGGGAATTGGTGTCCGTCAATGAGGTTGTCGAGGGCGCTGTTTATCTGCAAGTCACACGCGGTGCGCCAGCAGATCGTGACTTCGCCTTTCCAGACCCAGAGGTCACGCCATCCAGCCTGGTCCTGTTTACCCAAAGCAAACCCGGTGTCGCCGATAGCCCGGCCTCTCGCACGGGGATCAAAGTGATTTCGATCAAGGATTTGCGTTGGGGTCGCCGCGACATCAAGACGGTGCAACTGTTGTATCCATCTATGGGTAAGATGATGGCAAAGGCTGCAGGCTGCGACGATGCGTGGATGGTCGAAGATGGCCAGGTCACCGAAGGCACCAGCAACAACGCCTATATCGTAAAGGACGGCAAAATCATCACGCGCGGTCTTGGGCATGACATCCTAAGCGGGATCACCCGTGCCGCCGTTTTGCGGCTTGCACGTGAATCTCAGATGACGGTCGAGGAACGCGGGTTCACGATTGACGAAGCAAAGGACGCTGACGAAGCCTTCGTGACCTCAGCCACCACTTTCGTGATGCCGGTCGTCGAAATTGACGGGGCAACGATTGGCAGCGGTGCGCCGGGCGACGTGGCAAAGCGTTTGCGCGAGATTTATCTGGAAGAAAGCATCAAGGCGGGTATCTGACGCCTTGGCAGATCAGCCGGCGGGGAAATCTCCCCGCCGCGCCGATATGTTATGGACGCACGTAGGCGTAGCCCTGTTCCTGAAGCTCGATCAGTCGAACAACACCTGACGGAACCACTGCGACGTCTTCCAGCAGTGGCACATCCTTGCCCGCTTTTTTAGACATCGCGCGATGCGTGTTGCCACAAGCCGCAAATGAAATGTTGTCCATTTCCAGTGACATGACTGAAATACGGTCAGCCACGGGGCTTTTGCCTTCGACGAACATATTCAATCCGGGGCCGTAAGCGACCAGTTCGATGGTGACTTCGTCGCCGATCGAGGCGTAATAGCTGTCGACGTTCTTGGCATTGTTCAGCGCCATATTCATGACCGCAGGATCATTCTGGTCAACATGAATTGCGACATAGTGCTTTGCGCCTTCTGCATAGGCCAGCATTGGCGACAGCAACAAAGCGATTGTGAGTGCGATTTTCCGCATTGGTTCCCCTCCCTTGGGATTTGCATGTCCGCCTATCATAATCGAAAAACGGAATTTGTCGGAATGTTTTTACAGGTGGCCTGTTCAGCCGTCCTGCTTGCCAACGTTTTCGGCGAATGAGACCTCAAAATCCGCCTTTTGGCTGTCTGACGCCTCCGTCTGATATTTTGCCTTCCAGTCTGCAAAGGGCATGCCATAGACGATTTCACGGCTTTCATCCTTGGACAGGGTAATACCGTGGTCGGCAGCGGCCTCGGCATACCAGCGCGACAGGCAGTTTCGGCAAAAGCCGGACAGGTTCATCATGTCGATGTTTTGCACATCGGTGCGTTCTTGCAGATGGTCTCGCAAACGGCGAAAAGCTGCGGCTTCGAGTTCAAGTTGCGTTTGTGCGTCCATGGGGTGTTTCCTTTGCTTTATGATCCACTGTCCGTCAAAGCCTGAGCCAAAATCGGTGCAAGCCGTTCAGCCCATTGTTTTTGGGTTTTTTCTGTTTCGATCAAGTCCTGGCGAATTTCCAGCAACACATTTGGGCGGCCACTTTGCAAGGCATGGCGGTCAATGGCATCACCGGGCAAATGGCCCAGATAGGGTTCATTTTCCCCGACGCAAAGGTCAGGTTCAGCCCGCAGAAGTTCCAGCAGGGGCTGTGCAAGACGATCGTCATGCGCAAAGAGAACCCCAATGTGCCAGGGGCGCGGGGCCCTGCTGTTCAGCCGGGGGGTAAAGCTGTGCACGGCGCAGATGGCCGTATTCGGCTGGCCCGCGGCGAGATTTGCAAGCGCAGCATGATAAGGGCGGTGATAGGTTTCCAGCCGCCGCCGAATCTCTGCCCTATCCGCGTGATGATTGCCCGGAATGATCGTGCCGTCATAAAGACGCATCATAAGTGTGGGATCGTCCTCTCCTCTATTGGGGTCGATGACAAGCCGCGAGAATTTGGACAGAATGGCAGGGGCCTGCAACAGCTCTGCCAAGTGCCGCGTCACCCCTGCGGCGCCAATGTCATAGGCGATGTGGCGATTCATATCGGCCTCTGGCAGGCCAAGGGAACCGTCATTCACATCCGCCGGCACATGGTTAGAGGCGTGATCACAGGTGATCAGCCACCGCGATTGCCGATCTGCGCCAATGATTTCGTAAGGAGGGTTGGTCATTATTTCTCTCTGGTCGTTCATACTGCATGAATATGCCCAACCTTGGCGAAGCGCCAGTTGTCACTGGAGAGATTCTCCTGCATATAGTGCGCGCGCAGAAACAAAGGATCGCGGCAGGATGAGACGGCATCGCAACGTAAAAATCGTGGCCACACTTGGCCCAGCTTCCAATGACTATGAAATGATCCGTGCCCTGTTCGAGGCTGGCGCAGATGTGTTTCGTCTGAACATGAGCCATGGCAATCACGATGAAATTCGTGCGCGTCATGAGATTATTCGTCAGATCGAACTGGACACCGGCCGCCCCATTGCCATTCTGGCAGACCTTCAGGGGCCAAAGCTGCGGGTTGGAACGTTCAAGAACGGCGAAGAAACCTTGACCGAGGGTCAGACCTTTCGCTTTGATCTGGATGAGGCTGAAGGTGATGACACGCGGGTGCGTTTGCCCCACAAAGAGATTTTTGATGCGCTGGAACCTGGTGCCGGATTGCTGGTGAATGACGGTAAGATCCGGATGAAGGTCAAAGATTGCGGCAGCGATTTTGCGGAATGTACCGTTGTGAACGGTGGCGTTATTTCCAATCGCAAGGGTGTTAACGTGCCGGATGTGGTTTTGCCACTGGCTGCGTTGACGAAAAAAGACCGCAAAGATTTGGAATTTGTGTGTCAGCTGGGCGTTGACTGGTTGGCGCTGTCATTTGTGCAGCGTGCCGCTGATGTGGAAGAAGCCCGCGTTCTGGCCGATGGTCGCGCGCAAATCATTGCAAAAATTGAAAAACCTGCCGCCGTCAATCAATTCGCTGAAATTTTGGAAGCCACCGATGGCGTTATGGTTGCGCGCGGTGATCTGGGCGTCGAACTGCCGGTTTATGCGGTGCCGCCCATCCAAAAACGGTTGGTCCGGGCCTGCCGCGCTGCTGCGAAACCGGTGATCGTGGCCACGCAGATGCTGGAAAGCATGATCGAAAGCCCGATGCCAACCCGCGCCGAGGTGTCCGATGTGGCTGCGGCAATTTACGAAGGCGTCGACGCTGTCATGTTGTCTGCAGAATCCGCGGCTGGCGATTACCCTGTCGAAGCGGTCACAACCATGAGCAATGTCGCGTTGGAAGTCGAAAGCGACCCAACTTACCGCTCTGTGATGGATGCAAGCCGCGCCGGCAAGAAAGATACGGTTGCGGATGCCATCGTTTTGGCAGCCCGCGAAATCGCAGAAACTGCGAATATCAAAGTGATTTGCTGTTTCTCTGAATCCGGCACAACCGCATTGCTGACAGCCCGCGAACGTCCACATGTGCCGATCATTGCGATGACGTCACGCACGGGCACGGCCCGTCGTCTGGCGCTGAGCTGGGGCATGCATTGTGTGGTCACGGGGGAACTCGATCGGTTCAAGATGGCCGTCGTAAACGCCGCACGCGCTGCCCGCGCAGAAGGCTTTGCAACGGAAGAGGACCAGATCGTTGTGACAGCAGGTATCCCGTTCAACCAGCCAGGAACGACGAATATCCTGCGGGTTGCCCCTTGTGATGAAAAGTTGATTTTTAACTCTGACCCGGATTAAATCATTCTTGGCGGGCAGGAGACTGGCTGATGAGCAATGACTTAATACTTGTGACAGGGATAATTATCGCCGTTCTGGCGTTCCCTTCGCTGTTAAACGCGTTTTCCAGCAGCAGACCGCCTCGGATGGCGGCATTGCTGCTGATTGTCGGCGGTGGAATGATCACATGGGCGGTGACGCAGCAGCCCAACTCTTATTCGATTGAAGATCTGCCAAATGTCTTTTTACGTGTGATTGCGGATATTTTTCGCTGATTTTCGACGAAATAGGCTTGCCACAGAGGCAAGTGAACCGTACAAGCCCCATCTTTACATGTGGGACCGGCCGAATGGCATGCCGAGTCGCGCAAAACGACCGACCTGAAGAGGAGACGGAAATGCCGAAGATGAAGACGAAATCGAGCGCGAAGAAGCGCTTTAAGGTGACGGGGACCGGTAAGGTCATGGCCGCACAAGCTGGCAAACGCCACGGTATGATCAAACGTACCAAAAAATTCATTCGCGACGCACGCGGGACAACGACACTTTCGCCACAAGATGCGAAGATCGTTAAGTCCTACATGCCATACGACCGCTAAGGAGACTTGAGATATGAGAGTTAAAGGCGGAACCGTTACGCACAGACGTCACAAGAAAGTTCTTGATCAGGCCAAAGGTTACTACGGCGCACGGTCACGGACCTTCAAAGTTGCAGCGCAGGCTGTCGACAAAGCCAATCAATATGCCACACGCGACCGTAAGAATCGCAAGCGCAACTTCCGCGCATTGTGGATTCAGCGGATCAACGCAGCTGTACGCAGCCATGACGAAGCGCTGACATATTCAAAATTCATCAACGGTCTGAGCCTTGCTGGCATCGAAGTAGACCGTAAGGTTCTGGCTGATCTGGCCATTCATGAACCAGATGCGTTTGGTGCGATCGTAGACAAAGCAAAGGCCGCTTTGGCTTAAGCTTTCGCCCTACAAATCGTTAAGAATACGAACCGCGGCCCTGAAAAGGTGCCGCGGTTTTTCGTTTGGCGGGTCAGGGGGGTGACCCTGCGCGGGCCACGATGTTCTGCAAAGACTGCAAGAATGCAGCGACCTGCCCGTCTATGTTGGACGCGATAATGCTGTCCACGCGTGCCGCGCTTAGCTTTTCGTTCGCCGCGAGCTTTGTGGTGAGGGTGGCGCAGGTTTTGCGCTGATCCTCGGTAAGGGGCAGTTTTTGCGCCTCTCGCAGCAGCACCAATTGTTCATGGATGCGGCGCACGTCCCGGAAACGATCAATCATCGGCTGCGTTAGGGCAGGGTCATCCTGCCAGCTTTTCCCGTCGAACAGCTCTTGCGTCACCCGTTGCCCGGCCCCGTGGCAAGTGAACGCCACACAGCCCTTGAATCCCTTGTCTGTCAGGTCTTCGTGAATTTTGCAGTTTCGGTCAGCGGCAAGGTTTGGGCAGCCAACCCCGGCGGGCTTGTCGATTGCAAACATTGAGGACTTGTCCAATGCAAAGGCAAAGCAGCACAGCGCTGCGCACATGGAACAGTCGTCGCGCAAAATCTCCGAATCCATAAAGCCACCTTTCCACGCCAAAATATCCGCTGCGGGGTGCATTCCGGATTTCAATCAATTCGTGGGAAAATACAATAGTTTCTTGTGGAATTCAGGCGCCACCTGCCGGTTTGCATTTCTTCCACGCTATGCTAGCAGACGTCTAATTAATTCAGGAGCCTTTCGATGGACGATCTTGGTGATCTGCGAAGCAAAATTATTGAACAGATTGGACAGGCAGCGGATGAATCCGGGCTTGAGGAAATCCGTGTTGCTGCCGTAGGTAAAAAGGGCGAGATCTCGCTTAAAATGCGGGAACTTGGGAAGATGACGCCCGAGCAGCGCCAGGTCGCAGGGCCGGCGCTCAACGCGTTGAAGGATGAGATCAACTCTGCCCTTTCCGCAAAGAAATCAGCACTTGCGGACGCGGCCTTGGATGAGCGGCTGCGCACGGAATGGCTGGACGTGACATTGCCCGGGCGGCCGCGCGGTCAGGGCACGATCCACCCCGTTTCCCAAGTGACTGAAGAAGTCGCTGCGATTTTCGCCGATATGGGCTTTGCCGTGGCCGAAGGGCCGCAGGTAGAAAGCGACTGGTTCAACTTTGATGCGTTGAACATTCCGCTGGAACACCCGACCCGCACGGAAATGGACACGTTTTACATGCACCGTGACGAAGGCGACGACCGCCCGCCCCATGTGCTGCGCACCCATACCAGCCCGGTTCAGATCCGGTCGATGCTTGATCAGGGCGCCCCGATCCGCGTGATTGCGCCCGGGCGGGTCTATCGCGCCGATTACGACCAAACGCACACGCCGATGTTCCATCAGATCGAAGGAATGGCGATTGGCGAAGATATCTCTATGGCCAACCTGAAATGGGTTCTGGAAGAATTCTTTTCCGCCTTCTTTGAAGTGGACGGGATCAAAACCCGCTTCCGCGCCTCACATTTCCCGTTCACCGAACCGTCAGCAGAGGTCGACATTCAGTGCAGCTGGGTCGACGGTCAGTTGCGCATTGGCGAAGGCGACGGCTGGATGGAGGTTCTGGGCTCTGGCATGATGCATCCAAAAGTGTTGAAATCAGGCGGCATTGACCCGGACAAATGGCAGGGTTTTGCATTTGGTATGGGGATCGACCGGATTGCGATGCTGAAATACGGCATCCCGGATTTGCGGGCCTTCTTTGACAGCGATCTGCGTTGGTTGCGCCATTACGGGTTTTCACCGCTGGATGTGCCGACATTGCGAGGCGGGCTAAGCCGGTAAACACAGGGCCGCTTTCCCGGCGCGATCTGGCGGGGGGGGGCTGGCCCGATTGGATAGAACTTGGACAAGAGGCCGCGGGCCTTCAAAAACAAGGTAAGAACTGATGAAATTCACAATGTCATGGCTGAAAGAGCATCTGGACACAGACGCCTCGCTGGACGACATCCTATACACGCTCACCGATCTTGGGCTGGAAGTGGAAGGGGTGGAAAACCCCGGTGACGCGCTGAAAGATTTCACTCTTGGATATGTGAAATCTGCCGAGCAGCACCCCGATGCGGACCGTCTGCGGGTCTGCGTGGTGGAAACGGATGAGGGCGAAAGCCAGATCGTCTGTGGTGCCCCGAACGCCCGTCAGGGCATTCGCGTGGTCGTGGCCAAGCCGGGGACGTACATTCCGGGCATCGATATCACGATTAAGGTCGGCAAAATCCGGGGCGTCGAAAGCCACGGGATGATGTGTTCTGAACGTGAAATGCAGCTGTCGGACGAACATGACGGCATCATCGAACTGGACAGCGGCGAGGTTGGTGAACGCTTCGTGGATTGGCTGGCAAAGAACGACCCGGCCAAGGTTGATCCGGTCATCGAAATCGCAATCACGCCGAACCGCCCGGACGCCCTGGGCATTCGCGGCATCGCACGTGATCTGGCGGCGCGCGGCTTGGGTGTTCTGAAGCCTGCAAAAGAGGTGCAGGTAAAGGGCGCGTTTGAAAGCCCGCTTAAGGTGACGATCGATGATGATACGCTGAATGACGGGTGTTTCGTATTTCTTGGGCGCACAATCCGCGGTGTCAAAAACGGCCCAAGTCCGGCTTGGCTGCAGGACCGTTTGCGGGCCATCGGACTGCGCCCGATTTCCAAGCTTGTCGATGTGACGAATTTCTTCACCTACGATCAGAACCGCCCCTTGCACGTCTTTGATGCGGGCAAGGTCAAAGGCGATCTGCGCGTCCACAAGGCAAAAGGCGGTGAAACGCTTTTGGCGCTGGATGACAAAGAATACACAATGGCACCAGGCATGGTCGTGATTTCGGACGATAACGGCTTGGAAAGCGTTGCCGGGATCATGGGCGGCTTGGAAAGCGGCTGTACAGAGGACACCACAGATGTCTTCGTAGAGGCTGCTTATTGGGATCACCTATCGATCGCTGCGACGGGCCGTCAGTTGAAGATAAACTCTGACGCCCGCTATCGGAACGAACGCGGCATTGATCCGGGCTTTAACGCTCAGGCGATGGAACAGGCAACCGCCATGATCCTAGAGCTTTGCGGCGGTGAGGCCTCTGATGTTGTGGCTGCCGGTGCGGCACCTGATGTGTCACGATCTTATCCGCTGGATACGGACCGCGTGCAGTCATTGGTCGGTATGGAAATCCCAGCAGAAGACCAGCGTCGGTCTTTGACGGATCTTGGATTTGTGGTGGGCGAGGACGACATGGTCGCCGTGCCGTCCTGGCGGCCCGATGTCCATGGACCTGCCGATCTGGTGGAAGAAGTGGCGCGGATCGCGTCGCTGACAAAGCTCGAAGGCCGTCCAATGGCGCGTGCGCAAGTTGGTGTGCCCAAACCGATCCTCACCCCGATGCAAAAGCGTGAAGGCATCGCGCGGCGCATGGTGGCGTCCCTTGGGTACAATGAATGCGTGACCTATTCCTTCATCGACGGTGACTCTGCCGCGTTGTTTGGTGGCGGTGCAGACGGGGTGCGGGTTCAAAACCCGATCTCCTCAGAGATGAGCCACATGCGCCCTGATCTGTTGCCGGGATTGTTGCAGGCCGCGGCCCGCAATCAGGCCCGGGGTTTCATGGATATGGCCTTGTTTGAGGTTGGCCCCGTCTTTGCCGGGCAAGAGCCGGAAGATCAGCAATTGCAGGTCAGCGGTATTCTTGTCGGCCGCACTGGCCCGAAAGATGTTCAGGGCACATCGCGCAATGTGGATGTGTTTGATGCCAAGGCCGATGCCGAAGCCGTGCTAAACGCCATCGGTGCCCCCGCCAAAGCGCAGGTCTTGCGCAATGGCGACGGCTGGTGGCATCCGGGACGGCACGGTCAGATTTGCCTTGGGCCGAAAAAGGTTCTGGGTGTGTTTGGTGAACTGCATCCCAAGGTTCTGTCCGGCATGGATGTGAAAGGCCCCGTTATGGCCTTCACGATCTGGCCAGAGCAGGTTCCAATGCCGCGCAAATCCAAGGCGACACGCCCTGCGCTGGAGCTGAAAGATCTGCAAGCGGTGGAACGTGACTTTGCCTTTGTCGTCGATGCACAGGTCGAGGCGCTGAAGCTGGTGAATGCGGCGGCTGGTGCTGACAAAGCCCTGATTGAATCGGTTCGGGTGTTTGACGAATTTTCTGGTGAAAAGGCCATGGCCCAGATGGGCGAAGGTAAAAAGTCACTTGCGATTACCGTTCGTTTGCAGCCAAGCGACAAAACATTGACCGATGGTGACATCGAAGCGGTTTCCGCTAAGATTGTGGCTGGCGTGGCAAAGGCCACGGGTGGGGTCCTTCGGGGCTAAGCCGGTTTGCCGGTGTGAAAGGAAAAAGCGATGACATTGCGTGTTTATCTGTCTGGTGAAATTCACACCGACTGGCGTGAGCAGATCAAAGACGGGGCGGCGGGTTTGGACGTTGAATTTACCGCCCCTGTAACCGATCACGCGGCTTCGGATGATTGTGGTGTCGCCATTCTTGGGGCCGAGCCGGACAAGTTTTGGCACGACAACAAGGGGGCCAAGCTGAACGCTATCCGCACGCGGCGTGGCATTGAGCAGGCCGATGTCGTGGTTGTGCGTTTTGGCGAAAAATACAAGCAATGGAATGCCGCTTTTGATGCCGGCTTTGCGGCTGCGCTTGGCAAGTCCTTGATTGTGCTGCACGGGGCCGACCATCAACACGCGTTGAAAGAGGTCGATGCCGCCGCCCTTGCCGTGGCCGAAGACCCCAAACAGGTCGTCGAAATCCTGCGCTATGTCCTGGATGGAACATTGCCTGCA
Organism: Marinosulfonomonas sp.; assembly: GCA_051251595.1. Classification (GTDB taxonomy): domain Bacteria; phylum Pseudomonadota; class Alphaproteobacteria; order Rhodobacterales; family Rhodobacteraceae; genus NORP110. Next base: position 106,285 of record JBPOFA010000005.1, read on the forward strand.
TAGCTGCATTGGCCCCAAAGGAACGGCCCAGAGTGGGCGAAAGCCGTAAATTCCCCCTCAAAATAGATTCCCAAACGGAAATCTTGTGCTAAACGCTTCGCTTACAAGACGAAAAAGCGCGAAATAACAGAGGGGACGCAGACTATGCTAAACGAATTTAAGGATTTCATCGCCAAGGGCAATGTCATGGACATGGCCGTCGGTATCATCATCGGCGCGGCCTTTACCGCGATCGTGACGTCGCTGGTGGGGGATTTGATCAATCCGATCATCAGCCTATTTACCGGCGGCATTGATTTCTCTAGCCTCGGTATCCGGTTGAGCGACGGGGAAGAGGGTGCCGTCTTTGCCTATGGTAACTTCATCATGGCGCTGATTAACTTTCTGATCATCGCTTGGGTTGTCTTCTTGCTGGTCAAAATGGTCAACAAGGTCAAAGACGCCGCCGCGAAGCCCGAAGAAGAGGCCCCGGCCGAAGAAAAAGGCCCGAGTGAGCTGGATATCCTGATGGAAATCCGCGACTCTTTGAAGAAATAAGTCAGCCCACGTGTTGAACGAACGGGCCCGCGTCACAGCGGGCCCGTTTGCATTTTAGGCAGGCTGAACCGGGCGCTGGCGAATGTAGCGATACCAAAGCCTGTATCCGGTCAAGAGCGTCAGCGGTGCGAAATGCACAATCGGCGAAATCGGGTTTCCCCAATTGTGCAGCGACGCCCAGTGCAACAGCGTCAACACCGCAGCGGCATAGGTCCAACGCTGCAAGGATTTCCACTTTGGCCCCATGAGGCGTACAAAATAGTCAGAAGACGTCACCGCCAGCGGGATAAAGATCACAAAAGCGATCCAGCCCGTCCAGATGTAGAACCGTGGTAGCTCTGCCAGAACAGGGGAAACGCCGCCCTTGTCCAACACGTAAAAAATCAAGTGCAACAGGGCATATGCAAATGCAGCCACGCCCAAATATCTGCGATTGCGCACCAACCAGCGCGGTCCGCGCCAGCCCTTAAACAGCATCGCCAAAGGCGTCGCCATCATTGCAATGATCATGAAGCGGGCTGAAAACTCGCCTGATGGATGCACAAGGATGTGCAGGATTCTGGGATTGGTCGACGTGAAGGCCTCGGAGATGAGACCAAAGGCGGGGAGGGCTAAAATGACCCAAAACCAATAGGGTGAAATTCGAGAGAGCATCAAAAAGGTCCTTTAATGTGCGCGTATAGGTTTAACGACGCACTCTCGATTTTCCGTCGCTATATTTTCAGGGCCAGATTGGGTGCAAGCACATCCATTTCAAGGGCCTTGCCGACCGCATAATATGTCAGGTTTCCGGCGTGGACATTCAGACCGTTCAGCAGATGCGGATCGTCTTCGCAGGCCTGCCGCCACCCCTTGTCAGCAAGGGCCAGCAGAAACGGAAGCGTGGCATTGCCAAGGGCAATGGTCGATGTCCGCGCAACGGCCCCCGGCATATTCGCAACGCAGTAATGCATGATCCCATCAACGTCATAAATCGGGTCCTGATGGGTGGTGGCACGGGATGTCTCAAAGCATCCACCCTGATCAATGGCCACATCGACCATTGCAGCGCCGGGCTTCATCTCTGCCAACTGTGCGCGATGGATGAGTTTTGGTGCCGCCGCACCGGGGACCAGAACGGCCCCGATCACTAGATCAGCCTCGCGCACCAGATCCATCGTATTCCCGGCAGAGGCATAGCCGTTTTTGAATTGCCGACCAAAGACATCGTCAAGATAGCGCAAGCGTGGCAGGGACCGGTCCAGAACCGTGACATCGGCCCCCATGCCTGCGGCCACACGCGCCGCATGTGTCCCCACAACGCCGCCGCCAATCACGACGACCCGTCCCGGACCAACACCGGGAACGCCCCCCAGCAAGACACCGCGACCGCCATTGGCCTTTTGCAGGGTCCACGCGCCAACCTGGGGCGCCAGCCGACCGGCGACCTCTGACATCGGGGCCAACAAGGGCAGGCCGCCATTTGCATCGGTGACGGTTTCATAAGCGATCGCTGTACAGCCCGAAGCCAGCAAGTCCATCGTCTGGGCCCGGTCAGGGGCCAGGTGCAGATAGGTGAACAACAGCTGATCCTGACGCAGCATCTTGCGTTCGACGGGCTGGGGCTCTTTGACCTTTACGATCATGTCGGCCTGCGCAAAGATTTCGGCGGCCGTTTCCAGGATCGAAGCCCCGGCCTCCGTGTAGTCCTGATCCGTGAACCCAGCCCCGGAGCCAGCAAGCGTTTCTATCAACACGGTATGCCCGTGCGAAACGGCCTCTCTGGCGGCATTGGGGGTCATCCCGACCCGGAATTCCTGGGGTTTGATTTCTTTTGGGCAACCAATACGCATAGTGTCCTCCCGACTTTGGTTGCCGCGATGTTGCGCCTGCTGGCGCGCAATTGTTTGGGTGATTTGATGAAAAATATGGTAAGACTGCGTAGAATAATTCGACAAATTAGAAAATAGTGAAAGAATCTCTCATGACAGAGGAAATAGACGCAACTGACCGTCGGATATTGAAGGTTCTGCAAAAGCAGGGACGAATCTCTAACTCTGATCTGTCAGAGCGGATAAACCTGTCACCCTCGGCCTGCCACCGCCGTGTTCAGCATCTGGAAAAATCCGGCTACATTCGCGACTATGTTGCCCTGTTGAACCCGCATAAAGTTGACCGCGCGACGACTATTTTCGTTGAAATCACCTTGTCCGGACAGGCCGATGAAGTGCTGGATGCTTTCGAAAAGGAAGTTGCCAAAGTGCCGGATGTTCTGGAATGTCATCTGATGGCCGGTTCGGCGGATTACCTGCTAAAGGTGGTCGCAGCGGACACGGAACATTTCGCCCAGATCCATCGCCGTTACCTGGCGCGGCTTCCCGGTGTACAAACGATGCAAAGCTCTTTTGCCTTGCGCACGGTTTTCAAGACCACGGCCCTGCCGGTGTAGCCTGTGCTTTGACGCGCAGGGGCAAATTTTGGTTGATGAAATCGGTCAGCCCGGTGTTGGACTTTTCAAACGCATCGCGAGCAAAATGAAAATGCCACCCAATCCCGCAATTCCGGCAGAGGCCAGATAAGCCCCGGCCCCCCAAAAACCTGCAAGCCATCCAAAGCCCAGCAAGACGAAGATCGCCAGCCCCTGTTCCAAGACCACCAGCAAGCTTTGACCCTGGGCGGCCATGTCTTCACTGGTGCTGTCCGCAATGAAATTGGTGCAGGCCAGAAACCCCAATGCATATGTCACGGAATGCAGCAATTGCAGCACAACCAAGACCTCTACACCGGGACCCATGGACATCGCGCTCCATCGGATCACGGACATCAGGGCCGCGAGCAGGATCATATGCAGTGCTGAAATCCGCTTTGCCAAATGTCGAAACCCAAAGAACATTGCCGTTTCCGCTAATGCTCCAAGTCCGATCAGGTTCCCGATGACATTTGTGGGCAAGCCCTGCTGGCTCCACAACAGTCCCTGAAAGGCATTCAACACAAGATGAGTTGAATAGATCAGCGCCCAGCCCAAAAGCGGCAGCAGGAACCAGGGCTGCAGGGTTTGCTTCAAATTTGTCATCGTTTCACGAGGCTGTTCGGCGTCGGGCTCGTCCCGCATCTTTGGCAACCCAAATGCCGCTGCCGCCCGGATCAGGCACAGCCCGACAAAAAGCGGAAGGAAAATTTCAATGCTGGCGGCATCGATCAGATAGCCTGCAAGGAAAATCACCAAGAGATAGCCGATCGTTCCCCAGGCCCGGAACTTGCCGAAATCACCGCCAGAGCGGCGCGCCATCCGCAGTGCGGCCGCATCCGCGACCGGCACGATCGCCCATTGCGCGACGACGGCAAGCGTCCAAAACAACAGGATCGGTACAAACTCCTGCGCCCAGAATAGCCCAATGGGAAAAACAGCAGAGGCCGCGGCCCCGATGATGATGACCTGTCGCCAGTCTGCAGCCCGGTCGGCCAAACGGCCCACAAAAAGCGTGGTCAGCAAAAGCAATACCACAGGTGCGGCGTTGATCACGCCAATTTGGCCCGGCGTCAGACCCTGATCACCAAACCAGATGCCGGCAAAAGAATTCGCCAGCCCGACGCTAAGCGATTGGGCGAAAAAGAATTGGGTCACCCGCAGGTTTGGGGACATCCCCCCAAAGGGTCCTTGGTTTTTCATCCGTCCAACTGACCTTTATGTCTCGCGGCCGGAAACGCGGCCCCAGAAACGACAAACCCCCGGGCTTTCACACGGGGGTCGTCTATTGCGGGTTGCCCCGCCCAGTGATGAAGGTGACCCTAAAGTCCGCCTTCACGCTGTGCTTTCTTCCGAGCGAGCTTGCGAGCACGGCGAATTGCTTCTGCCTTTTGACGTGCTTTCTTTTCGGACGGCTTTTCGAAATGCTGCTTGAGCTTCATTTCGCGAAAGACACCCTCACGCTGTAGCTTTTTCTTCAGGGCACGAAGCGCCTGATCGACATTGTTGTCGCGAACACTGACCTGCATGTGGTTTTCACCACCTCTCTAAGTTAAAGTTGAATGGTACAGGAACCGGCCATATAGCAGCGAGTCTTTGACTTGTCTACCGTCAGCGCCGAATCAAAAGGAAGAGAGCATCATGCCAGACGATCAAAAGACCCGTATTCTGGACGCGGCGCTGGATCATGTTCCCTTTGATGGGTGGAGCGATGAGACCCTGCAGGCGGCCGCGGCGGATGCCGGGATGGATATGGCTGACGTGAAACAGCTTTACCCACGCGGCGCGGTTGATTTGGCGGTCGCTTTCCACAAACGCGGGGACGAACAGATGCTGGCGGCCATGGATGCGGCCAATCTGGAAGAACTGCGCTACAGCGCCCGTGTCGCTGCCGGTGTTCGATTTCGGCTTGAAGCAATCTCTGATAAAGAAATCGTGCGGCGCGGCCTGACATTGTTTGCCCAGCCCAACCACGCAGGTGACGGGGCGCAATTGGTCTGGGGCACAGCTGATGCGATCTGGTCCCGGCTTGGGGACAGGTCTGACGACATCAACTGGTATTCAAAGCGGGCGATCTTGTCCGGTGTCTACGGTTCGACCCTGCTGTTCTGGTTGGGAGATGTTTCAGAAGACCACGCCGCGACCTGGGCGTTTCTGGATCGACGGATTGAAGATGTCATGCGGTTTGAAAAGCTAAAATCGCGGGCAAAGGAAAGCCCTGCGCTGCGCCCGTTGCTGGCGATCCCGAATGCATTATTTGCAGGTATCAAAGCCCCAACCAAAACCCGCCGAACCGATCTGCCCGGGCATTGGCCCCGCCCTGTAAAGGGCCGGTCTTGAGCTTGCCGAATTTAATGCGTGCCGTTGAAATTTCTGCGCCTGGTGGGCCGGAAATGTTGCGTGCCGTTGAACGCCCGGTGCCCACCCCTGGATATGGGCAGATTGTGATCAAATTGGCCTTTGCAGGGGTCAATCGCCCGGATGTTCTGCAACGCATGGGGGCCTATGATCCGCCACCGACGGCCAGCGATTTGCCGGGGCTGGAAGGCGCAGGCACCGTTGCCGCGATCGGGCCGGGGGTAACAAAATGGCACATTAGGCAAGAGGTGTGCGCGTTGTTGCCGGGCGGCGGCTATGCTGAATATGCGCTGACCCATGCGGATCATGCTTTGCCTGTTCCAAAGGGCATGGGCCTGCAAAAAGCGGCTTGTCTGCCGGAAACGTTTTTCACCGTGTGGTCCAACGTCTTTATGCGCAATGGCCTTGCTGCAGGCGAACGGTTTTTGGTGCATGGTGGATCATCGGGCATCGGAACCACGGCCATTCAGCTGGCGAAGATTTTTGGGGCGCGTGTTTTTGCGACCGCTGGCAGCAAAGCCAAATGTGACACCTGCGTCGATTTAGGTGCAGAAGAAGCGTTCAATTACAAAGAAACGGATTTCGTTGAAAAGATGCGCGACGAAGGCGGCGCGGATATGATCCTTGATATGGTGGGCGGCGACTACATTCCACGTAACTTGCGCGCGCTTGCAGACGGTGGACGCTTGGTCCAGATCGCTTTCTTACAGGGCTCGGCAATCAAGTTGAACTTGGCAAGTTTGATGGTGCGTCGTCTGACGATCACCGGCTCTACCCTGCGGCCGCAGTCAGATTTGGCCAAGGCAGACATTGCGCGCTCCTTGGCGGAAACTGTTTGGCCTCGCCTGGAGGTTGGGCAAATTGGCCCAATTCTGGATTCGGAATTTGAGCTTGGGGAGGCCGCTGCAGCCCAAAGGCGAATGGAGCAGGGCGATCATATCGGCAAGATCGTTTTGAAAATAGGCTGATCGCTTACGGCTAAGTCTAGATGCACGAAAAACCCCGCCGGGCAGTGGCCAAGCGGGGTTTTTGAAACGAATTAAGTTAGATTACCGGCGTTTTTTCAGTTTGCGCGTCCCGTAGAGGCCAAACAATCCTGTGAACATCAAAGCCATTGCTGGCGGCAGCGGTACAGGCGAAGGTGTTGGAACATCTGTGGTCGGCTGAGGGATTGCCACCAACCGGGCCACAAAACGGCAGCGTTCACAAACGACATGGGTTCCTCGGCCAATCCATTTGTAGCCCTTGGCGACAGAAAGAACCTTCAATTTGAAGACGTCGCCATTTGGATTTGGCGTGGACTCTACAGTAATCGCAGCGCGACCGATTACTTTACCGTTATGACGGACGACAACCGTTTGATATTGTGTTGGCGTCCTTTTGCACACGAAGAAACACTTCATCCTGTTGATGTCGTTAAAGTAAACGATCTTTGCATATAGATTTTTGGACGACGATGCCGCGCGTTGCTTGTTGGTTACCTGTTTTTGCAGACGCAAATAGGATGGCCCTGTCCCAAGAGACGGCTTGCCGAATTCAATCTTGGACGCAGAGGTCGATTGCCAGGTCGCAGTCGCTGCATTTGTCTGCACGGTTGCGAAAAGCATCAACAAAATTGCGCTAAGGATCGCTGTACTAAATCTAATCATAATCATGTTCACATCCACTTTGGTGGCTAAAGTCGTTAGAGCGGTTGTCGAACATGATCCTATTTGCGTCAATATTTTGCCTTATTTTTGCCTTTAATCAGCCGGAAACACATTGTTGCGGAGCACAATCCACCGACAATCGAGCGAATCGTTTCCAGATTGGCGGTGGCGCACCAGGTAAATTGCGCCATTTTATTGAAAACTGGGCAAGTTTTGGCCGATTCTCGCCAAATCTCGGCTGGATTCGGAAAGTTTGTGAATTTCTTGTTTACTTGAGCGGCGCGAACAACGCGTCCGTCATTTGGCAGTCGCGCGCCACATCATTGCCACAATTGCGCGGCTGCAGGTCCTTGGTTAGGCAAATTCTGACCTCTTGGATCCGCGACGACTTGCACGTAACGGTCAACATTTCAGCCGTCAGGGAAGGGTTCTCTTTCAGGAAGGCGTCCTCGACAACAGAGGCGGGCAGTTTCACCGGCGTGTCAAGTTTGCGGAACACAGAGGGGCGTACGACCTGACGGTAGGCGGTTCTTGCGGTCTCAAAATAGACGGGCGCCGAAAGACCGGAGCACCGACCGTGCTTTTTCCACTGGTACCAGGCAGCGCCAGAAGTTCCCATAATATCGGACATTGCAGACGTTTGGGATTTGGACGGGTCGCGCTGCGATGTGCGGCAATAGCTGGGCCAGCCGGTTTCATTTTGCGGCCAAAGCCCATGCATAACCCATCCAAGTTTACGTGACGGTTCGCATTGCTCAGAGTTGCGCGCATCGCCTTCCAAGGCGCACCAGGTCGGGGACCATGACAACGACAAGACATAATAGTCGAACTTGCCCGCCGGTTCGCCATCAGCCCAGACAGCGCGGGTCATTAGGATCAAGGCCACAATAAACCGCATTTTCTCTTTTCCTTCGGCGCAAGGGGGACTATATGATTTGCAACTTCCACGAAATTTTCGATTTGGTCCAGCCGGATCAGCCGATTTCCCGGCTCGAGGAAGATTTGTTTTAGGAGACGTGAAATGGGTAAACCGATCATGGCAAAAGCCACCGCAGTTTGGCTGGTGGATAATACGACGCTGAGCTTCAAGCAGGTCGCGGATTTCTGCGGATTTCATGAACTGGAAGTCCAGGGGATCGCAGATGGTGATGTGGCAACCGGGGTGAAAGGGTTCGACCCGATTGCAAACAACCAGTTGACGGCTGAAGAGATCAAAAAAGGCGAAGACAACCCGCTGCACAAATTGCAGCTGATGTATAATGCTGCCGCTGTCGGCGAAGAAAAGCGTCGCGGCCCGCGCTACACGCCTCTTTCAAAGCGCCAAGATCGCCCGGCATCCATTCTGTGGTTGGTTAAATTCCACCCGGAACTGTCAGACGGCCAAATTGGCAAGCTGATCGGCACGACCAAGCCAACCATCCAGGCGCTGCGCGAACGCACACATTGGAACATCAACAACATTCAGCCGATTGACCCGGTTGCATTGGGCTTGTGTAAACAGTCTGAGCTGGACGCAGTGGTCCAAAAGGCAGCCGCCAAAAAGGCCGCAGCGGGCGAGGTGATGTCAGATGACGAGCGCCGGAAACTGGTCAGCACAGAACAGTCGCTTGGCATGGAAGCAGAACCAAAAATTCCAACGGCGATCTCTGGGCTGGAAACCTTCAGCCTGTCCACCGATGAAGAACCTGAAGACGATGGTTCAGATCTGAACGCTGACAACCTCTTCAACCTGTCAGACTCAGAGGACGACAGCGAAGACAAATAGCACGGAAAATTCTTCCAAGCTTGTGGGCCCCGTCATTTTTGTCGGGGCCTTTTTCGTTCTCGGACGAATACATAAATCCCGGACCCCGCGATCAGCAAGATGCCAAGGGTTGTCGTTGCATTCGGCAAGGCCCCAAAGATTGTCCAGCCCCAAAAGACGGACAAAGGCAGGATGATATATTCAAAAGGCGCAACCGTTGCGACATCGGCGGATCTATAGGCCTGCGACAGGGCATAGGCCACGATAGAGGATACAAACCCCAGCAATATCAGGAACGGCCAATCTGCGGAGGAAGGCCAAACCCATTCACGCAATAAAAAGACGATGACCGGGTTGTCTTGCCCCGCAACAAACCGTCCGTCGCCCGCGACCAGGAAAAATCCAAGGCTGACGCAGATCAACGTGACCTGAATGTAAATGGCCATCGCCGACGCCGTGGATCGAACCCCCAGACGTCGGGTCAGGATTTGGGCAACGGAATAGGTGAAGGCAGACAGGACAGGCAACAGCAGAACCCACCTTGAATAGGCCGGGCCGGTTGATGCCTCTCCCTGGGTCATCATCACGATGACTCCCAAAAAGCCCACCAGCACCGCCGAAAGCCGATGTAATCCCACCTTTTCCCCAAGGAACGGGATGGACAATAGGGTGATGAACAGCGGCGCGACAAAGAATAACGTCGTCGTTTGCGCCAGTGGCAAGGCAGCCAATCCTGCAAAGAATGTCAGGTTGGTTATTGCGATAAGCAGGCTGCGCAGAAAATGAAGGTGCAACTGCTTGCTTTTGAGCGCCGCCAGCCCGCCCTCAAACTGCAGGAAAACCATGCTGAAGGCGATCGCGATGGCCGATCGGATAAAGACCATCTGGTGCAGCGGATAGTCGCCGGACAGGTATTTGATCAACATGTCGTTGACCGAAATACAGACCCCACCCGCAAGCATAAAGGCGATGCCAACAGTCGTATTGTTTATGCGCGCATCAGTGGCCATTGGGGGAATTGGCGCTCTTGTAAAGTTGAATGAATTGGTGCGGCCCTTGGGTCGCCACATGCGGCGACGCTAGGTTCAATTTCTATGGGCGGCAAGTGCGAACAATGCAATGGCTAGGAGGATGCGTGATAAAATGTCCATACGTTTGGAAAGCGGTGCCTCAACTCTAGGAGTTTTGCGACCGCTCGAATTTACAATGTTTTGACCGTTCCTTAACGTGCGGGTTGAGTTGATACCGGAGAAGAGAAGGAAAACTTGTCCATGTGTGTTTTCAAGGAGTAATGGCGTTGAACAAAATTGGTCCAGACTTTTTGTGTATCGGTATGCCAAAGGCGGGGACCGGGTGGCTTTATGACGCCCTATGCAGAGTCGACGGCTTCAATCTGTTGCCAATTAAGGAGTTTCGCCATTTTGGGTATGCGGCCGTTGTTCGACAGGACAAGCACTATGCCGCGAAAAAAATATGTTGGCCGCCCGCTTGTACCACCAATTGGAAGATCGCAGCGCACGGCATTCTAAACGAAAACTTGTTCGCCTGAAGCGGGCGGTCGACGCTTATGTTGCTTCAGACTTTTCAGACAGGGACTACCTCGAACTTTTTTCAAGTTTCCGTTCTGGATGGTTCGCAAACGCTGGTACTTCGGTTTCTGGCGATATGTCGACCTACTATTCTTTGCTTGAACCTCAGTACATTGAGGAGATTAAGAACATTATGCCCGATGTGCCGGTTATGATGATTGTTCGAAATCCAGTGGATAGACTTTGGTCCGCCTTCAATATGCACTTGCGTCGACGTGGCCGTGACGTGGGTGAAAAAACGCCGGATGGTTTTCACAAAGAAATACAGGAGCAGGCCACGTTGGAAGAGCTGGAACTCTTTTGCGTCCGTCCACTTGTGTCGCTCAGCTCTAGGCCGTCCCGGGCGTATTCCAACTGGTCTAGGTATTATGACAATGTTCACGTCATTTCTTTCGATGAAATCCGACGAGATCCTAGAAGTGTCATCTCAAACGCTGCCAGCGTTGCTGCACGTAAAAAAATAAATCTGCCCGCTCAATTTGACTTCCAGAATAGTAAAGAACGTTTGGCAAAAGCAAGAATGTTGCCCCAGCATCGGGCGTTCTTATACAGTCATCTTTCCGACGAGCTACAAAGGTGCCAAGATGTCTTTCCGGACATCGCCGCAAATTGGGACGTCGAATAACTTAGTCTAAAAAGCCTTCCGCGCACGCAGCGCCGCAGAAATCGTGCCGTCGTCCAGATAGTCCAGCTCTCCACCAATCGGAACACCTTGGGCCAGGGATGTGACCTTGACATGGGGTTCCAGCTGTTCGGCGATGTAATGGGCGGTGGTTTGGCCATCAACTGTGGCGTTCAACGCCAGAATGATTTCACTGATATTTTCGGATTTCACCCGATCCACCAGCTTGGGGATGCGCAGCTCATCCGGGCCGATTGAATCGAGCGCCGACAATGTGCCGCCCAAAACATGGTATCGCCCCTTAAAGACTTTGGCCCGTTCCATCGCCCACAAATCGGCGACATCCTCGACAACACAAAGCTCTCCGATGTTGCGTTTTTCGGACATGCAGATGTCGCAAACGTCGGTGGTTCCGATATTCCCGCAATTCAGGCATTCCCGCGCAGAGGCGGCAACGGTGTGCAGCGTATCGGCAAGCGGGGTCATCAACTGCCCCCGCTTTTTGATCATGTGCAATACGGCGCGGCGGGCTGACCGGGGGCCAAGCCCAGGCAAGCGGGCCATGATGTCAATCAGGGCCTCTATGTCGCGCGTTGCATCGGACAAATCAGAACGGCAGTTTCATATCTGCAGGCAGGCCCAAAGATTCCGTCAATTGACGCATTTCTTCTTGCGAGTGATCGCTGGCCTTCATTTGCGCATCCTTGACCGCTGCAAGGATCAGGTCTTCGACAACCTCTTTTTCGTCGGGGTTAAAGATCGAAGGGTCGATGTCCAAAGCAACCAGTTCGCCTTTGGCAGTGGCTGTTGCTTTCACAAGGCCGGCACCGGATTCACCGACAACTTTGACGTTGTGCAGTTCTTCTTGAAGCGCCGTCATTTTCGCCTGCATATCCTGTGCAGACTTCATCATCTTCGCCATGTCACCAAGACCGCCGAGACCTTTGAGCATCTGAATTCTCCTGTTTGGTTCAAACATTAAAGTTGTGTCAGAGATACGCGCTGCGCCTCTTTGCTACAAGGGGTGGGACAAGGCGGAATGATCGGTTTCGCCGTCAATCTTCCTCGAATGGGTCCCATTCCTCATCGACTTCGGGCAAAGCTTCGACGGCGGCCTCATTTTCGATGTCTTCCGGCGTGCGGATTTCAACGATGTTTGAGTTTGGAAAAGCTTCGAACACGGCGGCGACCAGCGGGTGTTTTCGGGCCTCGGCCTTGCGGGCGAGCTCTTCTGCATCGCGGACTTCTGCGATGGTTTCGCCACCGCCTTCGTTGACAATCGCGACCCCCCACCTGACACCAGTCCAGACTTGCAGCCTTTGGGACAGGCGTTGCGCCATGTCCGCGGGTGCCCGTTCCGTGGGGACGAATTCGATCCGCCCGGGTTGGTAATTGACCAACCGAAAGGTGGTTTCAATATCCACCAACAATTTGACGTCCCGGTGATGGCGGATCAGCTGAAGAACAGATTCAAAGCTGGTAAATCGGGCCAGGGCGAATTCAGGCTCAACAGCCAGGGCCGTGGCCGTACCGCCGTTGCCGGGCGCTGCCGAACCGCTTGATGTCGTAGAAACTGCCTGGGTCGTGGTCGCCGCCGCAGGGGCCTGACCGCCCCCCGGTCCCTGAGGAGGAACAGGCGGCGGGGGCGTGTCCTGCAACTTGCGTACCAGCTCTTCCGGCGACGGCAGGTCGGCCACATGGGTCAGTCGGATGATCGCCATTTCAGCGGCCATCATGGCATTGGGGGCAATCGCCACCTCTTCCAGAGACTTCAGCAGCATTTGCCACATCCGCGTCATTGCCCGCATCGGCAAACGGTCGGCCATTTCCTTGCCACGCATCCGTTCATCTGGCGACACGGTTGGATCATCAGCGGCATCTGGCGTGATCTTGATGACAGAAACCCAATGGGTCAGTTCGGCCAAATCCCGCAGAATGGCCATCGGATCGGCACCATCCGCATATTGCGCGCTAAGCTCTTCCAGCGCGGCGGCGGCATCGCCCTTCATGATGAAGTTGAACAGATCCAGAATGCGCCCGCGATCCGCCAAGCCCAACATGGCGCGCACCTGATCGGCTGTCGTTTCACCGGCCCCGTGGGACAATGCCTGATCCAGCAATGACGTTGCATCACGGGCAGAGCCTTCGGCGGCGCGGGTGATCAGCGCCAGGGCGTCATCCGCGATTTGCCCGCCTTCTGCAGCCGTCAGTTTCTTGAGCAGACCGATCATGTCTTCTGGTTCGATCCGACGCAGGTCAAACCGTTGGCAGCGCGACAAAACGGTTACCGGAACCTTGCGGATTTCCGTGGTGGCAAAGATGAATTTCACATGTGCGGGCGGTTCTTCAAGCGTCTTCAAAAGCGCGTTGAACGCGCTTGTGGACAGCATGTGAACTTCGTCGATGATGTAGATCTTGTACCGGGCAGAGGCGGCGCGGTAATTGACGGAATCGATGATCTCGCGAATGTCGCCAACGCCTGTTCGGCTTGCGGCATCCATTTCCATCACATCCACATGGCGCCCTTCGGTGATCGCGACGCATTGTTCGCACTTGCCGCAAGGCTCTGTGGTGGGGCCGCCATTGCCGTCTTCGCCGATGCAGTTCATGCCCTTGGCGATGATCCGCGCCGTCGTGGTTTTACCGGTGCCCCGAATACCCGTCAGGATAAAGGCCTGCGCAATCCGGTCTGCCGCAAACGCGTTTTTCAGCGTGCGCACCATCACGTCTTGCCCCACAAGATCGACAAAGGTCTCTGGCCGGTATTTCCGGGCAAAGACTTGGTAATTTGTGGCGGTATTGTCGGACATGTAACCCTCGTGACTCGCGGCTTGGCCAGACTAAGCGCTGGCTTGCCCGACGTCCAGCGTTGCACTGGGTCAAAACGCAGGTCTGCGCGTTCGACAGCAAAGATTGACGCACCCGGTCTGGAAGACGTATCCAACAAGGTGTCAGGGCGGGGCGACACCCGCCCCGACAGGGTGGTCCGTTAACGGGAAGAGTGAACCGGCATGAGCAACGAACCAAATCAAAACCGCCTGTTTGCATTGATGGTCATGCTGCTTTTTTGGCTGGGGGCGTGGGGCTATTCATTTGTGTTTCTTGCCACCGTCGATCCGACGGGCGACGGTTTCACCCGAGGCCTTAACCGCGTCAGTGGCTTTTTGGGTTGGCAGGGGGTGGCCGGGTTGTTCGCCTTTGCCAGTTGGGGCATTGGGCGCAGCTTTCCCAAGCCATCCGGCATTCGAAACGTCAGCGCAATACCGCTTTGGCTGGCGGTTGTGTTGATCTTGGTTCTGATCGGAATGTCAGTTTGGGGACGGCTGCAAGCATGAGCATTTCGGGCCGCAAACAGTGCGCAGCCCGAAAATGTGATAGGCCCTATTCGTATTGGTTGCGTTTATAGGTCGCGCGCTTTTTGCCCGATTTGTACATGCGCTCTCTTTTGCGGGTCCGGACGTGCTTTTCTGCCAGCGTTTCCGTGTTGTGCTGATCTTCGCGTTGCAGCTTTTGCCAGCGGACCAATCGTGCAGGATCAAGATCGCCCGCAGCGATCGCCGCCTGGATCGCGCAGCCCGGTTCCGTGTCATGGGCGCAATCGTGGAAGCGGCATTGCAGGGCGAGATCGGCGACGTCCTGAAACACCATCTCGACGCCTTCGCTGACATCGGCCAAACGAAGCGCCCGCATGCCGGGGGTGTCGATGAGCCACCCGCCCGTGGCCGTGCCATGCATCGAACGCGATGTGGTGGTGTGGCGACCTTTGGCGTCGTCTTCGCGGATGTCCTGCGTGGCGCTTTGGCCGCCGGTGAGGGCGTTGGTGATGGTGGATTTGCCGACGCCTGACGATCCGACAAGCGCGACGGTTTTGCCTTTGGAGCACCATGGCGAAAGCTGGTCGACCAGATTGGGGCTTTTGGCGTCGACGGTTTCGACCAATGTGCCGGGCAGGGATGTTTCGGCCTCTCGGCGGTAATCTGACGGGTTTTCGGCCAGATCTGACTTGGTCAGAATGATCACCGGATCGATCCCCGCCTGATGGGCCAATGCCAGGTAACGCTCTAATCTTGCTACATTAAAATCGGCATTGCATGATGAAACGATGAACAATGTGTCGACGTTGGCGGCGATGAGTTGGGTGTTGAGTTCGTTGCCGGCGACTCGGCGTTTTAGGATGGATTTGCGGTCCAGAACGCGGCCCGGGCGGCCGGTTTCCGTTTCGACCAGAATCCAATCGCCCACGGCAACGCCGTGATCGGCGAGGTCGCCGGTCATGGGGAGGTGCACGGGGCCGTTGATGCCGAGGGCATCCATGGAACTGCGGTGCACTTCGGTCAGGCGCACAGGCGCAAAGGTTTCGATTTCGTCGAGATCAAGCTGTGCCTGATAATGCTGGGACCACCCCAGATCGACAAGCGAATATGTGTGTGAAGTCAATGTCTTAAGCCTTGATGAGAAAAGCAATAGGCCCCCGGACGGATGGTGCGGGGACGGATCATCGGGCTGTAAACAATAGCGGCTTTACGCGGCCAAATGGCACGCCCGGAAAAGGTTCGAAACAATCATAAAAAACCCTCCTTCGGTTGTGGGCCAGCGTTGGGTGAGAGGTTGGACAACGACCCAAACGGGACTCGTTATGGCTGCTTCCTTCCGGACCTGACCAGGTTGGCGAGGCGTCCGCCCGCGCCAACCTCTCGACGCTTGATTTAGGGGGTTTGCGGTGAAATTGCAAGTCTGCAAAATGTCGGCCCCGCGTCGGCAAAACGTATGGCAGCACCGTGCGCAGGGACAAGACGGTTTTAACCCGCCCCCGGCAGGGTGGACGACACGAAACAGATGCAAGAGCACCCCCCATGCCAACGCCCACCGAACCGCCCGCCACCTATAACAAAACCCGCACGGCCCGCCTGGCGCGCACACGGCTGGCCCGGCATCTGCAAGGCTTTGCCGAGGATGAAAAGATCTGGTGGCACGTGCAGGACAAAGTGCCAGAGGCCTGGGCGACGCTGGCCGAAGACATCGACAGCCCAGAGCCCCGCAGCAAAATCACCCTGCGGCTGGATGACAGCGTGGCCAAGTTTTACCGGGCGCTGGGGCCGGGCTATCAGGCGCATATGAACCGGGTGCTGGCCACCTATGCGCAAATGCAAATCGGCCAGATCGAACGGCAACGCCAAACCATGCGCGAAGTGGCGGAGGAATATGGCACCGTGCTGTCAGACGAGGCCCGCGAGACCTATATAGAGCTGCGCCCGCAGGTGGCCGATATGCACCCGGAACAGCTGGAAGCAATGGATATGTTGTTTGGGGTGCGGTGAGGGGGGCCGTGGGTCTTTGGGATCGGCGCGAGCGTTCGTGCCCCGAGAACGGGGCACGAAGTTTTCAAGAAACGTATTATTTTTTCTTGATAGTTTCTACCACGTGGGTGGACTTTCTTTTTGTCGCCTGTTTGACCGTTGTGAAACGACCTGTTTTTGCGCTACGGCCAACTTTAAATGATTTCGACTTCATCTGTTCAACTTTCATTAGTGCATTTGAGTTGGGAAGCGCGCTCTTCGCGCTCCCCGTTGATAATTGCGAGATGACTATTCTGGGATCAGAATAGGCCACGCACGCAGCCCGAACGCTTTCGCGTAGATTCGGGCGCCAGTCTTCGGGCATGTTCGCCAAGAGCGGAAAACATACCGGTATCCCGGCGGCGGGGGTGAGTGCCTTTTGTTCATTGCAATGTCCCCTTCGGGGCGTATCTTGCCTTTTGACCCAAAATGCGCTAAGTGCAGTCCTTGCTAGGGAGACTGATTTGCGTTTTGGGAGGCTCTGCATCGTCAAGCCCCTGATGCACGATGAAGAAATCCGTTTGGAGGCTCGGGCGCCAACCTGAGCCTTCTTTCGTTAAAGCCTCCCCTTCTGGCGGAGATATCGTAGTCTGTTGTGCGCCGCCCCCCTCGAGACGCCAAAGCGTTTCATAAGATCAACCTCGTTATCCCGATGACTGATGAAGAAATCTGGCATAAGGAACTCTGCGGCGAACTGGTTTGCCTGGGGCTCAGCAAGGCGATAAGGTGGAGTGCCGTCCCCACTATGCGCTCGTGCCAGCGGGATATTGGTGTGCATCGCCCAGTGGCCCAATTCATGTGCGGCAGTGAACCGGTGGCGGCTCTCCCCAGCGCAAACACCAGTGTAGACATCTTCACGTAGCATAATGAATTCGCCTTTGGGGCAGGTATAGCCTTCGGCGCGACCCATTTCCTGTTCGCTTCCAACGTCAAAACGTACGAGGTTCAGGCGCTGGTCAAGCACGTTTTCTATTACCTCGATCACGGGGGCCCAGGGCGCTACCCCCAACCCAAGGCCCTTGCGGAAAGTGTTGGCGAAAATGCCGATATCGGCCCAGCCCCTTGGCGGCACAATAAAATCATTAGTATCGGTCATTTCTTGTCCTTCTTGTTGAGGATTTGGAATATGTTTTTGAGTTCATCTTCTGACAGCGAATTTATCTTGCGTGCCATCAGTCCGGCAGTGTCCCTCGCTAGGAGCGTGTCCGCCTCCAGAGTGAAATTCTTGCGCGATCTGTCTGCCGCCCGGCGAAGCAATGTAGCGGCATCTTCAGCCAGCCGATAAGCTGTGATCACTGCTTCTACGAAGCCTGCGGGCGCGGTCTTGCTGCCTCGTTCGATGGCTGAGATGAAAGCCGATGATTTCTCAAGCCTCGCGGCCATATCAAGCAATCTCTCATCCTCATCAATTCGAAGTTTCCGAAGCTCCTTCCCTATCTCTGTGGTCATATCGGGTCTCCTTCTATGTTCAGCACACAATATGTGGTGTTTTGGCGGCTGTGTCAACCTTGGTGGTTAATTTAATATAAACCTTTTTGGTTAATTTGTCCAGCCATGTCGCATTGGCGCGGTGCGTCCAAGATGTCTTATGTTGAGGATGGGCTTGTGGCGCTGGCACAGGCGATCAAGGATTATGGCATCGAGTCGATCGCAATCCCGGCGCTGGGTTGCGGCTATGGCGGGCTGGACTGGGACGACGTAAAGCCCCGGATCGTGTCGCATCTTGGCGATTTGCAGGACGTGGAGATCGTAGTTTTCGCACCTTAGGCTGCGGCCTCCCCTGACAGGCTCAACACCGAAATCCCCACCACAGCGACGGGCTGCGGCGGGGGTTTGTCAGCGGCGGGTCTTTTTGCGGTCCCGCCAGAAGGGGGGGATGTCTCCGGCCATGATGCAGCCATAGGGGTCGATGTAGTCCTCTATCTCTGCCAGATCGTAGGATTTGATCTGGGCCACGACGCTGTCGGCGTTTTTATAGCCCGAGGGCAGTTCAGAGGCGTCGATGCCGCCTGCGTGGAAGCGGATGTCGAGCCCTTTGGTTTCGGCCGCGAGCATCTGCTCTGGCGTGGTGGTGCCGCGGCGGCGGCGGTGCTCTGAGCGCGAAAAGTTGCGCCCGGCCCCGTGCGGGCTGAAGCCCAGGCCGTGGGGGGCGTCTTTGCCGCGGGTGATCAGCACCGGCTCGGACATGTTCAGCGGGATGAGCGTGCGCCCGGTTGCGTCCGCGGCGTAGTCGTCCCAGGCGGGGGTGGCGCCTTTGCCGTGGTAGTAGAGATCGCCGCGTTTGAAGACGAAGTTATGTTCGTTCCAGAACCGGTCGCCCACGTCGCTGGCCCGGGCGGATTCGACCGTGGCCTGGTGGATGGCGTTGTGGTTGGCTTTGGTCCATTTGCGGATCAGCTGCAGGGCGTCCCAATAGGCGCGGCCTTCCTCTGTGTCGGCGGGGATCCACGCGTTTTGCTTGGCGGTCTGCGGCGAGAGCGACTTGCGAAAGCGTTCGGCGGTGATCATGCCGTTTTTGTAGAGCACAGCGCCGGGGCCGCGCGACCCGTGGTGGGTCACGATGGCGGTGCGCCCGGTTTTGCGAGAGCGGCCGACGAAGAGGAAGTGGTTGCCGTCGCCTTGGGTGCCCATGTGTTCCTGCGCCATGCGGATGGATTTCGGGGTGTTCAGGAACGGGTTTTCCCGGAACGCGTCCAGCAGTTTCAGCGAGGTGGTGAACCGTTTGCCTTGCGCGCGGCCTCCGGGGCCGAAATGGGTCACGGATTGGGCGGCGTCCAGCACTGCTTTTGGGTCGATGTTGCCCAGGTCGGTGAGCATCACGGAACAGCAGATATCGGCCGAGTGCATGCCCGGGTGGATCGCGTTGCGCGCCGCGGCGATGCCGCCCACGGGGATGGTGCCCACGGGGCCGGCAGGGCAGGAATCCGGCATGATGGCGCCCGATTCAATCGTGGGGGTGCGCATCAGTTGGGTCATGCTTTCGCGAACTCTGGTTACGTTGTCCTGTTCGTCGGGATGCGACATCTCGATGTTTTCGTGAAACGGCACGGTTCCGGCTGCCCGCAGGTCCATATGGACCGGGATTTCGGGGTCGAGCGTTTCACGGATCTGCGGCAGGTCAAGCCCTTGCGCGTGCATGGCATTGGCCCGGGCCATCAGGTCTGGGAACTGTTTGCCAGGGCGGTGGCCCCAGGATTTGAGTGTGTCCCCGGTGACGGGGGAAGCTGCTTTTTCTTCAGCCATGGTTTTGTCTTTCATACTCTAAATGGTCGCAGGTTCTGCGGCCGACTTGTGGCGTTTATTGCGCCTGAAAATGGTCCCGGCGACAAAAGTGAAGAAACGTGGAAGGCCCGCCCCGCATCTAAATGAGTGATGCGTTTTCCGTCTGGGCGTTGGCAAGGAGGGGAGTTGAACCCGCTCAACCTTCCGATTTGCGCCATGTAGTTCCTTCGGCATTCGCCGGGGTCGTCCTTTCGGTCTTTCGTTTTCGGGTCCGGGGGACAAGTGATCGTGGGAGGCCTGTTCGGCGTCGTGGTAAACGATGTACTCTCACGGGCATTCCCCCGGGGTTGGTTTTGGCTCTGCTGGTTGGCATCGAACCAACGACATCCTGATTAACAGTCAGGCGCTCTGCCGCTGAGCTACAGCCGAATATTCTTATTCTTTCGCTATTCCAGGGAAAACGGAATCCACTTTCCCTAGAATAGCTTTGTGACCCCGGCGACAAGGGTTTGGTGAAACGCCTGCTCTTTCCAACTGAGCTACATCGCGATGCGATGGCGGGACTTGAACCCGCGACCTGGAGAGTAATAATCTGTAGTTCCACCGGCATTCGCCGAGATATGTTGGCTGGAAGGGCAGGTTTCGAACCTGCAACCTACGGCACCAAAAGCCGTTGCTCTACCCGTTGAGCTACCTTCCAATGTGGCCCCGGCGACAAGGGGGTGGTGAAACAAACCCGCTCTACCTGACTGAGCTACCGTCCGTCCTCCCAAAAGGGCTCGGACGAGCGGGATTCGAACCCGCGACATGGAGATTACAATCTGTAGTTCCACCGGCATTCGCCGGGTCTTTTCCTTTCGTTGTGCCCCGGGCGAGCGACCGCCCGGGAGCCTGTTACAGTTCGATCTTTTCGATCTCACCCACCCAGTGATCCGGGCCGGTTTGACCGGTGGCAAAGGCGGCGATCTGGTCAAAGACCGCATCCGAAAACCCGCCGACATTCAACACGTCTTCACGTGTCTGGGCCTGCGTGGTCCCGAAGGGCGCGATGTCGATGCAGACCAGTTTGGCCTTTGGGTTGCGATGTTTGATCGCGTCCCATTCCTGCATCATCGCCGTGCCCCGACCACCATCGCGGGCATCTACCCAGGATTGGTTGTCAGACACGAACACCACCAGATCCGGTGCGCGACCGCGTCGGTTCAGCCACGCCAGGGGCGCAGAACAGTTGGTGCCGCCACCGCCCAGTTGGGCCAGACGTTCCGCGTTGGTCAGGACCGTGTCACGCGGTTGCAGACGGACATCCCGTACGTCCCAATCGAACGGCAAGACCTGACAGTCACGGTTCACGCGCTGGAACGCAGCAGCCACAAGGGCCGCGACATCCACGTGGCGCACCGCCGAGCTTGCCCCGGCGCGATAGCCTGTCACGGACCACGTCATTGACCCGGAAACGTCCGGGCAAACAACGACCTGGCCGTCGATCTTTGGCACGTTGCTGACCGCGATTTCCATCGCGTCATGCAGCGCTTCGACGATCTCTGGCGGCATATCGCGCGCCACGTTCTGCGCGGTCACCATCAGCTGGTACGGAAAGACCCGTGCCTTGGCGATGACCTTTGCATTACGCAAAAGCGCTGCGACATGGTCGACATTCTTGGGTTCGCCAAACACGCCATGACGGTGGAACGTGTTCAGGTTCTGCCGCACCATTTGCCATGATCCGTTCCGGGCCAGTCGCGCCCATTGCTGGGTCGACAGGTCACACTGCGTGACCATCTGGAACGGCACGTCGGGCAATGTGCCCTTTCCGGTGTCCCGGAAGGCCATCCAGTCCTGCACCTCTTGTGGCAGCCGTGCCGTATTGCACGGCCGCCCGATGATCCAGGCAAACAGCGCCTCTCGTTCCGGGGTATCCGGTTTCGGGTGCACCATTTTGATCACGTCCGCCAAAGACGGAGCAGTGCCGATATTGGCGTAGAGCAACGCGGGGTTGGACGCTGTGTTCAGCCAGGCTTGCACCATGGCCTTTGGGGCAGAGCCCAAAGACTTGCGTCCGGTTTGTCCTGAGCGGACCACCTGGACGAAGCTGCGCAGCATCTTGCCGTTATCCACCACGCGGCCAAACGCCGCCCGGAACAAGACCGGGTTTCGCTGGGCCAGAACGGCCAGCAACACGGCTGGCATGTCCTTCATATGCCCGCTTTTGCGTGCATAGATCGCGGTTTTGGCCAGAAACTCTGGCGTTACGGAATGCGCGGTGTCCAGCACGTCGTCCAGTTCGCTTTGGGCGTCCTGATACGACATGTCGCCGAACGTGCCGGTGACGGCCAACTGCGCCAGGGCGTGTTGGTCGGAATATGCGTAGGCCGGTGCGCCTTCGGCGTTCCGAGAGGTTGCCTTGGGCAGCAACCGGCCTTTCATCGATGCAAACACGGATTTGTTCGCCATTGTTCTTGTCCTCGTTTGTTTATGAGGATGTTTTGCCTTGATTCGGCTGGCGTGGCGATAAAAACGAAAGTTGGGGGTAAGTTGTTGTTATGTTAAGGTAAAATCCGTTCTTGGTTATTTGGGTGACGCAAGATAAGATAAAAATAAATCGTGATATATAAAGTTAGATACGCCTATGGATAATGTGGTGATCGGGTTTCTTGGAACGCAGCTGGATGCGGGCAAAAGGGACCGGCGTTGGCGGCCGACGATAAGCCTGACGGCGCATGATCATTTCCAGGTGGATCGGCTGGAAATTCTGTACGATCAAAAATTCAGTCGTCTGGCGCATCGGGTAAAGCACGAGATTGAACACGGCTCTGCTGACACAGAGGTTTTGCTGCATCGGATGGATCTGAAGAACCCTTGGGATTTCCAAGAGGTTTACGGCAAGCTATTTGATTTCGCCCGCAGCTATGGGTTTGATGAGGACCGAGAGAATTACTACGTGCATCTGACCACGGGCACCCATGTGGCGCAGATTTGTTGGTTTCTTTTGACGGAAAGCCATCACGTGCCGGCGCGTCTTGTGCAGACCGGGCCGCCCCTGGCTGGCGCGACGGACCCGTCGTTGGATGTCATTGATCTGGATCTGAGCCGCTACAACATTTTGCAGCAACGGTTTGATCAGCTGTCGCGCGAGCACAGCGATCAGCTGAAGGCCGGGATAGAGACCCGCAACGCAGAGTATAACGCGGTGATCGACCGGGTAGAGCTGGTGGCCAGTGCCTCGGATGAACCCATTCTGTTGCTGGGCGAAACCGGCACCGGCAAGACAGAGCTGGCAGAGCGGATTTATGAGCTGAAGCTGGACCGTCGGCGGGTCAAGGGGCGGATGGTGCATGTGAACTGCGCGACGCTGAACGGGCCGGATGCTTTGGCGGCGCTGTTTGGGCAGCGGCGGTCGTATCTGGGGGCCGCCGGGTCAGAGCGCGGCGGTCTTCTGCGCGAGGCGGATGGCGGCGTTTTGTTTCTGGACGAGGTGGATGAGCTGGGGCTGAACGCCCAGTCGATCCTGCTGCACGCGATTGAAACCGGGCGGTTCTATCCGCTTGGCTCGGATCACGAGGTGTCCAGCCGGTTTCACGTGATCGCCGGGGCCAACCGCGATTTGCGGGGGCTGGCCGCCGAGGGGCGGTTTCGCCCGGATTTGTTGGCGCGGCTGAACATGTGGAGCTTTCGCCTGCCTGCGCTGCGGGACCGGCGCGAAGATATCGAGGTGAACCTGGCCTATGAGCTGTCCCGCTCTGAACGGGTTTTGGGGCAGCAGGTTGGCTTTAACGCGGATGCGCGCGCGCGGTACCTGCGTTTTGCGCGGGATCCCGCAACGATGTGGCCCGGCAATTTCCGCGATTTCAGCGGGTCGGTGCGCCGGTTGTGCACCCTGGCCCCGCGCGGCCGCATCACCCGCGCGATGGTCGAGGCCGAGATCAAGACGCTTCAACTGGACTGGGGCGCGTCGCAATCGGATGCGGATATGCGATTGGTGGCGGATCTGCTGGGCGAGCGCAGCGCAGAGATTGATCCCTTTGATATTGTCCAGCTGGCGCAGGTGGTTCGCGTTTGCCGCAGTTCGTCCAGCCTAAGCGCGGCAGGGCGCAGCCTGTTCGCCATGTCGCGGGCCCGGCGCAAGACCCAGAACGACGCGGATCGCTTGCGCAAGTATTTACAGAAATTCGATCTGGACTGGGAGATGATTGGGGTTCCCGGGGGTGCTGGTTCGTCGGACACAGATCTCCGGCACATCCGCTGAACAAAGGACTAAGATGATGACACAAGAACACGCGCCGGCGCTGAAAGATCCGTTCGCGCGACACTCTATCAGGACGGGCGTCTTCTATCGTGACCCAGATCGCGCGTTGAACTGGTTGCGCGATGCGTTTGGTTTGGCTGTGTCCATGGATGTTCGGGATTCAGACGGGGCGTTGGTGCATGGGGAAATGAGCTTTGGCGGGTCGTCCATTGTGATCGACAGCGTTTGGGCTGACTTCGTGACCAGCCCGCTATCCACCGAGGGGCGGAACACGCAAATTGTCTATATCCAACTGCAAGACGGTATTGAAGCGCATTGTGCCCATGCCAAGCAAAACGGGGCGCAGATCGTTGAAGAGCCAACGCTTCAGCACTATGGGGCCGTCGTCTATCGGGCCAGGGATTTTGAGGGCCATATTTGGACGTTTTCACAGGCCCGCGAAGATGTCGGCAAGGCAGAATTCGAAGCGCGTTCCGGGGTTTCAATAACCGGATGGCATCGCGACTAGTATTTGGGGTGTGACAGCCAGGGTCCTGTGGTTGGTTTCCTGTGAAAGTTCCCGCAATAAGATGCGGACAGGCCCGCCCCGCTGCGCTGGGCGTCATGAAATGCCTGGCCGTCAGGGCTCAACCGGGGACAGGGTGCCGGTGTAGGCGACGAGCAGGCCGATCAGGGGCACGCGAATTTCGACGTTGAACTGGAAGGTGCCGTCTTGCACGGCCTCATAGATTTCGCCCCCCGGCAGAAAGAGTGCTGGCAGGGGCAGGCCGAGGAAGGTCCAACGGCGCGAGATCAGGTATAGTTTTTCGTCCCGCACCACCAAAGCCAGAGCGATGCTGATGGGGCCAAAGCGTTCTACGATCAGGTGGGTGTTTCGGCCCGTTCCGCGCTTTTGGTGCGATGTGAAGCCGTGTTTCCCAAAGCGGCGTTTCCAGGTCTCTGTGCCGTTCTTGCATTCAAACTGTACCTCGACCGGCGTGCGGGGGGATGTTGGCGGGAACCCAAAAATCGCGCAGAGCATTTTGGCAAAGACATTGGTGCCCTGACGGATATTGGCCGTGCCGGACCAGACCCGTGTTTCGGTGTCGTCATGGATGGCCTGAATGGGGGCGGGAAGTGTCTGGAACGCATCGTCAAGCACCTGTCGATACAGCGGCTCTGGAATCGGGGATGTCCGGCGCAGGCCCGAAGAAATGTTGCGCGATTTGAAGAGGGCATCATATTCCGAAAGGGTCAGGGCCTGCGTCGCCTTGGTGACCCCGACCGCGGGTGGGGCGTTGCGCAGGCATTTCTGGACGATGATTGCGATCCCCATAGAGGGGATGAACGGGCCGTTATCGCCCTCGGCCAAGAGATGCCAGGACTGTTCCACTTGTGTGCCGTTTTGCAGCCCCGTGGCGTGGACAAACATGCCGCCGCGATGTTCCCCGAATTTCATCAGGTTGAGCACTTTGTGAAACAGCGGGGCCAGCGGGGTTAGGCGGGGCAGGTGCAACGCGGCGCGGGCGCGGGCCAAGAGGTTCAGGCAGCGATGCAGCAGCTCTGGCACCGGCCCTGCGCCCATCCAGATATCGGTGAGCGTCGGGTATTCGCCGGGCAGCAGCTGTAGGTCGGGGACGTCCACCAGGGAAAATCGGATGTTTCGCAGCGGCATCTTGCCGGGCACGGCGATGGTGTAGCGCAGGCTTTCGCCCAGCCCGATCGCCTGGGTTTCCTGCCCGTTGCGGGTCAGTTTCACCGGAGCGCCCGCATAGCCCAGAACGGCGCGTATGACGTTCAGGCCGATCCCGGCAAAGGGCGACGGCGCGATCCCGCCCCGGACGGTGACGATCTCCATCGTTTTTGCCATTTCACGCAGGGCGGCGGATGTGAGCACGGGGCAGCTGCTGACCCCGGACAGGACAAAGACGCCAGCGTCCCGCGCAGCCTGGTCAAACTGATCCACGCCGCAGACAAAATCGGCGCCGTCGGCAAAGTCGAGGTAGTTCACGCCCGCATCAATACAGGTTTGGATGACGTGGTATCGGTCATCGCCGTAGTCCTGAAACGGGCCAGAGGCATCGACGACAAGGTCGGGGGCGAGGGGTTCGATGTGGTCTTGTAATGCGGTGCGATCCAGCTGAATGGGTTCGACATGCGCTGCGCCGAGAAAGCTGGCGCAAAACTGTTCCGCACGCTTCAGATTGCGGCCCGCGATCAGAATGTGCAGGTCGGCCTGATCGGCCAAAAGCTCTGCCAGGTGCCCCCCAAAAACGCCATAGCCCCCAAGGATGAGAATTTTCATGGTGCGTTTCTTTCTTGAAGCTTCGGGTCAGGCCGGGGGCAAGGTTTTGCGCCGCTCTTGGCTATGTTTGTACGAAGCGGGCAGAGTGTTCAAATGCAAATCCGACGGGATTGCCACACCATGCGCGAAGTGGCGGAGGAATGTGGCGGTGACCTGCCAGACGAAGCCCGAGCCACCTTTATTGAGCTGCGCCAATTCGTAACCGATCGGCGCTCGAATCAGCTGGGCGCACTGGATTTTTTCGAGGGCGGCTTTGGCGCAATGGCCGAAGGTTGCAAACTCTGCTGGCTGCACATTGCTGCCGGCGATCCAACGCGCGGCCAGAGGCACCAAAACCCTGAAGGGCAGCCAGTGGCGTTCGGTGCGGCGAAGGCCAGCTTTGTGCCATCAGTGACATGTCACCTCATCAAAAAATCTGGTCTATGCGTCGATTTGAAACGAAAAATACGTCATGTTAAGGGTGTTGTATCTCTTTTCTTCTTCCGAAAAGTCACCGCCGGTGGCCTCTTTGATGGTGGTTTTCCAAAACCGATAGGCTGATCTGTTGTTGGGCAAAACCCGAACCTGCCAATGCCCGTGATGGTTCTTCAGCGACTTGGAAAATGCTAATCGACCAATCCCCGTACCCCGGAATTTTCTAAGAACGAAAAACTGCCCCATGTCCCAAATATCATCATCCGCTGGGGAACGCCTGACAAGGCTAAATCCTGCGATTTCACCTTTGCTGACAATGAAATAGGGATGGTGGTTTGCCTGCTCCCAGTACGGAGAAAGTAAATCAGCCGGGTATGCGAACGTCCCATCATCTGAGATGGGCCATCCCGCAAATTCGGACATATCGTACAGGTAAAACTGAAATAGGTTTTCCAGTTTGGGTTTGTCCATCACCGCGATATTCTTGAGTTCGACTGGCACGTTTTTCTTTCGCATTGCTTTGTCTGTGTGGTTTGCCCTCGTCTCAGATCGTCTTTTGGTTCACCCGTTTTGACAGCTCTTCGGCGCTTTCTTTGCGTTCGCTGTAGCGGTCGACAAGGTAGGCGCTGGTGTCGCGGGTCAGGAGGGTGAATTTCATCAGCTCTTCCATCACGTCCACCATGCGGTCGAAATAAGGCGATGGCTTCATCCGGCCGTCTTCTTCGAATTCCAGAAAGGCTTTGGCGGTGGAGGCCTGGTTGGGGATCGTGATCAGGCGCATCCAGCGGCCAAGGATGCGCAGCTGGTTCACGGCGTTGAAGCTTTGCGAGCCGCCGCTGACCTGCATCACGGCGAGCGTTTTTCCCTGGGTTGGGCGCACGGCGCCGATCGACAGGGGGATCCAGTCGATCTGGGTTTTCATGATCCCGGTCATGGCCCCGTGGCGTTCGGGGGAACACCAGACCATGCCTTCGCTCCACGTGACCAGATCGCGCAGTTCCTGGACCTTGGGGTGGCTTGCCTCTGCGTCGTCGGGCAGGGGCAGGCCGGTTGGGTCAAAGCTGCGGGTTTCGGCGCCAAGGCGGGTGAGGACGCGGGCGGCCTCTGCGTTCAAGAGCTGGCTGTAAGAGCGGCTGCGCAAAGAGCCGTGCAGCAGCAGGATGCGCGGGGCGTGGGTGGCGCGTTTCGGCGACAGCAGTTGCGCCTCATCGATCGGGTGAAAGGCGTTTTCCTGAAGGTTTGGTGTGTCTGTCATGGCGCGGGTCCCGGTTGGCGGCCCGCAGTCGAGGCGGGCTGTATGGTTGCGCGACTAGTGCCGCAGATTGGCGGCGACTTCAACATGTGTCTGGGCGTGGGTTATTCGGTCAGAAGCCTGTTGAAAAGGGCCGCGTCGCTGGAACATCGGGCCGGGTCAAAGCCTGTCTTGTCCGTTTTGTGGTCGTCCAGAAACGCGGCCTAAAGCTGGACATGCAGGGGGCGGGAACGAGCGGACACCGGGTCAGTCACCCCCTCACCGGGATTGGCAGATTGGTGCCCGAAATGACCAATGCTGCGTTTCGTCCGAATGTCTGACTTGTACTGCCAATGCCCCAGAGATTTGCCAAATGCGCAACGCTCTACTATCGTTGGTCTTGGATATTTGTCTTGGGGCGGGACAGAACATGACTTTCTTTTGGATCGTTTTTGCAATTTTGGCCGTCTACGTTCTGCATGGGTTCATAGCGGAACACCCGCATCGCCGCGTTTTTGCAGAGGGTTTGCCCGACGATGAGATTGTTGGAGGATACCTGTCCCCGCGCGAAGTCGCCGATCCGGACGAAGATGACATCGCGAAAAGAGTGAGCGCTGCTTTTTCGGCTCAGACGAAACGGCACAGGCAGAACGCAGGGCGAGACGATCCGGATTTTCACGAGCCCCATTGGGGGCATACCAACGGCATCGTACATGGTTCGCTTAGCATTGACGGCATCGAAAATCTGCCTGAGGCTTTCCGCGTCGGGCTTTTTGCGCGAGATCGAACATACCCGGTGGTTGCGCGCAGCGGAATGGCAGTGGACCGAGATATCGGGTTTGCGATTAACCGGTTGGCTCTGAAACTGAAGTACCCCGACCCGGTCCCCAACGTGTATGCATCGGATGGGACGGCCAACGAACTTGATTTACTTTTTGTGGCAGGCACGTCCGAAACCAACGCGCTGGATCATACCTTCTTCGTGCGTGACGGACGCCAGATGAATGCCGCCGCGGGTCTCAAGCCAGCATCGCTGGAAACGCTCAAAACGCTGGCCAACTGGCGCAATGTCGCGCTTTTGCTGGAAATTCGTGGCCGTGTGAAAAAGCTCATAGCGCCCTATCGCAGACAACCCGAAAGCTCAAAGGGTTGGGCAGGCAAACCCTATTATTCGCTTGGGCCATTCGCATTGGGCGCCGGCGCGATGAAATTTCGTCTCATTCCCGTTACCCGGCATGACGTGGCAGAGCATGACCCGATGAAGCGGGATGTTACCTCGGTCTACAAGAACAACATGGATGCGTGGATGAAGGCGGGAGAAGACGCCACATTCCGGCTGGGTGTTCAGCTTGCCACACAAGACTGTATTCCCAGCCCAAAAGCCGGTGATCCCCCGAAGGCAGTCATGGCTGCTGAATACTGCGACATCCAGTGGGACGAGACGGTGTCGCCCTACATCGATGTCGGAACGTTGACCTTGAAAGCGGATGCGTCACTCAACACCGCTGAAATGTGGGGTAAGCTGCAATTCAACGCGTGGAATACCTTGTCCTCAATGCGACCGCTCGGACAATTGTTTCGCCTGCGCAAACACGCGCACGCTGCGCACAGCAATACGCGGGTGGCGCATATCTACGGTAACGCGCCCGGCGAGATCGTCGGAAAGTGTCCGTTTCAAGGTTGATTGGCCTGAATAAAGGGTAACCCAAAGTTCTGTCTTCTGTCCCGATCCACGCGCCTAAAAGCCGAATTTTGTTTATTTGCCTGTACGACAACCCCGTCCGCTGTGCGGACATTCAAACCTGGTCGCTCTGGCGATCTTTGTCAGGGTGGCGGGCCCGCACAGGCGCCTCGTGACTTAAGTTTGGGAAATATCCAGGTGCAGGTAGACCAGCCATTCAGACCAGTCGGCGGGGTTGGCATTGCCGTCGTAGCGGTCGGTATATTGGAAGCCCAGGCTTTCATAGAGCGACAGCATCGGGCGATTGCCTTTGACCGTATCAGCGTAAAGATCGGTGATCCCAAGGGCGCGCGCGGCGTCAATGCGGGCTGTGATCAGGGATTTGCCAAGCCCGTGCCCGCGATAGTCGGGCGACACGCAGAGCCGTTTCAGTTCGCCTGATGTTGGGGACAGCCCCTTGAGAAACCCGCAGCCGATCAATTTGTCGTCGTCATGGGCCAGGATCAACGCGCCTTTGGGGGGCAGGTAGTCGTCGATGTCGTCCCAAAGCCCATCCATCAGATCGCTGGCGGTTACGGTTGGACCACCGGCCTCTGCCAGTTTGGGCAGGACGTTGGTGTAGTAGTCTTTCAGGAACAGGCCAAGCGCGGGGCGGTCCGGAACAGAGGCAAAGCTGTTGATTTTGATGGTCATTCGGGCATTCCAGAGTCACTGCGGTTTTTGATAGCCTTACGGCAAGCCCGTCGGCAACCGATTTATCAGATGCGGGCGCGGTGGATTGTTCCATTGCAGCCCCGGTGCGCTGTTCGCTAAGAACGGCACAACGAACGACGAACCCAAAGTGGACCCCCACAATGAAAGCTGTCTTATACGAGGCCTTTTCCGAACCGCCGCGTCTGGCCAATGTTAACGACCCCACGCCAGAGCCTCATGGCGTTGTGGTGCAGGTGCAGGCCACGGGCGTATGTCGCAGCGACTGGCACGGATGGGTGGGGCATGACGCGGATATCGTGCTGCCCCATGTGCCTGGCCATGAGCTGGCCGGGGTTGTTCAGGCAGTGGGGCGCGATGTGAAGAACTGGCGCGTCGGCGACCGGGTGACGGTGCCCTTCGTGGGCGGCTGTGGCGCGTGCCCGGAATGCCATGCCGGGCATCAGCAGGTGTGTGACAACCAGTTTCAGCCGGGGTTCACCCATTGGGGGTCTTTCGCGGAATATGTCTCTATCCATCAGGCGGATCTGAACCTTGTGGCGCTGCCAGAGGATCTGGGTTTTGCCACAGCGGCCAGCCTTGGCTGCCGGTTTGTCACGTCCTTTCGGGCTGTGGTGGATCAGGGGCAGGTCTCTGCCGGGCAATGGGTCGTGGTGCATGGCTGCGGCGGCGTGGGTTTGTCCGCCGTGATGATCGCCACCGCGCTTGGGGCCAATGTGATTGCCGTCGATATTGCGCAGGACAAGCTGGACTTGGCGCGGCAGATGGGGGCGGTTCATGGGATAAACGCCAGTGACGTCAGCGACGTTCCCGCCGCCGTGATCGACCTGACCGGGGGCGGTGCGCATGTTTCGATTGATGCACTTGGGCATGCGGTCACCTGTTTCAATTCCATCAGCAATCTGCGCAAGCGGGGCAAGCATGTGCAGGTGGGTTTGATGCTGGGCGAAAACAGCGCGCCCGTCGTTCCCATGGGGCGGGTGATTTCACATGAGCTGGAAATTCTGGGTAGCCACGGCATGCAGGCGCATCGCTATGATGCGATGTTTGCGATGATCCAGACGGGCAAGCTGCGCCCCGAACTGCTGGTTGGCACCACGATCACATTGGAGCAATCCATAGAGGCGTTGATGGCCATGGACCGATTTGAAAATTTGGGTGTGACCGTGGTGACGGAGTTTTAGGGTTCTTCTTGCGTTACGCGACATGGCTTTGCGCCATCAGAACGGCCGCAAGCATATAACAGATCGCGGTTCCTGCCGAGGCGATCCAGCGCAGGTGGTTCCATAGCGTCCAGCCGCGGACATAGTCGGGCCAATAGGCCTGGGCCTCGGGGCCTCCCTGGGGCATAGCGTCGAGCGTTTGGTTCATTGGGACGTTTCCCACAACCGTAACAAAAAACACGCCAAAGACATATAAAGCCGCCCCCAGACCCAACACGGTGACCAGCGGGCCATCCAGCCGTAAATAGGCGTAGCCCGCGATCGTCATCGTGATTGGCACCAGTCCCATCAACAGCACCATGAAAATTGAGGCATAGACCTTGCGGTTGATCAACTGCATGGCTTCGCTGCCTGCAGCTGGGGAGCTTGCAAAAAGAGCGCGCATGACGAAATCCGAAAACGTCAGGAAGACGCCAGCGACCAATCCGGCGGCAAGGGCCAGCGCGATGAGTCCTAAGACAGAGAAATGTAATGTCATCGGTTTTATCCTTTCCAATGCGTCAGTTTGAAATAGCGACTGCGTGATGCAGATAGCGACGGTCCAACAGTTGGCTCGTCAGGAATGCCGCAATATCGGCCCTTGAGATCTTTAGGGACAGGTTGCGTTCCTGCGGGGCAATGTCCTGTTTGAACTGTCCGGTTGCGGGGCCCTCGGTGAAGGCGCCGGGGCGCACGATTGTCCAGTTCAGACCGCTGGCCCGCACAAGGGATTCCTGCAGCTCATGATCCTTGAAGACCGGTTTGATCAGGAACCCGAACATGATCCTTTTCCAGAAGAAATTCAGGTTTCCCCAACTTTCGTGGGCACCGAGCGTGGACTGGCAGATGAGACGGTCGACGCCGTGTTTTTGCATGCCTCGGATTACGTTCAGCGTTCCGGCAGAACGGATCACGCTTTTGCGTGACATCCCGGACCCAAGGGTCACGACAACGGCGTCATGCCCCTTGATCGCCTCGGCAACCGCAGATGCGGATGCCGCATCCCCGGCGATGCGGGTCAGTTTGGGATCCTTTAGACCCAGTTTCTGAGGCGACCGCGCAAAGGCGGTCACATCGTGACCATCCGCCAGCATGTTCTGGACGGCGAGCTGCCCGATCGTTCCGGTTGCGCCAAATACGATAACTTTCATTTTTTTGTCCTTTCAAAATTTCCTCAACTTGACACCGTGTAAAGTTGACATGGCGTCAATAGTCTGTAGGTTGACATCATGTCAAGTAAAAAAATCCCCACCCGTGAACGCATTCTGAAGTCTACTTTGTCATTGCTTGAGGACGGCGGCGGCAGTGCGGTGCGCATGTCTGATATTGCCAAGGCCGCGAAAATCAGCCGTCAGGCCGTGTATCTTCACTTTCCGACGCGGGCAGAGCTATTGGTTGCGACGACGCGTTATCTGGATGACGTCCATGGGATCGAAGAGACATTGGTCAAAAGCCGCACGGCCACGTCCGGCCTTGAAAGGCTGCGGGAATGGGTCGAGGCCTGGGGCAACCATATCCCTGTGATTTACGGTGTGGCCAAAGCCTTGCTGGCGATGAAAGACAGTGATGATGAGGCCGCCGCCGCGTGGGAGGATCGCATGGGTGCCGTCCGACATGGCTGTGCAGCCGCCGTGGCCGCGCTTGCGGCAGATGGAAAGCTGACGGACGCACTTTCACAAACTGAGGCTACGGATCTTTTGTGGACGTTACAGTCTGTGCGAAACTGGGAACAGCTCCGGCATGAATGCGGGTGGTCGCAAGAGCGTTACATCCAAACCCTTCAGGTTCTGGCAAAGCAGGCGTTGGTGAAGTAACCCCAAGTTTAGGGTGAACCTGTGCCTGGAGTTTATTTTACGCCCATTCTGTTGCGCGTTTTCAGGTAGGTGGGACCGAATGTGGCCGGCCCCGCTTTGCCACGATCCGAATACGTCGTTCGTGATGCCGGCATGCCATCCTTCGGATTCTTCATTTGTGGCATCGCGGTTTTCTGGCGCAAGCCAACACGGTGAAAATCTGTCAGGTCCGACACCGAAGGCTCAGGACGGCGCGTCGAATTTCTAATCCCCAAAAGAAAACGCCGCCCCCGAGTGGGGACGGCGTTTTAAAATAAGGGTGCGACGGTGGTGACGGAATTTTAGGGCGCGAAAACCACGAACCGGTAAAACATCTGCGAGGAGGTCTATGCGCAGGAATGCCCCGCGCATAGACACGCGTTTCGTTTACTTGACCGTCGAGAGAACACAGGTCCCTTTGGCTCTGAAATCGTTCGAATACCCCAAGGGTTTGGCCGTGACGATAAATTGTTTTTTGGGCTTCAGATATGAGGCGCGATATTTGAAGTTTGACACATATTGCCCCTGAGAGCTCTTTGCGCCCTCGATGACCCAACCAAAAGAAATCTTCTTTTTGTTATTGCTAAGGACCTTACCGGACATCGGTTTCCCACCATTAGAATCGTAGATGATATAGTCATGCACCTCGACCGCGCCGGTGGCTTCGTCATAGAGAATGTCAATTTCTGGTGCGATCCAACCTGAATTATCCAGGACTTTGCAGGAATAGTGGGTTGCCGCAGAGCCGATGCTGGGCGCCAGGCAGATCGCTGCAGCGACGGCAAATGATAGGGTTTTTGAGAAATTCATTTTAGTTCCTTATGTGGAGTTTGCGCGTAGGAAGCGCCAATGCGTTGATGCGAAATTTGTGATCAGAACCTTATTGGCAAATTGTCTTTGATTTCCGGGGCCCTGAATACGTGCGGTGAAAGATGAGCGTCGCCAAAAAACAACGCTAAGATGTATTTCATCGACAACCAAAAAGACCAAGTTTGGTCGATGTGCAGCCGTTTTTGTGGCATGCGGAAAAGCTCTGGGATTTGGTCTTTGCCGGTTGCAGGGTTTGGGCTGCGAACAGGGCATGGAATTGGCCCTATGGGCAGATCGCAATTTGGCCTGCGAAGAGCCAATTTCGTTTCAGTTGGCCCGAAGAAAACGCCCAATCGTGTCGTTCTTACCTGCGACGCCACGACCAAACTTGCACAGGCTTTTCTTGTTTGATGGATCCAGCTTGCGCGCAGCCAAGGCCGCGTTACCCTGTTGTTCAAGAACGGTTGTCGGGCTGTAGAAGAGCAGTTTCAGGACCTTTTGCTTTCTTAACCCTTGCGATCGCGCAATTTCTGCGGCGTCTTGCTCTGTCGATGTGGTTATTCCTGAACACGACTCTGCGATTTTTGCAGATGCCACCCAATTGCCGACAAATATGTCGTATTTATCTTGTGCCATTGCGCCCGTTGGAAGGTTCAATACAGCCAGTGCCATGGCAATCTGAAAAAAGCGTCCCATTCTTATTCCTTGCTTCGTTGGAAATATTTAAACAACAATGGGTGTCACGTTAGAGGGGAACGGGGCCTACACGCAATAGTTGTTTTGGCTGCTGTTTGACTTGTGGCGTCGGGGGCGAGCCTTGGCCCTGATGATCCGTCCCAATCCGCAAAAAGAAAACGCCGCCCCCGGGTAGGGACGGCGTTTGAACACTTACGGTTTGGCGTTTGCTTAGAAGCCAAGACCTTCGTATTTCGCTTTAAACTTGGAGACGCGTCCACCGGTATCCATCAGGCGTGTGCCGCCGCCGGTCCATGCAGGGTGCACGGATGGGTCAACGTCCAGCGCCAGAGTGTCGCCTTCGGCGCCCCAGGTGGATTTCATTTGAAACACTGTGCCATCGGTCATTTTGACGTTGATGGTGTGGTATTCAGGGTGCAGGTCAGCTTTCATGTTTCTGCTCCTATTCCGCGTTTGCGCCGGAAAGCGGCTTGTAGTTGGTGACTTCGGCGATACGTGCGGATTTACCACGACGTGAGCGCAGATAGTACAGTTTCGCGCGACGGACTTTACCGCGACGTACGACAGTGATGTTGTCGATGTTTGTTGAATGCAGTGGGAACACACGTTCCACGCCTTCACCAAAGGAAATCTTGCGAACGGTGAACGAACCCGCGATGCCTTTGCCGTTTTTACGGGAAATGCAGACGCCTTCGTAGTTCTGGACACGGCTGCGCGTGCCTTCCGTTACTTTGTAGCCAACACGGATGGTGTCACCCGCTTTGAAATCTGGAATGTCCTTGGCAAGTGCTGCGACTTGCTCGGCTTCCAGCTGTGCGATCAGATCCATCGCCATACTCCTAAAATTGCCCACGGTTTATTCCGCGAAGATATGTGTCGCCTCATAGCTCTGGATCTTCTTCCGGGTCCTTATTGTATTTCTCACAATAGGCCCGCCAGAGGTCAGGTCGTCGTTGCTTTGTCAGCCTTTCGGCCATCACCCGTCGCCAGTCAGCAATTTTGCCGTGATGTCCTGAAAGAAGAATTTCAGGGATCTCGCGGCCTTCCCAAACGGCAGGCTTTGTATAGTGCGGGTGCTCAAGCAAAAAATCTGAAAACGATTCGTCTTCTGATGAAGCCTGATTCCCAAGAACGCGCGGTATAAGCCGGACTGTTGAATCAATCAAGGCCTGTGCTGCAATCTCGCCCCCGGTCAGCACAAAGTCCCCAAGAGAGACTTCCTGGATGCCGAATTCTTCGATGACACGTTCATCGACGCCCTCAAACCGGCCACAAAGAAGCGTGACGCCATCGGCCTTGGAAAAGGTTTCGGCCATGGATTGGGTCAGCGGTTTGCCGCGCGGCGAAAGGTAGATCACCGGCCAGTTGCCACGGGCGCGGCGTTCGGCCTGCCGCAGGGCTTTGGCGACGATATCCGCGCGCAGGACCATGCCAGCGCCGCCCCCGGCGGGGGTGTCGTCAACGTTGCGGTGCTTGCCCTCGCCAAAGGGGCGCAGGTCGATTGTATGAAGCTGCCACAGCCCATCTTGCAGCGCCTTGCCGGTGACAGAGGCGCCCAGGATGCCCGGAAAGAGCTCCGGAAACAGGGTGATCACATTCGCCGTCCAGACGCCTTCGAGGTCAGGTGTTGATTTCACCAGTTCACGCGGCTGGAGCGTGGCCGAAATCGACAAACGCCCGTGGGATTTGGATTTTTCTGTCAAAACAACCCCTCGGGCGGGTCTGCGATGATCCGGCCTGTGGCAAGATCTACGGTTGGAACGGCCGCAAGGGTGAAGGGCAGCAGCACGGTGTCGCTGCGGTTCAGATCGCGCAGTTCCAGCAGATCAACAGAGCCGTGGTTCAGCACGTTGATCACTTTGCCCAGCTCTGTTCCGCCGGTGTCAAACACGGTCAGACCGATCAGGTCCGCGTGGTAATATTCGTCATCAGGCAGGGATGGCAGTTTGGTGCGCTCCGCAAAAAGCGTCACACCTTTCAGGGCATCTGCCTGTTCTTTGGTTTTTACGCCTGACAGGTTCACGGCGAACCCGTTCTTGATCGGGCGCAATATGGTCACGTCAAACTGGCGTGCCCCGTCTTCGGTAAACAAGGGGGCGTAATCTGCGATGGCTTCGGGGTCGGCGCAGAAGCTTTTCAGCCGAACCTCACCCGTGACCCCGAAGGATCCGGCAATTGCCCCGACGATGATACGCTCTGACATTGTTACTGTGCCCCTATGCAGACATTGGTGGGACCAAGGGTTCCGCCGGCGGCGACGCACCGGTTTTCCTGTAGAAAACCGGCCGTCTTGATGCCGAGCCAGAACCCTAAGCCCAGTATCCCGATGGTAAAGATTTTACGCATCAATGATACCTTTTGCAGTCAGCGGCTGAGACTTATTCAGTCGCTTCTGCTGTTTCTTCTGCAGGAGCTTCTTCAGCAGGTGCAGCTGCAGCTTCGGCTGCTGCGGCAGCTTTGTCAGCTTTTTCCTGAACGCGGGCTTGGGCTTTTTCGCCCGGTGTGCCTTTGTTCGGGTTGTTGCGTGATTTCTTTTCAACAACGCCAGCAGCTTCGAGCATGCGAGAGATACGGTCTGTTGGCTGTGCGCCTTCAGCAAGCCAATGCTTGACGCGGTCGATGTCCATTTTCACGCGCTCTTCGCTGTCTTTTGGCAAAAGCGGGTTATATGTGCCGAGCTTTTCAACAAAACGGCCGTCGCGTGGCATACGGCTGTCAGCCGCAACGATGCGATAAAATGGGCGCTTTTTTGATCCGCCGCGGGCGAGTCTGATTTTCATAGCCATTGTGTAATTCTCCTTTGAATGGCGTGGGGTGGCGGGGTGAGCCGCCTACGTCTTTGTTATTCCTTGAATTTCTTGTGGTGCTGTATGACCTCATCAATGATGAAGCCAAGGAATTTCTTGGCAAATTCAGGGTCGAGATCGGCGCGTTTGGCCAAATCTTCGAGCCGCTGAATCTGGGCTGCTTCGCGCGTCGGATCTGAAGGCGGCAGATCATGTTCTGCTTTCAGCACGCCGACGGCTTGGGTGTGTTTGAACCGCTCGCCGAGCGTATAGATCAGGATCGCGTCCAGACGGTCGATGCTTTTGCGGTGGTCCGCCAAAATTTCGGCGGCGCGGGTAACATTATCGGTCATGTCAGGCCCTCTGGCTTTGGGGGTTGCGGGTCATCATGAAAGCGCCTCGCGGCTGGGATGGCGGTAAACGACGCAGTCAATGCCTTCTGGTTTCATCGCATCATTGTCGATGGACGCGCCCAAGCGTTTGGCAAGATTGCGCGACCGGTGGTTTTCAAGGTCGATATAGCTGACCGCTGTGTCCCAGCCCAAAACGTCATAGACGTATTTACGCGCAGCCTTTGCGGCCTCAAAGGCAACGCCTTTGCCTTCGTGATCTGCTGACCAAATGTGCCAGCCAAGTTCACGTTCCGGCCAGTCGCCGGGAAAGTAAGGGCCGCACATGCCGATTGGCGCGGATGTTTCCCGGTCCGTAATTGTGAACATGCCAAAACCACATAAGGTCCAGTGCCCAACCATTCTGGCATGGGCACGCCAGGCTTGCCCAATCGTCGGGGCACCGGAAAAGCGGCCGCGTTCGCTGATGTAGAACTCTACCGCGGCCGCAGTGTCGCGCTGATCCGGTTTGCGCAGGATCAGGTTCTTGGTTTCAATCACCGGGTCGCTCATCTGTGCACGCCTTTTGGCAGGTAGCGATAGACAAGCGTTGGTTCGTCATGCGGTGTTGCCGCGTCACGATCCAGTTTGCCGTATAGACGTTTGGCCAGTTTTACAGAGGTGGCGTGATCGGGGTCGATATAGCTGACCATGGTTTTAAGACCGGCGGTTTCAAAGCCGAAATCACGCAGGGCAAGCGCGGCTTCTGTGGCGTAGCCCTTGCCTTCGTATCCGTCGAGCAGGACCCAGCCCAGTTCAGGTTCCGGGAATTCCGGGCCTTGGGTGATGCCCACATGGCCGACGGTCTCACCGGTTTCGGTCAGGGTCACGATGAGATTGCCAAAGCCGTAAAGCGCCCAGCTGGCGACATCGTTGCAAAACCAGCTCCACGCGATGTTGTCGTTATGGGGGCCGCCCATGTAAAAAGAGCGCTCTGAGTCTAGGAAACCGGCATAGGCCGGGAAATCCGTGATCGCGTAAGGGCGCAGTGTCAGACGGTCGGTCTGAAGTGTGGGGGCGGTGCGGGATGTCATTTTTTCTTGCCAAATCCTGAAAGGCCGGGGGGCAGGCCGCCGCCACCAAGACCGGGAAGTCCGCCGGGCATTTTGCCAAGCGCTTTGGCCGCTTGTTCCATTTGCGCGGGATCCATGCCTGCGCCCATGTCGGCGGGCATGCCGCCTTTGCCCATC
The DNA here is from genome assembly GCA_051251595.1 of Marinosulfonomonas sp. Lineage (GTDB taxonomy): Bacteria > Pseudomonadota > Alphaproteobacteria > Rhodobacterales > Rhodobacteraceae > NORP110. The sequence continues at coordinate 145,257 of JBPOFA010000005.1, forward strand.
ATGCCCTTCATCGCCTGTTTCAGCATGCCGCCTTTGCCTTTGCCGAGCTTCTTCATCATGTCGGACATCTGCCGGTGCATTTTTAGCAATTGGTTCAGTTCGCGCACCTCCATGCCCGCCCCGGCGGCGATCCGCTTTTTGCGGCTGGCTTGCAGGATTTGCGGATTGGCGCGTTCGACTTTGGTCATGGACTGGATCAGCGCGACCTGACGGCGGATGATGCTGTCGTCAAACCCGGCCTGTTCGACCTGTTTGGCCATTTTCCCCATGCCCGGCATCATTCCCATGATGCCTTCCATGCCGCCCATCTTTTGCATCTGTTCCAGCTGCTGCTTTAGGTCATTCATGTTGAAGCGGCCCTTTTGGAACCGTTTCATCATGCGTTCGGCCTGTTCGGCCTCTATCGTTTCCTGGGCTTTTTCAACCAGCGATACAATGTCGCCCATGCCAAGGATGCGGCCCGCGACGCGTTCTGGGTGGAACTCTTCGATATCGTCGAGCTTTTCGCCAAGGCCGACAAATTTGATCGGCTTGCCCGTAACAGCACGCATCGAAAGCGCCGCACCGCCGCGCCCGTCGCCATCCATTCGGGTCAGGACAACACCGGTGATGCCGACTTTTTCGTCAAAATCGGACGCAACGTTGACCGCGTCCTGACCGGTTAGGCCATCCACAACCAAAAGCGTTTCATGTGGCTTTGCAATGTCGCGAACGGCCTGAACCTCTTCCATCAGGACTTCGTCGATATGCAGACGGCCTGCCGTGTCGAGCATGAAGACATCATAGCCGCCAAGCGTCGCCTGTTGCTTGGCGCGTTTGGCGATCTGAACGGCGCTTTCGCATTTGATGATCGGCAGCGTATCGACGCCGATCTGCGTGCCAAGGATGGCCAGCTGTTCCATCGCCGCCGGACGGTTCGTGTCAAGCGAGGCCATCAGGATGCGCTTGCCCGCGCGTTCTTTCAGGCGTTTGGCCAGTTTCGCAGTCGTGGTGGTTTTACCGCCACCCTGCAAACCGACCATCAGGATCGGGGCGGGGGGGCTGTCAATTTTCAGTTCGCCAGGGTCGGTGTTGTCCCCGGCAAGGACGTGGATCAGTTCATCATGAACGATTTTCACGACCTGTTGGCCCGGTGTCACCGATTTGGTGACCGACTGGCCTTCGGCCTTGGTTTGAATGGCCTTGATGAAATCGCGGGCCACGGGCAGGGAAACGTCGGCCTCTAGCAGGGCAACGCGGACCTCGCGCAGCGCGGTTTTGACGTCGTCTTCGCTAAGCGCACCTTGTTTCGTGAGCCGGTCAAAAACGCCAGAGAGGCGATCAGATAGATTTTCAAACATCTCGTGCGGCCCTTTCGCCGGTTTCCAATATGTCCCCTACATAGGGAGGGGACGGTTCAAACGCAAAACCTCTGGCACAACGCAAAACGCGCCAGTGGGCGCAACGCGCTGACTGACGGCGATCCCCGGCTGTGCGAGGACCGGAAGTTTTGTGACTTCCGGGTATTGCGGGCGGGTTACGCCGCGTGGCGTTATGAGTCAAGTCTTTCCGTGGCCCGCGCGCTTGTGTTTTCCATAGGAGAGACCGGGGTGTTTGGTGTATTTACGTCGGTGACAAACAGGATGCGAGGGCAGGGCTATGACGGACCGGGGGATCATCTATGTGGCAACAGGGCCGGATTATTTAGAATTGGCCCGCGCCTCTGCCATCAGTTTGCGGGCCAGCAATCCGGGGTTGGCGGTTGATGTCTTTACCAATGATCCGGATGCACCGGGTCTGGAGGTTTTTGATCAGGTGCACCCGGTGCCGGTCGATCATGACCGGGCCAAGCTGGAATGTATGCCAATGTCTCGGTTCGAACGCACCTTGTTTCTGGATTGCGACACTTTGGTTGTCGGCGATCTGGGGGATGTCTGGGATCTGCTGGACCGGTTTGAACTGGCCATGACCCATGATGTGCGCCGTGCCTCTGATCTGGTGAAGGAAGGGTTAGAGACATCGACACCTTATGCCTTTCCCCAGCTGAATTCCGGCGTGTTGCTGTATCGGAAATCGCCCGTGACCGACACGTTTTTCGCGGATTGGGCGGCGCGTTTTCACGCCAGTGACGTGACACGGGATCAGATCATATTGAAAGATATGCTATGGCGCTTTGACATCCGATTTTATGTACTGCCGCCGGAATTCAATCTGCGCCGCGTGACAGAGCTGGACGCGTGGGAGCCGCTGGATGCGCGGGTCAAGATCATTCACAGCCACCGCCTGTTGCAGCATATCCGTGTGCCCGGTGCGACGCGGGTGCGCGATTTCGAAGAATTGCTGCGGATAGAGCGCATCGCCCTGGCGCAGGAATGGCGGGATGTCGGGTTGGAAGACGCCGAAGGCACGGACAAAATCACCTGGTTCACGCAACCAGATTAAGCCCGGTTTTTCGACAACGGCCTTGTGGTTCGCCGCGCATGTTGATCTGACGGGGGCAGATTGACACAACGGATCATCTTATGACTTCGCAAGACACCACAAAAACAGCGATGTCGCAGGCCGCGCGTGGGCATTTGGCCATGCTGAGCTTTTCTGCATTGGTTGCAGGGTCCTTTAGTCTGGGGGCGATGGCCTCTGGCTTTGTTTCGCCCTCGGCGCTGATGGCGGTGCGGTTTCTGATCGGGGCAATCCTGATCGGGGCGCTGGCGCCGATGCTGGGATTGCGCAACCGGGATGTCTTGGTCGCCCCATGGCGCTATTTCGTGCTGGCGGGGCTGTATGCGTTTTACTTTGTGTTGATGTATAAGGCGCTGGAAACGGCCAGCGCGGTTTCGATTTCAGCGGTTTTCACGTTGACCCCATTCCTGTCGGCAGGGTTCGCCTGGCTGGTCTTGCGCCAAATCACGACATCCAGAATGGCCCTTGCCCTGGGGATTGGGTGTACCGGGGCGATATGGGTGATTTTTCAGGCGGATTTATCGGCGCTTCTGGCGTTTCGGCTGGGACATGGAGAGTTCATCTTTTTCTGGGGCGTCGTGGCACATGCGCTTTACACGCCGCTGGCCCGCAAACTGAACCGGGGCGAGCATCCGGTGATCATGACATTGGGCACGCTGATTGCCGGGTTCATCATTCTGGTGATCTATTCCTGGGGCGATCTTGTCGCCACGGACTGGACGGCTGTTCCCGCGATCGTATGGATATTGCTGGCCTATATCTCTGTCTGTTCCGGGGCGGTCAGCCTGTTGCTGATCCAATATGCAACACTGCGCCTGCCCTCGGCCAAGGTCATGGCCTATACCTATCTGGTGCCAAGCTGGGTGATCCTGTGGGAAATCACCCTTGGGCACGGCGCACCCAAGCCGCTGATCCTGGCTGGGGTCGTTTTGACAGTGGTGGCCTTGCTGATGCTGTTGAGGGAGGACTGACCCCGGGGGGGCGTTAGCCGGGATCCGTTGCCGGATCGTCGGGCAGTTCGGCCATGAGGAACCGTTCAAACGCATCCAGATTAACCGGCTCAAATTGTCCAAAGCCTTGCATCCAGACAGAAGCGCCCTTCATCGCGTCCGGTTCCAGCTTGCACCATTTCACGCGCCCCCGTTTTTCCTGAGTGATCAACCCGGCGCGTGTGAGGATCGTCAGATGCTTGGAAATCGCGGCCAGCGACATCTCAAACGGGTCGGCCACATCTGTGACGGCCATGTCGTCTTCTAGCAGCATGGTCAGAATGGCCCGACGGGTCGGGTCTGACAGGGCGGCAAAAACAGTGTCCAGATCTTTGGTCATGCGGGTTTTTAACGTGGGATTGGCGCAGACAACAGGGGTCACAGTCTGGGGTGCGTCGTATTTTGCTATGGATAGCGATGACGCCGCAGTTTTATCCAAAGCAGGGATGTGCCAATGTCACCGGCGGAAACCCGTTCGGATTTTCCGCGATTGGTTGTTGCAGGAAGCCGCCGCGCTGCGCGGTGGCTGAGATGGGGGCGCGCAGGGGGTGTCTGCAAAGATCAACTGATCGGTTAAGTAACGCCGTTTCCCTGAAATTGGTGGTTTGGGCCCAAATTTTCAGTCGCCTCAAAATTTTCCGATAGAAAATATGCATTTAATACAATGAGTTAATCCATACTTTCGCCGTGCCGAAATCGTTTGACTCTGGGCGGCGGCGTTTCTAGGTTCGCCGCAACTCTCTGAGGGGGCTCTTTGCGATGACTGACCCAGCCGACAAACGGCGGCTTGCCGAATTGGAAGCGCGGATCAATCAGGTCAAAGAGGCGGATAAACCGACCCCCAAGGTAGAAGACCATCATTCTCAGGCGCAACTGGCCTGGCGCATGGTGGTCGAGCTGGTCTCGGGTATCGTGATCGGTTTTGGCATTGGATACGGGTTGGATACGCTGTTTGGCACGATCCCGATATTCCTGGTGCTTTTTGTATTACTGGGCTTTGCGGCCGGTGTGCGGGTGATGCTGCGATCGGTCAATGAGCTACAAGCGACAGCTGTCGAAAGTGACAGTGTCAAAGACGGCGAAGAGGATTAGACGTGGCAGACGCAGCAGGACCAAGCGGACTTCAGATCCATCCGATGGATCAGTTTGTGGTGAAACCCCTTTTGGGCGGCGAACATATCAACTTCTACACGCCGACAAATGTTACGCTGTGGATGGCGCTGGCCGTGTTGGCCACGTTCGCCCTGTTGGTTCTGGGCACACGCGGTCGCGCGATTGTTCCAAGCCGCGCACAGTCTGTCGCAGAGCTCGCCTACGGCTTTATCTACAAAATGGTCGAAGATGTCGCCGGTAAAGACGGGCTAAAGTATTTCCCCTATATCATGACATTGTTCATGTTCGTTGTGATGTCCAACTTCCTTGGCCTCATCCCAATGTCTTTTGCGACGACATCGCATATTGCTGTCACCGGAACACTGGCGATTGCCGTGTTCGTGGCTGTGACAGCCATCGGAATTTTCAAGCACGGTGTTGGGTTCCTCAGCCTGTTCTGGATCGGCTCTGCGCCACTGGTTTTGCGCCCGATCCTGGCCCTGATCGAGGTTATCTCTTACTTCGTGCGTCCTGTTAGCCACTCTATCCGGCTTGCAGGTAACATGATGGCGGGTCACGCCGTTATCAAAGTATTCGCCGGCTTCGCGGGCGTATTGGGACTGGGTGCAATTGCTCCGGTTCTATCAATCACAGCGGTCTATGCGTTGGAAACTTTGGTTTCCTTCATTCAGGCCTATGTGTTTGCAATCCTAACCTGTGTCTACCTGAAGGATGCGTTGCATCCCTCACACTAAGCCGGTCACGGGACATCAAATTTAGCCAATTCCAACTCAAGGAGAATTCTTATGGAAGGCAGTATCGTAGAAATGGGCTCTTACATCGGTGCCGGTCTAGCAAGTATCGGCATGGGTGGCGCAGCTATCGGTGTGGGCAACGTTGTTGGTAACTACATTTCCGGCGCATTGCGGAACCCTTCAGCTGCTGCAGGTCAGACAGCTACAATGTTTATCGGTATTGCGTTTGCGGAAGCACTGGGGATCTTCTCGTTCCTCGTCGCGCTTCTGCTGATGTTTGCGGTTTAATCCTGACAAATCCTTGAGTTCGGGCAGGCCTTGCGGCCTGTCCGGGTAATTTGGGAACCAGGAGGACACCATGGCAAACGAAACGCATGAGGCCGCGCAAGGTCTTGCAGATGCAGTAGGCGTCGAAGGCGGACACGCCGGCGAAGCCGTCGGCATGCCGCAACTGGATATTTCGACGTTTTCTAACCAGATCTTCTGGTTGGTTATTGCGTTGATTGCGATGTATTTTGTCGTTTCCAAGATCGCATTGCCGCGCATCGGCTCTGTTTTGGCGGAACGCAAGGGCATCATTACCAATGACATTGCGGCGGCTGAAGAGCTGAAGCAAAAGGCTGTGGATGCCGAGGCTGCATATAACCAGGCGCTGAAAGATGCCCGGGCAGAGGCCAACAAGATTGTTGCCGATGCCAGAGCTGAAATTCAGGCTGATCTGGACGTTGCAATCGCCAAGGCGGATGCGGAAATTGCCGCGAAGTCTGCTGAAAGCGAAAAGGCGATCGGTGAAATCCGCGCCAGCGCAATGGAAAGTGTCACGGCTGTTGCCAAGGACGCGGCCAAAGAAATCGTGTCGGCCTTTGGATCCAAAGCGGATGCAAAGAAGATTGCAGCTGCTGTCGCCAGCCGAGTGAAAGGGTAAAGACATGAAAAAACTAACTGTCTTTCTTGCCCTAATTGCTTCACCGGCTTTGGCTGCGTCTGCTGACATTCCGTTCTTTTCGCTGTTCAACACGAATTTCGTTGTATGGCTGGCGTTCCTGCTGTTCATCGCGGTTCTGGTTTATCTTAAGGTTCCGGGAAAGCTTTTCGGAATGCTGGACCAGCGCGCACAGGGCATCACGACCGAGCTGAACGACGCAAAGGCGTTGCGCGACGAAGCGCAGGCTGTCCTTGCCTCTTTTGAGCGTAAGCAAAAAGAAGTTCAGGAACAGGCCGACCGGATCGTCGAAACGGCTAAATCCGAAGCTGCGACTGCTGCTGAGAAGGCCAAAGAAGATCTGGCCCTTTCAATTCAGCGCCGCATGGCAGCTGCCGAAGATCAGATCGCGTCCGCGAAAACATCCGCGATCAATGAGGTTCGTGACGAAGCTGTGCAGGTGGCCGTGGCCGCTGCGCGTGAAGTCATCGCGGCGAATATGACGGCCAAAGACGGCAATGGCCTTATCGATGAAGCCATCGAAGCGGTTGGAACAAAGCTGCACTAAGCCAAGCCTCGCTTGAATACGTAATTAAGGTGCCCCGACGATTGTTGGGGCATTTTTTTTGTTTAGCGACGTGTCTTTGACACCTCTCGTCGCAGGTCCCGCAATGCGCGTGTGGCGGATTGCGTCGTGTCAAAATCCAGGCCCTCGGCCAGTTCTGACAGAGTTATGGCCTCTTTGTCGCGAATGTCTTGGATGATGTTGCGACCGGTATCCGTGATCAGGACAAGCTTTGATCGTTTGTGAGTGGGGTTCGTTGCGTGGCGCACAAGGCCCTTGGCGGCCAACCCGTCCACGAGCAGTTGGATATGCTGTCTGCTGACGTTCTTGGCGTTGGCGATTTGCGGGACCGTCCGTTCATTCTTGCCAAATAGTGAATCCAGAACGCTGCGCTCTGCCGATGTGATGCCAGCCCTATCATTCAATGACGTCGATATTTGGTTGAGCTCGTCAGAGGCGGCACGGATTTCGAGAATGAGTTTGTATAGGTTGAGCTCTGCGTCTTTCATCCTGCCCTGCCATTCGGTGCAAACGTACAATTTTCACTTAATGACAATATAGATGTCAAATATAATAGGACAACATAAATGTCAAAAAGCTGACAGCACAGGTCTTGCGTCAAATTCATTCCTTCCTTGACTTTGATGCCCAACTGGACCATTTGACACACAACCGATGTCTTCTGCCGCGTGAGCAGCCCTAAAGACGCAATGTCTTTGAAAGCCATCGATCAATTTTCCACGTACCCAAATCACGCGGGGTCCGGCGCATGTACGGTTTGCAGGCATTCGGTCTGTGGGTCAGTGCTGTGCGCAACCCGAGATCACCTGCTCTGTGCCGCGGCACGGGGCGGTTGTTGTTTTGCAGACCCATTGGTTTGCGATGAAAGGAAATCCAGAACATGGATTTTGATATGTTGGGGCTTGCGCCCCGTATTGTGGCCAAACTGGCCGAACAGGGGATTAAAGAGCCGACCCCGATTCAAAAACAGGCGATACCACATGCGATGAATGGTCGTGATGTGATGGGGCTTGCCCAAACCGGCACGGGTAAAACCGCAGCCTTTGGCTTGCCGATGATCCAGGCCTTGCTGACGGCAGGGACAAAGCCCGAGAAAATGACAGTGCGTGGGCTTATCCTTGCGCCCACACGGGAATTGGCCAAACAGATTTCCGAAAACCTGCGGGCCTATACCGAAGGCACGCATCTGAAGGTTGCTTTGGTTGTGGGCGGTGTTTCCATCCGTCCGCAGATTTCACGGATGGAACGCGGCGTTGATTTGCTGGTGGCAACACCGGGTCGATTGATCGACCTGTTGGACCGTCGTGCGGTCGATCTGGGGCAGACACAGTTTCTGGTTCTTGATGAAGCTGACCAGATGCTGGACCTTGGCTTTATCCACGCCCTGCGCAAAATTGCGCCTTTGCTTCCGGCAGAGCGTCAGACGATGCTGTTTTCGGCCACGATGCCCAAGCAAATGAATGAGCTGTCGAGCGCCTATCTTAAGAACCCGATCCGGGTCGAAGTGTCTCCTCCCGGCAAGGTGGCTGACAAGATCACCCAATCTGTTCATTTTGTTCAACAGGCACGCAAGGCGGATTTGTTGATTGAGATGCTGAAAAAGCACCCGAATGAATTGGCGCTGGTTTTTGGCCGCACCAAGCATGGGTCTGAAAAGCTGAAAAAGAAACTGGAAGCCGTGGGAATCGACGCCGGTTCCATTCACGGAAACAAATCCCAGTCGCAGCGTGATCGGGCGATCTCGGCCTTTAAAGAAGGCAAGATCAAGGTTTTGGTGGCAACTGATGTTGCGGCACGTGGGATCGACATCCCGGGTGTGAAACACATCTACAATTTTGAACTGCCGAACGTGCCGGAAAACTATGTGCACCGGATTGGCCGGACGGCGCGTGCCGGGGCGGCTGGATCTGCCATTGCGTTCTGTTCCTCTGCTGAAATGTCAGAACTCAAGGCGATCCAAAAAGTTATGAAGCTTTCGATCCCGGTTGCCGGTGGCACGCCATGGGAGGCTGAAGAAGAGGCCCCCAAGCAGGGTCGACGTTCTGGCCCGAAAGGCAAACCGCAGTCGCGTCGCCCACAAGGGCAACAGCAACGCAGACGGCGCCGCAAGGCGGCTTAACGCCTCGCTAATAGAAATGGCGGCCAATCCAGTGGATCGGTCGCCATTTTTGTATGTCCTGCCCGGTCAGGACTTGGAAATATAGTCGGCAAAGGGTGCTTCATAGTCCGGATGCCAACGCGACAGGGGGGGGCGGTTTTCGATAATGTCGCCCATGGCCCATGCCATCCGTTTTTCGTCCAGTTCACGCGGCACATCATTGTCCGGGCAGAGAATGTAAAAATCGCCGCGCTCCAGGCTTTCAATCATGAAATCCGCCGTTTGTTCCGGCGTCCATGCACCAACGGGCTTTTCCGTGCGATCCCCTTGGGTGAGTTCGGTAAAGACGAAGCCGGGGATCAGCAGATGTGCTGTGATCTTGGCCCCTTCGAGGTTGCGCAGGTGATGTTCCAAGGCTTCAGTGAAGGTCTTCAACCCGCTCTTGGACATATTGTAAGCCGGATCACCGGGCGGCGTTGTGATCCCCTGTTTTGAACCGGTATTGATCACAAGGCCGGGGTGTCCCCGTTCCAACATGCCGGGTACAAATGCTTCCGATCCGTTGATCGGCCCCCACATGTTCACGGCCACGACGCGTTCCCAACCTTCATGCGCGCTGAACATGCTGCTGCCGGTTTGTATTCCGGCATTGTTCATGAGGATCGTTGCCCCACCGAGTTTTTCTGTGACCAGCTCGTTGAGCTGGTGCATGGCCGCTACATCGGAAACATCGGTTTCCGAGGTGAGCACTGCTGCCGCGCCCGCGGCGCGGAGCTTGTCTGCTGCTGCAGCAAGGCGATCCTCTCCCAGATCAACAATCGCGATCTTCATGCCCATTTGGGCAAATCGCGTGGCTGCGGCTAACCCGATCCCCGAGGCCCCGCCTGTTATGACGGCAACGCCTTGGGCGTTGAATGCTGGATGTGGCATGTTGAGTCTCCCTTTGGTTTGCGTTGTCCAACTCTAGCAAAGCATGAAGGGAAGTCGAGCCGAAGGGACCGCCTGCCACATCGGCAGGTTCGGTCCCTTCCGCAACTGATACGCACTGACAGATGGCCACGACAGGGGCCGTTACCGCACGATTACTGGTTACAGTACTTATTGGTAGCGACGGTCAAAACTGGTCTGAAATACTGGGTACTGTGACCGGGCTACAAGGGTGATTTCACCCGGAATTGTGGCGAAATTGGGGCAAATTTTACGGATTTCTTAATCAAATCGGAAACAGTGTGTCGCCCAGTTTTTTGCGTCTGAGCACTGGTAATTCTCCGCGGTTTCCCCATGTCCCGGTAACGCGCAAAACCGTGAATTTTATCACCGTGATTGTTCGTGTTCGTACCGTTGCTTGGCGATTTTTTCATTTTTTTCAAACTCTTGCTGTTCACGCAGAGCGTTTTCAACATAGGTCAAATGTTGTTCGACCGCTGATCTTGCGGCCCCGGGGTCGCGGCTTTGCAGCGCTTCGTTGATGGCTTGGTGTTGATCCAGCAAGGCGCGACGGGTTGTGCGCCGTTTGAACATGACAGAGCGGTTGTAAAACACGCCCTCGCGCAACAGTTCAAACATGGACCGCATCATGTGCAACATGATCACATTGTGCCCAGCCTCTATGATTGAGAGGTGGAATTCGGCATCCAGTCGGGCCTCTTCCTCTGGGTTGCGTTTGGAATGGGCGGTCTTCATTTTTTCAAAGATGGTGTTGACCACCAGAAGATCCGTATCGGAAGCAAGCTGTGCCGCACGTTCGGCGGCCAGACCTTCAAGGTCACGCCGGAAATCGACATAGTCGAACACTGCTTCGTCGTGATTGGCAAAAAGTTTGATCAACGCTTCTGAAAACGCCGAGCCAAGCACGTCGGCGACAAAAATCCCCGCACTAGCCCGGCTGACCAACAGGCCCCTGTCTTGCAGGTCAGCGATTGCATCCCGCAAGCTGGGGCGGGACACGCCCAGTTTTTCCGACAGGTCACGTTCAGATGGAAGCCGTTCCCCCGGGCGCAGAATGCCGCGCAAGATCAACAACTCGATCTGGCGCACCACGGATTGAGACAGCTTTTCGGCTTGGATTTTTTGAAACGGCATCTCGGCGGCTCGGTTGTTCCATTCGGTACAAGATTGGATAGCAAGTCGGTGCGAAACACAATCAAAAAGACTGCCGTAGGGCCTCGGCAGAGGTGTCCGATCTTGCCGCCTCCCATGCCAGCATCGCGCGTTTGACGGGCAGGCCCCAATGATAGCCGCCCAACCCGCCGGATTTGCGCAAGGCCCGGTGGCACGGGATCAACCAGCTGACGGGATTGCGCCCGACAGCCGTGCCGACCGCGCGTACAGCCCGCGGGTTGCCGATGGCCTGTGCAATGTCGGAATAGGTTGTGACATGGCCCGTTGGTATATCCAGAAGGGCTTGCCAGACTTTGATCTGAAACGGGGCGCCCATCAGGTGCAATTGCGTTTCGCCGCTTTGCCGAAATGCAGCCTGGACCCATTCGGCCAGTTGGGTGGGGTTTTCGATGAACTGCGCCGCGGGCCAGCGCGCGGCCATATCGTCAAATGCTGTCTGGTCACCTGTTTCATCGGAAAATGCCAGCCCACACAGCCCCTTGTCCGTGCCCATGGCAAGAACCCGGCCAAAGGGGCTGTCGAACCAGCCATAGCTGACCGTCAGGCCGTCGCCTTTGCGGGCATATTCGCCGGGGCTCATCGCCTCCCACTTTAGGAACAGGTCATGCAGGCGGCCGGTGCCGGACAGCCCGGTTTCAATCGCGGTGTCCAAGGTGGTGTGGTTTTGCGCCAGCAAATGGCGGGCATGGTCCAGCGTCAGATACTGCTGATAGCGCTTGGGGGACACGCCGACCCATCTGGAAAACACGCGCTGAAAATGGGCCGGGCTCATGTTCAGGTGTTTGGCAAGTTCTTCGAGCGACATCTGAGTGCCGTCAGCACTGTCGATGGCCTCTATCGCGCGGCGCATGATATTGTAGTGATATCCGGTATCGGTCGTCATCAGTCTCTCCATTTGGGGGGGATCGTAGCCAAATGAGCGCCGTGGTCGATCCGAATCTTGCGCCTTTTCGTCGGGCAGGGCATACCGCCCGAATGATCAAGCAAATGGACTATCACAAGATACATGAGGTGTTTACCCGGTTTCAGGCGTCAGAGCCGGAACCAAAGGGCGAGTTGCACCATGTGAATGTGTTTACCCTTGTGGTGGCCGTTGCCCTTTCTGCGCAGGCGACGGATGCCGGGGTGAACAAGGCCACGGCAGAGCTGTTCAAGATTGCCGACACGCCAGAGAAAATGTTGGCGCTTGGCGAAGAGGGCCTGATCGAACATATCAAAACGATTGGCCTTTATCGGCAAAAGGCCAAGAACGTCATCAAGCTTAGCCGGATTCTGGCAGAAGAATATGACGGGCAGGTTCCGTCATCCCGTGCCGCGCTTCAGTCTTTGCCCGGTGTTGGGCGCAAGACCGCGAATGTCGTTCTGAACATGTGGTTCGGAATGCCTGCGCAGGCGGTTGATACACATATCTTCAGGGTCGGAAATCGCACCGGGATCGCCATTGGGAAGAATGTGGATGCGGTCGAACGTGCCGTCGAAGACAACATCCCAGCAGAATTTCAACATCATGCCCATCACTGGCTGATCCTGCACGGGCGCTATATCTGCGTCGCGCGCAAGCCAAAATGTGGCGCATGCATTATCCGGGATCTATGCCCGTTCGAGGAGAAAACAGAATGACCAAACGCTTTCAGGTGGTCGGTATCGGCAACGCCATGGTGGACGTGCTGTCACATTGTGAAGAGTCCTTTTTGGGCGAAAGCAATGTCGAAAAGGGCATCATGCAATTGATCGACATGGACCGTGCCGTTGAACTTTACAGCCTGGTTGGACCCTCCAAGGAAATCAGTGGCGGTTCGGCTGCGAACACGATTGCGGGGGCTGCTCATCTTGGGGGGCGCACGGCCTATGTGGGCAAGGTCAAAGACGATCAGTTGGGGGCGATTTTTGCCCATGACCTGAGGGCACAGGGCGCGGTTTATGAGACAGCGCTGGCGCCCAAAGACTCGGTTGATGAAACGGGGCGGTGCATTGTTCTGGTCACGCCCGATGGAGAGCGGTCTTTGAACACCTATTTGGGCTGGTCGGAACATCTGGGCCCGGATGATATTGACGTCGACATGATGGCCGATGCGGAATGGATCTTTCTGGAAGGCTATCGTTTCGACGGACCTGAAAGTCACGCAGCCTTTGCCAAGGCGATTGCGGCAACAAAAGGGGCAGGCGGCAAGGTTTCGATCACCTTGTCCGATGCGTTTTGCATCGACCGCCACCGTGACGCTTTTGCCAAGCTGCTGAAAAACGACGTGGACATGCTGTTCGCAAACCGGGTTGAGCTTTTGTCGATGTATCAAGCGGATGATCTGGACGCCGCTTTGGCTGCTGCGGCAGCAGAGGTGGAATTCGTTGTTTGCACAGACAGCGACAACGGCGCGCATATCGTCAGCGGCGCGGACCGTTGGCATGTTAAAGCGGTGCCAACAACTGTGGTGGACGCGACAGGGGCCGGTGATTTGTTCGCCGGGGCGTTCCTGTGGGGCTTTACCAACGGGTATGAACTGGAAACCTGCGGAAAAATGGCCTGCGTGGCTGCGTCAGAGGTGATCAGCCATATCGGAGCGCGGCCAGAACAGAACCTGACCGAATTGTTTAAGAAACACGGCTTGCTCTAGGGAAAACCCTGGGGCTAGTCGCCCAGCTTGGCGTGGACCTCTTCCAGGTCGATTTCGCCGATTGGTTTCTTGTTGCCGGGGTTTTCAAAGTCATACTTGAAAAGCTGAAAGTCCTTTTTGTACATCTCATAGACAAGATGTTTGGACAGATCGTCAAAGTAATCCTCTATCGGATGGGCCATTTTGGGGCCATGGCCTTCGGATTCATTGAACCTGGGTATCGCGCTTAGATCGACTGGGTTGGGCGTTTCGATGCTGTCCAACACAGATTGCATCCCGTCGTTGAATTGTTCCGTGTGGAAAATCCCGTCATAGACCCCGCCATTCACGATGAATGTCGAAATATGTCCGGACATCGCCGACCAGTGAATGTCTGGGTCCATGGGCTTGCGCCAGCGGATGGTGTCGCGGGCAAAAAGCAAGAACCGGCGGAAGGATTGCACCTGATCAAAATCGCCGTCGACTTCGATCCCGTATTTTTGAATCAAAAGCGGAACAAGGTTGCCGCGATACCGTTTGCCATTGCGCTGGATCCCGCAAATCTTGTCGAAGAAAGAGCTGAGGATCCGGGAATAAGGATTTCGGACGCTGGTGAAAGCATAGGAGTGATGCGCCTGAATATTCGTCTCGATGAGTTTCTGACTGTCATCCAACGCCCATTTGTGAATGCCGGCCTTGGCATCATGGATGTCGCCGTCATAAAATTCACCATGATCCGAATAATACATGATCTGACCAATGGTCGAGCACGCACATTTGGGCACAACCCTGTAGACCATGCTTTCGCTTTCGGTCATCCATGTTCCGGGAAAACCCATACTGTACTCACCTCCTGTACGCCGTGTTATTGTTAGTGTCGGCGAACAATGTGGCGAAAAAAGCAAATAAATCCTGTTTTTTCAATGGTGCTTAACGTTATCTATGCGAACAATCGTACTAAAATGGGGTTTTAGGTTCCAATATGGCGCAAATCGCCTTTATCTTGCTGTGTCACAAAGACCCTGACGCCATCATCAAACAGGCGATGCGGTTGACGGCGGCTGGCGATTACATGTCGATCCACTTCGATGCGCGGGCAAAACGGGAAGATTTTGAACGGATTAAGTCAGCGCTTGCCGAAAATCCCAATGTCACCTTTGTCAAAAAGCCGACGAAATGCGGGTGGGGCGAATGGAGCTTGGTGCAGGGCACATTGCTGGCGATCCGGGCGGCGGAACAGGCCTTTCCCCGGGCCACCCATTTTTACATGCTTTCGGGGGACTGCATGCCGATTAAGTCGGCGGAATACGTGCATGACTTCTTAAACGGCAATGATTGCGATTTCATCGAGAGCTTTGATTTTTTCGAAAGCGACTGGATCAAGACCGGGTTGAAAGAAGACCGGTTGGTCTATCGGCATTTTTTCAACGAGCGCGCGCGAAAAGGGTTGTTCTTAGCCTCGCTTGATTTGCAAAAACGGTTCGGGCTGAAACGCAAGATTCCCGAAGACTTGCAAATCATGATCGGCAGTCAATGGTGGTGCCTGCGGCGCCAGACCATCGAGGCCGTTCTTGAGTTTTGCGACAGGCGCCCCGATGTCTTGCGGTTCTTCCGCACCACCTGGATTCCGGATGAGACGTTTTTTCAGACTCTCGTGCGCCATCTTATCCCGGAACGCGAAATCAGATCGCGCGCGCTGACATTCCTGATGTTTTCTGACTACGGAATGCCGGTGACCTTGTATAACGACCACTACGATTTGTTGCTGAGCCAGGATTTTCTGTTTGCTCGGAAAATCTCACCCGACGCGAATGAGCTGAAACGCAGGCTTGGGGATTTGTATTCGGCCGAAGGGGTCACGTTTCAGATCTCCAACGAAGGCCGAAGCCTGTTCACGTTTCTAACTGCGCAGGGGCGGCAAGGGCGCCGGTTTGCCCCAAGGTTCTGGGAAACCGAGGCGACTCTGGGCCGGGAACGCGAACTGATGATTGTGACCTGTAAGAAATGGCATGTCGCAAAACGGCTTTTGCAGGGGATCGGGCAGGTGTCCAACGTCCCTGCCATTGAATATGTCTTTGACGAAGAAAGCACCGATTTGCCAAATCTTGGTGGCATCCAGAAAACGCTTGGCAAACGCACTCGGCACCGTCGCGCATTGATGCGGATGCTGTTTGATTACTATGAAACCGACCGGCTGATATTTTGCCTGGATCCCAACAATATGGATTTGTTGAAGGATTTTTATACAGACCGCAGCAAGACAAGCCTGTTGCAGGTCGAATGTGAATTCTCGGATGATTTTCTGGAAGGGCATGCCAAACGCGTTGGTTTGGCCGGCGACAACACCAGCCCGGAGACGATGAAACAATTGCTGCCCACGATCCGGTCTGACGTTTATTTCGAATCCGACAAAATCAGCGATGCAAAATTTCCGAATTATTACCGCATAAGGGAACGCGCCTCTGCCCAGGAAAACGCCTTGCCCTTGGCCGAATTCTTGGACATCACAGTTGAACAGGCGCAGGATATTTGCGCCCATGAACACTTGTTTGCCGATTGAGGGACCATATGAGCTATAGCTACGACGATCAGAACATTTTCGCCAAAATTCTGCGCGGCGAAATCCCGAATACGACCGTGGCCGAGACCGATCATTCACTGGCCTTTCAGGACATTACACCTCAGGCCCCGGATCATGTGCTGGTCATCCCAAAAGGGCCCTATGTGAATTACGACCATTTTGCACAGGCGGCGTCAGAGGCGGAAATCGTGGATTTCACCCGGCTGGTGGGCAAGGTCTGTGACCAGCTCAACGTCTCACCCGGAGAGGGTGGGGCCGGGTACCGGGTGATTTCCAATGCCGGTGAAAACGGCTTTCAGGAAGTGCCGCATTTGCATTTCCATGTCATTGCAGGCCGTCCCTTGGGACGCATGGTTGAACCTGCCAAATAGGTGTTTTCTGTTGTTTTGGTCTCTTGTTCCCAGCAAGAGATCAGATAACATAGGCGCAACAACGGCTCTGCGCTGGCAGACATAAACGAAGCGAGAATTTCCATGGCAATCGAAGCACCAGAAACTGAAGTTGTAGACAGCTGGCGGATCGCGTGTGATGGCGGCGGCGGTGCCTTGGGGCATCCGCGCGTATGGTTGCAGATTCCGCATGACACGGGGTTCGTGGAATGTGGGTATTGCGATAAAAAATACATCCACGCCTCTGCATCCGAAGACACGAAAAAGGCCTGACGTCAGGCGATAAACCACATCAGAGGGGGCGCAAATGGCGTTCGGAAAAGGCTGCCATCTGCATCTGATTGATGGGTCTGCATTCATATTTCGGGCGTATCATGCGCTGCCTCCGCTGACGCGAAAATCCGATGGCTTGCCGATTGGCGCCGTGTCCGGCTTTTGCAACATGTTGTTCAAGGTCGTCGAAGACGCCAAAGGCGACGACGCGCCAACGCATGTGGCGGTGATTTTCGACTATTCCGGCAAGACCTTTCGCAATGATATTTACGATAAATACAAAGCGAACCGCCCACCACCCCCGGAAGATCTGCGACCGCAGTTCCCGCTGACCCGGGATGCAACACGGGCGTTCAACATTGCTTGCATAGAAATCGAAGGATTCGAGGCGGACGACATCATCGCGACCTTGGCCTGTCAGGCCCGCGATGCGGGCGGACGCGCGACGATCATCAGTTCAGACAAGGACATGATGCAGCTGGTCGGGGACGGCGTTGAGATGCTGGATGTGATGAAGAACCGTCGCATTGATCGCGACGGGGTTTTCGAAAAATTTGGCGTTGCGCCAGAACAGGTTGTTGATGTGCAATCCCTGGCTGGGGACAGCGTTGATAATGTGCCGGGGGCCCCGGGCATTGGGATCAAGACCGCTGCCTTGTTGATCAACGAATTTGGCGATCTGGATACGCTGTTGTCCCGTGCCGAAGAAATCAAACAGCCCAAGCGGCGTCAGACATTGATCGACAATGCCGATCTTATTCGTGTCTCACGACAGCTTGTCACGCTGGATTGTAACATGGATCTGGATTTCACTTTGGACTCTCTTGAGGTCAAAGAACCAGAGGCCGACGTGCTTTTGCCGTTTCTGGCAGAAATGGAATTCCGCACGATCACAAAACGCGTGGCAGACAAGCTTGGGGTAGTGGCCCCGGTGATTGAAGAACCCGCGACAACGGCAGAGGCCAGCGCGGACGAGCCAGAAGCCCCCCCATTTGATGCAGACGCCTACGAATGCGTCAGCGATCGCGAGGCTTTGCAAAAGTGGATAGATCGCATCTATGCGCGGGGCTGGGTGGCGGTGGACACCGAGACAACCGGTCTGAACGAAATGGTCGTCGATCTGGTTGGAATTTCGCTCTGTGTAGAGCCGGGTCAGGCCTGCTACATTCCGTTGATTCACAAAACTGCCGCTGCGGATGATTTGTTCGGCGGGGATGATTTGGCCCCCGGTCAGATGGGGGTGGACGAGGCATTGGATATGCTGCGTCCCGTCTTGCAGGATGATGCGGTTCTGAAAATCGGTCAGAACATGAAATACGACGCCAAGATCTTTGCGCGTTATGGCGTGGATGTCGCCCCGATCGACGACACGATGCTGATGTCTTACGCGATGCATGCAGGTGAGCATAATCACGGCATGGACACCTTGTCTGATCGTTATCTGGGCCATACGCCGATCCCGATCAAACCCTTGCTGGGCACAGGCAAATCCGCGATCACCTTTGATCGAGTGCCGATTGCGGATGCGGTGAAATATGCCGCCGAGGATGCGGACATTACGCTGCGCCTTTGGCAGTTGTTTAAGCCCAGGTTGCACCGCAAACAGGTGACCACCGTTTACGAAACCCTCGAACGTCCTTTGGTGCCGGTGCTTGCGCAAATGGAAATGACAGGCATCAAGGTTGACCGCGATACCCTGTCACGCATGTCCAACGCCTTTGCCCAGAAGATGGCCGGGCTAGAGGCAGAGATACACGAGCTGGCAGGCCAAAGCTTCAACGTGGCGTCCCCCAAGCAATTGGGCGAGATTCTGTTTGATAAGTTGGGTCTTGAGGGCGGCAAAAAGGGCAAGACCGGGGCCTATGCAACCGGTGCTGATGTGTTGGAAGATCTGGCCTCAGAGGGCAATGATCTGTCCGCGCGCATGCTGGATTGGCGGCAGTTGGCCAAGCTCAAATCGACCTATACGGACGCATTGCAGGAACATATCAACCCGGACACGGGGCGGGTTCATACCTCGTATTCGATCGCCGGAGCCAACACCGGGCGGCTGGCCTCTACCGATCCGAACTTGCAAAACATTCCCGTGCGCTCCGAAGAGGGGCGCCGCATCCGTGAAGCCGTTGTGGCCGACGATGGCAAAAAGCTGGTGTCGCTTGACTACAGCCAGATTGAATTGCGCATTTTGGCGGATATTGCCGGGATTGATGCGTTGAAAGACGCCTTTCTGGCCGGGCATGATATTCACGCAATGACGGCGTCAGAAATGTTCGATGTGCCCCTTGAGGGCATGGACCCGATGATCCGGCGTCAGGCCAAAGCCATCAACTTTGGTGTGATTTATGGGATTTCAGGCTTCGGTCTGGCCCGCAATTTGCGGATTCCGCGCAAAGAGGCGCAGGAATTCATCGACCGCTACTTTGAACGGTTTCCGGGTATCCGGACCTATATGGACGACACCGTCGCCTTTGCCAAAGACCACGGCTATGTCCAAACGCTGTTCGGACGGAAAATCAACACGCCTCAGATCAATGCCAAGGGGCCTCATGCTGGGTTTGCCCGCCGTGCGGCGATCAACGCACCGATTCAAGGGACCGCCGCCGATGTGATCCGCCGCGCAATGATCCGGATGCCCGACGCGATTGCGGACCTGCCAGCCAAGATGCTGCTGCAGGTGCATGACGAATTGATCTTCGAGGTGGATGAAGGCGCGATTGATACAACCGTCGAACGGGTGCGCGCGGTCATGGAAAATGCCGCAATGCCTGCGGTGAAACTGGACGTACCGCTGACGGTGGATGCCGGACAGGGGGACAATTGGGCCGAAGCGCATTAGGGCAAAGCCGGGGTCTAATCCAAATCCTGTGAACGGATGACCGGAAAGAATTCCCCAGAGGACCAGATGCCGAACCAATCTTCCCCGGCATGTTTCCGGTGTGATCCAATCTCAACCAGCCGGTAAAAGCTTTTGCGGTCGATCAGCGCCTCTAGGTTGCGACGGATCAGAACATAGGGCGCCGGTTCGCCCGTTGCCGGATCATAAGACACCCGCAATGGATTGTCTGGCCCGGCGATGGCCTGATCCCTGACATTCGTCGTAAAGGTCAAAACCTGATCTTGCCCTGCATGCGAGACATCGAAATCCACGGCAACAAATGGAGCGTCGTCGACGGTGATTCCGACCTTTTCCACGGGCGTGACCAGAAAGTAATCGTCGCCATCCTTGCGCAGAACAGAGGAAAACAGCCGCACCAGCTCTTTTCTGCCAATCGGTGTGCCCAGATAGAACCACGTCCCGTCCCGCGCGATCCGCATGTCCAAATCGCCGCAAAACTCTGGATTCCACAGGTGTACCGGGGGAATGCCCCTTTTTCCGGCCGCCCGCGCGGCCTTTGCGATGCCTTCTGCCGTGGGTTTCACGATGTTTTGTCCAATCTGTGCGTTTGCTATTTGTAAGCAATGCAATAGTTCTCTTTAATAGGTTCATACATTGATTGCAGGAGAATTGTCATGGCCGATCCACAGGACCTTGTCGCAGAAATCGAAGCGCTCGGGGCCAAACTGGCAGACGCCAAGGACAGCATAACCAAAAAGTTCATTGGCCAGGAAAAGGTCGTTGATCTGGTCTTGTCCGCATTGCTCTGTGGTGGACACGGATTGCTGATCGGACTTCCCGGTCTTGGAAAGACGCGCTTGGTGGATACGCTGTCCACTGTGATGGGGCTGAACGGATCGCGGATTCAGTTCACACCGGACCTGATGCCTGCCGATATTCTGGGGTCGGAAGTGTTGGAAACGGCCGAAGATGGCGGCCGTTCGTTCCGTTTCATCAAGGGCCCGATCTTTTGCCAGTTGCTGATGGCGGATGAAATCAACCGGGCCTCGCCGCGCACTCAATCTGCGCTGTTGCAGGCGATGCAGGAACAGGTCGTGACGATCGCCGGGCAGGAACATGCATTGGGTGTGCCGTTTCACGTTCTTGCGACACAAAACCCAATTGAGCAGGAAGGCACCTATCCCTTGCCAGAGGCGCAGCTGGACAGATTTTTGGTGCAGATTGACGTGGAATATCCGTCGCGCGATGCCGAACGCGACATCTTGTTGGCGACGACAGGCACAAGCGAAGCCGAATCTCATGCAGTGTTCACAGCGGCAGAGCTGATCGCCGCGCAAACCCTGTTGCGCCGTATGCCGGTCGGGGATGCGGTGGTGGAACGAATTTTGACTCTGGTGCGGGCCTTCCGCCCAGAGGATGAAAATGCCCCCGAAATCGTCCGCGAAAACATTGGCTGGGGGCCGGGTCCTCGGGCGGCGCAGGCGTTGATGCTGACCGTTCGCGCGCGCGCCCTGTTGGATGGCCGCCTTGTGCCGTCCACCGATGATGTGCGTGCCATGCTGCGCCCGGTCTTGTCACACCGCATGGCGCTGAGTTTTGCAGCCAGAGCCCGTGGCGAGACGCTTTCGGGTCTGATTGAACGCGTTGCGGATGAGGTCACTTCGGTAGAGGCCGCCGCGTGAGCCAAGCCGCATCCCTAAGGCAAGAGTCAGAACACCTTGCCGGTGCCTTGCCGCCGCTTATGGCGGATGCAGAGCATTTGGCGACGACGGTTATGATGGGCGCCCATGGCAGGCGTCGTGCGGGGATGGGCGACGAGTTTTGGCAATACCGCCCTGCGCGGCCCGGCGACGAGGCGCGCCAGATTGATTGGCGCAGATCGGCCCAATCGGACGTTCATTTTGTGAAGGAAAAGGAATGGCAGGCGGCGCAAAGCATCCTTTTGTGGGTGGATGACGCGCAATCCATGGATTTTGCCTCGGAGCCGAACCTTCCCACCAAAGCTGACCGCGCCCGTGTTTTGGCGCTGGCCACGGCCATTCTCTTGGTGCGCGGCGGCGAACGCGTTGCCCTGTCCAATCTAGGGACACCGCCGCGTGGTGGAGAGCTTCAGTTGATCCGGATTGCCACCGCCCTGTTGCAGGCTGGGGAGCGTCCCGAATATGGCGTGCCAAATGTCACGGGCATGGTCGCCCAATCCCGCGCGCTGTTTGTTTCAGATTTCATGGGTGATTTTGCGCCTTTTAGCGACAGGCTGACCAAAGCCGCTGATCTCGGGGTCAAGGGTTTGATCCTGCAGGTTCTCGACCCGCAAGAGGAAAGCTTTCCTTTTGACGGCAGAACGATTTTCGAAAGCATGGGGCGTTCCGTCAGCCACGAGACCCTGAAAGCGTCCGATTTGCGTGATCGCTATCTGGATCGCCTGAACCGCCGCAAGGATCAGCTGTCAACTCTGGCGCGTCGAACCGGCTGGCAATTTGACTGTCATCACACATCCCAAAGCGCCCAATCGGCGCTGTTGTGGATCTACGCTGGATTGGAGCGTCGCCGCTAATGTTCACCATTGCTGGCATAGGGTTCACAGCACCTTGGTTGCTGTTGGCGCTGATCGCGTTGCCGATCTTGTGGATTTTGTTGCGGGCGGTTCCGCCGGCCCCCATTCGTCGGCTGTTTCCAGGTGTCGCCTTGTTGCTGGGCCTCAGCGATGACGAAACGCAGACAGAAAAGACGCCCTGGTGGTTGTTGTTGATCCGCACACTTGCGCTTGCCGCTGTGATCATCGGGTTCGCAGGCCCCGTGCTGAACCCGCAGGACAAGACAAATGGCTCTGGACCATTGCTGATCCTCACGGATGGAAGCTGGGCCAGCGCCCGCGATTGGGGCCGTAGCTCTGACCGGATTTCAGCCGCGCTGGATGAGGCCAGCCGCGCAGGACGTACGGTTGCGGTTGTTTCACTGACCGATCTGCCAATTGGGGACGTTCCCTTTCAAAGCGCTGCAGACTGGCGCAGTCGTCTGCCCGGGTTGATGCCCCACCCATGGGAACCGGATCAACAGGCCAGTCTGGACTGGGCCAAGGCCCTCACAGGTGATTTTGAAACCTTCTGGGTTTCAGATGGCCTAAGCCGATCAGGACGGGAAGACATGCTTGCCGCTTTGCAGGATCGCGGGGCCGTCACAGTGTTCGAAAGCCCGCGCCCGATTTATGGTCTGCGCCCTGCCAGCTTTGAGGATGGTATTGTTAAACTAACGGCGTTGCGCGCTGAACCCGGCCCGCAGACAGAGGTCACGGTGTCGGCCATCGGTCTTGATCCTGTTGGGACAGAACGTGTTCTGGCCGCGGCCAATGTTGATTTTGAAACTGGCACCACTCAAGCCAGTTTGGACCTGTCCGTACCAGCTGAACTGCGCAACCGGATCACGCGGTTCGAAATCAACGGGTCTCGTTCTGCCGGTGCGGTTAGCTTGACCGATGACGGTTTGAAACGGCGCGAAGTGGCGCTGATCGCCGGACGGGATGACCGGGAAGGTCTGGAACTGCTGTCCCCGACGCATTTCTTGGAACAGGCTTTGGAACCTACGGCTGATCTTATTGGTGGGTCGTTAGATGATATTCTGTTGGCAAATCCGGATGTGATCATTCTGGCGGATGTTGCGACATTGGCCGAAGGTGAATCCGAAGCGATCCAGGACTGGGTTGCCCAAGGCGGCCTGTTGGTGCGGTTTGCCGGGCCGCGCCTTGCGGCCAGCGATGTAAGCCGCGATGTGGAAGACCCGCTGATGCCGGTACGCCTGCGGGCCGGTGGTCGGCGTGTCGGCGGCGCGATGAGCTGGGGTGAACCCAAGGCGTTGCGCCCCTTTCCGGAAACCTCACCCTTTTTTGGTTTGACCGTACCAGAGGATGTCACCGTGTCGGCCCAGGTCATGGCGCAGCCAGACCCAACCCTTTCCGAACGCGTGATCGCCTCTTTGGCAGACGGAACCCCGCTGGTCACCCGCAAGGAACTGGGGGCAGGGCAGGTGGTGCTGTTCCATGTTAGCGCCAATGCGGAATGGTCATCCTTGCCGCTGTCAGGTCTCTTCGTCCAGATGTTGGAACGTCTTGCCGTGTCCACCCGCCCCGCACGCCCGGATGCTGCGGATTTGGCGGGTACAATCTGGGTGCCGTCAGAGGTTTTGGATGGTTTTGGGCAAGTACAGGATGCAGGAACGATGGCAGGTATCGCAGGCGAAGAGCTGGTGACTGCGGCGCTAAGCAAGACCATGCCTCCGGGCCTTTACGCGGGTGAAGACAGCCGCATCGCCATCAATGTTTTGGACAGCGAAGACACGCTGTCGCGCATGGCATGGCCGTCCGACGTGGTGGTCGAGGGGCTTTCGGTGCTGCGCGAAACGGCGTTGAAGGGGCTCTTGCTGTCCCTTGCTTTGTTGGTTTTGGCCGTGGATGTCATCGCGTCTTTGTGGCTGGCCGGGCGCCTGACCGGTGCACGTACAGGCGCGAGCGTGGCAGTGCTGGCCGTGGCGCTGATGATCAGCCCCAAGGCGCAGGCGCAAGATGACGCTTTTGCGTTAGAGGCCACGAACGAGGTCGTTCTGGCCCATGTCATTACAGGCGATGCGCAGGTCGACGCGATTGCGCAGGCCGGTTTGTTGGGGCTGTCGGACGTGCTGTTCAGCCGCACGTCGATCGAACCGGCAAACCCGATTGCTGTAGATCTGGAAACCGATGAACTGTCCTTTTTTCCGATCCTCTATTGGCCTGTGACCCCGGATCAGCCCTTACCATCGGTAGAGGCTTATGCCCGCCTGAACCGCTATCTGCGGACGGGCGGAATGATCGTCTTTGACACACGGGATGCGGATATCGCGAAATACGGCACGTCGTCCCCGAATGGGCGTATGTTGCAAAAACTTGCGCGCCCCCTGGATATTCCGCCCCTGGAACCGATCCCCGCTGACCACGTTCTGACACGGACCTTTTACTTGTTGCAGGAATTCCCTGGCCGGTATCGGTCACATGATGTCTGGGCCGAAGCCGCGCCACCAGATGCCGAGCTGGCCGAAGGCATGCCGTTTCGAAATCTCAACGACAATGTCACCCCGATTGTAATTGGTGGAAATGATTGGGCGGCGGCCTGGGCGGTGAACGCCTCGGGGGCGCCGATGTTCCCGATTGGGCGCGGGCGCACAGGCGAAGACCAAAGGGAAATGGCCTATCGGTTTGGCGTCAATCTGGTGATGCATGTGCTGACCGGAAACTATAAATCCGACCAGGTGCATGTTCCTGCCTTGCTCGACAGATTGGGGCAATAGATGCAGCAGGCCGTTCTTTTCGATCCGCTTTTGCCTTGGCCGGTGTTATGGGCCGCAATTGCTTTGGCGGCTTTGCTGGTGTCCTTCGCGCTTTGGCGTGGATTGCGCGGCTGGTGGCTGCGCGGTTTGGCGGCCGCTGTGCTGTTGTTTGCCTTGGCCAACCCGTCCCTGCAAACCGAAGACCGTACCGCGCTTACCGATATTGTCCTGTTGGTCGTTGATCGATCCTCTAGCCAGAACATCTCTGATCGGCCCGACCAGATTCAGGCCGCGATTGACCAGATGAGCGCGCGGATCGCCACACGCCCCAACACAGAGCTCAAAATTGTAGAGCTGGAAGACGCCCCAGGAGACGGCGGCACACTCTTGATGACCCGCCTGTCCGAAGCCTTGGCCGAAGAACCCCGCGCCCGGGTTGCAGGCGCGGTGTTGCTGAGTGATGGTCAGCTGCATGACATCGAACACGCGCCCGACATGCCCGCCCCGCTGCATCTGTTGTTGACCGGTAAGACCACCGATTGGGATCGGCGTTTGATTGTCAGCAATGCGCCCGCCTTTGCCATTATGGGGGAACCGGTAACCCTGACGCTTCGCATCGAAGATCAGGGCAATGTGCCAACCAATCTGGGCGGTCTGACCACGCTAGAAATTTCTGTGGATGGATCAGAACCGCGCCCCTTTACTGTTCCGGTCGGCGATGATCTGGAATTGCCGATAACACTGCCCCATGGCGGCATGAACGTCATTCAGTTTTCGGTGCATCCGGTAGAAGGCGAACTGACCGATCGCAACAACAGCGCTGTCGTTCAGATCAACGGCGTTCGCGACCGGCTTCGGGTTTTGCTGGTCAGCGGAGAACCGCATCCTGGCGAACGGACATGGCGCAATTTGTTGAAGTCTGACAGCTCTGTTGATCTGGTTCATTTCACGATCATGCGTCCGCCGGAAAAGCAGGACAGAACGCCGGTAAATGAACTGTCGCTGATCGCCTTCCCGACACGCGAACTGTTCCTGGATAAGATCGATGATTTCGACCTTATCATCTTTGATCGCTACAAGTTGCGGGGGATCCTACCGTCGCTCTACCTTGACAATGTTCGCCAATATGTTGAACGCGGCGGCGCGGTCTTGATTGCTGCTGGCCCGGATTTTGCGAGTGCAGACAGCCTGTTCCGGTCGCCCTTGGGTGAAATTATTCCTGCGGCCCCAACCTCTCGGGTCTTGGAAGAGGGTTATCGGCCGATGATCTCTGAACTGGGGGCACGGCACCCGGTGACAGAAGGGCTAGAGGCCTTTGCCCCCGAAGGTCCGGAGGGGCCGGAATGGGGCCGGTGGTTCAGGCTGATCGAGGTGACTGAAACCTCTGGCACCACGGTGATGACCGGCGCGGAAGACCGGCCGCTTTTGGTGCTTGATCGGGTTCGTGACGGACGGATCGCCTTGATGGCAAGTGACCATGCCTGGTTGTGGAACAGAGGGTTTGAAGGCGGCGGTCCACAGTTGGAACTGCTGCGCCGCTTGGCGCATTGGCTGATGAAAGAGCCAGAGCTGGAAGAAGAAGCGCTTTATGCCACGGCGCAAGGGCAAGACATGTTCATCACGCGCCGCAGCTTGGGCGAAGACGTTCCGGAATTGGACATCACCAACCCGGACGGCACGACGACAGCGCGGGTCATGGATCAGGCCAGCCCCGGCAAATTCACCACGGAATATGCCGGGCCAGAGATCGGGCTCTATCGTCTAAAGCAGGGCGACAAAGAAGCGGTTATCGCCTTGGGCCCCGCCGCACCGCGCGAATTCGAAGAAACGATCGCCACGACAGACAAGCTGGCCGATACTTTGCGTGCAACACGCGGGGGCAGCATTCGCCTGGAGGACGGTTTTCCAACGATCCGCAATGTGCGCCCGGGGCGGCCTGCTGCAGGGCGCGGCTGGATTGGTCTTACCCCAAGAAACGCCTTCGTAACGACTGATGTGCGCATCGCGTCGCTTGTACCCGCGTGGTTGTTCTTGATGTTGGCCGCCGCATTGTCACTGGGCGCATGGTTGTGGGAAGGGCGTCGCTAAGCGCTTAGCGATCGATCTGGAATGCAAACGGTTCCCCGACCCATCCATCAACGCTGCAATGGGCGCGGATCAAGACGGTGTCTACGCCGTCGGGAATCTCTACATTGCCAAGGGATCTGGTAAAGGGCTGTTCTTGTTCATGTGGGTGAAGCAGTTCCCGATACCCGATTTGCGTTCCATCCGCTGTTTGGATGTCCCAGCCATCGGCATAATGATCCCAGCCAGTGTCCGGGTGGCGCACCGTAACGGAAAAGGTCCAGCCCGTTCCGGTCTGTTTTGCTGTCACGGCTTCGATCACTGCCGGATCTGCATGTGCCGCGCCAGCGATCAAGGTGCTGGCAATAAGGGTGAAAAACCTGTTCATATAGACAAAATGACAGAAAACGCTGGCTTTGTCCTGTCACGATCTTGTTTACCCTTTGAAAGAGAAACTCTTGCGAAATGCGTAAATTGGTTCTATTTGTTTACCAATTATCAAATTAAGGTGCTGTGCCATGGAAATGCCCGTCCCAAACAATGAAGTGCTTTCCAAAAAAGCAGCCGTGGTG
Source organism: Marinosulfonomonas sp. (assembly GCA_051251595.1). Taxonomy (GTDB): domain Bacteria; phylum Pseudomonadota; class Alphaproteobacteria; order Rhodobacterales; family Rhodobacteraceae; genus NORP110. The sequence continues at coordinate 172,857 of JBPOFA010000005.1, forward strand.
GCGCGTCTTTTGTCGGTTCTGCCGCAAGATGCAGTGATCCACGACCCTTCCGAAACACGGGCCTACGAATGTGACGCCCTGACGGCCTATAAATGTCCGCCTCTTGCGGCGGTTCTGCCGTCTTCGACGCAAGAAGTGTCTGACGTGCTGAAGATTTGCCATGAGGAAAACGTCCCCGTCGTCCCGCGCGGGTCTGGCACATCTCTGGCAGGTGGGGCATTGCCAACGGCCGATTGCGTCATTCTGGGCGTGGCGCGGATGAATGACGTTCTGGAAACCGATTATGAAAACCGGCTGATCCGGGTGCAAACCGGGCGCACAAACCTGTCTGTCACCGGCGCGGTAGAGGAAAACGATTTCTTCTACGCCCCGGACCCGTCATCGCAGCTGGCCTGCGCCATAGCCGGGAATATCGCTATGAATTCCGGCGGGGCGCATTGCCTGAAATACGGCGTGACCACGAATAATCTGATGGGTGTGACGATGGTGCAGATGGATGGCACCATTCTGGAAATCGGCGGCGCGTATCTCGATTCAGGTGGTCTGGATCTGTTGGGGCTGATTTGCGGGTCAGAGGGTCAACTGGGCGTCGTAACCGAAGCCACGCTGCGCATCCTGCACAAACCAGAAGGCGCGCGGCCTGTCCTGATCGGATTTGACTCTAACGAAGTGGCGGGGGCCTGCGTGTCCGACATCATCAAGGCCGGCGTCCTGCCGGTTGCGATTGAATTCATGGACCGCCCTTGCATCCGCGCGACAGAGGCCTTTGCCGGTGCGGGCTATCCCGACTGCGAGGCGCTGTTGATCATCGAAGTCGAAGGCTCTGACGCGGAAATTGACGAGCAATTGGGAATGATCACGGCCATCGCTCGACAGCACAATCCGGTCGAGATCCGCGAAAGCAAGTCTGCCGAGGAAAGCGCGAAAATCTGGCTGGGCCGCAAATCAGCCTTTGGGGCCATGGGGCAGATCAACGATTACATGTGTCTGGACGGAACCATCCCCGTGACGTCCTTGCCGCACGTCTTGAAACGCATCGGAGAGATGTCAGCCGAATACGGTCTGGATGTCGGCAATGTCTTTCACGCAGGCGACGGCAACATGCACCCCCTGATCCTGTTTGATGCCAACAAGCCCGGTGACCTGGAGCTTTGCGAAGCCTTTGGCGCTGATATCCTAAAGCTTTGCGTCGAAGTGGGCGGATGCCTGACGGGCGAGCACGGTGTCGGCATCGAAAAGCGTGAATTGATGACGTCACAATTTGCGCCCGACGATCTGGATGCGCAAATGGCGATGAAGGATGTCTTTGACCCGTCATGGCTGTTGAACCCTGCCAAAGTATTCCCCCTTGCCGCAAGCCAATCCCGACGTGTCGCATGACCGCGCTGCTGTGCCTTGCCCTCCGGATGATCCACAGATGATTTTACCAGAAACCGAAGACCAACTGGCCGAAGCGATCAAAGCGGCCCAAAATCCCTTGCGGATCATTGGCGGCGGAACCCGTCCGATTGGGCAAAACGTGGTTGGCGATGTTCTGTCGACGCGCGCTATGACGGGAATAAAGCTTTATGAACCCGGCGCGATGACCATGGTCGCGCGTGCAGGCACCCCGCTTGCAGAGATCGAGGGGGAGCTGTCCAAGAACAACCAGCGGCTTGCCTTTGAACCCATGGACCATCGCGGTCTGTTGGGTACAGCAGGCGAGCCGACGATCGGCGGCGCTGTTGCGGCCAATGTCTCTGGGCCGCGCCGCATTCAGGTTGGCGCGTGCCGCGATCACCTATTGGGGGTCCGGTTTGTGGATGGCACGGGCCGTGCGATCAAGAACGGTGGCCGTGTTATGAAAAACGTGACCGGCTATGATCTGGTGAAACTGATGGCCGGTAGCTATGGCACTTTGGGCGTGCTGAGCGAGCTGTCATTCAAAGTGTTGCCAAAACCGGATGTGACCTTTGCGATTTGTTTAGAGGGCTTGTCGGGGCGAGACGCACAAAAGGCGATGTCGATGGCCTTGGCCTCTCCTTATGAAATCACAGGGGCTGCGCATGCCCCGCAATCGCCAACCGGTGCCCCGACGACCTATCTGCGCATCGAAGGGTTTGAGAATTCAGTCACCTATAGGGCCGAGGCGCTGAAAGACCTTTTGTCGAGCTTCGGGACCGCCCATGTGGAAACGGACCAGTCCAAAGTGGCCGAGCTTTGGCAGTGGGTGCGCGATGTGCGTGCGTTCCACACCACATCAGATGATGTCTGGCGGATTTCGGTAAAACCGACAGACGGACCGGACATTGCCGCCCGGCTAAGCCCGTCGGGCTTGTTATATGACTGGGGTGGCGGATTGATCAGGGCTGCCTTGCCTGCAGGCACGGATGCGCGGGCTTTGCTGGGTCGTTTTGAAGGCCACGCCACGCTGATCCGTGCGGATGAAAAGACCAAGAATGACACAGCCGTCTTTCAACCGGAACCGGCAGCCTTGGCTGCTATTTCGGCTGGAATACGCGCCACAATGGACCCTCGGGGCATTTTGAATCCGGGATTGATGGGGTAGAGCGATGAAAACAGAATTTACCCCCGAACAGTTGCAGGACCCGCAAATTGCCACCGCAAACGAGATTTTGCGGTCTTGTGTTCATTGTGGGTTTTGCACCGCGACGTGCCCAACCTATCAGGTTCTGGGCGATGAACTGGACAGCCCGCGCGGGCGGATTTACCTGATCAAGGATATGCTTGAAAACGACCGGCCTGCAGATGCCAAGACGGTCAAACATGTTGACCGCTGCCTGTCCTGTCTGGCCTGCATGACGACCTGTCCATCCGGGGTGCACTACATGCATCTGGTCGATCATGCGCGGGCCCATATCGAAAAGACCTATAAAAGGCCCCTGACGGACCGGATGCTTCGATGGACGCTGGCCAAGATCCTGCCCTATCCAATGCGGTTCAGATGGGCGCTGGTTGGTGCGAAACTTGCCAAACCCTTTCGCAAATTGGTGCCTGATGCTCGCCTGCGGGCGATGTTGGATATGGCGCCCAAACACGTCCCGCCGGTTTCGCGTAACGATGACGCGCAGGTGTTTCCGGCCATTGGTCCGCGCAAGATGCGTGTGGCACTGATGACGGGCTGTGCGCAACGAGCGCTGAACACGGATATCAACGATGCCACGATCCGACTGTTGCGCCGTCTGGGATGTGACGTGGTTATCGCCAAAGGGCAGGGCTGTTGTGGCGCCCTTGTGCACCATATGGGCAAAGAGGATGACAGCCACGCCGCCGCGGCCACCAACATCCGCGCCTGGATGGGGCACGTGACGGGTGAAGGCCTGGACGCGATCGTCATAAACACGTCTGGTTGCGGGACGACAGTCAAGGATTACGGCCACATGTTCCGAAACGACCCGCTGGCAAAAGAGGCCGCACAGGTATCGGAACTGGCGATGGATGTCAGCGAAGTCCTGATGAAACTTGACCTGCCGGCCGCAGATCAAAAGCTGCGCGTGGCCTATCACGCAGCCTGTTCGTTGCAGCACGGGCAACAAATTAAGACATACCCGAAAGACTTGCTCAAACGGGCGGGGTTTGAGGTGGTCGAACCATCAGATCCGCATCTGTGTTGTGGCTCTGCGGGGACGTATAATTTGTTACAACCAGAGATTTCAGCAGAGCTAAAATCACGTAAAGTCAAAACACTAGAGGCAAAATCCCCCCAAGTCATCGCAGCCGGGAACATCGGCTGCATGATGCAGATTGGCAGCGGCACGGATATCCCGGTTGTCCACACGGTAGAGCTGTTGGACTGGGCCACAGGCGGCCCTGAACCCCGCGCATTATCCACAATCGCGACATAATTCCGCCCGATCCATTGTCTAGCTTCGATCCAGAAGATCGGAGGGGCAATGAAGATTTTTGTAAAGATACTGGCATGCGTGGCAATCTTCGCGTTGCCTGCAACGGCCGAAGAAACGTCAGCGCTTAAAAAGCTGATGACAGGAAATGACAGCCGCGGCTGGGAAGCCGTCGGGCGTCTTGATATTGGCGGCACGTCTTTTTGCACTGGCTCTCTTATCGCGCCGGATCTGGTTCTGACCGCCGCACATTGCCTGTTTGATAAGGTCAGCGGGCGTCGTGTGAACCCGGGGGACATTCAGTTTCTGGCAGGCTGGCGCAATGGTCGGGCCAATGCGACCCGGACCGTCAGCCATGCCGTTCCGCATCCAGAGTTCCAGTTCAACGGCGATGACCGCGTGTCGCGGATTTCTTATGACGTTGCCCTGTTGAAACTGGATCAACCCATCCGAAAATCAAGCGTGACACCGTTTGCGACCGGCAAACGCCCACGCAAAGGCGAAGAGGTTGGCGTTGTCTCCTATGCGCGCGAGCGCTCTGAAAGCCCGTCATTGCAAGAGGCATGCAACGTTCTTGCCCGTCAGTCCGGCACGTTGGTGTTGTCCTGTGACGTTGATTTCGGCTCTTCCGGCGCTCCGATTTTTCACATCGATGCAGATGGAAGCGCAAAAATCATCTCGGTGATCTCTGCCAAGGCAGAGGTGCGGGGCAAAACGGTTTCACTTGGGACAAGCCTTGAAGCGCCGCTTGCAGATTTGATGGGGCTGATGAAACAAGCCCCGGCTGTCGTCGCGCAGGCGAAACCCACGGCGCGTATCATGAAAATTGGTGATGACAAAAAGGACGGTGGCGCCAAGTTTTTACGCCCCTAAAGGAAAGATGCCCATGCTGCGCAAAATCCTCGTTTCTCTTTGTCTATGTGTCGGGTTTGGCCTGATCGTCCCGCCCACACTGGCCCAGGATACGCCGCTGGAAAGCCTGGACACCTGGGGCCGCAACAGGGGCTGGGAAGGTGTTGGTCTATTGAACATCGACAATGCGGCCACATGCACAGCTGTTATGATCAAGCCTGATCTGGTTCTCACCGCAGCACATTGCTTTTTCAAAGATGGGTCTGATCAGCCGATCGATCCCAGAAAAATTGAATTTCGTGCTGGCTGGCGCGACGGCAAATCCATCGCCAGCAGACGTGGCAAAAGCGCGATCGTTCACCCAAATTACAAGGCAACAGCCGGGCTCTCGACGCAGCAAATTCGCTATGACGTGGCCCTGCTGCAGCTTGCCGACCCTATTCCATCGACCCATGCCGAAGTCTTTCAACCCGAACGGGGCGTTGGCACCGGGGCCCATGTCAGCGTGGTGTCCTATGGCAAAGGTCGAAATGATGCGCCATCCCGGCAGCGGTCTTGTGACGTGCTAGAGGCACAGCAGGGCGTGGTGGCGATGTCCTGCGATGTGGTTCCCGGGTCTTCCGGGGCCCCGGTCTTTTCACTGGAGTCGGGACGTCCAAGGATCGTATCCCTTGTGTCCGCGCTTGGTGTCGTAAACGGTCGCCAGGTTTCTTTTGGAATGGACCTAGAGGCACCGCTGGCCGATGTCATGACGAATTTTCGCGCCGGACGTGGGGTGTTCCCTGCCCGCGCGACGAAATCACGGCGGATAGCTGTCGGTGGCGATCACAAGGCCGACGGGGCTAGATTCCTGCGCCCGTGATTGGCAAGGTGACCCCATGAGAATCTTGTCTTTTCTTGCGGCCCTGGTCATCTGCACCACTCAGGCCCTTGCGCAATCCAATGACCCTGATGTGCGCGCCGTCGGCCTGATCGATATGGGCGCAGCTGGCGGCTGCACCGGGACGTTGATTGCCGCTGACCTCGTCTTGACCGCCGCACATTGCCTTATGCCGCATGTCGATGGTGTTCCGCTTGCTGTGGACCAGATCAGCTTTGCGCCGTCCGGCCGGGATGGCGAACCGCAACAGGCGATTTTCGGGGTTAAGGCGACGGTGCACCCGGTCTTTTTGATCCCCGGCCTGTCTCAATTGCGGAAAATTCCGCGCGATATTGGATTGCTGCACTTGGAACGCCCGGTGCCCGCACAGGACGCCACACCTCTGACAATAGCCGAGGTGTTGCCGACCGATGTATCCGGGTTTCAGATTTCTTTTCGCGGCCCGAACAGCGGCCCGGCGCGCCAACGCAACTGTCCTTATATCGGAATAGAATATGAGCTGATTGAACTTGGGTGTGACGTGCGCGCAGGTGAATCCGGTTCTCCTGTTTTGGCGCGGCGAGACGGGCAGATTGTCGTCGTTGGCGTGGTCTCAAGCCGATCCCATATAGAGGCGCAACCAATCGGCATTGCGGCACAAATCGCCAAGGGTATTGGCGGTTTGTATGAGGCAGACGCGCTCCATTGAACCGGCCCGTATATGGGGCTTGAAACGCATATTTGGGGTTCCTATCTGATGTGTATCGGACGCCGCAGAGCGGGTTCGTATCACTGCCTGTCCCTTGTGGAAGGCGAAATATTGTTATTGCTCAAGAAGAGGATGACCTCATGCGTGGATTTGATTTTGCACCCCTTTACCGTGCTTCAGTAGGGTTTGACCAAGTGGCCGATCTGATGGACCGTGTCCTGACGAATGACAGCGCCCAACCCAGCTACCCCCCTTACAACATTGAAAAAACTGGCGAAGACGGATGGCGTATCGCCATTGCTGTTGCTGGTTTCACCGACGAAGAGCTTGCCGTGGAAGCCCGCGAAAACTCTTTGGTCGTGACCGCGAAAAAAGTGACCCAGGAAACCGACAAAGTGTACCTGCATCGCGGCATCGCAACGCGTGCCTTTGAACGACGGTTCCACTTGGCCGACCATGTCCGTGTTGTCGGCGCAAGCCACACGAACGGCATGTTGAACATTGATTTGCAGCGCGAAGTGCCAGAGGCCCTAAAGCCGCGCCAAATCGCGATTGCCAAGGCGGATACAGTTGAAACCAAGGCTGTGGAAAACGCCGAGGTTTAGCCTAACAAACTGTGACTGAAACAAAGGGCGCGTATCCGATACGCGCCCTTTTTGCTGTGCTTATTGTGCCGACAGGCTTTGGGCCAGCCGCATCAATTTGACAGCTTCGGCGCGATAGCCAAAACTGTCAGCCCCTTTCGCACCCGCCGCGATGTCGATGGCATCATTCCAGGACCAATCCCCCAGATAATCTGATCCCTGCAACAACTGCCCGAACCCGGCAATTGCGACGGAAAACTGAATATCCGCGCTGGTGCCCGTTAGCGTCGTCGGGATCGGGGTTTCGATCAACTGGCTGACCGCATCGCCCGGTGTCTTGTAGCGCAGGCGCAGGAAACCAAGCTCATCAGATGCGCCGCGCGCCGGTGTTTCCGGCTGATAGCGCAGTGGATCGTTTTTAACCGCGGGCGAGCCTACAGGCGTCACCTCGTAGATCGCCGTGACGGAATGCCCCGCGCCGATTTCACCGGCATCCACAGCATCATTGTTAAAGTCTTCACGGTTGAGCGCGCGGGTCTCATACCCGATCAGCCGATATTCCGCGACGGTGGCCGGGTTGAACTCCACCTGGATTTTCACGTCATTTGCAATCGGGAACAGAGCACCAGAGAGCTGGTCTACCAGCACCTTTTGGGCCTCGCTCAAATTATCGATATAGGCGGCCTGTCCATTTCCATTCTGCGCAAGCGCCTGCATGGTGGCGTCATCCAGATTGCCGCGACCAAATCCAAGAACGGACAGATACGTCCCGCTGTCCCGTTTCTTTGCAATGAAATCTTTCAGAGCATCCGGGTCGGACAACCCAACATTGAAATCCCCATCTGTCGCCAGAATGACGCGATTGATTTCGCCGTCTTGTGCCATGTCCTCTGCGACGGAATAGGCCTGTTGCAACCCTTGTTGCCCTGCGGTTCCGCCACCTGCCTCTAGCCGGTCAAGCGCGGCCAGGATCGTGTTGCGATCCGACGCAGAGGTGGGTTCAAGCACCTGTCCAGCACTGCCCGCATAGGTGACGATGGAAATTGCATCGGTTGGACGCAGTTGTCCCAGCATCAGGCGGAACGACTGTTTCAGCAACGGCAGCTTATTGGCCCGCTGCATAGACCCGGAGGTGTCGATCAAGAACACAAGGTTCAGCGGCGCACGGTCGACAATCGCAGGCATCTCTCCTTGAATGGCGATATGCACAAGCTGCGTATCCGCGTTCCATGGCGTCGGCAGAACGGAAACGGTCGGCTGAAACGGCGTCGTTCCGGGGGCCGGTGCGGCATAGTCATAGGGGAAGTAGTTGATCATTTCTTCCACCCGCACAGCCTGCGCAGGGGGCAGAGCGCCTGACTCCAAATACGACCTGACCACAGAATAAGAGGCCGTGTCGACATCAATCGAGAAGGTCGAAACAGGGTCTTGGGCCGTAATTTTCAACGGGTTCGGAGCTTCGTTCGAAAAGGTCTCGGTGTTGGACAAGCCGTCAAGAAAAGTCGGTTCGGGTGCGATTTGGTCGAACGCTGAAGCACCAATAGTTGCGTCCGCCTCATCAAGGAAGACAGGTGGTGCTTCCATCATTGGTTCCGAAAAGGCATCCGACGCGGCGCTTTCTGCGCGGGCTCTGTTTGCGTCCGCAACGGGCGCTGTTTTTTTCGCAACGGGCTCTGCCGACAGAACAGGTTCAGATGAGCCCACACTCGTTTGGGGCGGCGTTAACAGATTGCGGCCCTGCGGGGTGAACATCACAAAACCAAAGGCCACAATGGCGGTTGTGGCGGTCAGTCCTCCACGGGACGTTAAAGCATGGGTCATGGTCGATACTCCTGCAATGAGCCGCGCGAACATCGAACGGCTTTCAGAAGTAAGACGAGTGTGATCCACAGATTCTTGGACGCGGTCGAAATTTTCCTGCGCAAGACGCAGATTGGCGGTCTTGGTCGCAGGATCAGGCGTTGGAGTCGCAGCGTTGAGGGCGGCCTTCAGATTGTCGAGCTCATCTGTCATGTCGCGGCCTCCTTTTGTGCAAACTGTTTCAAGTGTTTCTTGGCTTCGGACATGCGCCAACTGATCGTGCCTTCGCTGACGCCCAGAACTTCGCCCGCTTGTGCATGGGTCAATTCGTCCTCTAGCAGCAGAGCCAGCGTGTCGCGCAGATCGGGCGGCAGGGCGGCCATTGTTTGGGTCAGCCAGTCCACCGCTTGTGCGGTGTCTGCGTTGGCCGCTTGTCGGTTCAGTTCCCAATCGCCCCAGCCCTCTGCCGCCTTGGCATGGCTGGCCCTGCGCCGCCGCCGATCATGCGCTGCATTCACAACGACCCGATAGAGCCAGGTTGAAAACTGCGCCTCGCCCCGAAACTGGACCAGTTTCGCAGGCAAAGCGGCGCAGACATCCTGGGTGAGATCCTCGGCCTCATGCCGGGTTCCGGTCAGCCGAAAGGCCAGCCGGAAGATCCCGTCATAGCGCCGCTCCAAAAGCACCGCGAACGACTCGCGGTCTCCTTTGGCGGCTTGTTGGGCCAGAGCTTGATCACTGGTTTTCATGCGCATCACAATTGATAGGACGCACGGGGTCGGTCAATCCTTGGAAGTTTTTTTAAAAAATCGGCGCAACCCGCCAAAAACCACCTAAAGCGACAGGCAGGTGTATTTCATTTCCAGAAATTCTTCGATCCCGTGGCGCGATCCTTCGCGGCCCAACCCGGATTGTTTGACCCCGCCAAAGGGGGCCACTTCTGTGGAAATCAAACCGGTGTTGATCCCCACCATCCCATATTCCAAACCCTCGGACACGCGGGTGATGCGGGAAATATCCTTGGCGTAGAAATACGATGCCAGCCCGAAAATCGTGTCATTGGCCATGGCGATGGCCTCTTCTTCGGTCTCAAATTTGAACAGGGGTGCAAGCGGGCCGAATGTTTCGTCCTGCGCAAAGGCCATGTCGTTTGTGGCCCCGGTGATGATCGTCGGCTCAAAGAAGGTCCCCCCCAGATCGTGGCGATTGCCCCCGGCAACAACCTTGCCGCCCTTGGCCACGGCATCTGAAATGTGAAGCTGCATTTTCTCAACCGCGGCTTCGTTGATCAGCGGCCCAAGCGTGGCACCTTCTTCCAGCCCGTCGCCGACCTTCATCGCGTCGACCGCGGCGGCCAGTTTGCTGGCGAAGGCGTCATAGACCCCGGCCTGCACATAGATGCGGTTTGCGCAGACACAGGTTTGCCCGTTATTGCGATATTTGGCGACAATCGCGCCCTGAACGGCCGCATCAAGATCGGCATCGTCAAACACGATAAAGGGCGCGTTGCCGCCCAGTTCCATAGAACATTTCATCACCTGATCCGCCGCTTGCCGCAGCAAAATCCGACCGACCCCGGTAGACCCGGTAAAGGTGATCTTGCGCACCTTGGGATTTTCACAAAACTCTTTGCCAATGTCAGAGGCCCGGGTTGAGGGCAGCACCGAAAACACCCCTTTCGGAATGCCCGCGCGATCCGCCAACACCCCAAGGGCAAGGGCCGATAAGGGGGTTTCCGTTGCCGGGCGGGCCACAAAGGAACAGCCCGCCGCCAATGCAGGGCCCGCCTTGCGGGTGATCATTGCATTGGGGAAATTCCAGGGGGTGATGGATGCGGCCACGCCAATTGGCTGGTGGATCACCGTCAGGCGCAGGTTGCGTTGATGTCCGGGAATGGTTTCACCGTAAATGCGTTTCGCCTCTTCCGCGAACCACTCGATAAAAGACGCGCCATAGAGGATTTCGCCCTTGGCCTCGGCCAGCGGTTTGCCCTGTTCAGCGGTCAGGATCATGCCCAGATCATCTGCATGTTTGACCATCAGATCGTGCCACTTTCGCAAAACAGCGGCGCGTTCCTTGCCGGTCCACTTCGCCCAGTCCTTTTGTGCAGCATGGGCGGCATCAATCGCGCGTTCTGTTTCGCCCCGCCCCAAATCCGCAACATGTGCGATGACATCGCCGCGCGCCGGGTTTGTCACCTCAAACGTGGCACCATCATCGGCGTCGCACCAAAGCCCCGCAAGATAAGATTGCGTCACCAAAAGGCCCGGGTCTGTCAGCCGTGCTGCAAGGTTCGTGGCGGTTTTGAGCATTGTTTAATCCTGTCAGTTAACCAAATTTGGAGGCCCAGCTGGGCAAGATGTCCGTGTCAGCTTGTTTAGCGTGGTAAACCCCGCGTGCAATGGCACGGGCCAGACAAGTCGCGGCGGCATGGCCGATCTGCATATGATCAACCACCTCATTCGCAATCGGGCGTTCGCCGGTAGAGACACCAAAGACCAGATCCCCGTCATAAGGCGTGTGGCTGGGCATCAGCGCGCGCGCCATGCCGTCATGGGCCGCAGTGGCCATGCGCTTGGCCTGCGCCTGGGTCAGATCAGCGTCAGTCGCAACAATCGCGATCGTGGTGTTTTCCGTGCTGTCCAGTTTCGTGGCGGGGATTTGTGTTGGATCATATTGCGGGGCAGGGCCCAGGCCGCCGAATTCGTCCTCAAATTCCCAGGGGCCGGCCCAAAAATGCGGCCCGTCGCCAACCGTCGCAGTGCCAACCGCATTCACAGCAACCAATGCCCCAACCGTATAGCCCGACGGCAAGACCACAGAGGCAGATCCCAAGCCGCCCAACAGCACCGACGTTGTGCCGCCCGCACCTGCACCTGCGGTGCCCAGCTCAAAGTTTGTGCCGATATTCAACAGGGCTGATTTCCCAAGGTCGTGGTAAGGATTGACCTTCCAGTTCTTGTCGCCGCCATTGATCAGATCAAACAGGATCGCCGAAGGCACAATCGGGACATTTTGATCGCCGACCAGAAACCCACGCCCCTGCGCGCGCAGTTCATCCGCGACACCGGATGCCGCAGATAGCCCAAGCGCTGATCCGCCGGACAGCACCAAAGCGTCCACTTGTTGTACAGTATTTTCAGGTGCCAAAAGATCGGTTTCCCGCGTCCCCGGCGCACCACCCATCACATGCACCGCAGCGGTGAATTCTTTCGCGGCCGTTAAAACAGTCGTGCCGGTCTTTACGCCAGGGTCATACGCATTTCCGACCAAAAGTCCGGCAACATCCGTAATCAGGTTAAGCGGGCCGGGTTTCAGCATGGGCATGTGTGTTTCCTTCGATAATTCCCCTTGTGCGCAATGTCTTTCATGAAAGAATTCTGGCGAAAAGGTTTTTCGCGGAACTGATGACATAATATGGTTGTTTTTCGTATGCTAAATGCCTCAAATTGACTCCGAGGGGATGTAATTCGCTGTGACATCCCCAAATATATGTCGCAAACATTTGATTTTGAGGGAATGTAAATGGCCGATTTTGATGCGCAAATTCGTGGAAGTCAGGAACAAGTCGCCGAAGTGCAAAGTAAGATTTCCGAACTCACCAGTCGGATCGAAACTGCCCGCACCAAAATGGAGGCTGGTCAAGACATTTCCTTGGATATCGAGAATGCGACATTGGACGACGTCCACGCGCATACCGAATTGATGAACGCCAATATCGCCGAACTGATTATGGGTTTGGACGACGTCACCAGTGGTTTTTCCCAGGATTTTGACGAAATGCGGAACAAGACCGCATGGGAAAGCTTTGTTGGGTTCTTCTCTGATGGGAAATCAGAAAGCCTGCGTCAAGAACGTATGCGCACCGCCAATATCGACGACAAATTGCAGGACCTGATCGGAAAATCCGACGTGATCGTGAAACTGCTAGAGGGACAGCTTGAAACCCTGAACGCCCAAAAAACGAAGGTCGAAGGCAATTTGACCGAAACGCTGAATGAACGCGAATCGACGGTCTCCGAATTGGAAGGCTTGCGGGCCGAAATCTTGGCCGTTGATCCGAAGATCATTGAGCTTGAGAACAAAATTTCAGTCGAACAAGACGCCGCCGCCCGGACCAAGCTTGAAACCGAGCTGGCAGAGCTGAACACAAAATACAACGAACAGGTGCAGCAGGAACAAGTCGTTCTGGCACGCTCGCAGACCCTCGAACGTTATATCGAAAAGGGTAAGACTTGGGTGGACAGTTTGCAAAATCAGGCGGCGACCCAGATGGTCTTGATCAACAAGCTGCAGACAGACACCAAACAGCGCGTCGTTTTGTACGATGCCTTGTCCAAATCGTTGAAAACCGCCCAGCAGCAGGACGTGGCGCATAAAATCAACGAAATTGGTGTAAAAACGGACCAAGAGGCGCAAACCGCGATGGCTGGCATCGGCGCTGCGACCAACAAGCGTATGGCTGAGATGATGGAAGCACATGAAGACCATATGGTCTTTGCGCGCAAAGTTTTGGAACAAAAGGCAAAAGCAGACGAGCGTTTCGCCCGGCGCTTCCAAAAGATCGTCGAGAAGCACGACAAAAACCTTTATGGCGAATAATCGTCAAGGCCGAGGGGCGGCACAAACACCGCCCGCCCCTTATTCGTTTAATTTCTGATATCCAATAGGTTGCCGCAATGGTCGATAACGATCCGCTTGATGTGAATGGACAGCTTTCGCACGACCACGTTGGTTTGACCGACACGTTCGCCACCCGTCGGTATTTTCGAAAGTTCGAGAAAATCACGGACTTCTTGCGCGATGTCGCCAAGGAAATGACCGAAGACCGCAGCCTGTCCGCAACCGACGCAACGGTCATTACGAATTATGTGCAGGCCATTTCTGCCACCTTTAAATCGCTGTCGATGAAGTACCTGATGACCGGACGCCATGACGGCCCGGGGCTTGGCGCTTTGTCCTTTGACGCCCATGAAAGCGGCTTTCCCGTGTTCCGAGAGCTGATGACAATGGCCAATGACGCGCAACAGGCCGAAAGACATCTGCGCGGCTTTATGTCAACGTCAGAGCTGAAAGACGAAATGGTTCACGAAATCGTCGGCAATCTGAAAATCCCGACAAAGCTGCAATTCGCAATGTCGCAGCGGCTGTATTACCAGGGCCTGTTGTCAGAAGATTTGTTCTGGGCGCAAAACGACCCTCAGGCGATCTGGTTGGGCGACACGGATCGGGACCGGCGCGCCTATTTGCTGCACTGGGCCGTCTATGACACCCAGGTGAATTTGCCGACGATCTATCTGCTGGAACTCGAAGATTCCGGACGCAATGCGCTGCCAAAGGATCAAAGACGCTGGCCAGAGGCGCAAAGCCACCTGATCGCGCAATCGGTCGCCGGGCTAAAGCTGTTGACCATTGCCAAAGGGTTCGACCGCGACTTTGACGATCTCCACCCCAAACGGTTGCGCCGCATTCACGTCGGCCCCATGTATTCCAGCGCCTTTACCCGCCAATCCGGGCCAATCCGCACGGTTTTGGAGGATGCCAAATCACCCGAAGGCAATGACTGGGCGCTGGCCTGGACTGTCGAAGAACTCGCAAGTGAACGCGTCGAGCAGGAAAAAAAGGGCTGGTTTGGCCAGGTCGACAGAGAAATCTTTGCCCTGGATCCGTTTTCCGGCAAGGGCGTGGATACCGGTGCCACACGGACCGAACGGTCTGTCATCATGCCCCAGGCCCCGTACCAGGTTCTGGCAGAACTCGACCCGCCCGGATTCAGGGATGTCCGCAAATTCGTGGTCAGCCCGAACGGACGGGTTCTAAGTTACCGGTGACACCTCGAAACATCAGATAATTGTCGAAGTAATGTTAATCAAAGTGAGCAAAAAATGAACGTTCCCGCCGATCAGATGGAGTTGCGTGAAGAAGACATCATCAAGCATTACCAGACGGCTGTCGGAATGCTGGAAGGCATCGACCACACGCCGCGCCTGGCCACCCCCAAGGGTCCGGTCAAGGCGCCAGAACGGTCCCCTGGAATATCCCGCACCCGCCGGTTTCGTTCCACGACGCCAGGGCTTGTCACACGCTCTACCGCCCGGCCCGAAGGCGTTAGCCTGATCGACCGGATAGAGGGCGCGGATAGTGGCGATACGTTGGTCTTGCCGGTTCAGGCGACGGTGCTTCAATCTTTGCGACGCGCGATTTCTATCGGTCTGGCGGTTGGGGAAAGCTTTAGCGATCAGACCGGGTTGACGGGGCTCAAAAAGGAAAACCTGGAAGGACGTCTTCCCAGCAGCCGATCCACCCAGTTTGCAGAACTGTTATCTGCCGAGGCACTTGCCGTTCTGTACAGCTTTGCCAATGCGACCGCATTTTTGCTGTCTTCCTCCGGCGGCGAAGGATCTGTGGAAATTGGCGGCGTCGAGGAAGTCTTGATCGACAACGCCCAGCTGGGTCTGCACGGCTGCCTGTGGGAACTTGACCAAGACCTGGAAGTCTTCGCGACAGACGAAACCAAACTGGTGCCAACGGTTCTGGCCTATTGCGAACAGTTGATGGAAAAACTGGCGATGCGGGCGCAGAACGCCCCGCGTGTGTCCCCCTTTGCGGACGCGAATTTCCGGGTAGAGGCTGATGATTTTACCCTGTCCGGGTTCAGCCCCGCGCGCCGCGGCAAAGGCTCTACCCTGACGATGAGCTTCAAAAAGCCAAACGAAGTCGTCGGCAACCACATCGCCAAATACCAGGCGATGAAACTGGCCAAAATGCTGATGGCCTATGACTTCGACCGTAAGCTAAACCCCTTTGCCGAACTGGGCGGCTTCATTTTTACCTTTATGGGGGATGGCAAGCCGGGCACGGGCAAAACCACTTTGATCCAGATGATGGCGGGGCTGATCAACGAATATTGCGCCGTCGCAGATTATCCCTTTCGCTATCAGAATTTTTCGATTGATCAGATCGACAGCTACCAGGGCAAATCCGGTCAAAACGCCAAAAGCTTTATCAACACTGTCATGGACACGAATGTCATCGGCTTTGGCACCGTCGACGACATCGACCAGATTGCGGGCAAGCGTGGCGACCGCCAGTCATCGGCCGGTCAGCAAGAAGTCACCGCCGTTTTGATGGAGGCCTTTTCGGGCGCCAACACCGTTGTGCGTGGCAATTGCACCTTTGGGATGTTTTCGAACTACCCCGAAAACGTGGACGATGCTTTGCGCCAACGGGCCGGGGCGCGGTTCTTGGTGGACGGGCCAAAAACGAAAGACGACTATATCGACATCCTGCATCTGTTGATGGGCAAGAACCACGATATCCCCGTCGGGGATCACGACCTCTTTGCAGCCCAAGAAATCAAAAAGGCCGTGTCCGCCAGCTTTGACAGTTACAACAAACCCCACGAAAAAGGCCTGCTGAACGTCTGGGACAAGGTGCAGAACAGCATCGGCGATCTGGACACGATCGCGAAAATGGGCACCTATCTGAAGGCGATCCAGGAAGCGGATGACCGTTTCACGGGCCGGGCCATCAAAAACATCACGGATGCGGTCAAAGTCCGGGCCATGGATTTTGAACTGCCCGACGAATGGATGGAAGACCCAGAGCTGTTCCTGTTCAAACCCTACGGCGTGAAAATGGACATGATCCGCGACATGACGCAAGAGATCACCCCAGAAATGGTGATCCAGGAAATCAACCGCTATGCGGATTCAGAATTCCGCTACGCTGACAAGTCAGACGAGGCTGCGATTGAAAATGCAGTCCGGGAAATGGGCCGCATGGAAGAGGCGCGTCGCCGGTACGCGAAGGGGAACACGTGATTGCAACTGCCCCCATTGGCTGGCTGAACACAGGCCTGCCCGTCGCGGTCCTCGCCCTTGCGGCGGTTCTGCTGCCCGGGCGGTTTGTGGCGGCGAACACACGGTCACATCAGGCGGTTGTCATTGCCATCGCGCTGACCGCGTTGGTCACGATCCTGCTCGGGGCAGCAGTCTTTGCGATGGTCTATTGGCTGTCCGGGGCTGGGGTTGCGGCTGCTCTGTCCGACGCCCCGCTGGCCACCACCCTTTACTTTTTCCGGCTTTCCCTCATGGCCGCGCTGCTATGGGGGCCGGTCCTGGCGCTGGTCTGGTTTTCAATGGCGCAATCCGTCGAAAAACGACGCGGGCAAGACATCGCAAGAGGTTCAGCATGAGACGTTTGATCGAAAAGGGCCTGATGTTCGGCAACCTGATCCCGGTGCGGTCTTCGCAACTGGTCGAACGCTACAACAGGGCTTTGAAACAGCTGACCGGGAAAACCACCAACCTATCGGATTTCCATGTGGATATTTCCGGCTATTCGCCCGAAATCGGCGACGAGCTTGACGATCAGCTGTACCTGAACCCAAACGGATGCAATCGCGAATTCATCCTGCTTAGCACGGCGCAGAAAACCGCGCCCTTGTTGAATGCCAAGTTTTCGACCTCTCGACCGATCCTGCGGCAATTCATCGAAGAAAATGAGGCAGAGCTCTTCGCGCTGACCACCAAAGACGCTGTTGCAGGTGAACTTGAAAACTCTGTCTTCGACGTTTCATCGCCAGAGCGTCTTTTCGATATTCGCAGGATCACCGTCGAGGCGGATACAACCGATAGCCATGTAGCGGATGGGCAAAAGCTCGCAGAAAAAATCGACCGGTTCCGCACCCAGGACGACGCCTGGTGGGATGATGTTCTGATTGCTGACATGATCGGCCTTGCCAAGATCACAGGCGACGTCACGCGCAACCCGATCGCGCTGGATCGTCTGACTGTGAACACAGGCGACTACTGGACATCGCATTTCGGCGGTCTGTACATTTTCCGGGATGTCGAACATCCCGCCACCATATCCGTCGGTCGCAAAGAAAAGCTGGGAAAACTGCCCACCCCGTATCTTTTTGATCTGCGCGACCGGAACATGATTGCACGGTTTCTGGAAATCAATGAGCTGGTCGACCCAATCGTGCGCGCCCGTAACGTGGATGCGGCTGCCATTCTTGGGCAGAAAATGGATTTCATCCTTGTCGAGGTTGCCGCGGATCACGGTATCGATCTGACGGGCGCAACGCGGCGTGACCTGCGGCGGCTGGCGCAACAATATTCGGCCTCTTTGCCTCCGGAATTCCACGGACTGTCCGCGCTGAAAAGATGGGTGGAAAGCCGGGGCGAATGGCCCAAGATCAGTTCTAACCATCCTGCCTATTTCTACATATTACGGGCGCGGCCCGGCAAAAACCGCGATCTGGTCAACCAGCTGCTGTCCGAGCTTAGCCTGCTTGACGTGCGTCAGCTGTTCATTTGCCACAAGCAATTGTTCTACAGCCGCTATGCAAAATGGCCTGAAACGAAAAAGGAATATGTGGCGAATTTCCTTGAACGCGAATATCAGGTGGATAAAGCCGGCACACGCGAAGCGTTGTTCGGCGGCGACGAACCGATGCAGGATCCAAAGTCACAGCAGGAACGCGATATCATAGATATCGTTGGCCCCTGGGGCGCAGTCAGGAGAAACAGAAAATGAATTTCGTTCGCCTTGTCGTGTTTGGTTTCATCTTCTTGTCGGTTGTCTATTTGCTGGTCTCAATCTATTCCCGCTCCATCCGGCGAGAAAAGCTGGAGAATGAGTGGGACGAAGAAATCAAACAAGGCGACCGCGATGCTTTCATTGCTGAAGGCATGAAGGATTACGAAGGATCTCTGCGCAAAAAGCTGATCCTGTTGATATTCATTGTGCCCATATGCGTGGTTGCGGCACTGTTTATGATTGTAAATTAGAGTTTGGGGAAGACACATGGTGAGGTACATTAAGATTACGCTGCGGGTGATAGCGTTTGTTTTCGCCTTTGGTCTGCTGCATTACATCCTGCCGCAACATGACGTTGTGAAAATCACGTCAACAGAAATCATCCGTATGGATTTTTCATCGATGAATCGGTTGTTTTACGCACAATCTGATTCCGGCTCGCAGGACCTGACGACACGGGATGTGCGGCTGATCAACACGGTCAAAAAGAAGACGTTTCTTCTGGGCTTCTACCAGCGCGACGCCGAAGGCATCATGGTTTACCGGAACGAAGACACCGGTTGGATCTGGCCGCCCTATTTCAAGTTTGACAGCTCTGATTTACAGGCAGAGGCCTCGGCGAATATTTCGACCGCCGACAAGGAACAATGGGTTGTCATGACTCATTATGGATGGCGAAACCGGTTGCTGACGATTTACCCCAATGCAATTGCGATCCGCCCTGTGGATGGGCCAAATGTGACAATCATCCCTTGGGTCAATATCACGTTCTTTGTCTTCCTGATTGTGGCCTATTTGTTCATCCGTTCAGCATGGCGTCAGTTCCGCGAACGCACCATCGATCCAGCCCTTGAAGACATGGAAGAAGCAGGTGACGCCGCCCGCGACCGTGCCTCGGGTGTATGGGGGCGCTTTACCGGCTGGCTTGGAACATGGCGCAGCAAGCGCCGCTGATCCCGCGCCGCTTTACGAAAACAAATAGGCCCGCTCTGTGTAAGAGCGGGCCTATTTCTTATTCGCCGTAGGGCACCCAGATGGTTTTGACCTCGGTGGCTTGGGCCAGAAATTCCTTTCCCTCCGCCGCAGCGCTGGCCCAGTCACGGGCCTGACCATTGTTCACCCAGGTTCTTTTCAGATTTCCGGCGCTCTCAGCCTCGATCACACGCGACAGGTCACTCGAAGAAAAGCTCCACACGGCATCAACATCCATATGCCCGGCCAGTTGGGACGCCAGTTCGCTGTGCGACCCGGTTAGAATATTCACAACCCCGCCCGGAACATCGGACGTTTCCAAAACCTGGTAGAAATCCGTTGCCGCCAGCGGGTAAGGCTGTGACGCAATCGCGACCACGCGGTTGCCCATGGCGATGGCCGGGGCCACGGTTGAGATCAACCCCAACAAAGGCGCATCATCTGGGCACAGCGCGCCGATGATGCCAACGGGTTCATTCATCGCCAAAGCGACGCCACGGATCGGCACGCCCTTTGCCGCGCCATCCCATTTGTCGGCCCAGGCCGCATAGCTGAACAGCCGCGAAACAGAGGCGTCAACCTCGGCTGTAGCAGACTTCGCTGTCCCGCCTGTCAGGTCGCGAATGCGCCCTGCAAATTCATCGGCCCGCGCAGACAGGTTTTCGGCAATGTAATACAGGATTTGCGCCCGCAGATGTCCGGTCGTCTTCGACCAGCCCTTGGCCGCGCCTGCGGCCTCGACCGCGTTGCGAACGTCCTTGCGATTGGCCAGCGAGGCATGGCCCAACAGCTTGCCTTTTGTCGACCACACCGGCGCAGAATAGCCCCCATCCGGGCGCGCTTGCTTGCCACCAACATAAAGCTTGGCCGTCCGGTCAAGCCCCTCGACCACGGCGGCCTCTGGGGCTGCATTTGCCTTGATCGCCGTCAACGCCTTGGATTTTGCCTTGGGGCGGGTATAGGCCCGCAGACCTTCCCATCCGCCTTCGCGCCCAAACCCGCTTTCACGCACGCCGCCAAACCCGGCCGCCGCATCAAAAAGATTGGTCGCATTCACCCAAACCACCCCAGCAACCAGCTTGGGCGCAATATCAAGGGCGAGGTTCACGTTCTCTGTCCAGACTGTCGCCGCCAGCCCATAGCGTGTGTTGTTGGCCAGCTCGATGGCTTCTGCCGGGGTGCGGAAGGTCGTTGAAACCAGCACCGGCCCAAAGATTTCTTCCTGCATCAGTTGCGCGGCACTGTGCAGACCTGTGATCAATGTGGGCGGGTAATAGCATCCGGTTTCCGGCAGCGGGCTTTGCGCATGATAAACCTGCCCTTCGCCACCGCCTTCGGACACCAGCCGCTTGATCGTGTCCAACTGAACAGGGTCCACAATCGCGCCGACGTCGATACATTTGTCCAGCGGATCACCGATGCGCAAACCATCCATGCGCCGCTTGAGCTTGTCATAGAATTTCTGCGCAACGCCCTCTTGCACCAACAGCCGAGACCCCGCGCAACACACCTGACCCTGATTGAACCAGATCGCGTCCACCAGACCTTCGACAGCGGAATCCAGATCGGCATCGTCAAACACGATATAGGGCGATTTCCCCCCCAATTCCAAAGTCAGCGCTTTGCCCGACCCTGCCGTCGCCTCGCGAATGCGGCGTCCGACAGAGGTTGACCCGGTAAAGGCGATCTTGTCGATGCCGGGATGGGTCACAATCATCTCGCCAACAGCACCGTCGCCAGTCACGATGTTGACGACACCCTTGGGCAGGCCCGCCTCTTGGCAGATTTGCCCAAACAGCAACGCGGTCAGCGATGTGTATTCAGCGGGCTTCAACACAACCGTGTTGCCCATGGCAAGGGCAGGGGCGATCTTCCAGGCCAACATCAGCAATGGAAAGTTCCACGGGATGATCTGACCGCAAACGCCAAGCGGCTCTGCATCGGGCAGTTCCGCGTCCATCAATTGCGCCATACCCGCATGGTAGTAGAAATGCCGGGCGACCAGTGGAATGTCGATGTCGCGGCTTTCGCGGATCGGCTTGCCGTTGTCCATGGTTTCCAGCACCGCAAACAGGCGGGCATGTTTTTGAACCAACCGGGCAAGGGCATAGATGAACTTTGCCCTTTCATGGCCCGAAAGCTTGGCCCATTTCGGCTGCGCCTTTCGCGCCGCAGCAACGGCACTGTCAATCTCGGCCTGGGTCGCTTGGGTCAGCGTCGCCAGGGTCTCGCCCGTCGCAGGGTTGCGAGAGTCAAACCCAGTTCCGGGTTTCGTGAACGCCCCATTGATAAAGTGACCGAACCTGTCACCACCATCCACCAACCAGGCCAATGCCTCTGCTGCGGCCTCTGGGGCCGGGCCATAATCCATCGTTTCAAAGATTTCGCTGACATTCATCGGATTATCCAATCGCGTGACGGTAAGAGGCCGAATAGCGGCCAGAGACATAATGTTCCAACTGACGTTCGATATCGCCCAGCAAAGACGATGCACCGAACCGAAACATATCAGGCTGCAGCCAACGGTCGCCCAGCTCATCCTTGATCAGGGCCAGATAAACCAGCGCGTCTTTGGCCTTGGAAATTCCACCGGCGGGTTTGTACCCAACCCGATAGCCCGTGCGTTCGTGATAATCCCGAATGGCCCGGATCATCGTCAGGGAAACCGGCAATGTCGCGTTGACGCTTTCCTTGCCAGTCGATGTCTTGATGAAATCAGCGCCCGCCATCATGCAAACATAAGACGCCCGCGCCACATTGCGCAGGGACCCCAGCTCTCCTGTGGCAAGGATCGCTTTGACATGGGCATCCCCACAGGCGCGGCGGAACTCTTTCATTTCGTCGTAAAGCCCCTGCCAGTCGCCCGTCAGCGCAAGACGTCGCGAAATGACGATGTCAATCTCTTCGGCCCCGGCCTTGACCGATTCCTCAATTTCTGCGACCCGCAAGTGAAACGGCGAAAGCCCCGCCGGAAAGCCGGTCGAAACGGCCGCGACGGGAATACCCGTGCCCTGCAATGCATGAACCGCAGCTTCGACCATATCGTGATACACACAGACCGCCCCGGTGTGGATGCCTTCAACCCCGAGCCTCTTCAAAATATCGGCGCGAACCGGGTGCGCCGCCTTGGCGCACAGCCGACCAACCCGTCCGGTCGTGTCATCACCCGACAGGGTCGTCAGGTCGATACAAGTGATCGCCTTCAGCAACCAAGCCGCCTGATATTCCTTTTTGACCGAACGCCGCCCCGGCAGCGTGGCCGCACGGCGTTCAATAGCAGATGTATTCGCCTGCACAGAGGCAACCCAATCCAGATCCAGCGCCATTCCGGCGTTTCTGGGTTCGTGAAGTTGGGGCAAATGGGCGGTGTCCGTTTCGACACCAGTTTCTAAACGATCTGTCTGCAAAAGAGCCTCCATGAAGCAGAGCTGAAACCTCGCATGGTGCTGCGGGTTTGGCAAGTTTTTACCAAATGGTCAAATAGTATTCGCTGTTTTCCAGTTTCTGCGTATCACTTGATTAAATACGGGCCGTGACATGGGGCCTTTGAAAGGGTTAAACCAACCAAAACATGCAGAGGATAACCAAGATGAGTTTTGATCGTTCCGTGAAAATTGCTCCGTCGATTCTGGCGGCTGATGCTGCCAATTTGGGGCGGGAATGCGAAGCCATCGAAACCCAAGGCGCTGATTGGGTGCATGTCGATGTTATGGATGGGCATTTCGTGTCCAACCTGACATTCGGCCCCGGCATGTGTCAGGCGCTGCGTCCGCATATCAAGACCGTGATGGATGTGCATTTGATGATCGCGCCGGTTGATCCCTATATCGAAGCCTTTGCCAAGGCCGGGGCCGACAACATCACCGTCCATGTAGAGGCGGGGCCCCATATCCACCGGACCTTGCAAGCGGTCAGGGCCACAGGCGCACGCGCCGGAATTGCGATCAATCCCGGAACGCCAGCCAGCTCTATTTCGAACCTTTTGGATATGATCGACCTGATCTGCGTCATGACCGTCAATCCCGGGTTTGGCGGGCAAAAATTTATCATGGGGCAGATCGAAAAAATCACCGAACTTCGGCAAATGATCGGGGATCGCCCGATTCACATCGAGATTGATGGCGGCGTTGATCTGACCACAGCCCCCTTGGTGCGGGCTGCCGGGGCCGACATTTTGGTGGCCGGATCATCTATCTTCAACAATGGCTCTGCCGAAGATCCTGGCGGCTACGGGGAAAGTATCGCGGATCTGCGACAGGCTGCGGGGGGCTGATCGCCGCCACGCCGGGAACACTACCGGTTACAGCCAGCAACAACAGATACATCAGGATCGTCATCAACTGATCCACAAGGCTGGTCGACAACAAAACCGCCAGCAACAGCGCGCAGCCAAAGCCGTTGGTCAGGGATCGGACATAGCGCTCAGCCGCGCTGGTGGCGGGCAGACGGTGATGCAGCATCACCAGCCCGCCCAAGGTGATCAGCAGGGCGATCACCCCAAACACGCCGCCTTCAAAGAATGTTTCCAACACGATGTTGTGCATTTCCAGATTGAAATAACTGGACTGCGCCGATTGTCCCGGACCAAACCCGAAAAGCGGTTGTTCCAGGGCTTGTTGAAACCCATAGGTCCAGTTGACAACACGCCAGGACAAGGAATTGTCGATATAGCGAAAATCAAAGGCCGCGTTGTCAAAGGAAAAATGCGATAGAAACTGCGGCAGGCTGCGCAGGTCGGAAAACCTGTCTGACCACAAAAGCGCCGCTGTCACCGCAAGGATCACACCGCCTAGGCTGACAATTCGAAGGCCCCATTTTGCATTCGCAAAGGCGCAATAGGTCACAACCAACAGCGCCATCGCCCAGGCTGTCCGCGCAAATGTCAGATAAATCGCGAGTAATCCCAAGGCCAGCAATCCCAGATGAAGGATACCAACGGGCCGCCCCTCTTTGACCCGCACAACCTCTAGAATGACAAGGGCCAGCACCATCTGGATCGAAAACGAAACCGGATGCACATCACTGCCAAAGGCTCGCATCACGGTTTCTTTGCCCGCTTCAACAAAACCAGTTCCGGTCACAACCTGAACCAGCGAAAGCGCGCCGCCGACCAGAATAAACATCACCGTAAATATCCGCACAGGGCCCAGGATCGACGGATCCCTGAAATGCAAAGACGCCGCATTCATGAACAAACCATAAAGCGCCAGCAGCGCGAACAGGGACACCGCGTCCAAAACGCCGATCTCTGTATTCGCGATGCAAGACAGCAGCGCCACGAACAGCCAAGCCAGAATGCCCGTCACAAACAGGGCAGAGCCCGCCGCCAGACGCAGATCCGCCAATGTCAAAAGCCCAAGGATCAGCAACATGCCCAGCCCGGCAAGCTCGGAAATCGCCCCAAACCCGAAGTTTTCGCCAATGCCCGCCAGCCACCGCACCCCAATCAGCAAGATCAAAACCCGTCCGGAAAGACCGATCGCGGAAACCGGATGGGGCGGGGGGGCAAGGGGTGCAAAGCTCATGGTTTCAACGCCCGCAACGACTTGTCTTCGGGCAAAAGGCACGCCAACAGATCGGTGCGCAGGCCAAGCCTGCTCAGCGCCATTGCCCAAAACAGACCCTTGCGCAAACAGGTGCCCACCAACACGGCCAGCGCCGTCCCGCTGCTGCCCCACATCACGGTTGCGCCCACCAGCACCACGGCGTTCACAACCAAAGACACCGCCCCCACGCGCATCGCTGTTTTTTCGCGCCCACACATATTCAGCGCAATATCAGCAGGGCCAGTGACAGCGTTCAAAACGCCGGCCAGCACCAAAATACGCAATGCACCGGCGGCCTGTGCAAATTCTGGCCCGAAAAACGCCAGGGCCTGTTCGGCGAACACCATCAAGGGGATTGCCACCGCAAGTGTCGGCAGGCACATCCGAAGGACCGCGCTGTGGATCAGCGACCGCGTCTTGGCCAAATCACCGGCATGCCAGGATTCCGACAGCATCGGGGCCAGCACCACGTTGTAGCTGGTCATGAAAAACGCCAGCAACATCGCCAACCGATTGGCCGCAAAATAATACCCGGCCGCTTCGGGGCCCAATGCGATCCCCACAATAACCACATCGGCGTTTGCCAGAAAGATATTCGAAACCGAGGTCACCCAGAACGGAAACACCGATCCGCGCCAATCCTGTGATATCGGGCCAGTTCGCCGCCCGTCCGGCAGCCCCGCGCGCATTACTATCCATTGCGCGGCGGTGACTCCCAGCAAGGTGAGCACCAGCATGCTCATCACCAACACGGTCGAAACGAACGCGCCAGTTGCCCAGAACAGGACCAAGGCGCAGCATAAAACCAGCCCGCGCCACAGCACCTCTTTGGGGATCAGCGACAGTCGCACCATATGCAGGCTGCGCGCCAAATGCGCTTGAAAATCGGCCAGCCCAACCGCCAAAACAAGCCCGGCGCCCAAGACCAGAACCGGCCAGGAAAACCCCGAAAACTGCCCAAAGCTTTTGGCGACCCCAACACAGATCGCCGCGATCAAAACCGTTGCCAGGGTGGCCGCTGCCGCCAGCCAAAAGGCGCGGGCGCGCAGGCTTTGCATCTCATCAAATGCACCCGCCTTGCGCAGGGCTGGCAGGTAGCGAACCAACGCCATCTGTTGCCCGGCCGCGCCGATGACCGACAGCAACAACGTTGTGTTCAGGAAAAAAGCAACCTGTCCGAACCCGGTCGGCGTCGTGATCCGGGCCAGAACAATGGAAAACACATATGTCATGCCCGCTGCGGCCAATTTGATGACCAGCGTTTGGCCCCCACGCGTGGCCAGTTTTCCGGTTTCAGTCTGCATCTTCGGGTCAGTTCCTCTGTGCCAAACAGGCGTTTCAATGGTTAACGCAACCTTACGAGCAGTTTGATTAACGTCCTGTTAATGCGAAAGACTCTAGAATTTTAAACAAATCAACGTCGTCGCGCAGATGGTCTCATCTACCGCTGGCCGACATAACAGGAGCAAGCTTTTGCAGGGGCACACACATCTCAACATAATGGGGACCCGTGGCGTCCCGGCGGCCCATGGCGGGTTCGAAACATTCGCAGAGCGTCTGGCGCTCTACCTTGTGTCACAGGGCTATTCCGTGACCGTCTATTGCCAATCTGACGGCGCCGTCGATCTTGACGGGCGCGAAGACTACTGGCACGGCATCCACCGCGTGCATTTCGGAACGCGGCATTCCGGCCCGGCCGGCACGATCGAATTCGATCTGGCCTGCGTGCGTCATGTTCTCAAGCAACCCGGATGCGACCTGGTCCTGGGCTACAACACCGCAATCTTTAACGTCCTGCAACGCCTGAAGGGCCGACAGGTCTTCATGAATATGGATGGCATCGAATGGAAACGCGCCAAATGGTCCTTTCCTGCAAAGATGTGGTTGCTGATGAATGAAATCATCGGGGCCAATCTGTGCAACACTCCGATTGCCGATCACCCCGAAATTGGCAAACACGTGTCCACCAGAACCCGTACTGCGCCCGTTGTCATCCCTTATGGCGCAGACATCGTCGGCGCGGCTGACGCGGGCCCCATCCTTGATCTGGGACTAGAGCCAAGCCAATATTTCGTCTCGATCGCCCGGCTGGAACCGGAAAATTCGATCCTAGAAATCGTAGAGGCCTTCAAAGCCGCCGACACCGGACTAAAGCTGTTGGTTCTGGGCCGCATGGATGAGAGCAACGACTATCACCAGGCGGTGCGTAAGGCCGCAAACGACAATGTGATTTTCCCCGGCGGCATTTACGAAGACCACAGGGTCAAATCCATCAGGTTCCACGCACGGGCCTATTTCCATGGCCATCAGGTTGGCGGCACGAACCCCTCCCTCGTCGAGGCTTTGGGCGCCGGAAACGCCGTCATTGCCCATGACAACCGCTTTAACCGCTGGACGGCAGGCGAAAACCAGCATTTCTTCAAAACGGTGGAAGACTGCACAACCCATATTCAACGATTGGCCCGCGACGACATCGCTTTGTACAAGGCCCGTATCGCTGCACGAGAACGCCACTCAATCGAATTCAGATGGCAAACCGTTCTCGCGCAGTATGAATCCTTGATGCTGGGTGCAGGCCAACTTCAGCTGGCCGCCGAATAGCGGTCATAATACCCCGCATTATACCGGTTTTGCGCACGGATATCGCATTTGTTCAAAACCGGGTACAGCCGCGCATTCACGTTCATCGCGCTGCGCAGGGGCTGCACAGCGGCCCGCAGATCATTCTGACTTGTCGTGGCCCATTTCACCGCCAGCACCACCGCATCGGCATGCTGCGCCAGATATCTGGCGTCCACCACAGGCAAGACCGGCGGTGAATCGATAACGATCATCTCATACACATCGCGTGCCTGACGGATCAGGTCCTCGAACGCCGAGGTGCTCAGCAACTGATCCGTTGCAAACTCGCTGCGCCCGGCCCCCATAATCAGCGCCAAATCCGTCGCAGGATCGCGCGCATAAAACGTGTTGGACATTTCTGTCTGGTCCGGGTTTTGCAGGTAATCCAGAAACCCAACTGGCGGTTCAAACCCCAAATGCCGATGCAGCGACGGTTTGCGCAGATCGGCATCAATCAACAGGGTTTTCTTGCCCGCCTGCGCATAGGTTCTGGCCAGCGACAGGGCAAGCGTCGTCTTGCCTTCGCCTTCCAGTGCCGAAGTCACCAAAACCAAGCGCCCTTTTTCCAACGCTGCGTCGCGGCCGACCTCTAGGGTTGACCGGAAATCCTGATCAATCGCGGCGCGCAGTTTTCGCACTGATTCCGAATAGATCGACAAAGGCGACTCTACGATGTTTTCAGACACCGACAGACGGCCCGAATTCTGTTCGTCGCTGTTGGGAATGCTTGTGGCCACGGGCGCTTGCAAAAGCTCTGACAATTGCTGCGCTGACGTGACGCCGCCAATGTAATATTCATTCAAAAACGCCAGACTGATGCCAACGCCCGAAGAAACAGCAAGCGCCAGCAAAAAGACCAGCGTCTGGTTGGGAAAGCTCGGCGCGGCGGGGATCAGGGCGGGCGACACAATACGGCTGTCGGCCACCTGAATATGCGCCTGCGTCTCCAACGCCTGAAGCCGCGACAGCAAGACCTGATATTGGCTGCGGGCAATGCTCGATTCCTGTTGCAGCGCATAAATCTCTGTCAAAAGTTCTGGCGACAATTCTGCCGTCAACAGACCGGCCCGCAACTCTGCCCGCAGCTTTGCGACATCCTGATCGGCGGTTCGGATATTCTCATTCAGACTGGACAGCTTGGCGACAGATCGTTGCTTCAGATCCGCCTCGTTCGCAGCCAGTGCAGCTTTGGTTTCCGCAAGCGTCAGCTGTGACGGTTGCGTGCCAATCTTGGCTTCCAGCTCTTGCCGTTCCTCATCCAGGCGCAGCACCGCATCCGTCCCGATCGTATGCGCCAACGCGCCCCAGTCTTCGGTTTCCAAGTAAAAGCCCAGATCTTCCTGAAGCAGCAGCTTGCCTTCCAGATCCGTGCGCATGTCCTCAAATTTCTGACGCAGCAACAGCAGCTCTGGATCGTCAGAATCCGCACCGATCCGGGCCAGATTGTCCTCGATCAACTGGTCAAACTCATCCTCATACCCCGCGACCGTTTGTTGTGCGTCGGCCAGGTGTTCGCGCAGCAAATCACGCGCCGCCAAAGAGGTCGCAACCTTCGTTTCGACCTGTTGGGCGACATAGGTGTTCGCGACCGCATTAGACAGCTCTGCCGCACGTTCCGGCGAATGAGAGGTCACGGCCACAGAGATCAGATAGGTCAGCCCCTTGCGTCGCACCGCCACGGCATCGCGAAATTTGACAAGCGTTTCGGGGACAGCCGCGGCCAGCTCTGCCGGGGCGGCGTGCGCGATCCCCACGGCGCTGGCGAACCGATCCGCAATCGAGATTTGCGGCCCAAATTCCGCGTCCGTCATCAAATCATTGGCCGATATCACCTCAAGCGCGACAGAATCCGATCGTAAGATTTCAACCTCGCTGTCCACCCGCGCATTGTCTGTCGCCGCAGATCGGTTTCCAGAGGTGCCGGGGTCCAGAATGTTGTTGTTTTCCGTGTTCACGAAAATCAACGAGGACGCTGTGAATGTCGGTGTAACGGATATCAGAAATAGCCCGGCCAGCCCGAACACGATCAAGAACGTGTATCCGATGATACGAATTTGGCGACGCAGCACCGCGATGATGTTGCGCAATTCGAAATCAGGGCTTTGGCCAAGTGGTTGAACCTGTGTCATCACTTTTCCTTTCGGGGTTTGGGTGCGCCAGTCCAAGCGCAACAAGCGTAAGCAAGGCGAACATGTTCGCCTGAATTTCCAGACTGAAATCAAAGAGCGAATGCAGCGCCGCCAGCGTCAGCGCCCCAAGTGCCGCCACCGCCAAGGGCGGCGCCTGTCTTTGATTTCGGGTTTTGCGCCACAGCGCATTGGCCGCGATGCCGCCTGAGATGATCGGCAATGACCCAATGATCACGCCCATCTCAGCCCAAAGGGTCAAATAGGTTGAATGGGCCTTGTCCCAGACGAACCCGGCGGAAACAGGCGGGGCATGGAACATTTGAAAGGCCAACGGGAAACTGTCATTTCCAAAGCCGAACAACGGTCGCGTGCGGATCATTTCCAGAACTTGGCGATAAAGCTCTAGCCTCGTCGTCGCGGCTCCGGGGATGTGCAAGAACCGCTCGGTCAGCCCCGGCCCAAAGACCATCACGACCAGGCCAACCGCCAAACCGCCCATTAACAGGTTTGCCATGTTCACCGACCGGCTGCAGACCAACACAATCAGCAGCCCGACAGCGCTGGCCACGATCCCCATCCGGGATTCCGTGCTGATCAGGGTCACCAACAGAACGAACAAGCATAGGGTCAGCGCGGCTTTTTCCAGCCAGGGCAAAGAATTCCGCCGGCCAGAGCGTTTGGGTCTGACCAGCAACGCCAGCCCCAGAACCAAGGCCATGCCCAATTGGGTCGCAAAGGAATTGCGGCTGACAAACCCGCCCGTCGCGGCCCCCAGATAGGCCGTCTTGGAAAAGGTCAGCCCGCCATCCCCAAGGGTCTTTAACGACACCATGGCCAGCAATGCGTGAAACGTGACCCCGAACAACAGAACATGCGCAAAAAGGCTGGCGCGCCGCGGCGTGTCCACGACGCACAGCATCAGGTAAAAGAACCCCAGATAACTCGCCGCCCGGACGGTCGCCAAGATCGTCGCAGAGGGGGCCATGCTTTGACGCGGCCCAAACAAGGGGGCCGCCTGCCACAAAGAGGCGATCAGAAAAACCGCAATCACAGCCATGAGCGCAACCGTGCTTCCCTCAAACCGGGAAAAGCGGCTGCCACAAAATTGCGCGTAGACCACGCCGGTTATGCCAATCACACTGGCCCAGACCATCCACAAGATCGCCGTGTTGCTGCCGGCCGGAAAGGGGGACAGCACAACAACGGCCATCAATGCCGTTGTCACGATCCTCTTTGGCCAAACCGATCGGTGTCGCAGGATCTGCACCGCCCAGTCCGGTTTCTGCGGGACAAACATCGGCTCGGCTGGCGGCGATGCAAAGAGCGCCATTCGGGACATCATCGCGCAGCTTTCTGTTTGGACAATTGGTTCACAAACCGCCGCCGGATCGGTTCTGGCGTGCTCAGCACCGCAGCCGTCAGACCGTCCCGCGTCTCCGGCTGCGCAAGATAAAGCTTTGCCAAGAATTCCGCGCCACCTTGCGTCGTCAGGACAAGCTGCAGATCCTTTTGGGCATATCGGCTGTCCAGCGCATCCTCTTGCAGGGCAAGCACGATGCGCCGTTCGGCCAACCACCCTTCAGAGGGGGCAAATCTTTGGGATTGTTCCAGGAAATAGGCACGGTTTTCCGGCCGTCCAGCCGACTGCGCTGCCACCAGAAAGGCCGTCCCGTGGCTTGGCATCCGATCCAAAACCTGTCCTGCCAGATTGCCACATATCAGCGCCGTTTCCTGGCGTTGGCTTTTCGGCTGGAACAGGCGGTCATTTCCGGATGTGGCCCGCAGGCAAACCGCAAGCGCTGCGTCAATTCCTGTCAGCGAATAGGGCAGCTGCGTGTCCAGTTCCCCTAATCTCTCGGCCCACAGGCTGGCGCCATCGCGCAGATTCGCGGCCCGGATCTCGGAATATCCCAGCAGCGCTGCGCACCCCGTAAGTGTCAGGAACAGCACAGAATTTTTCCAACGTCTTAGTCCCAAACTTCGGTCCTGGATTATGATTACATTCGGCCAGAAACCGGCCGTCATACAAAAATGAACAGAACCTGAATCTCGCAAGGTCCATAAAATGCGAAATAACATTAAGAAAACATTAAGCATTTTTTGAAGTTATGGTCGCAGGAAACCGTCGATCTCAGGACTGGAACTGGAAATGCGCTTTGTAACACTGCCCACGCTATGTCTTGGGATGACGTTGATCTTCGCTACGCCTGCGGTGTCCAATTCAGCTTTCGACGATGTCGAATCTGTTGCAGATAAATGTGAACAATCGAACTGCCAGAAAGTCGTAAAACAAACGGTGCGACGACTGCGCCGCAAAGCAGATTCGGTTGAGGATTTCAATTCTAGCCTTGGCGGGCTGGCAACGGCGTTGGTCCGTACAATCAGTGAAACCACAGACCGTCGATCCCGAAAACGCATCGCCGCTGCTCTGGCGCGCGTTGCTCGCTCTTCAACCGATGCGGAACAGCGTGAAAATATACTGAAAGTGGCCCGAAAAATCCGAAAAGGCGATGACGATTCCATCGACCTTGACGATCCGTTTGCGGTTAGCCCCTCATGATAAACCTAGGCCGTTTTACATTGGGGTATGCCATATTCAATCAGCTGAGCCCCGGTGATCTCATAAAACCCGACGGTCCGAAACCGGCCGGTCTTCAAAAACCAGGACCGAAGCGGTTCGGGATAATGGTTCGCCATGACATTGGACCAATACTCAAAGTCTTTAGGTGGCAGCGAAAATCCGTAAATCCGGCTCGCCGGTCCGTGGAACCCAAAGATTGTCGTGTCCAGCACGCAAGTTCGGCCCAGGGCCAGGTACAAGGTACAGGCCGAAAAACAATAGCGTCCCCGGATTTCTACAAAAGTTTTCGACCGGCTCAGGGACGAAATCAATTCGACCCGTTGGCGGATCGAACCGCCGGGGTCGTCTTTGACGATCAATTTGCCCGGCGCGGCGTGCAAAAGACTGCCGCAAAAAAGGCCGATCATCACCGTCAAAATCGCGACGCAACGACGAATCAGATGGGGCAGAACGCCCGCTCGTCGGAAAGCCACAAAAACAATTGCCTGCGATTCTGCCATTTGTTTCACCCCGTTTCCACCGAGCCCGTAGTCGGACCCCGATTTTCGGCCCCCCACGAGCCATATGGCGCAACCTTGGGTTTATTTTCTAATCAAAACATGAACGCACTGCGCGAAACTGTCGCCAATTTGGCTACAATGTTTCTAAAACCCGATAAATGTTTGGCCTCTTCTTAAGGGGAATTTAATCAATCGAATAACCATTTGGTTGGAATGGTTTTTCTGTAAACTGTTGATGCTATCCTAGGACATGGAAAAAGCGGCACATGAGTTATACCTTTGTTGATGATGTCACAGAACAGACCCGCACCCAGAGAGGTCGCATGACGTTGTACAAGGCCTTTGGGAAAAGGTTTTTGGACATCGTGCTTGTCCTGTTGGCGTCGCCCATTGCCGTGCCTGTGGTGCTGTTTGCCACCATTGGCATGTCGTTCGGAGGTGCAAAAGGCATCTATGGCCAGCCGCGCATTGGGCGCGATGGCCGGGTTTTTCGCTGTTGGAAAATTCGGACGATGGTGCCGAATGCGGATGAGGTCTTGTTGCGCCTCGTGGCCAGCGATACCGAAATCGCACGCGAATGGCACCTGAACCAGAAACTGGACCATGACCCGCGCATCACTCCGCTTGGCTATATCCTGCGTAAACTGAGCATCGATGAACTGCCACAATTCTGGAATGTATTGACCGGAGAGATGAGCCTGATTGGCCCGCGCCCGTTCACACCGGAACAAAAGGCGCTTTACGATGAAAATGGACCCAAGCGGGCTTACTACCGGGTGCGCCCAGGCATTTCCGGCCTCTGGCAGGTAGAGTGTCGCAACCAGGGTGGCTTTTGCGAACGTGTCAAATATGACGAGGCTTACGCCGAAAATATTAGCTTGGGCACAGACCTTAAAATTGCGATTAAAACCGTGGCCGCAATTGCTGGCGGCACCGGTCAATAATTATCAGTCGAACGGCGCAAAGGACTCTGCGCGTGCGCGGTTCCACCGGGCCAAATATCCATGCTCGTCCGGTTCTTCATTCAACAAAAAGTTAAGCGGCAAATACGGGTTCGCCTGATCGCCGGAAATCAGCTCTCCTTCCCCTGATCTTGTGACAAAATGCCGAGGCAAGAAATCGTTCGGGTCACTTAAACCCGCCGCGCCCGTCATTTCCGCCAAAGCTGCCAATGTGTTCTTGTGGAACCGCGCGACCCGCTCGGACTTATCGGGCACGACCAAGGCACGTTGGCGCGTTTCATCCTGTGTGGCGATGCCGACAGGGCAACGGTTGGTGTGGCAGGATTGGGCCTGAATGCATCCAAGCGAAAACATGAACCCACGCGCCGCGTTCACCCAATCCGCGCCAAGCGACAAGGCGCGCGCGATATCAAACGCCGTGATCAGTTTACCAGCGGTTCCGATCTTGATCTGATCGCGCAGCCCGGCGCCACGCAACGCGTTATGTACAAAGGTCAGCCCTTCTACCATTGGCATCCCAAGATGGTCCGTAAACTCCTGTGGTGCAGCGCCCGTGCCCCCCTCTTTGCCGTCCACAACGATAAAGTCGGGCACGATCCCCGTTTCAATCATCGCTTTGACGATGCACATGAATTCGCGACGATGCCCAATGCACAGCTTAAACCCAGTTGGCTTGCCCCCCGAAAGGTCGCGCAGTTTTCCAACAAACTGCATCAGCTCAATCGGGGTGGAAAATGCGCTATGGCTGGCCGGAGATATGCAATCTTGCCCCATAGGAACACCGCGCGCCTCAGCAATCTCTGGCGATATTTTTGACGCGGGCAACATGCCACCATGCCCGGGTTTCGCGCCCTGGCTTAGCTTGATCTCAACCATCTTGACCTGCGGGCTTGCCGCCTGCGTCTTGAATTTTTCGGCGTCGAACGTCCCATCTTCGGCGCGGCACCCGAAATAGCCAGACCCGATTTCATAAATCAGATCGCCGCCCCCTTGGCGGTGATATTTGCTGATCCCGCCTTCACCGGTGTCATGCGCAAACCCGCCCTTTTTGGCACCCGTGTTCAGCGCCAAAATAGCATTGGCCGAAAGCGACCCAAAGCTCATCGCAGAGATGTTATAGATCGACGCAGAATAGGGCTGGCTGCATTCAGGTCCGCCGATTGTCACCCGGAAATCGCTGTCTGAAATATGGACCGGTTGGATAGAGTGGGTCAGTCCGTGAAAGCCAACATCGTAAACCCGTTGCCGCGTCCCAAAAGGACGCTTGTCCTCGACCCCTTTGGCGCGCTGATACACAAGCGAACGGTCATCGCGGCTGAAAGGCTCTTCGTCCTGATCGCTTTCGATCAGATATTGCCGGATCTCGGGACGGATGCCCTCGAACAGAAACCGCATATGCCCGATCACCGGATAGTTGCGCAAAATCGCGTGGCTGGGCTGAACAAGATCGTAAACACCAACCAATGCAAGCGCCGCAAAGGTCAGAAAAGGAAATATGAACCAAAAACTATAAGCCAGCCCGACGCTGCTGATGATGGCAAGCGCGACGACCGACACAAAAATCCCAAAACGCTGCATAACTTCCTCGTAAAATGATGAAACAGAGACCTACAGACAAACGCCCTGGGCATTCACGTAAATCGATCTGATCGTGGTGGTTGCGCAAATGAACAAACGGTTCCGCTTTGGTCCGCCAAAACAGACATTGGCCACGACCTCATCAATCAGGATTTTCCCCAACAGCTTTCCCGACGATGAAAAACAATGCACCCCATCCGCCGCAGAGGACCAGAGGTTCCCATTCGTGTCGACCCGAAACCCGTCAAACAGACCCGCGTCGCATTCACAAAAATCCGAACCTTGGCCAAGCGTCTTGCCATCGGGATTGACGGGATAGCTGCGGATGCGGGGTGTGCAATCCGGAACATGGGTCTGCCCCGTATCCGCAATATAAAGCAGAGATTCATCGGGCGAAAGCGCAAGACCATTAGGCTGAACCATGTCAGACACCACCAGCTCTATCGTGCCATCTGGATCAATGCGATAGACATTGCTCGCCCCGATTTCGGACGGCGAGGCATCGCCTTCATATTCGCTGTCGATGCCATACGTCGGGTCTGTAAACCAAATTGATCCGTCGGATTTTTCAACAACATCATTGGGCGAATTGAAACGCTTGCCCTGATAGCTGTCGGCCAGAACTTTGCGCGTGCCGTCAAATTCGATACGGCTGACCGCCCGTCCACGATGCTCACACGCGATCAAGCGCCCCATATGGTCAACGGTGTGGCCGTTTTGATTGTTGGCAGGGGTCTGCAACACGGACACTTCGCCGTTCATTTCGTCCCACCGCATGACCCTGTCATTTGGGATGTCTGACCAGATCAGGTATCGCCCGGCTGGAAGATAGGCCGGGCCTTCGCACCAACGCCCGCCAGACCACAGCACATCCACACCGGCATTGCCAAAGATCAATTTCTTAAAACTTGGGTCGTGAATTTCGTAGTTTTCAGAGGGCATGGTTCAGTCCATAGTGTTGTTTCAAAGATCAGATTGCCTTGATCTTACCTTTTTAACGCGGCTACAGAAGCCTTATTTACGTGCCTTTTCTGACAGGGCTGTGAACGGGCGTTTGCGTGGCGTAAATAAACGAAATCAACGTAAAGGCCTGGCGGGCTTCGCTATGGGTTTGTTACAAACACAGAACACAAAGAACACAATGAACACCGTGCAAGAAACAAAGACACATTGGGTCGCCGTCGATTGGGGAACATCTAACCTGCGGGCCTGGATCATGGGGGCGGATGCAACCATTTTGCAGGAATGCGGATCGGATGATGGGATGGGCGCGCTTGCGCCGGATCAGTTCGAAACCGCGCTATTAGACCTCATTTCCCCCTATCTGCCGCCCCAGCAAAACACGCCCGTCGTGGCCTGCGGAATGGTCGGTGCCCGCCAGGGCTGGACAGAGGCGGAATATGCCAAAGTGCCCTGCACCCCGCCCGGCGTCGAACAATCAACCCCAGCCCCGGCGACCGACCCGCGCATTGATGTGCGCATTCTTCCCGGCGTCAGCCAAACGACCCCCGCCGACGTGATGCGCGGCGAAGAAACCCAGATCGCCGGGTTTCTGGCGAAATATCCGAATTTCGACGGCGTCCTTTGCCTGCCCGGCACCCATTCCAAATGGGCGCGGATCAGCGCGGGCGAAATCGTCAGCTTTCAAACCTTCATGACCGGAGAGCTCTTTGCGCTTTTGGCCGGGTCATCCGTGCTGCGCCATTCCGTTGACAGCAAGGACCATGACGAAGAAAGCTTTTTAGCCGCCATGCGCGATGCCATGTCCAACCCGGAACGGGTAGGGGCACGGTTGTTTTCCATCCGGGCCGG
This sequence comes from Marinosulfonomonas sp., assembly GCA_051251595.1. Taxonomy (GTDB): domain Bacteria; phylum Pseudomonadota; class Alphaproteobacteria; order Rhodobacterales; family Rhodobacteraceae; genus NORP110. The sequence goes on from JBPOFA010000005.1 coordinate 209,754, forward strand.
ATCCTTGGTGTCCGACCTGGGCCCCGCCGCCGCACGCGCAACGCTTTCAGGCTTGCTGATCGGTTTGGAAATGGCCGGGGCGCGGCCATATTGGCTGGGCATGGATATTGCAATTATCGGGACGACGTCGCTGGCCGATCTTTACCGCCAGGCGCTGGCGGATCAGGGTGTTGACCCGAAAATGACAGACACCACGGAAATGACTTTGGCCGGCCTGACTGCGGCCTATCGTGAATGGAAGGAAAGCAAATAGAACATCGTAAACTCATTGCCATTCTAAGGGGCGTCCGCCCTGAAGAAGCAGTCGACGTTGCCGCCGCGCTGATCAAAGCAGGCGTCACCATGATCGAGGTTCCGTTGAACTCTCCATACCCGCTGACCAGCATCAAGAACCTGACGGATGCATTTGGCGACACCGCCGTTCTGGGCGCTGGCACGGTCTTGTCCCCGGATGACGTGGCCGCTGTTGCGGATGCAGGGGGCAAGCTGATCGTTTCGCCCGACTGCAACCCGGATGTGATCGACAAGACCAAATCGCTTGGGCTTTTGTCCTATCCCGGCGTCTTCACCGCGTCAGAGGCCTTCGCCGCCCTGCGCCACGGCGCCGACGGTTTGAAACTGTTTCCCTCTTTTGCCTTGGGATCATCCGGCCTGTCCGCACTGCGCGCTGTCTTGCCTGCAGGAACAGAGGTCTTCGCCGTTGGTGGCGTCGGCCCCAAGAATTTCGGCGAATGGCGCAATGCTGGCGCGGATGGATTTGGCATCGGCACGGCGATCTACCAACCCGGCGACACACCTGACGACGTCGCAGGCAAAGCGCGCGCCTTGGTATCTGCCTATGACAAGCTAGAGCCGAAATCATGACCGTTTCGATATTTGACAACACACAATGTCTGTTGGGCGAAGGGCCGCTGTGGCATCCCGGTCGGGAACAGTTCTTTTGGTTCGATATCAAGAACAAATCCCTGCATTCCAACGTTGACGGCAAAACGACCACGCAAAGCTTTGACGAATTTGTTTCGGCGGCGGGTTGGGTGGACAACGACACCTTGCTGATGGCCAGTGAAACCGGATTGTATCGCTATGACATCGGCTCTGGTGAACGGTTCTTGCTTGCGCCGCTAGAGGCAGACAATCCGACGACCCGCTCTAACGATGGTCGCGCTGACCCGTTTGGCGGGTTTTGGATCGGGACAATGGGAAAGGAAGCTCAGGACAATGCGGGCGCGATTTACCGCTATTATCGCGGTGAAGTCCGAACCCTGTTTCCGGATATCTCGATTTCCAATTCGATCTGCTTTTCGCCGGATCGGCAATTTGCGTATTTCACCGACACGCGGGTCGGCAAGATCATGCGTCAGGCGCTTGACCCTGATCACGGATGGCCAAAAGGCGATCCAACGGTGTTGATCGATTTGACCACGCAAGGATTGCACCCGGATGGGTCGGTTGTGGATGCCCAAGGCTGCATCTGGAATGCCCAATGGGGCGCGGCGCGGGTGTCCAAATATTCAGCGGAGGGTCAATTCCTGTCTCAGGTCGATCTGCCCGCAGACCAAACCACCTGTCCCGCCTTCGGCGGCCCGGACCTGACCGATCTGTTTGTGACCTCTGCCGCAGAAGGCGCGGAAGGTGCGGATCAGGGCAAAACCTTTCTGGTGTCCGGCGCTGGCAAAGGGCAGGCGGAACATCAGGTTATTCTGTAAGACAGGACGAAAGACGCAAACCAAAACACACCGCCGATTGGGGGTGCCAAAATCCAAGAGGGGCCGAAGATGCGAAAAATACAAACTCAAGGCGTTCATCACATCACATTGATGGGCGCGGATCGTCAAAGCTCCATCGATTTCTGGGAGGGCGTGCTGGGCATGCCTTTCATTTTTGATCAGCCCAATCTGGACAACCCGAACGAAGGCCACCTGTATTTTGATCCCGGCGACGGCCGACTGATCACGATCTTCACCAACGAAGACCGCGCCCCGGACCCAAGCCGAACCTCAACAGAACCCGGTGCAGTTCACCATCTCGCGCTGAATGTTTCGCAGGCCACGTTTTTCCAAGCGGCAGAGCGGTTGGACGAACGCGGCATCAAACACAGCGGCGTCAAAGATCGCGGCTTTATGGATTCGATCTACTTTCAGGATCCACTTGGTCTTTTGATCGAACTGGCCTCTTACCGCTTTGAGCCCCCCATGGGATGCAGCTATGCCGATGTGATGATCGAGGCGCATAAAATTCGTGTCGCCCGGGGGGACCATCACATAGACCGGATCCATCTTGCCGATGCGATTGAACTGCTTGTCGCGCGGCGGCAATCCAGCCTTTCAGATGATCGCGGCCCCAAGAACCCGTATTGACCGACCGGGCCCGAGAACGACAATGTGCCCGACAAAGTGCCATACGTTTTGCTGACGATGTGCAGACGTCGCTATTTTAGCCCAGCATAGAGGCTTCGGTGGCATCAATGACAATGGCCAGATCCCAGAACTGACAAATCTCTTGCTGCAAGATTGCCCGTTCTTCTGCGCTGTCCGCAACGATACGTTCTATGCGAAAGCCGAACCGTTCAAACCCGCAATCCGCCAGCTCTGTCATGATGATCGGTGTCACCCCGCGTTCTACAGCCGCCGAAGCAAGGCGCAGCGCCACCGTTGTCGGATCGGCCAAAGGCGCATTCACGACCACACCGATATGGGAAATATCGGGCGTTTCTTTGCCCCACAACAGCGCAGATGGCGGTGTGGTTTCGGGCAGCGCGGCACCTTGTTGCGCCAAGGGGCGCGTGGCAACGCCTTGATCCCGAAAGACCGTTGCATCCAGATCAACGGGCTCTGGGGCAGATAGGCGCGCAATCAGATCCAGCCAGGTTTGTTCAGACATGATCACCCCCATTTTCGATCAACCGAGCGGCAGCCTGGTTCCCGCGCTCGGGGAAACTTGTGACCCCAAGGGCAGTGCGGACCTCATCGGCTTTGCCATGATCCAGAAAGGCATTCACCTCTCGTTCCAGTAACAACAATTCATGCCCCAGCACCGTCGCCGCCAACCCACGATCAGAGGCCGCCCGCGCCCGTCTTTCCTGATCGTCCATAAAGGGCGCCATCTGCGGCACAAGAATGGACGGGATCGCGTGATACATGAGTTCATGGAAGGAGTTATAGCCAACCGCAGACACAACAAGATCGGCCGTTTGGCACAGGCCAAGCGCGTTGCGGGTTTTGACCACGCGGGTGTTCTTCCAGTTTGTCAGACCGGGCGAGACTTTGGACCCCGGCCACACAACAACCAAATGCAAACAGTCAGGGCGGTTTTCGGCCAAGGCGCACATCGACTGGATTTGGGCCGATCTGTCAGCGGCCACGCCGCCGCCCAACATCGTGACAATCAGCTCGTCAAAATCACACTCAAATTCCGCCCCAAGTTTCAGGCGCGTAGCGGCGATATCGTCGGGCGTTGCTTGTGCTTTCTGCAATATCGGTCCGACGGGATGAATGTTGTCCCCAAAGGTGTAGCTCGCATTAAGCTCTTCAAAGGCTTCCTGCGGCACGATTACCTGTTTAAAGGCTTTTTCCCGCGCAAAGGCCGATTTCTTTATCTGGCCAGCTTGCCACAACCCGCGTCGAATCCAGATGCCATGCAACCCGTTCTCGACGATGGTGCGGTAGATGGAATCAAACACATACCCCCCATCAAAAACCAGCTTGTCATGCGCGCGCAAACTGCGACGCAGACGCAGGTAATTCACGATATCATTGGCATACCCATCTTGGTGGAATTCACTTTTCTGCACCAAAGGACCACAAGGAAACCCCTTGCTTTGGATCAGTCCAACGCAACTTGGGAAAGCGGCGAAACGCGTGTGGCTTTGATCATCCAGCTCGGTCGCGATCAGCGAACAGCGTTGCGCATGCCCAAGCCCGTTGCCATTCGTGGGCACAAAAAGCGTTTGCCGTCCAGGCCCGTTCTGCCCCACCTCTGGGTCATGGGCCTGCAATCCCATGGACGACAAAAGATTGGAAAAAGAATTGCTTTCCAGCCATTCGTTTGTTTGCGCCTGCCGCGCAATCTCTGCCAGGTTGGGATGAACCGTGTTTTCAACATAAAGCCCAAGCGCGCCCGGGTCCTGCGGGCCGCGCAGCGCCGGTGCGCCGCTTGTGGCGAAGGCGGCATTCGTGGTGCAATCGACGACGGCACCCCCTAAACGCATCAGGTCCAGCGCAAAACTGGCCATGCGTTCGCCCGGCACCCGGTCGCCAAAGAACGCAGCGATATTGGCGATCTTTGCAAAGGTCGACGGCGACAGTTCTGTGATCCCGAACACGTTCAGGTCCGAATGGCCGGACTTTCGTATCTGTTCCTGGCCAGCGCCCGTCGTCACCACATTCAGATTGAACAACCGAAAATGATCCAGGCTGGCGATTGCTGGCAAAAATAGCGGGTCTTCAAGGCTTTCGGCCGGGACAAAGACAAACAATTCCGGCGTCTTGGGCGGCACGTAACCGGTCTTGACGCGGTTGGCTGCCAAAGGCGTGATCGAGGTTTCAAGGATCTGTTTTTGCTGCAAATCATTGAGATCAACAAGATTTGGTTCTTGCCCAAGAGCATAGGCAAGTTTTGAAGCAGCACCGACATAAGCCTGATGTGTTTTGAACCGCCCCGTCGCCGCAACAAGCGCATCTGAAGGAAGATTAAGAGACCTTAGCAACAGCAAGGTTTCGTCTTCGATTTCCTCAGCCGAAATCATCACCACGCCGGTTACATCGGCGTCCTGGATTTTTGTCAAATAGGGCGCGACTTCATATTTCTGATGCCGTTCAATATCGTCCGGCATAGAGGCTTCATCAATCCCGACATGATGCCCGCGCTGCGCCAATTGCATGGCAAACAGGATTTTGGCGTCAAAGGACTTCGCGTCCCGCTTTCCGGATTCAACGAGGATCATGGCCGCGCCCCAATCTCTGACCCTGTGAGGGTTAGAAAACGGTCCCGAAACTTTTCAGGGGCAAAGGCCCGCAGCAAGGATTGCGCCATAGTCACATGTTCCTGATATTGTTCCGGCGATCTTAGGAATTGGCCGATAATCCTGTCTACATCTTTCGGGTCGGCGGCAATCACGCCCCCTCCAAAGGTCGCGGCTGTGCCGGCATCTGAGATGACGACTTTGCCCGCCGCTATCGCCTCTGCCAGAACACGACCAAAGCTCTCTCTCCACGTGGGGGCCGTAAAATAAACCATAAAGTCGATCATTTCGAAATAGCTTGAAATGTCCAGCCCGCCGAACGGATGCAAATCCCAATGATTTGCCGGTATCGGGTCTTTTGTGAACAGGTCTGCGCCCAGGATTACATTGGCATCTGAATGCGCGGGAAAGCAGTTGTTCATGTCTTGCGGGCTGGGGAATTTTTCCATCCCAGGACGAGAGTGTCGACCGCGTCTGTCGCGCGGGGAACTGGTCGGTGTTTGATAGTCGAAATCGCAGATATTGAACCAGTCTTGCGGCAGCACATCCCAACCGGACGGGATGCCGCCCAGCTGAAACCAATCAAGCACGGTTTCACGATTATAGGGGGAAATCGGCGCGATGGATTTGCGCAAGGCCAAGGTGCTTTTGTCGATCAGATCATGGCAATGCCCGACGTCATAGGCCTCTACCTGGCCCGGGCGATAGAAATTCTCATGGGTGACAACGATCAGGTGCCGACACACAATCCGCGATGCAAAACTATCCTGAAACTTCAGAAAAGAGGGGTTGTGCCAGATAACCAGATCAGCGTTGATCTTCGGCGCATCCCACACCATCTGCACATCAAGTTCCCGCAAAACCGCCCTGATCTTCGTAGAGATCGATTTTTCCCCGAACATCTTGGATGTGATGGCATGGACAACAACAGTGCCAAGCGCGGCGACAACTCGAAGCTCACTGACAACAGCGGCGGATGTCCCGCCGGGAAATCTGGGATCAATGATGTAGGCAATGTCCATGCGTGGCGAGGTTGGCGTGCCGATCATCATGCAAAATCAATAAGCAGCGATCGTCGCAGGTGTCTGTCCGGAACGGGTTGGCGGTGCTGACAAGCATTGGATCAGCCCGCCTTCGACACCATTTGCAAAGTTGCGCAATTCAACGGCCAAACTATCGCTTCCGGCCATGATCGACGGGTTCGATTCCAGATAGCCAAGCAAACCGCCGCAGTCTTTAGAGGCCACGTATTGTTCAATCTGCTGCAATTGCTGCAGGTTATACGCAGCATGCGCAGAATGCCCGCCCCCAATCAAAATCAGGGTTGTCACAATCGCGGTGAGTTTTGGACTAAGCATAAGAATTCCTCGACGAAAGGCGGTTTGGGGCGCAGGGCATCATAGGTGGTCGCCTCTGCGCAAACTGTTCAACAAACGATTCCGCAATGCCGTAACCTCTGGGTCTGCCGCCGGGGCGGAAGACCTGCGTTTGGTTGGCGTCTTGCTGGTTTTGGGAGAGTTTCCGGCCAAGAACACCTCTATCGTGCCAAGCGGCGGCGACGGGCTGAAATCGGTGAAATCCCGTGCCGTGCCGTCGACAGCTTCGGCAAGAACTTTGGCGGCGTCTGCATCTTCGGCGTGATAATACCGGATGTTGTTTTTGCTGACCTTATAGCTGACACGTGTCGGTGGTTTCACGACAAAACCGGTGTGGCGCAGCGCATCTGAAAACTGGGTCAGCTTGTCTTCTGACAACCCGGCAGGCGCTTGCACGTGAATTGAATAGGCCGAGACGTCCAGTGACAATCCATTGTCCGCAGGCACCGTGGCGCGGATGGTCGGTGATACGCCAACCCGGGCGACCATGTCTTCAAAGGACTCGGGCGAGGCCGGAACCGTGGCAATTGCATCCTGCGTCAAATCTTCGGCGATAGACCCCAAAGAGGCCAATCGTTGTGCGTCCGTTAGCGGGGTCGGCAAAGACGCATTTAGCGCCTGAAAGTCTTCTGGCACATTCAGAGCCGCAGAAACGTCGCCGGTCCCGGCAAACGGGCTTTGTGACAAAACGGACGGGGCGGTTGCCGGTGTATCGGTCAAGGCAGGGCCTGACAGAAACGTAATTTTGGTCGGCTCAAAATTGTCCTGTGCCTGATCGCTCGTGGGTTGGAATGCAGCACCGAAATCGGTTGGGTTCGGGTTTTCCACCGCGCGCGCAAAGACTGGCATGACGGCAGGAATGTTGCCAAGGGACGCGAGGCTTTGGTTCGGCACCTGGAAAGCGGTCGAAGCATTGACCGCCTCACTTGGGGCAGGTGCCATCGCAGGGCGCAAGTTTGAGTGTTGCAGTGTCGCAGAGGCGGAAAGGGCGATGCCGCTTTCGCTGGCTGTCTGTCCAGCACCGGCAAGCCCCTCCGAAACAGCCGCTAAGGTCGAAACTGTGTCCAGATACTCTGGCGCAACTCCCAGAGGAGCCTCTGTTACTGCGGTTGCGTCAGCCTTGGCGACAGTCATCTGATCGGCGCGCAGTACCGGAGATGTGGTCTGCACGGTTGGGGTCGCCTCTCGGCCCAAAGCGGGCAGGGCGCTTGCCGTTGAAACGCGCGGTGAAAGGCTTGCAACCGCAAGCGGTGCATCTGCCGTAGCGGCGTCACTGGTGGGCAGGTTCAACGCTGTAGGGGCCACACCCGCGACTTCAAATTGCGCGGCTGTTGCATTTCCGGTCGTAGGAAGCGCTGCAGTCTCAACCGCTGGCACAGGGGATGCCACAACCTGTGGTTCGGCCGGGCTGGGCGAAAGGGCCGCTTCGGTCAGCGTAACGTGGCTGGGCATCCACATCGGTTTCGCAGCCCAGGCCCCCGCGAAAGCCACCAAGGCAAGGCCCGCTGCGATTGGCCATTTGGACCGTTGAGTTTGGGGCGCGTTGGCGGCAAGTTCTGGGGTCGGTGTCGCACGCTCTGCTGCGGCGGCTGGCAGGGGGGCAAAGACGGCGGCCTTGGCCGTTTCCTTTGGCGCGTCATCTGACACAGGCGCGTCCCGGCGAAAACCGGTGACGGCCAGACGAATGGTCTCTTTTTCCTGCTTTTTCGCCGTTTCATTGGCTGCCGCAATTTTCTTGGCCTGAGCCGCATTGCGTTTCGCAAGAATTTCTTCGCGGCGTTCCTTGGCCTTTTCAAGACGGTCGCTCCAATTCGCGGTCGTCAGGATTTCGTTGATGCTAGGCGCTTCTTCCAGATCTTCTGGTTCGGCCTTTGCCGCATCATCAACGGCATCTGGCAAGGCGGGGGTTCTTGCCGGAACCGGAGGGCGGGAAATTGGGCCGTTCTTGCCAAGCACATGTTCGCGACGCAACCGGGCCTGAGCAAGCCGCTCATCCCAGTTGGATGCTTTCATCACATCCTCTAGCGACGGAATCGGCGTATCCGATCCCGTTTCTGGCGTTGCGATGTCGGGGCTCTTGCCCATGTCCCAGTCACTCTCTTTCGGCGGGTCGGACATTCCGAACCAGCCAAAGCAGGGCCATTAGCCCGCAGATGCACCATCTGCGTGATCTTTGAAGAAAAACGAACGGCCCCCGCCCATTTCGTTTATTGAGTCGCCTCAACTTTACCATACCGCGACCTGCTGCGGCAGTACAATCAGCATTGGTTCACATTTCAGACTAATGGCGACCCTTTGCCGAAATTGTTGAACGAATCGGACGTAATGGGCCGGCTTTCCGGCTTCCCTAAGGTAAGGTTTGGGGGTGATCTGCCGCCAAATCCGCCTGAATGACCACCTCGCTTGTGATGGTCCGATGAACAGGGCATTTTTCTGCGATCTCAAAGATCGCCTTTCTGTGTTCAGGCGTAAGATCCCCGGTCAGGGTTATTTCGGCGTGGATGTGGTCAATCTTGCCGGATGGGGTGTCACATGTGGCGCAATCCGTTGCATGAATTTTGCTGTGACTCAGACGAACCTCGGCCCGGTCCAGTTTATAGCCTTTGCGTTCTGCATACATCCGCATGGTCATGACTTTGCAGGTGCCAAGCGCCGACAACAGCAGATCATAAGGCGTTGGTCCGGTGTCGTCACCGCCGACGGAAACAGGCTCATCCGCGTTCAGGGTATGACCGCTGCCTGTGACAATCACGTTTGTGAACTTACCCGCGCCGGTTTCGGCGACAACCACTGTGCCGGATTCAGAGTCGGGGGAGGATTCTTTGGCATCATCCGGCGTCAAATAGCGCTGCGCCCAGGTGGCAATCACCCCGGCGGCATAATCAGCATCAGAACGGCGCAACAAGAAATGGTCGGCATCGTCGAGCGATAAAAAGCTTTTTGGATGACGCGCGGCCTGGAATATCTGGGCTGCATTTTCGATCCCCACAACCTCGTCGCGCGGCGCGTGAAGGACCAAAAGAGCCTTTTTGAAATGCCCAATGATGGGTTCCAGATTTTGCGCCCGGATGTCGTCGATGAACTGTTTTCTCAGCTGGAAAGGACGTCCGGCCAGCAACACATCGGCAACGCCTTCTTGTTCAATGGTCTCGACCGAGGACTGGAAAATATGCGTGACATGGGCGGGATCCGCAGGCGCGCCCACAGTTGCCACAGCCCGGACCTCTGCGATCTTGGCCGCAGCCACCAAAACAGCAGCCCCACCCAAGGAATGCCCAACAAGGATTTGCGGCGCTTCAAGTTCGGTTTTCATATGCTGCGCGGCGGCCACCAGATCTTCGACATTGGACGAAAAATTTGTGTTTGAAAAATCGCCACCACTGGCGCCAAGCCCGGTAAAGTCAAAACGGACAACTGCGATACCGCGTTCGGTGAGCTCTTCGGCAATGCGACGCGAGGCCAACAACTCTTTTGAACACGTGAAGCAATGCGCAAACAAGGCATAGGCCCGTGCAGGGCCTGTTGGCAGGTCGAGCCGGGCAGACAAGGGCACACCTGATGCGCTTGGGAAGGTGAATTTTTCGGTTTGTCTGGGCACGCGACGCACTCCTTTTCAAAGTGCGTCCTTTGTAGCGGCCATCGTTCGCGACGATAGGGCGTTTACGACAATGTGAACGGGGACTTTAAGTTTTGTACACCGCATCGGCCATGCGCAGCAGGTCTTGCGCGATGCCCTGCGCCCCGGCGACAACGCGGCCCCCCTTTGCGACCATAGATTGCGCATCCTGCTGCTCGATCATACCACCAGCCTCGGCCACCAACAATTGGCCGGCCAGACAGTCCCACGGGTGCATATGTTCTTCGACATAGCCCAGCAATTTGCCGCAGGACACATAGGCAAGCGACAAAGCCCCAGAGGCATTCCGATAGAAAACCCCACCCTCATTCACGATCATTTCAATGAGGCTCAGAACCCCTTCCTTGCGGGTGCGGCCACTGAACCCAATCGCGATCGAGCCGTTCGACAGACTGGCGTTTTGCACCGTTGAAATCTTCGCGTCGTTGCAGAATGCCCCTTGCCCAAGGGTCGTGTGGTAAAGCTCATCATGAACCGGATCAAAGATCACCCCAACAAGAACTTCATCGCCTTTGACACAGGCAAGGGTCACGCACCAGGCCGGAATGCCGCGCACAAAATTTGCGGTTCCGTCAATCGGATCAATCACCCAAACATAGCCACTGGTGCCGTCAACATTCGCGTGTTCCTCGCCAACGATCCCGTCGTCAGGAAACGCAGCGCCAAGCTCTGCCCGCACCAAAAGTTCAACGTTTCGGTCCCCCTCTGACACCAAATCCTGGTGCCCTTTTTGGTCGATGGTCAGGGTGTCAAATGTCTCAAAATAGCGCAGCGCCTCTGCGCCTGCTTTGGTCGCGATGTTTTTGGCAGCTTCGTATCGGTCCAGCGTTTCGGCGTCTGACATCTTGAAAAATCCTATGAGGGGAAACTTGGCTTAACTTGAATGCAATAATTCAGAGAGTTTCGTGACCACAAGATTGTGGTCGTCCAGCTGCGGCAGCCCCGAAACTGTGGCCGTTCCAATAGGGCCAGTGTCGCGGATCAGAATGGGAAAGGCCCCGCCATGTGGCGCAAATTCGCTTTCGGGCAATAGCTTGCTTTCTTCTATGGTCCGCCCGTCCAACCGAAAACTGACCCCCATATACAAAGAGCTGTGCCCAAACCGGTTCACCACACGGTTCTTACGCTTTATCCATTCGGCATTGTCTGGCACGGCCCCGTCCAGAGCGCAGTGAAACAAGCATTGCCCGTGGCGTGTGATGTCGATTGCGATCGGCAGGTTCTTGGCGCGCCCATGCTCAACCAGGGATGTGCCAAGCGCCCAAGCCATAGAGTTGCTGAAACGGTCAAAGACAAGCCGGGCTTCATCCTCTGCCAGTTTCGCCAGCAGGTCGGTATCATCCATGTTACTTCCTCTGGTTGGTTGAGGAAACGCTACCTCAGGCCCAAACGACCATCAACGGCCTTATTGGGCCGGGCCATGGTTCAGCGCTGTTAAGGCGCTTATTTTACAAAATACTGCGCGTTTGCCGACAATCCGCGACTGTCGACAACAGACACATGTACGAACCCCGGTTCTGTCAAATGCCAGATTTTCTGACGCTCAAAGCTAAGCTCTTGCTGCGCCTGACCGTTCACGATCCAGCTGAAGGGCGGGGTTCCGTTGCGCAGCTTGATAACAAGCGTATCCTGCCCTTGTGCCAAATCCACCTCGACTTCGGCGCCGTCCGGCGGGTACGAAATTTCGGGCTGGTTCTGTGTTGAGGTGATTTGCTGCCCACGGGTTCTGAACGTCCGCAACGGCGCGGGCAGGCCAGAATTCGGCACTGTCAGCGCCGCACGCGGCGCGGGGGCAAGTGGGCTGGGTGTGTCTTTGAGACGAGAGAATGCCTCAAACAACAGCGGTGCAGCTGTGGACAGCCCCTGGATGCCGGGCACTGCCGTCCCGTCGGCCCGCCCCAGCCAGACGCCAATCACATGTTGTCCGTCAAACCCAACCGCCCAGGCATCCCGATGGCCATAGGAGGTGCCCGTCTTAAAGGCGATTTCATCAATGCGCCCCGTGGTCGGCGGCGGGGTGCCTGCCAGGATGTCGACCACATACCAGGCCGGAATTGGATCAAGTAGCCTGCGTTTGGTAATCTGCGCGTCACCGGTTTCTGACAGCAAAACCACCTGTCCGTCATGCGCAATAGAGGCGTAGACACCCACCAAATCCCGCAGGCTGATACCAAACCCGCCCAATGCGATGGCCAAACCGGCGCGATCCCCCGCGGGCAATTTCGGTGCAACGCCAGCACGGCGCAGGCGGCTTAGAAATCGCGCGGGCCCAACCGCATCCAACGCCGCGACGGCAGGGATGTTCAGCGACAGTTGCAGGGCTTTGCGGACATGCACCGTTCCATGATAGACCCGGTCAAAATTCGTCGGGACATAGCCGCCAAAATCCGTGGGTCGATCCTGAATCAGCGTTTCCGGATGCGCCAGTCCTGCCTCAAAAGACAGACCGTATATCAGCGGCTTAAGCGTTGATCCCGGTGACCGCACCGCCCGGGTCATGTCAACGAACCCTTGCCGCCTGATGTCAAAGAAATCCGCCGAACCGACAGAGGCCAATATCTCTCCGCTTTGATGATCGGCCACCAAAATCGCACCGGTCAGGGATCGGCCCTGTTTTGCCGTTCGATCAGCCAGCAAGGTCTCTAGGCTTTGTTGCAACCTACCATCTAAAGAGGTTTCGATGTTGCCATCGTCCGGGAATTCCGCCACCAGATGATCTGCCATATGTGGCGCCAGCATCGGAAACGGAATGCGGCGGGACGTCACCTGTTCTTTGCGCGCGGCTTTGCCCTCGCCGACGCTTAGGACGCCGCTGTCAGTAAGCCTGCCAAGTACACGATCGCGGGCCAGCTGTGCGGCCTTTGGGTGTCTGTCCGGGCGCCGCGCGCTTGGGGATTGGGGAAGCGCGACCAAAAGGGCCGACTGGGCCGCGGTCAGGCGCTTTGGCTCTTTCCCGAAATAGGCCAGACTTGCCGCACGTACACCTTCCAAATTGCCACCCATAGGGGCGAGTTTCACGTAGATGTCCAGAATGTCCTGTTTGCTCAGGACCCGTTCCAGCGCAAGGGCGACGCGGATCTGGCGAAGCTTTCCGGGCAATTTCCCGGTGCTTCCGTCCTCTAGCAGACGGGCCACTTGCATCGTCAGGGTAGAGCCGCCCGAAACGATTTTCCCATTCCACAAGGCCTGCATCGCCGCGCGTGCCATTGCCCGCAGATCAACCCCGGAATGCTGGTAGAACCGCTTATCCTCAAACGCGATGAGATATCCAAGATAGGCCGGGTCAATCGCCCCTGTGTCCGCAGGCATCCGCCACCGCCCATCTGCCACGGGATAGGCCCGCAGCAGCGCACCGTCACGGTCAACAACCGTCACCGATGTTTCCGGCACCAGATTAGGCAGCTCTGTGCGGTCGACCCAAACGTCCAGCCCCAGATGCCCAAGCCCTGCGACCAGAACACAGGCCGTAAATGCAGCAAGACGGTTCATTCGGTTCTTATGTCAACGCGCTGCGCTTGTGTTCGGGCGCGGAAATTGGGGCGGTACATGTCTTCGACACTGGCCGCGGGCTGTGTATAGGTTCCCGGTGAAATCGCTCGGACGATATAGGCCAGTTGAAAGCTGTCAGTGCCTTGCCAGTCCACCGCCGCAAGAAACCGATCGTCCCTGAACTCTGTGAATTGTGCAGAGGTGTTCAGGTTCAGCCAGGACAGGGACGAAATATCGCCAGCACGCAACAGGTTCGGGTTGTCGATCTCAAACCCTGCGGGCAGGGGATCTGCAACCATCAAATGGGCGAACTGTTCGCGTTCCGGGGTGACGCGCAGAACCGCCACCATGCGCGTGTTCAACGGGATGTTCGCCAGATCAACGGGCGCGCCCTCTAGCGTGTAAAGCTGCCGTTCCATGCGATAGCCGACATTGGTTGCAGGCATCTCCGTCGCCGGTATCCCGATCGTTGTGAGCACCAAATCAGTCGATTGCGCCCCGCTGTTTTCAACGATGATCGGTGCGGCGGACAGGTCTTGTGCGTTTAGGCGGCGGACTGGGGTGGGGCCCAAATCTTCGCCGTTTACGGTTACGCCGCCAATTCGGGCTGCGTCCATTGCTGATCTGACGGCCAGCAAGGACCATGTCGCATCCTGCGTTGACAGGTCTGTTTGCGACGCAGCGGCCAGCCGGTCAGAGAGGTCGGACATATTGACTGCGGTGCTAGAGACTTCGGACGCGAGGGTCAGCACCGCCGCCGTGTCACGATACCAAGACCCAAAATCTGAACGCCACTTGGTGGTATCGACACCCGGGACGTCAATGGCATTTTGCGCCAAAAGAAACAGCCCATCCGCGCGGGCCTGATCGCCATAAAACGCCAAACCGGCCCCAAGTTGCGCCAGGGCCATCGGCGTTGCGAACTCCTGCGCTTTGACATCGGCGTAATAGCGCAGGTCCCCGATGCTGGCCTTGCCTTCCCGGGCGAGGACCATCAAAGCATAGGCAATATCCTGCCCCGCATTTTCAAAGTCAGGGGCGTAGTTCAGTTTGTTTTGCAGATTGTTCAGCGCCGATGTGAACGCCAGATCAGGCACGGCATAGCCAATGGCGCGGGCGCGGCTTAGGAAATCAGTCACAAACGCATCCAGCCAAAGATTGTTGCCTTGGGCGGACCACAACCCAAATGCGCCACTGCTGTCTTGGCGGGTCAACAGCGTCGTGATGGCTGCGTTTATTTGCTTCGTCAGATCCTCTGCACTGTCCATGTTCAGCGCATCGGCGACTTCACCGTAATACAAAAGCGGCAACGCCTTGGAGGTAAGCTGTTCCGTGCATCCGTAAGGATACCGGTTCAATTGCATCAGCAATCCGGGCGCATCAATCTGGGCCAGCGCGCCGATGGTCAGGATAGCGGTGCCGCTGCCGGGAACATAATCGGTGAATATGTCTGGCCCGATCTCAAACGCGCTGCCATTCCCGGCCAGTTGAACCCGATGTTGCCGAGACGTTGTCGGCGTGTTGTCACGGACTGTAAGCACGTGGGTCCGCACGAATTCACGCCCGTCCGGCGCTGTAAGCCGTGCGATGATTTCCCCGGTTCCGATCCTGTCGGCGGACAGGGGGATGTCCAGCGTCTTGCGTTCGTTTTCTCGCAGGGAAAATCCAATGGGCGCGGCGTTGGAGAGGGCCAGCGGCCCAGAGGATTCCAACACCACTTCGACAGGTCCGGTTGGACCGGTGGCATGGGCCACCTCGATCAGCAGGCGGCCTTGGTCGCCGGGGGCAAGAAACCGGGGCGAAGACATCGTCAGCACGACTGGATCGCGCACCAACACATCTTGTTCCGCTTGCCCGACAGAGCTGTCGGACCACACAACGGCCATCAGGCGCACCGTCCCGTTAAAGGCAGGCAAATCAAATTGCGCACGGGCATAGCCCTGATCGTCTACGGTCAAAATGCCGCTGAACTCAGCGACAAGATCCTGTGTCGGCGGCGGTGCGTTTCCACGGGTTTGGGCGTTGTCCCCGCCAGAGCGCAAAGTGCCGCGTGTGCCCAGGCTGCCATCTATCAATTGACCGTAAAGGTCCCGCATTTCGACCCCCAGCCGGTGCTGGCCAAAATACTGATCAACCGGCGCCGGAGATGTGAACCCCGTCAGGTTGAGAATGCCGACATCCACGGCGGCAATCGTGGCAAAAACGGGCTGCCCAGGGCTTTGCCCCTGTACCTTAAGGGCGACATCAAAACGGCTGCGTGGGTTCGTCTCTGTCGGCGTTTCGAACGTGGCGCTTAGCTTTTTGGACCCCGGATCAATCGGCGCATAGGCCAGCCCGATTGCCCTTTGCGGGTTGCGGCCAGTGGCACCGTCCATCGGGCGGATCAGGGTCGCGGTGACATAGGCACCGCTGTCCCAATCGCTGCCGACCGTCAGATCAACGATGGTTTCACCCTTTTGAACAGGTATGGATTGCATCGCTATCAAACGGTTTGACAACACTCTGATCAACGCAATGCCGTCATAGCGGGCATCCAGGCGCAATTTGGCGGTATCGCCAACGGCATATGCCTTTCGATCCAATCCGACCTGCAACAGATCAGGCGTGTCGCTGGTCCCATTCCCGGACCACCAGCCCGCGTCGAACGTGTAAGACGTGGTCGCATAAGCGCCGCTGGTCGACACGAGCCTTAGCTCATATTCACCCCAATCAACTGCGGCCTCAATCTTGCCAAGCGACTCTGCGCTAAGGGACAACGCGCCATTTGCAACCCGGCTGCGACGCTCTATTGGTTCCCAATTCCAGCGCCCATTGCTGCGATACCATTGATAATCACGACTGATGCGGGACAGCGTCCATTGAACATCGGGAAGGGCAGTTCGCTGTGCGTCGGTTCCCAGGGCGATCACTTCAAATCGGGCAAGCGCACCTTCTTCAAGGGCTCCGTCAAACAAAGGTTTCAGACCGATAAGCTGGGCCGTCGGCGCAATCGGGCGTTCGATGCTTCGTTCCACAGGGCGACCGGACCCGTCTGAGATGCGCAACGTGACTTCAAGGGTATTCGGCCTGGATCCGGCCAATATTTCGGGCAGCGTCACGGCAAAGCTGGCTTGCCCATCCGCATCGGTGGTCTCGGTTGGGATGCCGGCAAAGCTTTGGGTATAGGCCTCTTCCTGCGCACCAAAAACATAGCCGGGGAAGTCGGAAAGACGGTTGGTCGGCGTGACCTGCAATTCGCCTTCGATGTTTAGACCGCTCGCAGGGGCACCATATAGATAATCCGCCGAGACCGAGACAGTGGGGCGCTCTTTAGCGGCAATCGCCCCGTCGGCCATGTTGATGTCAAAATCAATCCGTTCTGGCACAAAGTCTTCAACCAAAAACCGTGTTTCGGCCAGCGCTGTGCGTTTGGTATCAGCATAGATCTTGAGCGCCCAGGCCCCGCGTTGCGCGGTTGCAGGCAAGGCCATGTCATAGGCAAAGCCGCCTGCTTGTCCGTTGGTTAGAACCTCGCGGGAAAACTCCACCCCATCCGCGCGCGATAGGATGGCCGTCAAGGGAAGCCCGTCCAGCGCGGCCGCTGTCGCATCCCGCGCCAGCACTGTGGCATGTACCGTTTCCCCGGGCCGGTAAGCGCCGCGTTCTGTTGTCAGGAAAATATCAATTGGCTTAGGCGGGGGCAGCCCTTCGACCCCGCGATCAGACAGGTCGAACCCAGCTTTGGTGAGATCCAGAAAGGCATAGTCGCCCGCCTCGGTCGTGACTGTGACAAGGGCAGGGGTCATCCCACCAAGACCCCGTGTCAGCCCGGCAGGAAAGGTGACGTAGCCTTGTTGATCCGTCGTCATTTCCCCAAGGATTTCGTTGTTAGAGGCCACAAGCCGCGCCGTCACGCCCGCCCGTGGCAAAGCGTCTGACAGCCCGCGCACAAATAAATGTAACCCATCATCACCGCTAAGCGTTTCCAGCCCCAAATCGGTCACGATGAACCATTGGGTGGCGGCCTGTTCGCCAAATTCATCGCTATCGGGCACACGGGCCGTTATCGTGTAAACGCCCGGCTGCAATGTGGTCAGGACATCCCCCACAGGCAGCCCCGTAATCACATTCGCATTTAGGTCAGACGCAATATCGACTGTCCCAGACCAGACGTCTGCACCGCTGCCAGATTCAATGCGGCTCATATCGTAGCCATCAAGGTTTGACCCCAGAACATCCCCGCGCAGCGCAGCGGCAAGGCCCCGATCCCCAATGCGAAAGATTTTCAGATCAGCTTGGTCCGTATTCACGGAGATCAACGGGATCGTTGCTGTTGGGGATTTGGGCAGGACATATCCGCTACCCGTAAAGCGCACGGCGGGATCACGATCTTTCACATAGACCGTCAGATCTGCGGATTTATGGGTGACTTCGCCGCTGGCCGCCGGCAAACCGGCGCGAATGGTAAAGGCATAGCTTTGGCCATGCGCAACACCTTCGATGCACAGCTGTCGGCCCTCGGCTACGACGGGCAACTCGCCAGACTGGATGCGCACATATTCGGTGTAGTCAACGCCAGCCTCGATCAGGGCTTCGCTGAAAGTCATGCAGATCCGTGGGTTTTCAGCATTGTTGTCGGTCGTATTTTCGACGACGCGAAATCCGAACAGGCCAAGGGCCCGTTCCAACCGCTGCGCCGTGTCAGGTGTAGGGGCCTGGGCCTGCGCTAGGCGAAGCGCGGGGATTGTAGCGGCACCATCGCCCCGCCGCTCTAGCGCCTGTGCCAACTGAACCATCGCCTGTGCCTTTTGCGCGGGTTGATCTGCAAAAAGAAACGCGATCGTGGCCAGATCGGCAGAATAAGACACCCATTTGCGTTGGTTTTTGCGGTCGTCCTTCGCCAGACGCCAGGCCAGATCCGAAAGCGCTAGCCAACCGACAGGGTCATAAGAAAGGGTCTGGCGTTTGAGGGACCAGTTGAATTCCTGTACCAAATTGCCCTGCCTACGCCAGTAGACCAGTGCTTGCTGCAGATCCTCTCGGGTGCGGTACCCGTCGATCAAAGGCGCGTTTTCTGCCAACTGGTCCAGGCGGTTCCGGGCTTGTGCCAAATAACCGCCCGGCAAAAAGGAAAGCTGCTGGGCATTTGACCTGCTGCGTTCCAGGACCAAAGGCGGCAGTTCGAAATACAGGATTGAAAATGCGCCCACGAAATTTTGGGGTTCGGACTGTGACGACTTCAAAAAGCATGAACGGTTGTTGGCGTTAAACGTGATTGCAACGCAGGCCGTGTCATCCGCACAGGCCGTGCTGCAAATCTCTCGCGTAGTTTCGAACAAAGGGCGAATGTCGTTGCCAGGGAAATCGGTGTCCTGAAAGCCGACGGCCCTTTTTTCCGGGATCGGGGTGTCTTGCGCGGTCGCAAAATGTGGCCCGCTGAAAAGTGAAACCAGAACAAACAACATGAATGCAAAATGGCGCGCCATTTACGAATCCTCCCAAACCAATAACGGGGCGATGCTAGCATAAAAATCGCAGCGTGATCCGTCCGTCGTAAAAAAACAGAAGGAACTTCGCCGGTGAAAGTGCAAAGCGGGACATAACGGCCAGCTTCGAAATAGAGGGTGGACAAAACAGTGTTCGACCTGCACCAAATTCGCCGAACGGATTCGGGGCCGCCGCACAGGCTGCGGACCAGTGATCTGCGCAGATTTGAAACATCTAAGAACATAAGTGGCCGCTGAAACGATGAAAAAGAGTGTAAGAAATATCATTAACGGGTTGGGCAGCCCAGTCTTGGTGGTCGGTGAAGATCTGATCATCGATTTTGCCAATGACGCGGCGCGCGAACGCTTTGGGACAGAGCTGCGCGGACGGTCCTGCGCCGTTTTCGCGCCAGACGAGGACTGGCTGGACAAGGTGGTGTCTGTCTTCAAGAATGAGGAAACGGCCCAGTCCAGTTTCGTGTTTCAAGACGTGGTTCCCACAGAGTTCAGCGTCAACATCACCCGTGTTGATCCTTCGAACCGGGATGAAAGGGTTTTGGCCGCTGTTAGTTTTGAAGACGTTTCGGTCATCCGCGAAGCCGAACAGATGCGCCGGGACTTTGTGGCCAATGTGAGCCATGAGCTGCGCTCTCCGCTTACGGCGGTGTATGGGTTTATTGAAACCATGCAAGGCGCGGCCCAGCATGATCCCGCCGCCAGAGAGCGGTTTCTTTCGCTGATGAGCAAAGAGGCCAAACGAATGGCGCGTCTTATTGATGAACTGCTGATCCTTGCCCAGCTTGAGGCAAGCGGGCGGGTTATGCCGTCAGGCCATGTTGACGTGCCGCACAACATCAATTCGGTTCTGACCGTTCTGGCAGACTACATGGAGCGTGAAGACAAAACCGTGAAGCTAGAGGTCGAGCGCCCTTTGCCACTGGTGTTGGGCGATGCTGACCAGCTCACCCAGGTTTTCCAAAATCTCATTGAAAACGCGATGAAATACAGCGCGCCAAAATCAGATGTGCTGGTTAAGATCTCGACAACCAGGTCAATGTCCCCAGGTGCCGAAGACCAGCTGAGCGTTGCGATTACGGATCGGGGCGAAGGGATCGCACCGGAATTTCTGCCGCGCCTTACAGAACGATTCTTCCGGGTGGACAAAGGACGATCCCGGCAAATGGGGGGCACCGGCCTGGGCTTGGCCATCGTGAAACATATTCTGATCCGCCACCGCGGGCGCCTGCAGATCGAAAGCGAAATCGGGCGGGGCAGCACGTTCACTGTGCTGTTGCCGTGTCTCGCGATCTCGTAACGTCAACGTGGGGCGGACCGACATTTTCCGCCCCTGTTACACTCCTGTTACATAACTGTCGTAATCCCATTACACGCGGCGGTTAGTGAGTCGCTGACCAAATTGATTGGTCATTGAAATCACACAAAGGGGTATGTTGTGTATAAACTTTCTGCAAATCGTGCCGCAGGCATTTTTGGTTTGAGCCTTGTAGCTTTGGCCGCTAGCCCGGCAGTTGCACGCGATCAAATTTCGATCGTTGGATCTTCAACAGTTTTCCCGTTCTCAACAACAGTTGCAGAGCGTCTTGGTAAAAACACCGACATCAAAACTCCAGTTGTTGAAAGCACGGGTTCTGGCGGCGGACTGAAATTGTTCTGCGCCAGCGTCGGTGAAGATTCACCCGACATCACGAACGCTTCTCGTCGCATCAAGTCTTCTGAAGTTGAAACATGTGCATCAAACGGCGTTACTGAAATCGTAGAAGCAAAAGTCGGCTATGACGGCATTGTATTCGCGAACTCAGTAGAAGGCGACCTGATCGACGTTTCTCAAAAAGATCTGTTCCTCGCATTGGCGAAGATGGTTCCAGACGGAAATGGCGGCACAATGCCAAATCCAAACATGACTTGGGACCAGGTTAACTCTAACCTTCCTGCGATCAAAATCGAAGTTCTTGGACCTCCTCCGACCTCTGGTACGCGCGACGCGTTCGTAGAGCTGGTCATGGACACGGGCTGTGAAGAATTCGACGAAATCAAAGCTCTGGAAAAAACCGACAAAGACGCATTCAAAGCGCTTTGCCGCACGATCCGCGAAGATGGTGCTTACGTTGAAGCTGGCGAAAACGACAACCTGGTTGTTCAAAAGCTTCAGGCAAACCCAGATGCTTTCGGTATCTTTGGCTTTAGCTTCCTGGACCAAAACGCTGACGTGATCGAGGGCAACATGATCAACGGCGTTGAGCCAACATTCGAAGCTATCTCTTCTGGCGAATACCCAGTGTCTCGCTCTTTGTACTTCTACGTTAAGAAGGCACATGTTGGCGAAATTCCTGGCATCGAAGAGTACCTTGCAGAATTCACTTCTGAAGACGCATGGGGCCCAGAAGGCTACCTTGCTGACAAAGGTCTGATCCCAATGAGCGACGACGAGCGGGCTGAATGGGGCGAAAACATCCGCGGCCTTAAGCTGTACGCAGAGTAATCTAATACTCTTTCCAAGGGCACCCCTGTGATGGGGTGCCCTTATTTTGAAATACCATTTGATTGGCTGCCAGTATGACTTTCCAGACTGACGAAAAAATGGATCTCGTAAATTCCAAACGTTCAAAATTCCTAGAAAACATTGTGGTCGTGGTTCTCGCGGCCTCTTCTTTGGTTGCGATAGGTGTGACGGTTGGAATTGTGTTTTCTCTTTTGTTTGAGACAATTCAATTCTTGGGGCGTGTTCCCCTAACCGACTTCTTGTTTGGCACCAGCTGGAGCCCGCAAACCGCCATGCGTTCTGATCAGGTCGCGTCGGCTGGCAGTTTTGGCGCCGTGCCGCTGATCGCTGGTACGCTGATGATCAGTTTTATCGCCATGTTGGTCGCCGCCCCTCTGGGGCTTGCTTCTGCGATTTATTTGGCAGAGTACGCGAACGAAAGAACACGGGGGATTGTCAAACCTCTGCTAGAGCTTTTGGCGGGTATCCCAACAGTTGTTTACGGTTTCTTCGCGGCTTTGACAGTTGCGCCGTTCATTCGTGTGACGGGCACCGGAATGGGGCTAGAGGTTGCTTCGGAAAGCGCGCTGGCCGCTGGATTGGTGATGGGCATCATGATTGTGCCGCTGATTTCGTCCCTGTCTGATGACGTCATCAACTTTGTGCCACAAGCCCTGCGCGATGCTTCGCTTGGGATGGGCGCTACGCGGTCTGAAACCATAAAGAAAGTGGTCTTGCCTGCAGCGTTCCCCGGATTGACCGGGGCGATGCTTTTGGCGGCGTCCCGCGCGATTGGTGAAACGATGATTGTTGTGATGGCGGCTGGTTTGGCCGCGAACCTGACGGCAAACCCGTTGGATGCCATGACGACAATTACGGTTCAAATCGTGTCGTTGCTGACGGGTGACCAGGAATTCGACAGCTCTAAGACGCTATCCGCATTCGCTTTGGGTCTGCTCCTTTTCGTCACGACCCTTATTCTCAACATGATCTCACAGCAGATCGTGAAACGCTTCCAGGAACAATATGACTGATATTTTTGATGGGGCCAAAATTGGCCTGCAACAGCGTCGCCGGAAAGAAAGTACTTTTCAGTGGGCTGGACGTATCGCGATCATTATTTCTCTGGCCTTTCTTGTGGCGATGGTCGGGTCGATTTTCCTGACGGGGAAATCTGCTGTTTACCAAACCAAACTGGCTTTGACAGTCGATCTGGGGCCAGACGCTGTTGACCCCAATGATATCGATGGGGCGAGCTTTGACACGATCGTGAAAACCGCACTGCGCGCCGAATTTCCCGATGTCAGCGACCGAAAAGAACGCCGGGCGCTGAACGGGCTGGTCAGCCCGGATGCCGGTTTTGAGGTCAAGAAAGCCATCGAAGAAGATCCATCCCTTTTGGGTGGACCTGCCACGATCTGGGTGACAGCCTCTGACGAGGTCGACATGGTTGAAAAAGGCAATGTTGACCTGACGATCGAGGAAAAGCGCCGCAAGATCAAAGATTACGAGCTGGCCTGGATCGGCCACTTGAAAGACACTGGTGCACTGGAAGAGCAGTTCAACAAAAAGTTCTTCACCGGTGGTGACTCTCGTGAACCGGAACTCGCCGGAATTCTGGGCGCCTTTGTTGGGTCTTTCTTTAGCTTGTTGGTTTGTTTCTCAATTTCGTTTCCCTTGGGCATTTTTTCGGCGATCTACCTGGAAGAATTCGCCCCCAAGAACCGCATCAGCGACTTTGTCGAGGTGAACATCAACAACCTTGCCGCGGTTCCGTCTATCGTATTTGGATTGTTGGGTTTGGCGATCTTCCTGAACACTTTCGGTCTGCCACGCTCAAGCCCGCTGGTCGGCGGTATGGTGCTGTCCCTGATGACGCTGCCAACAATCATTATTGCGGCCCGTGCGTCGTTACGCGCTGTGCCCCCCTCTATCCGGGAAGCCGCATTGGGATTGGGCGCAAGCCCGGTACAGATGGTCTTTCACCACACATTGCCTTTGGCGATGCCTGGCATCCTGACGGGTTCCATCCTTGGCATGGCGCAGGCTTTGGGGGAAACAGCACCGCTTTTGATGATCGGGATGGTGGCATTTATCGTCGATATTCCAACCTCAATACTTGAGCCTGCAACTGCGCTTCCGGTTCAGATCTTCCTTTGGGCGGACAGCCCCGAACGCGCATTCCTTGAAAAAACCTCTGCCGCAATTATTGTCCTGCTGTTCTTCCTTATCATGATGAACATCATCGCAGTCATTTTGCGCAAGAAATTCGAAATAAGGTACTAAGAGCAATGGATATGGCAAACTCCGACCCACAAGTCGAATTCATGGACGATGAAACCATGACAAGTGGCAACGACACTAAGGTGATTACGGCCAGAAATGTCGACGTCTACTATGGTGCGACGCAGGCTCTGAAAAAGATCAACCTGGATGTTCGCGAAAATGAGGTCATCTCATTGATCGGTCCTTCTGGCTGCGGGAAGTCAACCTTTCTGCGCTGCCTAAACCGGATGAATGATCTGGTCGATATTTGTCGCGTCGAAGGCGACATTCGCATCGATGGTCAGGACATCTACGCCAAAGAAGTCGATGTTGTTGCATTGCGCAGCCACGTCGGAATGGTCTTTCAGAAACCTAACCCGTTTCCCAAGTCGATCTTTGACAACGTGGCATACGGCCCACGTATCCACGGGATCGCTGGTTCAAAGGCAGACCTGGAAGAGCGCGTAGAAAAAAGCCTGCGCCGCGCCGGTCTGTGGGACGAAGTGTCCGACCGTCTGCACGAAAAAGGCACCGGCTTGTCCGGTGGTCAGCAGCAGCGTCTGTGTATTGCACGTGCAATTGCCGTGGACCCAAAAGTCATTCTGATGGATGAGCCATGTTCTGCGCTTGACCCAATCGCAACGGCTAAAGTCGAACAGCTGATCGACGAGCTGCGCGAAAAGTTCACGATCGTCATCGTGACACACTCTATGCAACAGGCTGCGCGGGTTTCTCAGCGCACAGCATTTTTTCACTTGGGAGAGTTGGTGGAAGCCGGCCCAACCAAAAAGATATTTACCGCGCCCGTGGACGAGCGGACGCAGAATTATATCACCGGACGTATTGGTTAGAGCAGAAAAATGGTAATGGATGAACAATCACACATCGTCGACTCTTTCGACCAAGAGTTGAAGAAAATCGAACAAGCCATGCTGGAAATGGCAGGCTTGGCCGGCGACCAGTTGACACAAGCGATCCGGGCCCTGTTTTCCGGAAACATTGAAGAAGCAAACGCTGTAATTGCCTCGGACAAAATAATCGATGCGCTCGAAGCCCGCATCGATGACGTATCTGTTCGCGTTATCGCGCTGCGTCAGCCGATGGCACAGGATCTGCGCAGCATCGTCGCGGCAATGAAAATTGCAAACGACCTGGAACGCATTGGCGACTACGGCAAAAGCATCGCCCGTCGCACGGAAATTCTGGTTGACGAACGCCCCATCAAATCTGCCGAGAAAGCAATCAAGCGGATCGGGAAACTGGTTGTTGCCATGCTGACAGACGTCATGGACGCCTATGTTGCCCGCGACGTGAAAAAAGCCCTGGAAGTGCGCGTGCGCGACGAAGAAGTCGATGAAATGCACGACGCTTTGCTGCGTGAATTGCTGACCTATATGATGGAAGATCCACGCAATATCACGGCAAGCATGCATCTTTTGTTCATGGCGAAAATGCTTGAACGGGCAGGTGATCACGTGACCAATGTCGCCGAACAAATCAATTATCTGATCACCGGCGAAGTTTTGGATGACGACGTTCGTCCTGGAAACTAAGCTATGAATACAGTGACAAGGATTGAGATGGATTCGACAGCCGACCCAAGCGCTCCAGTCATTCTCGTCGTAGAAGACGAGCCGGCGCAAATGGAGATGTTGCAGTACAACCTGGTCAACAACGGCTATTCCGTTGCCTGTACCGATGATGGGGAAGAGGCCGTTTTGATGGTCGAAGAGCTTTCACCGGATCTGGTTTTGTTGGACTGGATGTTGCCTGGCCTTTCCGGGCTAGAGGTCTGCCGTCAAATTCGTCGACGTAAAGAGTTTGCCCAGATTCCGGTGTTGATGCTGACCGCCCGCGGCGAAGAAGCCGACCGGGTGCGTGGCCTCGATATGGGCGCGGATGACTATGTCATCAAACCCTATTCCGTTCGTGAATTGCTGGCACGTGTGCGGGCAACCTTGCGGCGGACGCGTCCGGGCAGCACTGGTGGTGTGTTGGAACATGCGGGCATTCAGCTCGACATTGATTCACATCGGGTGACGCGCGCGGATACGAAAATCGATCTGGGTCCGACAGAATTCCGTTTGCTGACCACGTTGCTGGAACGCCCCGGCCGCGTGTGGAGCAGGGAACAATTGCTGGCGCGCGTTTGGGGGATCGAAAATGATATCGATACCCGCACCGTTGACGTTCATATCGGACGTCTGCGCAAATCGCTTTGCGTCAAGGGAACCAAAGATCCCGTGCGCACCGTGCGCGGCTTTGGATATGCTTTTGACGCCGTAGACGACTAAACGCATCAGGCTTTGAACAGGTTAGACCGGTCTTAGGTTTCTAAGGCCGGTCTATTGTTTTTGGGCCAGGTATTCTTGCAAAGCCTCGACCTCTTCAGCCGAGGTGTAGAGCCCCAGTTTCGTGCGGCGCCACAGAATGTCTTCGGCGGATCTCGCCCATTCCTGAGCGACCAGCCAATCGACCTCTGCCTGGTAGAGCGTCGCGCCAAAGGGCTGCCCCAGATCGCCGATCGTCTTTGCTTGCCCCAACACAGCAGGCGCGTCTGTCCCGTAAAGCCGGATCAGACGTTTGGCCCAGGCGGCATCCAGAAACGCATATTTAGCACGCAATTGCGAGATCAATGTTGGCACGCCATCGACCGGAAAATCGCCGCCGGGCAGTGGGGCCGTGGCCGTCCACTTGCCTTTGAGTTCGGGAAAATAAGGGGTCAGGTCTTTCATGGCTTCTTCGGCGAGTTTGCGGAACGTCGTGATTTTTCCACCAAACACACTCAGCAAGGGCAGGGCGCCATCCGCGTCCAGAACCGATAAAACATAATCGCGCGTCGTTGCGCTGGCATCGCCACTGTGATCGTCAAAAAGAGGGCGCACACCCGAATAGGTCCAGACGACATCATCGGGGCCTAGCGCATTTTTGAAGAACCCGTTGGCGGCATCTATCAGGTAATCCCGTTCTTCCGGCGTGCATTCGGCGCTTGAAGGGTCGCCGACATGGTCAACATCGGTCGTCCCGACCAGCGTGAAGTCTTCTTCGTAAGGTATCGCGAAAATGATGCGACCGTCGGCCAGCTGAAAGAAATAGGGTTGGTCATGATCAAACATCTTTCGCACGACAATATGGCTGCCGCGAACCAGCCGTATGCTGGCCTTGGCGTTCTGGCGCAGTTGGGTTTTCAGGATGTCGTCAACCCAAGGACCACCTGCATTCACCAAGGCGCGGGCCTTGACGACCATGGGGGCCGTGTCGCTTTCCGTCTGCAATGAAACACGCCAGGTGCCGTCGACGCGATCCGCGGAAACGCATGTTGTTCGGGTTAGAATTTCCGCGCCGCGCTGCGCGGCATCCCGCGCGTTCAGAACAACCAGACGGGCGTCATTTACCCAGCAATCGGAATATTCAAATGCCTTGCGAAACCGGTCCTGCAACGGCGCGCCGACCGGGCTGCCGGGCAGGGATAATGTTTTGGTCGCCGGTAGAATTTTTCGCCCGCCAAGATTATCGTATAAAAACAACCCGCACCGCGTCAGCCATGCCGGGCGCTTGCCTTTGAGGAAGGGAATGTAGCTGAGAACCTTGCCAAAGGTTGATGTTTCATTCGTGTGGCGCAGCGCCGGGTCGATTGGCAACACGAACCGCATGGGCCACGAAATGTGGGGCATCGCGCTGAGCAACACCTCGCGTTCCTCAAGCGCTTTGCGCACCAAAGCGAATTCGAAATATTCCAGATATCGCAACCCGCCATGAAACAGTTTGGTCGAGGCAGAGGACGTGGCCTGTGCCAGATCGTCCTTTTCACAAAGCAGAACCGACAGGCCCCGCCCGGCGGCGTCCCGGGCAATGCCGCAACCATTTATGCCGCCGCCGATAACCACAATGTCATAGATTTTTTCGCTATCAGTCTGGGTCATGATGCATCCGGGGTTAGGATTTTCGTGTTCCCGTTTCGCGCCGCTGCCGCAAAGCTGTCGGGCGGCGGGACGTCGGTGATGACGTAATCAAGATCCGCCACATCGCAAATGCGGACCGGTGCGTCTTTTTCAAACTTCGAATTGTCGCAGACCAAAATCCTGGTGCGTGCATTCTTTAAGATCGCCCGCGCGACAGAGACCTCTCGGGCATCAAAATCCAGGATCGCGCCGTCTTCATCCATCGAGGATGCGCCGATGACTGCGAAATCCACCTTGTAGCGGGATATGAATTCGACAGCATCCTCGCCCACGATGGCACCGTCGCTTTGCCGGACAGAGCCGCCAACAAGGATCAGATCCTTTGATTTTGAGCTGACAAAAGACATGATGATGTTCACATTATTGGACAGGATCACAAGGTCGCTGTGGCCGCTAAGGGCGCGTGCGACTTGTTCCGTTGTGGTCCCGATATTGATCGCCACAGCGCAGTTGTTGGGGATCAGATCGGCGGCGATGGCGCCAAGCTTTTCTTTTTCAGCAACGCGCACTCTGCGCCGGTCTTCGTAGCCGGCATTCGAGATCGAATGCAATTTGCGCGCGCCGCCATGCGTGCGCAGGGCCAGGCCGCGGTCGCACAGCTCTGCCAGATCGCGCCGAATGGTTTGGGTCGTGACGTCAAAAGAATGCGACAAGGACTCGACCTCGGCCTGTCCTTCTGCCCTTATGAGGGTCAGGATTTCCATCTGGCGGTCGGTCAGATCCATGACGGTTAAGCACTTTGTTTTGAAGGAAGCGGTTGCCGCATATGAAAACGAAACGCGTCGGAAATCAACCGAATTATGTTCTATTGACTTTCAAAAATGTTCAAGTGAATGATCATTTGCCAAGCGCGACCAAAGGGGAGGATTTTTGATGACCGGGAAATATGTTCTAGCGATAGATCAGGGAACAACGTCCAGCCGGGCCATCCTGTTTGATCAGGGGCTAGAGCCTGTCGCCACAGGGCAACAAGAGTTTCGCCAGATCTTCCCCGCATCGGGTTGGGTTGAACATGACCCGGAAGAAATCTGGTCATCGACGATTGCGGTCTGCAAGGAGGCCATCGCCGCCGCTGCCGCAAATGCGACCGATATGGTTGCAATTGGAATCACCAACCAACGGGAAACCGTTTTGGTCTGGGATCGCAAAACAGGCGAGCCCATCCACAATGCGATTGTCTGGCAAGACCGCCGAACCGCAAAGATCTGTGCTGCATTAAAAGCAGAGGGGCATGAAGAAACCGTTACCGAAAAGACCGGCCTGCTGTTGGACCCGTATTTTTCGGCCTCAAAGCTGGGCTGGTTGCTGGACAATGTCGATGGCGCACGGGCGCGGGCCGAAGCGGGAGACTTGCTGTTTGGCACGGTTGATACGTTTCTGATCTGGCGCATGACCGGCGGGGCTGCGCATGTGACGGATGCAACCAACGCGGCCCGGACTTCGCTTTACAACATTAATGACGGGGTCTGGGATGACGACATGTTGGCGCTGTTCAATGTGCCGCGTTCCATGCTGCCAGAGGTCAAGGACTGCGCCGCAGAGTTTGGCGTGACCCAAGCAGAGCTGTTTGGGGCCGAAATCCCGATCCTCGGCGTTGCCGGGGACCAACATGCCGCGACCGTCGGGCAGGCCTGTTTTGAGCCGGGCATGCTCAAGTCCACCTATGGCACCGGTTGCTTTGCGCTGCTCAACACCGGGGCGACCCGCGTGCACAGCAAGAACCGGCTGCTTGGCACAATCGCCTATCAACTGGATGGCAAACCCACCTATGCGCTGGAAGGGTCGATATTTGTTGCCGGGGCCGTGGTGCAATGGCTGCGGGATGGGCTGCAGGTTTTGGAACATGCGTCCGAAACAGCAGATCTGGTAGCGCAGGCGGACCCAAGCGAGGATGTGATCATCGTTCCGGCCTTTGTTGGCTTGGGCGCGCCCTATTGGCACGCGGACTGTCGTGGCGCAGTTTATGGCCTGACCCGCAATAGCGGCCGGGCGGAAATGGCGAAAGCCGCACTGGAAAGCGTCGGGTTTCAGACCCGCGATTTGTTAGAGGCCATGTATGCCGATTGGGATGGCGGTGCTGATCAGCCGGTGTTGCGCGTCGATGGCGGGATGAGCGCCAATGACTGGGCGATGCAATTCCTCTCTGACATTATCGGTGGCCCTGTGGACCGCCCCAAAGTTCTGGAAACCACCGCTGTGGGGGCGGCCTGGTTGGCGGGGATGCGGGCCGGGTTCTACCCGTCTCAGGCCGAATTTGCGCAGACCTGGGCGCTAGAGAAACAGTTTGCACCCGTGATGGGCAAGGATGCTCGTGATCCGAAATACGCCCGGTGGAAACGGGCCGTGGCCGCGACGCTGTCCGTGTAAACTTCGGCTGCTCGCACGTTTCCCGACAATGGCGCTCAAAGACGGCTTGTTGAACCTGCGATTTCTTGGCAAGAAAGCAGGCAAGGGAGCTGTATTCATTAAACAGCATTAGGAATGCGCCGACACGTTGTCGGCCGATGACGGGTGGTTCATTGAGATGCCCGCAAACACATAGAGGATGAACATGACTGATTTCTTTGAGGGTATTCCAAAGATCAAATACGAAGGGCCGGAGTCTGACAACGAATTCGCCTATCGCCATTACAATGCTGACGAAGTCATCATGGGCAAGCGCATGGAAGACCATTTGCGGTTTTCAATCGCCTACTGGCACAGCTTTGCCTATGAGGGCGGCGATCCATTTGGGGGGCGCACCTTTGAACGGCCTTGGTATGGCAGCACGATGGATCTTGCACGGCTCAAGGCGGATGCGGCATTCGAGATGTTCGACATTCTGGACGCGCCGTTCTTTGCCTTCCACGATTTTGACGTCCGCCCCGAGGGCGACAGCTTTGCCGAAAGCCGCCGCAATCTGGAAGAGATCGTCGACTATTTCGCGGGCAAAATGGAAAACAGCAAAACCAAACTGCTGTGGGGCACCGCCAATATGTTCACAGACCGCCGCTGGATGGCGGGGGCTGCAACAAACCCTGATCCAGACGTGTTTGCCTATGCCGCTGCGAGCGTGAAATCCTGTCTGGACGCAACCCACAAACTGGGCGGTGCGAACTATGTTCTTTGGGGTGGTCGTGAAGGTTATGAATCCCTGGTCAACACGGATCTTGGCCGCGAGGCGGAACAGGCTGCGCGCTTCTTGCATATGGTTGTCGATTACAAAAACAAGATCGGCTACAAGGGCCAGATCCTGATCGAACCAAAGCCGCAGGAACCTTCGAAACACCAGTATGACTATGACGTCGCCACCATCTATGGCTTTTTGAAACGCTTCGGTTTGGAAAATGACGTCAAGCTGAACATCGAACAAGGGCACGCCATTCTGGCCGGTCATTCCTTTGACCATGAGCTGGCCCTGGCCGGGTCGCTGGACATGTTGGGTTCGATTGATATGAACCGCAACGACTATCAGTCTGGTTGGGACACGGACCAGTTCCCCAACAACGTGCCGGAAGTCATGTTGGCCTATTACGAGGTGCTCAGGGCAGGCGGGTTCACGCAAGGTGGAACCAACTTTGACAGCCGTGTGCGTCGTCAATCGCTGGATGCCGAAGATCTGATCCTGTCCCATGTTGGGGCAATGGACGTTTGTGCGCGCGGGATGAAAGCGGCGGCGGCCATGTTGGAAGACGGCAAGCTGGAAGCGGCCCGCGCCGAGCGTTACGCCGGTTGGGATACGGCCGAGGCCAAGGCGATGCTGGACAGCGGAAAGCTGGACGATATTGCTGCGCGCGTAGAGGCCGAAGGCATCAACCCGCAGCCGCGGTCCGGGCGTCAGGAACGGCTGGAAAACCTGATCAACCGCTACGTCTGATCGCAAGACTTTGAAACGGCCCGCTTCGGAAACGAGGCGGGCCTTTTTTGTATTTGGGGCAGGCAAAAGCGCGGTTTCTTTTGCGCCGCCGCCCGTTGGCCGCCGCAGCATTTGACAGGCGCGGCAGAAGCTGAGACCACATCCTATAGGGGCGTGGTCGATTCCGAGTCGCCGTTTTAGGATGTGGAATGCAAATGGCTGCTGTTGGTGTCGTCGAAGGCAATCTTACAACAGAAAAAGGCGTATTTGGCCGACGGAAGGCCTTGCGGGCGCTCATGTGCCTTTTCTTTCTGGGTACGCTTGCGGCCTGCAGCCCGGCGCCAGATCTGATCGGTGTCGACAACCCCAATGTTCCGGTCGAGTCTGTCAGTCAGGCGAAAAAGCACATGGTGTTTCTGGCAACCACCCGCGAAGCCTCAGAGGCGGTCGGCGCCTTTTATTCGGCAGAACGTGCGCCGGAATTGGGCCTCGCTTCTGTCGTTGTGTCGGTTCCGCCGACCCATGTCGTGGGCGAACTGGAGCGCCCAAAGCAGTTGCCGCCCGACCCGACCAAAGAATTCGCGGTGATCGACCCGACCGTCTATGCAACAGAAAAGGCTTTTGTTGCATCGGTAAACCGAGAGCTTGCAAAACGCCCCCGCGGGCAAAGAAATATTTTGGTCTTTGTTCACGGGTATAACAACACCACCAGTGACGCGATTTTGCGCCTTGGCCAATTTGTCGAAGACACGGGATTTCAAGGGGTCCCCGTGCTGTTCGACTGGGCCTCTGCCGCGAAGATTTCACGCTATGTCTATGACATGAACAGTGCCCTCATTGCCCGCCCCAAGGTTCAGGATTTGCGTTGGATTTTGTCCCGGACGCATGCTGAAAAATATGATGTTTTTGCCCATTCCATGGGGGCTTTTCTGATTATGGAAGCGATGCGTGATCAGGCGCAATCAGGCCAGCTGGATCCAGAGGGGAAATTGAACGGCGTTGTGCTGGCCTCGCCCGACATCGACATAGATTTGTTCCGTTCACAGATGGCAGATGTCGACACCAAGTTCGACAGGTTCTTTGTGTTGCTCTCAAAAGATGATGAAGCCCTGAAATTCTCTCGGCGCATCGCGGGCGGGGTCGACCGCGTCGGTGCGGCGGATGCGGACGAACTGGCGAGGCTTGGGGTCATTGCGATTGATCTGTCTGACATCGAAGATTCATCGTCTGGCACGCATTCGAAATTTGCTGGCTCACCAGAGGTCGTAAAGTTTATCGGTGAGGGCATGAACCGTTCCCGAATTTTCAATCGAAGCAGTATTTCGACGGAATTGAATGACATGTTGTCTGGCGTTCCAATTCGCGTTGCGTTTGAGTGATCAATGACCTGCGGCGCGCGTGAACCCGGCGTTGCTGTGGCATGGTGGCCTCTGCCTTGGGCGCCATTCGATGTGTATGGCACCGTTTTAGCAGCAGTTTCGCGAATCGATAGGTAAAGGATTGAAACCGTTACGTTTCTGCCGGTCTGCGATGCGTCTGCAAAGTGTATGCCAAACGTATGGCAGCTTGTCGGCCATTTCGCGGGTTAAGGCCCCGCGCGGTTGCCCTCAACAGGGGGATGC
This sequence comes from Marinosulfonomonas sp., assembly GCA_051251595.1. Taxonomy (GTDB): domain Bacteria; phylum Pseudomonadota; class Alphaproteobacteria; order Rhodobacterales; family Rhodobacteraceae; genus NORP110. The sequence goes on from JBPOFA010000005.1 coordinate 242,865, forward strand.
CCTGAACCGAGATGGTCACAACACTCTGTAACGCGCGTTGACCAGACCGGAAGGAAAGGTGTTTGATTCCAGCAGTTCTAAGTCCAGATCAGTTTTCAGCGCGCCAAACATCCGTTTTCCGTCTCCGATCAGGATTGGAACAATGGTGATGCTCATATCCACAACAAGCCCATCCCGAAGGAAGCTTTGGATGATTTTCCCGCCGTCGATATAGGCGCGTTCCCAACCTTGTTCGGATAGGGAGTTCATCAACTCTTGCGGGGATTGGCGGCTGATCCGGACTTTGTCTTGCAGATCTTTGGGAATGTCTTGCTGTGCCAGGGTCTGGCTGAGCACCACCACAGGTTTTTCATAAGGCCACGCGCCAAAGCTGAGCGCGTTGCGAAAAGACCCGCTGCCCATGACCAGCCCGTCAACAGACGCCATGAACGCATCATAACCGTGATCTTCGCCTTCGGTTTTTTGTTTCATCAGCCAGTCAAGGCCATCATCGGGGCGGGTTATGAAGCCATCCAGGCTCATCGCCATGAACATGTGTCCTGTGGTCATAACATTTCTCCTGTATGTCTGCGTGTCATGATTGATTTGGTTCCGTGATCATGAGGGACCTGTTTTAGGCCAACCAGGCCAGGGACAAGAGCGACAGGAAGGATGTCCAGATCACCACAGGTGCGATCTGATCCGTGCGCACCCCGTGCAGCATGGCAAGCGAAAAGGCCATGGCCCCGGAAGGACCCGCAGCGGTCAGCACCAAAAGCGTGTTCCAAGAGTCGGGACGCTGGCCAATATGCAGGGCGGCCCAGATGAGCAGGGGAAAGACCAGTAGTTTCAGCGCAGAGATCGTGGTGATTGTCACCGTGGGTTTGATCGCGTGGCTGGACAGGATCACCCCTAAGGCAAACAGCGTCAGCGGCGCGGCCCCGACCCCGGCAAAATGCGCGGCGGTCAGAATGGGTTCTGACAGGGTGATGTTCAAAAGGTTGGTGATCAGACCCAGGGCGATTGCAATCAGGATCGGATTGGACAGGACCCGGCGAAAGGATTGCGCCGCAGAGGCCTGACGGTTGGCCATCAAATCCGTTGTCACGATGAAGAAGGCAAAGCTGACTGCGGAATCCCAGGCCACAAGGCTGGAAATGGGCAGGGCTGCGGTTTCTCCGTAAATCAGGAATGATATCGGCCAGATGTAAAGCAGCGTGTTCACAAAGATCGTCGCCATGGCCAGCAACCAGGCTTCTATCATGTCGCGTCGCAACAGGCGCCGGGCGACATTGTATGCGATCAGGAACATGACGATCTGACAGCCAGCATAAAGCCCGATCGCGTCCACACGGAACTCTGCCCAGTTGATCTTGTTGATCAGCGGGAAAATCAGGGCCGGTTGAAGCACCAGAAAGGCGACGCGGTTGATGGCGGCGGCTTCGGATTTTGACATTTTGCCCATGCGCCCCAGAACAAAGCCAAGTGCCAGCATCGCAAAGATCGGCAGGATGTTATGGGTCAGAACGTGCAGCATGGATGCGTTTCATCTCAAAAGCCCTGCTGATGGGGCAAGACTGGAATGTGGTTTACGTCGGTCGTGGGACTGTGGACGCGCCGCCCGGTAAGGGCAAGACGGTTTTTGGATGCCGCGCCGCAGGCCGGATCTTGACGAAACGCTGGGCGTTGGGTGGCGGTGCTGGTGCTTGTAGGGAAGTGGGGCATGTCAGGAAACTGTTGGGTTTGAGGGGATGATCCGCTAGGCTTTGGGCCTGGATTGGGGGGATCATGAATACGATAAAAGCAGTCACCGCGCGGCATTTTAAGATACCTTTGAGAGAGGTTTTGGTCGACGCCAAGCACGGCGATCATTCGCATTTCGAACTGATCACAGTCACAGTGCAGTTGTCGGACGGGTCAGAGGGCACCGGGTACACCTATACCGGCGGGCGTGGCGGGCATGCGATCGTCGCGATGATCCGCCATGATCTTGCGCCGTTCCTGTTGGGGCGCGATGGGGACAGCGTTGAAGAGATCAACGATGCGATGCAATGGCACATTCACTACGTTGGGCGGGGCGGCATTGCGTCTTTTGCGATTTCGGCGATTGATATTGCCTTGTGGGATCTTCGCGGCAAGGCGCAGCATCTGCCGCTTTGGAAATTGGCAGGCGGTGCGGGGGATCGATGCAAGGCCTATGGCGGCGGGATTGATCTGAACTTTACTTTGGACAAGTTGGTGGAACAAACCCAAGGCTTTCTGGCGCGTGGTTTGAACGGTGTGAAGATCAAGGTCGGGTTGCCGGATCTGCAAGAGGATCTGGCGCGGGCTGGGGCGATCCGCTCTGTCATTGGGGCAGACCGGGCGTTGATGGTGGATGCAAACTATTCCATGGGGCTGGATCAAGCCATTCAGGCGGCCAACGGGTTCAAGGAACATGGGGTGCTTTGGTTCGAAGAGCCGATCCTGCCAGACGAATACAAAGGCTATGCCCGGATTGCTGCGGCCACCGGAGTGCCGCTGGCCATGGGGGAAAACCTGCACACGATCCATGAATTCGATATGGCCTTTGCGGATGCGGGGTTGAGTTTCATTCAGCCCGATGCGTCCAATTGCGGCGGCATTACCGGCTGGTTGGCCGTGGCAGAACGGGCGGAAAAGGCCGGCATCCCGATTTGCAGCCATGGCATGCAAGAGCTGCATGTGGGCCTGGTTTCTGCGCGACCCAATGCCGGTTGGCTAGAGGTGCACAGTTTTCCGATAGAGGAGTACACGACGCGCCCGCTGGTGATCGAGGATCATTTGGCTGTCGCTTCGGATGCGCCGGGGATTGGTGTGAGTTTTGACTGGGACAAGCTGGCAGAATTTGACGTCTCGGCGCGCTGAACCGGTTCGGCTGGGTTGAAATTTTGGGGTGGTGGTTGAAGGTCGCTTTTGCGGTGTTACATAAACACGAGTTTACCCTGAACAAGAAGACAACATCATGACCACATATACCCCACCAGATAAATGGATTTGGGACACGGAAAACGGCGGCACATTTGCCGGCACGAACCGCCCAATCGCCGGGCCTACCCATGACAAAGAGCTGCCTGTGGGCAAGCATCCTTTGCAGCTGTATTCCCAAGGGACGCCGAACGGGGTCAAAGTGACCGTGATGCTGGAAGAGCTGTTAGAGGCCGGGCATGACGCTGAATATGATGCCTGGTTGATCCAGATCGGCAAAGGCGACCAGTTTGGGTCTGGCTTTGTAGAGATCAACCCAAACTCTAAAATCCCGGCTATGCTGGATCGTGACACCGGATTGCGGGTTTTTGAATCCGCCTCAATCCTGATGTATCTGGCCGAGAAATTCGGTGCTTTTCTACCGACAGCGGGCAAGGAACGGACCGAAACACTGAACTGGTTGTTCTGGTTGCAGGGTTCTGCCCCTTATCTGGGTGGTGGTTTTGGCCATTTTTACGCCTATGCGCCTGAGAAATTCGAATATGCGATCAACCGCTACGCGATGGAGGTGAAGCGTCAGCTGGACGTTTTGGATCAGCATTTGGCGGATCATCGTTTTCTGGCAGGTGACATTTATACCATTGCGGATATGGCAACGGCACCGTGGTACGGCAACGTGGTTCGTGGGAAGTCCTACAATGCCGGAGCTTTCCTGGATGTCGACATCTACAAGAACGTCATTCGCTGGATGGACGAGGTCGCAGCGCGTCCTGGCTATATCCGGGGCGCGATGGTGAACCGCACGGGTGGCGATCCGGACCGGCAATTGGCCGAGCGTCACGATGCCAGCGACTTTGATGGCAAGCTGCTGGACTAACCTGCGGCACCTAGTTTGAGCGGGCTCTGAGCTGCGCGACCCTTTTGCAGTGATGCAACAGTCCCATGCCGCGTTGCGGCGTGGGTATTGTGCAAGCGCAGCAATTTCCGCTATGCTGAAGGGGATCACGCTAAATTCAAGCCAGAGCAACTCAGGACACTGCCATGACCAAACTCAATATTGATGACGCCAAGATCCGCGAAACTGCATATCTGATGTGGCTGGACGAAGGTCAGCCAGAAGGACGCGATCAGGAACATTGGCTTAAGGCGATTGATGCGCTGACACCAGCGACACCAAAGGCCAAAGCAAAACGCAAGGCCCCGGCAAAGGCGAAAGCCGCGCCCAAGGCAAAGGCCGCCCCGAAGGCCAAAGCTGCCGCGCCGAAGACCAAGACAACTGCTGCAAAGAAACCACGTGCGGCGGCGGCCAAGAAAGCCACCAAAGCCTGACATCGGGCTGTAAGGGGTTGGAAAGGGCGCACTTGCTGGTGCGCCTTTTCGTTTTTCGACACCCCATGGATCACAAAAAAGCAGACCCGACGCGCGCCGGATCTGCTTGTACTTAGGTTTGGGAGGGTCGTTGGTTTAAGCGTCAGAAGCCAGTTTCAAAGGCGTGTCCCCGTAGGACGTGATCAGCGCTTTGAGGTCTTCCATGGATTGCGCGTCGAGGTCTGTCAAAGGCGCGCGCACGCTGCCGCCGGGGCGCCCGACGATTTCAGCGCCAGCCTTGACGATGGAAACGGCATAGCCTGCGCCGCGGTTTCTGATCGCTGTGTAAGGCAGGATAAAGTCGCGCAGACCGGACTGGATCGCGGCCATGTCGTTTTCGCGCACAGCACGATAAAAGCTGCGGCCGAAATTCGGCATGAAGTTGAACAGCGCTGACGAATAGGTTGTGACGCCCATGGTCAGGTAGGGCAGGGCGAAAAGCTCTGCCGTTGGCAAGCCGCCGACATAGAGCAGACGGTCGCCCAGCTTGGATTCGATCCGTACCATGGCTTCGATATCGCCAACGCCGTCTTTGAACCCGACTAGGTTCGGGCAGTTCTCGCAGAGGCGCGCCAATGTGTCGGCGTTCAGCTGGGCGTTGTCGCGATTGTAAACGATAACACCCAGGGAGGTCGCGTCGCACACAGCCTTTACATGTTCGTAAAGGCCCTGTTGCGATGGCTTCACCAGATAGGGCGGCAGCAACAGGACGCCATCCGCGCCAGAGCGTTCGGCGCGTTCTGCAAGGTCCAGCGCAATCGCGCGGCCATAACCAACGCCGGTCAGCACAGGCATTTTTCCGGCGACCTCTGCGGCTGTTGTCGTGGTCAGGTCTTCGACTTCTTGTGGGCTTAGGGAAAAGAACTCGCCGGTGCCGCCGGCTGCGAACATCCCTGCGGGTTCATTTTCGATCATCCAGGCCAGATGCGTGCGGTAGGTGTCTTCGTCATAGGCCATGTCTTTGTCGAAAGGTGTGATCGGGAATGCCAGCAGGTCCTTGCCCAGGGCTGCGGCCATTTCGGTCGGGGAATAATGTGCCATGTCTCGTGGTCCTTTGCAGAGAGGGATATGTTCGCTTGGCCCAGTCTTTAGCGAGTCAATCAATGCGCGTCTAATATCAATATCGATGGTATTGATGCTTTTTGTGGATCGTTGTAGGGTCGCAGCCCTTACGTCAGGGAGCGGATTCAGAACCATGATTGAAATCAGCCATTTGCGATGTTTCGTGGCCGTGGCCGAGGAATTGCACTTTGGCCGGGCTGCGGCGCGGTTGAATATGACGCAGCCTCCGCTGAGCCGTCAGATTCAGTTGTTGGAACGCAGTTTGGGCTGCGAATTGTTTTTGCGCACCAGCCGGTCGGTTGTGCTGACCGAAGCGGGCGTGTCCTTTCGGCCAGAGGCAGAAAGGATCTTGCGCCTTTTGGAAAACGCGTCGAACACCGCGCGGTCGATTGCGTCCGGGCGCAGTGGCACGTTGCGCTGTGGCTTTACGGCGGCCACCGCTTACCGGTTTCTGCCAGAACTCATCCGGGCGGTGAAAGCGCAAATCCCCGAGGCGTCACTGGATTTGCATGAGATGGTGAGCGGGCGACAGATAGAGGCCTTGGACACGGGAGAGATCGACTTGGGCCTGATGCGCCCGCCGATTGATCTTGCGCGTTTCAACAGTCGGCTGATCGCTCGGGAAACTTTGGTGCTGGCGGTTCCCACGGGACATGTGCTGGCGCAGAAGGCCGTGGCGGACTGGCAGAGTCTGAAAGGGGTAGAGTTCATCATGTATGACAGTCTGCACGCCAAATATTTTCACAATCAGGTGGCGACCTGTTTTGCCGCAGAACAGGTAGAGCCGAAAATTGTCCAGCGCCTGACGCAAATCCATTCGATTTTGTCGCTGGTGCGGGCGGGCGTAGGGGTTGCCGTGGTTCCGGCCTCTGCCCAGTTTTTGGGCACGGCGGACGTGGAATACCGGCGTTTTTCCGAGGAAAGGTTCGCATTTGCTGAATTATGCGCCGTTTGGCGCGGGGCCAATCGCAATCCATTGGCGCCCTTGGTTGTCGGCATTGCAGAACACCTTATGGCAGAGGGCCGCAAAGCCTGACGAAAGGTAAAGGCGACTCACCTTGTCAGAGGCGGCCCCAATGTGTAGCGTTTGAGACATTCATCTATGTAACAAATGGGGCACTTTTTATGGTGTTACGACAAAAGACGATGCTGATGGCGAGTGTTGCTATCCTAGCATTGGGTCTGCCGGCCTTCGCGCAAGACGCAAGTACGGATACAGATGCAGCCACAGCGGAAACCGCTGCAACGACGGAAAACACCACGGACGCAGCTGCTGCGGACAGTGCCACAGACGCAGAGGTGGACACCTCGCTGACTGAGGCAGAGCTGGATGAACTGGTCGCACCGGTTGCGCTTTACCCGGATACATTGCTGATCCAGATTTTGGTGGCCTCTACCTATCCGATTGACGTGGTCAAAGCGGACCGTTTTGTTAAAGACAACGCGGATCTGGAACAAGAAGCGCTGAACACAGCGGTTGATGCAGAGGGCTGGGATGAAAGTGTTGCTGTCCTGGCGCAAGGCTTCCCGGATGTGCTGGCCAATATGGCCGACCATATCGACTGGACCCAGCTTATAGGCGACGCCATGCTGGTGCAAAGTGACGATGTCATGGAGGCGGTTCAGCGTATGCGTGAACAGGCCGATTCCTTTGGCAATTTGGAATCCGGAGAAGAGCAGACCGTTACGCGCGACGAAAACGAACAGATCGTCATTACGCCGACGGATCCTGAGGTCGTTTATGTTCCGACATACACAACAAGCACCGTCTATTACCGTCCAGACCCGTTGATCACCTTTACCAGCCTCGTCGTGGTTGGCGCCATCTGGAGCAATTCCTGGGGCAACAGTTACTGGGGTTGCCGGAACTGTGCCGGCTGGGGCGGCGGCGGAATTTACAACCGTCCGAACAACAACATTAACATCAATGGTGATGTGAATATCGGGAACCGGAACAACAACGTTTGGAAGCCTGACAATTCCAAGCAGGTTCGTGCCAAGACCAATATTGGCGACCGCAAAGTGAAAAACAAAAATGTCGGCAGCAACAACCGCACGGGTGTTAAGGCCGACAAGTCCTTTGCCAACAAGCCTGGTGGTCGAGGGGATGATCTGCGTCGCGACCTGAGCAACAAGACCGGCACCCGCGACATCAGCCGGCCAAATGCCAACGGAAACCGCGATCTGTCCAACACTGGCAACCGGCCAAATGCTGGCAACGCAAACCGGGCGAATAATGGAAACCGGGCCACCAACAATCGCGCACGCGATGTGTCGCCTGCAAAAGCAAACAAAGGTGGTGCCAACAAAGCCAAGGCTGCAAAGCCGAAGACGTCCCGTCAGCCAACGGCAAAACCACAGAAGAAGACGTCTTCTTCGGCGTTTAATTCCAAAGGCGGCGGCAACAAAGCTCGGAAGTCGACCAACCGCGGAAGCGCAAGTCGCAGCCGCAGTGGTGGTGGTGCAAAACGTGGTGGCGGCGGAGGCCGGAGACGGTGAGGATTATGAATATGAAGTTTAAAACATTTGCATGTGCGATTGCCGTCACGGTCTCTGGAAGCGGGTTTGCCTCTGCGGAACCAGCAATGGGATTTTCCAGCCCAGAGGCCGCAGTGGATGCCGTTATCGATGCGCTTTATGCACGGTCCAAAGAGGATTTGTTGGCCATCTTTGGCGACGGATCCGAGGACGTTCTGTTTACCGGTGAGGCCCCACGGGATCGCGCCGCATGGACAGAGTTTGTTCAGAAATACCGGCAGGAACATTTCATCCATATCACCTATGGCGATACGGCGACCCTGTTCATTGGCGAAGACAACTGGTCATTCCCGGCCCCGATTGTGTTGGGGGAAGATGGGCTTTGGACTTTTGATATCGAAGAAGCCAGCGAAGAAGTTCTGACGCGGCGCATCGGTCAGAATGAGCTGGAAGTCATTCAGATTTTGCACGGCTATGTCGCGGCGCAGGCTGAATACCGGATGGAAGACCACAACGGCAATGAAGTGATGGAATTCGCAGGGTCGATTCTTTCGACCCCTGGAACCCAGGACGGTCTGTATTGGGCCGGGGGCGACAGCCCTTTGGGGGATTTCATGGCCGAAGCTGCCGCTGACGGGTATTCCGTTGATGGCGAGGACAAAGATCCATCGCCTTATGCCGGGTATTATTACCGGTTGCTGACCAGTCAGGGCGAAAACGCGCCAGGCGGTGCCATGGATTACGTGATCAATGGCAGCCAAGTGGGCGGACATGCTATGTTGGCGATCCCTGCCTCTTATGGCGACACAGGCATCATGAGCTTTATGGTGTCGGAAAACGGGATCGTCATGCAGGCGGATCTGGGCGAAGACACGCTGGTAAAAGCGATCGATATCACCAGCTATGATCCGGGCGAAGGCTGGGAACCAGCTGAATAAAATTTGGTGGGGCCCTGCGTGCAGGGCCGTCCCGCAAATCTGAAACGCCGCTGCCGGGCTGATGCCGGTGGCGGCGTTTTCGTTTGTTTTGCAGAGAAATGCACAGCATTTTAGCTAAATTTCGCAGTTTCGGAGCGGTTTAACGGGAATTCATCCGTTTGGGCAGGCGATCCCGCATTTTGAACACAATCGCGTCTTCTCTATTCCCAACTGAGACCATGATTTGGTCACAGTTCTGCGGCAGCATTGACCTTGGGTGCGCCCCCAGTGGCTTTTCGGGTTGGCGCACTGCATTTTTAGCAGGCGAACAATGACGATAACCGAGGATAACACAGGCAGTGCAGATGGCGAATTCGGAGACGAATTAAAGCCCGGGACACAATTGCTTCATGGTCAGTACACGATTGAGAGGTTTCTCAACAGTGGTGGCTTTGGCATGACCTATCTTGCCAAGGACAGTCTGGACCGGATCGTTGTCATCAAAGAATGCTATCCGGCATCGTTCTGCTGCCGCACGGCGACGGATGTGCGGGCCCGTTCCCGGTCTCAGCAAACAGAATTCAACGCGATTGTGCGCCTGTTCGGGCAAGAAGCCCGCAGGCTTTCGAAACTGGACCACCCGAATATCGTCGGCGTGCATCAGGTGTTCGAAGACAATGGCACCGCTTACATGGCGCTGGACTATGTTCACGGGAAAGACCTGTTGGACATTATCGAAGAAGAGCCCAACAAATTCGGCCCAACTGAAATTCGCGCCATGTTGATGAAGTTGCTAGAGGCGATTGCCTTTATCCACGACCAAAGCATTTTGCACCGCGACATCTCGCCAGACAACATTCTGATCGACGACAAAGACAATCCGGTGCTGATCGATTTTGGGGCGGCCCGCGAAAAGGCCACCAAGGCCAGCCGGGCGCTCTCTGCGTTGTTGGTGGTGAAGGACGGATATTCGCCGCAAGAATTTTACGTGGCCGGCAGCAAACAGAACCCGTCCAGCGATCTGTATGCTTTGGCGGCCAGCTTTTACCATTTGATCGTCGGTGAAGCCCCCCCGAACAGCCAAATTCGTTTGGCGGCTGTGGCGGCCAAAGACCCAGACCCCTATATCCCAATTGTAAGCCGCGTCTTCGGGTATGATGGTGATTTCCTGCGGGCCATTGATCAGGCCCTGTCCGTTTTCCCCAAGCACCGTTTGCAGTCTGCCAGGGATTGGATGGTGTGCATTGATGCGGATGCGCGCAAAAAAGTTCTGCTGGAAAATGCTCAGGATGATGCCACAACAGATCTGGCGATTTCCAAATTGGTGAGCGAAGCGCTGCATGCCGTCGAGGCTGAGGCCCGCGCACCAAAACCTGAACCAAAACCCAAGGTCAAAACACCATCCTACCAGTTGCCGGAGCGCAAGCCTTCTGTGGTTGTGAACCTGGATGATGAATTTGACGACGAACCACAGGATGCCTCGGCTAAGGCGTCTGGTTCCGTGCCTGTTGACGTCTATGTCAGCAAGAAACCTAGAGTGAAATATTTTGATGCTCCGGCCACCGAAAAACGCCCCAAACGGCGGTTTTGGTTCTTTGGCAGGTCTCGTTCAGGCAGCTATGGAAAGGCGCGCCCATGAAATTTTTGAAAGAAATGATTAAGAAAAAGAGCGAAGTCGCTTTGAACGCGGATCCCGAAATGGATGGTTTGGAACCGTTGCGACGTCGTGGGCCGCGCGCAGAGGAGACGAATGTGACCCATATTGCCGCCGCAAAAGAGATGGATGCTGTGGACGAAGAGCCATCCGCTTTTGACCGCGATGATCAGATTTTGGCTGCGCTGAATTCTGATTCAGACGATCTTTATGCTGATGATCTGTCCGCTGGCGCGGATGCCTATGATCCGGTGGACGACACCGTCGTAGATGCGAAAAGCATCTTTTACAACGACGATGACGATTTTGACGACGACGAATTCGATGATCTGGACGCGCCATTCCAAGAGCCTCAGATCGCACAGGCCCCTTTGGCACAGGCCCCTGTGGCAGAGGCCCCGGTAGAACAGGCCCCGGTCGAAGAACCTGTGCAACAGGTTGCTTCCCGTCCGCATTCTGAGCCGATCAAAAATATCTGGGATCTGGAACCAGATGAGGACGCCATGAGCGATGACACCCAGGACATGTATGACGCGCCAGCAGCGGCTGTCGCAGACGAAGAACACACACAGGCCGAAGCGCCGGCACCGGCCGTCGGTCGGGCGGGGCGTCGCGCTGGACGTGTAAAAACGCGGCTGTTGGGGTTCAACCCCACTGCCAGTGCGGGCACTGACCCATTTGATAACGCCGAACCGCAGACAGATCGCATCGAAGCGAAGTTTCCGGTTGGCTGGATCGTGATCACCAAGGGGCCAGGATTGGGCACTTGCTTTACGTTGTTCAACGGGGTTTCCCAGATTGGACGCGGCGAAGAACAGGCCATCCGCCTTGATTTCGGTGACAACAGCGTGTCGCGCGAAAACCATGCCGCAATCGCTTATGATTCAGAGCAGGGGGTCTTTTTCCTTGGTCAGGGAGGCAAGGCAAACATCGTGCGCCTGAACAACCGCCCCGTTCTGAGCACGGAAGAATTGTCAGATTCAGACCTGATCCGCATTGGCGAGACAACATTGCGTTTTGTCGCCCTGTGCAGCCCAGAGTTTGATTGGGAAAAGACTTACCAGGAAGAAACACAAGATGCGGCCATCGCCTGACATCCGGTATGATGTTGCCACGGCCCTAAGCCGCGGCCAACGGCATTACCAGGAAGACGCGATTATTGCAGACTTCCCCATTGGATCCGACACCGGTTTTGCGGTTTTGTCGGATGGTATGGGGGGGCATTCTGCTGGTGATGTGGCCAGCAAGATCGTCCTGACAGAGGTTTACAGCGAGCTTAAGCTGCAAAGCGGCGCGGCTGATAGATTTGCCGCGAACGTGCCGGGCATTCTGCAAAGCGCGACGATGGCTGCGAATGAATGCATCAAGTCCCATGTTGGGCAGCACCCGAACACGCGGGGCATGGGCGCGACGTTGATTGCGCCGGTTTTTCTGGGCACACAGCTTTACTGGATTTCCGTCGGGGATTCGCCGCTTTACCTGTTTCGCGATGGCGAGCTGTCGCAGCTGAACGAAGACCATTCGATGGCGCCGCAGATTGATCTGATGGTCGAATCCGGTTTGCTGGACGAAGAGGAAGGTGCCGAGCATCCGGATCGCAACTGTCTGACATCGGTGTTGATTGGCGAAGAGATTGCCCAGATCGATTGCCCCAAAGAGCCGGTCACCTTGCGGGATGGGGATGTTCTGGTGGCGGCAAGTGATGGGCTGCAGTTTTTGGATGATGACGAAATCGAAGATGTGTTGCGTGCAAACGCGGACCAGCCAAGTGCAAAGATTGCTGATCTGTTGTTGCAGGAACTGGAAGAGCTGGCCGATCCGGATCAGGACAATGTGTGTTTTTCCGTTATTCGGGTCAGGGACCGTTCGAAACCTGAATTAAAGTCGGATTTGGACGACATGAATGGCTATGGTGACGCCCATATGGTCCAGGCCAAAGAGCAATTGGTTCTGGCCAAGCGACCAGGCTTTAACCCGTTTTCCCTCTTTCGCCGCATGTTTTCCGTCCGGGAGGAGCCGTTGTGAATATTGCTGTTCAAAATGCAAATGACCTTGATCTGTTGCGGGCCTCTCTTGCCAGCGGGCGGCTGAAACCGGACGCCTTGCAAAACGGTGAACAGTTGTTGCGCCGTGTGACCTCGCCCGTGCGCATTGCCGTGCTGGGCCTGCCTGACAGCGGAAAGTCCGAGTTGCTGAATGTGCTGGTCGGGCGACGGTTGGTGCAAGAAGACTTTATGATGCCGACACTGGAAGTGTGTTGGGGCGACACAGAACAGACGCGGCTGACCTTGCAGGACGGATCGATCGAGACCCATGACGGGTTGGCCTATGATGCAATCACCGCGTCTCAGCCCGCGCTTGTCGAATTTTCACTGCCTGCGCCGTTTCTGAAGAATGTGACCTTGTTAGAGCCTGCAACCGGGACGACCGAACAGGATCAGGCGGCGGCCACGAAATGGGCCGCACGTCGGGGGGATGTGATTTTATGGTGTTCGCAGGCCTTTGCGCCGGCGGAACGGGCGCTTTGGGCCTCTGTTCCTGAACGCGTCAAAGATCACAGCCTGTTTGTGCTGACCAAGGCGGATGTTCTGTCAAAATACGGTCAATTGGCGGATCGGATGGCTGTGTTGAAGAACACGGTCTTGGATGAGTTCCGAAACCTGTTGCCGATGTCCACAATGCAGGCGCTTAGCGCCATTGGTGAGGATGGCACCGTGGATGAGACCTTGCATATTGCAAGTGGTGCGCGTCCGTTGCTGCGTGCTATTCGCCGACTGGTCGACAGCGGGCGGCAGGCCGACATGGACAGCATCTTGATGTTCCTGAACCGTTATGATCCCGAAGCTTTGGGTCAAAAACCTGCCCGCGAACGGCCCGTCTCTCGTCGGCCAGGCCCTGTGTCACAGCCCGCTACAGGCGGCAAGATCGGTGAAGCCAAAAGCCCCGAAGCCAAGGCCCCGGCAGAGATGTCCAAGGCGTTGGTCTATCTGCGGGACCGCGCTGCGGATCTGAGCGATGAGATCAGAGAACAAGACGCCCCGGCACCGCTAGAGATTCTGAACCATTGCAATGCCACGGCGGAACAGTTGGTCGAGCTTTTGACTGAAGAAGGCGACACGTCCGGGCTTTCCGCACTGCAAGATGACGTTCTGGACGCCTCTGAGATGATCGTGTTGATGCAGATGGAAGGCGGCGCGGCTGCGGCCGCGGATGCGGCAACGCTGATCTTGCAGATCCGACGCGCGTTGGAATGCAAATTGGCAGCCTGATTGGGGCGCCCCCTTAGTGTTGCCGGATATATGCCTCAAATTCACCATTATCTGACGGATAATAAGTCCAAATGATGCCGGTTTTGGCTGTTTGTCCGTGGTTAACGAACAATCCATGCGGAATCGGCAGGGCTGACATGGACTTGGCAAACATCACGGGAATGCAATGAATATCGAAACACCAATTGCGGGCGCGAGTGAAGCAGAGCCACCGAAGTTTCTGAACCTGTTGGACATGGGCTCTCCTGCTTTGACGGCCTGTCTGAGCAAGGCCGAGGGGCTGCGAAACGCGCTTGGCGAATTGGCGGCAATTGGTGACGAAAAAACTGCGGAAACGGCTGTGCTGTTGCAGCGGCATCTGGACGCGATAGAGCCGAGCGTGACGATGATCGGTCAGGTCAAAGCGGGCAAGACGTCTTTGGTGAATGCCATGGCGGGCTGGCCCAACCTGTTGCCGGCGGATGTGAACCCTTGGACGTCGGTTGTGACGTCTTTGCATTTGAACCCGCAGATTGATGAAAACGACAAAAAGGCCAAGTTCCGGTTTTTTGACCGCACCGAATGGAACCGCTTGCTGGACAAAGGCGGCCGCATCGGGGAACTGGCCCGTCGCGCTGGTGCCGATGATGAGCTAGAGGTCATTGCCCAACAGATCGAAACCATGCGGGAAAAATCCCGCGCCCGTCTGGGCAAAAAGTTTGAGATGTTGCTGGGCCAGGAACATGATTACGGGTATTTCGACAAAGACCTGATTGAACGTTATGTCTGTCTTGGCGATGATTTTGACGATGACGAACCCGCCATCGACACCCAGGGCCGATTTGCCGATATCACAAAATCAGCGGATCTTTTTGTGCACCGCCCTGAATTCCCGATGCAGCTGTGCATTCGCGACACGCCTGGCGTGAATGATACATTCATGATGCGCGAACAGATCACGATCCGCGCCATTCGGGACAGCCGGATTTGCGTCGTTGTTTTGTCGGCGCATCAGGCCTTGTCCGCGGTTGATCTTGCGATCATTCGGATGATTTCCAACATCAAGTCGCGTGAAGTCATCATCTTTGTGAACCGCATTGATGAATTGCCCGATCCTGCCAAACAGGTGCCAGAGATCCGCGACAGCATTATGAAGACGCTGGAAAAGCATCAGGGACCGACGGACGCTCAGATCATCTTTGGCAGTGCCTATTGGGCCAATAATGCCTTGGCGAATTCCTTGGATGACATTTCCAAGGACAGCGCCTTGTCATTGTGCAACTGGGCCGAAGAAGAGTTGCAGCGCCTGCCGACGGGGCAATCGCCCGAACAGATCATCTGGGAATTGTCCGGCGTTCCGGCGCTGTTCCGTGCCTTGTCCGACAGGATCGCCGAGGGTGTGGCCAAAGAGGCGGTCGACAAGGTTGCTCGCAGCGCCATCAACCTGGCCAATGGTGTTCAGGTCGCCAATCAGATCGTGTCCTCGCAGGTTGATATTGGCGCCATCGCCACGGTCGATCGTCAGGATTTAGTTGCACGTTTGGACCGGATTGAGGCGCAGCAAACAGAAGCGCTGCAATCGCAATTTGCCGCCCTGACAGAGGATTTCTCTGGCCGGGTGGATCGATCACATCGCAGCTTTCTGGAACGTGCAACGGGGTCGTTGATTTCACATTTGGAACGCTATGGCGAAAACAGCGTTTGGGAATACAACCCCATGGGTCTGCGTGTTTTGTTACGCTCTTCTTACCAGATCTTTGGCAAACGCAGTCAGACCATGGCGCAAAAGCTATATGACGCCACGGCGGTAGAGATTGCCGGGGTTTACGCCGCAGCCTTTGGGGCAAGTGCCGCTGATTTCAACATCGAGGCGCCGCAATCGCATCGTGTGCCGCCGCCGGTCTTTCTGGGGCAGACCATTGCGTTGGATCTGCAAGGCAGCTGGTGGAAAAGCTGGTGGCAGCGTCGCCGTGGATACAAGGCTTTTGCGGCCGGGTTCTACAAGATGATCATGGAAGAAACCGACCCGATCGTGAATGAGCTGAAGGACAGTCAGGCCAGCGCAATTTGCGCCGAAGCGGACGCCGTGCTGCAAGAATTTCTGAAGGACCAGCGCGCAATTCTGATGGGGATTGCCGAGCAGGCCGAAAAGGGCGGCTCTGATCTGGATGATATTCTGGGGGTTCGCGAGGGCGCGGATCGCAAGAAGGTCGTCGAAACGACCATAACAACGCTCAACCAATACGTCGCCTAATGACACCGCAAAAGGTTCACACCAATGACCATTACTGATTTCCCTGCGCAACCAGAATCCGAAGAACTGGCCCGTAAACCAAGATTGGCGATTATGGGAGAATTCAGCGCGGGCAAAAGCACCTTGTCAAATTTGCTGATCGGGTCACAGCCTCTGCCGGTCAAAGTGACGGCAACGCAATTGCCCCCAGTTTGGATTTCATATGGCGATCAGCTTCCCTATCGCGAAGATCTGAATGGCGATGTGCATGAGGTGGATCTGCACAATTTGGATGCCGTTTCGTTGGCGGATACGGCGCTGATCCGGATTTTCCTGAAGTCCGAAATACTGGAACTGTGCGATCTGATTGATATGCCTGGCATTTCCGATCCGAACATGGATGCGGCCGTCTGGGAACGCGTCTTGCCAATCGCAGACGGTGTGATCTGGTGCAGCCATGCGACGCAGGCCTGGCGTCAAAGTGAGGCCGCCGTTTGGAAATCGGTGCCAGAAAAGCTCTATGCCAACAGTTTCTTGCTGTTGACGCGGTATGATAAATTGCTGAACCAATCCGATCGCGAACGCGTGTTGAAACGTGTGATGCGGGAAACCAAGGGCTTGTTTGCCGGAATCTACCCGATCTCTTTGACCAATGCGATTGCGGCGCAGGATGACCGTGGCCAGTGGGAGCTGAGCGGAGCGGAAGAATTTGCGCAGGATCTGATTGATCTGGTGCAAGATCTGTCGCAACGGCTAGAGCCTCCGGTGCCGATGCAACCTGTTGTGCAGGCCCAACCCACCCCAGAGCCCGCCGAAAATGTCTTGCGTCTGGATGAGGCGAAACAGAGCAATCCGCAGCCTGTGAATCCGGGCCGGATCATGCCGTCACGGGTGCAGGTTGGCGTGTCGGCCGCACGCACGCGTCGCCCGGCGCGCGATGAAGTGCCCGCCCATCTGAACGATGCCGTGGCGCGGGCCGGGCAGACGGCTTTGGGGAAAAACCAACAATAGAATTGAAAATCCGCGCCTGTCCGGGTAATCGGCATGCCGGAATGAACTTGACGGCGAGCGTGTCAGGTTCAACAACTGGTGTGTGATGGATACACAGGAATACTTAGACGCGTTCAGATCTTCGCGGCCTGAATGCTCGGCCGCTGGTTTGGTGGACATATCTTCGGGTATCGTTCTATGCGTGACCGCGCGTCGCAAGAAGCCGCAGGAATATTTTGACGCGCTGTGCCAGTTGGCCAGCGAAGTGTTTTCAGATGCAAACACGGATGCGTTGATGCAGGCCCAACCCGCAGGCGCGGGCGACGTGCGCCATGAAAGCATTGTCGCGGTCGGGGACGAGACATGTTTGTTTCTGCAATCCCTGTCAGATCCGGCCGAAGCGATGTTCTGCATGTGCAGTGGCGCGTTTGATGTGGCTGAGACTTTGGATGCGGCCCGCTCGCGTCTGCATTTCCTGGAACAGGAACAAATGTAATGCGGGCAGGGTTTAAACGGATGGGACAAGACAGGTGAGCGACGAAGAGCGGCTGCGCAATATTTCCGTCCAACTGACAGCTGATCCAAAGCCGTCGACCGACGGGGCGCGCGCAGTTGCGTTGTCTGACATGGCGGACGGGCTGCGGGCCGTTCTGGCCGAAATCAGTGAAACGGTTTTGACCCGGGATGTCGTGGTGTCCATTGGTGGCGCGGATGCGGTGATGCTGCGGCTTGCCGGACGGCGTATTTATGATGTCGCCGGCGCAAAGGCCGGGGCGCTGAATGGCACGGCTTTGTCCGAGGAAAACCCAGAACAAGCCGGTGATCTGGCGACGTTGTTTCAGGATTTGCTATATGGCGCGTCAGAGGTTTCGTTTCTGGCCGTGCGCTCTGAAACGCCGATTGATCCGACGGCCATTGGCTGGTCGGCCGATGCGTTGGCCCAGGCCTGGCGAGTTGATCTGTTTGCAGCGTTCGGTGCCGTTTCGCCCGCCGATTTCATTCAGGCCTGCAAAGGCAAAGCCGTGGCGGCGCTTTTGATTGAAGGCGAGGCAGAGGTCGTTCGCGACGGTGCGGATGATTTGGTACAGATTTTGCGCGATCAAATTGCGCGCAGCGGCTTTCAACCCGCAACCCTGTCGCGCTGCTTTCGCGCGCCGACGGACACGGGTTTGGTCGTGTTGGGCACAGGAACGGGCGACAATCTGTCGATTGTTCTGGCCCGCTCGGCAGACAGCAAGGGGGCCATCTTGGTGCCGGCTGACCAGATCGGCGCTGTTTACGGGGTCTGGTCCGGGCATTAACCCGTTTCTTCGGATCGTGCGATGTCCAGGAAGGCCTTGATCACACGAACATCCCGACGTTGATGCAGGCAAATGATCGATTCCTCCATCGGGATCGGCGGGCCCGCGATGCGAAAGTGATGCAAGCGGGCGTCCTGGCCGTATTCCGCCTCAGAGACGAACCCGATTCCCGCGCCAGAGGCGACGATTTCGTGCACGGCCTCTCTGCCCTCTGCCTCTATCGTTCCGGCCAGGCGCACCCCTTGTTTCTTGGCCGCTTCTTCCAGCTTTTGTCGGGTCTTTGACCCAATTTCGCGAAACACCAGATTGTACTGGGCAATTTCCTTCAATGAGGCCTGAGGCAACAGCTCGTCGGCCAGCCCCTTGGCTGCAAAGGCGATGATCGGGGTCGAGCCAAGCGGTATTTGTTCAAACTCTGGGCTGTCGGGCATGTTGCCCAACACGCCGATATCAGCGTCATAGGCATTCAGGGCCGAAATGACATCCTGCGAATTACCGGTTCGCATGGTGATCTTTACGCCCGGATATTGCGCCTGAAACCGGGTGATGGCGCCCGTCACGTGATAGGCGGAATCGGCCAGAATGCGCAGCGTTCCACGAGAAAGCTTGCGCGATTCCGTGAGAATTTCCAACGCCTGCGCTTCCACTTCAAAAAGACGATTGGTGACATCCAGCAACTGTTGCCCCCGAGGCGTGAGGGTGACTTGTTTCTTGACGCGATTGAACAGCCGCGTGTCATAGTCCCGTTCCAGTTTGCCCACCTGATCGGACACGGCCGGCTGGGTCAGATGCATCGCTTCTGCCGCGCGGGAAAAGCCGCCGGTTGTGGCGACAAAGTGGAACGCCCTTAGCTGGGTATAGCGCATGATTAAATCCATCAGTTTAGCTTATGAATTTATACATATTAACGATTTTACAGATATAACGCCAGTCCGCTACGCATGATGCATCAACGGTCCCGGACACATGGTATCTGCAATGGCTTTGAAACCACCTGAACTTGGCGAACCCTACCTTTTGACCCCCGGGCCACTCACAACGTCGATTGAGGTCAAAAAGGCGATGCTGCGCGATTGGGGGTCCTGGGATCAGGACTTTCGCGACATGACGCAAGAGCTGCGCACAGCGCTGATCGACATCGCCGGTGTTGAGGGGATGGATTGCGTGCCGATCCAGGGCAGCGGCACATTCGTGGTCGAGGCGATGCTGGGCTCTTTCATTCCCAAGGATGGCAAGGTTCTGGTTCTGATGAACGGTGCCTATGGCAAACGGATCGCGGAAACGCTGGCCTATCTGGGGCGCGACTATGTCGTTCTGGACAAGGGCGACTACATGCCGCCGCGCGGGGATGAGGTTGCAGCCCTTCTGGCCGACGATCCTGCAATTACGGATGTGGTGATCGTACATTGCGAAACGTCTTCGGGCATTCTGAACCCGGTCAAAGAGATTTCCGATGTGGTCTATGGGGCCGGGCGGCGTCTGCTGGTGGACAGCATGAGCGCGTTTGGCGCGATTGACGTGGATGCGCGCTATGAGGCGTTGGTGTCATCGGCCAATAAATGCATCGAGGGCGTGCCAGGCTTTGGCTTTTTGCTGGCCGGGCGCGACCAGCTGGAAGCGGCCAAGGGGCGCAGCCATTCGCTGAGCCTGGATGTCCATGCCCAGTGGTCCCACATGAACAAGACCGGCCAGTGGCGGTTTACCCCACCGACACATGTTGTGGCAGCCTTCATCGAAGCGCTGCGCAACCATAAGGCCGAGGGCGGTGTGCCTGCGCGCAACGCCCGCTATACCCGCAACCGCGACGTGATGGTGCAAGGGATGAAGCAATTGGGCTTTGAAACCTTGCTGCAGGATCGCTGGTTGTCCCCGATCATCGTGACGTTCTTTTGCCCGGAACATCCCGGGTTTGCCTTTGATCGGTTTTATCAGCTGATGAAGCAAAAGGGGTTCATCATCTATCCCGGCAAGCTGACCGTCGTGGACAGTTTCCGCATCGGCTGTATTGGCCAGATGGATGAGCATGTGATGCAAAAGGTCGTCGCTGCGGCAGGGGAAGCGCTGGACGAAATGGGGATTCCCGACGCTCGGCCCCCCGCGCTGGCATTGGAAGAGCGGGCAAAGCTGATCAGTTAGCCCCGGTTGCGGACAACAAGGAACGAAATGGCCAAGATGCATAGCAAAATCGTTCACACCGAAGGTGAGATGAACACAAGTGCCGCCCGCCAAGCCTGGCAGGCCGGGGCTGTCGGGCCAAAGTCAAAACCGCTTTTGCAAAGAGACACGGATGCGTTCCTGCATCAAAGCCTGTCCACGCCCTGTGCCAGCACCATCGCCAAAGCCGAAGGCATTTGGATCGAGGATCTGGACGGTCGGCGCTATATGGATTTCCACGGGAACTCTGTCCATCATCTGGGCTATGGGCACCCTGATGTGGTGGCCGCGATCAAGGATCAGCTGGACAGTCTAAGCTTTGCGCCGCGCCGCTTTACCAATGATGTCAGCGTCACGCTGGCGGAAAAACTGGGCCAATTGGCGCCCGGGGATTTAAGTAAAGTGTTGTTCACCACAGGTGGATCGGACGCGGTAGAGGTGGCGTTAAAGGTCGCGCGGGCGGCCACGGGGCGGTTTAAAACGGTGTCGTTCTGGGATGCGTTTCATGGGGCCGGGTTTGGGGCCTCTTCCGTTGGCGGAGAGGCGACGTTTCGGTCGCAAATCGCGGGGCCCCTGTTGGCGGGGGCCGAGCATGTGGCCCCGTTTGACTGCTACCGCTGCCCTTATGGCCATAGCGGGCCGGATGTCTGCGGTTTGGCCTGTGCCAATATGGTGCGTTACGTTCTGGAACGCGAAGGCGATGTGGCCGCGGTGATCGCAGAGCCCATGCGCGCGGTGCCCTATGTCCCGCCGGTCGGATTTTGGAAGGCCGTCCGCCAGGCCTGTACTGACGCAGGGGCGTTGCTGATCTTTGATGAGATTCCCACAGGCTTGGGCAAAACCGGCAAATTCTTTGCCTGCGAACATGATGATGTGGTTCCTGATATTGTGGTGATGGGCAAGGCCTTGGGCGGTGGCATTTTGCCGATCGCCGCCGCCGTGGCCCATCCTGATCTGGATGTCTGTGGCGATTTTGCGATTGGTCACTACACGCATGAAAAGAACCCTGTGACCGCCCGCGCGGCCTTGGCCACGATTGAGGTCATTGAAAGGGACGGTTTGGTCGAACGCTCTGCGCAGTTGGGGGCCGATGCGCTGGCCCGGCTACAGAACTTTGCCGAGACCTGCCCAATCATTGGGGATGTTCGCGGCCGTGGCCTGATGTTCGGGGTCGAGATCGTGTCAGATCGTGAGACCAAAACAGCCGGCAATGATTTGGCTGAACGCATCTACTACCGGTGTCTGAATGCCGGGTTGAGTTTCAAAATTTCGCGCGGATGCGTTTTGACGCTGTCACCACCGCTGACCATTTCCCAAGAGCACCTGGATCAGGCGCTTACCATCGTTGAGGAGGCAATACGCGAAGAAGCCAGACAATAGCCGCACCCCCCGGTTGAAACAAAGGCATGGGCGCGCGGCCAGAAGATTCCACAAGGATCAGCCGCGCATCAATCGCAAGAAATAGTGCCTTTTATTTTCGCAGTTTTTGACAACGGCATTTTTCTAAGCCGTGAGTTATGACGGCGAACTTGGCCAAAGGGTCGTTCTTGGACGGGTGAGGGGCACTGTTTCACGGTCTTTTTGACCAGATATACATCAGTTTTCTTGGGGTGCGGGCCAGAGCTTGCAGCCCCCAAAGGCGTGGTGTGGTTTTCCCGAAATAGTTGATTTTTGTAGAGTTTTTTCGGCCTTGGGGGAGAGTCCGAAATTCGTTGACAGGGTAAAGGTCTACCGCCTAGCCTATTTCAGAACTCGATTTTTGTCCAAATGGACGGAATCTGCCAATCTGGGTGCAAGTCGTTCGTGGAGGGGGCGAAGGGAACAGTGGGCCAAGTATATGTCTGCTGAAATTCACCGCATAAAATATCATCATCCGTCTTGTGTCACAAAAGATGAGAATTGGTGATTTAAAAAAATAAAACCGAAAACCATCAGTGAGGAAGAACATGAAAAGAGTCTTACTATCTGGCGTCGCGCTTGTCGCATTGTCGGGGACAGCCTTTGCCGCTTGCCCTGCCGTGACGATCGCAGACCCAATGGGCGTCGCAGAGGGCGCGTATCGACAGCAATATGATCTGGCGGAATTTGAATCGCTGGCAAATTGTAAAATGGAGTTTTCTGCAAACCCTGCAGCAGAAGAGTTGAACTCTCGCATTCGCGGCAATCCACCATTGATGGCGCTGGCAGATCGGCTTCCTGCCGAGCCGCTGGTTGTTGCCCCATATGATGAGATTGGTAAATACGGCGGCACCCTGGACGCGCTTTCAAACGCGACAGAGGCCGGCACGTCCGATTTCCTTTCTATTCGCCACTCTAACCTTGTGCGCTATTCCGATGATCTTCAGACCATCGTGCCGCATGTGGCCAAGGACTGGGAATGGAATGATGACTTTACGCAGCTGACCTTCTATCTGCGCAAGGGCCATAAGTGGTCAGACGGCCAGCCGTTCACATCTGCAGATGTGAAGTTCTGGTATGACAACATGGCGATGGATCCAAACATCATCGAAAAGCCAAAGGACTATGTTCTGGTTGCCGGTGAGCGGATGGAAGTCACAACACCTGACGAAACCACCGTTGTGTTCAACCTACCAGCACCAAAGCCCGGCCTGTTGGCACACTTCGCCACACACTTTGCCCAAGGCTTCCAGCCAAAGCACTTCTTTGGTCAGTTCCACCCGGATATTGACCCGAATGCCGACGCGAATGCGCAGGCCATCGGTTTTGATACTGGCTATGAAGTGATTTCAGCTTATTACGGCAACTCAGACTGGACAGACACACCATCACCGATGTTGTCTCAGCCTGAAAAAGTTGCCGGTATGCCAATGAACAGCATGCCGACGCTGGAAAGCTACATCATCACAAACGAAACCACAGAGGGCCGTCATTTCGTGGCGAACCCATATTACTTTGCTGTGGATACCACGGGGCAGCAGCTGCCTTACATCAACGAACAAGATGAAGTTTACATCAACGAAAACGAAGTTCGTATTCTGAAACTGGTAAACGCCGAAGTTGACTACAAAGCGCAGTCTTTGCAGTTGCCGTCAGCACCGCTGCTTTTGGAAAATCAGGAAGCTGGCGATTACACAATCGATCTGTTGCCAGAGATTACTCTGCCAACATTTGCCTTTAACGTGACATCCGAAGACGAAGCCAAGCGCGCTGTGTTCGGTGATCTGAAATTCCGTCAGGCGATGTCTGTTGCCATCAACCGGGATGAGATCAACGAAGTGGCATTCTTTGGCTTGGGAACACCGAAACAGTATATCGGGTTTTCACCGGCTCCTGAATTCGTAGATCCAAAGTGGGTAGACTATTACGCACAATACGATCCAGCGATGGCCAACAGCCTTTTGGACGAAATCGGCATGGCTGACACCGATGGTGACGGTTTCCGTGAGTTGCCAAATGGCGACAAGCTGGTCCTGAACCTGCAATTCGCAACGCAGGGTGTTCCTGGTCAGTTGGTTGAACTTGTTGGTCAAAACTGGGCCGATGTAGGCATCCAGACGACTGTGAAAGAAGTGACACCGGATGAGTATCGTTCGGCGCAATCTTCGAACCAGCTGGATGTGTTGATGTGGCGCAAGTCGCAGCCAATGGGCATCGTGCTGGGCAACAACGAGCTGTGGGTTCCACCGTTTGAAAACTACTTTGGTATCCGCACAGGTATGTTGTGGGCAGAGTGGGTGGACACAGATGGCGCAAGCGGCATCGAACCACCGGAATATGTCAAAGAGCTGATGAACGACATCAACACGTTCCAGTCGGCTTCTGCGGGCACTCCGGAATCTGACGCAGCGGGTCAGTCTTTGGTGAAAAACATGGTCGAAAACCTGTTGTTCATCGGGACAGTTCAGTCACCGGCACCACTTTACCATCGCAATGCGCTGAAGAACTTCACAACGTTCAAGACGCATTCATATGAGTACTACCGGACCTACCCTTACCGTCCGGCTCAGTGGTTCTTTTCTGAGTAACTCTGACCAAACTTGATAAAAGCGGCGGGCAAAGCGATTTGCCCGCCGCATTCAAAAAAGCCTTTTATTTAAAAGAAGGTCGCAACGGGGGCTATAGGAACCATGCTGCAATTCGCTCGGTTCGTGGTGATACGCGCAATACTTGCCATCCTGACACTGGTTCTGGTGTCGTTCATTGTCTTTACGCTTATGGAAATGGTTCCGGGAGACTGCGCGGAACGTTATCTGGCCTTTAAGAACACCCAAGGCAGCGGGATTTCAGTTGCGGATATCGAAGCCGAACGGGTGCGGCTGGGGCTGGACCGGCCCTATCTGGAACGGTGGGGCAGTTGGATCTGGCACGCGTTTCAGGGTGAATTCGGGGAAAGCTGTATTCTTCGGGTGAACATCGCCCAACTGTTGGGGCAGAAATTCTGGCTGAGCCTTGGGATTTGTCTGACCTCATTGCTTGTGGCCTACATGATCGCGATCCCTGTTGGCATCATCTCTGCAACATCCAAAAGCCCGGTTCTGAACAATTCACTGCGCCTGATCAGCTATCTTGGTCTGGCCCTTCCAAACTTTTTGCTGGCTCTGATGATCATGTTGTTTTCGACGGTCTTCTTTGGTGACAGTCTTACGGGGCTGTTTTCCAAAGAGTTCCGGGATGCGGCCTGGTCCTGGGCGAGGGTGCAGGACTTTCTGTCGCGGGCATGGTTGCCGATCTTTATCCTTGGCTGGTCGGCCACGGCCTTTGCCATTCAAACGGTTCGTGCGTTGATGTCAGATGAAATCGGCAAGCTTTACGTGACCGCAGCCGAGGCCCGCGGCGTGACCGGGCGACGATTGCTGATGCGATATCCGGCGCGTCACGCGTTGACGCCGATCATCAACTCGCTTGGGTTCGACCTGAACCGTATTTTCAACGAATTGCCAATCGTGGCCCTGATCCTGACCCTGACAGAGGCAGGCGCTTTGTTGATCGAAGCCCTGGCGCGGTCAAATGATCAGCAGCTGGCGGGGGCGATCATCTTTTTGCTGACGGCAAGTATTGTTGGGATCAACTTTATCACTGACATTTTCCTTGCTCTCACCGATCCACGCGTTCGTCGCAGCATAATGGGATGACCAATATGACAGATACGACAGAAATTCACGTGGATCAGAAGGCAAAAGAGGCCTATTTTACCGCGTCGCAGGGTCAGCTTATCTGGGCCCGGTTCAAGAAAATCAAATCGGCCATGGCCGGTGCTGCCGTTTTGATCATTTTGATCCTTTCGGGAATTTTCGCTGATTTTCTGACACCCTATAACCCCACGATTGCGGGCCGGGACAAAGACTATCAGAACGGCGCCCCGGAAATTCCTCGTTTTTGCGATGAAAACGGGTGTTCGTGGCGGCCCTTCATTTACACAACCGAACGGACGCGGTCGGTGAAGACCAATTTCAGATGGGTCACGGAAGTGAACCGGGATAAGCGCCGTTACATGACGTTCCTGCCGCGCGGCGATTCTTACAAGATGCTGGGCATGACGTTTGACCGGCATTTGTTCGGCGTCGACGAAGGCCAGATCCACTTGTTTGGAACCGACAGTTCGGGCAAGGACATCTTTTCACGAACCTTCCACGCGATTAACACCTCTATGGCGGTTGGAACCATCGGTGTGTTGATCGCCTTTGTCATGGCTTTGCTGATAGGAGGGGTTGCCGGCTATTACGGTGGCTGGATAGATTCCGTCCTGCAGATGATCACCGATGCGGTGCGAACGGTGCCCGCCATCCCGTTGTTTATGGCGTTGGCGGCTTTCATTCCCGACACGTGGAGCGCGGAGGAAAGGTTCTTTTTCATCTCTATCATCCTTGGCTTTATCGGCTGGCCCACGCTGGCGCGGCGCGTGCGGACGCATTTGTTGACCGAACGGAACCAGGAATATGTTCTGGCGGCCCAGCTGTGCGGCGCATCACCCAGCCACGTGATCCGCAAACATTTGCTGCCAAGCTTCACCAGCTACATTATTGTCGATCTGGTGATCTCATTCCCGTATATGGTTTTGTCCGAAACGGCCCTTAGCTTTATCGGGCTTGGCCTGAAGGACCCTGTGAATTCATTGGGGGTTATGCTGCAGCAGGTGACCAGCGCGGATGTGCTGTTGAACTACCAATGGTATTTCATACCGGTGATCTTTTTCATCACACTGGTTCTGGCCTTTGTTTTTGTCGGCGACGGATTGCGCGATGCGGCTGATCCTTATGGGGAAGCGAATAAATGACGCGACTGATTGATGTAGAAAACCTGACGCTGAAATTTGATACAGACGAAGGTCGGATCACGGCCGTTGACGATGTTTCATTCTCACTTGAAGCGGGCGAGGTCATGGGCCTTGTCGGGGAAAGCGGGTCCGGTAAATCGGTGACGGCCAAATCCTTGATGAAGCTGAACCCCAGCAACGCCACCTATGGCGATAAGACCAGCATCAAGCTCCACCTGGAAGATCGCGTCGTTGATATCATGCCCCTGCGCA
Source organism: Marinosulfonomonas sp. (assembly GCA_051251595.1). Lineage (GTDB taxonomy): Bacteria > Pseudomonadota > Alphaproteobacteria > Rhodobacterales > Rhodobacteraceae > NORP110. Next base: position 269,682 of record JBPOFA010000005.1, read on the forward strand.
CGGCGCAGGAAATGCAGGTGGTGCGTGGCGGTGCGATTTCGATGATTTTCCAGGAACCAATGGCCAGTTTCGCGCCAGCGATTTCCATTGGCGATCAAATGGTCGAGCAGCTGCAAATTCACACGGATATGAATGCCAAGCAGGCCCGCGATCTGTCGATTGAAATGCTGAACCGTGTCGGGATTTCTGACGCGCCACAGCGGTTCAAACAGTTCGCTTTTGAACTGTCCGGCGGCATGCGTCAGCGCGCCATGATCGCGATGGCCTTGTCCACCAAGCCCAAGCTGTTGATCGCCGACGAACCGACAACCGCTTTGGATGTGACCATTCAGGCGCAGGTGATTGACCTGATGAAGGATCTGGTCAGCGAATTTGGCATGGGCATTGTCTTTATCACCCATGATTTGGGCGTCGTGGCGCAAACCTGTGACAAGGTTGCCGTGATGTATCTGGGGCGACTGGTGGAACAGGGGCCTGTGCGCGAAGTAATCCGCAACCCGCAGCATCCTTACACCAAGGGGCTGTTGGCGGCTCTGCCCCGTCTGGATGATCTGGACGCGCCGCTTATTCCGGTGCCCGGCGATATTCCTTCGCCGTTGGAAAGACCTTCGGGGTGTGTGTTTAACACACGTTGCTCTGTCGCGTTAGAGGGCCGCTGTAACAGCGAAGTCCCGCAATTCGTCAATGTTGATCCAAACCACAGCGTTGCCTGCCATGTTGTAGAAGAGGGCCTGAGATGAGTGATAAACCTCTGATATCCGCGCGCGATCTGTCGGTGCACTTCCCATTGCGGGGCGGGCTGATTGGCCCCAAGCCCGTTGTACGGGCGGTCGAGTCGGTGAATGTGAATATCGCGGCCGGCAGTTTTTTTGGGCTGGTGGGGGAATCCGGATCCGGCAAAACCACCTTTGGCCGCGCCCTGCTGCGGGCCGCGCCGATCACCAGCGGTCATGTTGAATATGACGATGGTGAAGTGTCCTATGATCTTAGCGAAATCGGCAAGGCGGATCTGAACGAATATCGCAAACGGGCGCAGCTGATCTTTCAGGATCCCTATGCCGCGTTGAGCCCGCGCATGACCGTGCGCGATATCATCGCAGAGCCGCTTCAGGTCATGGGGCTGACCAAGACCCGCGAAGAAACGGATGCCCGCGTGAGAGAGATCGCGGCAAAGTGTCGGTTGAACCTGGAACATCTGCGGCGGTTCCCGCATGCGTTTTCCGGTGGCCAACGCCAGCGGATTTCGATTGCGCGTGCGCTGGTCTCGGGGCCGAAATTTATCGTTGCCGACGAAAGCGTTGCGGCGTTGGATGTGTCAATTCAGGCGGATGTTCTGAACCTTTTGAAATCTATTCAAATGGAAATGGGGCTGACCTTTTTGTTCATCAGCCACGATCTGTCTGTTGTGGCCCATATCTGCGACCATGTTGCGGTGATGTATCTGGGGCGTTTGGTTGAAACGGCACCAACGCGCGAATTGTTTGCCGAACCCAAGCATCCCTACACCAAGGCCCTGTTATCCGCGATTCCGTCGCTGGACCCGGATGATCGCGGCAAGGCGCAAAAACTAGAGGGCGAAATACCATCCCCCACCAACCCGCCGCCGGGCTGCAAATTTCAGACGAGATGTCCCCACGCCATAGATCATTGTCGCAAGGTTGAACCCAAGCTTGAGAAAGCAGGGGCAGAGCATGATGTCGCCTGCCACCGCTGGAAAGAGCTTTTGACGCCCGCCTAGGCCCTAGGGCAGCTCTGACAGGCTTTGATCCATGTGGCGCATGCGGTGGCTGAGCAGGGCTTGCGTCATCTCTAGCAGGGTTTGGGTATAGGCCGGGTCTGTCGCCAGATTGGTTTGTTCCTCTGGGTCGGTCTCTACGTCAAACAGCAAGGGGTCGAACCCGCTGTTAAAGTGCACCAGCTTGAATTTCTTGTTCCGCAAGATGGCCAGATTCGCTTGGACATGCGAGATCCCCCGTTCAGCCAAAAGCTTTGCATCAATCTTGTCAGCGAAATCCAGTTCCATGTGAATGGATTGCGGCCAGTCCGGGCTGGGCGTGCCGGCCAGAAATGGGCGCAAGGATTGGCCATTCATTGATTTCGGCACAGGCAGGCCGATGAATTCCAGAATTGTTGGGGTGACATCAATGGATTGGGTGAGTTCGTCAATGACCGTGCCACGGGTCTGGGCATGGTCCGGGTCGCGAATGATCAGGGGAACATGATAGGACCGGTCAAACGCGTGCTGTTTGCCCCACAGGCCGTGATCCCCCAGCATTTCACCGTGGTCTGCCGTCAGCACGATCAGTGTGTCGTCATATTGACCGGTGTCTTTCAGGAAGCCGATGACCCGGCCAACGTGATGGTCGACCTCTGTCGCGAGGCCAAGGTAGATGGACCGCAGGGTTTGTGTATCGGATTCGTCCACCTCGCAGCCTTTGACCCATCCGGATATCTTCTGCGACAGGGACACCAGCGCGCTAAACGCGTCCTGCTGCCCTTGGGGCACGGTCGGCGGCAAGTCATCTGGGTCATACATCGTATTGTAAGGGGCCGGGGCAACAAGCGGCGGATGTGGCCGGATATAGGTGAGATGCGCAAACCAGTTCTGATCCGTGCGCACCGCCATTTCCCGCAGGAAGCTGTCGGTCAGAAAGGCTGTGTCACTATGTTCGGCACTGTAAAATGGCGGGTCGTTCGGCTTGGGCTTGTCGCCCGGCGTTTCGGGGATCGGATTGTAAAAGTCGCTATAGTCCGGGATGTCATATCCCTGCGCCTTAAGATAAGCGCGCCACGGGTAATTTTGTTCATGCCGCATCTCTAAACATTCGCGAAACCCTTCCATCACATGTTCATAGCCGATCAGGTCAGGGTCATTGGGGTGTTTGCCTGTGGGGTCGACCGTTGTGTCGTTGTAACCGAACAACAGCGGTGCATACCCGGCTTTGCGGCTTTCGGTGGCGACATTGGGCGTGCCGCGTCTTAACGGTGTTCCATTGCGGATGGCGCGGTGGTTCATCCCGTATTGGCCTGTCAGCAGGCTGCAGCGCGAAGGACCGCACGGGACCTGAACAGTATAGTGTTTGTCAAAGCGGACAGCATCTTGTTGCAGCGCGCGCATATTGGGCAGGGCGACATGTTCGGCCAAAGCACCAGACAGGCAATCCGCCCGCAATTGATCAATTACAATGAAAAGGATTTTGCGGTTTTTTTGATCAGACGACATGGCCCACCTTTCGCGTTGAAATCGTGCGTCTTGCACGTTGTTAAACAATTGCGATGGTCGCAATCCTTTGCAGTCTGAACAAGAGAGGAATCAATCAAATGACGATTCTTTTGATTTTTTCTGACACGTGCATTTCCGGGGCAGCTCACCAGGAAAACCCGCCCAAAATTGCCATTTTGTCAGGGATTTTGGGGACGCAGCCGCAAATTGAAGGGCCATTTTATTGGTCTGAAATGTTTTTTTCGCTGGAAACAATTTGTTTTTTCTACGCTGCAAAATGAATTGAAGCGAAATTGACATAATTTAATAACCATATTTCTCTCTGACCGTATTGGCGCTGGAAACAGTCGCCCCGTTTCGGGCGACAATTCTGGATTTTAGCAGGGGTCTGGGACACAATTGTCTTGGTTTTGGAAATTTGAGTTTTGGCGCCAGAATTCGGTCGTCACATTTTCATCGTTATCGTGCCCAGAAGCCTCTGGGCTGGACATATTCTTGCCGAGAGTGCCCACGATAACGGTTACATGGAACGCGGCCAATTGGTCAGGTTCTTAGGGAAGATTTGGAAGGATGCATGATCTTCATGTCGAAGGTCTTGGAGTCTACCCAAGAGTAAAGAGTGGAAGAATGACGGTAACAAATACGAGTGTTAAGAGTACGATTGGGAAGCGCGTTATGAGTGAAGCTGTAAAAGATATCGAAACAGTGACACAATCTGGTCGCTTCAAAGTTGCTCGGCCGCGGCTTGACCGCGTGGCGAGCAACGATGCGAACAAACCAGTACGAACGCCACAGACGGCGCAAATTTCTGGGTTTGGTCCTATGTCACGTATCACCACATCGTTTGGTGAGGTGTACGCCCAGACTTTGAGAGAGGGCGACCGCGTTCGCACCAAAGACGGGCATTTCGCCCGGATCATGGCGATCAAGCGCATGACGCTGGATTCCGACTATCTAAAATACCATCCAGAAGCCCAGCCTGTGGTTATTCGCGCCGGTGCCTTTGGCTTTGGCCTGCCTGCTGCCGATATTACCCTGGCCCCGCATCAGCGTGTGCATCTGGATCAACGGCTGCCCGGCGGACGTCTGGAACGCGCAATTGAAGCGGTCGGACGGCCGCAAGTCTATCGCCGTCCGGAACAGATCATCACCTATACCGTTTTCCACTGCGGAAAACCGACAGTGGTGAATTGCGAAGGCATCCTGATGGACACAGCCCCCTAAGCGGGCTGCGCAACAAAATCTCGGCGCTGCCCCTGAAGGGCAGCGTAGTGTTTTATCAAATCCGTCTGATACGTGTCAGGTGAAAACCGGTGCATTGCGGTATCATGGGCTTGTTGGGAAAGCCGTGAAAATTCCGTCGTGTCGAGACGGTCAAAGCAGTGTTTCAACGCGCCCGGCTGTCCCGGCGTGAACAGAAAACCGTTCTGACCATCCCGGATCAGTTCCGGAATTCCGCCGATCCGCGCGCCAATCACGGGCCTTCCATGTGAAAACGCCTCTAGCACCGACATGGGACAGTTTTCGTACCATTCCGACGGGACAACAACCGCCTTGGCGCGTTGAATAAGCCGATGCAATCTGGACCCACTGCAAAACCCCAAATAGTCGACATTCGGCATATGTTGAATACGCTCCAGCATCTGGTCCCGCCAAGAGCCATCACCGGCGATCAAGAGATGCTGTTTGGAGTTTTCCAGCGCCGTCAGCAATGTTCCGAGTCCCTTAAGCTCTTCTAAGCGGCCGAAATATAACAAGTAATTGTCATGTGTCTGCGCCGGTGTTTCGCCAGTCGAGGCCACGAAATTGTGAAGCGTGAACAGCTTTTCCGCGGGTATGCCCGCGCGTTGCATCTGCTGACGTTGAAAATCGCTGACGCATAGAAAGCGATCCACCAACCTGACATCGCCCTGCAGCCGAGAGGCCAGAAACTCTGCCGCCATGACGGTTGATTTCAAAAGCGATCCGTCTTTGCAGCGATTTGTGATGCAGTGGAGCGGCCCGCCACTCAGGCATCGGTCACAGGGCTGGTTCCCGCGTTGCATCGTGTAGACCGGGCAGGCGAGCTTGTATTCATGAAGGCTTTGAAGAATGGGGATCCCTCGGGCCCGTAAGATTGGCAAAATGGCGGGCGTCTGTTTGCCGTGGTAAATGTGCAGATGGGCCAGGTCGACGGGCCCAACCTCGTCCAGAAGCCGTTTCAGCTTTTTACGGGCATCGCCATTGTAAAAATACCGCGCCGTATCGCGCAATCGGGGCGCGCCCGTATCGGCCCCCTTGGGGAAATAGGCCGACCAGCGGCTATCTTCATTGTCTGGGTGATCCATGCAGAATGGAATAACCGTGTGCCCCGCATGTTCCAGCATCTGCGATGTCGCAAAATAGACCGCATCCGATCCACCGCGGATGTGATGGGTGTGGCTGATTTGCAGGATCTTCATGCCGCAGGCCTTTGTGCATAGCCAAGATCGCACATGACCTCGTCAAAAAACGGCTGAACGGCAGGGTGCAGCTTTGGGGCGCCATGGTGGGATTTGAGGCGAAGCGTCGATTTGGCATAGCGGATCACAACGGGGTCCTCGGCCAAGCCACAAAAGCTTAGAATGCTCTGCATCTGGTGTTCCGGATATGACAGCAAATCCTCATAACGCACAAAATGAAGCCCCTCGGCTGCACTGCGTTGCAGGTGCTGTGCTTGGCGCATCGATGCAATCCATTCCACAGCGCCGCGATCGACCTGAGCGGTCAGCTGTCCCAGGATTGGCAGCAGCGGGGCAAAATGAGGATCCGGCCGGATCAGCTGGTCGACCAGAAGGTCCCATTTCTGCCCGTCACGCCCCCACCAATCGGCCTGAGCATTCCCGTTTTTTGCAGACCATGCCTCAATCGAACGGCAAATATCTGCACCGTTTCGGATGATCACGATTTTGCGGGCTTGTGGAAACGCCTTGTCCAACAAACCGTCGCGGAACAACAGTTCGGGGTATTTGTCGACGACTCTTTTGCTGCCAGAGACGGTCAGAAAGGCGCGGTGAAACCGATGGAGCTGGCGGATTTTCGACCGGGTCAGATCGTTCGCAGTCATGCGATAGCGCCCTTTTGTCTTGCTGTATGACCCGATCAGGTCATCATCGCCAAGCGCCGCCTGCCACATCGCCTTGGGTTCATTCAAATAGCCAACATCCCGATGCAGCGCGAGGATAGAGCCCAAGACCGTCGTGCCGCTGCGACCAACCCCCATAATGAAAATTGGGGGCTGGCGGGGTGTTGGCAACGGGATCTGTGCAATGGCGCGGTATCCCGCAAAGACAAAAGGGTTGATCCAGCGACCGCGGGTTGTGAGTGGCCGACCCTCAAACATCAAATAGGCAATCATCCGTGACCATATTTTCCACGGGCGGGCGCGTACGAATTCAGGTTCAAGCTGTGCGATCATGTGGACCCCTCTGACTTTGTTAATTTTCGCAACATTTTGGTAAACACCGCGTTAACGCGATATTTTTTTCAGTGTTTTTGTCGCGATAAGGTCGAGGCGGTTGACATCGGCCCTGCCGTGTTGAACCTCGGGGCGATCAGATGCGGGGACCAGATGACGCAAACAGAGTGGGAATTTTGGATCGACCGGGGCGGAACCTTTACGGATATCGTCGCGCGTCGCCCGGATGGCGTATTGCTGACGCATAAGCTGCTTTCAGAAAACCCCGAACACTATAGCGATGCAGCCGTACAAGGCATTCGCGACCTATTGCGGCTTGCACCCGATCAGGCGATTCCTGCGGCTGCAATCGGCTCTGTCAAAATGGGAACGACAGTTGCCACGAATGCGCTGCTGGAACGTAAAGGCGAACGCACCTATTTTCTGACCACTGCAGGTCTGGGGGATTTGCTGCGTATCGGGTATCAAACGCGCCCACGCCTGTTTGATCTTAAGATCGTTCGCCCAGAGCTTTTGTACAACAAGGTCGATGAACTGTCAGAGCGGCTGGACGCCGAAGGACGCGTGGTTGTTCCCTTGGATGAGCAGCAGGCCCGCGTATTGCTTCAGCAAGCTTATGATGACGGGTTTCGCAGCGTGGCGGTCGCGCTGCTGCATGCCTATCTCAACCCGGAACATGAGGCCCGCGTGGCAGAAATCGCCCAAGAGATTGGGTTTGAACAGATTTCCACCAGTCACGGGGTTTCAAGGCTGGCCAAGCTGGTGGGGCGTGGCGATACGACCGTGGTGGATGCTTATCTGTCGCCAATTTTGCGCCGTTACGTGGATCAAGTGGCACAGGCCCTTGATGTTGCACAGGACCGGGGAAAGCTGTTGTTCATGCAGTCAAATGGTGGCCTGACGGATGCGAACTTGTTTCAGGGAAAGGATGCGATCCTGTCGGGGCCAGCGGGGGGCATTGTTGGCATGGTCAAGACCGCCCGCATCGCGGGGTTTGATCGGTTGATCGGGTTTGACATGGGGGGCACGTCGACCGATGTCAGCCATTTCGCTGGCGATTTTGAACGGTCCTTTGAAACAGAGGTCGCAGGCGTTCGCATGCGCGCACCGATGATGGATATCCACACGGTGGCCGCCGGCGGCGGGTCAATCTGCAGCTTTCGCGACGGGCGCTATCAGGTTGGGCCTGAAAGTGCCGGTGCGGATCCGGGGCCTGCCTGTTACAGGCGGGGCGGACCATTGACGGTCACCGACTGCAACGTGATGTTGGGTAAGCTGAATCCTGATCATTTCCCGCATGTTTTCGGTCCCGGCGCGGATCAACCGCTGGACAAAGACAGCGTTCGGGAAAAGTTTGAAACCTTGGCCCGTGACGTCGCGCAGGCCACAGGGCAGCCGCTTGCCACACCCGAAGCGATGGCCGAAGGGTTCTTGCGCATCGCCGTCGACAATATGGCCAACGCGATCAAGAAAATCAGCGTCAAGCGCGGCCATGATGTGACGCAATACACGTTGCAATGCTTTGGGGGCGCCGGCGGGCAGCACGCGTGTCAGGTCGCAGATGCACTTGGGATGCGGCGCGTCTTTTTGCATCCTTATGCGGGTGTCTTGTCGGCATTTGGTATGGGGCTGGCGGAAATCCGGGCCTTGCGCGAACGGCAGGTTGATGCGCCGCTGGACGCGGTGGCAGATGTCGAAACCCTTGTTGCAGAGATTGCATCGGACGCCGTGGCAGAGGTCAAAGCGCAGGGCATTGAACAGGTTGAAACGGAAAGTCGCGCCCACTTGCATTATGAAGGGTCCCATCAAGCGCTAGAGGTGAGTTTTGGCAACATTGCTGAAATGAAGGCGGCGTTTGAGGAAATTCACAAAGCACGGTTTGGCTTTATTTCGCCGGAACGGGGCATTCTTTTTGAGATGATCAGCGTCGAAGCGATTGGTCAGGGCAGTGACATTCCCGGGCAACTGGTGCCAGCGGGCACAGACGCCCCAATGACGCATATCGGGGTTTGCATCGACGGTCATGTCCGGGATGTTCCACTGTATCAAAGAGAAAAGCTGGGTGTTGGGTTTCGGGTGGCCGGGCCTGCGGTCATCACCGAAAAGACGGGTACGAATATCGTGGATCCCGGTTGGTCCGCGGTTATAGACGAGTTTGGCAATTTGGTGCTGGACCGGGAAACGGCAATGCGCCGGGATCTGGCCGCCGGGACCGATGCGGATCCGGTCTTGTTGGAAGTGTTCAACAACCTGTTCATGTCTGTTGCGGATCAGATGGGGGCGACCCTGGCCAATACCTCTTGGTCTGTGAATATCAAAGAACGGCTTGATTTTTCATGCGCGATTTTTGATCAGGCCGGTGATCTGGTGGCCAATGCCCCCCATGTGCCGGTGCATCTGGGATCCATGTCGGACAGCATCAAGACCGTGATGCGGGAAAATGCGGGCAACATCAAACCGGGCGACGCATTCATGTTGAATTCGCCTTACAATGGCGGAACCCATTTGCCGGATGTGACCGTCGTGACCCCGGTTTTTGTAGAGGACGAGATCGTCTTTTGGATGGGCTCTCGCGGGCATCACGCAGATATCGGCGGGCGCACCCCCGGCTCTGCCCCGCCTGACAGCCAGCACATTGAAGAGGAAGGTGTCCTGATCGACAACGTTCGTCTGGTGGATGGCGGCGTGTTCCAAGAAGAGGTCACCGAGCAGGTCTTGGCAGGCGGGCAATACCCTTGCCGCAACATTCCGCAGAATATGGCCGACCTGAAGGCACAGGTGGCCGCCAATGAAACGGGTCGCCAGGAATTGCTGAAGGTTGTCGGGGTTTATGGCTTGGACGTTGTTCAGGCCTATATGACCCATGTGCAGGACAATGCCGAAGAAAGCGTGCGTCATGTGATTGGTCGGCTCAAAGACGGTCATTACCGCTATGAGATGGACCATGGGGCTGTGATCAAAGTTGCCGTGAAAGTGGATAAGGAGCGGCGTGAAGCGGTTATTGATTTTACCGGCACCAGTGATCAGGATGCTGGAAACTACAATGCGCCATTTTCAATTTGTCGCGCCGTGGTGCTTTATGTGTTCCGCACCATGGTTGGGTCCGAAATCCCGTTGAACGAGGGGTGCCTGAAGCCCCTGAACATCATCGCGCCAAAGGGCTCCATGCTAAACCCGGCCTATCCCGCGGCGGTGATCGCTGGCAATACAGAGGTCAGCCAGGCCGCTTGCAACGCGCTTTACGGTGCGCTTGGGGTCATGGCAGCATCGCAAGGAACGATGAACAATTTCGTCTGGGGCAATGAGACATTTCAAAACTATGAAACCATTGCAGGTGGTACTGGGGCAGGGCCCGGCTTTGACGGTTGCGACGCTGTGCAAAGCCACATGACCAACACCCGGATGACGGACCCGGAAATTCTGGAAAAACGCTTTCCGGTTCGTCTGGAAGAGTTTTCTATTCGCCACGGCTCTGGCGGGGCGGGGCAATGGCATGGCGGCAACGGCGTGGTCCGGCGTATGCGGTTTCTGGAGCCGGTTACTGTGACGACGCTATGTTCCCACAGGCGGATCGCCCCCTTTGGCGTGGATGGCGGACTGGCGGGGGCGGTTGGCGTGAACGCGGCTGTTCTGCCGGATGGGACCCGTCGGCCCTTGAAGGGGAATGACGAAATTGACCTGCCTGCGGGGGGCGTCTTTGAGATGCTGACGCCGGGTGGGGGCGGCTGGGGCTAAGACATGAATGAAGACAAAATGCCGTGATGCCGGGAGCGAACAAGATTTATGGTGGACATAGCTGCAAATCGGCTAGGATTTTACCTACGTGGAATAACCCAAAGGAAAGGCAAACGGTTGGAAAAAGTTTTTGCACTGGCACTGGACGGCAGCGGTGGTTCAACACTTCTGTCGCCGGGGTCTTTTCAGTCGGATCCAGATGCCGACGGGTTTACTTGGCATCATTTGTCCCGTGATGCGCCTGAATCTAAAATGCTTTTGGCCAAGTTTGGTCTGGACAGTTTTGTCATAGAAGCACTGACTGCGGACGAAACACGGCCCCGGTGTACTGTGCATGGGGCAGGGGTTTTGCTGAACCTTAGGGGGGTGAATCTAAGCCCTGGGGCCGAACCCGAAGACATGATTTCAATTCGTCTCTGGCTTGATGAACGAAACGTCGTCAGCGTGTGGAGTCGCCCGCTTTATGCCGTTTCCGATTTACTGGCCGCGATTGATCGCAATGAAGGGCCAGTTTCATCGGGTGATTTCGTGGCCAAGCTTGCGCTTCGCCTGGCAGATCGGGCGGAACCGTCTGTTGCTACGCTCAACGAAGAAATTGACGAGATGGAGGAAGAACTACTGGTACCACACGGTCAGGTTTCCAGACCCAAATTGTCCGAAATTCGTCGGCGGGCCATAATTTTGCGGCGCTATATGATCCCGCAGCGGGATGCAATTTCGACGTTGGAAATCGAGGATCTTTCCTGGCTACGAGAGCGAGATCGCGGGCGATTGCGGGAAGCTGCTGAACGCGTGTTCCGACTGGGCGAGGAATTGGACGCAATTCGGGAAAGGGCGCAGATAATCCATGATCAAGTCATGGATCAAAGATCGGAACGGATGAACGCTCAGATGTTGCTGCTTTCAGTAGTTGCAGCGATATTCTTGCCCCTTGGGCTGTTGACGGGCCTCTTGGGGATGAATGTTGGTGGAATACCATGGGCTAACAACCCGTGGGGTTTCGCAATTGCCTGTGTCCTACTCGTCGCAGTCGGAGGTGGGCTGTTTTGGTGGGTGAAAAAGGCGGGCATGCTGGAATGAGCCTGGCTGTCAGACATTCAGGACAAAAGGCCCGTAACTGATGCAGCCCTGTTTGACCCCCGCCAATCCGGCGAGGGCCAATGTTCTGTGTCGATTAGCCGTCCAGGTTTTCTGGCAGCACCAAGTTCAAGATGATCGCAATCGCCGCTGCTGGCAGCAGTCCAGAGGTCAGCAGGATTTGCAGGGTCTTCCCAAGATGCTGCAACGCTTCTGGAACCAGTTGCAGACCCAGACCAACGGACAAGGCCGTTGCAAAGATCACCATGTTCCGGCGGTTCCAGTTCACATCTGACAACATGCTGACACCCGCAGAGGCGACCATGCCAAACATCACGATGACGCCGCCACCCAACACGTTGATTGGAACGGTGTTAATAATCGCACCGATTTTTGGGACGAGGCCACAAAAGATCAGGAACAAACCACCGATGGTCACGACATGACGGCTCATCAAGCCGGTGATCGCAATCAGCCCGACATTCTGGCTAAAGGATGTGTTTGGCAGACCGCCAAAAATCCCCGCGACTGCAGTGCCAAGGCCATCGGCAAATGTCGCGCCGCGCACCTCATCATCCGTTGCTTCACGGCCAGCGCCGCCTTTGGTGATGCCTGAAGTGTCACCAACAGTCTCAATGGCTGAAATGATCGCCATCAGGCACATGCCGATGATAATCGCCCAGTTCAGCTCAAACCCGTATTTGAACGGCGAGGGCAGCTCAAACACTGCCGCGCGAGAGACATTTCCGAAACTGACCTGCCCCATGACCAGCGCTACGACGTAACCGGCAATGATCCCGATCAACACGGCGGCGACAGCCATTGTGCCCTTGGTGAAGAACTTGACGCAAAGCGTTACGACAATCACGACCAGTGCGGGAAACCACATGGCGAGCGTTCCGAAATCTTCGGTTCCGATCTTGGGCACGCCCCCGGCAGCGTATTGGATACCGACCTTGATCAATGACAGACCAATCATCAAAACGATAAGACCCGTCACCAGCGGTGGCAGGGCAAAGCGGATTTTCTTGATGAAAAAACCAATGCAAAAATGGAAGATCCCGCCCACCATCACACCTGTCATCAAGCCGCCCAGACCGGCGGCGCCCATGCCAGCAACAGCTGGGATCATGACAGGCAGAAAGGCAAAGCTTGTGCCTTGCACAATCGGGAGCTTTGCCCCGACCGGACCGATCCCGATTGTTTGGATCAATGTCGCGATGCCAGCAAACAGCATCGACATTTGGATCAGGTAGGTCATATCGGGAAACCCGAGCGCCCCTTGATCTGATCCAAACCCAATTCCAGCGGCCCCGGCAATGATAATGGCCGGCGTGACGTTCGAGGCAAACATTGCCAAAACGTGCTGAATGCCCAGTGGGATGGCTTTGCCAATAGGTGGCATATAGTTCGGGTCCGCCATTTGTTCCGGCGTGCCGATTGAAGTATCTGTCATGTCCCCGTTCTCCAGTGTGACTTTTGTCATTTTTGTTTTTTTAGAACGGCGGATTGGCCATTCTAGTGGCTGGAGTGAACCACAAATGGTTTTTCAAACCAATATTCCTGAAGATTTTCAGTATTTCCGATCCGGTCGATGACAGCGAACAAACCGGGCGCGTGCAGCGGGGTCAAAACCCCATGCCACGTGTTTCGATGAAAGTTGATGGCCTGTCCGGGGGCTGTCAAAAAAGCGCGGGGTTGCCCCGGCTTTCCGCCCTCGTCGGGTGCGACGATAACCAGAAACGGATTTTCTGACATAGAAACAAAGGCTTGGCTGCCATCTGGGTGGCGTTCCATCATGTCCAATGCATAGGGGAATGAACGCGGTTGTGCCTTAAAAACACTGATCCCGGCCCGTCCCATTGGACCAAAATCCAGCCTTGCACGGTCATGATACCGCCCGCATAGCCCCTGATTGATAAGCTTGTCAGGTTCCCCAGCCGTGTCCAAAATATCACCAAAAGGGGCGAATTCAGCGGCGTCGAGCGGTTCTGTTTCGATGATCTCGGTCAAAAAAAGGGCCCTTTGTCGGTCTGATGCTTATTCAATTCGCGGCTTCGGAACGCTTGATTGAGGTCTTTTGGAAGGCGTTTTTTATCGTAGCCGCAGTGAAGGATGCCGATTCATATCTTTGTACAACAAATAGCGGAACGGTTCCTTGCCTTCAGCCTCGCAGGCTTGCGGACAAAACGCGCGCAGCCACATGAAATCGCCCGGACCGACATCAACCCAATCTGTGTTCAACAGATATTTCGCGCGCCCCTGCAACACGTATAAACCGTGTTCCATGATGTGGGTTTCCGCGAACGGAATTGTTGCGCCGGGGTTCAGCGTAACGATGGATACGTGCATATCGTGGCGCAGATCCTCTGTGTTGACAAACCGAGTTGTTGCCCATTTTCCGTGGGTGCCCGGCATGGCCGTCGGTTCGACTGCGTCGTCCGAGCTCACGAAAGAGGGCGGTGGCTCTATCCCGTCGACCTTTTCGTATTCTTTTCGGATCCAATGAAACGTCGCCTTGGTCCCTGTAGTGTTCAGGATTGACCAGTCAGAGATCGGGGAAATAAACGCATAGCCGCCCGCCGCAAGCACATGTTGGGTGCCGTCTATGGTCAGTTCAACCTCGCCTGAGACGCAGAAAATCACCGCTTCGGCGTCTGGGTTTGGTTCAGGCTCTTCGCTGCCGCCCCCGGGCGCAAGTTCAACGATCAACTGTGCGAATGTCTCGGCGAAGCCTGTCATCGGCCGTGCGATGATCCAGGCGCGGGCATCTTTCCAAAGCGGCAGAAGGCTGACCACGATATCCGTCATGGAATGGGCCGGGATCACTGCGTAAGACGTGGTGAACACAGCCGGGGCATATAGCCGTTTGTCTTGTGCTGGCAGTCCGCCCTTGGGTGCATAGTAAGTTCGTTTCATGGCAGGATATCCTTTAGGCGGTGCCATGCGATGCGTTCCACTTGGCGGCAGGCTTGGTCAAATTCCACATTCGCGTCATTGCCGATCCGATCCTCAAAAGCCTGCAGGATAGAGGCTTTGGTGTTGTCTTTAACGGCAATGATAAAGGGAAATCCGAATTTTTCCGTGTAGGTTTCATTCAGCTTGGTAAAGTCGCTGCGCTCTTGATCGGTCAAGGCATCAAGACCGGCGCTTGCCTGTTCCGCAGTCGACTCTGCGGTCAGACGTTTGGCTGCCGCAAGTTTCCCGGCCAAGTCTGGATGCGCGTTCAGCACCGTAAGTTTTTGGGCGTTCTCAGCGGACCGAAAAGCACGGCACAGCACCGAATGAACACCAGCCGCGCTGTCATGAGCCGCGCCAAGTTCCAGCCCATGCGCCTGTTCTGCCACCCAAGAAGAGTGTTCGAAAATGCCGCCATAGGCCTTCACAAAGGTCTCACGATCCATTTCCGAAGGGCGTGCCCAAGGGGCTAGGGCAGGGTGGTTTGCGTGCCAGTGCTCTGCGATGTCGATGCGTCTGGGGAACCAGACCGCGTCATGGGATTGCGCATATTCGATGAAACGTTTCAGGGCTTGAACGCGACCGGGACGGCCCGCAAGCCGACAGTGCAGGCCAATCGACATCATCCGCCCGCCTTCTGCGTAAAGCGCATCAAAGCTGTCTTTGAGATAGGCAAAGAACTGATCCCCAGAATTAAAGCCCTGCGGGGTGGCAAAGCGCATGTCATTGGTATCCAATGTGTAAGGAATGATCAGCTGATCGCGCCCGGCGATGGTTTTCCAGTAAGGAACATCATCGTCATAGCTGTCTGAAATGTAGTCAAAGCCGCCTTCTTCGCCCACCAGCTGCACCGTGTTCATCGAACACCGTCCCAGATACCAGCCGCGCGGCCGCGTGCCGGTGACTTCGGTGTGCAACCGAACCGCTTCGTTCAAATGTTCGCGTTCGACGTCTTCCGGGCAATCCTTATATTCAACCCATTTCAACCCATGACTGGCAATTTCCCAGTCCGCGGCAATCATTGCGGCCACTTGTTCCGGGGACCGGGCCAGAGCAGAGGCGACACCAAACACTGTTACCGGGACGTCGTGCCCTGTGAACAACCGATGCAACCGCCAGAACCCGGAACGTGACCCGTATTCGTAAATTGATTCCATATTCCAGTGGCGTTGACCCGGCCATTGGGCGGCACCAACGATTTCCGAAAGAAAAGCCTCGGATGCGGCATCCCCATGAAGCGTATTATTTTCGCCGCCTTCTTCGTAGTTGACTACAAATTGAACAGCAATTTTAGCGCCGCCGGGCCAGTTTGCATCTGGTGGGGTAGGTCCATAGCCGCGCATGTCGCGGGGATAGCGGTTTGACATGTTTTCTTCCATTCTGCGCTTGCCGATTTGATACGCTGTGTGAATACTCGGCGCAAGAAACCCCAAAATAGCGGTGTAACGCAATGGGGTATTAGGGGACATTGAATGACGAACGGGTATTTAACCACTCATATCTTGGATACAGCACGCGGTGTGCCTGCTGACGGTGTGCGTATTGCACTGTATAAAGTCACGGGCAACAGCCACAGCAAAATCACTGAAATGGTCACGAATTCGGACGGGCGAACGGATTCGCCGATTTTACCGGCCGAAGATTTCGCAGTTGGCACGTATGAGCTGATCTTTTTCGTCGGGGATTACCTGCGTGAGGCAGGTCTGGTCGTCGAAGATCCGTTGTTTCTTGACGAAATCCCAATTCGCTTTGGCGTGAATGATCCGCAAAGCCACTACCATGTGCCGTTGCTCATTTCGCCATTCGGCTATTCGACCTACAGAGGAAGCTAAGACATGTATGATATGGTTGCCCTTTGGGAGTGGTTGGAATTTGCAGTGCGCTGGCTGCACGTCATCACTGCGATCGCCTGGATCGGATCTTCGTTCTATTTCATCGCGCTGGATCTTGGCCTGCACAGAGATCGCAATTTGGCCAGCGGTGCCGATGGCGAGGAATGGCAGGTCCACGGCGGCGGGTTCTATCACATCCAGAAATATCTGGTTGCCCCGGCGCAGATGCCCGACGATCTGGTTTGGTTCAAATGGGAAAGCTATGCGACCTGGCTGTCGGGTTTTGCCATGCTGGTCTTGGTCTATTACCTTGGGGCAGAGCTTTATCTTGTTGATCCCACGGTGCTGGACATCGCCGTTTGGCAGGCGGTTCTGATTTCACTGGCCTCCCTTGTCTTTGGTTGGTTGGCCTATGACTTTATCTGCAAATCCAAGTTTGGCGACGACAACACGCGCCTGATGATCTTTCTGTTTGTGATCCTTGTTTGCATGGCTTGGGGCTATACGCAGGTGTTTTCCGGACGGGCTGCTTTGCTGCATTTGGGCGCCTTCACGGCGACGATCATGACGGCCAATGTTGCGATGGTGATTATTCCCAATCAGGTGATTGTGGTTGCCGATCTGAAGGCCGGGAAAACACCCGATGCCAAATACGGAAAAATCGCCAAGCAACGGTCAACGCATAACAATTATCTGACCTTGCCGGTTATCTTTTTGATGTTGTCCAATCACTATCCGTTGGCCTTTGCGACCGAATATAACTGGATCATCGCGTCCTTGGTCTTCCTGATGGGGGTCACGATCCGCCATTATTTCAATTCCAAACACGCCAGAAAGGGCAATCCGACTTGGACTTGGCTGGTGACTGCGCTGTTGTTTGTTATCATCGCCTGGCTGTCCACGGCCCCGATGTTCAAGGCGGATGAGGCCGAGGGCGAAGCGATGAACGCGACGGCCACAAAGTTCGCGTCTGCCGAAGGGTTTGAGGATGTGCATGACATTGTGATGGGCCGCTGTTCTATGTGCCATGCGGCTGAACCGGCCTGGGAAGGCATGCATTGGCCGCCCAAAGGTGTTCGCCTGGAAACCCCGGAACAAATCGCCACGCAGGCCCGCCGGATTTATGTTCAGGCCGGCGTAAGCCACGCAATGCCTCCGGGTAACCTATCCTATATGGAACCCGAAGAGCGGTCCAAGATCGTTGCCTGGTATAACGCTGCGGTTGGCGGCTGATTACCGTTTTCGTTAGTTTCGGAAGGTCCAGCGTGTGACCTGACGATAGGGCGCATCCGGCGTAACATTGATTTGCGGAAAATTCGGTTTGTTGGGCGCATCTGGCCGGCCTTGTGCTTCTAACGCGATGCCTGCGAAATTGTCATAGGCTGTGCCCTGAAACCCCATAAACGGCGCGGATGAAACAAACGCAGCATCGTAAAGATGCAAGCCGGTTTCTGTCGTTGCAAAGGTCATCGCGACGCCGTTTTTCCCTTGCAACGTGGCCACGTCGCGTAATTGGGTTTTTTCCTTGGAAAGGCAAAGCGTGTGGTTTAGGCGATCTGCCCTTTCGGCACCGACATCACGCCCATTTCGAAAATCAAATTCTGTGCTGTCTACTGATGCGATTTCACCCGTGGGAATGCTCGCCGCGTCCGTTGGTAGGTATTGGTCCGCTTCCACAGTCAGCGTTTGGCCCAATGTGTCTTTGGTTCCATCCAGATTCCAATAGCTGTGATTGGCGAGGTTGATGGGCGTCGTCCGGTCGGTCGTTGCCGTCAGGGTCAGGGTCAGCTGGCCCGGACCCGTAATTTCGAAACTGGCCCCAAAGCTACGATTGCCGGGAAACCCGCCATGCCCGTCTTTGAGATCCAGCTGCAGTCGGGCAGAGGTCTTTGTGTGGTCAACAAGCGTCCAAACCTGCCGTTGTGTGCCGGACAGTCCGCCATGTACGGTCGTCGTCCCGGCCTCATTTGGTTCAAATTCGTAAAGGATACCATCAACACGGGTCGACGCGCCGCTGATGCGGTTTGCAACAGGCCCGACAACCGCACCGTAATGGGCCATGGTGGTGGCATAGCCTTCCGGGTCTTCCCCGCCCAATGTCAAAGAATAGGGCACATCGGGTAAACGGACGTCTTGCAGGATCGCCCCAAGGGTCAGAATTCTGACCGTCAGAGTTTCGTCTGTCAGGGTGATCCGGTGAATGTCTTCACCTTTTTTGGTCTGTCCAAAAAGCTCGATCTGTTCGGTCACGAATTCACCTTGTGTTGCGGTTGGTATGGTGTGGGTACATCATACCAACCGCAGGCCAAGATCAAGGTTTCGTCGCAACGCACCCTGCAACACCTTCAGCCATATTCGTCAAAAGATTTGAATAAAGCTGTGGACCTGTCGGCATCAGCGCCCCTGTTGGGTTAAGTTCTGCCGTTGGAATCTCGGTGCCTTCCAAGACCGTGTTCACCATCGCCCCGTCATTAATCGTTTCACTAAAAATACAGGCGATATCGGTTGTTTCGACAAGCGAGCGAAGCGCGCTGAGACGTGCCGCGCCAGGATTTGCGGCCTCGCCATCTTCAATCGTCGCCGCGATAGAGATGTCGTAATGCTCTGCAAAATACCCATAGGCATCATGGGCCATGATCACATTCTTGGATTTTGCTCCGGCCAATGTGTTGGTCAGTTCCCCGTCGAGCGTTGCCAGATCGGCGACGGCCTTGGCTGTGTTTGCGGCATAGGCTTCGGCATTTTCAGGATCGCGAGCCCCCAGTTCCTGGGCGATTTGTTGCATCCAATAGGCCGCGTTGTCAGGGTCCAGCCAGGCGTGCGGGTCTGTTGAGCCATCTTCAAACTTGCGCTGATATGTGTCGGGCAAATCGAACAAAGGCATGCTGAATGCACCTTGGCCGGCTGAATCAATTGTCTTGGTCAGCCAAGGTGTCAGCTCAGGGCCGATCCAGATGATCATGTCAGCATTGGCGACGGCACGGGTCTGTGACGGGCGCAAATGCGCGTGATGCGGGTCATCCGCGCCGCTGAGCAAAAGGTCAGGTGTTGAAATATCACCAGTAACTTGCGAAACGAGCGAGTGCACAGCCGGCAGGTCGGTCACGATTTGGGGCGGCGCAGCTTGCGCAGTTGTGGCAAGCAAAATTGGAATGATGGGAAGTAGAGCACGCATGAAGCAATTCCTTGAGTTTCGTATTCGTTATGATATAACATAACATAAATTGGCACAGCAAGGGGCTTTCGGATGAATGATCTGAAAAAAACGGCAACGGCGTTTTCGACGCATAACCATCAGTCCTGTCGGGGCGATGTTATGGAGCAGGTTGATCAGATGGTCGCCGGGTCGGGATTGCGCCTGACCCCTGTGCGCCGCAGAACGCTGGAAATCTTGCTGGAAGAACATCGCGCCCTTGGGGCCTATGACGTCTTGGAACGTTTGGCTGCGGATGGCTTTGGCAACAAACCCCCCGTCGCCTACCGCGCGTTAGAGTTTCTGGTGGAAAACGGTATGGCGCATCGAATTCGGCGTCTGAACGCCTTTACCGCCTGCATGTGCCCGGCGGCTGACCACGCGCCCCTGTTCTTTATTTGCAGTAAATGCGACATGGTGGAAGAAGCCCTTGGCGCTGACGTTTCAGTAGCGATCGGTCAGGCGGCCACAGAAATTGGATTCCAAGTTGAACGCACGAATATCGAAACAGTTGGGCTTTGCCCCTCATGTCAGGTCCAATCCGCATGAGTTTGATTGAGACACAAGGCCTGACGGTGCGCTATGGCACAGCACCGGTTTTAGAGAATGTGGATTTTCACATCTCAGAGGGTGAAATCCTGACGGTTGTCGGGCCAAACGGATCCGGGAAATCGACCCTGATCCGCGCTTTACTGGGGGTCCTTCCTTTGGCGGCCGGTCATGTCACACGCAGCCCCGGACTAAAAATCGGATATGTTCCGCAGCGCCTGAAAATCGACGACACAATGCCGTTGAACGTTGCGCGTTTTCTGGACTTGCCACATCCTGCCCCGGCCGACCGCGTTGCGCAGATTTCAAAACGAGTTGGGATCGTCGGCCTGGAAACGCGTCCCATGACGGGGCTGTCTGGCGGGCAATTTCAACGCGTTCTTTTGGCGCGGGCCTTGTTGGTGAACCCGCATATCCTGATTCTGGACGAACCCACGCAAGGTTTGGATCAGGCGGGCGTGGCGACGTTTTATCAATTGATCGAACAAGTCCGCGCGGAAACAGGCTGTGCCGTTCTGTTGGTCAGCCACGATCTGCATGTCGTGATGAGCGCATCCGACCGCGTTGTGTGCCTGAACGGGCATGTCTGCTGCGAAGGCTCACCCCAGGTTGTTCTGGAAGCGCCAGAATACCGGGCGCTGTTTGGCGGCGGCACCGGAGGCACTTTGGCGCTGTACCGGCATGAACATGACCACAGCCATGATCACGACCATTCACATAAGGCACATTAAGAATGCTGGATGACTTTCTGATCCGCGCCCTTTTGGCCGGGGTTGGCCTTTCCTTTGCAACAGGCCCGCTTGGCGCGTTTGTTGTGTGGCGGCGCATGGCCTATTTTGGGGATGCAACGGCCCATGCGGCGATCTTGGGGGTCGCGTTGGCGCTGGCATTTTCAATGTCGGTGACCGTTGGCACCATGGTTGTCGCGCTGGTTGTCGCCTTGTCCGTGTCCACTTTGGCCGGACGGGGGCATTCCACAGACACCACGCTTGGGGTTCTGGCCCATTCCGCGCTGGCCTTGGGGTTGGTTGCAATTTCCTTTGTGAAAGGCGTGCGCGTCGATCTGTCCAGCTTTTTGTTCGGCGATATTTTGACCGTTGGTATGGCCGATCTGGGGTTGATCTGGATTGGGTCCGCTTTGGTTCTGGCGTTGATTATATGGCGTTGGTCGCCACTTCTGACGTCCACATTAAACGAAGAGCTGGCAGCCTCTGCCGGGGTGAACCCGCATCGGGAACGGCTGGTCCTGACCTTGTGCCTGGCTGTGGTCGTGGCGCTTGCGCTAAAGGTCGTCGGGGCGTTGTTGATCGCGGCGATGCTGATCGTCCCCGCTGCCGCTGCAAGAGGCTTTTCGGGGACACCGGAACGCATGGCCATGATGGCGATCCTTTTAGGCTCTATCGCGACAATTGCAGGCATTTGGGCGTCGTATTTCTGGGATACACCTGCGGGGCCCAGCATCGTCGTGGCCGCGGCATGCCTTTACGTGTTTTCACTTTTGTTTGGGCGCCGCCGCTGACGCCCTGTTCTTGTGAAATAAAACCATGTATTGGATGACGTCCTCAACGCCGAGCAAAGCGGACCGCAATGCATGATTTTGCAGATTCCCTAAGCCAGTCCTTCTGGTTGATCCTGTCCGGAGACATGGCCCTTTGGTCGGTCGTTTTGTTGTCTCTGCGCGTTTCGATAACAGCGGTTCTGTTGGCGGCAATCGTTGGTTTGCCTTTGGGGGCGTTGCTGGCGGTGACGCGCTTTCCCGGACGGCAGTTTGTGATTGTGATTGTGAATGCGCTGATGGGGCTGCCGCCGGTTGTGGTGGGTCTGATCCTGTATTTGATGTTGTCGCGTTCCGGCCCCCTGGGGGTGTTCCAATTGCTGTACACACCGACGGCGATGATTATCGCACAGGCCGTTCTTGTGACCCCGATCATAGCGGCCCTGACGCGGCAATTGTTGGAAAGCCTTGATGCAGAATACTCGGAACAATTGCGGTCCTTTGGCGTCTCTCGGGCGGCATCTGTACCCACGTTGTTGTGGGATGGGCGCTATGGTCTGGTGACGGCGCTGTTGGCCGGGTTTGGCCGCGCTATCGCAGAAATCGGGGCTGTGATTATCGTGGGCGGGAACATCAACCATGTCACACGGGTGATGACCACAACCATCGCGCTGGAAACCTCTCGTGGGAACCTAGAGCTGGCCCTGGCTTTGGGGACGATCCTTGTTTTGCTGGCAATTCTGGTCAATGCCATTGTCAGCCTGTTCAGCACAACATCGCGGCAAAACGCATATGGCTAAAGGTTTGTTCCCCCTAACCGTTGAGAACCTGCGCCTGGACACCGACGGGCGGCGGTTGATTGATATTGCCGAGCTTTCTGTTTCAGAAGGCGGGCCCACGATTATTCTTGGCCCCAATGGTGCAGGCAAAAGCCTGTTGTTGCGGTTGTTGCATGGCCTGATCGTGCCGACGAGCGGACGAATAGAGTTCAACGGCCAGCCAATCGGCGCAGAGGTGCAGCGCCGTCAGGCCATGGTGTTTCAAAAGCCCGTCTTGCTGCGCAGAAGCGTCGCGGAAAACGTGAACTTTGTGCTCAAAGTCAAAAAAGTGCCTGCGGCAGAGCGTAAGGCACGTGTGACAACTCTTTTGTCCGAAGGCGGCCTTGCGGGCAAAGCAGACCAATCCGCCCGATCCTTGTCTGGTGGGGAACAACAACGGTTGGCGCTGATCCGTGCCCTTGCTGGCACGCCAGAGGTTTTGTTTCTGGACGAGCCGACCGCCAGCCTTGATCCCGAAGCCGCGCAAGTCATCGAAGAGCTGATAAAAACGGTTTCGGACACTGGCGTCAAAGTCATTCTGGTTACTCACGATCTGGGGCAGGCCCGGCGCTTGGCGCATGACGTGATTTTTTGCGCCAAAGGGCAGGTCAGCGAACATCGCGCGGCTGGTGTCTTTTTCGATGCGCCGGAAACCGAAATCGCGCAAAAGTTCCTGTCAGGCAAGCTGGCCCTATGAGACGGGTTTGCGCAATCGTTCTGCTGGCTTTGCTGGGGGCCCCGGTTTTTGCAGATGATGAGTTTCTGATTTTGCAATCCACAACCTCGACCCAGAATTCCGGGCTGCTGGATTTCATCCTGCCGCAATTCCAAGCAGCCAGCGGGATAGAGGTGCGCGTCGTCGCAGTCGGCACCGGGCAGGCGCTGCGCAACGCAATGAACGGGGATGGGGATGTTGTGCTGGTCCATGCGCGTGCCGCCGAAGATGCCTTTGTCGCAAGGGGCTGGGGCGTAGAGCGTTTTGACGTCATGTATAATGACTTCGTGATTGTCGGCCCGCCTGACGACCCGGCGGGGATTGCCGAGATCAAAAGCGCGAGCGCGGCGCTTGCCCGGATTGCCGCGACCCAGAATATTTTCGTGTCACGGGGCGACAGCTCTGGCACCCACAGCGCAGAGATCGCCCTTTGGGGCGACACTGACGTCGATGTGCAGGCTGCCTCTGGCAGCTGGTATCGCGAAACTGGGGCCAGCATGGGCACGACGTTGAACATCGCCGTTGAAATGGACGGCTATGTTCTGACAGATCGCAGCACGTGGCTGTCCTTTGGCAACAAGCGCGACCACGTCATTTTGGTGCAAGGTGATCCCAGATTGTTCAACCAGTATGGGATCATTCTTGTGAACCCTGAAAAATACCCGACAACCAAGGCAGAGGCCGGGCAAGTCTTTATCGATTGGATGTTGGGGGATGCCGGGCAACAGGCCATCGCTGATTTCAAGGTCAATGGAACTCAGCTGTTCTTTCCGGATGCCACGCCGAAATAATCGCGGTTGCACCTTGGGCGCAAAACTTGAAGTCTGGGCAAAAAACGACGGAGCATTGAATGTACGACGCGAATTTCCTGGCCCACGCCTTGCAATCAGGCAGCAGCAAACGGCGGGAGGCACCTTTTCTGACGGCCAGCGCCCCGGCGATAGAAATGTCATACGCTGCGTTTTTTGCGCGGGCCGAACAGGTCGCGGCGGCCTTGGTTTCCCAAGGGTTGTGCCCTGGTGATCGTGTCGCGGTGCAAGCCGCAAAGACCGTCGGAATGTTAGAGCTTTATGTCGGGACCGTTCTGGCCGGCGGTGTGTTTTTACCCTTGAACACGGCCTATACAAGGGCGGAAATTCGATATTTTCTGAACGACGCCAAACCCAAGATCTTTGTGTGTGACGGTGCCCGTCTGGACGAATTGACGCCTGTTGCCAAAGATACCGGTGTGCCCCATCTGTGGACCTTGAACGCCGATGAAAGTGGCACATTCGCCGATCACCGTGAAGCCGCGACGACAGGGTTCAAGGCCGTGGCGCGAGGCAAGTCTGATTTGGCCGCGATCCTGTACACCTCTGGTACCACAGGGCGTTCCAAGGGCGCGATGTTGACGCACGGGGCGCTGGCGGCCAACGCGTCCGTCTTGGTGCAGTCCTGGGCTTTTAGCTCGGATGACGTCTTGCTTCACGCTTTGCCGATCTTTCACACACATGGGTTGTTCGTGGCCACGAACACGATCTTGATGTCGGGTGGTTCCATGGTCTTCATGCGTGGCTTTGACGTGGATGCCATTCTGCATGCCATGCCAAGGGCCAGCGTTTTGATGGGGGTTCCGACCTTTTATGTGCGTCTGCTCAAGGCCGAAAACCTGGGCGAGGCCAGCAAGGACATGCGTTTGTTCATCTCTGGATCGGCGCCGCTATTGGCGGAAACCCACGACCAATGGAACCAGAAAACCGGTCACGCCATTTTGGAACGCTACGGCATGACGGAAACGAATATGAACACCTCTAACCCTAATGCCGGAGAGCGTCGGGCCGGAACGGTTGGGATGCCATTGCCCGGCGTTGAAATCCGGATTTGTGAGCCGGGCACCGAAACAGAGCTAGAGCCGGGCGAGGTTGGTATTCTAGAGGTGCGCGGCCCAAATGTTTTTGCCGGCTACTGGCAGATGCCCGAAAAAACCGCCGAGGAACTGCGCCCTGATGGGTTCTTCATCACCGGCGATCTCGCCCGGATTGATCAGGCCGGCTATGTCCAGATTGTCGGGCGCGAAAAAGACCTGATCATCAGCGGCGGCTTTAATGTATATCCGAAAGAAATTGAGGTGCTCGTTGATGATATTCCCGGCGTCCTGGAAAGCGCGGTGATCGGCGTGCCGCATCCAGATTTCGGAGAGGCCGTTGTCGCGGCCGTCGTATTGGACGGCACGAAACCCGTGGACGAAGCTGGTATCATGGATACGATAGGGGGGCAGATCGCGCGCTATAAACAGCCCAAAAGCATCGTTTTCGTTCAGGACCTGCCGCGCAATACAATGGGCAAGGTCCAGAAAAATGTCTTGCGGCAAGATTGGGGATCTTTGTTTGCGGCCTAGGTGTCGCGTGGAAATGATGGAATAAGAATAACATCTTAATTTCCTGGGAGGGATAAAATGGATCTTGGATTTGATGGTAAACTGGCCGTAGTCACAGGCGGCTCAAAAGGGATCGGGCTGGGCATCGCGCGCACCTTTGCACGTGAAGGCTGCGACGTCTTGATCTGTGCACGCAACGGGGACCTGATTGCGAGCGAGGCCAAGTCTATTGCCGATGAATTTGGCGTCCGTGCCGTTGGAATTGCCGCGGATGTTTCAACGGTCGACGGATGCACGGCCGTCGTGGACAAAGCCGCAGAGATGGGCGGCGCACATGTTTTGGTGTCCAACGCCGGAACCGGGTCGAATGAAACGGTGATGGAGGCGCTGGACGAAAAGTGGATGGAGTATTGGAACCTGCACGTGATGGCCGCCGTTCGGCTCAGCCGTGGGCTTGCCCCTCAGATGGAACGCCATGGCGGCGGTGCGATCCTGATGAATGCCTCTATCTGCGCGGTCCAGCCTCTTTGGTATGAACCCATTTACAACGTCACCAAAGCCGCATTGCTGATGTTCGGGAAATGCCTATCGACAGAGTTCATCGCCAAAAACATCCGTGTGAACACCGTTAATCCGGGCCTGATCCGCACGCCTGACTGGGAAAAAACGGCCCGCGAACTGGCTGGGGACAAATGGGAAGAATACCTGCAAGGTGTGGCCGACGAATTTGCCGACATAAAGCGCTTTGGCACAGTCGAGGAGTTGGCGGATTTCTGTGTCTTTATCTGTTCTGATCGGGCGGGGTATTCCGTTGGTTCAGCCTATCACGTTGATGGAGGGATGTTAAAAACGGCCTGATCTTTTCGCAGGCCCTTTTGAGCGTTCAAATGAAAACATTCGCCAAAATCCGAAATAAAGTGCATTCTTTATGCACTGTCTGATGGTCAGTTGCAGCTGATGACACTCTTTTGGGTTCGCTGATCAACGCTCAAAAACTTGGTATGCGGGGAAAAATTATGTCAAATATTTATGGATCGATCCTGGAAACCGTCGGCAATACACCCATTGTCGCGACCACTGCCGTTTCGCCGCCAGGCGTGGAAATGTTCGCCAAGTTAGAGGCCTTCAATCCGCTCGGCTCGGTCAAGGATCGTCTGGCCCTTGGCGTCATCGAGGCCGCAGAAAAAGACGGCAGCCTGAAACCCGGCCAAACAATTGTGGAAGCGACAAGCGGAAACACAGGCATTGGTCTTGCGATGGTTTGCGCGCGCAAAGGCTATCCTTTGGTGATTACAATGGCAGAAAGCTTTAGCATCGAGCGTCGCAAGCTGATGCGGTTTCTGGGGGCCAGGGTCATCCTGACGCCTGCCGCAGAAAAGGGCACTGGCATGGTGAAAAAGGCGCGTGCCCTGGCCGAACAAAACGGCTGGTTTCAGACCCGACAATTCGAAAATGAGGCCAACCCTGATTACCATTCCAAAACAACGGCGCAGGAAATCCTGGCTGATTTTGGACCAGACGGTTTGGATTATTTCGTGACCGGTTTGGGCACCGGTGGAACGTGCAAAGGCGTGGCCCGCGTTCTGAAAGAACACAGTCCAAAGACCCAGATCATCGCCGTGGAACCGACCGGCGCTGCCATGTTGCAAAGCGGAATTGCACAAAGCTATCACGATGACGGAACGCCGGATGGCAGCCACGCGGAATTCTCTCCGCATCCGATACAGGGTTGGAACCCGGACTTCATCCCAAAACTAGCATCTGATGTTATGGCCGCAGGACATATCGACAAGGTGCTGACCGTGACCGGACCGGAAGCCATAGCAACAGCGACAACTCTGGCCAGATCAGAGGGCATATTCTGTGGCATCTCGGGCGGCGCGACTTTTGCCGCTGCAATGACCATCGCCCAGTCAGCCCCCAAAGGGTCAAAAATTCTGGCCATGATTCCGGACACCGGCGAACGCTATCTTTCGACGCCATTGTTCGAAGATATCGATGCAGAGATGAACGCAGAGGAACTGGCGCTTGCGGCCTCTGTCTAGCAAGCGGTGTGACCAGGCAGGGCAGCCATGCAGGTGAAATCCGTTCGCCTGCGCCTGTTGGTTCTGGCGCTTTTGCCGCTTGTCGTTCTCATGCCACTGCTGCTGGCCGCCGGCGTAAACCGCTGGTCGAACCAATTCGACGCGCTGTTGATCGACAATGTCGAAAGCGACCTGAGGATTGCAGAACAATATTTGCAGCGCATTCTTACGTTAAGTGGGAATGACGTTCGTGGCTTGGCTGAATCGGCTGAATTCCAAAACGCTCTGAAGGGACAGCAGCCGATTGATCAAGTCCTTCACCGCCGTCAGGATGAGCTTGGCTTGGACTACCTCAAGTTCGTTCCCGAACGCCAAGCTGTGGTCTTGGCGCAAAAATGGCCGGTCGTCGCAGGTGCCTTGAAAGGCGGGTCGCAAACGGCCATCGACATTTTTTCAAAACAGGACCTGGTCGCAGAGTCCCCTGAATTGGCGAAACAGGCCGAAATCCCCTTGATCGCAACAGAGGCCGCCGTGCCGACAGATCGGCTGACAGAGGATCGCGGTATGGTCGTCCACACGGCAACGCGGGTCGCAGTGCCGGGGCATGAGGGTGTTCTTGTTGGGGGGACGCTGCTTAACCGGAATTTGGATTTCATCGATACGATCAACGATCTGGTGTACCGCACATCGGCGTCAGGGGACGCCAGAAAAGGCACGGCCACGCTTTTCCTGGATGACGTGCGGATCAGCACCAATGTCCGGCTGTTCGAAAACGTTCGCGCGCTCGGGACTCGTGTGTCAGCCGTCGTGCGTGGCCAAGTTTTGGACGAAGGGGAAACCTGGCTGAACAGGGCCTTTGTGGTAAATGATTGGTACATCTCTGGGTATCTTCCGATCACGGACAGTTTTGGAAAACGAGTCGGCATGCTTTATGTCGGGTTTCTCGAAGCCCCGTTTCTGGCCACACAACGCTCTGCCTATATCGCGGTGCTTACGGCCTTTTTGATTGTCATGGCGCTGACCGTTCCGCTGTTCTTGCGCTTGGCCCGCGGTATTTTCTCACCGCTTGAAAAAATGACAAAAACCATGCGCCGCGTCGAAGAGGGTGATCTGGATGCCCGTATCGGCGGAGTCGGCACGCAGGATGAAATCGGCCAGGTTGCTTCGCATTTGGACAGCTTGCTGGATCAGGTTCAGGAACGTGACCGGGACTTGCGCGCCTGGGCCAGCGAATTGAACACACGGGTCGATAAACGGACCGAAGAATTGCGCGACGCCAACAGCAAGTTGGAAGAGACCTTTCAACAGCTGGTCATGTCGGAAAAACTGGCGTCGATTGGGGAAATTACGGCAGGCGTGGCCCATGAGATCAACAACCCCGTTGCGGTCATTCAGGGGAATGTGGACGTCATCCGCGAAAGTCTGGAAGAGCATGCCCAAAGCGTCGGAACGGAACTGGCGCTGATTGATCAACAGGTGCAACGGATCAATGCGATTGTGGGCAAGTTGCTGCAGTTTGCGCGCCCAAGCGAATTCGGTGCCTTCGATGAGGACATAGATTTGCATCAAAGCCTGCAAGACTGTCTGGTTTTGGTGGATCATGTCCTGTCCAAAAACAACACCAAGGTCGAAATTTCCGTCGCTCCGGCTCCGATGGTTCACATGAACCAGGGCGAGTTGCAGCAAGTTCTGGTCAATCTAATCATGAATGCCACGCACGCGATGAAGCATTCGGGGCAATTGGATTTGACGATCGAAACCGAAACACGCAATGGGCTCTTGGGGGCTGTGGTGCGAGTGGCCGACAATGGGCCAGGTATCCCGCCAGAGACGTTGGACACCGTGTTCGATCCGTTCTTTACCACCAAACTGGCCGAAGGTACCGGCCTGGGCCTGTCCATCAGCCAGACGCTTATTCAGCGCGCGGGCGGGATCATCGCCGTTCGCAATCGCGTTTCGGGAGGGGCGGAGTTTTCTGTCTGGTTGCCAGAGGGGGCGGTACAATCAGACGCGGCGGAATAGTCTTAGCTGCCCCAAACCGCGCATTTTCGATCGATGGTCTTTCTGGACACCCCAAGCCGTCGCGCGGCTTCGGCCCGGTTGCCATTACAGGCATCCAGGACATGCAGGATGTGGCGCTGTTCAACAAGTTCCAGGGATTCCAGTGCTTCGGCCCCGGTTACAGCACCGTCGCCTGAAAACTCTTTGGGAAACTCACCAAGGATCACTGAAAGCTCTATCAGGTTGCGCAGCTCTCGGACATTGCCCGGCCAGTCGTAACGGCTGAGCTTTAGTAGCACCCGATCATTCAGCGGCAGGGCGGGCAGCCCCAAAGACCGAGAAATTTGCCCCATGAACATAGAGGCCAGCTCTGCCACGTCGCCCTGGCGTTCATGCAGGGTCGGCATCTTGATGTTGACGACGTTTATGCGGTGGTAAAGATCAGCGCGAAACGAACCCTCGGCAACGGCTTCGTCCAGATTTGAATTGGTGGCAAACAGGAACCGCAGGTTCAAAGGGATTTCACGCTCTGCCCCGGATGGGCGAATTTTGTGGTCTTCAAGAACGCGAAGCAAAGTGGCCTGTACTTGCGACGGAAGTTTCGCGATTTCATCCAGAAACAGCGTGCCGCCATCCGCATACAGAAACAGCCCGTCCTTGCGCTTGTTGCTGGCATCTACATAGCCGAAAAGCTCTTCGGCGATGCGATCCGGGGAAATCGCGGCGCAATTCACAGGCACGAAGGGTTTATCGGCCCGGTCGGACAATGTGTGCAACGTCCGTGCGGCGATTTCTTTGCCGGTTCCGCTGTCCCCGGTAAACAGAACAGAGGTCGGAAGCGGGGCGACTTTTTTAAGCATATCCCGAACGGCGGTGATATCGGGTGAGTTCCCCAAAAGACGCCCGCGTGTTGCGCCGCCTTCTGTAGAAAGCTCATGCTTCAACAGATAGTTTTCGCGGCGAAGGTTTTGACGATCAAGCGCCCGGGCGACCGCGTTTATGATCTGATTGGCGCGAAATGGTTTCAACACAAAGTCTGACACACCTGCGCGCAGCGCAAGAATTGCCGTTTCAAGATCGGCGTAAGCGGTGATCAGTATCGCATCGGCGAACAGACCCACTTTGCGCTGTTCTGCCAGCCAATCCAGCCCGGTCTTTTCGGGCATGATGTTGTCCAGAACGACAAGGTCAAAATGCCGCCCGTCCAGAATTTTGGCAGCCTCCGTCGGAGAGCCTGCGACCTGAACGTGCTTGCATCTTGGCGAAAGCGTCTTGTCCAGAAAGTTCCGCATGCCCGGTTCGTCGTCAACGATCAGGATAGAGGCCTGTGCCAGCGCTTCGCCAAATTCGTCGGAACGCGCCTGTGAACCGGTTTGTGTCGCAGCGGGGGGCATGAGGTTAGCTTTCGCCAACGCGCACGTCGGCCCCGCTGTTACGTTCCTGGCTGGAAAAGCCGATATGTTTCAGGCCATAGTTAGCGCCCGCCGCAATAACAATGATTGCGACAAAAGCGGTCAGCATAACTTTCATGTCTTTATCCTCATGCTTTCAACTACAGTTATTCCGCCGGCTCTGCATGGCCGGCTGCTTCTGCCTGTTTCGCTTTCACTTCGTCAGCCCAGATGCTGTGATGTTCGCGGGCCCATTGTTCTTCGACTTCGCCAGAGCCCATAGCATCATAAGCACCTTCCATGCCGACAGACCCAATATAGATATGCGCAATGATGATCGCCATCAAAACAAAACTTACAATAGCGTGCCAAAGTTGCGTGTACTGCATTTCTGCGTGTGGCGTCAGTGTCGTTGACAGTTCACCCAATCCGACGGCTTGCGGCAGGCCAAAGGCGTTCAGCTTGGCAAAGGTCGCGCTGAACATCGGAAACTCAAACGGGAAGAGCAACGAAACACCCGAAACAGAGATGGATGCTCCCAATACGATGACGGACCAGAATATGACCTTTTGGCCTGCATTAAATTTTTTCGCAGGCGGGTGAACGCCTTTTTGCAGCAAGCCGCCGCCTTTGGCGATCCAGGCCAGATCGGTTTTGTTTGGCAGGTTATGTGCGACCCACATTACGAAAATCATGACAAGGCCAAGGATAAAGGCCCAGGATACATTGTTGTGTATCCACTTTGACCCGATGGCGATTGTTGAAAAGGTTTCATGCCCCAGAACGGGGATAAGGAATGTCCGCCCCAAAAGCGTCAACAAGCCTGTCAGGCCCAACAGAACAAAAGAACCAGCCACCAGCCAATGCCCAAACCGTTCAATCGCCTTAAAGCGCGTCAATGTCCGGCCCGTTCTTTCACCTTCGATCCGGATTTTCCCGCGCAGCAAGTAGAACAGGGCCAGCAACAGGATGGTTCCTCCCAGCAGATAGAGCCCGTATTTGATCAGCGGCCCTTTGCGGATTTGCAGCCACCACATGCCGTCACTTTGAATCAGCACCTTTGAAACGTCAGGGCCGGCAGAAATTGTGATATCCGCCTCGTCAAAGCGCAGCGCGCGCCAGTTTTCGGCGTCGGAAACGCCACCAAGCGTGCCGAGTTGATTGGTCGTTGCCGCGGCACCATCAGGGTTCCCTATGGCGTCCGAGCGGAAGCTGTTGTCAACTTTCTGCCCGGCTTGCCTTGCCATGATATCTTCAAGTGTCTGCGCGCCACCTGTGGCGCTGCGATCAATTGGGGGCGCGGTTGTTTCTTGTGCTGAAACCGGAGGCAGCAACAGCAAAGAGAATGCCAGAACAAGGAATGAGCGGAACATGACAGTAGCCTCTATCAGAATGTGGATTGAGAAGGGCGACCCAAAGGCCGCCCTTTCCCGTATTTATTCAACCGAACACGGGTTAGCCGCCTTTTTGGTCGTAGGCTGTACCCCAGCCCCAAGCACCAGACCCGAACCCGCGTGACACGACGCGTTCGCGATAGATGCCGGAGACGACGTCGCCGTCGCCCGCCAAAAGCGCCTTTGTCGAACACATTTCGGCGCAGATTGGCAACTTGCCTTCTGCGATCCGGTTGCGGCCGTATTTTTGGAATTCAGCGGCGGAGTTGTTTTCCTCTGGGCCACCGGCACAGAAGGTACATTTGTCCATTTTACCGCGTGATCCAAAGTTGCCGGCTTGTGGGAATTGCGGCGCGCCGAAAGGACACGCGTAAAAGCAATACCCACACCCAATGCACAGGTCCTTGGAGTGCAGGACGACGCCATCATCTGTCTGATAGAAACAGTCGACAGGGCAGACTGCCATACAAGGTGCGTCCGAACAATGCATACACGCCACAGAGATAGACCGTTCACCCGGGCTGCCGTCATTGATCGTGACGACTTTCCGGCGGTTTATGCCCCAAGGCACCTCATGTTCGTTCTTACATGCGGTGACACAGGCGTTGCATTCAATGCAGCGTTCGGCATCGCAAAGAAACTTAGCTCTAGCCATTCTTACTTCTCCTTCAAGCTGCGCTGATTTTGCATAGAGACGCTTTAGTCTCTTGCATTTGCGTGACCGAGTCATAGCCATATGTCATTGCCGTGTTGGCGGATTCACCCAACACGTAAGGATCGGCACCATCAGGGTATTTGTCCCTTAGGTCCTTACCTTCGAAATGCCCACCAAAGTGGAATGGCATAAAGGCGACACCGGCGCCAACGCGCTCTGTCACCATAGCCATGACCTTGACCTTAGAGCCTTCGGGGCCTTCGACCCAGACTTGCTCTCCATCGCGAACACCAAGATTGTTTGCGTCGCGCGGGTTGATCTCGACGAACATGTCTTGCTGAAGTTCAGCAAGCCAGGGGTTCGAACGGGATTCATCACCGCCGCCCTCGTATTCCACAAGACGACCAGAGGTCAGGATCATTGGATAATCCTTGGAAAAGTCCTTCTTTTGGATAGAGGCATACATGGTTGGAAGACGATAGAACTTCCGATCCTCGTATGTGGGATAATCGGCAACCAGATCACGTCGGTTGGTGTAAAGAGGTTCACGATGGACTGGCACCGGATCGGGGAAAGTCCACACAACGGCACGTGCCTTTGCGTTCCCGAAAGGCGCACATTCATGCGCAATTGCAACCCGTTGGATACCACCCGAAAGATCTGTCTTCCAGTTGGTCTTGGGGCCAGCAATGGCATCAATGGTTGCGCGTTCCTCGGCGGTCAGTTCACCGTCCCAACCAAGATCCATCAGCATCTGCATCGTGAATTCAGGGTATCCGTCTTGGATGTCTGAATCGAGCGAATAGACGCCTTCGGCCAACAGGTTGTCACCTTCTCTTTCAACACCAAAGCGTGCTCGGAAGGTCAAGCCGCCCTCAGATACCCGTTTTGACATGTCGTAAAGGTTAGGTGTGCCAGGGTGCTTCATTTCTGGCGTGCCCCAACATGGCCATGGCAGACCGTAATAGTCCCCATCTGCCGGGCCACCCACGGCTTGCAGCGTTGTTCTGTCGAACGTGTGCTGGTTTTCCATGTGCAGCCTTAGCCGTTCTGGTGATTGGCCAGTATACCCAATCGTCCAAAGCGCAGAGTTGATTTCCCGCAACGTGTCGTCGACGCTTGGCGAACCATCCGTGACCTCGATGTTGCGGAAGAAGCGATCAGCGAACCCAAACTTTTCAGCGAACAGGGCCATGATGTCCTGATCAGGTTTGCATTCGAACAGCGGATCAACCACTTTCTGACGCCATTGGATCGACCGGTTTGAAGCGGTGACGGACCCGTGCGTTTCGAACTGGGTCGCAGCCGGTAGCAGATAAACACCATCCGTCCGATCATGAAGAACCGCAGAAACCGTTGGATAAGGGTCAACAACGACCAACATATCCAGCTTTTCCATCGCCGTTTTCATTTCCTTGCCGCGTGTCTGGGAATTCGGGGCATGTCCCCAAAGAACCATCGCACGAACATTGTTCGGCTGATCTATGTTTTCGCTGTCTTCCAGCACACCGTCGATCCAGCGACTGACCGGAATACCCGTCAGGTTCATCAGGGACTTTTCTTTCCCATCTGCCCCTTGGATGACGTCGAACCGGCCCTTGAGCCAATCCATGTCTTCACCCCAAACACGTCCGAAATGCGCCCATGACCCTGCTGCAAGGCCGTAATAGCCAGGCAGTGTGTGGCTTAGGATGCCCAGATCGGTCGCGCCTTGTACGTTGTCGTGGCCACGGAAGATATTGGTTCCGCCGCCGCTGGTGCCCATATTGCCAAGCGCCAGTTGCAAGATACAGTAAGCACGCGTGTTGTTGTTGCCGTTTGTGTGCTGGGTCCCACCCATACACCAAATTACGGTGCCAGGGCGGTTGTTGACCAAGGTCCGCGCAACGCGTTCCAATTGGCTGCCAGGGGCGCCAGTAACACGTTCAACTTCTTCTGGGGTCCAGTTCTTAACTTCTTCACGGATCTGATCCATGCCCCAAACACGGGTGCGAATGAACTCTTTGTCTTCCCAACCGTTTTCAAAGATGTGCCAAAGCAAACCCCAGACCAATGCAACATCTGTGCCAGGCCGGAAGCGTACATATTCGTCAGCATGTGCCGCTGTGCGCGTAAAGCGCGGGTCACACACGATCACGGGTGCGTTGTTTTGTTCCTTGGCTTTCAACAGGTGCAACAGGGAAACCGGATGCGCCTCGGCAGGGTTGCCGCCGATGATGAAAATGGCCTTGGAATTGTGAATGTCGTTGTAGCTGTTTGTCATGGCGCCATAGCCCCATGTATTCGCCACACCGGCAACCGTGGTAGAGTGGCAGATACGCGCCTGGTGGTCGACGTTGTTTGTGCCCCAATAGGCGGCAAACTTTCTGAACAGCCATGCTTGTTCATTGCTGAACTTGGCCGATCCCAACCAATAGACGCTGTCCGGACCGCTTTGTTCGCGGATGTCCATCATGCCGTCACCGATTTCGTCAATCGCCTGTTCCCAGCTGATGCGCTTCCACTCACCACCCTCTTTTTTCATTGGGTATTTGAGCCGGCGCTCACCATGGGCGTGTTCACGAACAGCAGCACCTTTGGCGCAATGTGCCCCAAGGTTAAATGGGCTGTCCCAGCCAGGTTCTTGGCCGACCCAAACACCGTTGGACACTTCTGCGATAACGGTACATCCGACCGAACAGTGCGTACAAACTGATTTGAGTGTTTCAACCGAGCCTGTGATCGCTTCTTGCGCCGAGGCTTGGGTCACGGTGCCACCTGTGGCACTTATTGCGGCTAAGCCACCAATGGCCAAACCGGATCCACGCAGAAACGCGCGGCGGTCGACTGATTTCTCAGCGACATCAGACAGGATACTGGTCCGCTGGGGGCGTCGCGCAACCCCGTTGGTCTTTTTCCTTAACATGTTTTCCTCCCTTGCTGCCTGTATGGGCTTGCTGGGTTTCGTTGTTCTGACCGCAGGGCGTCACGCAACCGTTGGTCATTTCGAACCGTCTGTTGCCAGACGGGGTAGGCAAGCGACCGACTAGAACCGGGCGCTGTCGAGATAAGCGCGTGTATGCGCCGTATCCTGCATCGTGTCGCTCGACAGATCAGGTGTGCTTGCTTCTGCTGCGGTTCCGCTGAGGGTTGCTGCTGCAACCGCCGCCGGTGCCGAAACACTCGCAAGTTTTAGAAAATCGCGTCGGCTTGTGGCCTCTTCGGTCTTCTTGGTCATGGGATGTCTCCTCCCTTGGTTTTGACGGGCGAACCCGCCGGTGAAATGCAGCGTCTAAGCTGCGGTCATTCGGAACGCCTCGCGCTCTATCTCCATGAAGCATCGGCCAACTGCGCCGACGGATGCATAAAGAACAGAGTTTTTGGCGGCTTCCAAATCTGTGAAAAAGTGGCTGGCCCACGGGCCAATATGTCTGTTGTAGAAGGCCTTTTGATCTTCGATGCTGGCAGGATCGCCAAATCGACCAATGATCAATCCGCCCATCATTTCCATCAGCGACGCGATGTTGTCTTCGGGTTCGAACACATTCGCTGCGCGCGTGATGCGATGCGCGGCCATATCATTGCGCAAAACGGCAAGCGGCTTTTCGTTCAGAAAGCCTGTCAGATAGTAACTGGCATAGGGCAGCAATTCGCCACGGCCGACGCCAATGAATAGGGCGTTGTATTCGCTTTCCACCGCAGCAGGGCGACTGGCCGCAGCAACCCGCGCCAACGCAGAAATAGAGCGCCCCAGCTCGCTTTCATCCCCAGTAAGGGCCGCGGTCTGATCCAAGACGCTTGCATCTGCGGGGCCTGACAACAGCAATCCCAGAAAATTGTACAAATCGGCGCGCAGCCGATCTTCTGTCTGGATCGCAGCATTTTGTGCGGTTGAAGTCATTCCTGGTCCTTTGGGTGCAGCGCGGCGTGGGGCATATCAATCAACATAGGCAAATGTCATTCTACGGGGTTTAAGAGACGTTTCGATGACCTGTTCTGGTTCCAGCTCATCCAGCGGATTGACGTGCGGGGCAGGGGCGTCAATAACGGTCTCTGGTTCTTCTTGCTCTGCGATCAGTGGTTCTTCGGCAGGCGGTTCGGTTGGCTCTGTTTCATCCGCTGTGTCAGCGTCGGCCTTTTCCTGGGCCTCTAGCATTTCCAAGACATGTTTGGTCATGCCTTTGCCAACTTGATAGGCGGTCTGAAGGTTTTCGATAACCATTGCGCTGTCGGTAAAGTCTTCGCCGTAATCCACCAATCCATCGATATTCGCCAGCGCCGGATTGGACAGCCAAAGTTTGCGCAGCGCGCGGCGGCGCAGACGATCTGGCACGGCTTTTTGCATAAACGCGGAAAAATCGTCGCCCAGCTCCATCGTGTCCGGATCAGGCAAATCATATTCGGCCAAAAGTTCAGCGTCGGTTTTGTCCTTTTCGACGACAGCCTTTTCAGCGGCCTGGGCCATCGCGTCCTGAGAGGCTTGCTCTGCTTGTACCTTCGCCTTGCGGCGGGACCAGAAATCGCGTGGCTCTGTCAATTCAGGCGCGCCTTTTGTTTCGGGGCGCGGTATACGTCCGTCACTTGCGCAATGCGCGCATCGCCAATGCCGTCTTGCACCTGATCGGTCTTGGCCCGATCGCGGCGGCGCTTGATGAACACCTCATCTTCGTGATGCTCTTGAACAAAATCCCTGATCCAAGCAATCAGCCCGCCAGGCATTGGAACCTTTTCAACGATTTCTTCGCTGGTGTCGGCATAGTCCTGCGCCTCATAGGGGGAGGCTGTGACAAGAACGATCTCTAACGGATCAGTGCCCTGGTCAGGTTCCCGCATGACAACGTAGATGGCTGGGGTGCGGGCGGACAACCCGTGAAGATATGCCTCTGTATCTGTGCGAAACAATTCAAGGGTTCTGGTGGCCGCATGGTATTCAACCACGTCCTTTTCCTGTCGCAGAACCTTCCAGTTGGCATCAGCCGCACCGGGTAGAACAGAAACCGCTTTCCACGTCCATTTCGCCCATTGTGTCACCCCCGGCAGACGCCGGATGACGACACCCAAAGGCATCGTTTGAACTATACGTGGCTGTGTTGCCAAAATTCCTCCCACGGCATCACTGGAGCTTCGTACCTGCTAGATTGGGGCAAACGCCCGCATCTGCATAGCGTTTTCTGGGCATCCGTCCCGCAAACTTGCCTTGTCGGACATTTTGGGTAGCGGCTTTCGGGCGTTCCGATACTAGAGGACGTTTTGTCCGAGGGCGGTCGTCTGGACTACGCCCGAGTGTCCCGAAAAAATGGCTTTCGAATTTGATTCGGCTGGTGACCAATTGGAACTCTCGCCAAACAAGACACACAAGAAATTCGGTTTACGGGCTTGGGTTTTCGTGACTAGGTAAGACAAATCGGTTCGGATAATCCGGGCTGTTTCACTGCAAAAATCTTCTGGGGTATACATGTCTAAGAGACTGATTTTATGTGATTGTTTCGGTAGTCAGGAATTGGATTCCGATGCTATTTCAGCGGCGTCGGGCCTGGCATGTTCCAAGGTCCATACGTGCCTATGCACCGACCAGTTGGACATCGCGGCAGAAGCAATTGCAACCGAAGATGCAATAATTGCCTGCCAGCAAGAGCGGCAGAAATTTGAGGACTTGGCCACCGAACTAGAGGTCGATGCCCCAGGGTTTTTGGACCTTCGTGATCGGGCCGGTTGGTCTGATGATCCCACATCGAAAGTGGCCAAAATGGCCGCACTTGCAGCAGAAGCGACGCTGCCAAGCGCGCTGGCCAAATCAATCGATGTCGTGTCAGAGGGGCTGTGCCTGATTGTCGGTGCGTCCGACGTTGCGTTCCCAATGGCGCAGTCCTTGGCCCCGAATCTGGGTGTCACGGTGCTGTTGACCGACGATGCTGATGCGCCGATTGCACGCGATTTTGACACGATCAAAGGGCGGCTAAAGCAGGCCAGCGGTGCATTGGGCGGGTTTGAGCTTCGCATCGATGAATTTCAGGAAATTGTTCCCGGCGGCCGCGGTGCTTTCGGCTTTTCAGCGTCCAAGAACGGTGCCGTTTCATCCTGCGATATCATCATCGATCTTCGCGGTGATACGCCCCTGTTTCCGGCACCGGAAAAACGCGAAGGCTATCTGTATGCCGACCCAAAAAACCGCAGCAAAATGGCTGAAATCACGCTTGAGGCCTCGCAACTGATCGGCACTTTCGAAAAGCCGCTTTATGTCCGCCTAGAGCCATCGCTTTGCGCGCATTCTCGGGCGGGTCAGTTGGCCTGTTCAAACTGTCTGAATATTTGCCCCACGGGCGCAATCACGCCCGATGGCGATCACGTCAGTATCGATCCGATGGTCTGTGCCGGCTGCGGTGCCTGTTCCGCTTTGTGCCCCTCTGGCGCGATTGCTTATGATGCGCCACCTGTTGATTCAACGTTCCGCCGGATCGAGACCCTTGCTTCGACATTCCTGAAATCTGCAGATCGTACCCCGGGCCTGTTGGTGAGCGATGACACGCATGGCGCTGAAATGATCTCTTTGGCGGCGCGGTTCTCACGCGGGTTGCCGGCTGATGTCATTCCACTTTCCGTAAATGCTCTGTCGGGATTTGGCCATGCCGAAATCCTGGCGGCGTTGGCCTCTGGGTTTGGCCGGGTTGATATTCTTGTCTCTCCGACAACAGAACGTCCGGCGCTGGAACAGGAAATCGCCCTTGCCGCTGCGGTCGCCGGGGCCGAAAAAATCCGCCTGCTGGATTTTGCAGACCCTGAACAATTGTCCGATGATCTGTTCAATCAGGACGTAGAGCCAAGCGACGTCCAGCCGATTTTACCGATTGGAACACGGCGACAAGTGGCGCGGCTTTCAGCCAAAGCGCTGCAGCCAGAGGCCGATCAGATTGCCTTGCCCGAAACCGCACCTTACGGGGCCGTTGTTGTGGATACAGACGCCTGTTCACTGTGCCTGTCCTGCGTGTCTTTGTGCCCCTCTGGGGCCTTGGGGGACAATCCAGACAAGCCACAACTCAGGTTTCAGGAAGACGCCTGTTTGCAATGCGGCTTATGCACGAATATTTGCCCGGAAAACGCAATTTCACTCAAACCTCAGCTGGATCTGACAGATGCTGCCTTTACCCAAAAGGTCATGCATGAAGAAGAGCCGTTTGCCTGCATTGAATGCGGGTCTCTCTTTGGCGCGAAATCCACGGTCGACAAAATCGTGGAAAAGCTGGCAGGGAACCACGCAATGTTTTCATCGCCCGAAACTGTGAAAATGATCCAGATGTGCGACACATGCCGGGTGAACGCACAATACCATTCAACCAACAATCCTTTTGCCGCTGGCGAACGTCCAAAAGTACGCACCACGGATGACTATTTCAGCAAGCGCAAGGATCACTGATGCTGAATTGGGGCGCCAAGGTCGGCAGGGGCAATCTGTGCGACATAGGCCAGGATAGCTTCCAGATCGTCTGTGGTCATACGCAGCGGGTGAATGGGCGAGGGGGCGTTGTCCGCGAAGGGTTCGGTGACGTCCACAATTTGCGTGAAGGACGGGTGCGGGTTGAGCGTGTAAAACGCCTGAAACCTGAAATCCCAATCCTCAAACGTACGCAGTACGCCAAAGGACGGGGTGGACCCGATGGCCTTCATGCGGTTGACGTCGCTGACAACATGGCAACGCCCGCAGAGCTTCAGCGAAAGAGCCTCTCCTTGCAGAACATCGCCCGTGTACGCGACCTCTTGCGGGGCCGTGTCTTGTGCGAAATCTGTTGTGAACATAACGGCATCCTGCGGCTGAAAGGATTCAATCGTGTTCTTGCCAACGTCGGAATAAAGCCAGTCGCGGAATTTCTCAATCTCGGGGCTGGGTGGTT
This sequence comes from Marinosulfonomonas sp., assembly GCA_051251595.1. Classification (GTDB taxonomy): domain Bacteria; phylum Pseudomonadota; class Alphaproteobacteria; order Rhodobacterales; family Rhodobacteraceae; genus NORP110. The sequence goes on from JBPOFA010000005.1 coordinate 310,399, forward strand.
CTTGCGCGCTGTCAAAGTACCAAATCTGTTCGGGCCCTTGGAAAACCGGTTGGCCTATGTCATCGGTGCTGATCGAGACATCAGAGGCACTGCCGGGGGGAACTATTGTGACGCGCAGCCTGTGTTTCAACGTGAAACGCGGCAGGATATGGCCCAGCAGCCCGGTTTCGACCAGGGCGTCAGGGGCAGAAAGCGTCAGCGCTTTGTCCTGAGCCACCGCGGTGCCGATAGCCGTGGATACAATCAAAAGAATTGCAAAAAGACGCCGATAACCGGCAAAGAGTTGGTGTTTTGACATGTTGCAAGGGTAGGGGGCGTGACGTAAATTCGTCAATGCCAAGAATGAAAGACGAAACCGGAGACGACAATGAGTGATGAATCTAACATGGCGATGCGCAAATTTCTCAAGCAGGTTGGGGTGACATCCCAACAAGCGATTGAAAATGCTTTGCGCGATGCCGGTGACACGTCGGGCAAGACATTTGAAGCGAAAATGGTGCTGACGATTGATGGCCTGGACCTGGAACATGTCGTGACCGGCAAAATTGAGGGAAAATCCTGACGTGGCTTTAACAAGAGAGGCCGTTCTTGAGGTCCTAAAAGGTTTGAATGATCCGGTCAGCGGGCAGGATATTGTCGCGGCAGGCTTGGTACGCGCGCTGAATGTTGATGAAAATTCTGTGCGGTTTGTGTTTGAGGTGGACCCCGCCACAGTCAGCGTGATTGAGCCTGTCCGCGATCAGGCAGAGGCCGCGCTCAAGGCGATGGACGGGGTTGAAAATGTGTCTGTCATCCTGACGGCCCACAGCACCCCCGCCGCCCCGCCAGACCTGAAACCCGGACGCAAGGCAGAACCCCAGGGGCCTGAAAAAATCCCCGGCGTTGATCGCATTCTTGCGATCGCTTCAGGTAAGGGGGGCGTTGGAAAATCCACTGTTTCGGCAAACCTGGCCTGCGCTTTGGCAGCCGAGGGCCGGCGCGTCGGTTTGTTGGATGCAGATGTCTATGGGCCATCACAACCCCGGATGTTGGGCGTGTCTGGGCGACCTGCCTCTCCCGACGGGAAAACCATACTTCCCATGCGAAATCATGGGGTTACGATGATGTCGATCGGGTTGATGACCAATGAGGATCAGGCTGTCGTGTGGCGTGGTCCGATGCTGATGGGCGCTTTGCAACAGATGATGATGCAGGTGCAATGGGGCGCGCTTGACGTGCTGATCGTCGACCTTCCACCCGGCACGGGCGATGTTCAGATGACCTTGGCGCAAAAGGCACATTTGGATGGCGCAATCGTCGTCAGCACGCCGCAGGATGTGGCCCTGTTGGATGCCCGCAAGGGGATCGATATGTTCAACCAGCTTGGCACCCCAATTCTGGGCATGATCGAAAACATGTCGACCCATATCTGTTCTGCCTGCGGTCACGAAGAACATGTGTTCGGCCATGGCGGGGTTGCGGCAGAGGCCGAAAAGCTCGGTGTGCCTTTGCTGGCCGAAATCCCTCTGCATCTGGATATCAGAATTGCAGCGGATGGTGGCGCGCCGATTGTTGTTTCAAATCCGGGATCTTCCCAAGCGGAAGTGTTCAGAAACGTGGCCCGGACCCTGATTGCAGAAGGCAAAGCATGACAGAGCCGACCTTTCCCCCCTTATTGTCAGGCGAGCGTGTGGAAGGGCAGATAGACCCTTTCACCAAGGCCTGTGCTTTGGCAGCCTTGGGGTGTGATGCTGGGTTGGTGGTTCACAATGTCAGCCACGACCGTCTCAGCGCTGCAATTGTTTTCGCGCCAGAGGTCGCGCTGAAAGATGCGGTGGCGATGCTGCCGGTTTGCGGGATCGGGTTTCAAAATGCGCTTGGGGCATTGGCACCGCCAGAGGTGGCTGTGCACCTCGACTGGGCGGGCGGCATACGGATCAACGGCGCGTCTTGCGGAGGCTTGAGAATCGCGGCCTCTGGCACCGATCCCGAAGCAGTGCCCGATTGGTTGGTGATCGGATTGGAAATACCCCTGTGGCCCGCCAGCGACGATCCGGGAACGACGCCAGATCAAACAGCGCTTTACGCTGAAGGCTGCGCAGATGTCGATGCCACGGCGCTGTTGGAAAGCTGGGCAAGACATACCCTGGTCTGGGTGAACCGCTGGTCAGAGGACGGGGTAGAGCCTGTCCACTCTGAATGGCGCGGTCTGGCGCAGGGCTTGGGCGAACCCATTTCCATTTTCGAACAGACCGGCACATTTCTGGGCGTAGATGAACGCTTTGGCATGTTGTTGCGGGATGACGATCAGAACTATCTTTTTCCATTGACCAAATTGCTGGATACACAACCATGATGTTAGCGCGCGCGATCCATTTCGATGAAAGCGATATGAATGTGTATCATTCACCTGCCCGTACCGGCGAGTGGTGCATTTCAGGCGGGTTTGAATTTTCCAATTGGGGAGAGTCCGATCTTGTCGGCAAAGCCCGCCAAGCCTTTGCTAATGGTTGGCTGGGTGTGGAAACCTTTGGGCGGGCGACATTTGTTGCGGTGACACAGATTGAGGAAGCAGAGCTTAATCAACTGGCCGATAGTCTGGCCCAGCACTTTGTGTCCGTTTATGGCGCACCCTCTGTCGAGGCGGCCCGTGGCGTCGCGATGGAAGAGTTGGCCCATATGGTTGAACTGTGTGAGGATCAGCCTGCGAACACATTACTCAACGTGCAGCGCGAACTGACAGAGGCTGGTGTCAAAGAGAGCTTTCGGATGATTGAAAGTCAATCTGCCGGGCTCGACCAGTTCGCGATACATGGATCTTTGGATGAGTGACCCGCTCTCGGGGGCCACAAGTTTTAGTTAACGGCGTTGAAAACGAACAGTTTTTCGCCGTTGATTTCATACCCGTCAATCAGCGCCTTGGCATGGTCGCCGACCAGCCAATTTTCCAGCTTCATCGCCAAATCGTTTTTGACATGGCTGTGCAATTCTGGATTGACCGGGATAAAGGCATATTGGTTAAACAGGACTGGATCGCCTGAATACAGCAATTCCAGATCACCTTTATTGCCAAAGTTAAGCCAGCTTGCGCGGTCCGACATCACATAGGCATTCATGCCTGCAGCCGTGTTCAGCGTCTTGCCCATGCCAGCGCCGACGGCACGATACCAAGGGCCAAAGCTTTCCGGATCAAGCCCTGCGGCTTTCCACAAGGACAACTCCTTTTTGTTGGTGCCGCTGTCGTCGCCACGGCTGACAAAAGGGGCCTCTGCAGTGGCAATGGAAACCAAGGCGCCCACAGCGTCAGCGCTGTCTGAAATATGGGCGGGATCGGCGGCGGGGCCGATGAACACGAAATCATTATACATGATCTCGCGGCGATGCGTGCCATAGTCGGCCTCTAGGAATTTTTCCTCGGCAGCGCGGGAATGCACCAGGATTGCGTCTACGTCCCCGGCTTCGCCCAGACGCAACGCCTGACCGGTGCCGACCACCAGCAATTGTACATCCAGATCGATATCTTCTTTGATGGCCGGCAGCAAAATATCTGCCAGCCCGGAATTATGAAACGAAGTTGTAACCGCGACTTTGATGTCGTCGGCCAACGCTGATGTTGCCATTGCGAAAATGCTGACAACACACAGGGTAAAATTCTTGATCATTCTACAATATCTCCACTCAAGAATGCTTTGGTTTCGCGCGTTTTAGGGGCATCAAAAAACAGGGGGGCCCTTTCATATTCGTGCACCTGTCCTTTGAAGATGAAAAACACTTCGGTCGCCAAACGGCGGGCCTGCCCCATGTCGTGGGTGGCCATAACAATGCGTGTTCCGGTTTCATGCGCGTGACTTAGAAGCGCTTCAATTTCGCGCGTCGCACGGCCATCCAGATTGGCGCAGGGTTCGTCCAGAAAAAGGATATCCGGCTTGCGGATCAAGGCGCGACCAAGCGCCAGCTTTTGCTTTTCACCGCCCGACAAAAGCGTTGCGGGGCGGTCCAGGGCCTCTGTCAGTTGAATGCGCTCTGCCCATATCTTGGCTTCGCTCAAGGCCTGCGCCTTGCTGGTTCCATGGGTTGTCAGTGGGTATGTCAGGTTGTCCCGGACAGAACGTCGCAACATGATTGGCGTTTGAAAGACAAAGGCCTGTCTTTGGCGCGCCACGTCCTGATCCTGCGACCAGTTGATCGCCCCGCCGGACAAGCGCTCAAGCCCGTGCATCGCCCGAAGCATCGTGGTCTTGCCCGACCCATTGGGCCCAATGATCATCGTGAACCCCGTCTGCGAGATTTGCAGCGAAATCGGACCAAGCAGGGTTTTGCCACGTCGCCGCACCACGGCGTCTTTGACGGTCAGGGGCAGGATGCTGTCTACCATCTTCCCTCGCTTTCAGTCTTCGTCAGGCCGTGGATCAACAGGTTCACGGCGATTGCCAGAAAAATCAGGATAAAGCCCAACCCCAAAGCCAAGGCAAAATCGCCCTTGCCGGTTTCAAGGGCGATTGCCGTGGTCAGAACCCGGGTCGCGTGGTCGATATTGCCGCCGACAATCATAATGGCCCCAACCTCACCAATGGCCCGTCCGAACCCTGCCAAAGACGCGGTCAACAGCGCACGGCGTCCGTCCCACAACAACGTCGCGATTTTTTGGCGCCGGGTGGTGTTCATCGAGATCAACAGATCATGATATTCCGCCCAAAGATCCCGAATGGACTGATGCGCGATCGAGGCGATCAACGGGGCTATGATGATCACCTGGGCGATGATCATAGCCGTTGGTGTGAACAGTAAATTCAGAACGCCAAAGGGGCCGGAGTGGGACAACAGGATGTAAACGAACAAACCGACCACGACGGGGGGCAAGCCCATAAACGCGTTAAGCAGCGCAATCGTGGCGCGGCGATGTTTGAAGCGTCGGATGGCCAGCCATGATCCAAAAGGCAGCGCGATCGCCGACGCGATCACCAAGGCCGATAGCGTGACTTGAAGAGACCGAAATGTGATTTCGATCAGGTCAGGGTCAAGCGTGACTATCATATAGATTGCGGCTGATATGCCTTCGAAAATGTCATTCATGACGGTTTGTTTTGGCGGTTCTCCCAGGGGCCGTTGTCACGGCTTCCTTCGTTGTTTTCACAAGAATGGGCCGAGCGCAAAGTTATAATAAACGGAAGCGAAAATTGTTTTTCGCCAGCCGGTCAATTGGGCAATATTGTCCGGGCGGCCGTCTGACATGAAAAAACACTGGCCCAATTTGGGCAGGTTGGCCAGGGGCCTGCGCTGGCGATACCTGTCAGGGAATCAGATTAAAGGGGCGGCTTAGGAAAAGCTGAAATCCTCGAGGCTATCAAAAGCCAGTTTGAGCGCTTCTCCCCATCCGTTCGAAATGGCCGAGAAATAGGGGTCGTCATGCTCGAAACGTTTGGATTGCCCCAGGCGCAAGGAATCCTTGGTGTAGACCTGCAAATCCAGCGGCAGACCAACTGACAGATTCGCTTTAACGGTTGAATCAAAACTGACGCAAAGCAGCTTTGTCGCTGCCTCAAAGCTCATATCCGGGTCATAGGCCCGAACCAGAATGGGGCGCCCGTATTTCGTTTCACCGATCTGGAAAAATGGGGTGTCCTCGCCGGCCTCTACAAAATTCCCCTCTGGATAGATCAAGAACATCCGAGGCTCGCCACCTTTGATCTGCCCGCCGACGATGATCGTCGCGTTGAATGCACTGTCTGCGCGGGCACCGGAATCGGCGTTGGATTGAATAACTTCGTGCAACGTCTCACCGACAATCCGGGCAACCTGAAACATGGAAGGGGCTTGCAACAAAGTCGGAGAGCGATCGTCCGGCGCTTTCATCCGCTCTTCAAGCAAGCTGATGACGGATTGTGTCGTTGCCAGATTTCCCGCTGTCATCAGCGTTATGGCCCTGTCGCCGGGAACCTCAAAACTGTGCATCTTTTGATAGGTGGATATGTTGTCCAACCCGGCGTTGGTTCGGGTGTCGGCCATAAAGACCAAACCTTGTTTCAGTTGCAAGGCAACGCAATACGTCATTCGTCTGGGCCCTATTGTTGCTGAACCTGAACAGCCACATTCAGCTGCTCTACAGCACTTCCAAATCTCGTCCCTGATACAGGTGCTGCCTCTGAATAGTCCAGCCCCGTCGCCACACGAACATAGCGAGAGTCCGGTGAAATTCCGTTTGAAACATCAAAGCCGACCCAGCCCAGACCTTCGACATAGCCTTCGGCCCAGGCGTGGGTTGCATCCTGTTCTACGCGGTCATTCATCATCAGATACCCCGACACATATCGCGCCGGATGCCCCAACAGCCGCGCACAGGCCAGAAAAATATGCGTGTGATCCTGACAAACGCCCAGGCCAAGGTCCAGCGCCGTTTCCGCGTTGAAACTGCTATCTGTTTGCCCAACCCCATAGGTGACCCGGTTCAGGATCTCATGGGAAAGCGCATGCAACTGATCGAGCGCCGGAAGCGTTGTATCAATGCTTTTAGCAAGTTTGCGCAAAAGCGGACCCGGCTTGGTCAATTCAGTTGTCCGTTTGAACATCCAAAGCGGCATGAACCCGCTATGTTGCCCTAAGACACCGCCATTGTCATTGACCTCAACCAGCCCCTCGCAATGGACCTGCACTTCGGTCACGGCTTCGTCAAAGCTGATCAGCTCAACCGTGTTCATGTGGGAATCTTCGAATTTCAGCTGCGACGTTCCACCGACAACACGCGTGGCCCAAGACAACACATTTTGCCCGTTGTGCGATTTCGGGGTCAGCCGCAACTGCTGCAATCCATAGGTGACCGGACCGTCATATTTGTAGGATGTCGTATGTGAAATGTTAAGGCGCATGTTATTCATAGAACCGGTAGTCGATTTCAATTTGCCGTCCAAGTCTGGCATTTTCGCGCAAGAATGTCTGAATAAATTCGTGCAGCCCCGTGTCGAATATTTCCTGGATCGATGATGACTCGAAATTCCGACAGATGCTTTCGGACATTTCATGCGATGGTTTTGTGGTGCCGTAATCTTCAGCCAGATAGCCCAGATTGTCGCGGATCTTGTCGCTGCAAAACCGAAGCGAGCGCGGCATGCGTTTGTCCAGCATCAGGAAATCAGCGATGTCGCGCGGGCGCACATCCTGACCAAAGGTCCATCGATAGGCACCCTCGGCTGACACGGAACGCAGGATCGTTTCCCATTGCACATTGTCCAGCGAACTGCCGACCTGCAGCGCAGAAGGCAGCAACACGTAATACTTTACGTCCAGAATCCGCGCCGTATTGTCCGAGCGTTCAAGGAATGTGCCGATGCGCGCAAAATTATAGATTTCATTGCGCATCATTGTCCCGTGCAATGCGCCACGAACAAAGGCACTGCGTTGGCGGATCCGGTTCAGAGCCTCTGGCAGATCGCGTTCCGGAACCTTGCGCGCCAGCGCTTTTTTCATGATCATCCAGCATTCGTTGACGGCTTCCCAGACTTCGCGCGTCAGGGCCGTCCGAACCAGTCTTGCGTTGTTCCGGGCCGCATCGATAGAGGACAAAACGCTAGATGAATTGTCCTTGTCGCGCAGCAGATAGTCGATCGCCGTGTCCTGTTCGAAGGTTTCATATTTTTCCAGATACCCTTGCCGCACACCCGCCGTGGCCAGGATGGAAGACCATTCGTCCTGTGCCGCGCTGGATCGTGTCAGGGCAATTCGCATACCCGCATCAATCAAACGGGCGGTGTTTTCTGACCGCTCCAAATAGCGAAACATCCAATATAGACCGCCAGCCGTTTTTCCCAGCATCGCTATTCCTCCAGCACCCAAGTGTCTTTTGTGCCGCCGCCCTGGCTGGAATTCACAACCAAAGACCCTTTTTGCAGCGCAACGCGTGTCAAACCGCCGGGCGTGATTTGGATTTTGTCCGGCGAAACCAGAACAAATGGGCGCAGATCGACGTGGCGGGGGGCCAGACCTGCCTTGGTGAATATAGGAACTGTCGAAAGGCTAAGTGTTGGCTGGGCAATGTAATTCCCCGGCCGGGCCTCTAGCTTTTTGCGAAAATTTGCGATGTCCCTTTTCGTGGCCGTCGGCCCAATCAACATGCCGTATCCGCCAGAGCCATGGACCTCTTTGACGACCAGATCCGCAAGGTTGTCCAGCACATAGGCCAGATCGTCGGGTTCACTGCAACGCCAGGTGGGGACGTTCTTGAGGATGGCCTTTTCGCCTGTATAGAATTCTACGATTTCAGGCATGTAGGAATAGATCGCCTTATCGTCGACAATCCCGGTGCCCGGCGCGTTGGCAATGGTAATTCCACCGGCCCGGTAAACATCCATGATCCCCGGAACACCAAGGGCAGAGTCGGGGTTGAAATTCAACGGATCCAGAAAATCATCGTCAACACGACGATAAAGCACATCCAGAGGCGTGTAACCTTGGGTCGTGCGCATAGCCACCCGCCCGTCCACAACACGCAGATCGTGGCCCTCTACCAGCTCTACCCCCATCTGGTCGGCAAGGAAGGAGTGTTCGTAATAGGCCGAATTATGGATGCCAGGCGTCAGCACGGCAACAACCGGCCGCCCATTGCAGGCCGGCGGCGCAGAGGCGCATAGCGAGCGATGCAAAAGCTTGGGGTAATTGCTGACGGGTTTTACTTTGTTCGCCGTGAAAAGTTCAGGGAACATTTGCAACATCGTTTCGCGGTTTTCCAGCATGTAGGACACACCGGACGGCGTGCGCGCATTGTCTTCGAGCACGAAAAACTCGTCCTGCGCGGTGCGGACCAGATCAATCCCGACGATATGGGTATAGACATTTCCCGGCGCCGAAACGCCGATCATCTGCTGCAAAAACGCCGAGTTATTCGCGATCATTTCAACGGGAATTCTGCCCGCGCGCAGGATTTCCTGCCGATGGTAAATGTCGTGAAGAAACGCGTTGATCGCGCGAACCCTTTGATCGATGCCCCGTTCAAGGCGCGACCATTCCCGGCCTGACAAAATCCGCGGAATGATATCAAAGGGGATCAGACGTTCGGCAGCTTCTTCGCGGCCATAGACATTAAAGGTAATGCCCGTTAGCCGGAAAACATCCTCTGCCTGTCTTGTCTTTTTCTTGAGCCGCCTCAGATCCTCTGCCGAGAACCAATTGTGAAAAGCATCGTATGGTGAACGCGGCGTTTCGCTGTTCCCAAACATTTCATCAAAGTTGTCTGCGTGTTCCATTAACCCAAAATTAGGGGTTTGCGGGAAACTGGCAAGTCAATTCATGAAATCGCGCCTTTCGCGTCTGAAATCACCCCCGCCGCACGCGGTTTGAAGCTATCGGACGCTGCAGTTCTAGACATTGTTTGCGAAGGTGCGATTAAAAATTAGGCGCTGCGCTGAATGTGTTCGCGATTGCTTTCTGGCGACATGCTGCATTCCGCTTTGGGCAAGCGCAAATCCGTCCATAAAGGCAAATGATCTGAAGCAACCTTGGATTTCTCAGAACGATGCACCGCACTTTCCCCAAGCTCGATATCCTTGGAAACGACGATGCGATCCAAGGCTGCCACAGGAAGCGCAGAATGAAAGCTTGGCTGGGGGGCAACCTGATTATATTCAGCGCCGAACAGGTCAAGACAACTGTCAGCTTTCCGCCACTCGTTGAAGTCCCCGGCAATAATGGTCGGCGGATCGCCTTCTTTTTGGCGCATGGCATCGGCGATGGTATTGACCTGACGCCTGCGATGCCTTTGCAAAAGCCCAAGATGGGTCGCGACACACCTGACTGGCATTCCGTCGACATTTACATCCGCCACCACAGCGCCTCTTGGCTCTGCAACAGGCAGTTCGATCCGCCAGGTTGTCAGGATATCGATGCTGTTTCGCACAAAAATCGCGTTTCCGTGCCAGCCCAAACTGCGTTCACGTATCGCAACATCGGCCGCTTTGTAATCTGTATGATGCGCCAGCATTTCGGCCGAGACCGTGGTTTCGCGATCCCCAACACGGCGATCAATCTCTTGCAAGAAAACAATATCGGCGTCGATTTCGTTCAAAACATCCAAAATCCGACGCGGGTTTCGAACGCGGTCCAAGCCAACGCTTTTTCGGATATTGTAACTGGCGACGCGCATTAGGTTTTGATCTGCTTTCTCATTAACCGGAACAGCTGGTCCGTTGTTTCACACCCTCAATGTAATGTCGCAACTGAACCAAACAAGGTCAGCTCTGCCTGACTGCACTGGCGCAATTGGCGAATGCACAACAATTTGCGCAAGTCCTTTCAATTGGTTCCGGGAAAGTTAGCATCCCCGATTTGTGACTCGGACATCACGTAAAAATGCGTTAGTTTGGGGAAAGGTTATTTGCGCGGATTGCCCTACGCCAATTTCCCGGAAGACCGATTGTTGACGCGTTCTGAAATGCTGTTGGCAGCGCAAACCAATAAGAACGGGCCATTTGCGGGAATGGGTGCAGCGGCCGTGGCTTCGAAATACCCAGAATACTGGCAGGCAGGATAAGCGGCCAGCATTCACAATTGGTGTCCTCTAAACAAATAGCCCCCGCGCGGATCAATCAGCGCAGGGGCTATTTCAAAGTCTTATATCGTTTTGCAGGGGTTCCGTGCCGTTAAAGCTCAGAACATCACAAAATGTCAGTTTGCTGCTGTGCCGCGATGTTTCATTGTCCGGATCATGACAAGATAGAACAGTGCAACGCCACAAATAAAGCCAGATACGCCTGCTGCAACGATCGGACCCGCTGTGCCTGAATTTAGAAAACTTTCCATTCTTCGTCCTCGTTCGTTTCCGTTGATATTGACGCAAATTAACGTTGAATTGAGGCGATAATGCGTCACCGGATTGGCGCAATTGGAAACGGGTTTTGGGGCACAAATCACATCCAAGGCCAAGATCTTAGACGGGCAGGGTGGCATAAATTTCTTGGGCAAGGGCACGAATTTCTAGGGCCGCAGGGGTCTTTGCCCCAGCTTCAATGACACCCAGACCTTGCCCGAGTGTCTCGGCATAACCGATCCGGTTCGCAAGGGTTGCCGTGGCCAAGGCCGCATCGATTTCCCCTGCTTTTTCAGCGATTTCGGCCCCCAACCGGGTGCCAGCACGCGTGCGGTTCAAAACCAGCATGGCGGGGGTGCCGGCCCGGCGGGCCAGATCTAGGACGCTTTCAGTTGCCCACAGATCGACATGGCTGGTCGCGACTGGCACCAAGACCAACGCCGCCTTGCGCAAAGCCGGGCGCAAGTCGCTATCTGCTTTGGGCGGGGTATCGACCAGAACGATGTCATGCGCTTCTGCGAGCTTGTCAGCTTCGTAATCCACACCCCAGGCCGACGATGTTGAAAACTCCATCCCAGGAGCGTCCAAAATTTGTCGCCGTGTCATGAACCAACGCCCCAGGCTGCCCTGGGGGTCCGTATCAATCAATGCCACACTGTGACCCATCTCTGCAAAAGCCACCGCGAGGTTGGCCGTGACAGTGGTTTTTCCGCTGCCACCTTTTTGCTGGGCGACTGTAATTACGATGCCGGTCATGGTGAGTCTCCTTCAGATAAGGATTGCTGCAATGCAGCATATCACGCTTTCGCCAAGCGCGCACGTCCAAGTTTTGGGCAGATCTTTCGTCAGGCCTTGCCTTTTCACCGCATTGGACAATCTAAGGGTAAGAAACGGATACGAAAGCACCCATCCATGCCGATCGGCGACGTGATCATAGTGAACGACAAGATGCAAACCGGGTACAGCTACACGCTGCAAGCCCCAAGCGGAGAGGATTTTGCGCCCGGTTTTACGCCCTATCTGACCCCCAAAGAGATGCTTGAAATGGGCGTGTTCGAAGGGAAATACTGCAATGACTGCACGGCAGAATTCCCGGCCGAGTGGTTCACAAACGCCAAGATCAGTGACAAACCCAATGTTGAAATGAACTATTTCGGCATCAAAAGCCGTCAACCGATCAGTGTATGGCGCGAAAAGGGGTGGATTTACGGGCCGGACCCCAGGGGATGGTTTCAATGGTATTGCCGGTATTTTCTGGGGCGCCGTCTGCCAGAAACCGACGCGATCCAAATCAAACGTTGGCGTGCCTTTTCGCGACACGCCGGGCAAATCCGGGCAAACTGTTATCCTGGCGATATCATGTGCCGAAAACGCCAACGTCAGGCCTTGTTGCAATGGGCCTATGACCCGATGATCTGAGTGGCACATGCGGTGCAGCGGGACCTTTGCCAAAGCTCTTGCGCAATGGCGTTCAATGTCTAGTATTTCATAAGGTTTTCCCAAGAGGGTACTGCATGAAGACGTCAGAAATCATGAGCTTGCGCGTCCAGCAAGACCCTTATGAAACTTATCGGCACCAAAGAGAAACGGCGCCCTTCGTCTGGGACGCCACAATGAATGCGTGGTTGGCTTTTGCGCATAAAGACATATCAAAAGTCCTTAAATCAAAAGACTTCTCTGCGGATCGGGTCAGCCGCGCCCGGGGGCGCTACAAGCCGAACTTCCAAGAAATTTTCGATATAATTTCCCGGATCATGATTCAGACGGATGAGCCTGTGCATCGCCATTTGCGAGATGCGACACATGCTGCTTTTACCAGAACTGCAGTGGCCGAATATGAGGCCGATATCCTAGAGCGTTGCAAGGACCTGTTACAACCCGGACTTGAGCGCGGTGAAATCGAGTTCATGAGCGAGTTTTCGGTCCCGCTTCCGCTGCTGGTGATTGCAAAAATCGTAGGCGTGCCAAAGGCGGACCTTGCCCAGATTAAGGAATGGTGTGACGCATATTCATGGATCATCCTAAAGTTTTATACCCATATCGATGATGAGGATTTGGAATTCCGGTCCAGGCAGGTGATGGATTTTGTTGCGTATCTGGATGCCAAGGTTGACGCCGCTTTGGCATCGCCCGGGACTGACTTGCTAAGCAGTCTTGCATTGGCGGCCAGAGATCAGGGTGTCCTGACACGAGAACAGGTTACCGCCAATCTTATGATCCTTCTCAACGCCGGGAATGAAACCACAACCTGCCTGCTGGGCAATGGCGTTCGCCTGCTGTTGGAACATCCCGACCAGTTGGCGCTGTTGCAGACCGATCCAACGCTTATTCCCGGCGCGATAGAAGAAATGATGCGGTTTGAATCGCCGGTCACATTGTCCGGTCGCATAGCGGAACAAGAGCTCGAACTCGGTGGTCAAAAACTGCGCAAAGAAGATATGGTCTTGCTCTTTCTAGCGTCAGGAAACCGCGACCCTGCAGAATTCGACACGCCGGATCGGTTTGATGTAACACGAACACACAATCACCATTTGGGTTTTGGCACCGGCACCCATCTTTGTGCCGGTATCCAATTGGCGCGATTTGAGGCCAAAGTCGCATTTGAGTTTCTGTTGCCCTATCTGGGTCGCTTTGAATTGATGGACGACACAGTCGTCTGGGCGGATAATCTGAACCTGCGTGGCCCGAAACATCTGAACCTAAAGATCCATCCAGCCTAGATCGCCTGTCTTCCCACAAATTGGGATAAAAATTTGGCCAAGATTAAAACCGCTATCGACCGCCCGTCACGTCAAGGATTGCACCGGTGCAATAGGACGCGTCCTCGCTGCACAGCCAAGCGATGGAGCGTGCAACCTCTTCCGCAGTTCCGGGGCGCCCCAGTGGGGCGGTCTGCCCAAGACGGATCGCCCTGTCAGGCTGACCGCCGCTGGCGTGGATTTCCGTTTCAATCAAGCCGGGCCGAACCGCGTTCACGCGTATTCCCGTGCTTGCCAGTTCTTTTGCAAGACCAAGCGTAAGCGTGTCGATCGCCCCTTTGCTGGCCGCGTAATCGACATATTCAAACGGTGCGCCTAGTCTGGCGGCTGCAGAGGACACAAACACAATTGCCGCTCCAGAATCGGAAACCTGGCTTGGCAGACGCCTTGCAGCTTCACGCGCGAAAAGGAGCGCGCCCAGAGTATTCGTGTCCAATATGTTTCGCAGCCGTTCGAGCGACATTTCTGCCAGCGGCAGAGAAGGTGCAACGATCCCAGCATTGACCACAACCGCGTTGAGCGCACCAAACGCCGCGATGGTCTCATCAAATGCCCGCAGAACATCCTCTTCGCGCGCTGTATCACCCTGGATCGCGATGGCGTGCCCGCCGGCCCCTTGGATAGCTTCCACGGTTTGTTCCGCAGCCTCGCGGTCACTGCGATAGGTGATGGCAACGCGCCACCCCTGTGCCGCCATGATGGATGCCGTTGCCTGGCCAATCCCTCTGGACCCGCCACTGATGAGAACCGTTTTGGTCAATTTTCAAACTCTTTCCTGCAATTTCATCAAAGCCTAGCGCAGCGCCAATCAAATGACGAGGCGCAATGGCTTGCAGTGAAATTGGGGCAAGACGTGCGCCCGTTTTCTTACCGCGATAGATCAATGGCGCCGGGCTAAGACTGCAATCATTCTGACAGGATGAAACTGTGGAGTGAAAGATCGTTTGCCCCCCTGGATGTCCGCTGACCCATTGCTTTTCCGTCGCCCGGATTCTGGTTGAAGCACCTGTTTGACCTTTTTGACACATAGATTGTCTCAAGCTGTGTCGAGATCACCGAAACCTGCCGTTCATGGCTGGTTCGTCTATGTCTCAGGAGCGGACTTTGCCGACCTTGGCTTGTGTCAGGCCAACTTGCGCTAAGGGACCAAACCGAACGTTGGTGCTTATGACGA
>JBPOFA010000050.1:0-3043 GCA_051251595.1 Marinosulfonomonas sp.
GTGTCCTGTCCCAGTGGGGCATCTTTCAGGTAGTCGTTCATGATCGCCAGTCAAGGGCACTCGAGCCCGTTTGCAGTTGAAGCAGTGCCCATTGTATTCGCATCTCAGCTACGGGGCCCATGCCGATCAGTATCAGCTTCTTCGTTGCACGAGTCATGTGATGATCAGCCGAACTTCTTCGTCGAAGCCCGGCATGACCTGAACATCGGGTTGAGGCCTTGACGACCAGCGGTCTCAGGGGGACCGCTGGTGACCTGACATGCACGGACTATTTCGGCGTGCGCACGGTGAGGGCCGGGTTGTGTGCAAAGAAATTGAACGGCTGAATATGCACGGTCTTCCAGTCAGTGGACATGACGGGCCAGTCCTCCATGCGTGGAATATGGTGAAAGCCTGCGGTAAACCAGGTCACCACGTCCTGATCCTTCAGCGAACGATCGGCCTTGACCCATTCAGCAAGCGTGTCTGTGCCATCACTCTGCATCGGAAATGTTCCCCCCGCGTAGCGCTGGTCCGGATCGTAGACGGTATTCCAGACACTGTATTCGATATAGGCATTGCGCTTCATCGGTGGATCGTTCTCGAAATCATAGGGGCCATAGGCGACTGATCCGTGATGGATCATCCACGAGGGCGTGTGACCCAGAGGTCCCTTGCGGTCCATGTTCATCACATGAAAGTGCTTGGGCTCCATGGCGCTGATCCTGTAGCGCGCGTCGAGTTCCGACTCCGGCATCGTGTGCTTGACTTGCCAGAGCGAACGGCGAGGGCTGTCGTCGGGCACCTCACCCGGAACGATCTCCATGACAGCAAAGCGGTTTTTGGGTTGATCGATGTCGAAATCCAGCCGGAAGTTGAAGTAGTGATCATGGTTGGATGCCACCAGATTGGGAGCGATCAGGGTGCCGTAGCGTGTGTCGGCTTCGGCTGTTGGATCGTCCATGGAGGTGGCCTCGACACCCATGACGGCATCGAGTCCCGTTGCACCGACCATGATACGCATCTGGCCATCCTGAGCGAAACGGTAATCGATGAGGTAGTCGTAGTTGCCAACCTCTGAGGCCGTGCGCACGATGAGTTCGGTTGCTGGTCGCCCCTCAGCGGGGACGAAGGTGTCCTCACCCTGCGCGAAGACTTCAAAATGTCGCCAGGCCGGGTCTCCGATATCGCGCTCGAAGATACAGATTGCATCCGGTATCTCGAGGGGGTTGCCGCTGTCATCGTTCATCATGGCGGGCAGGAAGGTGGCGTGTGCAGGACAGTCGACACCCGCCCGAAGAGGGGTCAGGAACAGACCGAATCCGTATTCGCCCGAATCCATGTAGGTGCGCCAGTACCAGCCGTCCGAAGGATTCATGTATGGGACGAAGACTTCCGACAGATGTGCCTGATACAGCACCGAGCGCCATTCCTCACCATCCAGAACCTCGATGTTCGACAATACAGCACCGGGACGTTTGTCGATTCGATAATGGAAACGCCACATGTCCCACGCGACCAGGCTGCCGTTGACAGTGAAGTTTGGCCCACCGGGTTGCGAAAGTGTGGCCGGATTTGTCTTTTCTCGAAGTGGCACACGCTCGGCGACTTCCTCTTCGTTATAGCCCCAGGGGTCGGCAGGGACCGGTATCAGTGTCTCATCTTCTTCCACACGGATGACTTCGTTCTTGCCGATGTCCACCACGGCAAACAGCCCTTCAATGGGTTTGGCATAGAAATTCGATCCGGTCGGATTCTCATAGCAAGGCACCTTCATGAGTCGAGTGCCCTCGTATTCGTCGGTGAAAAAGTTGCCTGCGGTGAGTGGCAGGCAGAAGACGTCATCCGGTGTCAGATTGCGCCGCTCGAGTCCCGAAACCATGTCAGGGTGGCTCAGAGCACTGTTCATGGCGGTGAGAAATTCCGAGAACAGGACCATGGGTTGTCCGGCTGCCGCCTCGGACAATTCGACAGACACCTCAGTCAGATTGATAAGAGCCACGTCGAAGCCATCGCCACTCTTGTAGTAAGCACGTGCACGTCTATCCAGCGGTTTCTCTTCGGACCACGCCAGCACATCAGCCTTGACGGGTTCCACGAGTTCGATCAGCGGGTACTGGGTGTTCTCATCGGTCAATCCTTCCTGGCGGAGGATTTCGGTGGTCTTCAGATACTCCTCGCCACTGAGACCATCCAGCGGATAGGTGTCAGCCTGGCTGGCTGTTGCCGGCACCAGCAAGAATAATCCGTACAGCGCATATTTCAATTTCACGTGCTTCTCCTGAGTGGGGTAGCGCCTGTGTGATGGCGGAGTTTTGTAGAAATTGGTGTCTGAGCAAGATTGGAAACAAAGTTGTATCCGGTTGATTGGACGTTACCACATCATCAATCCACCGTTGGAGGTGCAACGTCATGGGTAGAAGATAACCTCGTTCAGTTCGGAGGTCGATGCCTGTATTGATGCCTTGAATCAGCTTTTATACACCGGAATGCAGCCGTTGGAAGCCCGGATCATGGATGTGGAATTCAGCGACTTTCTGGTGCGTTGTCAGAACATATGCCCCGATAACGCGCACCGCCTGCTTGCTGGTCAGCACCCGGTGGTTGTCAGCAATTACCGCGGTGATCGCCATTCCTGCCAGCAGTGTGCACAAGTTGTGTGCAATGACTTTCAATCTTGTTGAGCCGTCTTGCCGTGCCATTGTCATTGCTGGCTCGGCGCCCAGACGCGGTATCCGGTGGCGAATTGCAACGCGTTGCATTGGCGCGCGCATTGTCTGCACGTCCCAGTGTCTTGCTCGCCGACGAACCCACATCGCGATTGGACCCGATTACTCAAGCTCGTACACTTGAGATGCTTGCACAAATCGCCGATGCGCGTCGATTGGGTGTCGTTCTCGTCACGCATGATGCTCATATTGCCGAGCGTTGGGCCCATCGGTGCGTAGCGCTGAGCTGACGTCGAAGTCACAAAGCAACCCGGTGGAACAAACGTTCGCCTGGCTACCCTTATCAAGTACAGGGCGCGAGTGGGTGCGAGCCGCTGATCGTTATCCACAAATCC
>JBPOFA010000051.1:0-2860 GCA_051251595.1 Marinosulfonomonas sp.
GTCATAGTCTGTCTTGTGAATGACATCGTTCAAGTCCAGGTCTTCCAAAAGAAGTTCGTAGGTCGTGAACTCACGATCATCGACTTCAATCCCCAGACCAGTTGACGCGTTACCTTGTGGGTCAAGATCAACAACCAACACGCGACGCCCCTCCTCAACGAGGGCCGCAGCAAGGTTTATTGTAGTTGTCGTCTTGCCCACACCGCCTTTTTGGTTCGCGACAGCAATAATTTTCGGCCCTTTCGGGCGTGACAGGTCAGACACGAACGATATCCTTGATCTTCAAAATTGCAGCCTCGGGGTTGGACCTACTTTTAATCACATCATAGTTGCATTGCCACTGTTCTTGCGCGGATTTAAGTTCTTTTTCCCACTGTGCTCCCTTGGGAAAAAGCGCCAATCCGTTGGCATCAAGGTGCAAATCCGCAAACCCGCACAACCCTGCCAGATCAGTCAGCGCACGCGCTGTCATAATATCAGCCTTCAAGGGGGCGAGTTTCTCAATTCTCTCAGATAGGACCTTAGCATCAAGCGCCAGTTCCCTTATTGCTGTTCTTAAAAAAACAGCTTTCCTCTGGTCGCTTTCAACCAACGTTATCTCATGGTCAGTTCCCGCGCCTTGTGCGAGTATTGCAACGACGATACCTGGGAAACCCCCACCGCTCCCCAAGTCGACCCAGCGTCCTTTTTGGGGTGCCAGTTCGAAAAGCTGTGCAGAATCCAGGATATGCCGGTTCCAAAGATCTTCAGAGCTGGATTTCGATACCAGATTAATTTTCACTGTCCATTTCTGAACCAACGCGGCAAAATCTTCGAGCTTCGCGATTGTTTCACGTGAAACATTATCAAGAGGACTAGTCATTATGCCGACTCAGCTACCGACGAATGCCGAAGCTTCGCCAGAATCAATGTCAAGGCGGCTGGTGTGATACCATCGATCCGTCCCGCTTGCGCAAGTGTCTCGGGCCGCGCAGCAATAAGCTTAGCCTTCAGTTCATTGGATAGACCACCGAGATTGGCATAATCAAAGTCCAACGGTATCTTCTGGGCTTCGTCTTTCTTTAGTGCATCTATTTCTGCCTGCTGGCGTCCCAAATAGTTTGAATAAAGCGCGTCCCGTTCGATTTGGCGCCGAATCTCGAAATCTACATCCTCCAGCTCAGGCTGTAGCGGAATCATCTCTTCGAAATTCGCACCTGGGAAAGACAGCAGCTGAAACGCAGTCCGGCGTGTTCCATCCTGACTGACCGACAATCCACACGCAACTGCTTCAGACGGAGTGAAAGCTTTCGCAGTCAACAATGATTTCGCAGTATTCAATCTCTCGATCTTTTCGCCAAAGGCACGCACCCGTTCATCTGAAATGCAACCAAGCTCAATAGCTAAAGGCGTCAGACGCTGATCCGCATTGTCAGCACGAAGCGATAGCCGGAATTCCGCGCGAGACGTGAACATACGATAGGGTTCCGACACACCACGAGACGTAAGATCATCAATCATAACGCCGATATAGCTATCGGCCCGACTAAATACTACTGCATCTTGACCGCGAGCCGACCGTGCAGCGTTCAGCCCGGCCACCAACCCCTGGGCTGCTGCCTCCTCGTAACCTGTTGTACCGTTTATCTGCCCTGCTAAATACAGCCCGGACACAGCGTTGAGTTCTAGACAACTATTCAGAGCACGTGGGTCGACGTAATCGTATTCGATCGCATAGCCAGGCTGGAGAATAACAGCTTCCTCCAATCCCTTCATCGAATGGACGTAGTCCAACTGAATATCTTCTGGCAAAGATGTAGAGATGCCGTTTGGATAAATCGTAAAGTCATCCGCGCCTTCAGGTTCCAAAAACACTTGATGGGAGGTCTTATCCGCGAACCTCACAACCTTATCTTCAATAGATGGGCAATATCTTGGCCCCACACCGTCTATATGCCCCCCATACATGGCGGACCGTTCCAAATTCGCCCGAATAATTGCGTGAGTTGCTTCATTGGTATGGGTAATGCCGCAGGAAATCTGCTTTGCTGATACCGACTTCGACAAAAAGGAGAAAAGAACAGGATCGTCGTCTCCGGGTTGGCTCTCGAGCGTACTCCAATCAATTGTTCGCCCATCCAACCGCGGCGGTGTACCCGTTTTAAGTCGCCCCATTGGCAGGCTGAAACTTCCGATCCGGTCGGCAAGTTTGATCGAAGCTCTATCACCCATTCTGCCACCGGAGTGGGAAACGTCTCCGATATGGATAACTCCCCGCAAGAAGGTGCCGGTGGTAAGGATCACAGCTGACGCTTGTATTTCTTCCCCGCCTTCTAGCTCTACCCCTCGAATACCATTATCAGCCAGAAGAAAATCGGTGACTTCGCCTTCGATGATTGTCAGGTTTTTTTGCCGTTCCGTTTCGGCTAGCATCTCTTTCTGATAAATACCGCGATCAGCCTGCGCACGCGGACCCTGCACAGCTGGCCCTTTTCGACGGTTAAGCAGTCGAAACTGGATACCGGCCTTATCCGCAACGCGTGCCATGACACCGTCCAACGCGTCGATCTCGCGAACAAGGTGCCCTTTACCCAGGCCACCAATGGCGGGGTTGCAGGACATCACACCTATGCCGCCGCGCGACATGGTTATCAAAGCAGTTTCTACACCCATTCGCGCCGCGGCATCCGCCGCTTCGGTTCCTTCGTGGCCGCCGCCGATTACGATGACTTCATAATGTTTCACGTGAAACACTCCCCTACTTCCCGATGCAAAAACTCAGGAAAATTTCATCAAGCAGATTCTCAACACCGATCCGACCCACGACAACTTCAAGCGCCTGCACCGTTGACCGCAATTCTTCTGCCGCAATATCATATTC
>JBPOFA010000052.1:0-2841 GCA_051251595.1 Marinosulfonomonas sp.
GTTCAAACTTGATTTTGACAAGATCTCGGGGACAACGCGTTATCCCTATATGCTTGTTTTGCCGCAGTCTCGGTCAGAACGCATCTTAGTACGCCACTTGAACCGTCAAGGTATTGACGTTGGGTGGAATACAAAGCTGCTGAATTTTCACGAAACGGATCAGGGCGTTTTGGCGACGATTGAGACTGATGCAACTGGCGTGGCGCAGCGTCACTATGCTTATGTGATTGGCTGTGACGGCGCGGGAAGCATGGTTCGCAATACGTTGGACATTCCGTTTGAAGGCGAAACTTATCCGCTTCGCTTTTTGTTAAGCGAAGTGGCAATCGCCGACAATGCGATTGATCGCAGCTCCAGCCATGTCTTTATGGGGCGCGACACAACCCTGGCTGTCATCCCGCAACCAGATGACATTTATCGCATTGTTGGACCGGATTTCAGCACGGGTCAGCAAGCTCAGGACCCGTCAGGGGCCACGCAGGTTGACTATGGAGATTTCCAAAATTTTCTAAAACAGAACAAGCTTCTGCAACATGTAGACATGCATGACCCCAGCCGTTTGGTGTCGTATCGCATCCACAAACGTGTGGCCGCGCGGTATCGCAAAGGGCGGGTGTTCATCGCCGGAGACGCAGCACATGTGCATTCGCCAGCTGGCGGTCAAGGGATGAACACAGGCTTGAATGATGTGGCAAACCTGACATGGAAACTGGCCGCGGTTCTGAAAGGCGACGCGCCTGAGACGTTGCTCGAGACGTATGAATCCGAACGCAGGCCAGCGGCGATCTCTGTGGTGACGAATGCCGATGCCGCCATGATGAAAGTGGTGTCTCGCAAATTGGGGGCACGTTTGTTTTTCGACTACGTTGCACCAGTTTTGACGCAGCTTTATCAACCCAAAGGTCTGCTCGAAGCCATTGCGCAAATTTCCTGGACATGCCCGTCATTAGGGGCATCTGCCGGACAAGATGCCCCGACGGGGTTCAATGGTATGCGCATGCCAGATTTGCGGCTGAAGTCGGGCGAGTACAGCAACGCTTATCTTGGCGGACGTCAGTTGGTTGGGTTTCTATCAGGGACGCAGCAGGATTTCAGGCGCGTTCATCCCAAGGGTGGCGCGGATTTACATCAGCTGGCAGAGCCATTTTCGCCACCACGCGCAGGCCCGTTTGAAGGTGTCGTTTTGTGCCGCCCTGACGGATATGTTGCAGCCGCCATTCCTACAGGCGGATTGCGGGGGGAGGTATCGTTGCCCTCTCTCGCTCAGATTGTGGGGTAAGGTATGGTTGTTCTCACCCTGCCTCGGGCACAGCAGCTTGGCCAACGGCATACGTTACATAAAACACCGATCCACATTTCGGGGTTGGCTTGTGTCACGGGTCAGGCATCTGAAACCAAAGATCACGCCATAGCCAAGGGCGCTTATACGCAAGCCCAAGCTCAAAAAGATGGCTATAGCGCGGTGAAGACCACGCAAGCATCCGTGCCCGATATGTCGATGCGGGTGGCTGACAGTGCACTGGCGCAGGCGCAGCTCTCAGGGGGCGATCTTGGGTTGGTCGTGGCCACATCCATCCATGATCATGGCCATGCGCGATTGTGGCAACCCGCGGCTTATATCAAGCACAACGTAAGGGCGCAGGGGGCCTTGGCTTGGTCTACGTCATTTGGGTGCAATGGTTTGGTGATCAGTGTGTTGCAGGCGGCTCTTTTGCAGCCAAGTTTGAAAACACCTGTTCTGGCTGTTGGTGCAGATCGGTTTGATGGCACGGGGTTCAACCGATGGACGTCAGATCAAGGGCTGGTCTACGGCGACGCTGCAAGCGCTGTTGCTTTGTCTGGCAAGACAGGCTTTGCGGAACTGTTGTATTTGGCCGTGAATTATGCGCCGGAACTTGAGGCATTGCACCGACATCCCGTACCAACCTATCTCGAAGGGGGGGGCGCGTGGGACATCACGGCGTGTAAACGAGGGTATATAGACACCTATGGCGGTTCGGCCTTTTTCGCTGCGCTCAATGGCCTGCTTGATGACGCTGAAGCAGATTTGAAGCAATTTCTTGAACATCGAGGCATCACCTTGAAAGCGGTTGTTACGCCCTTTGTTGGCGAAAGCATACGTGCCACCACCTATGATGCGCGTTTTCATCCGATGGCCGCAATCAATACGAGCGCGTTTGGCGCAAATGTTGGCCACACGGGCACGTCGGACCCGTTTTTGGGGTTCGCACATTTGATCGATTCCGGAGCGGTCGAGCCCGGCGACCACGTGCTGCTGATCGGCGCAGGTGCAGGATTTAGCATTTCGGCAATGGTGGTGCGCCTCAACGCGCGCCCCGTTCATCCCCTACTAGGAGACATTTAATGAAACCACGCAATATCGCTGTTCTTTGGCTGATACGGCGATGACCCAAACGGTGCGATGTGATCGCACACACTTCTTTTATCATCTTGAATTCACACACATATCAGACATTGGAAATTGAGACATGGACTACAGAAAACTCGGAACATCAGATTTGAATATCTCGGCCGTCGGGTTGGGCACTTGGGCGATTGCTGGCCCCAATTGGGGTTTTGGTTGGGGGCCACAAAACGATGACGACAGTTTAGATGCGCTTGAACGTGGCCTAGAAGGTGGCATGAACTGGATTGATACCGCGCCTGTTTATGGGCTGGGTCATGCTGAAGATGTCGTTGGTCGATTGCTTGACAGAATTCCATCGTCACGCCGTCCGCTGATTTTCAGCAAATGCAGCGTGACTTTCGATGACAACGGCGAGGTGGGTCATTCGCTTAAGGCTGAGTCCATCGCGGCAGAGATTGAGGATAGCCTGAGAC
>JBPOFA010000053.1:0-2767 GCA_051251595.1 Marinosulfonomonas sp.
ACCGTGATCTGAAGATTGTCATAATCGTTGAGGAAACCCGCACCGTTGAGGCGCACACGCCGATCAAAAAGATCGGATTTAAAACCAAATTCATATGTCGTGCTGGTTTCCGGCTCGAATGACGGAATAAAGGCAAAAGGCGGGAAAACACGCTGCGTAAAGCCGCCGCCCTTGAAGCCCTGCGAATAGGACAGATAGGTCAGCAACTCGGGGTTCCAGCGATAGGAAAGGCTGACCATCGGTGTCCAGGCGGTGTCCCTGATCGTCGCACTCTGCCCCAACGGTCCCATCAATGGATCCCCATTTGCCAGGCCAGATCCGTCCGGATTGAGAGGGGCACCGGTCAGAAAACCAGCTTCGACGACATATTGGTTATCGTTTCCGAACGTCTTCTCATCCCGCGTCCAGCGGATACCTGCCGTCAGATTGAGATCGGGCAGCAGCTCGGCCGTTGCCTGCCCGAAAAAGGCCAGGCTTTCGCCTTCCAGCACCGCACCGCTCAGAAACACTGCATCGACAATATTCACAAGATCGCTGTGGTTGCCGCGTTCGTCCGCATAATAGCCTCCCAGGACCCAGTTAATGCTGCCATCCGCAAACTCGCCGAGCAGTTGGATTTCCTGTGAGAATTGTTCCTGTGTCCAGTCACTGTTGGTCTGCACGATGCTCGCCGGACTATGATCTGAATCGCGGGTCCAGAAACCGGTGACTTCCCGATAGGCGGTGATCGATTTGACCGACATATTGTCGGCAAACTGCCATTCCACAACCGCCGAAGCACCCCAGATGTTAACGTCGGAGCCCGAACGATAACGCTCCGGATTACCATTGGTAAAAACATCGGAAATCGAGCTGAATGTGCCGCCATGCTGATAGGGGGCGAGTGCCCACTGACTATTGTAGCAGCGCGTATCGGTCAGACGGGCCGGGTTGGTAGTATCGGTACAGATCCCCGGAGCACCCGAATAGGCAGCGTTCCAATAGGCTGCAGCGGGTGCATTTTCATTCACAGACAGGGCAACGTTCGGCGCAGATTCTTCGCGTGAACGGGAACCGTCGATGGCAAGATCGATAGTCAGATCCGAAGTAGGCTCCAGCCGCAGGGCAAAACGGCCCGCCAACTGGTCCGTATCGCCAAGGTCAGGCGCACCATCGACCACGCCCTCCACATGGCCATCCCGCCGGTGATAGAATCCCGCAAAACTTGTGTAGACGCCATCGGCCAATGGAATATCGATAGAACCCCTGAGCTGAAAGCGATCGAAACTGCCGGTCATTGCCTCGATACGGCCCGTTAATTCGTCTTCCGGCTTGCGCGTGACGACACTGACCGCACCGCCTATCGTATTGCGGCCAAACAGCGTGCCCTGCGGCCCCCTCAACACTTCGATACGCTCTACATCGAGGACATCAAGAACATTGCCGACACCGCGAGAAATATAAACGCCGTCGAGATAAAGGCCAACGCCTGGGTCAGCCGAAAGCTGGTAATCATTCTGCCCGATACCACGGATAAATATGGCAGCAGTCGCATTGCTGGCCGAGACGGGGACAGAGCTGTTGAATCTCACATTCGGCGTAAAATCGCCGATTTGAGTGACATTGTCGATGCCGCGCGCCTCAAGCCCCTCGGACGTAACCGCAAAGATGGAGATCGGCGTGTCCTGCAAGGATTCCTCGCGGCGACGCGCTGTGACCGTGATGACATTAAGGCCGCTCGCAGCTTCCGCGGCAACCGGTTCTTCGCCCGCATCCTGCGCCAGAACCGGCGCAAGCGGCACAGCCAAGCCTGCTAAGCAAGCTCCGAAAAACAGGCTTTGGCGCAGACGGCCCTTTTCCCGTAGCCCGCCTGGAAGATCACCTTTTTCAGCTGAATTTCTCAAAATTGTCATCGCTATCCCCTATTGTCACATTTGTTATCTTTGGTGCATTTGCCGCGTCAGAATTTGGGGGCTTGCATTGGATCCCCCTACTCACGCGTCAGGCGCTCAATCCGGCAGATTAGTGAGGCCACATTTCGCGAAAGTCGGGATCCGCGCTATCCTCTAAACGCTGCAAGAGACATCAGACTGCGGTAGAGTTAGAGGAGAATTCGGCGATCCGCATAAACAATGGGATAGCGTCAGGCGCACAATCAGCTACCGCTTGGCACAGGGAATGGGTTGGACAGACAACGCAGCAAGCGCCGCCTTCGACGAGGAGACCGATCAGGCCCGCCCCATGCATTTGAGCGTTTCGGACGGACGTTCGCCGAAACGCTCGTAATAATCGCGCGCAAATTTGGAAAGATGCGTAAAACCGCATTCCAGGGCGACCTCTGTCACCGACCGCCCATCATCGGCACCGCCGCGCAATTGGCGATTTGCCAGCACGAGCCGGCGGTTCTTCAAATAATTCATCGGCGTCGTTGAACGAAAGCGGCGGAATCCTGCGTGCAGGGACCGTGCGGAAACGCCAGAAACTTCGATCATTTCGTCTAACGTAATCGGATCGCACAAATGGGCGTTTATAAATTCCTCCACACGGCGAACATAATAAGGTGCAGCGGCAGGTGCTGGGGAATGAAAAAGATCGGCATGGTTATGCGGCACTGCAGCCAGCAGGAGCCGCTGCAAGGCCTGCTCTACTGCACTTGCCGCGCGAAGATGGCCAAACCCGGACGCACCCTCGTTCATGTCGTCACAAATAGTGCGAACCAGCTGGGCAAAGGCAACTGCAGCCCCTGTCAATGGCACTGGCTCTTGCGAAAAGTGCAGCTCTCCCGGGC
>JBPOFA010000054.1:0-2753 GCA_051251595.1 Marinosulfonomonas sp.
ATCTTCGACAGCGATATGCCGCTTGCCTATTTGATGAAAGGCGGTCTGCCGGCCTTCCAGACCGTGCGCCGACTGCTCGATGCGCGACGGGGCGGCAATTGACACTGCCGCCGGTCATAGCCCTCCGCCAGCTCGATACGCATCGCCTCATCCCGTCCAAATACAGTGAAACAGGCGAAAGCGTGCTCGGCCGCATTGCCGACGATGACAACCATCTCCAGGCGATCTTCGATCTCGACCATGCCACCAATGACCGGCTGCTTTCGGAAAACAACCTCCTACCCGGTATTGGCATCGACGAACTGGTGTTTGGAATTTCCAACTGCCGTATTGTCAATGCCGCCTTCTGTCACGCCCATCCTCTGGGCAGTCGGTTCAACGGGCCGGACCGCGGGGCCTGGTATGCGGCGTTTGCCCTCGAAACCGCGCAGGCCGAGATTGCTTTTCACAAATCGGTCGAACTGGAGGAGATCGACTGGTTCGAGGAGAGTGTGACCTATGACGAATATCTGGCGGATTTCGGCGGTGAATTTCATGATATTCGCGGGGAGGGAGCGTTTGAAACCTGTCTTGATCCCGCCAGCTATGACGCGTCACAGACGCTTGCCGAAAAGCTGTTAGACAACGGATCGGGCGGAATCATCTATCAGAGCGTCAGACACGCAATGGGTACCTGCATTGCCTGTTTTAGGCCTGCTTTGGTCAACAACGTGCGCAAGAAGGCCCGTTATCGACTGACATGGGCGGGGACGCCCGAACCGGCGATTGAATTGGAAGAGGAATTCATGCCAGTATGACAGGAGGGCATGGAGTAAGGGATCATATGGAGACGCAAGACAGTGCAGTCTTTCTCGTGGCGTCGGCGTTGGCCTCAGAGCATGAAGGCAAGAGGCTCGAAAGCCTGCCTGCTGATCTTCAAATGAAATATCTGGATGACGCGCGGTGGTCGTTGGCGCGTAAGCCGAGTGGGGCATTGGGTTGGCGGGGTTGGACGGGTCTCGTGATCGTTGTGCTTGTTGCAGCTGCCGCAACGGTCACAATCTTTTCCGCCTAAAACCCGCTGCGGCGATATAATTTGGCCTGCGGTTCGATTGGAAATTGAGCAATTGCAGCAAAAGCTTCCGGTTCTGGGCCGGTTGCGGACCGTCCGGTTTTGGCGATTTCGCTGCAAATGCGGACGCGGCGACGGAAACGCAGTTAAGGGTCCTTGTGTCAGTCCAGCCCCAGCTCCTGCACATTGAACGCATCTTCGGCGGCGCGAAAGTACAGCTCGTCGAGTTCCCCGCCCAGCGTCAGGATCGCGGAAATGCGCTGGATCATCTTGCGCAGCCAATTGGCCTCTTCGAGTGTCAGCGGGCCGCCATCGCGACGGTTGGCCTGTCGATAGCCGAGCCACTTCTTGATCACCGGATATCCGCCGAGATTGTAATCCCACACATTTTCGGGGACATTGCTGAAGTAGACATCGTCATTGATATAGAGGTCTCCCGTCCTCTGGCCGAGGGCATCCGCGCCGTCCTCCTCGCTCTTAAACGGTCTAGTCCTCCAGCGGCCCTTGCCGCCGCCCCAATAGGTGATCGTTACGGCAAGGTCTGCGGGCTTGACCTGTTGCCCATCGACGCGCCGGATCGGGCCAATCGTCTTGGCGGTATGCTCGAGGATATCCTTGAAAACGGGGGAGGCGTCGGTTTCGGCGTCGAGAAGCTCGACAATCTTTCCGCCCGCTTCGACGAGCTCGTCGAAAAGCGCTGCATCTCGCGGTATCGGCGGATGCGCCCAATCGGCCGACAGTGCGCTTTTGTGATCCTCTTGATATTGAGGTGCATGGAGCAGAGCGAAGATCGCCCTAAACAGCCTCCCGACAAACTCCCGCGCCGGATCATCTTCGCGCCGCCCCTCCAGCCCGAAATGATCTCGCATCGCCTTCCATACGGATTCGGCGATATTGGCGAGGCGGTGCGCGTAGAGGCCGGTTCCAACTACCTCCTTCGGGATGACCACGGAGCCTCGTTCATGAACGTGCAGATTGGGCAAGGCACTACTAAAGATCGGAAATGCCTCAGACACCTTTCGCGGTTCTGGTACAGTGACTAGAAATTCGTTGGCTTGATCTATCTGACCGAGCTCGGGTCTGCTTCGGTTAAGAAGCTTATGCTCCGTTTCATAATATATTGAGCGGCAATCGAACGGCAAAAGCAGGATCGGCTTAACCTTCTTTTGGTCGTACGTACCTTGTAGAGCCTCCCAGACAGTTTCTGGTTTATAGCCGGCTCTCTTTGTAGCAATTTCAGGCGCCAACTTTTGAGCATCTTCAAAAGTTTCCGCCTCCAAATAGCCCCGTACACGGTCGGCCAACGTATACTTATTCGTATCAATCAGGCTATTGGTAAGGCCTCTGTTGGAGTTTACGCCCTGATATCTTTCGGGGAATAGTTGATCGAGGGCAGGCCAGTTTTCATAGCCGCCTTCAAAAGTGTGCGGAGCCAAGCGCCATCGATTGTCAACCGATGGTGAAATATCGAGGTAGACTGGATTTCCCGAACCAGACGCCACTTTTCCGTCGGGTAAACTGTCCAACAACGCCTGTCGTTTGTTTGCAGCTATGCCCCAATAGTCCCGATACCGAACCTCGTCGGATTCTGACCTTTTCGCGCTGTTTTCCTCTGCCTTGGACTTGCGCTTCAGAAGGGTTGAAATTGCAGTGCCCGGTTGGATCCCGCGAGGGTCGGCTGCTGTCGTGAACACGCTTTCGT
>JBPOFA010000055.1:0-2712 GCA_051251595.1 Marinosulfonomonas sp.
GTCCTGCATGGCTTGCCGGATTTCGTTCTGCAACTGCTCGAACTTCATATCGTCAAGTGGGTGCTCGGCACCGGATTTACCGTTGGACGCTTCTGCAAGCTGATGTGTTTCGCTTACATCAGCGGCTGCCGGGTTCTCATGTACGCCTTCTTGGCTGCCCTGCACCTTCTCTTTGGGATCAGAGGTTGAGGTGGTGTCGCGCACTTCCCATTTTGAAGGGGCCGGATCATCAATTTTTCCCAACTCGGATCCGCGCGCAACGACGCTGCCGTTTGATGCGGTAAGCGTACCGGGAGGGCCAAGCGTTGATCCATCCAGAACACCGATGCCGCCTGGCATGGATGCATTGGTGAAATATTCCGCAATACCCCGGAGTTTCTGTTCGTCCGAACTGGCAAGAATCCACATCAACAGGAAAAAGGCCATCATCGCAGTCATAAAGTCGGCATAAGCCACTTTCCAACCGCCACCATGGTGGCCGCCACCTTCGATGATCTCGTATTTCTTAAAGATTTTGGGCTGCGTGTTCGCTGCCATTTGCTCTGCCTCATAACGCCGAATTTATCGGTCGTTTTGCGAAGCTGCTTCTGCTGCCACGCGTTAAGGCATGATAATAGCGGTAAACAAGGGGTTAGCAGGGCTGAATTGTGGCAATTTTGGGGCAGCGGGCCCGATTACAGCGTCGGTGCAGCATCCTGCGCTGGGGAATCTTCGCGCGCGTATTTACCCAGTCCGATCCGTTTGGCGTACTCTGCCTTGCGGATGGAATAATTCGGGGCGACGAGAAGATGTTCTTCGGGCAGGCCGAATTGTGCACGATACTGCTGCTCGGAAAGCCCGTGCTCGGCCTTGAGGTGTCGTTTGAGCATCGTAAAGGATTTGCCGCAACACAGACAGGTCACGGTGTCATCAGATACCGACTGATCAATCGCCACCGCAGGCCGTGCGGTTTGCAGGCTGTTGATTGCTGCGGTTTTCTGTTCGGGCGTGATCGAGCTGGCGTTGTCGCCAAGTGCGGCCGGCAGGCTGCGCGCTAAGGCGAGCACATCCTCAACGGTTGCGTTTTCGCGCGCGGCAAAGCTGGTAAGAACGCTTCGCACTGCTTCAGATATCAACATGTTGCTTCTATCTTCCATTTGCGCACTCTCTCCTCTGACGTTTTGCCCTGCGAACCCAGGGCGCGATAATCCGTTTCAGGTGAGAGGCTGTTTTTGCGTCCCGCGAATGTTTTTGCACAAAAAACGAACATGTCAAGAACAGTCTAAGTTTAAGCGCTTTTGGGCCTTGAATTTCAATCTATAGGCGATTTTTCTCCTTCGATGGCGTCAAAGTAACGCCTGCAAAGAGCTGATGCTAAGAAGAGTGGGCGAAAGAATTGTTCGGCAGCCTCAGCTGTGCGTCCTTCGTTTGGTTCAATGAATGGATAATCTGGTGCCAAAACCCAATGGGGTGTCTGATTTGCGCGTGACATCATCCGTTAAAATACCGGATTGCATCACAACCAGATGGGCGCTGCGCATGGCTTGTTGAAGGAAAATATCATTTTTTTCAATAGAAATTAAATGCTTAAGTCGCTGTGCCGCCGCTATGGCGACCTTGTGCGGGTGGTCCGTAATGCTTGTCATAGTTCTACCTAGCTTCCAGGTTCGATCAGGCGCTTCTGCGACCGTGACACCATGTATGTAACGGCGAAAGTTAACAAAAGGTTTCAGTTTTAGAGATTTGCAAGAATTAGAGCTATGATGCCTAAGAACAGCGAAGGGATAAAAAAGATCAAAATGAATTGAGTTCAGCGCGATTTTGGCGCTGTATGGGGGTCTGTTCCGATTCTCGAGTTGCATTGTTTTTGTGTTTTTGCCGATAGTTGTCGGATGTATCAGTGAGTCAAAACAAGCCAACCTCCCTTTTGATTACCAGCGATAGCCGGTTAAGGAATCCGCTCAACTACCTGTTTTCTGTCGTCCTGAAGCATGACTTGGAAGTGGTCGAAGATGCCGACGCGGCACGCGGAGTTATGAGGGCTGATCAGCCGGTCAAATCCGTGGTTGTGCACATGCCAGGCCGCGAAAGTGAGGCACTGGAGATTACCCGAACTGTGAAATCCACGGGCGGGCCTAATATCGTCATTATGCTTGCGGCTGAGCAGGATAATCTTGGGGTCGATGCATTCTTTGCCGGTGCGGATGATGTTGTTGTCTGGCCGTGCAGTTTGCGTGAACTGGCCGTCCGATTGTTTGTGCGTCTCGGTTTGCCGTTGGATGACGCGATTTTGCAAACGGACGAAGGCAGTTGGAATGCGCGCGCTTATATCGCTGATCGGGCGGGGCTGACCGTATCGGAAGCTCAAGTGATGCACGTTTTGTACACGCATGACGGGGAAACTGTCAGCCGTGACGCGTTGAGCCTTGCGGTTGATGCGCGGCCCTGGCGCTATGGGGATCGCAAGTTCGATGTTCATGTGGCCAAGCTTCGCAAGAAATTGTCGGACACTTTCGGCGACAAGGTTTCTGTGTCGACGATCCGTTCGTTGGGTTATCGGTTGGTCACCAAGGGTGCCAACATCTTTGATCCGGCTTGAAATACCCCTCATCAGAATTTTCTGATCGGACTTGAAAGCCGTCGATTTTCGACCCGCTACTTCAGGTTGGGAGGTTTGCGAATTTCGCAACTGGAGTTTTGTAAATCGTTCAATCCGTTGCCCACTGATCAAGT
>JBPOFA010000056.1:0-2676 GCA_051251595.1 Marinosulfonomonas sp.
CCTTTTTAGCTGCCTTGATCGAAGCTCATACGGCTTAGACTCACAACAGCTTAGAGCGCAAAAAAATCCACCATTGAGCGCAATGCCCGCGCCGACCTCCTCTCGCGGGAGAAGGTCGGGGATCATCGCCTTGCGGGCCGGGCGACCGAGCGCGAGACATCCGGCGTTCGCCGCCGCGAGAGCGAGCAGAAGTGTGGGCTCTTCCAATCCTATCGCGGCTTGGATTGTCAGGCCAAGGGCGAAGAAGGCAGTGCCAATGTTGGAAATCAAGATCAGGCCGCGGCGATCCCGCATATCGGCGAGGAGCCCGCCCCACATTCCGAAAACGACCATTGGGGCCGCCAGAGCCAAACCGACTGTGCCCGTCATGAGCGGCGAACCGGTCATCTCCCACATCTGATAGAGTACGGCGAAGGCGAAGATCTGGCCGCCAAGCACCTGCCAAGAGCTGCCTGCCCAAAGACGACGGAAAGTCGGGACGCACCGCAAAGGAGCGACGTTCAGCAATCCGATAGGTCTCATTTTGTTCGGCGGACGCGCATATGACGCGCGAGCCGCTCCCGCAAAGGCTCTTGATCGAGGCGCCCGCGGACATCCTCCATTATGCGCGTAAGCGGATAGGGAAGCTCGGCATCCAGCTCGGCGAGCATCGCCTCCGTTGCGGCCCACTCCGCCTTGAGGAAAGCGATGGCCTCCCACCCCCTGCCACTGAGATCAACCACCACGTTGCGCGCGTCCTCCCCGGTTTTGGTCTCCACCATGCCGGCGGTCTTCATTGCGCGCACGGATTGGCTCATCGCGCCGTGTGTGACACGGGTAAACTTGGCCAGGTCGCGGATCGTCATGGGGCCGTGATCGGCCAAGCCGATCACGGCCATACTGAAGCGCGTGCGCACGCCCTCGACACCCTCAACCCGGTAGAGCTCTGAGATGGTTTCTTCAATCTCTCGCGATAGCGCGGAGACCGGGCTGAACAGGCTGTGGGGCATCTGAGACAATGACATGTAAGCGCTATTATAATAGCGCTATTGTTTATGCAACGAGAAAAATTTGATCGCTAGCTCCTCCGGCAAACGCGTCACCTCCGCATGCACTCATGCGAAATAGCCTCGTGGCCCACTTTGCCTGCTCCAACAGTGTCGCTATTGCGCTTTAGAACGAGGCAGGTGGTGGGCCTAGACCAATAAAAAACGCTTAAAGCGGCCATACATTCGCCCCGCAGCATCCGTCAGAAAGGGCTCTAAGCTGACCTCGGATGCGGCGCAGCATCTGCCAAATCGCGGCCTCGGCCCGCGACACCAACGGCCCAAACCGGACCTTCACACACCCTCGGTCATGCTGCGGCGCGGCCCGTCGAACCGGACTTTCGCTGCACCCCCGAAATCGAGTGATGCCTGAATTTACACTGAGCGGACTTATTTACCATCGGCTTGCATCCAAAGATTAGAGAATGCAGAAGGTGAGCATGACCAATGACCGCATCCTACCTTCGGAGTTGAGTGCCGAATTTAACGTTTCGTTAGTATGCTTCGTCGAGGAAACGGCGATTGCCAACATATGGAAAGTTAGACGAACTGACGGGCAATTCGCCGCCCTGAAATCCTACAAAAAATCTCATATGGGCAATGAAGGTCGAGGGTTTGAATTTCTGAAATCTTTGAACGGAGGAGCCGCAGCTTTGGTATTCGATCAGAGCGCAACGTGTGCTCTGATCGAATGGTTAGATGGGCCTTCGTTGGGTGATCTGACACGAAGTGGAAAGGACGAACAAGCGTCGGTTGAGCTTGTTGGGGTCGCGAATCGAATTCATGCTGAGTCTCGCAATGAGGCCATTGAGTTACCGTTGCTAGAAGACTGGTTCGAAGCACTTTTCTCGACGGGGTTCGGAACGGATTGCCCTGAGGAGGCACGCCGGAACATCATGAGGTCTAGAGACATCGCCCGACACCTATTGAACGAACAGAAAGACATTCAACCACTGCACGGCGATTTACATCACGACAATATACGACTGGGCGAGCGTGGTTACTGTGCATTTGATGCTAAAGGAGTTATGGGAGAACGCACCTATGAATTGGCAAATGCCTTCCGCAATCCAAAGGGTGCACCCGAATTGATACGAGACCCTGAACGCATCAAATACCTTTGCCGTTTGTGGAGTAAGTCTCTTTGTGTTGAGCCACATCGATTGATGCAGTGGGCGGCGGTCAAATCTGCACTCTCAATTGTCTGGCATGGTTCCGGAACAGTTAAAGCAGACCCCGAATTTGATCTTCTAGACGTTTTTCTTTCAATTCTTGACGAGCGATAAGCAGGTAAGGTTGGGCTCGAAGCCGACCTCGGATGCAGCGCAGCATCAGCCCTTTGCGCACCAGTTTGCCTGAAGCGCTCGGCCCTAAGCCGCCTTTCACGTCCACCTCAGGATGCTGCAGTGCGGCCCGCAATTGCCGACATTCGAACACCGCGCAGCATCGGTCAAAGAGGGCTCATTGCCGACATTTGCTGCATTTACATAAGAACACAAAACAAATTTTTGCCCTGAACGTCCGTTTTCTTCTGCCAGTTTATCCTATTTCGCACCTGCGGCGAATGACCGGAATCCGCCCTACTGTTGAAAAACTCCGATTTCAGATGTTGTAACTTTTCGGAAAGAACCCGTGATACCGCAAAGTCAGA
>JBPOFA010000057.1:0-2498 GCA_051251595.1 Marinosulfonomonas sp.
AGCAAGCAGACTTTGCCTGCAGTCGAAACTGCGACTGCGTTCCAACGCGGGGCACTTGATGCTGCATCCTTCCCCTATACCTATGCCCACGTGTCTTTTGGCATTTCTGACGAAGCCGATTGGCTTACGTCAAACCTCGCACCAGGCTCGTCCGAGTGCGGCTACCGATACACTGGATCTCGCATTGCAGGCGTCTGCCCCTCTCCGCTGCGCTTCGCCTTCGGTTTGGTCGGGCCTTGGCCAGCTGCAAAGTGACCATCATTGCAACGCAAACAAGGACAAAAGCAATGACCGCGAACTGCATCAAATTCACAAGCGACGATATCGAAACAGCAAAAGGCGTAGGGTCCATTTCAACCCTAAACTTCGACCTCGACATCACAGTTGAACCCATCGCCAGCAGCAACCCCATGGCACCGACGCACCGCGTCCTTGGCCGATCCCCTCGCGGCACACTGGTCGAATGTGGTGGCATCTGGAAGAAGCAGAACAAGGACACCGGTTCTGACTACTTCACCCTGACGGTCCGCGATCACGCCTTCAATGCCAACCTCGGCAAAGCCGCGAGCCAGGATGACATGTCCCTGCAGGCCATCTCCCAAAGAGGCCGCTTAACAAACAAGCCAGACCGCTTCGGCGGTCTGGCTTAATGCGTGCAGAGGCGAGATTTCGACCTTGCGTGAAATATGTATGTCCGAAATGCGCGGCATTCTTCGGACTCGCTTTTGTCCGAAACTTGCAGTATATTTCGGACATGATAGATGATGCACAAACCAAAACGCTGCCAGATCGCTTGCGCGCGCGCATTGATGATGCGCCGCGCCAAGTGTGGTCGCCAGCCGACTTTGCTGACATTGGCGCTCGCGCTGCCGTCGACAAGGCTCTGCAACGCATGGTCACGTCCGGTCAGCTGCGGCGCATTGAGCGCGGGCTCTACGACAAGCCAGTCCAGAATGCACTGACAGGAAAATCAACTGTACCAGACTACCGCGCTGTCATCGATGCAATCGCGCGCCGTGATCAAGTCCGCTGGCTGATCGATGGCATGACCGCAGCAAACACACTTGGTCTTACCAACGCTGTGCCAGCTAAAATAGAAGTGCTGGTCGATGCGCGGCTCAAGCCGGTCACGTTGGGCAATCAAAAGATCGTCTTCAAACATGCTGCCCCCAGTCGTCTGTATTGGGCTGGGCGGCCTGGCATGTATCTTGTGCAGGCCTTGCACTGGCTTCATGACGTTATGTCGAATGATGTAGAAGGGGAGGCTGTTCGCAAAACGGTGCGTCGTATGCTTGCCGATAAGAAAACGGGTCCGGCTCTTTCGGACGATCTGAAAGGAGGCTTGTCAGCCATGCCGATCTGGATGCAGGATAATTTGCGTGCGCCTCTGTTTGATGCGGCAGAGGGAGATCAGTGATGAGCACCGCAGGTTTTCAGAAGATCATTGCTGCCAGTGCTGCAGATCGCGCTGATCTGTTTCTCACCACTGCGAACAGGCTCGGCGCGCCACTGATCAATATTGAGAAGGACTTCTGGGTCTGCTGGACGCTGAATGCGCTCTACCATCGGCTTCCTGCTGGTGGCCCACGGCTGTTGTTCAAAGGGGGGACATCCCTCTCAAAGGCCTACGGTTTGATTGATAGATTTTCCGAAGACATCGATGTGACCGTCTTTCGCGATGATCTTGGCCATGGGGCATCGCCCGAGGAGCTGGCCGCGCTTTCAGGTAAGAAGCGCAAAGCGGCCATTGAGGCGATCCAGAGTGATTGCCAAGCTTATATTACGGGACCGCTTCTTGAGGCGTTATCCCTGCTGATCGCCGAGGACACAGGCGGCGAGGGTCGGATTGAAATCGATCCTGATGACGGCACGGGACAGACGCTGCTTGTCTGGTACCCACGGGTCGACAGCTCCGACACGGGATATGTTCAGGCGGCTGTCAAAATCGAGTCCGGCGCGAAATCCGCCCTCGATCCAAACAGCCCGCAGCTAATCCGTCCGTACATTTCTGACGACGTGGACGGTATCGATTTGGACGTTCCAGACGTTCGAACCATCGATGCAGAGCGCACGTTTTGGGACAAGGTCGTCATCTTGCATGGGCTACGGAACTGGTTCGATACACGCGGTGAGCTGAAGCAGGACGGTCAGCGCATTTCGCGCCACTACTACGATCTGCATTGCATGTTGGAAACTGAAACGGGCAAACGCGCTGTGGCTGACGTTGAGCTTGGTCGGGATTGTGTGGCCCACGCGAAGACATTTTTTAACCGTCCTGACTTCAATCTTGGCACGGCAGAGCCCGGAACGTTTTCGCTCGTACCACCTGAAGACATGGCCGCACGGTTGGTCGGCGACTACAAAAATACCGAGGCGATGATCTTTGGTGAAGCCCCATCCTTCGATGCAATCTTGGCGTCGATTGGGTCACTTGAGGACCAGTTGAACCAACCATAATCCTGTGACTTTGAGGCTGTGATCAACTGTTGCGCGGCGGT
>JBPOFA010000058.1:0-2440 GCA_051251595.1 Marinosulfonomonas sp.
GTTATCGGTCGATCCATCATCGCTGCAAATCAGGTGCCAATTGGCGTGGGACTGCCGTGATATACTTTTCAATTGGGCGTTCAGGTGGTCCGCACCATTGTGGATACCCAACAGTATCGTGACCTTTAAAGGGCGGTCTTGGGAGGTTGAATTGCTTGTCATGTCCAACTCAGAACAAACTAAAAAAGTTCACAAATTGTTAAGTGTCGTCAATTAGTTCTCGTCCTGACCGCGACAAAGGAGAGTTCTTGTGCCGAAATTGCCCATGCTGACATTGCTTAAGCGGTTCCTGTCGGTCGTGAAGCAGGAGGGCGCGGGGCAGGCGCTGGCACAGCAAGAGGCTTTTCACGTGCTACAAGCGCCATCTCTTGAACGGGGACGGCGCCAGATTGCGATGATTGCTGATTTGAATCTGCCGCAATGCCGGAAATACCGTGTCGAGCAACTTGCCGGGTTCTGGCGGAGCAGGGGGGTTGAATTCGAATATTCACATTATCAGGATATCCCGCGTGCAGCACGGATCATGCAACACGCAACCCATCTTATGGAATATCGACTGCAAACAGGCACGACGGCGGACATGATCCGGTACGAGGCGCGGCGGCTGCGACTGCCAATTCTTTATGATCTGGACGACCCGCTGTTTTCGGTTTCCGCTTATGAGACCTATCGAAATATGGAAGCTCTGGACCCAACAATGAAGAGCCATTTTGTGTCGGAGGCACCGAAGTACCTTAGCATGATGAACGGCGCTGATGTCTTGTCCGTTTCGACCCCCGGCATGGCAAAGCATGCGGCGCTTTATACGAGTCGCCCGGTGCATGTCAGGCGCAACTTTGCCGATGCGCAGACACTTCAGGCGGGTGCCGCAGCAATGGCTGAACGGGGGGATAAAGACGGGCTGTTTCGTGTGGCATTTGCAAGCGGATCACAGGGTCACGAGATTGATTTGGGCGAGATCATCGCCCCCCTGTCAGAGTTTATTCAGTCTGACCGCAATCGCCGGCTGATGCTGATTGGGCATTTTGATATGACACATCTGCCTGACGGATTGGAGGCGCAAGTCGAGACGGTGAAGTTCTTGGATTATGACCGTTATCTTGTCAGCCTAACGCGGGCGAACTGTACCGTCATGCCGCTTTGCGATGATGCATTCAACCGATGCAAAAGCGCTGTGCGGGTATTGGATGCGGCGTCCGTTGGCGTGCCCGCAATTGTTGCTGATGTCGGTGATCTGCCCACTGTTGTGAAAGACGGCGAAACAGGGTTTGTGGCGCGTGAACAACACGACTGGATGAATGCCTTGCGCGCGATGGCGGCCAGTCCGGAGATCGCAGAGAGGATGGGTCAAAAGGCTCGTTCCAATTTGGAAAATCATTGGCAGGCCTCTGACCAACCTCATATCATCGCGCCTGAACTGCTTGAGTGGGTTGAGGCATGAATGCGCGCCATATTCTGGTAGCGAATGTGTTTTTCGCGCCTTTCAGCTATGGAGGTGCTACAGTTGTTGCCGAACAGGTTGCATCTGCGCTGGTAAAGAAGGGTGGATATCGTGTGACGGCCGTGTCCCTTTGTGCGCGCAACGATCTTGCCCCTTATGTTGTGATCAAAAGCCAAAAAGGGAGCATTGTTAATTATCTAATCAATGTTCCAGAACATCGATCATATGCCGATATATATAACAACCCTGAGGTCACCGCGCGACTGGCCGAGTTGATCAGCGCGCTGGAGCCCGATTTGATCCATGCGCATTGCATTCAGGATATCGGCACAGGCATCATAACCGCGGCGGAGGCATCGCATGTGCCGGTTATCCTGAGCGTGCATGATTTCTGGTGGCTGTGCGAGCGGCAGTTCATGATTAAGCTGGATGAAAAGTATTGTGGTCAAAACCCCGTTCAAATCGAAAACTGCAAAGGTTGCGTGGATAATTACTGGGCCGCGAAGATGCGGTTCAATCATCTGAAAAGCATGAGTGAAAAGGTAGCGCTGGTCACCTATCCGTCGCAGTTCGCCAAGGATCTGAGCGAGGCGTCTGGCTTTGCCGAAGGACGCGGTGTTGTTTGGGAAAACGGGATAAAACCGCCGGATCGGGACTTTTTCGATAAACAGGCAGCGCGCCGTACACGGGACACTAGAATTACGTTTGGTTATGTTGGCGGGCCCGCGCAGATCAAGGGCTGGCCGCAAATCGAACAAGCCTTTACCGACCTGAAGACGGATGATTTTAGGGGTCTTGTCGTTGAAGGCAGCCGCGACAATTCCTGGTGGCAGGAAAAACACTTGCGCAAGCTTTCGGGCACTTGGGAGATTTACCCCCGCTTTGAACAGCACAACATGGATGACTTTTACGCCGAGATTGATGTGCTGCTGTTCATGTCACAGTGGAAGGAGACCTTTGGCCTTGCCATCCGCGAAGCACTGGCGCGCGGCATCAAAG
>JBPOFA010000059.1:0-2422 GCA_051251595.1 Marinosulfonomonas sp.
GCTGTCACCGGTTGACTACGAAATGAAACAGCAGAAAATGAACGAAGCAGGCGTCTAGGAAACTAGGGGCACCTCAAGGGAAGAGCCCAGGCATCCAGCGCTCGGCATATTTCGCGGGTAAGGCCAAGAAGAGCGAAGCGCGCGTGCTCTCAGACGTGATAGCTCCAACTTTAAGAAGGGCTGAGGTAATGCGTCGCGCAGCTCGCTCGCTAATTCCTAGCATTTCATGCACTTCACCGCGCTCCAACATGCCCTGATACAAGATGGCTTTGAGAACAAGATCAGACTTTGACGGCAACGCGCCCGCTCGCATTTCTTCTTCAGACCAGATCATGATTCGATCACGAAGTCGGTCAGGCTGCATCAAACCGGACATGAACTCTACCTGATCGATACAGGTCTGTAGGAAAAAGCTCGCAAAAGAAGCTAGCGCGGCCTCGCTGAGAGTGCCGCGTCCGTCCCTGTCGCCGCGCCGTGGCCCGTCGCATGCTTCGAGGTGAGCTTTGTATTGCGCTTCTTGCCGCGCTAATCCGCGCGCGACCGACCATAGGCCCTTGGTATCCAATGAGGTGCGTAGCATCGCGTAGGACATCAACCGTGCGACACGGCTATTGCCATCAATGAACGGGTGAACCCAGAGCAAGCGGTGATGTGCGCACGCTGCCGCCAGGATTGATCCGATCCGGCCCTCGCCGCGATAGGCTTGATGCAGCCGGTCTAAGAATTTCGGCACTGCGCCAGGGCTGGGAGGGATATGCCTGCCAACCTGAACATACCGATTTCGAAGTTCTCCCGGGACAAACGGCACCTTTTCGCCAGTTTCGGGGTCCTCAACTGTAAGCAGGTCTACGGGCAGTAGTTCGCAAAATTTGCGATGTAACGCGATGATGGCCTCAGGAGCCGTTGCGGGCATCGTCATGCCCCCCTCATCAATCCATTTTTGAACGGTGATGTGCGCCTTGGCTTCAAGCTGAAGATCGCGCTTCTTCGGATCGGCGCTGTAGTCGCCGCGTAGGGCGCGCTCGATATCTATGGGATGCGTGTTGTGGCCTTCGATCAGGTTTGAATAGTAGCAGTTCATCGAGCGCACTAGGTCCGCTAGGGCAACGGCCATCGATTCTGGCAAGCTACTGCGAAACGCAGCCGACTTCTCCGCTAACTCTAGGGCCAGATCGTTCAGCCCTCCACGGTCTGGCGAGCCCTCTGACACCATCAGGGGCTCGAACAGTCCTATGCTTTCACCATCATCTTGTGACATGTTTTCTGCCTGCATTTTGGCCGCTTTTCCGGCCAACATAAAATACGAATACTTTCACACAATATCATATAATTAGTCGGATTGAAAGTTTAAGGTTGGCCGCCACATTGGCCGGTTACCTGGCCGGATAAGGAGATAGCGGCTGACCGTTCAGCCAGCCGCAAGAGGTCAGAGGCTCGGCGGGCGAGACGCAAGCTCGTTTTCGATGTTGCGCATGACCATCGCGCTAGGGCATAGACTTCGCCGCGATAGTCCACGGCAACGACGCTGCGCCGATCCCCGCGTGCCAAAGTGTAGCCCTTCTCAGCCAAGGCGTTCTCTAAGGATTCAGCGTTGTCTGAGGTTTGCCAAGCATCACGGAACACCGCCTTGATCAATCTTGGATCAGAATTCGCGCGCTTGGCTTGCTGCCACTCAGCCAAGGTGAAGTTCAGCGGATTGCTCGACGCACGATCTAGAATGCCCTTCGGCATCGCCCATTGTCATCCGTGTTCAGCAAATGCCGTGCGAGCTTGGCAGCACCTGACCTCTGGGACGCATTCAGAATCATGGCTGCTCCTCGCTCTGACCGTTCCTGAGGGCGCGCAGCAGCGCGTCGCGCATCTCCATCACGGCGGCGCATGCTTCCTTCAGGTCTTCTTCAGTTTCCGGCGTCACGGGCAGCGAGCCGGTGTTCACAGCCTTGGCGAGTTGATTGAGGTTTGACGAAAGGCGCGAGCTTCCAAGTGTGGCCAATGCGCGGCCCAAAGCCTCCTGATCTTTCAAGGGCGCAGGTTTGCGGCGTTTGCGTGGGTCAGCTTCTTCTCCGAGCAGTTCTTCCCGGATATATTGGCCGAGCGGCAAACTACCCCTCAGCGCATCCAGCTTGGCCCGTTCGTCAAAGGTCAGGCGCAGGGAAAACGGCGGTGGATATTTCACCGCTTTCCAAGCCGCCTTGTCGTTAAATTTATGGCGCGAGTTCGTCATCATCGCACCTCGGATCATCTAGATCGAATTGTGCGAGATGGCCTTCCCACTCTAGAAGCGTGTCAAACAGGGAGTTCCAGCCAATGCGCTCTAGGCGCACCATTTCGCTTTTTGACTCTAGAAAAATCCCTAAGTATTTGAAAGGGAACGTAAATTTTTGAGTTTCATATGCCTCATTTTGACTGCATCGAAGAGGCT
>JBPOFA010000006.1:0-230392 GCA_051251595.1 Marinosulfonomonas sp.
ACCAAGGGAGGAGAGGTGTCGCCGCTTAGTCAACGAGCTTTCCCTGGGAGGAGAAGGTGCCCGTATCCTTGTGGGCCGTTTGGCCCGGTGTTCTTGCGGCGACACCAAGGGAGGAGAGGTGTCGCCGCTTAGTCAACGAGCTTTCCCTGGGAGGAGAAGGTGCCCGTATCCTTGTGGGCCATTTGGCCCGGTGTTCTTTGCGGCGATACCAAGGGAGGAGAGGTATCGCCGCTTAGTCAACGAACGTTCCCTGGGAGGAGAAGGTGTTCGTATCCTTGTGGGCCTTTGGCCCGGTGTAGGTGCGAGGGCTTCAGGGAGGAGCGAAGCCGTCGCTTTGGTCAGATGGTCATGGGAGGATGACCATCCAATCCGAAATCTTATTTGCCGTAAGCGGCTTCGTATGCGATTGAGTGGATCATTGAGCGGCTGATGCCCAAATCTGCCAGGTCGCGATCTGTCAGGTCTGACATTTCTGATACTGTTGTGCGGTAAACGCGAGCTTGCGCATAACGCTCAGCCAGAGAATGAAAGATTGATGTGATCTTGCTGGCGATACCACTTTCTACGCGGCGTACTGTATTTACATATGCCATTTTCAAGTTCTTTCGTTTCGGTTGTTAAAGTCTGTTGTTCGTTTTGTTAGCCCTAACTTATGCCAATGCTGCGATTGCACAATGTCTGAAATGTGCAATGCCGCCATGCAGCAAGTGCATAAGTAGTTCTGACCTATATATTCTGCTTGATTTTTAAGCATAGGGACATTTTGGCTGGCATTTAACTGTGCAGGCCTTGTTTATCCCCCCGATTCCGACGACATATGGCGCGAAATCATGCGAAAGAAAAACAATGGCCGTGGCGATAGAAGACGTAAAAAGTGTTATAAAACAGTTACAATTGCCCGGTGGAGGCGATTTGCTGTCCCGCGACATGATCCGCGCCCTGACGATAGAGGGCGAATCTGTGCGATTCGTGATCGAGGCCCCGACGCCGGAAGATGCCGCGCAGATGGAGCCTTTGCGTGCCGCTGCGGAACGCGCTGTTTTGAGCCTTGCAGGGGTGGAAACGGCCTCAGTCATTCTCACAGCGCATGGCCCGGCTGCCCCCAAGGCGCCGCCGGATTTGAAAATCGGACGTCACCCCACGCCACAGCAGGGGCCGCTCAAGGTTGCGGGGGTCGATCGTATTCTGGCTATTGCGTCCGGTAAGGGCGGGGTGGGCAAGTCGACCGTGTCGTCAAACCTTGCGGTGGCGCTGGCCCGGCAGGGGCGACGCGTTGGTTTGCTGGATGCGGATATCTATGGTCCCTCACAGCCCCGCATGATGGGGGTGAGCAAACGTCCCGCCTCTCCGGATGGGAAAACGATCATTC
Source organism: Marinosulfonomonas sp. (assembly GCA_051251595.1). Classification (GTDB taxonomy): domain Bacteria; phylum Pseudomonadota; class Alphaproteobacteria; order Rhodobacterales; family Rhodobacteraceae; genus NORP110. Next base: position 1,370 of record JBPOFA010000006.1, read on the forward strand.
CGTTGCAGGCCCACGGGGTCACAATGATGTCGATTGGGCTTATGGTTGATCCGGCCAAGGCGGTGATCTGGCGTGGCCCGATGCTGATGGGCGCGTTGCAGCAGATGTTGGGGCAGGTCGAGTGGGGAGAGCTGGACGTTCTGATCGTCGATCTGCCCCCGGGCACTGGCGACGTTCAGATGACGCTGTGCCAGAAAACCCAGATTACCGGCGCGGTCGTGGTTTCAACGCCGCAGGATGTGGCGCTGTTGGATGCGCGCAAGGCCATTGATATGTTCAATCAGCTGAAAACCCCGATCCTGGGGATGGTTGAAAACATGTCTATGTATATATGTCCCGATTGCGGGCGCGAGGCGCATATCTTTGGCCATGGCGGCATGCGGGCCGAGGCCGAAAAACTGAACATCCCCTTCCTGGGGGAATTGCCGTTGGTCTTGGAGGTGCGCGAGGCGGGCGACAGCGGAACGCCGATTGCGGCGTCCGGGGGTGAGCTGGCGAAGCCTTATGAGCAATTGGCGGCGCGTTTGGTCGAGGGTGGCATGGCCTAGGGGCGGTTCTGGGTCACAGTGGCGTCTTAATAGAAGGATTTGCTGTCACATGTGTTGACCTCAGCTTTAGGGCGTCCGATCCTTCAAGAGCCTCATCTTATAGCTGGATTTGTACATGCTTGCGCTTGGCCTAAATGTTTTCCGATTGCTCAAGGCGATCCTTCGATCCTGGAACAACCCGAAATTTCGTGGAGCGCTTGTTCTGGCCCTCCTTCTGTTGGCCTCTGGGACCCTCTTTTATGTTAAGGTCGAAGGGTGGGGTTGGATCGATGCGCTGTATTTTTCTGCGACCACCATGTCGACCGTCGGTTATGGGGATCTAACGCCGCAGACGGATATCGGGAAGCTGTTCACAATTGTCTATATATTTGTAGGCGTCGGTATCTTCGTCGGGCTTTTTGCCCAGTTCACGCAAGCGCTTTTGCGGGACTATGATAACACCGAAGAATAATGAATTGGCTGCAGTGCTGACCTGTGTCGGTATCGAACCGTCAATAAGGTTGGTTTGATACGAATCAAAATTTGGGATTTGGCGACACCGGCCCCGGATTTGGTTGAAAATTAGGTGCATTTGGCACTCAATCCCGCTGAAATCACAAAAATTCTTTGCTGAGCCCCAATTTTCTTGGGAATTCTCGGGAATTTTCGGACCCACTATATCTTGTGTTTAGATTTACGCCTTCCGCTAAGTAAGGTGGAAATTTGCGTGTTTTCAGTGATTTTTGCCAATTTTGAGTGTTCGAATTCCCCCGGTGTTGACCGTCATCCCCCAATTTCCTGTTGATTTAACCGTATTCCCGTGTATTTCTAATTACACGATGAGGACGGGAACAAAAAAGGGGCGCTTAAGACCCCAACACCCAAGTCAGGTTTCATACAGGCACCCGCTTTCATCTAACGAAGAGATCCGGCGCGCGGGCGAGCAGACATCCCCCCAGGTGGCGCGCGCAGCTGGACTACCCAGAGATGGGACGAGGGCGGCGAATTGTGCAGTGGCAGCAGCACAATTCGCCGTTTTCATCTCAAGCCCTCAGATGGGGCATTTATTGACAAGGAGCCGCAGGGACAGTGGCACGCAGATTCAGAGGCGAATCCCACCACAAGGTGGATGCGAAGGGCAGGGTAACGATCCCCGCTCTTTTTCGCCGTGTTCTGGAGGCTGGTGACCCGGACTGGAAAGACGGTCTACGCCCGCAGCTCGTCGTCGTTTATGGCGATCACCGCCGGAATTACCTTCAGTGTTTTACGATGGAAGCGATCGAGGAAGTCGATAACAAAATCGACAACATGCCGCGCGGGTCCGTCGAACGGAAAATGGTTGAGACCCTGTTTAACGGGCAGTCTTTGCCAACCGAAGTTGTGGACGGCCGCATTGGCCTGCCGCAAAAGCTGCGCGAAAAAATTGGTCTGGATCTGGGCGAGGAAGCTTTCTTTATCGCGACCGGTGACACTTTTCAGATCTGGAACCCCGAAACATACCGGACACAGGAATTGGCAAAAACAGAGGCCTGGCTTGAAGCACAGGGTGAAGATTTTGATGCCTTGTCCCTGTTGGATCAGCACTAGGGGGTAGGCGATGACAGCGACGGCGCAAGAAAATCCGTCCAATCCGCCCCATGTTCCGGTTTTATTGCGTCCTTTATTGTCTGCAGTTGCCCCGGTCAGTGGCGTTTGGCTGGACGGCACCTTTGGTGCGGGCGGCTATACGCGCGGCTTGTTAGAGGCGGGCGCGGATAAGGTGATCGGTGTGGATCGCGATCCGGACGTCTTTGTGATGGCAGCGGATTGGGCGGCGGATTACGGGGATCGGCTGGAGCTGGTTGAAGGCACATTCGGGAAAATGGACAGCTACGCCAGTGATCTGGATGGGGTGGTTCTGGATCTGGGCGTGTCCTCTATGCAGCTGGATCAGGCGGCAAGGGGCTTTTCCTTTATGAAAGACGGCCCTCTTGATATGCGGATGAGCCAATCCGGCCCCTCGGCCACGGATTTGGTCAACACGGCCGAAGAGGCCGAGCTGGCCGATATACTCTATCTATATGGTGAAGAACGCGCGTCGCGCCGGATTGCGCGGGCGATCGTTGCCAAGCGTGATGACGTGCCGATTGTGACCACTGCGCAGTTGGCGGACATTATCAAAGGCTGTTTGCCGCGCTCAAAGCCGGGGCAAAGCCACCCGGCCACGCGCAGTTTTCAGGCCATCCGCATTGCGGTGAATGACGAGTTTGGCGAATTGGTCGCCGGGCTGGAAGCTGCGGAACGGGCGCTAAAGCCCGGCGGGCAGCTGGCCGTTGTCAGTTTTCATTCGCTCGAGGACCGGATCGTAAAGCGGTTCTTGCAGGCGCGTTCATCGACCGGGGGCGGCGGCAGTCGCTATGCGCCGGAACTGGCGTCGGAAGAGCCGGGCTTTACCAACCTGTCCAAAGGGATTGCGGCGGACAGGGATGAGCTGGACGAAAATCCACGCGCGCGGTCTGCCCGCTTGCGTGTTGCTGTGCGCAGTTCGGCGGCTGCGAAATCTGTTGATCAATCGGTTCTGGGTTTGCCCGGGTATAAGAAGAGGGGAAAGCGTTAATGCGTTCGTTGTTTTTTGTGTTGTCTGCATGTGCTGTGATGGGGTTGGCCTTTTGGGCCTATCATGAGAATTACAAGACCCAGCAAGCCCTGCGGGATGTGTCCGATTTGCAAATGGAAATCGGCGATCTGCACGAAGAACTGAGCGTTTTGCGCGCGGAATGGGCCTATTTGAACCGCCCCGATCGCCTGCGAGAGCTGGCCGATATCAATTTTGACCGTTTGGGGCTGTTTCCCCTTGCGCCTCAGCAATTTGGTCGGGTGGATCAGGTGGCCTTTCCGATGGAATTTGCGATCCCAGATCTGCATCCGGTGGATGTCATTGGCTCGTTGGAGCAGACACCATGACCCGTACACCGCTTCGCCCGCTTGCCCGCATTCTGTCCGCCCGTCAAAAGGGCGAAAATCCGGATTCGATAGAACGTGAAAATCTGCGTTTGCGCCATGAAAGCATGCGCGACACGTCTCGCCAACGCGCCGAGGGTCGGCTGTTGGTCATGGGCGTTTTGTTTCTGGCGGCTTTTGTTTCTGTGGGGGCTCGTATGGGCGCCATGGCCCAAAGTGAACCGATAGAGCCGCAATCCTCTGTTGCGGGCAATTCCATTGTGGCCAGTCGAAGTGACATTGTGGACCGGAACGGGCGGATCCTGGCGACGAACCTGCGCACGCATTCGCTATATGCGCAGCCCCCGATTATGATCGACAAAGAAGAGGCTGCAAAACAGCTTGTACAGATCTTCCCCGATCTGAACGAAGAAAAGCTGCTGAAACAGTTTAGCGGCAAGCGCAAATTCCTGTGGATCAAAAAGCGGATCAGTCCTGAACAGGAACAAATGGTGCATGATATTGGCGATCCGGGCCTGTTGTTCGGGACCCGCGACATGCGGCTTTATCCAAACGGGCAGATCGCATCCCATGTGCTGGGCGGCGCGTCTTTTGGGCGCGAAGGCGTGCATTCTGCCGAAGTGATCGGTGTGGCCGGTGTCGAAAAGAAATTCGACAACCTGTTGCGCGACCCGGCCAATGGCGGCAAGCCTTTGGCCCTGTCTATTGATCTGACCGTACAAGCCGCCGCAGAGCGGGTTTTGTACGGCGGCATGAAGCTGATGAATGCCAAGGGTGCTGCAGCCATTTTGATGGATGTGCACACGGGCGAGATCATCAGCCTTGTGTCCCTGCCGGATTTTGACCCGAATGATCGCCCGAACCCGTTGTTGGCCGGGGTGCCGTCTGACAGTCCGCTGTTCAATCGCGCCGTTCAAGGCGTTTACGAGTTGGGGTCGACGTTTAAGATTTTCACTATTGCGCAGGCGCTGGAAGACCGGATGGTGAACCCGTCTACGATGGTCGACACGAAAAGCCCGCTGAAATGGGGCAAATACCGGATCCGAGATTTCCACAATTACGGCGATCAGCTTTCGGTGACGGATATTATCGTTAAATCCTCAAATATCGGAACCGCACAGATTGCCCGCAAAATCGGGGCAGAGCGTCAGCAAACATTCCTGAAATCTTTGGGCTTTCTTGACCCAACACCGGTTGAACTGGTCGAAGCGCCTGGGGCCAAGCCTTTGCTGCCGCCCAAATGGTCAGAGATTTCAACAATGACGATTTCGTATGGCCACGGCCTGTCTGTTAGTCCTTTGCATCTGGCCTCGGCCTATGCCTCTGTCGTCAATGGCGGCACTTTGGTTAAGCCGACATTGCTGAAATCCGAGTCTGTGGTAACGGGGCCGCGGATCATTTCCAAAGAGACGTCCAAGCAGGCAACGGCGATGTTGCGCCAGGTGGTCAAGCGCGGGACAGCCAGCTTTGGCGAGGTCGAAGGCTATGCGGTTGGCGGGAAGACCGGGACGGCGGATAAGCCCAAGGAAAAAGGGCGTGGCTATTACAAGGATAAGGTCATCGCGACCTTTGCCAGCGTGTTCCCAGCCACGAACCCGCGTTATGTCTTGGTGGTGACGCTGGACGAACCTGTTGAAACCTCTGGGGTTGAACCTAGGCGGACGGCTGGTTGGACGGCCGTGCCGATCGCGGCGGAAATGATCCGGCGCACAGCACCATTGTTGGGATTGCGGCCCGAGATTGAACCTGACACACCAGATGGGATAACACTGACGTCAAACTAACCCCAAGAGGGCGCGCGCCATGGGACAAGAGCCAAAATCAATCACACTGGCAGACCTTGGGTTGACGGCCCAATCCGGGCGAGAGGCTGACATCACCGGGCTATCTGTTGACAGCCGCGATGTCGAACCGGGGCATTTATTCGCAGCGCTTCCGGGCACGTCGGTGCACGGGGCCGAATTCATCCAATATGCCTTGCGCATGGGGGCGGGGGCCATTCTGACGGATCGGATTGGCGCGCATATTGCCGAAGATGTCTTGCGCAATTCCTTCGTGCCGCTGATCATTGCAGAAGACCCGCGTCAGGCGCTGGCCTATTGCGCAGCGCTTTGGTTTGAGAAGCAGCCAGAGGTTGTCGTGGCCGTCACTGGTACGAATGGCAAAACCTCTGTTGCGACATTCGCCCGCCAAATCTGGGAAGAACTGGGCCTAAGCGCTGTCAATCTGGGGACAACCGGCGTGGAAGGATCGTTTCAGGCCCCCTTGCATCACACAACGCCCGAACCGATCACATTGCACCGCACCCTGGCCGCCGCCGCAGAGGCCGGCGTGACCCATGTGGCGATGGAGGCCTCTTCCCACGGATTGGCGCAACGCCGGTTGGACGGGGTTCAGCTTGCGGCGGGGGCTTTTACAAATTTCTCGCAGGATCATCTGGATTACCACGAGAACTTTGAAGAATATTTTGCTGCCAAGGCTGGATTGTTTCGGCGCGTTTTGTCCGAAGACGGGGTTGCGGTGGTTCATATTGATGATCCCATGGGGCCAGAGATTGCCGATATCGCGCTGTCAAAGGGGCAGGATTTGCTGGCTGTTGGGCGCAGCGAAGGCAGTCATCTGCGGATCACCGGTCAGCGGTTTGATCCGACAGGGCAGGATTTGCGATACAGTTGGAATGGCGCACCCTATCAGGCGCGGCTTGCGCTGATCGGGGATTTTCAGGCGGAAAATGCGTTGATGGCGGCAGGGCTTGCCATTGCGGCGGGCACGCCTGCGGGGGATGTATTTGCGGCGCTGCCGGCTTTGCGCACGGTGCGCGGACGGATGCAGTTGGTTACAACACGCAGCAACGGGGCCTCTGTCTTTGTTGATTTTGCACATACGCCCGCCGCGATTGCAGCGGCGCTTCAGGCGTTACGGCCCCATATCATGGGCCGTTTGATTGCGATTATCGGGGCCGGTGGCGACCGTGATGAGACAAAGCGGCCCTTGATGGGGGCGGCGGCTGCGGAACATGCGGATGTTGTGATCGTGACCGATGACAATCCGCGCAGCGAGGATCCTGCCGAAATCCGGCGCGCCGTGATGCAAGGCTGTCCCAACGGATCAGAGGTGGGGGACCGGGCAGAGGCGATTTTGCGCGGTGTCGACGCGCTTCAGCCCGGTGATGCCTTGCTGATTGCAGGCAAAGGGCATGAGACCGGGCAGACCATTGGCGATGATGTGTTTCCCTTTGATGACGCCGAACAGGCCAGCATCGCAGTCGCGGCCTTGGATGGGCGCGTGCTATGACGGAATTGTGGACCTCGCAGGATGCGGTAGAGGCAACGGGTGGATCAACGACCAAAGATTGGGTCGCCCAGGGCGTTTCGATTGACACGCGAAGCTTGGTGCCGGGGGATTTATTCGTCGCCCTCACGGATGTGCGCGACGGCCATGATTTTGTTGCGGCGGCCCTGGAAAAAGGGGCGGCGGCGGCCTTGGTCAGCCGGGTGCCAGAGGGCGTGCCTGTTGATGCGCCTCTGCTGATTGTAGATGACGTGTTGGACGGGTTGGGCCGGCTAGGGATGGCGGCGCGGGCCCGGACGGGTGCCAAAATTGCGGCTGTTACCGGCTCTGTCGGCAAGACCTCTACCAAGGAAATGTTGCGCGCCATTTTGTCCGGTCAGGGGCGGGTGCATGCCGCAGAGGCAAGCTATAACAACCATTGGGGCGTTCCGCTGACGCTGGCGCGGATGCCGCAGGACACGGAATTTGGCATTTTCGAAATCGGGATGAGCAATCCGGGTGAAATCGCTCCGCTGTCGAAAATGGTGCAGCCCGATATTGCGTTGATTACGACGGTGCAGCCGGTTCATCTGGCCGCCTTTGAGGATGTGGCGGGCATCGCCCGCGAAAAGGCCACGATTTTTGAGGGGCTAAAGCCGGGCGGCTGTGCCGTTATCAACGCTGATCTTGATGTGACGCCGATTTTGCAAGAGGCCGCCGGGGCGGTCGGGGCAAAGATTGTTGCCTTTGGCAAGGGACCGTCGGCGGATTGCATTTTGCGGGATGTGACCATTACGGACAGCACAACGATCGTCGAGGCTGGTTTTGGCGAAACGGATCTATTGTTCAAACTGATGGCGCCCGGGCGGCATCTGGCGATGAATGCGGTGGCGGCGATGGCCGTGACGCAGGGGTTGGGCTGTGATCTGACGGTTGCGACCTGTGACATTGCCAACTGGTCCCCCCCGGCCGGGCGCGGCATGAAAGAGGTTCTGGTGATGGACCTGGTCGAAGACCATTTGGTGTTCACGCTGATCGACGATGCGTTCAACGCCAACCCCGCGTCGCTCCAGGCCGGGCTAGAGGTTTTGGCCGCAAGCGTGCCTCAAAATGATGTTGGTCGCGTGGCGAGTGGTCGGCGCGTGGCGGTTCTCGGCGATATGCTGGAACTTGGCGGGCAAGAAGTTTCCATGCACAAGAGCGTGGCGCAGATGTCGGGTTTTGATGAAATCGACATTGTGCATTGTGTGGGTCCGTTGATGAAACATCTTTATGATCTTATGCCCGCCCACCAGCGCGGCGTTTGGTGTGAGACTGCACAGGAGATGGTCGAACAAGCACATCGCATCGTGGATGCGGGGGATGTGATCCTTGTGAAGGGATCAAAAGGCATAAAGGTTAGTCTGGTTGTTGACGCCATTCGAAAACTGGGCCATCCGCAGGTGCTAAGCAAAATAGGGGCAGATTAGATGTTATATTGGTTGACGGCGCTTTCTGATGGCGGCGATGTTTTTAATCTGTTTCGGTATATTACCTTCCGTGCGGGCGGTGCATTTTTCACAGCGCTGCTGTTTGGGTTTGTGTTTGGCAAACCGTTGATAAACCTGTTGCGTCGCAAGCAGGGCAAGGGTCAGCCGATCCGGGCTGATGGGCCGCCAAGCCATTTGCTGGAAAAAACCGGTACGCCCACCATGGGCGGTGTTTTGATCCTAGGGGCCCTGGTGTTTTCGACGTTGCTATGGGCACGCCCGGACAACCCGTTCATCTGGATTGTGCTGTTTGTGACGATCGGTTTTGGTCTTGTTGGCTTTGTGGACGACTTTCAGAAGGTGTCCTCTGGCAATACGGCAGGTGTTTCTGGCAAGGTGCGCATTGCTATCGGATTGGTGATTGCGGCGCTTGCTGCCTATTGGACGGCCGCCCTGCATCCAGCGGCGCTGGCAGATCAGCTGGCCTTGCCGGTTTTCAAAAATGCACTGATCAATCTTGGCTTTTTCTTTATTCCCTTTGGCATGTTGGTCATCGTTGGAACCGCCAATGCGGTGAACCTGACAGACGGTCTGGACGGTCTTGCGATTATGCCGGTGATGATCGCGGCGGGCAGCCTGGGCGTCATTTCTTATGCGGTTGGGCGCGTCGACTTTTCCGAATATCTGGACGTGCATTACGTGCCAGGTGCGGGTGAGATGCTGGTCTTTACTGCGGGCTTGATTGGCGGAAGCCTTGGTTTTTTGTGGTACAACGCCCCGCCTGCGGCTGTGTTCATGGGGGACACAGGGTCTTTGGCATTGGGTGGCGCATTGGGGGCCATTGCGGTTGTCACCAAGCATGAAATCGTATTGGCGATTATTGGCGGGTTGTTCGTCGTCGAAGCGCTGAGCGTGATCATTCAGGTCCTTTACTATAAGAAGACCGGAAAACGAGTGTTCCTCATGGCGCCGATCCATCACCATTTTGAACAATTGGGATGGAAAGAAAGCCAGATCGTGATCCGGTTCTGGATCATTTCGTTGATCCTGGCCTTGATCGGACTTGCGACGCTAAAACTTCGTTAAAGGTCCGCGCGGCCAAGGCCGTTGCTGCCAAAAGGGGGCTTGCATGATACCGGTCCACGGGTTCGAAAATCGAAATGTCGCTGTGCTTGGGCTGGGACGCTCTGGCTTGGCTACGGCGCGGGCGTTGCGTGCGGGCGGCGCTGTGCCGATCTGTTGGGACGACAGTGAAGAAGGGCGAGAGCTGGCCACGCAAGAAGGGTTTGAGCTTCGCGATCTGAACAAAGGGCAGGCCTTTGAGGGCGTGACCGCTTTGATCGTCTCACCGGGCATTCCGCATCTTTACCCGGCCCCGCACAAAGTCATTCTGGCAGCCTTGTCCGCCGGGGTGCCTGTGGACAATGACATTGGCTTGTTCTTTCGGGCCTTTGCCACGCAAGACTGGGCCCAGTTCGATACAATCCCGCGGGTCATTGCGGTCACCGGATCAAACGGCAAATCCACAACATCCGCGCTGATCTATCACATATTGCAGGTGGCCGGGAAAACCGCGCAACTGGCGGGCAATATCGGCCGTGGTGTTCTGGATATAGAACCTGCGCATGACGGCGAGGTCGTGGTGCTAGAGCTGTCCAGCTACCAGACGGATCTGGCGCGGGCTTTGACGCCTGACATCGCGGTCTTTACCAATCTGACGCCGGACCATCTGGATCGCCATGGGGGCATGGGCGGCTATTTCGCGGCCAAGCGGCGGCTGTTTGCCGAAGGCGGGCCAGACCGTGCGGTGATCGGTGTGGATGAAAACGAAGGGCTCTATCTGGCCAACCAACTGTCAGAGGCGCCAGAGGATGATCGCGTCATCCGGGTTGCCACGACGCATAAGATTGCCGGCCCGGGCTGGAACGTTTTTGTGCGCAAAGGGTTCTTGGCTGAAACCCGAAAGGGGCGTCAGGTTGCCTCTATCGATTTGCGCAAGATTGCCGGGTTGCCCGGGGTGCATAATCATCAAAACGCAGCTGCGGCTTATGCAGCGACACGCGCCCTTGGGATTGCGCCGCGCCTGATCGAACAGGCCTTTGCGTCTTTTGAAGGCCTGCCGCATCGCAGCCAGATTGTCGGCACCAAGGATGGCGTGACTTATGTGAATGACTCTAAGGCCACGAATGTCGACAGCGCGGCAAAGGCCTTGCAGGCGTTTAAGAATATTCACTGGATCGCAGGCGGACTGGGCAAGGACGGTGGCATTGCAGCGCTTGTTCCACATTTGGGATCCGTGACCAAGGCCTATCTGATCGGCCACAGCGCCCGCGATTTTGCGCTGCAGCTGGGGGATACCCCGCATGAGATTTGCGAAACGATGCAAGTGGCCGTTGCACGCGCAAGTGCACAAGCCAAATCCGGTGACACGATCCTTCTGGCCCCCGCAGCTGCGAGTTTCGATCAATACCCGAATTTTGAAAAACGAGGCGATGATTTCGTGGCAGAGGCGCTAAAGCATCTGGATTGAAGAAGCGCCGCCAATCGCCAAGACTCTGCCGCTGGTTGCGTCTGTTGCACCAAAGTCAGTCCGCCTGCGGAATTCTCGGTGAAATTCGGCTGATTTTAGCCAAAAGGGTTGACTTATTAGGTCAACTTAGACTGGCCAAAACGCTATGAGTCCTGTAAACAAAACTTAGACCCGGAAAACGGGCAGAGTTGAGGCATACAGGCGGTAATCCATGACGGAAATGGTGTATGGCACAGTCCCCATGCGGGACGGAGAGCCGATTCTACCTCGGTGGTGGCGAACAATCGACAAATGGTCGATGACGTGCATCTTTATTCTCTTTTTCATTGGCATCTTGCTGGGGCTTGCGGCGTCGCCTCCTTTGGCAGAGCGCAACGGTCTGGATCCGTTTTATTACGTGCAGCGTCAGGCCTTTTTCGGCGGTGTTGCCATGATGACGATGGTGTGCCTGTCGATGATGTCGCCGCAGATGGTGCGCCGGTTGGGCGTGATCGGGTTTTGGGTGGCTTTCATTGCGCTGGCGTTTCTGCCGATTTTCGGCACCGATTTCGGCAAAGGCGCCGTGCGTTGGTATTCCTTTGGATTTGGCAGCTTTCAACCGTCAGAGTTCCTAAAGCCCGGATTCATTATCGTCACGGCATGGTTGCTGGCGGCCAGTCAGGAAATTGGCGGGCCTCCGGGCAAAAGCTATTCTTTGGCGCTGACGATGCTGATTGCGGGCCTTTTGGCGATGCAGCCGGATTTCGGGCAGGCCTGTTTGATCCTGTTTGGATGGGGCGTGATGTATTTCGTGGCCGGTGCGCCTATCACGCTGTTGCTGGGTCTGGCGGGCGCGGTGGTGTTCACCGGATCGCTGGCCTATTCAAATTCTGACCATTTCGCCCGCCGGATTGACGGGTTCTTGTCGAACGAATTGGATCCGACAACGCAGCTGGGTTATGCCGCAAACGCAATCCAAGAGGGTGGCTTTTTTGGCGTTGGCGTGGGCGAGGGGCAGGTCAAATGGTCTTTGCCTGATGCGCATACAGATTTCATCATCGCCGTGGCCGCAGAAGAATACGGTTTGATCCTGGTTCTGGTCGTTCTGGCGCTGTTTGCGACGATCACCGTGCGTTCGCTGATGCGTCTGATGCGGGAACGCGATCCTTTCACCCGGCTTGCGGGAACGGGTTTGGCCTGCATCTTTGGTATTCAGGCGTTGATCAACACCGGCGTTGCTGTGCGGCTTTTGCCTGCCAAGGGAATGACATTGCCATTTGTCAGCTATGGCGGATCGTCCTTGATCGCTGGTGGGATCGCGGTTGGGATGCTTTTGGCATTCACCCGCAAACGGCCACAGGGTGAGATCGGAGACGTTCTTTTGCGGCGGGGGAGATAACCGTGGCAAAAGCTCCATTAATCGTAATTGCGGCTGGCGGGACTGGAGGCCATATGTTTCCCGCGCAAGCCTTGTCAGAGGCATTGCTGCAGGATGGCTGGCGGGTAAAGCTGTCAACGGATGAGCGTGGGGCCAGATATACATCTGGTTTCCCAGAGGCGGTTCAGATTGAAAAAGTCGCAAGTGCGACATTCGCGCGGGGCGGCGTGCTGGCCAAGCTCTTTGCGCCTTTGCGGATATTGGGCGGCGTGATCAGCGCAACTTGGGGCATGGTGCGGGACCGCCCGACTGTGGTTGCAGGATTTGGCGGATACCCGTCAATCCCGGCTGTGTCGGCTGCGTGGTTGCTGCGCTGTCCACGGATGATCCACGAACAAAACGGCGTTTTGGGGCGGGTGAACAAAGCCTTTGCCAAACATGTGAATGCTGTTGCCTGCGGGACATGGCCGACGGAATTGCCCAAAGGCGTGACCAGTTATCACACGGGCAACCCCGTGCGCAGCGCCGTGATGAAACGCGAAGGCGCGCCCTATATTCCGCCGGGTGACTATCCGATGACCTTGCTGGTGATCGGCGGCAGCCAGGGGGCCCAAATTTTGTCGGATGTCGTGCCGCCAGCGATTGCGGCCCTGCCGACCAAACTGCATGACAATTTGCGCGTGTCACATCAGGCCCGCGAAGAAGACGCCGAGCGGGTGTCTCATTACTACGCGGATCACGGGATCAAGGCGGATGTTCAGACGTTTTTTGACGATCTGCCGAACCGCATGTCCGAGGCTCAGCTGGTGATCAGCCGGGCGGGGGCTTCGTCTATCGCTGATATCAGCGTGATCGGCCGTCCTTCTGTTTTGATACCGCTGGCGACGGCCACATGGGACCACCAAACCGCCAATGCGCGTGGCTTGGTAGAGGCAGAGGCGGCGATTTCAATTCCAGAGTCTTTGTTGGATCCTGAAACACTGTCCGAACATATCCTAACCGTGCTGTCGCATCCCAAAGCGGCCGTGAAAATGGCCCATGGTGCTTTGGCGCAGGGCCATCCGGACGCAACCGAACAACTGGTCACGCTTGTTGAAATGCTGGCCAATCGAAAGAAAACATCATGAATGCTGCTGCGACGAAACTGCCAACGGAAATTGGGCCAATTCATTTTGTGGGGATTGGCGGTATTGGCATGTCGGGCATTGCCGAAGTTTTGCTGAACCATGGTTACACGGTGCAGGGGTCTGATCTGAAAGCCAGCAAGATCACGGATCGTTTGCAGGAACTGGGCGCCACGATCTTTGTGGGGCAAAAAGCTGAGAACCTGAAAGACGCGGAAGTCGTGGTGATTTCCTCGGCCATCAAACCGGGCAATCCAGAGCTGGATCGAGCCCGCCATGTGGGGCTGCCTGTGGTGCGCCGCGCGGAAATGCTGGCAGAACTCATGCGCCTGAAATCCAACGTGGCCGTGGGCGGAACCCATGGGAAAACCACAACGACCACCATGGTTGCGACCCTTTTGGATGCGGGCGGGCTTGATCCGACCGTGGTGAATGGCGGGATCATTCACGCCTATGGGTCAAATGCCCGTATGGGGCAGGGCGAATGGATGGTGGTCGAAGCGGATGAAAGCGATGGCACCTTTAATCGACTGCCCGCGACCATTGCGATTGTGACAAATATTGACCCTGAACACATGGAACACTGGGGCACGATTGAAAATCTGCGACAGGGTTTTCTTGATTTCGTGTCCAACATTCCGTTTTATGGTCTTGCGGTCTGTTGCACGGACCATGCCGAGGTTCAGGCCTTGGTGGGCAAGATTACGGACCGACGTGTCGTTACTTTTGGGTTCAACACGCAGGCTGATGTTCGCGCCAAAAACCTGACCTATAAAAAAGGCGTCGCCCATTTCGACATCGTTCTGCAGAACGAAGACATCGTGATAGAGGATTGCACCTTGCCCATGCCGGGGGACCATAATGTGTCCAATGCTTTGGCGGCGGTTGCCGTGGCCCGTCACCTTGGGATGAAGGCTGCTGAAATCCGGGGGGCGTTGGCCAGTTTTGCAGGTGTGAACCGTCGCTTTACCCGTGTGGGTGAAGTTAACGGCGTGACCATCATCGACGATTACGGCCACCACCCGGTTGAAATCGCAGCTGTTCTTAAGGCCGCACGCCAAGCCAGCGACGGCCGCGTCATCGCTGTGCATCAGCCGCACCGCTATTCGCGCCTGTCTTCGTTGTTTGAGGATTTCTGCACCTGTTTCAATGACGCCGATGTTGTTGGCATCGCCGAAGTTTTTTCAGCGGGCGAAGATCCCATTCCTGGCGCCACGCGCGAAGGTCTTGTCGAGGGGCTTATCAGCCACGGTCACCGCCATGCGCTGGCGATCACCAGTCTCGACGATCTGGAAAAACTGGTGCGCGAAGAGGCCGTACCCGGCGACATTGTTGTCTGCCTTGGGGCAGGGACGATTTCCGCCTGGGCCAATGCTTTGCCCGATAAACTGAAAGCGGGATAAGCCATGGCCGTAACCCTCAAAAGACGCATCGGTCTGGGGCTGTTAACAGCCTATGGCGTCGGCGTCATGGTGGGGGCGGGCATTTACGTTTTGATCGGGGTTGTTGCCGGATCCGCCGGGGTCTGGGCGCCGCTGGCGTTTTTATTGGCCGGATTGGTCGCCCTGCCATCGGCGCTTTCCTATGCGGAGCTTTCCGCCCGCATGCCAGAGGCTGCCGGCGAAGCGGCATTTGTAGAGGCCGGGTTTGGGCTGCGCTGGTTGGCGGTTCTGGTTGGCATGGCGATTGTTGTCGCAGGCACGATTTCAGCAGCCGCCGTTTTGCGCGGCGGCGTTGGATATCTTTCCGCGATCATACCGGTTGCGGACCCAATCTTGATTATTGGGATCGGCGTGCTGCTGACATTGGTTGCCATTGTCGGCGTTCTGGAAAGCCTGATCTTTGCGGCGGTCTTTACAGTTATCGAAGTTTTGGGGCTTATGGCTGTGGCATGGGCGGGGTTTACAGCGCCACCCGTGGCCGAATGGCTGGCCCCGACCGCGCCGCATTGGGGCGGTATCGCCGCTGCGGTTGCGCTGTGTTTCTTTGCCTTTATCGGGTTTGAGGACCTTGAAAATATGGCCGAAGAGGTGCGGGACCCGACCCGCATCATGCCGCGTGGTATTCTTTTGTCCCTGGCGATAACAGCTGTGCTTTATGCATTGGTGTCTTTTGCCGCCGTGCGATCCGTGTCGCCCGGTGATCTATCCGCGAGCGAGCGTCCGCTGGCCTTGGTCTGGCAGGCCGGGCGCGGGGGATCGGCAGATTTCCTGTCCGCGATCGCCGTCGCTGCCGCGGTAAACGGGGTCTTGGCGCAGATTGTGATGGCCGCTCGTGTTTTATTCGGCCTTGGTCGTCGCAGTGAACTATTGTCGGGGTTCACCGTTTCCCATCCAAGGTTTGGGACGCCGGTGCGGGCCACAGTCTTAATCGGCGTCTTTGTGATACTCTGTGCGTTGGTTTTGCCGGTGGCGTCTTTGGCGACGGCGACCTCGGCGGTTTTACTAAGCGTATTTTTTCTGGTGAATATGGCGCTTATCGCGCTAAAACGCCGGGTGCCTGAAGCCCCGTTCAGAATTCCCGTATGGGTGCCATGGTTTGGGCTTTTTGCCGCTTTGGCCGCGCTCATCACCGCATTTGGAGACGTTCTGTGAAGCTTTCGTTAATTTTGGCCTGTCTTTGGGTCGTGGGCTGTTCCATCACAGCGATGATGCCGATGAAGTATCAGATCTACCCCGGTTTGCCGCTGTTGATTGCGACGCCCTTTATGCTGGCCTTTTTGGGCTATCAATATGGGATTTGGCTGGTGCTTGTTGGTGTCGTCGCATTTGCATCGCTGTTTCGCAAACCCCTGATATATTTTATTCGTCGCGCACTTGGATGGCCAACGCAGCATCCAAGAGATCTGGAAAGGACTAAGACATGAGCACCTCTGCCATTCTTGTATTGTTATGGCTGGTCGCCGCAAACGTGGCGGGCATGCTGCCTTTGCGCGGCAATCACTGGCCGGCGGCCTATGTTCTGATTGCAATCGGGGTGCCTTTGCTGGGCTATGTCACCTATGAAAACGGCCCCTGGATCGGGATGCTGGCGCTTGCGGCTGGGGCGTCCATCTTGCGCTGGCCTGTGTTGTATCTGTGGCGGTGGATGAAACGCCTTGCGAATGGGCAGCCTGAACAATGAGCCTTCCAACCCCACGCGGCACACTGACCCCCAATCGTCCGCTGAATGATCTGACATGGCTGCGCGTTGGTGGGCCTGCGGATTATTTGTTCCAACCGGCGGATGTCGAGGATCTGGCACAGTTTCTGGCCGCGCTGGACCCGGCTATTGATGTGTTCCCCATGGGGGTCGGGTCAAACCTGATCGTGCGGGATGGGGGCATCCGGGCTGTGGTGATCCGCATGGGGCGGGGGTTTAATCAGATTGAAATTGACGGGATGCGGGTGACGGCAGGTGTGGCTGCGCTGGACGCGCATGTGGCGCGAAAAGCGGCGGCGGCAGGCGTTGATCTGACATTCTTGCGCACTATTCCGGGCGCGATTGGCGGCGCGGTGCGGATGAATGCCGGGTGCTACGGGTCTTATGTGGCGGATCATTTCGTTTCTGCCCGGGCCGTGACGCGGGATGGTGCGTTGATAGAACTTGGCGCAGAGGATTTGAACTTTCAGTATCGTCAGTCCGATCTGCCCGAAGGCGCTGTTCTGGTCGAGGCGGTATTTGAGGGGGTGTCCGGTGATCCGGATGCGCTAGAGGCGCGGATGGCGGATCAATTGGCCAAGCGTGATGCGACACAGCCCACCAAGGACCGCACAGCGGGGTCAACTTTTCGCAATCCGGCCGGATTTTCCAGCACCGGACAGGCCGATGACGTGCATGATTTGAAGGCTTGGAAAGTGATTGATGAGGCTGGACTGCGCGGCGCAACACTGGGCGGTGCGCAGATGTCGCCCAAACATCCGAACTTTCTGGTGAATGCGGACGGGGCAACTGCCGCTGATCTTGAAGGTTTAGGTGAAATGGTGCGAAAAAGGGTTTTCCAAAACAGTGGGATAACGCTAGAGTGGGAAATTATGCGGGTCGGCGAACCGGCCCCATAAAAATAATATCGAAAAGGGCCGCATATAAGGCCCAATAAAGAGGCACTATTTGGGTATGTCGAGCAGGACAAACCCCAAAGTGGCGGTATTGATGGGCGGCCCCTCGGCAGAACGAGAGGTGTCGTTGTCTACAGGGCGCGAATGCGCCTCCGCACTGCGGGACGCAGGATATGAGGTGGTGGAACTGGACGCGGGTCCGGACCTTGCTTTGCGTCTTGGTGAAATCAAGCCTGATGTTGTTTTCAATGCCCTGCATGGTCGCTGGGGCGAAGATGGCTGTGTGCAGGGTCTGCTGGAATGGTTGAACATTCCATATACGCATTCCGGGGTTCTGGCCTCTGCGCTGGCGATGGACAAAACCCGCGCCAAACAAATTTACCGGGCAGAGGGCCTGCCAGTTGTTGATAGCCTCATTGCATCGCGGGATGCGGTTGAGGCGTCACATGTGATGCAGCCCCCTTATGTGGTGAAGCCCAATAACGAAGGGTCAT
Organism: Marinosulfonomonas sp.; assembly: GCA_051251595.1. Classification (GTDB taxonomy): domain Bacteria; phylum Pseudomonadota; class Alphaproteobacteria; order Rhodobacterales; family Rhodobacteraceae; genus NORP110. Next base: position 19,118 of record JBPOFA010000006.1, read on the forward strand.
CAGTCGGTGTGTATATCGTTGGTGAATCTTCCAACGGGCCGCCGCAACTGGCGGTCGAGATGCCTGCAGAGGTCATGGTCGAACAATATGTGCCGGGCCGCGAAATGACGACGACCGTCATGGGGGACCGCGCCCTTGGGGTGACCGACATCATTTCTGATGGGTGGTACGATTATCACGCCAAATACGAAGTTGGCGGATCACGTCACGTGGTGCCTGCCGATATTCCCGATGAGATCACCGAGGCCTGCAAGGATTTTGCCTTGCGCGCGCATCGCGCCCTGGGGTGCCGTGGCATTTCCCGGACTGATTTTCGATGGGACGAAACACGCGGTCTGGACGGGCTGGTCTTGCTTGAAACCAACACCCAGCCGGGCATGACGCCCACGTCGCTGTCGCCCGAACAAGCTGCACATTGCGGCTTTTCGTTCCCAGAGTTTTGCGCCTGGATCGTGGAGGATGCTTCATGCGGGCGATAAGACAAAATCAAGCCCCGCGCGAGCGGCGCGATCCGGCCCCAAGCCGTGCGTCTTACAAGATGCACCGCCTGTGGCTGACACCGATTTTCCGTCGGTTGTTGCGTGTTGGTCTGCCGGTCTTTTTGATTTCGCTGTCGGTTGGTTGGTATTTCGGCAAACCGGAAAACCGTCAGGCCCTGCATGATAAGGTCGCGGAAATGCGCCGTTCTATCGAGGTGCGCCCGGAATTCATGGTCAAGCTGATGGCCATTGATGGGGCGTCACTGTTTGTGGCCGAAGGCATTCGCGAGATTAATCCAATCGATTTCCCGATCAGCTCTTTCGATCTCGATCTTGATGACATGAAAAACAAGATTGCCGAACTGGATGCCGTGGCCAAGGTTGATCTGCGCATCCGGTCGGGCGGTATTCTGCAGGTCCAAATCACGGAACGTGAACCGGTTGTTGTGTGGCGCTCGGGTGAAGGGCTGGAGCTGCTGGATGAAAACGGGCATCGCGTGGCCGCGGTTGGGTCCCGCCGGGATCGCGCGGATTTGCCTTTGTTGGCAGGGGCCGGTGCGGATGAGGCGGTCGAAGAGGGGCTGACGATATTGGCCGCCGCAGGCCCGGTAAAAGACCGGGTGCGCGGTTTGGTGCGCATTGGCGAGCGTCGTTGGGATTTGGTGTTGGACCGGGACCAACGGATCATGCTGCCCGAAAAGGCCCCGATCCAAGCCCTTGAACAAGTTATGGCCCTAGAACAAGCGACAGAGTTGCTGGCACGGGACATAACCGTCGTCGATATGCGCAAGAAAGGGCGACCGACCTTGCGGATGGCCTCCTCCGCCGTCGCCGAATTGCGAAAAATAAGAGATACAAAACCTGGAGCAAACCAAGAATGACGGACCTTTATTCATCTCAGCGTGCCATGCGGAATATTCGCAAAGCAGCTTTGCAACGTGGCGTGATTGCCATTCTGGATATTGGGTCGTCGAAAATCGCCTGTCTTATTCTGCGGTTTGACGGACCGGATGAGTTCGGTGAGGCGGACGGTATTGGTTCGATGGCGGGGCAGTCCTCTTTCCGGGTCATCGGGGCGGCGACCACGCGGTCACGTGGCGTTCGGTTTGGCGAAATCGACGCGATGCAGGAAACCGAACGCGCGGTGCGCACGGCGGTCAAATCTGCGCAAAGCATGGCGAATGTGCGTGTCGATCATGTGATCGCATGTTTTTCCGGGGCAGGGCCGCGGTCCTACGGGCTTGCTGGCGAGGTAGAACTGCATGACAGCGTTGTGACGGAAGAAGACGTCAGCCGTGTTCTTGCCTCCTGCGATGTACCCGATTTTGGCGAGGGTCGAGAGGCCTTGCACGCCCAACCCGTCAACTTTGCGTTGGACCATCGGTCTGGCCTGGGCGATCCACGCGGGCAGATTGGCAATCGGTTGGCCGCTGACATGCATTTGCTGACGGTGGATGCGTCAGTGGTGCAAAACATTCTTTATTGTATCAAACGCTGTGACCTCGATTTGGCGGGGCTGGCGTCGTCTGCTTATGTGTCCGGGATTTCTTCGCTGGTGGAAGACGAACAGGAATTGGGCGCGGCCTGTATCGACATGGGCGGCGGCACCACAGGGATTTCGATCTTTATCAAGAAACACATGATCTATTCAGATTGTGTGAAAATGGGCGGTGACCATGTCACCTCTGACATTTCCAAGGGGTTGCAAATTCCTTTTGCGACGGCGGAACGGATCAAGACCTTTTATGGCGGTGTCGTTGCCACCGGGATGGATGACCGGGAGATGATCGAAATTGGCGGCGACACGGGCGATTGGGAACATGACCGCCGGTCTGTCAGCCGGGCAGAGCTGATCGGGATCATGCGGCCGCGTGTCGAAGAGATTTTGGAAGAGGTTCGGCTGCGGCTGGACGCGGCAGGGTTTGAACATCTACCAAGCCAACAGATCGTCTTTACCGGTGGCGCAAGCCAGATTCCGGGGCTGGACGGGTTGGCGCCCAAACTGCTGGGACAACAAGTTCGGATCGGTCGGCCCTTGCGGGTGCAGGGCCTGCCGCAGGCCGCCACGGGGGCCGCATTTGCGGCATCGGTCGGCTTGTGCCTGTTCGCCGCACACCCTCAGGATGAGTGGTGGGACTTTGACATTCCGTCAGAGCGGTATCCGGCCAGGTCCCTAAAGCGCGCAGTGAAATGGTTTAAGGATAACTGGTGACCGCAACATATGGATCGATTGGCGAAATAGCGCCGTTTATGAAAAAAATAGGGCCATATTTTGTGTCATTTTTGTGATTTTGGGGTGACGACTCAGACGACTCTCTTTAATGTTCGTTAAAAGCGGACCAATTCGGCCAGTAAATGGCCTCATTAACAGCAGGCGGAAAGATTATGACATTGAACCTGATGATGCCCGACCAGGATGATTTGAAACCACGCATTACGGTATTCGGGGTTGGTGGTGCTGGCGGTAACGCTGTTAACAACATGATCGAAAAAGAGTTGGACGGCGTCGAATTCGTTGTCGCCAACACGGATGCGCAAGCCTTGCAGCAAGCGCTGTCGCCAAACAAAATTCAAATGGGTGTCAAAGTCACCGAAGGTCTGGGCGCAGGGGCGCGTCCTACGGTTGGTGCTGCGGCTGCGGAAGAAACGATTGAAGAAATCGTTGACCAGCTGGCCGGCGCGCATATGTGTTTCATTACAGCCGGTATGGGTGGGGGCACTGGAACCGGCGCGGCGCCAATCATCGCGCAAGCCGCGCGTGAACTTGGCGTACTTACAGTGGGCGTCGTGACCAAGCCTTTCCAGTTCGAAGGTGCAAAGCGGATGCGCCAGGCCGAGGAAGGCGTTGATGCGCTGCAAAAGATGGTCGACACGCTGATTATCATTCCAAACCAGAACCTGTTCCGTCTTGCGAATGAAAACACGACATTCACCGAAGCCTTTTCGATGGCTGACGACGTTCTGTACCAGGGCGTCAAAGGCGTGACAGACCTGATGGTCCGTCCCGGCCTGATCAACCTCGATTTTGCTGATGTTCGCGCCGTTATGGATGAAATGGGCAAGGCGATGATGGGTACGGGTGAGGGCACCGGTGAAGATCGTGCTGTTCAAGCTGCTGAAAAGGCGATTGCGAACCCATTGCTCGACGAAATCAGCCTGCGTGGCGCGAAAGGTGTCTTGATCAACATCACCGGTGGCCACGATCTGACATTGTTCGAACTCGACGAAGCGGCAAACCGCATTCGCGAAGAGGTCGACGCAGAGGCAAATATCATCGTCGGTTCGACTTTGGACACAGCGATGGAAGGCGCCATGCGCGTCAGCGTTGTCGCCACTGGCATCGATGCAACCGAAAAGGTTGCAGATGTTCCGGTCCCACGCCGTCGCATGGCCGAGCCGTTGAAAATTCAAGACGTGGAAGAGCCCGCAGTGGCGCCGGTCGCAGCCCCGATCACAGCAGAAGCAGAGCCAGAACTTTTCCCAGGTTTCGAAGCCCGGGCAGAACGTGAAACGTATGAAGAGCCTCTGATCGAAGAAACCGATGAGCTGCCACCGCCAGCCTATCAACCACAGCCAGCCGCTGCGCCAGAAGCCATCCATGCTGATGAATATGTTGCGCCTCGGGCCCCCACGGCCGGGACACCTTCGCCAGAAGCATTGGATCGTTTGCGGGCTGCTGTCGACAAGGTTCCATTCCGGTCCGGTGAACCACGCACGACTGCTCCGGTCGCGCCAGCGGCCCCTGCGGGAGAGCGCGCGCGCTTCGGAATTAACTCTTTGATCAACCGCATGACAGGCAGCCCGGAAGAGGCGCCAGCGGCGGCTTCTGGGGCGCAAGCGGCCCGGTCTGAACCACAGGTTCGCGCTGTTGAAACCGAAGCAGAGCCGGATCCAGAAGCTGAACGGATTGAAATTCCGGACTACCTGCGACGCCAGGCCAACTAAAATCAGTCACATTCGAAACAAAAGGAACCGGCAAGCGCCGGTTCTTTTTTGTTTGATAACAGTGGGTTGTGGCTGGATTTTTGCAGTGCAGCGAAAATCCGCGCATGTATTTCAGACATGTTTCAGTTCGTTGCAAAGTTTGAGTTGAGTGACAGCACCCTGACAGTTAGGTGACAAGTGACCGATAAGGTTCGTCCTTACGGATGGTCATGACTGAGGTGCTTCTGTGCAAACGACGATCAAATCTTCTGTTACATTTTCTGGTGTAGGGCTGCATTCCGGTGCGCCTGTAACGATGACGATTCATCCTGCCTCTGGAGAATATGGAATCTGGTTTCGTCGCACGGATGTGCGTTCGGCAAATGCGCTGATCCCGGCCAGATGGGACGCTGTTGTTCAATCTCCGCTGTGCACCAAGATCGAAAACTCTGCCGGTGTTGGGGTTTCAACAATTGAACATGTGATGGCCGCGCTTGCGGGCTGTGGCATTCAGAACGCATTGATCGAACTGAACGGGCCAGAGGTTCCTATTCTGGACGGTTGCGCATCGCAATTTGTGAATGGGTTGATCAGCAAAGGGCAACGCGTGCTGAATGCGCCTGTGCGGGTCATTGAGATCCTTAAAGAGATTGAGGTTTCTGAAGATGGCGCTGTTGCGAGAATTTCGCCCTCTGACCGGTTTGAAATTGAATATCACATCGACTTTGAAGATGCTGCAATTGGCCGTCAAACCAAGGTTCTGGATTTGGCCAATGGCACCTTCGTGCGCGAGCTGAGCGATTCGCGTACATTCTGCCGCCAGCGCGACATTAAAATGATGCATGCCAATGGCTTGGCCCGTGGTGGCGATCTGCGCAATGCGGTTGTCGTAGAGGGGGATACGATCCTCACACCCGGTGGTTTTCGGTACGCAGATGAGGCGGTTCGGCATAAGATGCTGGACGCCCTTGGGGATCTTTCCCTGGCGGGCGCGCCGATTTTTGGCCGCTACACAGGCAATCGGGCTGGGCATGCGATGACCAACAAATTGTTGCGCGCCTTGTTCGCCCGTCCAGACGCATTCCAGATGATTTTGTGCGATGCGGAAGCTGCGCGAAGCTTGCCTGGCGTCGGTGTTTGCGACGCAGATATTCCGGCCGTCGCCTGAACCGTCTTAAAATCCCTCTTTATGATATTTTGCACTGGTTTTTTCTGTGATAGGAGAAGCATAATGCAGTGCGGACTGAAGAGGTCTGAGCATTGTTAAACCGCGCGAGGACTTTATGGCATCAGCCAAGTCAGTCAGAGTATTGTTTGGTGCGCTTGTTTGCGCGGCCGTTCTGACGGCGTGCGACGCCAAGAAAAGTGGTGTCATCGACGTAGGTGATGCCTCTGCTGCCGATATTTTCAGACGCGGTGAATATGAACTCGCCAACGGTGAAGCCGAAGACGCGGCGGTTTATTTCGGTGAAATTGAGCGTTTGTACCCCTATTCAGAATGGGCCAAACGCGCGTTGATCATGCAGGCCTTGTCGTATCACCGGGATCGGGACTACGAAAACAGCCGGGCCAGTGCGCAGCGTTATGTGGATTTCTACCCGACGGACGAAGACGCGCCTTATGCGATGTATCTATTGGCGCTGAGCTATTACGATCAGGTTGATGATGTGGGCCGGGACCAGGGGCTGACCTATCAGGCCTTGCAGGCACTGCGTGCGGTCATCGAGACCTATCCGGACAGCGACTACGCAAAATCGGCTTCGCTGAAATTCGATTTGGCCTTTGACCATTTGGCGGCCAAGGAAATGGAAGTTGGGCGGTTCTATCTGAAGCGCCGGCACTATGTGGCTGCGGCGAACCGGTTTCGGGTTGTGGTGGAAGACTTTCAAACCACGTCGCACACGCCAGAGGCTTTGTATCGTTTGATCGAATGTTACCTTGGCCTGGGGCTCAACGAAGAGGCGCAGACGGCGGCTGCTGTTCTTGGCTATAACTACCAGTCCACGGATTGGTATCAAGAAGGGTATGCCTTGCTGACGGGACGTGGGCTGCGGCCGGAAGCGTCTGGTGGCAATGGCTGGTTGGCCAGCATTTATCGGCAAATGGTCAAGGGCGAATGGCTCTGACCAAGGGGACGGGGACATGCTGCGCAGTCTCGATATTCGTGACTTACTAATAATCGAAAAGCTGTCTTTGGACTTTCAGCCCGGTTTGACCGTCTTGACGGGGGAAACGGGGGCGGGGAAATCCATTTTGCTGGATGCGCTTGGGTTTGTTCTGGGCTGGCGTGGGCGCGCGGAACTGGTGCGGGCAGGGGCCGAGCAAGGGGAAGTCGTGGCGGCGTTTGATCTGCCGTCTGGGCATCCGGCACAAGCTATCCTGCAAGAGGCTGGCTATACGGACACAGATGAATTGGTTCTGCGCCGGGTCAACACGGCGGACGGGCGCAAGACGGCCTGGGTCAATGACCGGCGGTCCAGTGGAGAGTTGCTGCGCCAATTGTCAGAAACGCTTGTTGAGTTGCACGGGCAGCATGATGATCGCGGGTTGCTGAGTGCACGTGGTCATCGGAAATTGTTAGATGATTTCGCAGGCTTGGGAGGCGATCTTCAAGCATTACATAAAGCATGGCGTCATCTGCAAGTTGAACAAAAGGCCCTGAGCGAAGCACAGGCTAAGCTGAATGATATGCGTAAAGAAGAAGAGTATTTGCGCCATACCGTTGCGGAACTGGATGAGCTGGATCCGCAAGTCGGAGAGGATCAGGCGCTGGATGAAAAGCGTCGTTTGATGCAGGCGGCAGAGCGGATCCGTGAAGACATCCTAAGAGCGGCAGAGGCCGTGGGCCCGCAAGGGGCAGAGGCGCTGCTGGGCGATGCGGCGCGCTGGCTGGACGGCGCTGCGGAAAGCTCTCAGGGGCAATTGGATGATCCGCTGGCCGCTTTGACCCAGGCGATGAACGAAGTGGCGCGTGCCCAACAGGGCATTGAAAGCTGTTTGAGCGCGCTGCAATTCGACCAATCAGAGCTGGAAAACACCGAAGAACGCTTGTTCGCCATTCGTGCTTTGGCCCGTAAACACAATAAGTTACCAGACGAACTTGGCACGTTTGCAATTGGGTTGCGTGTGCAAGTGGCGGAACTGGACAGTGGCGATGCCGATCTGGATGATCGCATAAAGGCCGTCGCAGAGGCGCAAGCGGCCTATGATAGGCTCGCGCAGTCTATGACGGAAAAACGCGCGGCGGCTGCGGTCCGGTTGGACAAGGCCATGGCCAAGGAATTGGCACCGCTCAAAATGGAAAATGCGCGGTTTCAGACGGATCTGTCGCAAGCAGAGCCGGGACCAGAGGGTCGTGACGCAGTCGCCTTTACGGTTGCAACGAACCCAGGCGCACCCGCCGGGCCGATCAACAAGATTGCCTCCGGTGGCGAATTGTCGAGGTTCCTTTTGGCGTTAAAGGTCTGTTTGACCCGTGACACTGCCGGGGTCACCATGATCTTTGATGAAATCGACCGGGGGGTCGGTGGCGCGACGGCGGATGCGGTTGGGCGTCGGCTGGCCAGTCTTGCCGAAGGTGCGCAGGTCTTGGTAGTGACGCATTCCCCGCAGGTTGCGGCGCGGGGGGCGAACCATTGGCAAGTCTCTAAATCGGTGCGCAAAGGCGTGACGACGTCGAAAGTCGTGCATTTGGCGCAGGGTGAGCGTTTGGACGAAGTGGCCAGAATGCTGGCAGGTGACACGATCACAACAGAGGCCCGGGCGGCGGCACAAGCTTTGCTTGATGCTTGAGAATTACCGCGTAAGATATTGAATTACATTTAATGTTTCTGGTCTAAGGTCCCGATCTATAGCCGCAGTCCGTACAAAGGTCAGCTGGCATGTCGCGATGGCCGCCAGATTGTTTGGCGATGTTTTGGTGACACTCGCGATTTGGTCGTTACGGTGTGTTTGAACATGGTCTTTCCAACGGGTTAGACTGGTCCTGAGGCAGAGGCATTCGAATATGATGCCCTAACCGACACAACAGGATGACCATGAACCGAACTCGGCAAAAGACAATCACAGGGCTCACGGGCAATGTGGTGCGTGTTAGTCGGGATGGTTTCCAAACCGTGCGGCGCAGTTTGCCCAAGCAAATTCTGTTTTGGTTTATCGCATTAGCGATCGGTGTCGCCGCCGGAGGCGCTGCGGTCGCGTTTCGACTTGGGATCGGGTGGCTGCAAGGGGGGCTTTACGGCACGGACAGCCCGCGTCATCTGCAGCATGTCGCAGGGACACTGGAGTGGTATTGGATTTTGATGATCCCAATTTTCGGCGGGCTGGTCGTTGGCATTATTCTGAACCGCTATACGGATGACGGATCGGTCCGGTCTGTGGCGGATGTTATCGAAGGCGCGGCCTTGCATGAAGGGCGGGTCAACCGACGCGCTGGCGTGGCCTCTGCGCTGGCGTCTTTGATTACGCTGTCGTCTGGTGGCTCTACAGGGCGGGAAGGGCCGGTTGTGCACATGGCGGGCGTAATGGCCAGTTGGGTGTCCGACAAGATCCGCGCAGATGGCATCACCGGTAGAGACCTGTTGGGCTGTGGCGTCGCCGCGGCTGTTTCGGCCAGTTTTAACGCGCCGATTGCCGGGGCGCTTTTCGCGTTAGAAGTCGTCCTGCGCCATTTTGCCATTCACGCCTTTGCGCCAATCGTGATTGCCTCTGTTGCGGGGTCGATCATTAGCCGTTTGGCCTTTGGTGATGTGACAGAGTTCGTCTTGCCCACGCATAATACGCTGGCCTTTTATTTTGAGCTGCCGGCCTTTGTGATCCTGGGGCTGGTCTGTGGGCTTGTCGCCGTGTTGATGATGAAGGCGATATTTCTGGCGGATGATATCGGAACTGGCCTGCAGAACCGTTTGAAATTGCCCAGTGTTTTGCGTCCCGCGCTGTCAGGGGCGATGTTGGGATGCATCGCAATCTTTTTCCCCCATATCATTGGTGTTGGGTATGAGACGACGATCGCTGCCTTGTCCGGGGATTTGGTTTTACAATTTGCCGTCGGTTTTGCCCTGGTGAAGTGCCTGGCGGTCGCGATCACGATGGCGGGGCGCATGGGGGGCGGTATTTTTTCGCCCTCTTTGATGGTTGGGGCGCTGACCGGATTGGCCTTTGGACTGATCGCAACGAAACTTTTGCCGACCATTTCAGGGTCTGAAACGCTTTATGCCTTGGCGGGCATGGGGGCTGTGGCGGCGGCGGTGCTGGGCGCGCCGATTTCGACGACGCTGATTGTGTTTGAACTGACCGGCGATTGGCAGACGGGGCTGGTGGTTATGATCTCGGTGTCGTTGGCCAGTGCCGTTGCATCCCGCCTTGTCGACAGGTCGTTCTTTTTGACACAGCTTGAGCGACGCAATACGCATCTTGCCGCCGGGCCACAGGCCTATTTGCTGGCGACCTTCAGGGTGGCCACCGTAATGCGGCCCATGGATGCCCCCGGTGCCCCAGAGGAAGAGCAATGCTGGGAGCTGGTCGAACAAGGCGTCTATATTGACGGAAACGCCACGTTGGAAAGCGCGATGCCGGTTTTTGACAATGCGAATATCGCCTTCATTCCCGTGGTCACGCTTGGGGGCGAGGATCAACCGCCAGAGCTATGGGGCGCGCTGTTTCAGGTGGACGCGCTAAAGGCGTTCAACCGGGCCATGGCCGCCACCGCAGCCGAGGAACATTCTTAAGTGGTCTGAAATCAGACTTCTTCGACGACAACCTTGTCCGTGTAGAAGGAAAGATATCCGGCGATCTTTTCGTAGCCCGGTTTTGGCGGCTCGTAAGACCATGCCGCATCTTCGATCAACATGCTTTTTGTTTGCAAGGCATAATGGGTTGCGGTGCCTTTATAGGGGCAAACCGTGGTCGAGTCTGATTGTTCAAACATCGCCATCGCAATATCTGCACGCGGAAAATAGATCGCATCCTCATGCCCCGGCTGGCTCACTTTTAGTGCATTTTGCGTTTCGCCCAGAACGGCGCCACCGGCCCGGATCACCCAGGTTCCGGTAAGTTCGTTGATTTCGATAGGATCACTCATAGTGCCTCGCTTTCGTTCGGGATCTTAGCAGATGTCGTGTAACGGGTATATGTCAGAGCGGCGCGGTGGCCGCCTGAAGCCATTCAAGCGCTTCCGGGCTGACGCGGTCTTTGACCTGGTCAAACGTCTGTTTGTGATAGGCATCGACCCAGGCGCGTTCTTCTGTTGATAACAGGCTGTTGTCAATGAGGCGACGGTCAATCGGAACATAGGTCAGGGTCAGGAAGGAATGCATCTGGCGATGTGCATCCCCGTCTGGCAGGGCGGCTGGCTCTTGCACAACCAACAGGTTTTCGATGCGTATGCCAAAGGCGCCTTCACGGTAATAGCCCGGCTCATTGGACAGGATCATACCGGATTGCAAGGCAACGTCAGACAGCCGCGACAGGCGCTGTGGTCCTTCATGTACGGACAGATAGGATCCCACGCCGTGCCCGGTTCCATGGTCGTAATCCATCCCGGCCATCCACAACGGGGCCCGCGCCATGGCGTCCAGATGCGCCCCTGTGACGCCTTTGGGAAAGCGAATGCGAGAAATTGCGATCATGCCGCGCAACACATGGGTGAAACATGTGATTTGTTCGGATGTCGGGGCGCCGACTGCGATTGTGCGCGTAATATCGGTGGTGCCGTCGAAATACTGGCCGCCGCTGTCCACCAGCAACAGATCGCCGGATTGCACGGTGCGGTTCGTGTCTTCGGTGACGCGGTAGTGAACAATTGCACCGTTCGGCCCGGTCCCGGCGATGGTTTCAAAGCTGATGTCCTGCAAGACGTTGGTGGCGCGTCTGAAGTCTTCAAGTTGGCGCACCACGTCTATTTCGGTCAAACCGCCCTTGGGGGCTGTTTTGTCGACCCAGGTAAGGAACTCTACCATCGCGGCAGCGTCGCGCAGATGGGCCTGCTGCGCCCCGGCAATCTCTACCGGGTTTTTGCAGGCTTTGGGCAAGACGCAAGGGTCCTGAGCATAGGCGATGTCGACTTCAGCCTCTGTCAGGATCTGGGTGACCGCCAGAGGGGCAGAGGCCGGGTCGACGCGCACAGGGCCAGAGACCGATTGCATCGCGCTGACAAACTGGTCTTGGGGCTGAATGTAAATGTCCGGTTTGGTGGGCAGCTCACTGGCTTTGGCGGGGTCGATGAACAGTGAAACGTGGCCGGTGTCATACAAGATCGCAAAGGCAAGGGCGACGGGGACGCAGGGCAAGTCTGTGCCGCGCAGGTTTAACAGCCAGGCAATCGAATCCGGCGCGGTCAAAACGGCAGCTTTGTGATTGGCGGTTTGTAAGATCTCCGCCGTTTCGCTGCGTTTTTCAGCCTCTGATTTTCCTGCAAATTCAATTGGATAGTCGGTGATCTTCGCGTCTGGCTTTCCGGGGCGGTCGGTCCAGATGCGATCGACCAGGTTTTCCCCTGCGACCAGTTCGATCCCAGTTTCGGCCAATGCCTTTTCCAGAGCGTCAATTTCGCGTTTGGTGTGCAGCCACGGATCAAATCCAACGTGGCCACCATCGGGCAGCTGAAGCTTTAGCCAATCTGCCAAACCGGTTTCCGGCCAATGTACAGGCGTGAACACAGTTTCATCCACCTGTGCACGCACCTGAACGCGGTATCGGCCGTCAATAAACACCCCCGCCACGTCTTTCAGAACGGCACAAAACCCGGCGGACCCGGTAAACCCGGTCAGCCAGCTGAGCCGGGCGTCACAATCGGCAACATATTCACCCTGATGCGCATCGGCGCGGGGCACCAGATACCCATCCAGGTTTTCCCGAGAGATTTCTGCCCGCAACAGCGCCAGACGCGGCGGACCATCTTTGGGTTGGGTCGTGACGTCAAATGTCTGAAACATATCAAGTCTCGCAAGGGCGGGCTGGCGGGGTCAGCCTGCGTGTTTTATTCCCATAACCCGTGCAGTGGCGCGCGGGTCACTGTCAAACAGGCTGGCCAATTGTTCGGTGATCGCCCCGGCAAGCTGTTCGACATCCGTGATCGTAACCGCGCGGTCATAGTAGCGCGTCACATCATGCCCGATCCCGATCGCAATCAAATCAACGGCACGGCGTTTTTCGACCATGGCAATCACATCGCGCAGATGTTTTTCCAAGTAATTCGCAGGGTTAACGGACAAAGTTGAGTCGTCAACCGGCGCGCCATCGGAAATCACCATCAGGATTTTCCGAGCCTCAGGGCGCGACGAAATCCGACGGTGCGCCCATTCAAGCGCTTCGCCGTCGATGTTTTCCTTAAGCAGCCCTTCTTTCATCATCAGCCCAAGATTGGGCCGCGTCCGGCGCCAAGGGGCGTCGGCTGATTTGTAGATGATGTGGCGCAGATCGTTCAGACGGCCGGGCTGTTGCGGGCGGCCATTGGCCAACCATTGTTCCCGTGCCTGACCGCCTTTCCAGGCCCGTGTCGTAAATCCAAGGATTTCGACCTTGACCTGACAACGCTCCAGCGTGCGGGCAAGAACATCGGCACAGATCGCAGCGATTGAGATCGGGCGCCCGCGCATGGACCCGGAATTGTCCAACAGCAACGTCACCACGGTGTCGCGGAATTCAGTGTCTTTTTCGATCTTGAAGGACAGCGGGGTTGTCGGGCTGACCACAACACGGGCCAAACGGCCTGCATCCAGAATGCCTTCTTCCAGATCAAATTCCCAGGCGCGGTTCTGCTGGGCTTGCAAGCGACGCTGCAATTTGTTGGCCAGCCGGGAAACGGCACCTTTGAGCGGTTCCAATTGTTGATCCAGATACGCGCGGAGCCGTTCCAGCTCTGCGGTTTCGGCCAGGTCTTCGGCCCGAATTTCTTCATCAAATTCAGTTAGGTAGGCTTCGTAGTTCGGGTCAGCCTCTGACACGGGGGCAGGGGCTGGTGGGTCCATTGGGGCTTCGCCCTCTGGCATCTCTGTTTCGTCGCCCATTTCCATGTCAGCCATGTCATCCATGCTGACCTGGGCCTCGGAGGAGTCTTGCGTATCTTCCTGGCTTTGCTCTGGGCTTGCTTCGGATTCTTCGCTGTCATCCTGATCATCCTGGCCATTGCTGTCAGGATCTTGTTCGTCTTCCTCAGAGCTTGCTTCATCTTCCTGAATTGGATCTTCCATATCAGGATCTTCGCCAAGCTGGTCGCCATAGCCGAAATCTTCGATCACCTGACGTGCGAATTTTGCGAATGTGGCCTGATCGGCAAGCGTGTCTTCGAGGTTTTCGAATGTGCTGCCGGCCTGATTTTCCATGAATCCGCGCCACAGTTCCATGGCGTTGTCCGCACCGGGGGGCAGGTCGCGCCCGGTGGCCAGATGGCGCACGAAATACCCGGCCGCCACGGCCAGCGGAATATCCGCGCTGTCCTTGACGTTGGCATAGCCTTTGCGTTCGGCCTCATTCGCGATTTTCGCGTCGATGTTTCCGGATGTGCCGGGCATGTCGCGCGCGCCGATTGCCTCGCAGCGGGCGTTTTCCATCGCTTCATAGATGTCGCGCGCCATTTGGCCATCGGGGCAGTACCGGTTGAAAAGGGCCGGGTCGTTGTATTTTTTGTGCAGCGCATAGGAATCCGCTGTGCCGCGGGCCAGCAATACTTCGTCTTTGGTCAGCCTGCGGCTAACTTGTGGCAAACGCACGGCGTCGTTTGTCATGCCGGGGGGATCAACGGTAAAGCTGACCGACAATTCCGGATCGTCGGCCATCACCTTGGTGGCTTCTGCAAGCGCCTTTTTGAAGGGCTCTGCTGGATTATCTGCTTGGTTCATGTGGTCGATAAATCATCGCAACGGGGCCAAATGCAAGGCGTGATGCCCAAAAATCTGGGTCGTTTTGCCGAAAACTGCTGTTTGCAGAACGACGCTGCACCTATTCGCGGTGCTTTGTGTGAAATGTTAGGTTTTTCCCGGGTCATCAAATTTCTCTCGGGACTTGTGGATAGCCCCGACATTGCTGACTGTCCAATCGGCCAGAGCGCTGACAGGCACCAATAAATCGCGCCCCAATTTGGTTAATTCATAGTCGACGCGTGGGGGGCGGGACGGGGTTACGGTACGCGTCACAAATCCGTCGCGTTCAAGGTTTCGCAGCGTTGATGTCAGCATCTTCTGTGAGATGTTGCCAATCTGGCGGCGCAACTCATTGAACCGCATTGGTTTATTTCCAAGGTATGAGATTGTTAGCACAGTCCATTTGTCGCCAACCCTCGACAAAAGCTCTGCTACTGCTTCGCAGGTTCCGGTGTCATCGTGGTAACGTTGGTCTTCTCTGGTTACAGCGTTGATATCAGGTTTCAAAAAAGTGCCTCCTTGTCAGCCGGGGTGCGGTGCCCAATTTAGGTAAGGTATCGAATCGAAACCACAGGACATTAGGATACCTACAATGACGACGACTTCGAAAGCTAAAATCGCGCTTATTATCGGGTCAACCCGTGCGGCCAGATTTGCGGACAAACCCGCCGCCTGGATGTTGGAACAAGCATCAGCACGTGAGGAATTTGACACAGAATTGGTTGACCTTCGCGATTTTGATTTGCCCTTTTTTGATGAAATGGCTTCAAACCTTTATGCCCCAAGTCAGAATGAAAATGTTCTGAAATGGCAGGCGAAAATGGCCGAATTTGACGGCTATATTTTCGTCGTTGCTGAATACAATCATTCGGTGACCGCGTCTTTGAAAAACGCTTTGGATCAGGCTGGCGTTGAATGGATTCGCAAGCCAATGGGCGCAATCGGCTATAGCGGATTGGGTGCTGCACGTGCCATCGAGCATTTGCGCAACATCGCGGTAGAGCTTCAGATGGTGCCCGTTCGTACGGCGGTTCACATCGGCGGCGGTGAAATGGGCAAGGTTCACCCAATGGGTGGGAATGGACCGATGTCTGACATCGAAGAAATTCTGAAACCTTCTGCCACCGGATTGTTGGACGAATTGGCCTGGTGGACAGAGGCCACGCGCGTTGCGCGGGCCAAAGACGCCGCATAATAAAGAACGGCCCCGCGATCAAGAATCGCGGGGCCGCCTATTTCATTTTTGTCACTTTTTATCAGTGACTTGCGTTGCTTGCCGCGCTTTCTGGAAGCTCTTCGTCAAAGCAACGCTGATAGAATTCAGCCACAGTCTGGCGCTCTAGCTCATCACATTTATTCAAGAAGGTCAGCCGGAACGCGTAACCGATGTTCCGGAAAATCTGTGCGTTTTGCGCCCAGGTGATGACCGTCCGTGGTGACATCACCGTAGACAGGTCGCCGTTCATAAAGGCGGTTCGCGTCAGGTCTGCAACGGTCACCATCTGGCTGATTTCCTTGCGACCCTTTTCGGTGTTGAATGTCGGGTTCTTGGACAGCACGATGGCAGCCTCGGCGTCGTGGCTGAGGTAGTTCAACGTCGCCACAAGTGACCAACGGTCCATCTGACCTTGGTTGATTTGTTGGGTGCCGTGGTAGAGCCCGGTTGTGTCGCCCAGTCCAACGGTGTTGGAGGTCGCAAAAATGCGGAATGATGGGTGAGGGGTGATCACCTTGTTTTGGTCCAGAAGGGTCAGTTTCCCGTCAACTTCCAGAACACGCTGGATGACGAACATCACATCGGCGCGACCGGCGTCATATTCATCAAAGACAATCGCAGTTGGATTGCGCAAGGCCCAGGGCAGGATGCCTTCCTGGAACTCAGTGACCTGGACACCGTCTTTGAGCTTGATCGCGTCTTTCCCGATCAGGTCGATCCGGCTGATATGGCTGTCCAGATTCACCCGGACACTTGGCCAGTTCAGGCGGGCAGCGACTTGTTCGATATGGGTCGACTTCCCCGTGCCGTGATAGCCCTGGATCATGACGCGGCGGTTATGTGAAAACCCGGCAAGAATGGCCAGCGTGGTATCGGCGTCAAATTTATAGGTGGAATCGATGTCTGGAACGCGGTCTGAACGATCCGCAAATCCTTTGACAACCATGTCGCTGTCGATGCCAAATGTGTCACGAACCGAGATGTCCTCGGTTGGTTTTGCGTCAATATCTATCATTCCGTCCGCCATGTCGTTCCTCTGGTGGGATGTTGGGGTCGTCGGGCGATCCCGACAACCCGGTTCTTTTGCTGGATATCCGAGGTAAGGTCAACGTCAACGCAACAGGGAATTTGCGGCGAGGCGCGTCGCGCGACGTCGTTGGTCTGTATATTTCAGGCTGTTGAACTTTGATCACGTTTCAAAGAGCGCAGTAGGAATGCGCATTAGAACGTGCATTTTGGGATGAAATCGAAGGAAACGTGCCCTGGAAGGACGAAGAACATGAACCGCAGGACTTTTTTGATGACCTCTACGACCGCCTTGGGGGCGTCTTTTATCGGGATGCCCGCGCTGGCGGCAGAAGAGTTTGAGGTCACATTCACAGATGCTGAATGGAAGGCGCGTCTGACACCCTTGCAATATAAGGTCATGCGTCGCGAGGGGACAGAGCCGTCAGGGTCTAGCCCGTTGGACAAGAACTATGCCGATGGCACCTATCTATGTCGTGGCTGTGATTTGCCTGTCTATCCGTCCAAGACCAAGTTTGACAGCGGCACGGGGTGGCCCTCGTTTTGGAAGTCTTTGCCAAATGCCGTAAAGACGAAAGACGACCGGTTCCTGTTGCGGGTGCGCACAGAAGTGCATTGCCGGCGCTGCGGAAGCCATTTCGGCCATATCTTTGACGACGGCCCCAAGCCAACAGGCAAGCGGCATTGTCTGAACGGCGTCAGTTTGAAATTTCAGGCCGCATAGCCCCGATCCAACAAGAAAACCGGCGCATAAGACGCCGGTTTTTTGTATTCTACGCAAATAGGGTTGTTTCTTAATCTTTAAAATAACGGCTGTCTTTGATCTGTTCCCAAGCCCAGACAACTTCTTGCAGCTGTTCTTCCTGGGACCGGTCCCCGCCATTCATGTCAGGGTGTAGAACCTTGATCAGAACTTTGTATTGCTTGCGCACTTCTGCCTTGGTCCAGTGATCCTTGGCTTCCAGGATGTCCACGGCTTTGCGTTCAGTGGGGGGCAATTGCCGGGTTCCGGTAATGGATTTCCCCGGGTTCATTGTCGCATTGCCACCCAAGACCTGATGTGGGTCATCAATACCCAGACGAGACCAGGCGCGGGCTTCTTCGCCCACTTTGCCAAAAGGTTTCGTCTCGCGTTCCCAGACGCGATCCTTGTCCAACTGGTCTTGCATCTCTTCTTCTGTGTTACTTCCAAAGAAGTTCCACTTAAGATTATATTCCCGAACATGTTCTTTGCAGAACCAATAATAGTCATCCAAAATATCTGGTGACTTCGGTGCGCGATACTGGCCCTGTTCCTCACAGCCTGCGTGTTCGCATTGACGTGTAGAGGTCTCAAACGCTCCAGACATGCCACGTTTGCCTTTGGTCCGCTTCTTCTTTGCAGAAGAGACGGACATATTAAAACCGAACGGATCTGATTTTTCCATGATACCTGCCTTTTCGACTCGAGCCAGAGAGTTTAGACCAATCGCCAGAGGATAGAAGGGGCAAGAGCAGGAAAAATGACAGTTACAGAAGAAATTCGCCTAAAACTTGAAGAGGCCTTTGCCCCAACCGCTTTGTCCGTGGTGGATGACAGCGAAAAACATCGCGGCCATGCGGGATATCAGGAAGGCGGCGAAAGCCATTTTCAGGTCTCGATCGTGTCGTCGGAATTTGCACCAATGTCGCGCATTGCCCGGCATCGCGCCGTGCATGCGGCCCTTGGTGCTGATTTGCTGGGGCGCATTCACGCCCTCGCGTTGGACATCAGGTCGGAAGACTAGCCAAACTGCCTATTGGGACTTGGTGTTGCTGACGGCCAAGTGCATCCGTGCACGCAGCTGTTCGATGTTCGACACATTGGTTGGTTTGACCCGCCGAGGCTGAAGCGGTTCGTCCAGCGTCATACCGTTGCTGCGCAAGGCGCGGCGATACATCATGTATTCATGAGTTTCGGTTTTCGTGCCGAACAGACCGGCCCGCCGCGTTTCATTGATTGTCTCGATGCGAAAGAACTCCCAGCCGTCTTTAGCCAGATCGTTGATTTCATCGGTAACCGTCAGTGCAAAAGCGTCCTCTGACTTTGGCAGACCTTTGTAGCGTTTGCTTTTGGTTGGCACGGCTTCCAACCTATATTCATACCGTTCCATAAAATCCCCCACCTGGTTTCTTGAATAGGGCTAAAGAGAGCTCGGATTTCGGGCAACTCAAACTGTGGCGTTTTTGGGGCAAATGATGGCAAAACTGTGATGCTGAAACGGGAACAATTCACGCAATTAGCTTTAGGTGTCTGTTTTTTAACGAAGTATTAATGTGAATTCGCCCAGCACATATTTCCGAACAGACGGGGGACCCCAAGGTGGGATTTCCCTTAATGTGCGGGGAATGGCGACAGTTTTGCCCTGACGCGCCTATTGTTGCGCTAGGGGGCGCTCTTGTTGCTGTTCATCGCCGCCCTCGGCAAAGCTATCCTCTATGTCCTGGGGGGCATCTTCGGGCTCTGCAACGGCGCGTTTAAAGACGGGCTCATTTGGAATCGGTGCCGGGACGGGTTTTGGTGCCTCGACCATTGGGGGTGAGACAGTTTGCGTTTCCGCTTTGGAAACAAGCGTGCGTCGAAAAACCAGCATATTCTGATATGTTGTTGTCCGTCCGGTAAACCCCTGCCGTTCTTCACAGGGCAGCGTATCCGTGCGCTGGTATTCCCAGCCATCCGTGCCCTGTTCATTCATCAAGGTCTGCAACGCATGCGCGAACCGTGCTTCTTGTGTGCGCGCACCTTTGGTCTTTACGCCTTTTTTCGGGGCGGGGACGACTTTGTATTCATATGCGGACATTGCAGACTCCTGATTTCACCAGACAGCAATACTCAGCAAAGGCGACTGGGATCAAGAGATTCAATAAGCGTGTTTTTGCCGATATCTGGTCAAAACTATAATGATTCGAACATTTGATGGTGAAGCGGGGCCGGATTGGAACGCGTGTTTCCCCTGATCGACAAGTGGATCGGTAAACTCATAACTGTTGCGAATTGTGGTACAATTGTGGCGAAAACAGTGAAAAAATATGTTTTTATTGCGTCAAAATTATTTGTGGTTCACTCAGGTTGTGCTAACAAAACGTTAGTCAAATAGTTTTTTGGTTTTCCAAGGGGGAACGGTATGAATGTTAAATCTCTAATCTTGTCCGCAGCAACTGGTGCAGTAATTGCGCTAGGTGTTGCTGGCTCAGCTGCAGCGGCGACGCTCAGCGTTGTTGGTGGCACGGCATCAGTCCTGCCAGCAAATTATGACCCTGCTTGCGGTGGCTGTACAAACCCAGCTGTTGGCGACGCAATTCAGGTGTTTTCGAACAACCCTGCAATCGGTGGCAACCCTTTGGGCAATGGCCTGATGCTCAGCGGTTACAGTAAAGTTAAATATACATACGTCGGTAAAGAAGCCAGCGCTCAGAACGCTGCAATGTCACTTGGAGGCAATACGCTGTCAAACACAGGTGCTGTTGGCGCTTCGTTCACTGTGACACAACCTTCCAGTGGTCCAGTTGCTTTCGCATTTGAAACGGTTGAAGCCGCTTGGGAAGACATCAACGGCAATGGTTTCAGTGGCGATACATTGACCATCGTTAATGGTCTGGGCTCTAAAGGTAAGTACCTCTCTGTAGCATTCAGCGCTGTCTTTAATAACGGCAAATCTGTCTACGCATTCTTCGGCGACGGACGTGGCGATGTAGACCATGACGACATGGTTATCCGCATCGACGCTGTTCCACTGCCTGCTTCTGCTCTGCTTTTGCTGGGTGGCCTGGGTGGCTTGGGCGCATTGCGTCGTAAGAAAAAAGCAGCCTAAGGGTTCGCATATTTCGAAAGAAGGGCTGGGTTTTTTACCCGGCCCTTTTTTTGTGGCCCACAGGAGTGTGGCCATTTTGGGTAGGCGAAACGTTAAAAAAGTGTTAATACTCCCTAATGAAATTGGTTGGTTCCAATTTGGGGGAACGTTTTATGTCTGCTAAGTCCTTATTTTTGAATGTTTTTTCAGCCCTTGGGCTGGTTGCCGCAACTGCAAGTTTTGCAAGTGCCGCGACGCTTAATGTTGTTGGGGGCACCTCTACAGTGTTGCCGTCGAACTACGATCCGTCTTGCGGCGGCTGCAAGAACCCAGCCGTCGGGGACGCTGTTCAAGCCTATACGGGCTCTAGTTTTACGGGCGGGCTTATGATTGATGCGCCGACGACGCTGCGCTTTACATTCGTCGGAAAAGAGGCTCGGGCAAGGAACGTGGCGCTGGCGCAGCCGGGGCAACAGATTTCGAATACTTCGGCCATTGGAACATCGATGAGTTACTATCAGGCGGCGCCCGGTAAAGTTGCCTTTGGGTTCCGGACTTTTGAGGCCGGGTGGGAAGACATCAATGGCAACAACGTGACCGGCGAGGCGTTCCGCATCATCAATGGTGGCGGAAGTACGTATGCCAATCTAACATTGGGGCTGGGCACAGTGTTTAACGGCGGTAAGTCCGTCTATGCGTTTTTCGGAGATGGCCGTGGCGACGCTGATTTTGATGACATGGTCATTCGGATTGATGCGGTCCCGGTTCCGGCGACGGCGTTGCTTTTGGTCACGGGCCTGTTCGGGCTTGGTGCCGTGCGGCGGATGAAAAAGCCTGCGTAACACCCTGTAATTCATATGATAAAGGCCGGGAATTCCCGGCCTTTTTTCGTTTGAGCACCGCAAATACGCGGTGTATGGATTATAGCCCCAGTTTGGCGGCGATTATTTCGTTTACAGCTTTGGGGTTGGCTTTGCCGCCCGTGGCTTTCATCACCTGACCCACAAACCACCCGGCCAATTTTGGATTGGCCTTGGCTTTTTCAACCTGATCCGGGTTGGCGTCGATGACAGCGTCAACAGCGGCCTCAATGGCGCCGGTGTCCGTGACTTGCTTCATGCCCCGGGCCTCAACGATTTCCGCTGGATCGCCACCTTCGGTAAATACGATTTCAAACAAGTCCTTGGCGATTTTGCCTGAAATGTCGCCCTTGGTGATCAACCCGACAATGCTGCCCAGTTGCTTGGCGCTGACAGGTGTTTCGCTGATATCCAAGTCGTCTTTCTTCAGACGGCCAAAAAGCTCGTTGATGACCCAGTTTGCGGCCAGCTTGCCATCCTGGCCGGTGGCGACCTCTTCAAAATACGCAGCATTTGCCACATCGGCGGTCAAAACCGACGCGTCATATTCCGTGAGGCCAAAGTCAGAGATGAAGCGTTCTTTCTTTGCGTCCGGCAGTTCTGGCAGGCCAGCGGCGATGTCGTCGACCCAGGCCTGTTCAATCTCTAGCGGCAACAGGTCCGGGCAGGGGAAGTAGCGGTAGTCATGCGCTTCTTCTTTGGACCGCATGGACCGGGTTTCGTTTTTATCCGCGTCGTATAGGCGTGTTTCCTGATCGATTGTTCCACCATCTTCCAGAATTGCAATCTGGCGGCGGGCCTCGTGATCAATGGCAAGCTGAATGAACCGCATAGAGTTCATATTCTTGATCTCGCAGCGGGTGCCCAAATGGCCGAAATCCTGCGTTTCCATGTATTTTTCGTACTGGCCCGGACGACAAACCGAAACGTTCACGTCGGCCCGCAGATTTCCGTTTTGCATGTTGCCGTCGCAAGTGCCCAAATACCGCAGGATTTGGCGCAGTTTCACGACATAGGCTGCGGCTTCTTCTGGGCCGCGAATGTCCGGGCGGCTGACGATTTCCATCAGGGCAACGCCCGTCCGGTTCAAATCCACGAAAGACATCGTCGGATCCATGTCGTGAATCGACTTACCGGCATCCTGTTCGATGTGAATGCGTTCAACACGCACTTTACGGGCAATGCCGGGTTCCATATCGACGATCACTTCGCCCTCACCAACAATCGGGTGATAAAGCTGTGAGATCTGATAGCCCTGCGGCAGGTCCGGGTAGAAATAGTTCTTGCGGTCAAAGGCCGATTTCAGATTGATTTCTGCCTTGAGGCCCAAACCCGTGCGCACCGCTTGTTCGACGCAGAATTCATTGATAACGGGCAACATGCCGGGCATCGCGGCGTCCACGAAGGCGACGTTGGAATTGGGTTCCGCCCCAAAGGTCGTCGATGCGCCGGAAAACAGTTTGGCATTTGACGCAATCTGGGCGTGCACTTCCATCCCAATCACAAGTTCCCAGTCATGTTTCGCCCCGGCAATCACTTTCGGGGCAGGGGATTCAATGATGCGGTCAAGCATTGGCATTCCTTTGGTGTGTTTGCAGCGGTTTTTATGGCAGCCGGGGCAAAGGGGCAAGCCGTATCGGGCAAGAGATCGCCTGTGGATAACTTGGGAATGGACCTTTGCGCGGTTTTACGGCAATTTCCGGTCCGGGGCGAAATGAATGGAAGTTGCCAATGCGTTTGCAAAATGTGATTGCTGCCGGAGCGGCCGCGATTTTTCTTATCGGATGTAGCGATAAAAACAGCGCTGATCCTCTGACCCGAGATGGATTGCCCCCAATGAGATGGGATCACCGGGTCGAGGCCGATGTTTGGACGCGTACGACCCTTAGCGCGATAGAGGCCAATGGCAATGCGCTGACCGACTTGGTGCCTGCTGATATTGATGCCTATTGCCCGGCTTACCGAACGGCCTCTACCCAGGATCGGGCGGCGTTTTGGACTGGTCTGATCTCTGCTTTGGCGAAACATGAAAGCACATGGAACCCGACAGCCGCCGGCGGCGGCGGACGTTGGATTGGGCTGACGCAGATCGCGCCCGGCACGGCACGGGGCTATGGCTGCAAGGCGAAGTCTGTCGCTGCTTTGAAAAACGGTGCTGACAATCTGTCTTGCGCGGTCCGGATCATGTCTTCGACCGTGCCGCGGGATGGTGTCGTTTCGGCCGGAGGGCGGGGTGTTGCGGCCGATTGGGGGCCGTTCCACAGTTCTAAAAAGCTGGCAGATATGAAGAATTGGACGCAACAACAAAGTTACTGCGTCCAATAATCGCTTGCACGGTCGCGTGTGGTCGGTTCCCGCTTTAGTCGCCTAATATGCGCGTGACCATTTCATCCGTGTCCCGTGACAGGTTTGCGGTGGATTTGATCCGGGTCAGGGCCTCGCGGATCATGGCTTGACGATCAGCGTCATATCGCCGCCAGGTTTCGAAATATGTCACGGACCTGGCTGCGACCTGCGGGTTGACCGGGTCGAGCTTGATGATCCAATCCGCAAAGAACCTGTAGGTCGCGCCATCGGCCTGGTGGAAGGCCGCGGGGCTGGTGGCGACAAGCCCGAACAGCAATGCCCGCAGCCTGTTTGGGTTTTTCCAGTTGAAATCCGGGTGGTCCTGCAGGTCTTGGGTTACTTTCAGCGCGTTTTCCGGCTTGGCGCGGGATGGCTGGACCATGAACCATTTGTCGATGACAAGACGGTCTGCCTTCCATTGATTGTAAAAGCTGGCAAGCGCGGCGGGGCCGTATTCTGTCGGCACAAGGCACGACAGGGCGGCGACTTGCTCTGTCATGTTGTCGGCGGTGTCAAACTGCTGTTTGGCCGCTTCGCCGCCATCCAAACGGTTGATCAGCCCAAGGGCAGCCCCACGCAAAGCGCGTTTTCCGGCGGCAGCCGCGTCCGGAGTGTAGGCGCCGTTGACCGCCATCTCGCTGTAAAGCTGTGATAGCCGATCCCCAAGATGTTGGGCCAGGGTGGTCAGTAAGTCCTGGCGGGTTGAATAGATCTTTGCCGGGTCTGGAACATGCCCGGCCTCAAACAGTGTTTGCGCCATGTCGTCTTCGCCCGGCATCGCAAGGGTGAGGGCGCGAAATGCGGGGTCCAGATCGGGGTTCAGCACGACATGGCTTAGGGCGTCCAGGAATGCGGGATCTGCTTTTGCGTCCTCTGTGATCATCCGGGTCAAGACACCTTTGGCCAAGGCGCGGCCTGCCTCCCATTTGTTGAACGGGTCGGTGTCATGGGCCAGCAGTAAGGTGCGTTCGGCTTCGCTTGTGTCCCTGTTGAGGATGACCGGGGCCGAGAATCCGCGCAAGAGCGACGGCGTCGGGGCGTTGGACAACCCGTCAAAAGCAAAGCTTTGGCGGGCTTGCGTCAGTTCCAGAACTGTCGTTGGAACAACCTCGTCCCCATTGGGGTTCAGCAATCCGACGGCGACGGGGATGACGAATGGATCTTTGTTGTCTTGCCCCGGTGTCGCGGGTGTTTCCTGTTCAATATGAAGCGTATAGGTGCCGTCCCTAAAGTCGTCGGTTACATTCAGCCGCGGGGTGCCGGATTGCGAATACCAGCGTTTGAATTGGGACAGGTCGCGCCCTGTGGTATCCTCAAACACCTGAAGCCAATCTTCAATCGTGGCGGCATCGCCATCATGCCGTTCGAAATACGCATCCAGCGCATTTGAATAGCCTTCATCCCCGACCAAGGTCTTGAGCATACCGATCACTTCGGCGCCTTTTTCATAGACGGTGGCGGTGTAGAAATTGTTGATCTCGACAAAGCTTTCGGGGCGCACCGGGTGGGACAGCGGGCCGTTGTCTTCGCGGAACTGGCGCGCGCGCAGTTGCAGAACGTCCTCGATCCGTTTCACGGCATGGGACCGCATATCGCCGGAAAATTGTTGATCGCGAAAGACTGTCAGACCTTCTTTCAGGCACAGCTGAAACCAATCGCGGCAGGTGATGCGGTTGCCGGTCCAGTTGTGGAAGTATTCGTGTGCGATGATGCCTTCGATCCGTTCGTAATCCGTATCGGTGGCCGTTTCCGGGCTGGCAAGCACGTATTTCGAGTTGAAGACGTTCAGGCCCTTGTTTTCCATCGCGCCCATGTTGAAGTCATCAACGGCGACAATGTTGAACACGTCCAGATCATATTCCCGGCCATAGACATCTTCATCCCATTTCATCGACCGGATCAGCGCGTCCATCGCGTAGTCGCATTTGGTTTCGTCGCCGGGACGCACATAGATGTTCAAGGCAACAAGGTTGGCAGAGGCGGTTGTGAATTCAGCGGAATGCGCAACCAGATCGCCCGCGACAAGCGCGAACAGATAGGCCGGTTTGGGCCAGGGATCGTGCCACTCGGCCCAGCCTTGGCCGTCGTTTACGGGATTGCCGTTGGACAGCAAGACAGGCGCGTCGCCTTCGATGCGGACGGTAAAGACGGCCATCACATCCGGGCGGTCTGGGTAATATGTAATTTTGCGAAACCCTTCGGCCTCACATTGGGTGCAATACATCCCGTTGGACATGTACAGACCTTCGAGTGCGGTGTTTGCGGCGGGGTCGATTTCAACCTCTGCCGTCCAAACAAAGCCGTCCTTTGGCAGGTTCGCTGCCGGGATCGTGATGCCGGTTTCTGTCAGTTCATGCCCGATGTCGGAAATTGGCGTGCCATCAATGCTGGCGCTGATCAGCGTCAGCTTTTCGCCATGCAAAAAGAAATCGCCGCCGTCAGATGCGGGATTTGGCGTGAAGTTGATGCGAGACACGACACGTGTGGCGTTTGCGGCCAGTTTGAACGTCAGCTCGACGCTGTCGATCGTGTGGGTGAAAGGCTTGTAGTCGGACAGGTATATCGTTTGTGGGGTTGCGTCTTGCACGTCTAAGGCTCCGCCTGTGGTCTGTTTGCGGCGACGTTAGGCCTGCAGATCGCAAGGTTCAACCGATGACGTGAGGCTTCATGGCGTAGGCGTTTTGAATGTGAACGGGGAAAACGTCGAGATATAGGTCGGAATGCGGGGTATTGGTAACATAATTATACCAATTCTGTTGCGGTGCGTTTGATTATGGCCTAGCGTCCAGCCCGCGATCCCGCCTAAATTCGGGAAAACTGCGAGGGACCAGAATGACAGATAGAACAGAACGCGCCGGATTGAACGTCGCGACAGAGTTGGCCGAATTCATCGAAGCTCAGGCCCTGCCAGAGACCGGCATCTCGGCGGATGTGTTTTGGCAAGGTTTTTCTGAAATCGTGCACGATCTTGGCCCAAAGAACCGGGCCTTGCTGGCCAAACGCGAAGATCTGCAGGGGCAAATCGATGCCTGGCATGTGGCGCGGCGCGGTCAATCGCATGACGCTGCTGCCTATGACGCGTTTTTGCGGGAAATCGGATATCTGCTGCCCGAGGGTGAAGATTTTTCGATTGATACAGATAATGTTGACCCTGAAATTGCCAGCCTTCCGGGGCCGCAATTGGTGGTTCCAATCACAAATGCGCGTTACGCATTGAACGCCGCGAATGCGCGGTGGGGCAGCCTTTACGACGCGCTTTATGGAACGGATGCTTTGGGCGATCGCGCCACGGGCAAGGACTATGATCCAGAGCGCGGCGCGCGGGTGATTGCATGGGCAAAGGCCCATCTGGACAAGATTGCGCCGCTCGCAGGCGGAAGCTGGGCTGGAACCCGCAATATTCGGGTCGAAGGCGGTGCGCTGTTTGTGGACAGTGAAGTGGGCGAAACAGGGCTTGCTGATCCATCGCAATTTGTCGGCTATCAGGATGGCCGGAACATTAAAGTTCTTTTGCAAGCCAACGGTTTGCATATTGAAATCGCCATTGATCCGACCAGCACAATCGGGGCAAGTGACCCGGCGAATATTTCCGATGTCCGATTGGAATCTGCAATTTCAGCAATCATGGATTGCGAAGATTCTGTTGCCGCGGTGGATGCCGAGGAAAAGGTCGGGGCCTATTCAAACTGGTTGGGCCTGATGAAGGGCGACCTGGCCGAAGACATGACCAAGGGCGGCAAGACGTTCACGCGGCGGCTGAACCCCGATGTGACCCATAAGTTGCCCGGTGGTGGCGATGTTACGATCAAATCCCGTGCGTTGATGTTGGTGCGCAATGTCGGGCATCTGATGACCAACCCGGCAATTCTCGACCGGGACGGTCAGGAAGTGGGCGAAGGACTGATGGACGCCATGGTGACAACCATGATCGCCATGCACGACCTGCAAAAAACAGGCGGTGACCGGAACTCTGTTGCGGGTTCTGTCTATGTGGTGAAGCCAAAGATGCACGGCCCCGAAGAGGTCGCCTTTGCCGATGAGATCTTTACGCGTGTCGAGGCGGTTCTGAACCTGCCGCAAAACACCGTGAAACTTGGCATCATGGATGAAGAGCGTCGCACCTCTGCCAATCTCAAGGAATGTATCCGGGCGGCAAAATCGCGTGTGGCGTTTATCAACACAGGCTTCCTGGATCGCACGGGCGACGAAATCCACACCTCGATGGAAGCCGGGCCCATGGTTCGCAAGGGCGAGATGAAGAACTCTGCCTGGATTGCATCCTATGAGGATCGCAATGTTGATATCGGTCTGGCTTGCGGTTTGCAGGGCAAGGCTCAGATCGGCAAAGGCATGTGGGCCGCACCGGACCTGATGGCGGATATGCTGGATCAGAAGATCGGGCACCCCAAGGCCGGGGCGAACTGTGCTTGGGTTCCGTCCCCAACAGCGGCGACGTTGCATGCCACGCATTACCATTCGGTAGACGTGTTTGCCCGCCAGAATGAAATCGCTGCCGGTGGCGCACGCGGGACTTTGGCGGATCTGTTGACGATCCCTGTTGCCGCTGGCGTGAACTGGTCTGATGATGAAATCACGGCGGAAATCGAAAACAACGCCCAGGGCATTCTGGGCTATGTTGTGCGTTGGGTCGATCAGGGGGTTGGTTGCTCTAAGGTGCCGGACATCCACGATGTGGGGCTGATGGAAGACCGCGCGACCTGCCGGATTTCTTCGCAAGCACTGGCAAATTGGTTGCATCACGGTGTGATCAGCGAAGACCAGGTGCGGGCCGGCATGGAAAAAATGGCGGCTGTGGTCGATCGGCAAAACGCGGGCGATCCATTGTATCAGAATATGGCACCGGGATTTGACGGGGTCGCGTTTCAGGCGGCCTGTGATCTGGTGTTCAAAGGGCGGGTTCAGCCTTCGGGATACACTGAACCGGTTCTGCACGCGCGTCGGCTAGAGCTTAAAGCCAAGGCCTGATTGTCATAACCCTTAACGGACGGAGTCCCTCGTGGCCGAAATCAACATCAGAAAAGCACGCTCGATCATTCGCGCAACATTTGCCAAAGGGCGTGAGATTGATCTCAAGCCCTTGTCGGTCGTCATTTTGGATGCTGGCGGCCATGTGAAGGCCTTTGAACGTGAAGATGGTGCCAGCCCCGGGCGTTTTGCCATCGCGCATGGCAAGGCCTATGGCGCCATCATGCTGGGCATGGGCGGACAGGCCCAGATGGCGCGGGCCGAACAGCAGGCCTATTTCATGAACGCGATCAATGGTGTCTTTGGCGGCCAGGTCGTGCCGGTTCCCGGCGGCATTCTGCTGCGCGACAAAAAGGGCCAGGTGATTGGTGCGCTTGGGGTCACCGGGGATACGTCGGACAATGACGTGATCGCTGGAATGGCCGGGCTTGAGGGCACAGGTCTGGACGGCGAGGCGTAACAGAACGATCTGCAAAAATGACCTTTTGCGCGGCTTCGGCACCCTGTAGGATATGGGCAAGCGAAAGGGAATTCACATGGCACGACCTGTCGTCGGAATTATTGGCAATCGGCACCTGATCAACGATCAGTATTTGACGCATGGGGGCGGGGCTATGAACTCTCATGCTGTGTCGAACGTGTCGGGCTGTTTGCCACTGTTGATCCCGGCGGATCCTGATCTGGTCAGCGTCGACGATCTGCTGGACAGTTGCGATGGCTTTCTGTTCACAGGCGGGCGTCCCAATGTGCACCCAGAGGAATATGGCGAGGTCGAAACAGAGGCGCATGGAACTTTTGATCGCGGCCGGGATGCAATTGCCTTGCCCCTGATCCGGGCCTGCGCCGAACGCGGACAGCCATTTTTTGCGATTTGCCGCGGATTTCAAGAGGTTAACGTGGCTTTTGGCGGGTCCTTGCACCCGGAAATCCGCGAATTGCCGGGACGCATGAACCATCGGATGCCCCCGGATGGAACGCTTGAGGAAAAGTTTGAGCTGCGTCATGCCGTTACGTTTCGTGAGGGAGGCCCCTTTCACGCGCTTTTTGGCAAGACCGAAGTCATGACCAACACGCTGCACGGGCAGGGCATCAAGGCCGCCGGTGCCAGGGTCGTCGTTGACGGCACAGCCGAGGATGGCACCCCAGAGGCGGCGTTCATAGACGGTGCGCCCGGCTTTACCTTGTCGGTGCAATGGCATCCAGAATGGAATGCTGAAAACGACCCGGTGTCACGGCCGATGTTTCAGGCCTTTGGCGACGCCGCGCGGGCCTGGGCGTCTGGACAAACGACGTCGGTTTTACGCTCTGCCTGATATTTGACCAAACACTGCAAGTTTTGTGCGCTGTGGGCCGCCGCGTCAATTTGACGGCGGCAGGCGGTTAGGTGATGCGCCCACGTGTTTTGTACTCTGGCCTGTCCCAAAGCCGGTTGTTCAGAATGTCGGCAAGGATTTCGACAGCTTTCCGGACTTCGCTTTCGCCGATGTAAAGCGGGGTAAAGCCAAACCGGACGGTGTCAGGGGCGCGGAAATCGCCAATGACACCACGCGCGATGAGGGCCTGCATCACAGCGTAGCCATCTTTGTATGCAAACGACACTTGGGATCCGCGTTGCTGCGGGTCGCGAGGAGAGGCCAGTGTCAATTCGGGGCAGTCCCGTTCCACCAGCTTGATGAACAGCTCTGTCAATTCGATGGACCGCGCCCGGACATCCTGAATGTCGACCCTGTCCCAGACATCAAGCGCGGCTTCTAGCGCGGCCATTTGCAGAATCGGCGGCGTGCCAACCCGCATCCGTTCAATGCCGGGGCCGGGGCGGTAGTCGGGATCAAATGCAAACGGATCCTGATGCCCCAACCAGCCAGACAGGGCGGGGTGGATCGTTTCGGCGTGCTTTGGGGCAACGTAAATAAACGCGGGTCCGCCGGGGCCAGAGTTGAGGTATTTATAGGTGCAGCCCACGGCGAAATCCGCCTGGGACGCTGTCACATCGACGGGCACCGCACCTGCGGAATGGGCTAGGTCCCAAACGCAGATTGCGCCAACGGCATGTGCCGCTTCGGTCAGGGCGGCCATGTCATGCATGCGCCCGGTGCGATAGTCGACCTGGGTGAGCATCAGCACGGCGACCTCTTCGTTCAAGGTCTCTGCCACGTCCTCTGGGGCGACCGTGACCACGCGATGGCCCTTGTCCAGACCACGCGCCAGCCCGTCTGCCATGTACAAATCTGACGGGAAATTGCCTGTGTCGCTGAGGATCACGGCGCGGTCGGGGCGCATGTCCAAGGCTGCGGCCAGCGCCTGATAGACTTTGATCGAAAGCGTATCCCCAAGGACAACGCTGCCATTTGGTGCGCCGATCAGCTTGCCGATCCGATCCCCCAGCTTGCTGGGTTGGTCCATCCATCCGGCTTTGGGCCAACCGGTGATCAACATGTCGCCCCACTCGTCCTTGAGGGTGCGTTCCAGCCTGTCGACCGCAGCGATTGGCAGCGGGCCCAGAGAGTTGCCATCAAGATAGATGACCCCGTCCGGCATGTGGAACAACGCTTTGGTGGCTGCAAAATCTGTCATGTTTGATCCGCTTTGGTTTGGGTTTCTGTCGACCATGAAGCGGGCCAAAGGTCAATGCTTGGGCCAAGATGCACAGCGGGCGGCTTGGTTTTTCACTGGACATTTATATTCCGAATGATGAATGTGATTGGGTGGAGGATTAACAATGATTAAGAAACCCCTGACTGTTGGCCTGTGGTTGGCCTTTGCTGGTGCTGCACTCGCCAGCCAGGATATTGCCGATCAATATCCGCAAAGCCCGCTTTATTCCAAACCGGTAGAAGTCATTCCAAACGTGTTTTCAGCCATCGGGGCGACGGCACCGCCAAGTTACGAAAACTCTGGTCACAACAACAATTTATCCTTCATCGTGACGACGGAAGGTGTGGTTGTGATCAATGGCGGAGCGGCGGCCATACTGGCCGAGGCGTTGCATCAGGAAATAAAGGCCGTGACGGATCAGCCAGTCGTGATGGTGATCAACGAAAACGGGCAGGGCCACGCGATGCTGGGCAATTCTTATTGGGCGGAACAAGGCGTTCCGATCCTGGCCCATACCGAGGCCGCCGCCGAGGTTGAGGAAAACGGCGATTTTATCCTGCAAGCGATGCAGGCCTATAACAAGGATAAGGCCGATGGCACGGATGTGGTCGGGCCAACGATCACATTTGAAGACAGCTATTCCCTGCAGCTTGGCGAAACAAAGATCGAAGTTTTGCGGCTTGGCCCGGCGCATGGTCCCGGCGACATTCAAGTGTGGTTGCCAGATGAAAAACTGGTGATCGCAGGGGACATTGCGTTTCATGAACGGATGTTGCCGATTTTCGCGGATACCTGCACATCCTGTTGGGTCGAGACGTGGGAAACCGCTTTCGAACCCTTGGGCGCCGTTTATGTCATTCCCGGCCATGGCCATCCGACGAATATGGCGCAGGTCCGGCGTTACACGCATGATTACCTTGTGTATCTGCGGGAAAAAATCGGGGATCACATAGAACAGGGCGGGGATCTGGCGGATGCTTATTATGTTGACCAGTCCCCGTATTCCAGGCTGGATACGTTTGAAGAGCTGGCAACCAAGAATGCTGGCCGCGTTTATGAGGAAATGGAATGGGAATGACCGGTCGGGCCGGATCTGAGGTTTGCGCGTGATACGAGGGCTTGATCTTCCGCCGATCTGGCTGATCGGGTTTATCGCATTGGCGTGGTGGATTTCGACCGTTATGCCCGGCGTCAGTCTAAGCTTCCCCTGGCAGGGCGCGGTTGCAATGGCACTGTTCCTTATCGGTATTCTTTTGACGGGGCTGGCGGCTTTTGAAATGGCCAGGGCGCGCACCACGATCATTCCGCACCGCACGCCGGATGCATTGGTGACGAGCGGGGTGTTTCGATGGACGCGGAACCCGATCTATCTGGGCGATGTGCTCATTCTGACAAGTTTTGTTCTGTGGTTTCAGGTCGCGGCGGGACTGTTTTTGGTGCCCGTCTTCATGTGGGTCATTCGACGCAGATTCATTGATCAGGAAGAGCAGGGTTTGCGGGCGAAGTTTGCGGGTGATTTCGAAGATTGGCAAAAGAAAACACGCCGTTGGATGTGATGTTAGCGGTATCTTGCGGCTATGCGGCTTGTTCACAGTTCCGGCACGGTGCTATGACATGCCCAATGGCCGATCAAACGGCCTGGCAAAGAGGGTGAAGTGACGTGAAAATCGGGGTACCGAAAGAGATTTTTCCAAATGAAGCGCGCGTGGCGATGACGCCGGAAAGCGCGGCGCAGTTGCAAAAGCTTGGCTACGAATGCGCAATTCAAGCCGGTGCAGGCTTGCAGGCAGGGTTTTCAGATGCGGCCTATAAGGACGCAGGCGTTGAGGTTATCAAAACCGCAGCTGCCCTTTGGAAGGCCGGCGACATTGTTGCAAAAGTGCGCCCCCCCAGTGATGCAGAGGCCAAGCGCCTGCGCGCAGGGCAGACGCTTATCTCTTTCTTTTACCCAGGCCAAAACGAAGCTTTGATGGAACTTGCCCGCAGCAAGGGTGCGAATGTCATTGCGATGGATATGGTGCCTCGGATCAGCCGGGCGCAGAAAATGGATGCTTTGTCGTCCATGGCCAATATCGCAGGCTATCGTGCGGTTATTGAAGCAGGTAACAATTTCGGTCGGTTCTTTACCGGGCAGATTACCGCAGCGGGTAAGGTTCCCCCTGCCAAGGTCTTGGTGATTGGCGCGGGAGTGGCCGGATTGGCCGCGATCGGCACGGCGACATCGCTTGGTGCGATCACGCTTGCCTTTGATGTGCGCCCTGAAGTTTCTGAACAAATCGAAAGTATGGGCGCCGAGTTCGTCTATCTGGATTTTGACGAAGGTGTCGCTGATGGCGCTGCAACCGGTGGCTATGCTGCGCCCTCTAGCCCGGAATTCCGGGAAAAGCAGCTTGAGAAATTCCGCGAGCTTGCGCCGGATGTTGATATCGTCATCACCACGGCCCTGATCCCCGGACGGGACGCGCCGAAATTGTGGCTGAAGGATATGGTCGCAGCGATGAAGCCTGGCTCTGTCGTGGTTGACCTTGCGGCTGAGCGCGGCGGCAACTGTGACCTGACCGTGATGGATGAAAAAGTCGTCAGCAAAAACGGCGTAACCATCATTGGCTACACCGATTTCCCAAGCCGCATGGCAGCGCAATCGAGCACGCTTTACGGGAACAACATCCGCCACATGATGTCTGACCTGACGCCCGAAAAAGACGGTGTTGTTGTCCATGACATGGAAGATGACGTGATCCGCGGGGCGACAGCAACCTTTGACAGTGAAATAACCTTTCCGCCGCCACCGCCCAAGGTTGCGGCGATTGCCGCGCAAAAGCCAAAGGAGGTGGTCCCTGAGCTGACCCCGGAAGAAAAGCGCGCTGCTGAAGTTGCGGCGTTCAAGGCGCAAACCCGCAATCAGGTGACCCTGATTGCTGTGGGCGCGGCGTTGTTGCTGAGCGTTGGTTTGGTGGCACCGGCCAGCTTTATGCAGCATTTCATTGTGTTCGTGCTGTCGGTTTTTGTTGGGTTCCAGGTGATATGGAATGTCAGCCATTCTTTGCATACGCCTTTGATGGCCGTGACGAATGCGATTTCTTCGATCATCATTCTTGGGGCGTTGATGCAGATTGGATCCGGGTCTTTCCTTGTCGTTCTGCTGGCTGGCTTGTCCATTTTTATGGCCGGAATCAATATCTTTGGTGGCTTCCTTGTCACGCGTCGCATGCTTGCGATGTTCCAGAAATCTTAAGGAGAGGCCATCATGGAATTTGGATTTACAACGGCCGCATACGTTGTTTCGGCGGTTTTATTTATTCTTAGCCTGGGCGGTCTTTCCGGACAGGAAAGCGCAAAACGCGCTGTTTGGTATGGTATTGCTGGCATGGCGCTGGCAGCCTTCGCGACGTTGATTGGCCCCGGTGCGGGCCTATGGTTCCTGTCGCTTGTCCTAATTGTCGCTGGCGGGATCGTCGGTTATTACGTCGCGCAGCGGGTTCAGATGACCGAAATGCCCCAGCTGGTGGCGGCGATGCATTCGCTTGTCGGTCTGGCGGCTGTCTTTGTTGGGCTGAACGCCCATATCGAACTGGGTCGTGTTCTGGCGATGGACGATACGGCGCGCAAAGCCCTGGAAGGATTCGCCGCGCTTTTGGCCAAGAAGGACACGGTCGAGGTTAACATTCTGCGGGTCGAGCTGTTCCTGGGGGTCTTTATCGGTGCGGTCACGTTTACCGGGTCGGTCGTTGCCTATGGCAAACTGGCCGGCAAATTAACATCCACGGCCACGAAGCTGCCGGGCGGGCATGCGCTTAATGCCGGTGCGGCGATCATTTCGCTGATTTGTCTGATCTGGTATTTCAATACGGGCGGGTTTTTGCCGCTGGCGCTGATGACGATCATGGCATTGTTCATCGGTTATCACCTGATCATGGGGATTGGCGGGGCTGACATGCCTGTGGTCGTGTCGATGCTGAATTCCTACTCAGGTTGGGCTGCGGCGGCGATCGGGTTTTCGCTCGGAAATGACTTGTTGATTGTCACCGGTGCGCTTGTCGGGTCATCGGGTGCAATCTTGTCTTACATTATGTGTAAGGCGATGAACCGCTCTTTTGTTTCGGTTATCCTAGGTGGGTTTGGCGGAACTGCCGGCCCGCAGATGGAGGTCGAGGGCGAACAGGTCGCAATCGAGGCCGGTGGCGTTGCTGCAGCGCTGAATGAGGCAAGCAGTGTCGTGATTGTGCCAGGCTATGGCATGGCGGTTGCACAGGCACAGCAGTCTGTCAGCGCGTTGACAAACAAGTTGCGGGACAAGGGCAAGAACGTTCGGTTTGCCATTCACCCGGTTGCCGGGCGTTTGCCGGGGCATATGAATGTGTTGTTGGCAGAGGCCAAAGTGCCTTACGACATCGTTCTGGAAATGGATGAAATCAACGATGATTTCCCCACCACCGATGTGGTGATTGTGATCGGGTCCAATGACATCGTGAACCCGGCGGCGCAGGAAGATCCAAACTCTCCGATTGCGGGTATGCCCGTTTTGGAAGTCTGGAAAGCGGCGCAGGTCTTTGTTTCGAAACGCGGGCAGGGGACCGGTTATTCCGGTATCGAAAACCCGCTGTTCTACAAAGACAACACACGCATGTTCTATGGTGATGCCAAGGCGTCTGTGGACAGCCTTTTGCCACTGATCGACTAAGCTCAAGGCTGGCGGCCTTGGGGTGGCCAGCCTAATTGTCAGACGAGGTCTTTGGCAAATGAACGAATTCACCGATCATCCGCTGCGCTATGCGCTGGCCAATGAATTGCATGCGCGGCCCTTTCCATCGATGACGGTGCCGGGCTTTGCGGCCTATCTAGCGATCAAAGCGCCCCAAGATGCGGCGTCGCGCGACAGGGGCGCTGACCGGGCGCATCTGATCGCGTTGTTGGATCGGTTTGGCGCGACCCATCCCAGCCCCGGGGCCACGCATTATTTCGGCGACCTTGGGCAGCACACGCTCAAATGGGAACAGCACACGGAATTTGTAACCTACACGATCTTTGGTAAAGGCAATTCCGACCGTGCGTTTGATCCGGCGACGTTTGATGTCTTCCCCGGCGATTGGCTGGCAGAATCCCCCGGCGTACGCGTCACATCTGCGCTGATCCGTGTGGAACAGCTGGAAGATCAGGACGCGATTTCCGAAAAAGTCACGTCATGGATGGTTCCGGAAAGTCTGGCCGTCAGTTCCGTCTTGGATGGGGCTGCCGTGATGGCCGGGGATTTTCGCATTGATGCGGCAGGGCACATGCGGTTTGCCGTCTTCACGGCCGCAGAAACCGGCGCGGCCCGCGTGGGGCGGATTGTGCAGCGCTTGTGCGAAATCGAAACCTATAAGGCCCTGTCGATGCTGGGCCTTGCAACGGCGCGGGAATTGTCCGCCCAGATGGGACCGATCCACAACGAGTTGTCTGGATTGGTAGAGGATATGCGCCAGCCGGACAGCCGGGCAGAAACAACGCTGCATGGGTTGTTGCGCATTTCGGCAGAGCTTGAAAACCTGCTGTCCCAATCGACATTCCGTTTTGGGGCCACAGGGGCCTATGGCGCGCTGGTAAACCAACGGATCGAAGTCTTGCGAGAGACCCGTTTCAAGGGTCGCCAAACATTCGCGGAATTCATGATGCGCCGATTTGATCCGGCCATGCGAACGGTGCAATCCACCGAAAGCCGTTTGCGCGACATGGCCGCTGCCGCCATCCGCGCCGGAGAGCTGTTGCGCACACAGGTCGATGTGGAACGCTCTGCCCAGAACCAGCGGTTGATGGAAAGCATGGACAAACGCGCTGATCTGCAGCTGCGCCTGCAAAAAACGGTAGAAGGGCTATCGGTTGTCGCGGTCAGCTACTATGCCGTCAACCTTGCCACCTATGCGGCGTACCCCGTCATCCATGCTCTGGACATGTCCAAGGGCATGGCGACGGCGATCCTTACTCCGCTGGTTGTGTTGGCTGTAGGGCTGCTGGTGCGTCGGATCCGGAAGTCTGTCGACCATTAAGGACGCGGTTGGTTAACAGACCACCGACGACGATTGCGGCCAAGGCCAGCAGTGCTGCGACAGACAGGCTTGGGATGCCCGACAGCCCGGCCCCCACAGTACAACCACCCGCCAGGACACCGCCAAAGCCCATCAAGGCCCCACCCGTGACATAGCGACCCGTTTCCCGTGGGGTGCTAAAGCTTTGCCATTTGAAACGTCCGCCAAGAAGCGAAAGCACAAGCGCGCCAACAACGACACCACCGATCAGGCCAACACCAAATCCGGCGGGAATTGCGCTGGACGCGATCCCCCAAAATAGGGTTTCAGCGGACGGAGAGGTGAAAGACAGGCTTTCCATCGCAATTGGATCAAACTCGTCGAACAGCACATAGCCGGTTCCAACCCAAGCCAAAGGCACAAGCAAGCCGATCAAGGCAGCCAGACCAAGCGTGCCCCGATTGGCCCCAGAGCGCCAGGCAAAAGCCAGGGCTGCAAATGCGATAAGCCCGGCCCACAGGATCGGGCCGCCGGGTAGGTTTGCCAAGGAAACGGAGTCTCCAAGCGGTGCTGTCACGCTGCCCAAGCTGACACGGACCGGTGCAAGCACACCTTTCAATGTGGCATGGGCTATGATTGCAAAGACCAACAGAACAAACACCGCGCGCAAGTTGCCGGTGCCAGACAAAACGGTCAGGCGCGACACGCATCCTCGGGTCAGGACCATTCCAGCCCCAAAGGCCAAGCCTCCAATCGAAATGGCCAACCATGGCAAATCGGGCGCCATAAACCGGTGTTCGTCAAAGCTGATCAAACCAGCTGCCACCGCAGCTTGTGTTCCGACGACCGCAAATGCGAGCGCCGTCAGCCATACCCCAAGGGCAGGGCGACGTTCGCTGGCCGGGCCGGCAATACCGCGACGAATACAAAACCGGGTGACCTCGGCCAAGGCCCCAAAGGCCAAGCCGACCAAAAGACCCAAGATCACTGCCGCTTGCTGTGGCGTGGTGGATTCAAAACCCAAAGACTCAAACATGGAATTTCCCCCGAAACGGAATTATTTCCTCGTTTTGCGCGAAAAATCCGACAAATCAAGTTATTCTCTTACGTGAATGTAGGGTTTTCCTGTATGTCTGTTCTTCGGATGTGTTGGAATTGGTATTTTGTTTTAAAACTGTCTGGTCTGGCGTGATTTTGTTCTACGCTCTGCTTGGAATTCCAGCGTTCCGGTCTTTTTTGCCGCTTTTCTGGTGTCAGGGCAGGGGCGGCGGCCCCATGGTCGCCCTAAATGCGGTTTGCCCTATCCGCCCCTTGACCAAGGTCGCCCCCGCGATCAAATTGCGCCAGAGCGAACAGGAGCTTGCCGTGGGCTATTCCCCGAATAAATCTATATCAATTGAACTGTTCGGGGCGCAGGTTGGTTTTGCCCGCCGCGCGGTCGATCATTTGCCCAAGGAGTAAGGCATGCCCGTTAGAAACCGATTTGCAGAGATGCTTCCCGAAATCATCGAATGGCGCCGGGACCTGCACGAGAACCCAGAGATCATGTACGAAACGCACCGCACCGCCGGAATCGTTGCGGAAAAGCTGGAAAGCTTTGGCTGCGATGAGGTCACGACAGGGATCGGGCGGGTTGGTGTTGTCGGTGTAATCAAAGGCAAGACGGACACATCCGGGCGTGTGATTGGCTTGCGGGCCGATATGGATGCGCTGCCGATCATTGAGGAAACAGGGCTGGACTATGCCTCTAAAATCCCCGGGGCGATGCATGCCTGTGGCCATGACGGGCACACGGCCATGTTGCTGGGCACGGCAAAGTACCTTGCCGAAACACGTAACTTCGATGGCACATGTGTGGTGTTCTTTCAGCCCGCAGAAGAAGGCGGCGGCGGCAGTCTAGAGATGATAAACGACGGTCTGTTAGAGCGTTGGAACATTGATGAGGTCTATGCAATCCACAACAAGCCCGGTTTGGATGTCGGCCAATTTGCGATGCGCCCCGGCCCGATCATGGCAGCGGCAGACCAGTTTGAGATTTATGTGACCGGGCGGGGTGGCCATGCGGCAGAACCTCATCTTGGGACTGATGCAACGCTTGTGGCCAGTCACATCGTTGTCGCGTTGCAATCTGTTGTGGCTCGCAATGTCGACCCGATGAAGCAGGCTGTGTTAACAGTCAGCACTTTTAATGCCAGCTCTCAGGCCAATAACGTGATTTCCGAAACTGCAGTTTTGACCGGCACTGTTCGGTCTATGGATGGGGATGTCCAAGATTTTATCGAACGGCGATTGTCCGAAGTGTGTGAGTTGACCGCCGCGGCATTCGGCGCCACGGCCAAGGTCGATTACCATCGCGGCTATCCCGCAACCGTCAACGCCGTTGAAAATACAAAAATCGCTGTAGAGGTGGCAAAAGACATTGCCGGTTCAGCAGATGACAATACGCCCGCTGTGATGGGGGCCGAGGATTTCAGCTATTTGCTGGAGCGGCGTCCGGGGACGTTCATTTTTCTGGGCAATGGGGACAGTGCCGGGTGGCACCATCCGAAATTCAACTTCAACGATGAGATTATTCCGGCCGGGTGTTCCTGGTTCGCAGGTATGGTCGAAACGCGGATGCCCGCCAAATAAAGCGCCTAGCCGCCTGTGTGGCTCATATGGCGGGACACTTGCCCATCCGCCTGTTCGCGCGAATAGTCAAAATCATGGCCCTTGGGTTTACGCCCAATGGCCTTGTGAATTGCTTCGATCAGCGGCGCATCAGAGTCCGTGTTTTCGCGCAGCGGGGTGCGAAGGTCGGCCCAATCTTCCTGGCCCAGACACATGTACAATTCGCCGATACAGGTCAGGCGTACCCGGTTGCAGCTTTCACAAAAATTATGGGTCAGCGGGGTGATAAAGCCGATCTTTTGGCCGGTTTCTTCCAGACGCACATAACGGGCCGGTCCACCGGTGCGTTCTGGCAAATCGGTGACCGTGTAAAACTGCGCCAAGGCTTTGCGGACGTCTGACAAGGGCCAGTATTGGCCGATGCGGTCCAGCTCTCCCATGTCGCCCATTGGCATGACTTCGATCCAGGTCAGGTCCAGATCTCTGGAGGCGCACCATTGCGTTATGCTGTGCAATTCCTCTTCGTTGAACCCGCGCAAGGCGACCGCGTTGATTTTGACGCGCATTCCGGCGGCTTGTGCGGCATCAATGCCCTTAAGAACCTGGGGCAGGCGGCCCCACCGTGTCACCCGGGCGAATTTTTCTTCGTCCAAGGTGTCAAGCGACACATTCACCCGCCGCACACCGGCTGAATAAAGATCATCCGCAAACCGGGCCAGCTGCGATCCATTGGTGGTCAGCGTCAGTTCTTTCAACGCGCCGGAGTCCAGGTGCCGTGACATATTGCGGAAAAACGACATGATGTCGCGCCGCACCAAAGGCTCGCCGCCTGTGATCCGCAGCTTTTCCACGCCAAGCCCGACAAAGGCCGAACACATGCGGTCCAGCTCTTCCAGGGTCAAAAGCTCTTTCTTGGGCAGAAAGTTCATGTTTTCGGACATGCAATATACACATCTGAAATCACAGCGGTCTGTCACGGAAACGCGAAGATAACTGATCGCGCGTTGAAAGGGATCTATCAGTTTTGGTGTCATCATTTAGACGTAGATTGCAAAAAGCGGCACGGCAACCCCTGTCTGTGATTGATCCACTCACGAATTGATCATAAGACTTTAACCGTGATGACATTTAGATTGAATATTGCCCTGATTGTGGGCGTGGCAGCGTTGGCCGGATGTGGGACGCAGCCAAGCATTTCTCCGATCTATTCTGGTGGTTCGGGGCAGGATTATGATGCGTCTTTGGGCACGGATAGCGCGCTGACGGCTGAGGAATTTGACACCTCTACCGATGCCGAACGTGAGGCGGCTGCCCAAACAGACTCTAAGCTGGGTGTTGAATTGGGCACCACCTCTGCCACTTTGGGAAATGCCGCGGCACCGGGTTTCTGGCTGGAAACGCCTTTGGTCGCGTCGCGCGTCAAAGGGCATGTCAAAGACCCCAAGACGGGCAAATCCCTAAAGGTAGATCTGATCCCGATTGAGGGGCCTGCAACGGCGGGCAGCCGATTGTCGCTGCCGGCCATGCGTTTGCTGGATGTCGATCTGCAATCCATCGTGAATTTGACGGTTTACCAAAGCTAGCGCGTTTGGTTACAGGTGCTTGGCGGCTTCTTTGCGGGCAAAGGGTTTCATCTTTTCCCCATGCTCGGCCAGAAATTTGCGTGTCCGGTCGGGGTCATGTTTTGACAAATCTCGCAGCCACCAGGCGATGGACTTCTGGATAAACCAGTCCGGATCATCGACATAAGATGCCGCCCAGCCAAGGATTCTGTCCCGGATCACCAGATCGTCGGGCTTTGGAAAATTCTGTTTTGTCCAGGGCAGGGTAAAGACCAGCGCGGCGCGTCTGGACCATTTGTCTTCAGATGTGGTCCAGCTTTCCACCTGTTCGATCCGTGTCGGGTCCGCCGTCAACCGGCGTTGCCCGGCCATGGCGGCATGATCAGCAATGGCCCAACTGTCAAAATCGGGCAACCAGGACAGGATTTCATTCCAGGCCGCCTCATCCGGGCGAATGCGGGCCTGTGTCAGCAGTTTTGCAGCGGCCAGCCGGGCCTCAAAAATGTTGGTGCCCCACAAATCATGGGCCAGCGCGACTCGTTCTTCGACGTCAAGCGTGGTGCGCCAGGACTTTGCCAGATCATTTATGTCCGGGTTGGCCACCCCCAGATAAGGGCGGTCTACCTTGTGATAGGCGGCCATTTCTGCGTCTCGCCCGGGTTGGACAAGCGCCTTGAGCTGCGAAAGGGCGTCGTCGAGCGTCACGATAGATCCTGCGGCAAGCCTGTTGGCATGCCATCAATCGTTAACCTGTTCTTTTCGTTGCGGTACTCTTTCAGGCCGTCCTCGCCCTTGTCCCGGTTCACGGTGCTGAGCAGATCCCGGTCGCTCACAAATTCCATAAAGGGTACAGCATAGCCGCAAGACGTCTGGACCAGATCAAAATCGACGTCAAAAATCTGCCTTGCCCCGACGCCTGGATTGAAATGACTGGCGCCGTTTGCCCAAGCTGAGTCGCCCTTGTGAATCGTTTTGGCCGATCCATAGACGCGCAGGATTTGCGGGCGTTTTTCAAATGAACACCACATCAAAGTAATTCGATTGCTTTGCAGCAAATGCCCGGCAGTTTCGTTTCCGCTGCCGGTATAATTCAACCAAAGCAAACGGTTAGGGCCGATGACGCGCAAACTGTCCATGCCCTTGGGGGACACGTTTACGCGGCCTTCCGGACCGGCGCTGGCCACGAAAAACAGATGCTGGGCCTTTATGAAAGACCGATGCTGCGGTTCGAGCGCATCGAATTGTTTTGCCATTTCATTCCACGGTAACTGACTTTGCCAGATTCCTAGGTTGATCGACATCGGTGCCTTTGGCAACCGCCGTATGATAAGCCAGCAATTGGGCGGAAACGGCATAGACGATCGGGGCAAAAGGCTCTGGCACTTCGGGCATTTGCAATACGGCCCAGGTGCCTTCGGATGCTTTTTGCGCGCCCTTTGAATCAGTGATCAACAAAACCTTGCCGTCGCGGGCCATGACCTCTTGCATGTTGGAAACGGTTTTGTCGAACAGCGCGTCATGGGGGGCCATAACCACAACGGGAACTGACTTTTCAACCAGAGCGATCGGTCCGTGTTTCAACTCGCCAGAGGCATAGCCTTCGGCGTGAATATAGCTGAGCTCTTTGAGTTTCAGCGCCCCTTCCAGTGCAAGGGGATACATCACGCCGCGCCCCAAAAAGAGGATATCGTCGGCCTCGGCCATGTCGCGGGCGATATGGCTGATGTTTTCGCTTTGGCCAAGGGCTTGGTTCACCAAACCGGGCAGGTTGCCGAGATCAGTTAAGAACTTTTGTGCAGCATCCCTGTCCATTGCCCCACGATCAGTGGCAGCCTTGCAGGCCAGCATGGTCAGAACCGCAAGCTGGTTGGTAAAGGCTTTGGTCGATGCGACACCGATTTCTGCGCCTGCGTGAATGGGCAGAACAAGGTCGCTTTCCCGCGCGATAGAGCTTTCAGGAACGTTCACAACGGCGGCGATTTTAT
Source organism: Marinosulfonomonas sp. (assembly GCA_051251595.1). GTDB lineage: Bacteria > Pseudomonadota > Alphaproteobacteria > Rhodobacterales > Rhodobacteraceae > NORP110. The sequence goes on from JBPOFA010000006.1 coordinate 62,375, forward strand.
CCGCCTTTCCAGAGACATAGCGCAAAGCGGCCAAAGTATCGGCGGTCTCGCCGGATTGGCTGACAAAGATCGCCAATGTGCCCTTGGTAATCGGCGGTTCGCGGTACCGAAATTCAGAGGCGATGTCGATTTCAACAGGCAAATTTGCAATCTGTTCGAACCAGTATTTTGCGGTGAGGCAGGCAAGATAGGCTGTCCCACAGGCCACCATTGTAATCCGCTCTATCTGAGCGAAATTCAGGCCTTCGCCGGGCAAGTCCACCGATGCACCATCGGCCGCCAGATAACGAGAGATGACCTCTCCCAAGACTGTGGGTTGTTCAGCGATTTCCTTGGCCATGAAATGTTTGTGGCCCGCTTTGTCGACTTGCGCCGCGTCAATCTGGATCATGCGCACCGGGCGGTTTGCCCGGTTGCCGTTGCTGTCCATGATTTCAATGCTGGTTCGGGTCAGAACGGCCCAATCGCCTTCCTCAAGATAGGTGATCTTATCCGTCATCGGCGCCAGCGCAATTGCATCGGAACCGACATAGTTTTCACCGTCGCCATGACCGATGGCCAGCGGTGACCCTTTGCGTGCGGCGATCAGCAGATCGTCTTCGCCGTCAAAGAGAAAACACAAGGCGAATGCGCCTTCCAAACGGGCGATGGTTTGTTCTGCGGCATCGCGCGGGGCAAGCCCCTGATCCAGAAAGCTTTGCGCCAGCAATGCGACCGTTTCCGTATCAGTTTCGGTCTGGAAGTCGTAACCTTTTTCGCCAAGCTCTTGGCGCAATTCACGAAAGTTTTCGATGATGCCATTGTGCACGACAGCCACAGGGCCGGCGCGATGTGGGTGGGCATTGACGACAGTTGCCGATCCATGGGTGGCCCATCTGGTGTGGCCGATGCCGGATTTGCCTTCCAGCGGATCATGCACCAAAAGGTCGGACAGGTTGACAAGTTTGCCTACGGCACGCCGACGGTCCAGTTTTTTGGTGTCATCAATCGTCGCGATTCCGGCGCTGTCATAGCCCCGGTATTCCAGCCGCTTCAGGGCCTCAGCGATGATTGGTGCCGCCTGATGGTCGGACAGAACCCCTACAATACCACACATTTTACGCGTCCTTTTGTTTTGCAGCCTTAATGGCCTTAAACTTTTCCAACAATTTACGACCAAAGCCGGGTTTGATCACCATCTCGGGCCGGGTGATCGCAAATGCGCCATCCGGCACGTTTTTGGTTACCACTGTGGCACTGGCGGTCATTGCATTGTCCCCAACAGTGACTGGGGCAATCAGCATCGTGTTTGAGCCGATGGACACGCCAGAACCGATTTCAGTCCGGTGTTTATTGACACCATCATAGTTGCAGGTGATCGTTCCTGCGCCGATATTTGTTTTGTCGCCAAGGTTCGCATCCCCGATATAGGACAGGTGATTGACCTTGGTGCCTTCGCCAATTTGCGAATTCTTGATCTCGACGAAGTTCCCGATATGAGTTTCGTTGGCCAGCTCTGCACCGGGGCGCAGGCGGGCATAAGGGCCGACCAAAGAACCAGCGCCAACATGGCATCCCTCTAGATGTGAAAAGCTGCGGATCACGGCGCCGGTTTCGACGCTGACACCTTGGCCAAAGACAACGTTCGGCTCTACGGTGACATCGCGCCCCAACAAAGTGTCAGTGGAAAAATAGACCGTGTCCGGGGCGATCAATGTGACACCATTGTCCAAAGCGTTCTGGCGGGCACGTTTTTGAAAATGCGCCTCTGCTGCCGCCAAATCTGCACGACTGTTCACGCCAAGGGTTTCCGCTTCGTCGCAAGTCACAGCTGTTGCCGTCATGCCTTTTGCATTTGCCACTTCGACCAGGTCGGTCAAATAAAGCTCTCCGCTGGCGTTGTTGGTGTCGATTGAGCCCAACAGGTCGAACATCGTCGAGGCCGAGGCGACCATAATGCCGCTGTTGCAATAGTTGATTTGGCGTTCAGCTTCGGTTGCGTCTTTGTATTCTACGATGCGCTGCAACGCGTCGCCGGCCATCACAAGGCGGCCATAGCGGGCAGGGTCTGGCGTTTCGAACCCAAGAACGATGACGTCATGGGTTTTGCGGGCCGCGATCATGCGATGCAAAGACTCTGGCTGAACAAAGGGCGTGTCACCGTACAACACCACGACTTCGCCCTGGAAATCCTGTAGCGCTTCTTTGGCTTGCGCAACCGCATGTCCGGTGCCCAGTTGTTCGGCTTGCAGAACAATTTCTATGTCCGGGTTCACTTCATGTGCAGCGGCGGTGACCGCGTCGCTGCCATGACCCACCACCAGAATGGTTTTTTCTGCATCAAGGGCGGCGGCGGCATCCAGCGCATGACTGAACAATGGGGCGCCGCCAATTTTATGCAGAACCTTGGGCAGATCTGATTGCATGCGCGTGCCTTGGCCGGCTGCAAGAACGATTAAAGCTGTGGGCATGATTTTTTCATTTCTCCATTTCGGAGCCGTTGTAACCTTTGACCCGGTTGTCGCAAGAACAAGATGTTCACAAGTTTTTACTCTCAGTTACACAAAATCGGCGATTTGACCCTTTGACAGCGCGTTTTGCCTGTCAAAAAGCCGCATACGCCGCGACCAATACTATCCTGTCCGGATCATGCGCTGGCAATTATGTGTTTTCAAAGGCTTGTCAGGGACAATTTGGTGAAAGCACGCCACAGTCATCCCGAAAAGGGGCCTTTCCCATAGGGCAAGGATATGATCGCGATATTGACCATTTTCCGCGCAGCCCCTTTAAGGACCGGCAGGAGGCCGAGATGTCAGAGATATTTAAGGGCAGTTTTACCCAGCAACAGCCCATCCCAGAGGATGCAATTCAGGCTGCGGTCGACGTGCTTCGGCATGGGCGCCTTCATCGATACAATGTGGAGCCCGGCGAGGTTGGTGAAACCGCCTTGTTGGAACAGGACTTCGCGGATTTCGTTGGCGCGCAATACTGTCTGGCCGTCGCCTCGGGCGGGTACGCGATTGCAACCGCGCTGCGGGCGATTGGCGTTGGTCCGGGCGACACGGTTTTGACGAATGCCTTCACGCTGGCCCCGGTGCCTGGTGCCATTGCCGGGCTTGGGGCGCAACCCGTTTTTGTCGAGGTGTCATCCGCTTTGACGATTGATCTGACTGATTTAGAACGGAAAATTTCGCAAACCGGCGCGAAGGTTTTGCTGCTGTCGCATATGCGCGGGCATATCGTCGACATGGCAGAGCTGATCGCGATTTGTGACGCGGCCGGTGTGAACGTGATAGAGGATTGCGCCCATACAATGGGGGCAAAATGGGCTGGGGTGCCCTCTGGTCGGCATGGTCTGGTCGCGTGTTATTCGACGCAAACCTATAAGCATATGAATTCGGGTGAGGGCGGATTGTTGGTGTCTGATGACCCTGATCTGATGGCGCGTGCGATCATGTTGTCGGGCTCTTACATGTTGTTTGAACGTCATCGGGCGGCCCCGCCGCCTGAGGTGTTTGAAGCGATCAAATACGAGACACCGAATGTTTCGGGGCGCATGGACAATTTGCGCGCGTCGATATTGCGGCCCCAATTGAAACGCCTGCCTGATCAATGTGAGGCCTGGAATGATCGTTATCGGACGGTCGAGGAGGGGCTGCGCGATACGCCGGGACTGCAGATCATAGACCGTCCGCAGGCTGAAAGTTTTGTCGGGTCTTCGATTCAGTTTCTGCTGCCGGATGCAGAAGAAGCGGATGTGAAAAAGTTTTTAAGCCGATGCGCCGCACGTGGGGTAGAGCTGAAATGGTTTGGCGCGGACAGCCCGGTTGGCTTTACATCCAAACATGACAGCTGGCGTTACGCCGCGCCCCAGGACATGCCGCAGACAGATCGGATTCTGGCTGGGCTGATCGACATGCGACTACCGCTGACGTTTTCTCTGGACGATTGCAGCTTGATTGCGCGGATCATTCGGGCCGAAGCCATTGGCGTTTTTCAGGTGCAAAAAGGAACCGAGATCTAGAAAACTGGCGACGGTTTTGATTGCCGCGGAGTAATCGCGTCAATCGGGTAAAATGTTCGATTTGTACAACAAACTTGCAAATTTCCGCGTGGAACACCGTCAAATTGCAGGATGGATATTGGGGTCCGGCCCGGTGTTCGGACCGCTTGAGCCGGAGAAATGAGCCTCTTTGACCAAGCGTGATTAAAGCGCATTCGATATAGCCGTGACTGGTGGCTGAAACTTTCGAATCTTTGACGGTTTTATCGCAGAGTGTAACAGATTTGTGCTGCCGCCCTAAGAAGTCGCCCATTTTCCCGGCGTCATAGGAGCGCTGGCTGGCGGGTGGAATCCAACTGTGATCATACCCAAATCCTTTAAAAGAAACGGAAATTTGTCATTATTTTGGGGTGCGTATAACGTGAAACGAACTGCGTTAAACACGCGCACATTGGTTGACCCTGCCAATGCGCGGGGCTAAACCCCTAACCGAGCAAACACCATGCGAAAATGCGCATGAAAGGAGCCACAGTTGGAAGACCTTCTGCGAGAGTATCTGCCAGTCATTATATTTCTGGTAATCGCGATCGGGCTAGGCGTCGTTTTGATGCTGGCCGCAATTATTGTCGCCGTGAAAAATCCGGACCCTGAAAAAGTCAGCGCTTATGAATGTGGGTTTAACGCATTCGACGATGCGCGGATGAAATTCGATGTCCGGTTCTACCTTGTGGCGATCCTGTTCATCATCTTCGATCTAGAGATTGCATTCCTGTTCCCTTGGGCGGTTGCCTTTAAGGATGTCGGGTTGCTTGGCTTTTGGTCGATGATTGTATTTCTGGGCGTCCTGACAATCGGATTTGCCTATGAGTGGAAGAAAGGGGCTCTCGAATGGGAGTGAGCACTTCTGTCAATACTGCGCAGGTCGACAAAGATGTCGCCACGCAGGCCCTGAACGCTGAATTGCAGGACAAGGGGTTCCTTGTCACGTCAACAGCAGATGTCATCAACTGGGCCCGAACCGGGTCTTTGCACTGGATGACCTTTGGTCTGGCCTGTTGTGCTGTTGAAATGATGCACACCTCTATGCCGCGCTATGACCTGGAACGGTTTGGCACGGCGCCCCGTGCCAGCCCACGCCAGTCTGACCTGATGATCGTTGCGGGCACATTGACCAATAAAATGGCCCCGGCGCTGCGCAAGGTCTACGACCAGATGCCAGAACCGCGCTATGTCATTTCCATGGGCTCTTGTGCCAATGGTGGTGGCTATTATCACTATTCCTATTCTGTTGTGCGCGGATGTGACCGGATCGTACCGGTCGATGTCTATGTTCCCGGATGCCCCCCAACAGCCGAAGCCCTGTTGTATGGCATTCTGCAACTCCAGCGCAAAATTCGCCGTACCGGCACGATTGTGAGATAAGCGATGAGCGAAGCACTCAAAGAACTTGGCGCACATATTGAACTAAAGCGCCCGGATTGTGTGGTTGGATGGGATGTTGCCTTTGGCGAGCTCAACGTGACCATTACGCCAGCCTCTTTGGTGGCGTTCATGGAATTCCTTAAAACGGATCGGACTTGCCGGTTTTCGTCTTTGGTGGATATCACAGCCGTTGATTACCCAAGCCGTGGCGCCCGGTTTGATGTCGTTTACCACTTTTTGTCGATGTATCAGAACCATCGCATCCGTGTCCGCGTTGCGGTGCGTGAAGACGAAATGGTGCCTTCCATCATCGAAGTGCACCCGTCGGCCAATTGGTTTGAACGTGAAGTCTTTGACATGTTTGGCATCCTGTTCTCGGGTCATCCGGATTTGCGGCGTTTGCTAACGGATTACGGGTTCCGTGGGCATCCGCTGCGCAAGGATTTTCCGACAACGGGTTATACCGAAGTTCGCTATGACGAGCTGCAAAAACGTGTGGTTTATGAACCTGTAAGTCTGGTTCAGGAATATCGCCAGTTCGACTTTATGAGCCCTTGGGAAGGTGCCAAGTACATTTTGCCCGGCGACGAAAAAGAAGAGGCCGCAAGCAAGTGACGCAAGACCCAACAGTCTTATTCTGCGTCGGCGCAACCAAAGCCGGCACAAGCTGGGTTTACCGGTATTTGTCGTCGCATCCGGACTGCCATCTGCGTTCGGTCAAAGAGCTGCACTATTTTGATGCTCGGGATTGCGACGACACCAAGTGGCAATCTGGCCGTTTCCGTCGCAACCAGAGAGAGCTTTCTGTTGCGCCGATTACGCAGGCCCAGCAGCGCAAGATTGACGACTATGAGGAATTGATCGGACTTCTGCAAAATGAGGCCGAGGATATTCCCGGGTATCTGGCCTATTTGAACAAGGGCCGTGTGGATGAACGCGTGGTTGCTGATGTCACTCCGGCCTATTCTTTGCTGAGCGTGGATCGGTTTCGCAAGATGGCGGGCATCGTTGCAAATACACGTTTCATCTATGTTCTGCGCGATCCGGTTTCGCGGTTGTGGTCCCATATTCGTATGAAGGCCGGCAATCGGCAGGGGCCAAGCGGTACGGTTCAGGAATGGGCCAACCGGATTTTCTGGCGGATGGAGCGTGGCCGGAACGAAGGTATCCTTGATCGCGGTGATTACCGCCAGGTTCTGAAAAACCTCTGGTCTGCCTTAGACCCACGGCAATTGCTGGTCTTGTTTTATGAAGACCTGTTTTCAGGTGCGACAACGGACAAGATCTGTGCGTTTCTTGGCATCCGGTCGCATCAGGCCAATTTTGCCTTGGCTGTGAACCGTGGGCCTCAGCTTGATATGACAGATGAACAATATTTTGTCGCGCGTGCGTGGCATTCCGAACAATATGACTATGTCAGCCAGCATTTCGACGCTGTACCTGCGGCATGGCAGATCGACAAAACAAGGGTCAAAGCATGATGGACGGCAATTTCGATGACGCGCTGACCGGCGAACAGAAAATCCGCAATTTCAACATCAATTTCGGGCCACAGCACCCTGCGGCCCACGGTGTGCTGCGGTTGGTTCTGGAGTTGGATGGTGAGATCGTAGAACGGTGCGACCCGCATATCGGCTTGTTGCATCGCGGCACAGAAAAGCTGATGGAAAGCCGGACGTATCTGCAAAACCTGCCATATTTTGACCGGTTGGATTACGTGGCCCCGATGAACCAGGAACATGCCTGGTGTCTGGCCATTGAACGTTTGACGGGCACGGAAGTGCCGCGGCGGGCGTCATTGATCCGGGTTTTGTATTCGGAAATCGGTCGGGTTTTGAACCACCTTTTGAACGTGACCACTCAGGCCATGGATGTGGGGGCGCTGACGCCGCCGCTTTGGGGCTTTGAAGAGCGCGAAAAACTGATGATTTTCTACGAACGCGCCTGTGGGGCCCGCCTGCACGCCGCGTATTTCCGCCCTGGCGGTGTTCATCAGGATTTGCCGCCTGACCTCATCGACGACATCGATGCGTGGGCCGATCAGTTTCCAAAGACGATCGACGATATCGACGGTTTGCTGACTGAAAACCGGATTTTCAAGCAGCGTAACGCCGATATTGGTATCATCACGGAACAAGATATTCAGGACTGGGGATTTTCCGGCGTGATGGTGCGTGGATCAGGCCTGGCCTGGGACTTGCGGCGGTCGCAGCCTTATGAATGCTACGATGAATTCGATTTCCAAATCCCCGTGGGTAAGAATGGCGATTGTTATGATCGTTATTTGGTGCGCATGGCCGAAATGCGGGAATCCACAAAGATCATCAAGCAAGCTATCGAAAAGCTGCGCAAAGAGCCGGGCGATGTCATGGCGCGGGGCAAGATGACCCCGCCAACCCGTGGCGAGATGAAAACATCGATGGAATCGCTGATTCATCACTTCAAGCTTTACACCGAAGGGTTCCACGTGCCTGCGGGTGAGGTTTACGCCGCTGTTGAGGCGCCGAAGGGAGAGTTCGGGGTTTATCTGGTGGCCGATGGCACCAACAAACCGTACCGCGCGAAACTGCGCGCGCCCGGGTATCTGCATTTGCAAGCGATGGACTATGTCTCATCTGGCCACCAACTGGCCGATGTTGCTGCGATCATCGGAACTATGGACATTGTTTTTGGAGAGGTTGATCGCTAATGCTTCGCCGTCTTTATCACGACCAGCCTGAATCCTTCGCCTTTACGGATGCGAACCTGAAATGGGCACAAGGCCAGACCACGAAATATCCTGAAGGCCGCCAGGCCAGCGCGATCATACCTTTGTTGTGGCGCGCGCAGGAACAAGAGGGCTGGTTGTCCCGTCCGGCCATTGAATATGTCGCCGACATGTTGGGCATGGATTATATCCGCGCTTTGGAAGTCGCGACATTCTACTTTATGTTTCAACTGCAACCCGTTGGTTCAATTGCACATATTCAGGTTTGCGGCACCACGTCCTGCATGATTTGCGGGGCCGAAGATCTGATTGGTGTCTGCAAAGAGAAAATTGCCGCCAACGCGCATGAGCTTTCTGCCGATGGCAAGTTCAGCTGGGAAGAGGTCGAATGCCTTGGATCATGCTCTAACGCGCCAATGGCCCAGATCGGCAAGGACTATTATGAAGATCTGACAACCGAACGTTTGGCAGAGCTGATTGACGAAATGTCCGCTGGCAAAGTCCCTGCGCCGGGTCCTCAGAATGGCCGTTATGCATCGGAACCTTTGGCGGGTTTGACCAGCCTTAAGGAATTCGACAGCGGCAAGACCCAGTATAACGCAAGCGCCCAGTTGGCGACGGATATCGGCGACACGATTAAGCGGATTGATGGCACAGAAGTGCCCTTGCTGACGCCGTGGCAGGGCGGGGCTAAGGCCAAAGCGGCCAAGAAAGCCCCTGCCAAAAAGAAAGCCGCACCAAAGGCGTCGGCGAAAACCGAAACGAAAGCAACGGCTTCGACCTCTGTTAAGCAGAAAAAGCCTCGGGTGATGAAGGCTCCGCGCAAAGCAGGTGCGGATGATCTGAAAATGATCAAGGGCGTTGGTCCGAAACTGGAAGATCTGTTGCATAGCCTTGGGTTCTTTCATTTTGACCAAGTTTCCAAATGGACGGCCGAAGAGGTGGCCTGGGTTGATGAAAACTTGGAAGGTTTCAAAGGACGGGTCAGCCGTGATGATTGGGTGTCACAGGCAAAGATCCTGGCAGATGGGGGCGAAACAGAGTTTTCGAAACGCGCAAAGTACTAAGACACGAACAGTACTTGTTTGACCTACTGGCATGGCGGGGCAGAGGAGAATTGAAATGAGTGTAGAGGATACGCAAAAACAACCGGTGACGTGGACAACCACGATTATTGCTGGCGTTTTGGCCTTTTTGGCCGCGAATTTTGCTGCAGGTTTCGCCTTGGTGCCTTCGATTGTGTTTGGCGTCATTGTCACGGCGGTGGCGATCAGCGCTCGGTTTATGATCGCGTCCAAAAATTGAATGGTTTGTATTGGTTCAAAGGGCAAATCTCTAATGTGCCACGTAAGAATGCACAGATAAAACGGGGAAGTTCGCTATGAGTTCTGGAAAAGAAAATCAAAACGGCAAGGTCTGGGGGCTGGCAGCAGTCGCCGGCATTATTGCGTTTTTTGTGCTAAAAGTGCTGGTGTCCTACAGTTTTGCAGCGGCTTTGCTGCTGGCTGTATTGATTGCGGTTCTGGTGGCGATCCTATTGTGGATCGGTTTTTATCGGGATGCCGAAACGCCGGCCGAAATCGCCAAAGATGACACTATGCCGTCAGAGGCCGCCAAACCTGCGTTCGTTTCGGAAGAAGCCGAAACCGCGGCCACAGAAGAACCTGTCGCCGAGGTTGTGGCCGCGCCCGAGACGCCAAAGCCAGCCCCAAAACCGGCAACTGCAAAAGCCAAACCACCGGCAAAGCCAAAAGCTGAGACAAACGTGTCAAAGATGACAGCCTCGTCCCTGATGGGGGATGCAGGCGCGGCGATGGTGAATGAAAAGAAGGCTGAAAACTCTAAACCCAAGCCAAAACGCAAGCCTGTGGCGAAAAACGGTAAACCGCCTGTTATGCGCAAGGCGCGGGCGACGGGTGCGGATGATTTGAAGCTGATCAAAGGCGTCGGACCAAAGCTGGAAACCACGTTGAATGAGTTGGGCTTTTACCATTTCGATCAAATCGCGGGATGGCGAAAGAAAGAGATCGAATGGGTTGATGAACGCCTGAAATTCAAAGGCCGGATTGAACGCGATGAATGGACGAAACAATGTAAGGCTTTGGCACGTGCCAGGGCCAAAGAACTCTCTGCTGGTGCGTCTGCAAAGGGCACGAAATGAGGACTGAATAGTTGGATCCTGAGCAGGACAAAGTTCTGTCGCGGCGGGCACGCATGGTTGCGATTGTCATAGCTGCGACAATGCTTTTATGGCTTGGGGCACAATGGCTGGGTGGCAGGATTGGGTTGGATGACAACTATGTCTTCCTGTTCGACCTTGCAGCGCTGGCGGCTTTTTTCTGGTCGTTGGTGGTGATTTTTCAAATTTGGCGGAAACGCCGGGAAGACTAGGAACGCGACAATGCTCAAGGATCAGGACCGGATCTTTACGAACCTTTACGGCATGCATGATCGCACCCTTGCGGGTGCACGTGCGCGGGGCCATTGGGATGGAACTGCTGGCATCATCAAAAAAGGCCGCGAGTGGATCGTTGATCAGATGAAAGCATCTGGTTTGCGAGGACGCGGGGGGGCTGGTTTTCCAACCGGTCTCAAATGGTCCTTTATGCCCAAGGAAAGCGACGGTCGTCCTGCCTATCTGGTAGTGAATGCCGATGAATCAGAACCGGGCACCTGTAAAGACCGCGAAATCATGCGCCATGATCCGCATACACTGATCGAAGGCTGTCTGATCGCATCCTCTGCCATGGGCGCCCATGCGTGCTACATCTATATTCGCGGCGAATATATCCGCGAAAAAGAGGCACTGCAGGCGGCGATTGACGAATGTTACGACGCCGGATTGCTGGGCAAGAACGCGGCCGGTTCAGGTTATGATTTCGATCTATATCTGCATCACGGGGCCGGGGCCTATATTTGTGGTGAAGAAACCGCGTTGCTGGAAAGCCTTGAAGGTAAAAAAGGCATGCCACGGATGAAGCCTCCATTCCCTGCGGGTGCGGGTCTTTATGGCTGTCCAACAACAGTGAACAACGTAGAATCCATCGCCGTTGTGCCGACGATCCTGAGGCGTGGACCAGAATGGTTTTCCAGCTTTGGCCGTCCGAACAACGTGGGCACCAAGGTGTTCGCGATTTCCGGCCATGTGAACAATCCTTGCGTTGTCGAAGAGGCGATGTCGATCCCATTCGAAGAGCTGATCGACCGTCACTGTGGCGGCATTCGTGGCGGTTGGGATAACCTAAAGGCTGTTATTCCGGGCGGGGCCTCTGTGCCATTGTTGCCGGCGGCCACGGCACGCGAAGCGATCATGGATTTCGACTGGCTGCGCGAACAGCGTTCAGGCTTGGGGACAGCGGCTGTGATCGTGATGGATCAGGACACGGATGTGATCAAAGCAATCTGGCGTCTGTCCAAGTTCTACAAACATGAAAGCTGTGGCCAATGTACGCCGTGTCGCGAAGGCACAGGCTGGATGATGCGCGTTATGGACCGTCTGGTTACCGGTGAGGCTGAGGTTGAAGAAATCGACATGCTTCTGGACGTGACCAAACAGGTCGAAGGCCACACGATTTGTGCGCTTGGCGATGCGGCAGCCTGGCCTATTCAGGGGCTCGTGCGCCATTTCCGCAATGAGATCGAAGACCGGATCAAACACAAGCGGACCGGACGAGTCAGCGCGGTCGCGGCGGAGTAAATCACTTGCAGCCTAAGGGTCATCATCTTGCAGAGTTCAATATCGGGGTCCTCCGATATGATTGGGATGACCCGCGCGTTGCTGATTTCGTGAACGGCTTGGACTTGGTGAATGGAATTGCTGCGCGCAGTCCTGGGTTTGTTTGGCGTTTTGGTGATTCTGACATGGAAAATGCACAGCTGGACGATGCTGGGCCGCTTGGCGGAAATCCCAGGACGGCATCTACGTTGTCTGTGTGGGAAAATGTCGAAAGCCTAGAGGCATTCGTTTGGAAAACCCTGCACAAGCAGTTCTACGACCGAAAAGCAGACTGGTTTGCGCCGGGGCAAGGGATTCGCATGGTTTTGTGGTGGGTTCCCGAAGGGCACCGGCCCACAATTGCAGAGGCTAAGTCTCGGTTCGATTTGCTGTCTGAACAGGGCGATAGCGACGAGGCCTTTAGCTGGACGCATTTGCAACAGGCGAAGCTGTGGAAAGACAAGCAATGTGAGGCTGCCGCATGAAGGGTCATCATCTTGCGGAACTGAATATCGGGCGCCTTTTGGCCCCGACTGATGATCCTCGGGTTGCGGAGTTCATGGACAACCTTGATCGTGTCAACGGGCTGGGCAAACGGATGCCCGGTTTCGTCTGGATGATGGAAGGTTCGGGACAGCCTGGAACCGGAAATACGGAAAACAACATTGGCGGCGATCCGCAATTTGTGACGAATATGACAGTTTGGGAAGACGTCTCGACGCTGGAACAATTTGTCTGGAACACGGTTCATCGTCAGTTTTACGAACGTCGCCAGGAATGGTTCGAAGTTCTGGGGAAAATGCATTTTGTGATGTGGTGGGTCCCCGAAGGTCATCAGCCGTCTTTGCAGGAAGCGTTGGACCGGTTGGACCATCTGCGCGACAATAGCGACAGTGACCATGCTTTTGGCTGGTCTTATCTAAAAGATGCGCAGCTTTGGCGCTCGCATAACTGTAATAAAACCGCGGCGGAGTAATATTATGAGCCTTAGTACAAAAACATTGGCGTCAGTCGCCCTGATTGCAAATCTGGCGGTTCCCGCATTTGCGCAGGCTTCCGCGGATTCGATTGTGTTGCCCCCTGCGATTTATGATGATTTCGCTGTCATTGGTTATGTCAATTCAGCAAAACAGCAATGCCCCGGCGCCAAAGTGAATGAGCGGAACTTTAACAAGATGATGACCGAGACGCTTGTCGAGGTGAACAAACTTGGCATTGATCCGGTTGAGGCGGTGAACAGCCTTTCAACTGAGGCCGGTCAAGCGCAAATGAAACAGCGGGAAGCTGCTTTTCGGGCGCGCCATGGGGTGGACGCAAACAGTGTTGAGGCGCTGTGCACCGCGATTGCGCAGGAATCAAAAGACGACAAAAGCTTTCGTAAAATGGTGAAGTTCAAAAAGTGAGCTGGCAGGGGCAACATATGATGCCAGGTGGCAGCGACGCGCGATCATCTATGGTCGCGCCGTCCGTGCTGTCTGCATATGCTTTGCCCGGCCGAAGGGTTCACGAAACTGTTGCTGGTTCGGTGGCAAACGGTTGTGATAGCAAGACAAAAGCCGCGCTGCGTCGTAACGCAGACGCGGCCGATATAATGGGGGCAAACCCCAATCTAAATGAAACGGTAAAGCGTTTCAAAATGCTGGGCGTTAAAGGGCCGACGGAACTGGCCTTTGATTTCAACTGGACGCAGATCACTGCGTATCAGGCAAAGGAATGACGCATGCAACCCAAGTTCAACACGACAAAACATACCCGAAAAACCGCAGCACTGGCCTTGTGTCTGGCAATGATGACCGGAACATCGCTAGCGCAGGACAAGCTGCCGCTCAATCAGGAAGAGCATATTTACGGCTCGCTGCGATCTGCCGCGATCGGGGCGATGATCGAAAAGCGTTGCCCTACGATCTCTGCGCGCCGCATGTTGGCCATTTGGAAGGCGCGGGCATTGCTTAGTTATGCACATGGTAAGGGTTATTCGACCGCGGAAGTTAAGGCATTTGTCTATGACAAGGCTGAACAGAAGCGTATGAGACAATCGGTCAATAAATACCTTCGCAAAAAGGGTGCTGTTCGCGGTGAGCCAGAGACCTATTGCGAAATAGGCCGTCAAGAAATCAAAAAAGGCACGCTGACGGGTCAGCTGCTGCGGGAATCCTGATGCTGAGCGTCTTGCAGGCCCCGCGAAAGAATTGCAAAAGGGCACGGAACGGTGCCCTTCTAAAAACAGGTGGAAGATGTCTGACCTAAAAAAGATCATTATCGACGGACAGGAACTGGAAGTTGATGGGGCGATGACCCTTATTCAGGCCTGCGAAGTGGCTGGCATCGAAGTGCCGCGTTTCTGCTATCATGAACGTCTGACGATTGCAGGGAACTGCCGCATGTGTCTGGTCGAGGTCGTTGGCGGCCCACCAAAGCCTGCCGCATCTTGTGCGATGCAGGTCAAAGATTTGCGCCCCGGCCCTGAAGGCCAGCCGCCTGTTGTGAAAACCAACAGCCCAATGGTCAAAAAGGCCCGCGAAGGGGTGATGGAATTCCTGCTGATCAACCACCCGCTGGATTGCCCGATCTGTGACCAGGGCGGCGAGTGTGATTTGCAGGATCAGGCGATGGCCTATGGCGTTGATTTTTCACGCTACCGCGAGCCAAAACGTGCCAGCGAAGATCTCGATCTGGGACCGTTGGTGGAAACCCACATGACCCGCTGTATTTCCTGCACCCGCTGTGTGCGATTCACGTCAGAGGTCGCGGGCATTACCCAAATGGGCCAAACCGGCCGCGGCGAGGATGCGGAAATCACCAGCTATCTTGGCCAAACACTGAATTCAAACCTGCAAGGCAATATCATTGATCTGTGTCCGGTTGGGGCTTTGGTGTCCAAACCTTACGCCTTTACGGCGCGTCCCTGGGAATTGACCAAGACGGAAACGATTGATGTCATGGATGCTTTGGGGTCCAACATCCGCGTGGATACAAAAGGGCGCGAAGTGATGCGCATTTTGCCGCGCAACCATGATGGCGTGAACGAAGAATGGATTTCGGATAAGACTCGTTTCGTCTGGGACGGTCTGCGTCGTCAACGTCTGGACCAACCTTATGTGCGTGTTGGCGGCAAGCTGAAGCCCGCAACATGGGGAGAGGCATTGTCCAAGGCTGCGGCTGCGATGAAGGGCAAAAAAGTCGCCGGTCTGATTGGCGATTTGGTCTCTGTCGAGGCGGCGTTTGCCTTGAAACAGTTGGTTGAAGGGCAGGGTGGCGCTGTTGAGTGCCGCGTGGATGGCGCGAAATTGCCGGCTGGCAATCGGTCTGGCTATGTTGGCACCGCCACCATCGAAGATATCGACAACGCCGAAATGATCCAGATCATCGGGTGTAACCCTGCTGTCGAAGCGCCGGTTCTGAACGCGCGTATCCGCAAGGCTTGGGCCAAGGGCGCAAATGTTGGTTTGGTCGGTGAAGCTGTCGATCTGACTTATGAATACGCCCATATGGGCACAGACCGCGAAGCGCTTGCCGGTTTGCTGGATCACAAATTCAGCAAAGTGCTAAAAGTTCCGTCTGTCGTCATCGTCGGGCAGGGCGCATTGAATGAGGCTGATGGCGAAGCTGTATTGGCCCATGCCATGAAGCTTGCCGAAGACACCAACAGCAAATTGATGGTTCTGCACACGGCGGCGTCGCGTGTTGGGGCTATGGATATTGATGCAACGACCAAAGGCGGCATGAAAGAAGCGTTGAAGGACGCAGAAGTCGTGTACAGCCTTGGCGCAGATGAGGTTGAAATTGGCGAAGGTCCTTTTGTCATTTACCAGGGCAGCCATGGTGATCGTGGGGCGCATCGCGCCGACATTATTCTGCCTGGCGCGGCCTATACCGAAGAAAACGGTTTGTTCGTGAACACCGAAGGGCGGCCTCAACTGGCGATGCGTGCTGGGTTTGCACCTGGGGATGCCAAGGAAAACTGGGCGATCCTGCGGGCGCTGTCTGCTGAAATGGATGCGACCTTGCCATACGACTCGCTCGCCGCGCTGCGTCACGATTTGATTGCGGCAGTGCCCCATTTGGCAGGTGTTGATGAGGTGCCCGAGAATGAATGGTCTCCGGTGAAATTGAAGAAAATGGGGAAAGCGACGTTAAAGAACGCGATCAAGGACTTTTACCTGACGAACCCGGTTGCGCGTGCAAGTGCGCTGATGGCAGAGCTTTCGGCGAATGCCAAAGGCCGGGCGAACACAAAGATCGCGGCTGAGTAGACGTGAAGGTGAAGGGGATGGTCTTCGCAGTGATGTCAGGGGGGCTGGCGGCCTGTGCCGCAGAACCCACGACAACGGACGAATCTGTTCCCTTCGAGCCGGAATATATGGAAGTGAAAACGCGCCTGTTGGATAATGATTTGGTTAATTTCGAAGTCAAAATGAAGGGCGCACGCGACAATAACGACGTTGCGGACTACCTCGAATGCGCTGCAGCGCAGTATGCATTGATCCGAGGGTATGGTTTTACGCGTCACGTCCGCACTAATGTGGCAAATGAGGGTGGCATTTGGCGCGGAGATGCGGTTTACACCATCTCGCCATCCCTGCCACAGGGATTACGAACAATAGATGCTGAAGTCGCGGTACAAAACTGCGCAGCACAGGGAATACCCACGGTCTAAGGGGCTGGGACATGGTCGAATTTTTTACAAACACCAATCTGGGCATTGCCCTAACAATTGTGGGCCAATGCTTTTTGGTTTTGATTCCAC
The DNA here is from genome assembly GCA_051251595.1 of Marinosulfonomonas sp. GTDB lineage: Bacteria > Pseudomonadota > Alphaproteobacteria > Rhodobacterales > Rhodobacteraceae > NORP110. The sequence goes on from JBPOFA010000006.1 coordinate 78,948, forward strand.
TTTTGGTCGCGCTTGCGTTCCTAATGTACGCGGATCGCAAGATTTGGGCCGCGGTCCAGATGCGGCGCGGACCAAACGTGGTTGGTGTCTTTGGATTGCTGCAATCTTTTGCGGATTTTCTGAAATATATCGTCAAAGAGGTCGTTGTGCCCGCGGGTGCGGACAAGGCGGTGTTTTTCCTTGCGCCTTTGATCAGCTTCGTGATGGCCGCGATTGCCTGGGTTGCGATCCCGTTCAATGACGGCTGGGTGATCTCAAACCTGAACGTGGCTGTTCTGTATATCTTCGCGATTTCATCGCTGGAAGTGTATGGGGTGATCATGGGCGGCTGGGCGTCAAACTCCAAATACCCGTTCCTTGGGTCTTTGCGGTCTGCCGCGCAGATGATTTCCTACGAGGTGTCCCTTGGTCTGATCATCATCGGTGTGATTCTTTCGACAGGGTCCATGAATTTTGGCGACATCGTGCAGGCTCAGAATGGCGGCTATGGCATCTTCAGCTGGTACTGGTTGCCGCATTTCCCGATGGTTGTGCTGTTCTTCGTGTCGGCTTTGGCCGAAACCAACCGCCCGCCTTTCGACCTTCCAGAGGCTGAAAGTGAATTGGTTGCCGGGTATCAGGTGGAATATTCCTCAACACCGTTCCTGTTGTTCATGATCGGCGAATTGATGGCGGTCGTGCTGATGTGCGCGCTGATTTCGTTGCTGTTCTTCGGCGGCTGGCTGTCCCCAATTCCAGGTCTGCCTGATGGGATCCTTTGGATGATCTTGAAAATGGCGATCGCATTCTTCTTTTTCTCGATGGTCAAGGCCATCACGCCCCGCTATCGCTACGACCAGCTGATGCGCATTGGTTGGAAAGTCTTCCTGCCGCTGTCATTGTTCTGGGTTGTTTTGGTGGCATTTTTTGCACAATACGGTGCGTTCGGCGGGGCCTATGCCCGCTGGACGGTAGGAGGCTGAGACCATGGCTGAAATAGATTATGTGCGCGCCACCAAGTACTTTTTGCTGTTTGATTTCATCAAAGGGTTTGGGCTGGGGCTAAAGTATTTCTTTGCTCCGAAATCGACGCTGAACTATCCGCATGAAAAAGGCCCGCTCAGCCCGCGTTTCCGAGGGGAGCATGCTTTGCGTCGTTACCCAAATGGGGAAGAGCGTTGCATTGCCTGTAAACTGTGCGAAGCAGTTTGCCCGGCGCAAGCCATCACGATTGACGCGGAACCCCGCGAAGACGGCAGCCGCCGCACAACGCGCTATGACATCGATATGACGAAATGCATCTATTGCGGGTTCTGCCAAGAAGCATGCCCCGTTGATGCGATCGTCGAAGGGCCGAATTTCGAGTTTTCAACCGAAACCCGGGAAGAGCTGTTTTACGACAAAGACAAGTTGCTGGAAAACGGGGACCGGTGGGAAGCCGAGATCGCTCGGAATCTGGAAATGGATGCGCCTTACCGATGAACGATTTCACCAAACTCTTTGAACAGATGATGGAGCAGGGTCAGAAAATGATCCGCGAGATCAATCCTGCGATGGAGAATTTTCAGGCCACCGGGTTTGAGACGCTGAACGCGACGATGCCCAAGGACATCATGGAAATGATGTGGGGCAACGCGTTCAACAAGGATGGTTTGGACGCAAAAGCCCGCCTGATGGCGATGATTGCCGGAATGACTGTGCAAGGCGCACCGGTCGAACCGATGTTTCGCTCTACCGTCGCGCATGCGTTGGAAGCCGGGGCGACGCAACAGGAAATCGCCGAAACGATTTATCAAATGTCGATGCTGGGCGGATTGCCTGCGATGAACCGGTCCTTGCAGTTTGCGCAGGCCGTTTTTGCCGAGAAAGAGGAGGACAACGCATGAGCGTCGTCGATTTCGCCTTTTATGTTTTTGCGCTCACGGTTGTGGTCGCTGGATTGCTGACGGTGGTTTCAAAGAACCCTGTGCATTCTGTGCTGTGGCTCATCCTTGCGTTTCTGTCTTCGGCAGGACTGTTCGTGATACTGGGGGCCGAATTCGTCGCTATGTTGCTGATCATTGTTTATGTCGGCGCGGTGGCGGTTTTGTTTTTGTTCGTCGTGATGATGCTGGATGTCGATTTCGCCGAGCTTCGCGGGGAAATGGCAAAGTACCTGCCTGTTGCAATATTGATTGGCGTTGTTTTGTTGATGCAATTGACCCTGGCCTTTGGCGTTTGGCAATTCTCTGATGACGCGCAGGCGATGCGCGGTGCGATCACGCCGGATGCCGGTGAAGTCCACAACACGGCTGCTTTGGGGCTGCTGATTTACGGGAAATACATCCTGTTGTTCCAACTGGCGGGATTGATCCTGCTGGTGGCGATGATCGGCGCGATTGTTTTGACTGTTCGGCATCGTCCAAACATCAAACGTCAGGACATCCTACAACAAATGTGGCGTGACCCGGCCAAAGCGCTGGAAATGAAAGACGTCAAACCGGGGCAGGGCCTGTGAGCGGATTAGGTCCACTTGGCGCGCTGTTGCCTGTGGCAATGCTGGTGTCATTGGTTGTTGTCGCAAAGCGGCGGCGCACAGAAAAGAAGAAAAGATTCGAGGACAAAAATGGTCGGACTTGAACATTACCTGACAGTGGCTGCGGCGCTGTTTGTGATTGGCATTTTTGGGATTTTCCTGAATCGCAAGAACGTCATCATCATTTTGATGTCGGTCGAATTGATGCTGCTGGCGGTCAATATTAACTTTGTCGCCTTTTCGTCCTATCTGGGCGATCTGGTCGGGCAGGTCTTTACCATGTTCGTGTTGACCGTTGCGGCCGCCGAGGCCGCGATTGGTCTGGCGATCCTTGTATGTTTCTTCCGCAACCGCGGCACGATCGACGTCGAAGACGTCAATGTGATGAAGGGCTAAGACTATGGAAACAATCATTCTCTTTGCTCCACTGGTCGGCGCGCTGATTGCCGGTTTTGGCTGGCGGATTATTGGCGATGAGGCATCGCAATGGGTTACAACGGGCTTGTTGTTCCTGTCGGCGCTTTTGTCTTGGATTGTCTTCCTGACGTTTGACGGCACGACAGAGCATATTCAGATTCTGCGGTGGATCGAAAGCGGCACATTGTCGACGGATTGGGGCATTCGCCTAGACCGTTTGACCGCGATTATGCTGATCGTGATCACCACAGTGTCCAGCCTCGTGCATCTTTATTCCATGGGCTACATGGCGCATGACGAAAACTTTGCCGAAGACGAGAGCTATCGCCCAAGGTTCTTTGCTTATCTGTCCTTCTTTACCTTCGCGATGTTGATGCTGGTGACAGCTGACAACCTTGTGCAGATGTTCTTTGGCTGGGAAGGCGTGGGGGTCGCATCCTATTTGCTGATCGGTTTTTACTTTCGCAAGCCAAGCGCGAATGCGGCGGCGATCAAGGCTTTTGTCGTCAACCGCGTTGGTGACTTTGGATTTATCCTAGGAATCTTTGGCCTGTTCTATTTGGTCGACAGCATCCGCATGGACGATATTTTCGCCGCTGCGCCGCATTTGGCGGAAACGCAGTTGCATTTCTTGTGGACCGAATGGAACGCAGCCAACCTGTTGGCGTTTCTTTTGTTCATCGGTGCTATGGGGAAATCGGCGCAACTGTTCCTGCACACTTGGTTGCCAGACGCGATGGAAGGCCCGACACCTGTGTCTGCCCTGATCCACGCCGCGACCATGGTGACGGCTGGGGTTTTCCTGGTGTGCCGGATGTCGCCTTTGTTTGAATATGCGCCAGAGGCCAAGATGTTCATCGTGATCATCGGCGCGTCCACCGCGTTTTTCGCCGCCACCGTTGGTTTGGTTCAGAACGACATCAAACGGGTCATCGCCTATTCGACCTGTTCACAGTTGGGCTATATGTTTGTGGCCGCCGGCGCGGGTGTCTATTCGGTCGCGATGTTCCACTTGCTGACACACGCGTTCTTTAAGGCGCTGTTGTTCCTTTGCGCGGGGTCTGTGATCCATGCGATGCATCACGAACAAGACATGCGCAACTACGGCGACCTGCGCAAACGTATTCCGATGACCTTTTGGGCGATGATGATCGGGACTTTGGCCATCACGGGTGTTGGCATTCCGCTGACGACAATCGGCTTTGCCGGGTTCCTGTCGAAGGATGCGATCATCGAAAGCGCCTATGCAAGCGGATCGGGCTATGCCTTCTGGCTGCTGGTCATCGCGGCATTGTTCACAAGTTTCTACAGCTGGCGTCTGATGTTCATGACCTTCTATGGCAAGGCTCGTGGCGACAAGCACACGCATGAACATGCACATGAAAGCCCACGCACGATGTTGATCCCACTGGGCGTTTTGTCCCTGGGGGCGATATTCTCTGGTATGTTGTGGTACGGGTCGTTCTTTGGCGATCATGCCAAGGTGAACGCCTTCTTTGGAATTCCGGCACATGCAGAGGCCTCTGAACACGGCGAAGGTCATGGGGACGCTGAGACTGGTGCCACGGAACATACATCGGCTGACACGGCTGAGGCTGGTCATGGCGCAAGCGAAGAGCATGCCGCAAAGGATGAGCATTCAGCAGCCATGGTTGCAGAGCATCACGAAGCGCCACAGGGCGCGATCTTTATGGCACCAGACAACCATGTTCTGGACGAAGCACACCATTCCCCGAAATGGGTTAAGGTTTCGCCGTTCATTGCAATGTTGATTGGCTTTGGCTTTGCTTGGCTGTTCTACATCAAACAGCCTGATCTTCCGGGGCGTTGGGCCAATGCAATGCGGCCACTTTATAATTTCCTGCTGAACAAGTGGTACTTTGATGAGATCTATGACTGGTTGTTTGTTCGACCGGCCAAGTGGCTTGGGGCCTTTTTGTGGAAGCGGGGTGATGGCAACATCATTGACGGCACGCTCAACGGTATCGCGCTTGGGATTGTTCCGTTTCTGACGCGGCTTGCTGGACGCGCGCAGTCTGGCTACCTGTTCCACTATGCCTTTGCGATGGTTCTGGGGATTGTAATTTTGATCACTTGGGTCACGATTGGCGGAGGAAGCCACTAATGGAAAACGTTCTTTCTCTGGTCACGTTCATGCCGCTGGTTGCGGCTGCGATCATGGCTTTGTTTCTGCGGGGCAATGATGAAGCTGCGCAACGCAATTCCAAGTGGCTTGCACTGGCCGCGACCACGGCGACATTCCTTGTGTCTCTGGCCATTCTTGTGCAGTTCGACCCAAGCGACCCTGGCTTTCAGTTCGTAGAAGAACGCGAATGGCTGTTGGGAATGAAATACAAAATGGGTGTCGACGGGATTTCGGTTCTGTTCGTCATGCTGACAACCTTCCTGATGCCGCTGACGATTGCCGCTTGTTGGGGTGTCACCACGCGGGTCAAAGAATACATGATCGCGTTTTTGTTGTTGGAAACGCTGATGCTGGGCGTCTTCATGGCGCTGGATCTGATCCTGTTCTATCTGTTCTTTGAAGCAGGCCTTATCCCAATGTTCCTGATCATCGGGATCTGGGGCGGGAAAGAGCGCGTCTATGCTGCCTTCAAATTCTTCCTTTATACGTTCCTGGGGTCGGTTCTGATGCTTGTGGCGATGGTCGCCATGTTCGTGGATGCCGGCACCACTGATATCGCAGCCTTGTTGACGCATGAATTTTCTGCCGGCCCGATCACCGTGATGGGGATCCATATTGCGGGCGGATTGCAAACGCTGCTGTTCCTGGCCTTCTTTGCCAGCTTTGCGGTGAAGATGCCGATGTGGCCGGTTCACACCTGGTTGCCCGACGCACACGTGCAGGCGCCAACCGCAGGGTCGGTGATTCTGGCGGCAATCTTGCTGAAGATGGGCGGGTACGGGTTCCTTCGGTTCAGCCTGCCGATGTTCCCGATTGCTTCGGATCTTTGGTCGCCTTACGTGCTGTGGCTGAGTGCGATTGCGATTGTCTACACGTCGCTTGTGGCCCTTGCCCAAAGCGACATGAAGAAACTGATCGCCTATTCGTCGGTCGCCCACATGGGCTATGTGACGGCTGGGATTTTTGCGGCGAACCAACAAGGTGTGGATGGCGCGATTTTTCAGATGATCAGCCACGGCTTTATCTCTGGCGCGTTGTTCCTTTGTGTCGGTGTGATCTATGATCGCATGCACACGCGTGAAATCGATGCCTATGGCGGGCTTGTGAACCGGATGCCAGCCTATGCGCTGATCTTCCTGTTCTTTACCATGGCCAATGTCGGTTTGCCTGGAACCTCTGGTTTCGTCGGCGAATTCCTGACGCTTGTTGGCATCTTCCAGGTCAACACTTGGGTTGCGTTCGTTGCGACTTCTGGGGTGATCCTTTCGGCGGCTTACGCCTTGTGGCTCTACCGTCGGGTCGTCATGGGCGATCTGATCAAGGAAAGCCTGAAATCCATCAAAGACTTGTCGACCCGCGAAAAAGCGATTTTCGCACCGCTGGTCTTTATGACGCTTCTGTTGGGGGTTTACCCCAGCCTTGTGACCGACATCATCGGTCCCTCGGTAGAGGCGCTTGTTACGAATTATCATGCCGCATTGCCTGAAGTGGCCATGCAAACAGTAAGTCATTAGGGGACGGTGACATGACAAACGTCGATTTCAACATTGTCCTTCCAGAAGTCATCCTGGCCGTTTATGCGATGCTCGCTTTGCTGGTGGGTGTTTACGGAAGCAAAGACAAGTCAGCGCCGACACTGGTGTGGCTGACCGCAATCCTGATGGTGTTGCTTGCAGGCTTCATCGGTCTGAATGGCGAAAGCACGAATGTCGCCTTTGGCGGTATGTTCGTGGATGACGGGTTTTCCCGTTTCGCCAAGGTGGTCATCCTGTTGGCAGGCGCAGCCGTCTTGCTAAGCGGTGAGGCCTATATGGCCAAACGCGACCTTTTGCGTTTTGAGTACCCAATTCTGATCGCGCTTGCGACAGTGGGTATGATGGTCATGGTTTCCGCTTCGGATTTGATGACATTGTATATGGGGCTAGAGCTGCAATCGCTCGCGCTTTATGTCGTGGCGTCTTTGCGCCGCGATTCCGTTAAGTCGACAGAGGCCGGGCTGAAATACTTTGTCCTCGGCGCGCTGTCCTCTGGCATGTTGTTGTACGGTTCATCCCTGGTCTACGGCTATGCAGGCACTACGCTGTTCTCGGGCATCGTTTCCTCTACAGGCGGCGAAGAGCTTTCCCTTGGGCTGTTGTTTGGCCTGGTCTTCGTCATCACCGGCTTGGCCTTTAAGGTTTCGGCTGTGCCGTTCCACATGTGGACACCGGACGTCTATGAAGGTTCACCGACTCCAGTTACGGCCTTTTTCGCGACGGCCCCCAAGGTCGCAGCAATCGCCCTGTTTGCCCGCGTTCTGTTTGACGCCTTTGGCGACGCCACGGGTGATTGGTCGCAGATCATTGCGCTGATTTCACTGTTGTCGATGTTCCTGGGCGCCATTGCGGCGATCGGGCAGCGCAACATCAAGCGTCTGATGGCGTATTCTTCGATCGCCCATATGGGCTTTGCCCTGATGGGGCTTGCCGCTGGAACCGTGGCGGGCGTTCAGGCGATGCTGATCTACATGGCCATCTACGTGACGATGAATGTGGGTACATTTGCATTCATCCTGTCCATGGAACGCGACGGTCGCCCCGTGACGGATATTGACAGCCTGCGGCAATTGTCCAAATCAGAACCGCTCAAGGCGCTGGCGATGCTGGTGCTTTTGTTCTCTTTGGCAGGTGTGCCGCCATTGGTCGGGTTCTTTGGGAAATTCTATGTTCTCAAAGCCGCGGTCGATGCGCACATGGCGTGGCTGGCCGTTGGCGGTGTGATCGCTTCGGTCATCGGGGCCTATTACTACCTGCGGATCGTGTTCTACATGTATTTCGGCGAAGAGGGCGAAGGCATCGATGGCAGCATGTCCCCAGTGACCTGGGTGTTCCTGATGGGCAGCGCCGCGGCAATGGTCTTTGGTGTGATCAACCTGTTTGGCGTTGAGAGCATGGCAGCAGCGGCGGCGAGCGCACTTGTCAATTAAGTGGCCGCAAGGCGTTGAACGTCGGGTTCTGGCAGAGGTCGACAGCACAAACGCCGAAGCTGCGCGGATTGCGGGTACAGTTGCCGGGCCGGTTTGGATCCTTGGGCTAAAGCAGACTGCGGGCCGTGGGCGTCGTGGACGTCCTTGGCAGGATCAGGCAGGCAATTTTGCCGCCACGCTTTTGATGCAGCCCACGGAAACCCCAGACCAAATCGCGCTGCGCTCTTTTGTTGCGGCACTTGCCCTGTTCGATGCCTTTCGAACGGCGACAGGTCGGCCCGCCGGGCTGCAGCTGAAATGGCCCAATGACGTTCTGCTGAACGGCGGGAAAGTCGCCGGTATCCTGCTGGAAAGCCTGCCGAACTCAACAGGGGTTACACATTTGGCCATTGGGATCGGGGTGAACCTTGTTTCCACACCGGCTGCGGGCACGACGGAACCGTCCCAATTCGCGCCGGTCGGGCTGATGTCCGAAACGGGCGTGCATATCACACCAGAAGAGTTCCTCGACGTTTTGGCCCCTGCTTTTGCCCATTGGGAACAGCAATTCACGACATACGGGTTCGCTCCCATACGAGAGGCCTGGATGACCCGCGCGGCCCGCTTGGGCGAAGTGATCACGGCCAGAACCGGAACCGAAGAGATTACGGGCACCTTTGAAACGGTGGACGAGACGGGTAACCTCGTCCTATCAACAGCCAAGGGCCGCCGCGCGATATCGGCAGCCGACGTGTTTTTCTAAAAGGGGAACGGATATGTTACTTTGTATTGATACAGGCAACACCAATACCGTCTTCTCTGTTTGGGACGGAACGTCCTTTTTGGGCACATGGCGCGCCTCGACGGAACATCAGCGCACGGCTGATCAATATTTCGTCTGGCTGACAACGCTGATGCAGGCCCAAGGCATCAAGGCCGACATTACCGAGGTGATCATTTCCTCGGCCGTGCCGCGTGTTGTGTTCAATCTGCGGGTGTTGTGCGACCGGTACTTTAACTGCCGCCCGCTTGTGGTGGGGAAACCGGATTGTGCGCTGCCGGCAGAGCCTCGGGTTGATCCAGGCACTCGAGTTGGCGCAGACAGGCTGGCCAACGCCGCCGGCGCCTTTGCCCGCCACGGGGGCAATGTGGTTGTGGTTGATTTCGGCACGGCCACGAATTTCGATGTGGTGGCAGAGGATGGCGCCTATGTTGGCGGTGTCATTGCGCCCGGGGTGAACCTGTCACTGGAAGCCCTGGCCATGGGGACAGCCGCGCTGCCGCATGTGGACATTTCGCAGCCAGAGCGGGTGATTGGTACGAATACGGTTGCGTGCATCCAATCAGGTGTGTTCTGGGGGTATACGGGGCTGATCCAAGGCATAACTGACCGTATCCGCAAAGAATACGGTCAGGATATGAAAGTGATCGGGACCGGCGGGCTTGCCCCCCTGTTCGCGCAGGGTGATATTTTATTTGATACAATCGAAGACGATCTGACAATGTACGGTCTGACCGTCATTCATAAACATAACAAGGAATTAGCCACAATATGAGCAGTGATCGTTTGATCTATCTTCCCCTTGGCGGAGCCGGGGAAATCGGCATGAACTGTTATGTATACGGGTACGGCCCCAAGGACCGTGAGCGTTATATTGTGGTTGATCTGGGTGTGACATTTCCGGATATGGAATCGTCGCCCGGTGTTGATTTGATCTTTCCCGATATTGCCTGGTTGGCGGAACGCGCCGACCGGATCGACGGGATATTCATCACCCACGCACATGAAGACCACGTGGGCGCAGTGGCACATCTGTTCCCCAAACTGGATGCCCCGATTTATGCGCGGGCCTTCACCGCCCATATTGCGGGTCTGAAATTTGACGAGCACGGGTTGGACCGCCGCAACATCCATACGGTGTCTGCTTTTCCAGAGATGACCAAGGTCGGGCCTTTTACCGTCGGCTTCATGCCGATTTCGCATTCGATCCCTGAAAGTTCTGCGCTGATCATCGACAGCCCGACGGGACGTGTTGTGCATTCCGGGGATTTCAAGATTGATGAAACGCCGGGTGTCGGTGAACCCTTTGACAAGGCGGCCTGGGCCGAGATGGCCAAGGATGGCGTCAAAGTGCTGGTTTGTGACAGCACGAACGTCTTTTCGCCCGTCGCCGGGCGGTCCGAAAACACTGTCGGCCCAGAGATTGAAAAGCTTGTCGCCGGTGCGACGGGGATGGTCGTGGCCACGACCTTTGCCTCTAACATCGCGCGGGTGAAGACATTGGCAGAGGCGGGACATCGGGCAGGGCGGTCTATCGTCTTGCTTGGGCGGGCCATGAAGCGGATGATTTCTGCCGGGGTCGAAACGGGCATTCTGTCTGATTTCCCCAAAACGGTGACGCCTGAAGATGCGAAGAACATACCACGCGAAAACCTGATGTTGCTTGCAACTGGGTCCCAAGGGGAACGGCGCGCGGCAACGGCGCAGTTGTCTCGGGGGAAGTATCTGGGGCTTTCAATGAAAGAAGGGGATCTGTTCCTGTTTTCGTCCAAGACGATCCCTGGAAATGAAGTTTCCGTGTCGCGCATCGTGAATGCGTTTTCCGAAATGGGGGTCGATGTTGCGGATGACAGTTCCGGTCATTTCCACGTGTCAGGCCATGCCAATCGTCCGGATCTAGCAGAGATGCACCGCATCGTTGCCCCGCAATTCCTGGTGCCCATGCACGGGGAACACCGGCATTTGCGCGAACATGTGAAATTGGGCGCGGAAAACGGGTTGTCTGGCATCATTGCGCCAAATGGAACAATGGTCGATTTGTCGGGCAATGCCCCCAAAATCGTCGAGTTTATCGAAACCGGCCGGACCTATCTGGATGGACGGGTGCAGATCGGCGCGCTGGACGGTGTGGTCCGCGACCGAATCCGCATGGCACTGAATGGCCATGTCACCGTGACCCTGATTGTCGAAAATGACGAACTATTGGGGGACGCTTGGTGCGAGATTTCCGGCCTGCCTGAAACCGGTCGGTCCAAGGCTGCGTTGGTTGATGTGTTGGAAGAGGATGTCACTCAGTTCTTGATGCGCGCGAACAAACGCACTTTGTCAGATGATGACAAGTTGAATGAGGAAATTCGTCGGATTGTGCGAAAAACCACCAACGACGAGATCGGCAAAAAGGCCGAAGTCACCGTTGTGGTCAGCCGGCTGACGTGATCAGCCGGTGCGTCTTTCGTCAAAGCTCAGCGCGATAAAGCTGGGCATGTGATCGCCCATACCAACCACTTTTGAATCGCCCCGATTGTCATTGCGGTTCCGGTTGGAATTGCGGTTGCGATTGCCTTTTTGAGGCTTTTCAGCCTCTTGCGGCTCTTTGTTGATGTTTTCCTGCTGCGCCTGAGGTTCCGCTGTTTTTTCGGCCTCTGGTGCTGGTTTCGCAGTTTTAGAAGAGCGCCGTGACCGTTTCGGCTTGTCAGCCGTTTCTTCCTTGGCGTCAGCGGTTTCTTGTGGCTTGTCTTTGGCCAAAAGATTTTCACCGCGCGGGATTGGCTTTTTGATCAGTTCTTCAATCGCTGTCAGGTTCTTTTCGTCCTGTGGCACGCAAATCATGATCGCCTTGCCATCGCGACCAGCGCGACCGGTCCGGCCGATCCGGTGAACATAGTCCTCTGCATGGCTGGGGACGTCGAAATTGAACACATGGCTGACGCTTGGAACATCCAGCCCACGAGCGGCGACGTCAGAAGCAACCAAGAACCGCAAGCCGCCTGCGCGGAAGCCTTCCAGCGTTTTTGTGCGCTGTGATTGTTCCAGATCCCCATGGATGGGGGCGGCGTCGTATCCGTATTTTTTCAATGACTTAGCGACGATATCTACATCGGTTTTGCGGTTGCAGAACACGATAGCGTTCGTGCATTTGTCGCCCTCTGCATCCACCAAGGCGCGCAGAAGTTTGCGTTTCTCTGTCGCCTGGCGATCCTTGCGAGAGCCGCGGAACATGACAACTTGTTGTTCAATGTTTTCGCTGGCTGTGGCCTGACGGGCCACTTCGATGCGGGCCGGGTTGGACAGGAATGTATTTGTAATACGTTCGATTTCTGGGGCCATTGTGGCAGAGAAAAACAACGTCTGACGAGTAAATGGTGTCAGGCTAAAGATGCGTTCGATATCGGGGATAAAGCCCATATCCAGCATGCGGTCAGCTTCGTCCACAACCATGATCTGCACGCCTGTCAGCAACAGCTTGCCGCGCTCAAAATGGTCCAACAAGCGGCCGGGTGTTGCGATCAGAACGTCAACGCCGCGATCGATCAGCATGTCTTGTTCTTTGAACGAAACACCACCAATCAGCAGCGCTTTGGTCAGTTTGACATGCTTGGCGTAGGTGTCGAAGTTTTCGGCAACCTGTGCGGCCAATTCGCGTGTCGGGCATAGAACCAAAGAACGCGGCATCCGCGCGCGCGCGCGCCCGCGTGCCAGCATCGTGATCATTGGTAGGGTAAAGCAGGCTGTCTTGCCTGTGCCTGTTTGGGCAATGCCCAGAACGTCCCGGCCTTCAAGCGCAGGGGGAATACCGCCCGCCTGGATCGGCGTTGGCGATTCATAGCCAGCATCAGCAATTGCTTTGAGCACCTTGGGTGCCAGTTTCAAGTCAGAAAATTTTGTCATTCGTTTCCGTTATTCTACGGACACGATTTGGCCCGTAACATATGATGAGGCTCGGCCCGGTTGGCCCACTTATCCACAAGTGCCTCTAAGTGGTTCATTGGCTATAGAAAAACCACGCTTTGGTCAACGTGACTCATCGGATATAGGCGAATAACAACCGGGAATTGATGATTGTTTCTATTTCGTGATCAATCAGCGCGGCTTTAGGCGCGATCGGGCCAAATTTCGTTGCAAAATGCAGCAAAACCGGCGCCAGCGTGCTAGACCATCATTTCTTTTGTCGCGGTCAAGCGCAGCTCTGGATGATCCCGTTCGATGCGATCAATATCCCATTGTAATCGCGTCAGATAAACAAGGTCCCCATCATTGTCGTAACTGATGTGCCCCTTGTTTGTATTCACAAAGCTATCCACAGCCGGTTTCGGCCCCGCAATCCAACGGGCAGAGGTGAATTGACTGGGTTCAAACCGCACCGGCAGCCCGTATTCCAGTTCAATCCTGCTGGCGAGAACTTCGAATTGAAGCGGCCCCACAACGCCGACGATGAACCCCGATCCTATCATCGGTTTAAAGACTTTGGCCGCGCCTTCCTCTGCAAATTGCATCAACGCCTTTTCCAGATGCTTGGCCTTTAGCGGGTCACCGGCCCGAACGTTTTGCAGAATCTCTGGCGCAAAGCTTGGGATGCCGGTGACGCGGAGGTCTTCGCCCTCGGTCAGGGTGTCGCCAATGCGCAGCTGCCCGTGGTTGGGAATGCCGATGATATCGCCCGCCCAGGCCTCTTCCGCAAGCTCGCGGTCAGAGGCCAGAAACAACATCGGGTTGGACACGGTCATTTGCTTTTTGGACCGCACATGGGTCAGCTTCATGCCGCGTTTGAAATGCCCAGAGGCAACCCGCACGAACGCAACGCGATCGCGGTGTTTTGGGTCCATGTTGGCCTGAACCTTGAACACAAAGCCCGATACGTTCTTTTCGTCCGGGGCAATCTGGCGCGGCGTGGCCGTTTGCGGTTGTGGGACGGGGCCGAATTGGGCGATGCCCTTCATCAGTTCCTGAACCCCAAAAGAGTTGATGGCAGAGCCGAACCAAATCGGCGTCATCGTCCCGTCAAGCAAGGCCTGTTGGTCCAAGGGGGGCAGAAGCTCTCGCACCATTTCCACTTCTTCGCGCAGCTTTTCCAAAAGGTCTGCGGGAATGTGGTCTGCCAGTCTTGGGTCGTCCAACCCCTCAAGCGCAATGCTTTCGGCCACTTTGTTGCGATCCGCGCGGTCCATCAGTTCCAGACGGTCCTGCAGCAAATCATAGCACCCTAGAAAATCGCGCCCGACGCCGATTGGCCAGCTGGCCGGGGTTACATCAATTGCCAGGTTTTCCTGAATTTCATCAATGATTTCAAATGTCTCGCGGCTTTCGCGATCCATTTTGTTGCAAAAGGTCAGGATCGGCAAATCCCGCAGGCGGCAGACTTCGAACAGCTTTTGGGTTTGGCTTTCAATGCCTTTCGCGCCGTCGATCACCATCACAGCCGCATCCACCGCAGTCAATGTGCGATAGGTGTCTTCGGAAAAGTCAGAGTGGCCGGGCGTATCCACCAGGTTGAACCGATATTTCTCAAAATCAAAGGACATCGCAGAGGCGGAAACCGAAATCCCACGGTCCTGTTCCATCTTCATAAAGTCGGACCGGGTGCGGCGCGCTTCGCCTTTTGCACGGACCTGACCGGCCATCTGAATGGCGCCACCATACAAAAGAAACTTTTCAGTCAAGGTGGTTTTGCCCGCATCAGGGTGGCTGATGATGGCAAAGGTACGCCGACGCGCAATTTCGTCGGGCAGATCTGGCAAATTGTTGGTTCGGTCTAGCATGGGCGGGATATAGGCCAGCCGTTGGCCATGTGCAATTGAATCAATTTCGAAATTGTTTTCTGCGGGTGTCTTGCCATGGTTAACCGGGCGTTTAGTCAAAGCATGCATTCCTTCCCTGTGGCAAAAAACGGAATTTGGTCTCAGATGGTGAAACTTCGCCCCATGGTGCTGTGCGTATTAATTTTTGCGGCTGTTGCTGGCTGTGGTGGCGGTGCTGCGGAAAAGGCCGATCTTAACCAAACGCGCCCGCCGGTCGCCTTTGCATCGCTAGAGGCTGAGGCGACACAGCTGCACGCCACGTGGGATGCGGTTTCCTTTACAGATCCCGCCACTTTACCGATGAGCGGGCGGGGCCAGTATGATGGCGTCATCCAGATGGACATCCAACAAGGGGCGCGCCGCACAGTGTTGAACGGTGATCTGCAGCTGAATGTGAACTTTGCGACAGAAAAGATCAGCGGCCGGGCTGATCGTTTCGTTGATCCGGCGGACAATGCTTATTCAGGGGCGCTGACCGTCACCAATAGTGTCATGGATCGTGGGGCCGATCCGGCGACGGGGTTTACCTATCAAACCGATTTGACGGGACGGCTGGATGGGAATGGGCAGACAATTGACGTCAATGCAGGCCTGTCCGGTGACTTTCGCGGGGTGCAGCCCGATGCGACGACCGGAATTGTCCAAGGCTCTGTCAGCGGGACAGGTGGTGCCGGATTTGTCTATGGTGATTTTATCGCAGAAGAATAGGCGCGTCGCCCCTTATCTGGCAGATGCATTGCGCAAAATACTGGCCGCATTTTGCGCGATCAGGTCTTTGGCCTGCAAATCCAACGCGTAGGTTTTTGAGGCTTTGTGGCCCTGACGTGCAGGGGGGCTGATGATAGAATTCATGCGCGCTGACGACGTATTTGCATCGACGAACATGCTTTCGGCCGCAATGCCCTCGACATAGATAATCTCGTGTTGATCAAACAGGAGCTGATAATAGTCGACAAATCCGCCTTTTGATCGAAGGATCGTGTCACCATTGACCAACAATTTGGCGCGCACCGTGATTTCTGATGCGCCAAACCCGTTTTGGTCAGAACGTTGATACAGGAACAACCTGTGGTTCGGTCCCAAAGTCAGGTCGCTTGCATTGTTGAGCGCCCCTTTTTTCAGAACGATCGGCGCAAATTCTCCTTCGGCCCGCAGGGTTTGCCGCCCGATCCATCGAATGGTTTGCGGCCCGTGGTCGCGGGTCATAACGCTGTCGCCCGGGCGCAGCGTTTCGATCATCGTCTGTGTGCCATCGGCGAGCAATACATGCGTCCCACCTGCAAAGGAAACACAGGCCAGATTGTCAAGGTGATCGTGCCCTTTATCCGCGTCAACGCCGATCAGGGAATAGTCCTGTCGGGGTCTTAAGGGGGCCAAGGGCGACAAATACACCGTCCGCACCGACTGGGAGCAGGTTTCAACCAAAACCAGCGCCTCGATCGTGGTGCCATCTTCGGCCATGAACGTGGCTGACCCGTCAATGCAAAGCGCGGCATGGGGCGTGCCAATAACGCTGGAACCCGCGACGGAAAATGAGCCGGCTTTTTCGGCATCTGCTGTCAAGGTCAACCGTGTCAGGTTTGCGCCGCTGCGCAATCGATAGATATCGGCCAAGACCATATCGGCGGTCTCTGCCAAGGGGTCGCCCAGGTTTGCGCCGCCCACGACCGTAAAGTCGGGCGCGCGGTACACGTGCAGCGTATAAGCCCCATGATCTGCCGAGGTTCTGATGCGATCCAAACTGAAATACCCTTTACTGTGTGGCAATCAATCCTGCGTCGACTGCCCAGCTCACGCTATGTGAACGCAAGGCACTGGGTCAAAATTATGGGTGGAAACGCCCATGATTGTTGCCAAAATCAAAACCCTGATGGCGCATCACATCGGATTGTGCAGGTTTGACGGGCGCCAAATCCTGCCTGAAGGGCCAGCCCGTGTTGCAATTCACCGTCTTGCGGCACATCTGGAGGGCTGGTATCCCGCAAACGGCTGAGCAAAACAGTCAGCTTTGAAAGGCGAGGCACGTTTGGAACAACAACCGCCCAGACTGGAAATTAAGAACCTGACCCGTCAGTTCGATGGCAAAACGGTCGTGGACGATGTGTCGCTCAGCGTAATGCCGGGGCAGGTGACCTGTCTTCTTGGGCCGTCTGGCTGCGGCAAATCCACGACTCTGCGGATCATCGCCGGTGTTGATACGCAAACGAGCGGAGTGATTTTGGCCGATGGCAAGGTGATCAGCGACGCGTCTCATTCGACGCCGCCCGAAAGCCGGTCCATCGGTTTGATGTTTCAGGACTTTGCCCTGTTTCCCCATTTGTCCGTGCGTGAAAACGTAGCGTTCGGGCTGACCGGCCCCAAAAAGGATCAAATGACCCGTGTCGAAGATTTGTTGAACCGGGTGGACATGTCCAAAGCGATTGATCGCTATCCGCATGAATTGTCGGGCGGCGAACAACAGCGCGTTGCCCTGGCGCGGGCGCTTGCCCCGCGGCCCCGGATCATGCTGATGGATGAACCGTTTTCTGGGCTGGATGAACGGCTAAAAGACGACATCCGCGACGCAACATTGCAGGTGCTGAAAGACGAAAATACGGCCGTCTTGCTGGTGACGCACGAGCCGGATGAGGCAATGCGCATGGCTGATGAGATCGCGCTGATGCGGGCGGGACGTATTGTGCAGCGCGGCGCACCTTATAATATTTACAACGCCCCGGTGGACCGTAAGTCGGCCGGGTTCTTTAGTGATATCAATATTATAGAGGGCACAGTTGAAGGGGCGCTGGTCAGCACCGCCTTTGGTGAGTTTTTGGCCCCTGGCCATGCTGACGGCACCAGGATTGAGATCATCATTCGTCCGCAGCATCTTCGGATCGATTTTGACCGGGGCGGCAAAGGGCCAAACCCGACACCGCAGGACGGAACCCCGGCCAGAGGTGTGGTGGAACGCGCCAGGTTCATCGGTCGCGAAAGCCTTGTTGAATTTCGGATGGATTATGACGGCTCTATCCTGAAGGCCACGGTGCCTTCGGTGTTTTTGCCAGCGCCCGGCACGCCCTTGTGGCTTATGATCCGTCGCGAACGGTGCTTTGTGTTTCCGGCGACATAGGCTTGACCCCATCAAGTGGCCCATGTTCGGCCGCGTCGGGTGTGTAGCCCGCTGACATTTCTGTCAGCTGTCTTATCTTGTCGATCCTTAATGTTTTAAGGCCTTTGCTGCGTTCGCACCATGCCCGGCAGGTCCAGACTCTGCCCCAGTAATCCAGCGACAACGGGCGTATGACGCTTTCAAACAGGGTCTCGTCTGGTTCCTCATAGACAATTCGCAGCTTTTTTCGATTGCGCATAGACGCCCGTATCGCTGGCATATGTACGACGCCAGCCGCAGTGTCCGCAAAGGGAAATACCGCCAGCCCCCAACTGGTCGCCGTGGCGACGCGGCTTTCGGGAAGGGCATTGTCCAGCTTTTCTGCCAGCATACGTGCAGCGTCACGCAGGCCCGGGTCTGCGGCCTCGGACATCACGGCGATGCCCAGATGCAGCGCCTCTAGTTCTTTCATCGACAGGTTCAACGGGGGCAGGGTGACGGCCTCTGTCATTTGATAGCCGACGCCGCGAGAGCCCTGAACCGGAACGCCGCTTTTCATCAACGTGTCCATGTCCCGGTAAAGCGACCTGGTTGAAACGCCGGTTTGGCGGGCCAAATCCTTGGCGCGATGCAGCTTGCCGTCTTTCAATAGCCCAATCAGCATGACCAGTCGGTCCTTGCGTGGTGGGCTTTGGCGGGCTTCTGATTCGGTCATTGGGGGCAGTATATCAACTGACAAAAACCTGTCAGTATGGAATTGGGGCCGCCGCGCAACGCTTGTTCGCTAAGCAAGTCGTGCAAAATATCGTGTCTGACCTGAATTGACGCTTTTCCAACCGTGTTGAAGCCCATAGAACCAATGGATGACATTAATCGGCGGTTTCGACCGCCTGCAGGAAGGAGACACTCATGCCACTTAATAACATTGGTTTGCCAGGCCTTTTGCTGATTGCAGTTGTTGTGCTGGTCCTGTTTGGACGCGGCAAAATTTCGTCATTGATGGGCGAAGTCGGCAAAGGCATCACATCGTTCAAGAAGGGCGTTGATGAGGGCAAGAAAGAGCTCGAAACACAGGTCGAAGAGGCCGCAGTGGACGTGACGCCGGAGTCTGAAAAAGACAAAGCGTAAGAGCTTTTTTTCGTAAGGGGCGAGACTCGCATGTTTGATATCGGTTGGACCGAACTGTTGGTTATTGGCGTCGTCGCGTTGATCGTGGTGGGGCCAAAAGACTTGCCGGGCATGTTCCAAACGCTTGGGCGTTTCACAGCCAAGGCCCGTGGCATGGCGCGAGAGTTTTCACGGGCCATGGAAGACGCGGCGAATGAAACCGGTGTGAAAGACATCGGCAAAACGCTGAAAGATGCGACCTCTCCTAAATCTATGGGGTTGGATAAGCTGAAAGACGCGGCAACCAATTTCGAGAAATGGGATCCTCTGAAAGACAAAAAGGACGTTGGCCCCGCAACGGCGGCAATGACCGAAGAGCGGGCAGAGGCGGCAGAAAAGATACGTGCAGCCACAGCCAAAACGGCCAGCGCACGGGTTGCCGCTGAAAAAGAGGCCAGTGCCCCCGCCAAGGCGAAGACGACCGCAGCAAAGAAAACCGCCGCGAAAAAGCCTGCGGCGAAGAAACCAGCGGGCAGTAAGGCGAAGAAGGCAGCTGCGGCAAAGAAACCGGCTGCGAAAAAGCCTGCAGCAAAAAAGACGACATCTAAAAAGGCCTCCTCATGAGCGCAACTGACGAAATCGAAGAAAGCTCTGCCCCGTTAATCGAACATCTGGCGGAATTGCGGTCGCGTCTGATCAAGTCAGCGGTTGCGTTCATCATCGGCATGGTGATTTGCTTTACCGTCTGGAACCCGATTTTCAACTTTTTGACCTCGCCGATTTGTTCGGCTTTGGGCGATCGTGGGCAGGAATGTGGGCTGATCCTGATTAAATTGCAGGAAGGCTTTTTTGTTGCGATCCAGATCTCTTTGCTGGGTGGGTTTGTTTTGTCCTTCCCGTTCATCGCCACGCAGCTGTGGCGTTTTGTGGCGCCTGGATTGTACAAAACCGAAAAGAACGCGTTTTTGCCGTTCCTTCTGGCCTCTCCGATCATGTTCTTTCTGGGGGCTTCATTTGCGTTTTACGTTGTGATCCCGCTGGCCTTTGATTTCTTCCTGGGCTTCCAGCAAATCGGAAGTACCGGCGAAATCGCAGAGACGGGTGTCGAAAGCCTTGCTGATGCCGGGATCACGTTTCAGGGCTCTGTCGCGGAATACCTTGCGCTGACAACAAAATTCATCGTCGCTTTTGGGCTGTGTTTCCAATTGCCGGTTTTGTTGACCCTGATGGGGAAGGCCGGGTTGGTCAGTTCTGAAGGTCTGGCAAATGTGCGCAAATATGCAGTGGTCGCCATTCTGTTGCTGGCCGCGATCGTCACGCCGCCAGATGTTATTACGCAGATCATCTTGTTCGTCGTGGTTTATGGTCTTTACGAAATTTCCATTTGGCTGGTGCGCCGGGTTGAAAAGAAACGTGTCGACGCGCTGCGGGAAGAAGGCTTGCTGGACGAAGATGACCACGAGGATCTAGAGTGATGGATGACGCCGCTTTGGTGCGGATTGCCGAGGCGCTTGAAAGAATGTCTCCGGCGCCGGTGGCCGCGCCCGATTTCACGCAGGCAGATGCGTTTTTGTGGCATACGGATCCGGATCGTCTGGCCCCTGTCGCACGCGTCAACCGCGTTGACATCGATCTTTTGGTGGGGATCAACCGGTCGCGGGACACTTTGCTGGCCAACACGCTGCAATTCGCACAGGGCTTGCCGGCCAACAACGCGCTGTTATGGGGCGCGCGCGGGATGGGGAAATCCTCGCTTGTGAAAGCGGTTCATGCCGATGTGGTGGCCAAGCATCCCGGCCTGAAACTGGTAGAGGTGCAGCGCGAAGATCTGCCGTCAATCGGGCGGCTGTTGCATCTGCTCAGCACGGCCAAGGAACGGTTCTTGCTGTATTGTGACGATCTTTCGTTTTCCCATGACGACCAGAACTACAAGACGCTCAAGGCTATTCTGGACGGTGGAATCGAAGGTCGCCCAGACAATGTGATCTTTTATGCCACGTCGAACCGGCGCCATCTGATGCCGCGTGACATGATCGAAAACGAACGCGCCTCTTCGATTAGCCCGACCGAAGCGACCGAAGAAAAGGTTTCATTGTCAGACCGGTTTGGGTTGTGGCTGGGCTTTCATCCCTGCACCCAGGATGAGTATTTGCAGATCATTCGTGGCTATTGCGACAATTACGGCGTTGAAATCAGCGATGAGGAACTGTGGGCAGAGGCCATTGAATGGCAGGCCACACGCGGTTCCCGGTCCGGTCGTGTGGCCTGGCAGTATTTCACCGACCTTGCAGGTCGCCGTGGTGTTGTAATCTGATCCGCTAGTTGAGCATCGGAACAGGGTCGACGCTGTTGTCGACACCTTTGCGCACCTGGAAATGCAAAAAGCTTGGATCGCTGGCGCGGACTTTTGCGACAACCTGCCCACGTTTGACAGCGTCCCCGGTCTTAACCGTTAGGTTATCGACCCCCGCATAAACCGTCAGCAGCCCGTCTGGGTGTTTGATCACCAAGATTGGAACCTGATCTGTGTTTCGGGTAATCGCCGCGACCGTACCGTCTGCGGCCGCCTTGACAGGTGTGCCTGCCGCGGCAGAGATGTCGATCCCGTCATATTCGTCTTTGGCATAGGGCCGGATGATCTTGCCGTCGACGGGCATCAGCAGCGCAGATTTTGTGGCCGTTTTATTCTGGCTCAAATCAGGCGAGGGCGCTGGCGTTGTTGTGGTCTTTTCGTCTTTCGGCAATGGCTTGGACGCGCTTGGCGGGATCGGCGCGACAGATCCTTCCCCCGGTGCCGTTTCTTTTGCCTGCGCCGGAGGTGCGGCATTGGCCACGGGGATCAACAAGAACTGTCCTTCGCGAACCGTCAGATCGGACCCAAGCCCGTTCCAATCCGCAAGCGATGTGACCGAGACGTTGTAGACACGGGCAATCGAATAGGCCGTTTCGCCGCGTTCGACTTTGTGTCGAATGGGTTCTGTCCCGGTCGGGGCTTTCGTCTTTTGCGTTGAGCCTGACGATGTTGTTCCGGCCCGGTCGATGGCGTCGCCAGCCATAGAGCTGATATCTGACGTGCCCGCTGGTTGGATCGGCCCGCTGGTGATCGCGCCTGTCGCGGCAGAGGGTTCTGCAACCCGGGTCGGCAGTGCGATGACTTCACCGCCGCGCAGCGTCACATCCGGGGTGATGCCGTTATATCTTGATAATTCATCCGCAGGGAGGCCAACGCGCGTGGCAACATCGCCGATCTTGTCGCCTTCACGTGCGATGGCAACTTGATAATTCGGGTATGAAATCACACCGCGACTGTCGGGCTGGGGGCGGTCGGCTACGGCATTTTGTGCAGCATCCGACGTGTTCTGGCTTTTGCCGAGGCCGCGCAGATCATAGTCAAACCCTTGATCGCAGGCCGTCAGCGCAAATAGCGCGGTCCCGAACAGGACGACGCGTGTGTTCAATTGGCGAAACTCTGACATCGCTCTTTTTTCCTCAACCAATCGGTCTTTGTTGTCCAGACCGTTGTTTATGCCCAAAACCGGGCGTTACTCTTGCCCCAAACCTTCCAGAAGGGGCACAAAACGTACCGTTCGAAGTTCTTCGTAGTCGTATCCTGTTTCAGTGCGTGTGACCTTTATCAGGCTCTGCACTGCATCCGACTGTCCGACCGGTAAAACCATTATACCCCCAATTCGAAGTTGCGCCAATAGGGGGCCTGGGGGGTCTTCGGCGGCGGCGGTGACGATAATGCGGTCAAAGGGCGCTTGTTCCGTCAATCCATGGCTGCCATCGGCAGAAAACGCAGTGATATTCGTTAGCCCGAGTTCTTCGAAGACCGCGCGGGCCTCGTTTACCAGGCGCTTGTGGCGGTCAACGGTGTAAACGCGCCGGGCCAGATAGCTTAGGATGGCGGCCTGATACCCTGATCCGGTCCCGACCTCTAAAACTTTGTGACGGGGGTGCACGTCAAGCGCTTGGGTCATCAACCCAACAACAGAGGGTTGGCTGATCGTTTGACCGCAGGAAATCGGCAAAGGCATGTCTTCATAAGCGCGGCCGGAAAAGATGCCGGTGACGAATTTTCCACGGTCGATCTTTTCCATGACTTCAAGCACGCGGTTTTCCATCACGCCCTTAGAGCGAAGCGCGAACAGGAATTGCATCTTGCGTTCTGCTGTCGTGGCCATGTCGTCTTCGCCTGACCCGGCATTCGGATCACTCAAGGCGGGTCTTCAAATCGGCCAGGACGTCATGCGCCGTCAGATCGCAGCGCATCGGGGTCACAGATGTGTAGCCCTCTAGATTGGCCGTCACGTCGGTGCCGGGCCCGGTTGGCAAATGCTGTGGCCCGCCTTTGATCCATAGAAACTTGCGCCCAGAGGGGGAGTGATGGGCTTCTACGCCCATATTCGTTTCTTTGCGGTAGCCTTGGCTGGCGACGCGCATGCCTTTTACCAAATGCCCTGCAATGGGTGGGAAATTGACGTTGTAAAACAGCCGGTAATCCGCGCCATCCCACAGCCCTTGGTCGAGGATACGGCGCACGGTTTCGGTGCCAACATGTGCAGCTGCGTCAAATGGGTCGTCAAGATTTACGTTTTCAGGGCCGAAAAACTGCGACAGGGCGATGGCGGGGATGCCCTGCAGCGCCGCTTCCATCGCGCCGCCGATGGTTCCGGAATATAGCGTGTTTTCTGCAGCATTGTTGCCCCGGTTCACCCCGGACAACACCAGATCGGGCCGTTCCGGCATAACGTCGTAAAGCCCCGCCAGAACGCAATCGGCAGGCGAGCCTTCGGCGGCGTAGCGGCGTTCATCCATCTTGGCGATGAGCGTGGGATGGGTATAGCTGATGCAGTGGCCAACACCGGATTGTTCAAAGGCCGGGGCCACGGTCCAGACTTCGCCTGTCGGACCGGCGATTTCCGTTGCGATTTTGTGAAGCACCTTCAGGCCCGGTGCGTTAATGCCATCGTCATTTGTGATTAAAATACGCATTGTGTCATTCGCCTGATTTGTTTTCTCTTCAATAGGCGACCCATGCGGGCACAGCAAGTGGGGCGTTGTGTGGTTCTTCTTGGATCAAAGGCTTTTCAGGGAAGGTTGCCCGGGATAAAGCCGTTCGTCGGTTCCATCGATGACCAAATCGGCGACGTCTTGGGGTTTGTGGTCTGCCAAATAGCGATCTTCGGCCGCCATCCAGTCCTTCCACTGGGGCAAAGCCTGTGCCCCGTCGCGGTCAAGCCCGCGTTGCAGGCGCAGCTCTGCAGGTGCAGAAACGTAGATCCCGAATGCGTAGGCCTCTCTGAATTCGCGTCGCAAGGCCGTTACGCCTTCGATCAGAACGGTGCCACCAACCGGGACGTCGTGCCATTCGGCCAGTTTTCGTGTGTTCCAGTCGTAGCGTTGATAGCGGCCAGCGTGGTCGTTCTTTAGCGGCGCCAACACCTGTTCAATCAAGCGGGGCCACCAGTTCACCGGAGTGTCCCAACTTGAAAAATCATCGGTGTGGATCAGGATCGATCCGGGGAGCGCCTTCGTCAGCGCCGCGGCCAAAGTCGATTTTCCGGCGCCGCCGCACCCATCAATCCCAATGATCTTGGTTTGAAATTCGCGACGTGGTGCGGCTTTGATCTGGTTTGCGATTTCGTCCAGGTTCATCGCCGCTCCGCCTTTTATAACCTGTCCAGTAATCTCTTGGCTTCTGCTTCGGGTGTCGCGAGCAATGATCTGTCTTCGCCGGGAAAGAACCGACCCCGGGTGGCTGTTGGCATCGGGTTGGGGGTCACGATATGAACCGCCGGACCGATATTGACGGTTTCATTTTGCCAGCTTTGGGCAAGGGCCATCTGGGCTGCTTTGCTGGCCCCGTATGTGCCGAAAAACTTGCCGCCTTTGTTTTTATCGTCAAATAAGATCGCGCGCCCGGATGGGGCGGCCCGCAGCAGGGGTTCCACCATGGGGATAAGCTGTGCCAATGCGGTGCAATTGACCGATATGGATTTGTTCCAGTCCTTGGCGTCGATATGGCCCGCCGGGGTCAGGGGGGCGGCGTGGATCGCGCTGTGCACCCATGTGTCAACGCGGCCCCACCTGTCAAAGACAGAGCGGCAGAGATGCGCCATCGCATCGCTGTTGGTGATGTCCATCGGCGCCAAAGTGGCCTGACCACCAAGCTCTTTGATGGCGTCGTCCAGCTCTTCCAGTCCGCCCACGGTTTGGGCCACTGCAACGATGTGGTGATCGGCGCTCAGCGCCTTGGCGAATGCTGCCCCCAACCCACGAGAGGCGCCGGTGACAAGTGCGATTTTTGTATCTGTCATAGCAACAGGGTTTGGGTCGGTTTTGGTGCGGCGTCAAGACATGTGCCGCACCAAAATGGCCTAAGACGCGGTGTTAAGGCGCGGATCCGTCACTTTGGAAATAGATAAGTGACCGCCAGGCGTGCCCGCCAGCCATCTGGGCCGTTGGCGGGGCTATCGGCGTAGTACCCGGCACCTGCTGTAAGCGATACCAATTGATCCCCAATAGGCACTACTTTTGAAACCAATGCGTTGATCGGAACGGTCCAACTTTCCGAGTTCCAGTCATATGTGCTTTCCGATTGAAGCGTATAGGTCCAGGCATCCGCAGTTGTGTAGCTGAGGAACGGTTGCAAGAACGTTGAATTGACCGTGGTGTTCCCGTCCAGTGACCAGATGTGATTGGCCAGCCCGCCATAGGTCCACGGGCCTTTTTGAATAAGGGCAACACCCGTCGGGCCAATGCCCCACTCACCCGCGCCAATCAAAGGATCCGTAGAGGTTGGGATCAAAAAGACCGGCCCCAAGCCCCAAATCAGCCCGCCATCTGTTGGTTTTTTAGGAGAGAAAAACACAGATTGCACAATGTCGCCGACGCCAGTCTGCGTGCCAGAGTTGCCAAATACATCGTTTTGAGAGCGGAGCGGTATGATCGTCCGAGAAATCAGATTCCAATCCTCATTCAATGAAATTGGGATCACGGGCTGGACGTTGAGCGTCGTCGCATTTCCGTTGGCGGTACCGTAGCCCTGATCGTAGTTCAACTGAATGGGAACGGATATCAGGTTCGCAACAGGGTTGGCCAATGACTTTGCCAAATCAGCAGAGGATGTGTCCTGGGCTGACGCTGTTGCGCCGGAGAGCGCCAAGACACAGGCGAGTGTCCATTGGGCGATTAATTTGCCGCCCGCCATTTCTTTCGGGGCTGCGTTACTTGGATGGGAAATGTGCATTTGCTGTGGCTCCTCACGTTATCGATTGCAGTGCAATTTACGAACCGGATCATCACTCAAGGGCTTTCTTCCCCAAACGATCCACAAAAGGATTTTTGCCTGTGTATCAACTTTGGGCGGGGCCGCTATGTCTTGTCAAGAAACATGCTCTGCCCCGCCGAGCCGAACAATGTCACATGTTAAGCTGCAAATGCGGAATGCCGTCGCGTGTTCGTTCGGCGGTCATTCCGTATTGGTCCACGGTGATTTGCACTTGGCGTCGGAAGTTTGACATGCTGTCAAAAGTGATAACATCGACCGGCGCGTCAAAGCGGATCGTTAAGGCAAAACGGGCCCCTTCACCGATTGAACGCACGCCGATCACCTCGCCCTTAAACGGCTGTTTCAGGTAACGCCCTTCGACCCGCATCCCAAGTTGGTAGTTTGGGGCAGGTGGCCTGTTGCCAATCGCGGCGTGCAGGGTGTTCCAGTCGCGGTAGCCTCGTGCATGGGCCAGCCTTTCCAACGATTGACTGTGGGAAATCTGTTCCCCTTTTTCCGCACAGGTCTGGCGCAAGTCCCGCGCGCGGGCTTTTAGGGACTCTATTGATTCATATGTTTCTGACATCAAAAACCTCTTTCAGTGTTCATTGCGGAAACTGATTGGGGCTCGCATTGCCAACACCCGCAGAACGGAAAGCCGGTTGAGATCGTCACATGGATTTCACCAATGGCAGCGCCAGCGAGCGGCAGGGATCCATACCCTTGCCGTCGTCTAACACATGGGGTCTGCAAGTCAACTTTAGGCAAGTCTTCAGGGCCAATGCGGCGCTGCAGACCGCTACAAAATTAAACATTCAAATGTTTTTTTGACGGAAAGGGGGCCTGCATGCGAAGCTCGGTGCACGAAAAACGCGCGAAACGACTGCTGGGAGACGAAAATGAACAAGATTCTTTGCTTCACTCTATCGGCGTTAGCAACTGCCGCACTTTCGACCACCGTTTATGCTCAGGAATATCAAGCTGCCGAGGGGCAACTGAACTCTTTGTTTCCAGAGGGAAAACCATATTCGCCCTATGCAGGGCGCAACTTTCCAGAACGCCCGCTTTGGGGCGACAACCACCTTCACACGGCCCTGTCGATGGATGCCGGTGGATTTGGGAATCGGTTGGGGCTGGATCAGACCTATCGGTTCGCCAGAGGTGAAGAGGTTGTGTCGTCTTCAGGTCAGCCCGTGCGCTTGGCACGCCCGCTCGACTGGTTGGCGGTCACCGACCATTCTGATGGCATGGGGATGATCCAGGATATTCTGGCAGCATCGCCAAGTGTTACCAATTTTGAACAGGGGGCACGGTGGTCAAAGGCCATGCGCGCCGGTGGCCAAGAGGCCGTGGACGGGGCTTTGGACCTGATCACCACGTTTTCCCAAGGTGCCGTGGACCCGGTTATGTTCGCCAACTATTCCCCGGGATCGCGCCGTTATGCGACGATCTGGGATGACGTGATTAATGCCGCCGAAGACTTTAACGATCCGGGCCGTTTCACAGCCTTCATCGGTTTTGAATGGACAAGCCTTGATGCGGGCGGGAACCTGCACCGCAACGTGATTTTCCGCGACGGGCCTGATCGCGCGCGGCAGGTTGTACCCTACACGACTCAGGCGCCTGTTGGCAGCACGGACCCTCTGGACCTGTACAAATACCTTGAAGAATACGAGGCTAAAACAAACGGTGCCGCCATGGCCTTTGCCCATAATGGCAACCTGTCCAACGGCATTATGTTCCCTGTAGACGCGCAATACACGGGCCGGGCCATCGACGAGGAATATGTACAACAACGTGCGAAATGGGAACGCATGTACGAAGTCACCCAGATCAAAGGGGATGGAGAGGCGCATCCGTTTTTGTCGCCTAACGACGAATTCGCGGATTATGGCACATGGGATGTCGGCAATCTTGATCTGTCAGAGGCCAAGACCGACGAAATGCTGGCCGCGGAATATGCCCGGGAAGCCCTTAAAAACGGAATGGTCCTTGAGGCAAAATTCGGGACCAATCCCTATAAATTCGGAATGATTGGCGCAACAGACAGCCACACGTCGCTGTCCACGACAGAGGAAGAGAACTTTTTCGGCAAGCACGCAGGCTATGAACCATCGCCGGAAAGGCTCAGCCACCCGTTTATGAAAAACGAAAACGGAGAGCTGTCGTCCTGGCAACAGGTCGCATCTGGTCTGACCGCTGTTTGGGCACACGAAAACACGCGCGCTTCGCTGTTTGATGCGATGGACCGCAAAGAGGTCTACGGCACCACCGGCCCCAGAATTTCGGTCCGGTTCTTTGGGGGGTATGACTTTGCGCAATCTGATCTGCGCAGCCGAGAACCCTCTGCCATTGGCTATCTGAAAGGTGTGCCCATGGGGTCCGACTTGCGCGAGGCGCCCGAAGGCAAATCGCCCAACTTTCTGATCGCGGCGCTGCGGGATCCGATTGGTGCCAATCTGGACAGGGTCCAGATTGTCAAAGGTTGGGTCGACGCTGACGGGCAAACCCAGGAAAAGGTTTATGACGTTGTATGGTCAGATGATCGGGCCGTGGGTGCTGACGGCAAAGTGCCACCGGTTGGTAACACGGTTGATGTTGCTTCGGCCACCTGGACCAACACCATCGGGGCGTCTGAATTTCTAACTGTTTGGGAAGACCCTGATTTCGACCCGACAGAGCGTGCCTTTTACTATGCGCGGGTTTTGGAAATTCCAACGCCGCCGTGGTATTTGTACGATGTTGTCAGATTTGGTGTCGAGATTCCCGAAGGTGCCCCAACCGCGCAACAGGAACGCGCCTATACCAGCCCGATCTGGTTTACGCCCAAAGGTTAGGCCCAAAGATCAAGGATTGCGGGCACCCGCAGCCCAGCACGGTCGCCGTTATTCGGCGGCCGTTTTCAGTTGAAAGCCACCTTCGACCATATCCGCAGGCTCAACCGGGTATTCCCCAGAGAAACACGCGTCACAATATTGAGGTGAACTGTTGTCGCGGCCCTTGGCCTCGCCCACAGCGCGGTAAAGCCCGTCCAGTGAAATGAACTTTAGGCTGTCCACGCCGAGATGGGCGCACATTTCGTCCTCTGACATCTGACTGGCCAAAAGTTTGTCTTTTTCCGGCGTGTCGACGCCATAAAAACAGGGCCATGCCGTCGGGGGCGATGCGATGCGGAAGTGCACTTCTTTTGCGCCGGCATCCAAGATCATCTGTTTGATCTTCATCGTTGTGGTGCCGCGTACAATTGAATCGTCGACCAGAATGACGCGCTTGCCTTTGATCAACGCCCGATTGACGTTCAGCTTCAGGCGCACACCCATGTTCCGGATCTGCTCTGTCGGCTCAATAAAGGTGCGTCCCATATACTGGTTGCGGATGATCCCCATGGCGTAGGGGATGCCGCATTCCTGACTAAAGCCAATCGCAGCCGGGGTGCCGCTGTCAGGAACGGGGCAAACCAAGTCGGCCTCTACTGGGGCCTCTCTGGCCAGTTCGACGCCGATTGCGCGTCGTGTTTCATAGACCGACCGACCGCCGTAAATACTGTCGGGGCGCGAGAAATATACATGCTCAAAAATGCAGAACCGCGATTTTTTGCGTTCAAACGGATGGCTGCTTTGAACCCCGGTTTCGCTGGAAATCACAACCATTTCGCCGGGTTCGATTTCCCGCACGAAATCGGCGCCAATAATATCCAGCGCGCAAGTTTCAGAGCTAAGCACCCAGCCATCTTCGCCGATCTTCCCCAAGACCAAAGGCCGGACGCCAAGCGGGTCACGCACGCCGATCAATTTGCTGCGGGTCATGGCGACGACAGAAAACGCGCCTTCGACGCGGCGCAGGGCATCTTTCATCCGCTCTGCAATGTTGCGTTGCAAAGAGCGTGCCATCAGATGGATGATGCATTCACTGTCCGAATGGCTTTGAAAGATCGAGCCGCGGTCAATCAGCTCTTTTCGCAGGGCCAAAGCGTTGGTGATATTCCCGTTATGGGCAATCGCCGAACCGCCCATGGAAAACTCTCCAAAAAAGGGCTGCACGTCGCGAATGGCGGTGTTGCCTTTGGACCCGGCGGTGGAATAGCGCACATGGCCAATCGCAAGCGGGCCGGGCAAGGTTTCCATCAGGCTGGCACGGGTGAAGTTGTCCCGGACATAGCCAAACCGGCGGGCAGAGTTGAACCCGGCGTCGGGGCACGAACTGACGATTCCGCCTGCTTCTTGGCCGCGATGTTGAAGGGCGTGCAAACCCAAAGCGACAAAGTTCGCCGCATCGGTCACACCGACGACGCCAAACACGCCGCATTCTTCTTTGAGTTTGTCGTCATCGAAAGGGTGGGCGGGGGGCATCTCTCGCATTTTGTGCGGGGCTCCGACGTCTGTTTGCAGATAGGGATCGTTTAGACCGTTGCGGCCCCAGTGTCACGAAAGGATCACAAAACTTTTGTAATGAATCGCCGTTTTTTTGCCGCGCCCCGTCCAGATGGACCCAAAACGCAATGAGCGCCTGAAAATCAAGCGCTCATTTGAGTTGAATTATCGCGATGTGAAGAATCGATTACTGAACCGTGGTTGGTTCTGGTGTCGGTGTTGCGCCGCAAGTGCCGACCAGTTCTTCATAGCGGGCAACGATCCAGCCCGGCGCATCCTCTGGGATCGAATCGTTCAGGTTTTGCTGAACGCTTGCGAAGATCTTGTTGGTACGCGAATCGTCGATCATTGGGATGGATTCGTCCAGAACCACGCGGTCGTAGACGACCAAAGCGATGGCCACCAAAAGCAGCCCGCGCGCGACGCCGAACAAAAAGCCCAAGCCCTGGTCCAGCCCGCCAAGCGCAGAACGCTGCACGGCTGACGAAAACAACGGCGTGAAGATCGAAACAACCACAAGCGACAGACCAAAGACGGCCGCAAAGGCCGCGATTATGCTCAGCTCGCAGCTTTCGCCCAAAAATTCGTTGATGACCGGTATCTCGCGGATCAAGGGTTCGACGCGCGGCGCAAAAATAAACGCCAGAACGGCCGCCGCGATCCAACCGGCAATTGACATCGCTTCGCGGACAAAGCCGCGCGAATAAGCCAATATCGCCGAAACCACGATGACCAGTGCGACACCGCCGTCCACGATTGTGAAACTTTCCATGCTCTACTCCTCGCGCATGTTAACCCGCGCCGAAAATCTCGCCTACAAAACTCGTCAGATCTGGCATTTGCCGCAATCCGGCACCATCATCCGAGCCTATTTTGCTTCTTGCCGGAGCAATAGCCTGCGAAAAGCCCAGTTTTCGGGCCTCTTTAAGGCGATTTTCTGTCTGCCCAACAGGTCGCAATGCCCCTGATAGGCTAATTTCTCCGAAAACCACAGTGTCCACAGGCAATGCTGCGTCTTCTCTGGCTGAAAGTAGCGCTGCCGCAACAGCCAAATCCGCTGCGGGTTCGCTGACTTTGATGCCGCCAGCAACGTTCAGATAAACATCCAACCCAGAAAACGGGATGCCGCACCGGGATTCGAGCACGGCCAGAATCATGGCCAATCTGCTGCCGTCCCACCCGACGACCGTTCTGCGCGGCTGGCTGTGCGGGGACGGGGCCACAAGGGCTTGGAATTCCACCAAAACCGGACGGGTCCCTTCGATTCCGGCAAAGACCACAGCCCCTGGTGCGGGTTTGTCACGTTCGGACAGGAACAGGGCAGAGGGGTTGGTGACTTCTGCCAGACCTTGACCGGTCATTTCAAACACGCCGATTTCGTCGGCGGGGCCAAATCGGTTTTTCACGGCGCGCAAAATGCGGAATTGGTGGCCACGTTCCCCTTCGAAATAAAGGACCGTGTCGACCATATGTTCGATAACACGCGGGCCTGCGATCTGCCCGTCTTTGGTGACATGGCCGACCAGAACAACCGAAATGCCCTTTTGCTTGGCGAATGTCGTCAGCTCATGTGCGGCAGAGCGTACCTGAGACACGGATCCCGGCGCACTTGGGACATTGTCGGCCCACATGGTCTGGATCGAATCGATGATAACGACGTCCGGTCTTTCCTTGTCCAAGGTTGTCAAAATGTTGCGCAGGTTCGTTTCTGCGGCCAAGAGCACATTTGCCTCGCCCAATCCCAAGCGCTGTGCGCGCATGCGGACCTGTGCGCTCGATTCCTCGCCAGAGACGTAAATGATCTTTTGTCCAACCCCGGCGAAACTGGCGGCGGCTTGCAACAAAAGTGTGGATTTCCCGATGCCGGGATCCCCCCCAACCAACAGCGCCGAGGACGGAACCAGTCCGCCGCCCAGGACCCTGTCAAGTTCGCCGATGCCCGAATGGATGCGGGCGGGGGGCTCCTCTTCGGTGCTGAGATCGGTCAATACGACAGAGTTACCCCTTTGGGACCCGATGGAGGTTTTAGAGGGGCCCGTTGCCAAGGGCACGTCTTCGACAATCGTGTTCCATGCACCGCAGCCTTCGCATCTGCCGGTCCATTTTGAATGGACCGTCGCGCAGGACGTGCAGGAAAAGGTCGGAGATTTCGCCATGTTTATACCGCCCCAAAGGGAATGCCAGAAGCAAGAAGCGCCCCGGTGATGAATGGAACGCATACCAACCAGCGTTGGCTGTGTTTTTCAAGCAGCATTACAGCCAGAGAGGTTAAGATCATGACAATTCCAAACAACATGCCATAGCCTGCTGCCCCTAAACCCAGACAGATCGCCCCGCCCAGCATCGCAGCGACAAGAAGCACGTGAACAAGACGCAATGCCCCGCTGCCGTGCAGAACGCGTGACACGGACCAAGCCGCAGCTGCAAGGATAAAGCAAACGACGATGGCGCCAGAGACATAGACAGACCAGGTCACTTTTTCGTGCTCAGCGCGGAAATCAGGATGGATGCCAATATACAGGCTGTGAACAGGTAAAGCCCCCAGGCGGTTTCAACCTTGCCAAATCCAACGCCTTTGACGACGACGACGTAGATCGCGATCAAGAATACATCCGCCATGGCGAATTTTCCGATGATGCCAAGGGCAGGGATAAGTCGGGGGCTGGCCAGCCGAAAATGGACGAGGGCCAGACCGATTGTTTTCAGGTAGGGCGCAAAGATCGCGAAAAGCGTCACCAGCAAGGCCAGGAAGACGTCGGTTTTCCACAAGGATTGCAGACCGGAAATGACCGAAATTTCAGACAGTTTGAACAGCGGCAATATCCCAGCCCGAAGCAGTGGCGCAAACCAAGCAATTGGAAACAAGATCAACAACGACAGATTCGCGTAACGTAGCCACATGTTTTTCACTTAAAGTGAAAGGCTTTGCATTCCAAGGGGTGGTGGAAAAGTTCGCTCTTCTAAACTAGTAGGAAACGTAACGCTTATGCCGCCCCAGGCGTCGGATTGCGACCCGGCCCCAAAGGCACGCCCATGAAACGACAATCGCAAAACCAAGTGCAAAGTTGACGGAAAGTTGTGCCGCGACGATGTCGCGCCAGACGGAAGCAACATAGATCAGGTTCAGGATCAGGGGCACACAGCAAAGCGCTAAGATCAAAACCCTTAGGGGCACACTAAAGCCAAATAGCGGTCTGCGCATTCGTTTGACAGCAGCGACAATCAAGGACATCGGTGGCATGACCAACAGCAAGACAACAAAAAAGATATAGACCGGCAATAGTGCTGACATTTGAAAGCCCCCACGGCAATGTCTTGTAAATAGCTCTATTTCATCGAAAAGTCAAAACATCAGGCGCGCCAAAGCGTTTGGTTTAGGGGGCAGCGCCGTTTGGGCGCATGTCTGCTTGAAGGTGTGGCGAAAAGTTAGCGTACCGCTTCGATTGGTCCTTCGGCGCGACCGTGGATGAATTGATCGAGATAGGGATCGCCGCTGTTGTCCAATTCAGAGATGGGGCCGGTCCATTTGATGACGCCATCATGCAGCATCGCGACCTTGTCAGCAATTGCGCGGACGGATGACATATCATGCGTGATTGTCATCGCCGTTGCGCCCATTTCCACAACGATTTCCCGGATCAATTCGTTGATCACGCCGGCCATGATCGGGTCGAGCCCAGTTGTTGGTTCATCAAAGAAAATGATCTCTGGCTCTGCCGCGATGGCGCGGGCAAGGCCGACTCGTTTTTGCATTCCGCCGGACAATTCGGCAGGAAAGCGGTCGGCGACGTCCGGTTTCAGACCAACCCGGCGCAGCTTTTCGATCGCAATTTCGCGGGCTTCTGCATGGGGGCGCTTCAACGAGCCGCGCAACAGGCGGAAGGCGACGTTTTGCCAGACGGACAGGCTGTCAAACAAGGCCCCGCCTTGGAACAACATGCCAAACCGGGCCAGAAACGCATCCCGTTCAGCGCGTTCGACGTCCTCACCATCTAGGGTGATGACGCCGCTGTCCGGTTTCACAAGTCCCAATATGCTTTTGAGACAAACGGATTTTCCCGTGCCAGAGCCGCCAATGATGACCATGCTTTCGCCACTGGGAATCGTCAGATTGACCCCGCGCAAAACCTGGTTGCTGCCAAATGATTTATGAACGTCGCGAAGCTCTATCATGCGGAAAAAAACAGTTCTGTTAGAATGTAATTGGCGGCGAGGATCATAATCGAAGAGGACACCACAGCATTTGTCGTGGCCCGCCCGACACCCTGCGCACCCCGGGCAGAGTTCATTCCGTGATAACAGCCAAGCGTCGCAACGATGAAGCCAAAAACAGCGGCCTTCAAAAGCCCTGACACCACGTCCCAGCTTTCCAAAAAGTTAATTGTGTTGTGCAGGTAGGTCGAGGCGTTGAAATCCAACCGGTTCACGCCAACCAAAAATCCGCCAAATACACCTATTATGTCGCCGACAAGAACCAGAACAGGCATTGTCAGCGTCGCGGCCAGAACGCGCGGGACGGTCAGGTATTTCATTGGGTGGGTTGAAAGTGTCACCAGGGCGTCGATCTGTTCGGTGACTTTCATCGTGCCGATTTCGGCGGCGATGCTGGCCGATACCCGGCCCGCGACCATCAGCCCGCCAAGCACAGGCCCCAATTCGCGCACCATTCCGATGGCGACGATAGAAGGAACCACCGCTTCCGCGTTGAAGCGTGCGCCCCCCGCATAGATCTGCAAGGCCAGGGCCGCGCCTGTAAACAGGGCGGTTAAACCAACGACAGGCAGGCTGAAATACCCAATGAACATAATCGCATGGATCAGTTCTTTGATGTAAAAGGGTGGACGAAAAACATGGCTTACAGCAAGCCCGGCAAACAGCACCACACGCCCAATCGCCGCGAATATCCGCATCACGGATCGACCAATGGACGCCAAGGGGGCTGTAATACTCATGCGCCACCTCTGTAGCGGCGTGCGTATCTAGGGCCAAGGGATGTCAGAATTTCATATCCAATCGTTCCGGCAATGTCGGCGATTTGGTCAACGGTTTGTTCCGCGCAAATCAGATCAAGCGAGGTCGGCTTTTCTTTGAGATGCGTGATGTCCACCGTCAAAAGATCCATAGAGACCCGTCCCACCAGCGGGCAGGCTTCTGCCCCGTGAAACAAGGTGACCTTGTTGCTGAGGGAGCGCAGCAGGCCGTCCGCGTAACCTGCGGGCAGGGTGGCGATCCGGCTGGGCTGTTGCGCCGTCCAGCTGTTGGAATATCCGACGGTTTCGCCGGTTTGCAATTCTCTGATCTGGATGACGGGCAGCGTCAGGCTGACTGTCGGCTTTCCGTCGGCAAAGGGTAAGGCACCATATAGGCCAACGCCCGGGCGCGTCAGATCGAAATGATAGTCTGGGCCAAGCAGAATGCCGCCCGTAGCCGCCAGGGAGCGCGGGGCATCGACCCCTTCGGTCAGGTCGCGGAACACAGCCAGTTGCTGTTCATTCATCGGATGGTCCGGTTCATCGGCGCAGGCCAGATGAGACATGACCAGCGTGGGATCCGCGCTCAGCACGATATCCCGAACAGCCAGCCACTCTGCCGGTTCCAGCCCCAAGCGGTTCATGCCGGTGTCCAGCTGCACGCCAAAGCGATGGCCGGGC
Organism: Marinosulfonomonas sp.; assembly: GCA_051251595.1. Lineage (GTDB taxonomy): Bacteria > Pseudomonadota > Alphaproteobacteria > Rhodobacterales > Rhodobacteraceae > NORP110. Next base: position 115,014 of record JBPOFA010000006.1, read on the forward strand.
AGGGCCTCTAGATGGCGGGTCAACTGTTCGAGGGAATTCAGGATCGGCGTCAGTTCCAAATCAAGGATCATGTCCGTGTCACCGGACATATGCCCGGACAGGATATTAATCCGTGGGGTCGGGCCCAGGGCCTGACGCAGGCTGGCGCCTTCTTCGGCCAGGGCCACAAAGAACTGCCGCACGCCGGATTGAAACAGGGTTCGTGCCACACGCGCCGCACCCAGCCCATAGCCGTCTGCTTTGACGACGGCGGCGGTTTCAACGCGTGGGTCAGAAAGGTCATTCAGGGCGCGCCAGTTTTCGGTCACAGCCTGAAGGTCAATAGAAAGGGTTGCACTACTCATGCGGGGTGTTTTGCAGCCCCGCGCCGACAGTGGCAAGAGAAACTGCTCTAAAAATTGGCCGATTTGGATTTCGTGTTTCTTAAGGCACGATTCCGCCGAATGACGGTACAGCGCCCTGACCGGTCCGCAGGCAGACGTTTACCACTGTTGTGATATGAATTTTGGCCGTACGCCCATCAGCAGGGGGCTGAACACCATGAAACTTACCGGAATCCTCGGCGGTGCCGCGCTTGCCATTGCAGGCGCAACAGGGGCGCAGGCCGCGACGCTTACATTTGATACACCCAAAGCAGCGGCGCAGGTCGAAAGCGGGTACACCTATGTCAACAACAGCGGCTACAGCGTTGCTGGTGCCTTGCAGCTGACGGATGATGGTGGGCGCAAAAGCGCGGCGATTGCCAAGGTCGACGGCGGTACTTTTGACGCGGTCAGCGTGGATATGACCGGTGTGCAACGGGCGTTTAATTCTGGATCCCCTGTCAAATTCAATAACTACAAGTGGAACGGTTATCGCAACGGGCAGGTGGTTGCCTCGGATGCGGGCGGTTTGGACAATTGGAATAATTTTACCGGATATTCGTTCGGGTCGGAGTTTGCCGGGCTGACAAAACTGGAATTGGTCCTGACCGGACCGGATGGGCCCTATTCGGTGGTTAACCTGGCTTTTGGCCGGCCGGCCCCGGGCACAACCTATTGCGATTTGTGGTGCGCGGGCATCGCGATTGACAATCTGGTGCTGACCGACAGCGTGATTTCAGCCGTTCCGGTTCCAGGCGGTCTTGTCCTTATGGGATCGGCCCTGGGGCTTGGGTTGATCGGTTTTGGGCGTCGTCGCGCCAAACCGACGGCTTGATTCGCCGGAAACGCTACGCTTTTCGTATTTTCAGTTAATCTCTTGGGGGCTGTTGGGGTGCTCTGGCTTCGTGCAGTCTGTGCGAAGAGAACCTCTCCCCAATCGTCAATGCCCGGCAAAGGGTCGTGGCTAAAAGCCCTGATCGCCGTTCCCATTATTGTCTTGCCAGGATTTCGCAAGATTGCCGAAGCGGGTGAACTGGCCCTCGAAGGACAGATGCACCGTGCCGATTGGGCCGTGCCGTTGCTTGCCGATCACGACCTCTGCTTTGCCGTGCAGGTTTGACATTTCTTCCTGCCAAGTTGCCATGGCTTCCAGATCGTGGTCGCCGGGCTTTTCACGTTCTTTGTAGTATTCCTCGCGATACACAAACATCACGATATCCGCATCCTGCTCAATCGAACCAGATTCACGCAGGTCAGACAGTTGCGGGCGTTTGTCTTCGCGGTTTTCAACCTGACGCGACAGCTGGCTGAGCGCGATGACCGGGATTTCCAGTTCCTTGGCAATCGCCTTGAGCCCTTGGGTGATTTCGGAAACCTCGTTCACGCGGCTGTCTTTGGCCGTTGCTGGGCGCACCAGCTGAAGGTAGTCGATGAACAACACGTCCAGCCCGTGGGTCCGTTTCAGGCGTCGGGCGCGAGCGGCCAGTTGGCTGATCGGAAGCGCTGGGGTGTCGTCGATGTAAAGCGGGCAGGCCTCTAGGTCTTTGGCGGCTTCGACGAGCTTTCGGAATTCTTTTTCCGTCATTTCACCGCGGCGAATGTTTTCAGAGGGCACTTCGGCGGCTTCGGACAGAATACGCGCGGCCAGCTGTTCGGCGCTCATCTCTAGGCTGTAGAAGCCAACCACGCCGCCATCCAGGGCGCCGGTCGAACCATCGGGCAGCTTGCCCTTTTTATAGGCCTTGGCGATGTTATAGGCGATGTTGGTGGCCAGCGATGTTTTCCCCATAGAGGGACGTCCGGCGAGGATCAAAAGGTCAGAGTTGTGCAGGCCGCCCAGCATCTTGTCCAAGTCGATCAAACCGGTGGACACACCAGCCATGCCGCCGTCTCGGTGATAGGCCTGATTGGCAACCTCAACCGCTTCGGTCACGGCCTTTAGGAAGGATTGAAACCCGGTTTCCGTCTGGCCCTGTTCGCCAAGGGCATAGAGCGATTGTTCGGCCTCGACGATTTGTTCTTTGGGCTCACTGGCAACATCGACCCGTGCGGCCTTGTCAGAGATTTCCTGACCAAGGGTGATCAGCTCGCGGCGGATCGCCAGATCGTAAATCATCTGCGCATAGTCGCGTGCGGCAAAAGATGAAATCGACGCCCCGGCCAAACGCGCCAGATAGGCCGGACCGCCCAGTTCCTTTAGGCCCTCGTCCTCTTCCATGAACGCCTTTAGCGTGACCGGAGAGGCCAGCGCGTTCTTGGTGATCCGCGAGGTTGCGATTTCAAAGATGCGAGTGTGTACGGGTTCGTAAAAGTGCTGCGGCCCGATGATAGAGGCGATACGGTCGTAAATTTCGTTATTTGTCAGGATCGCGCCAAGCAGCTGTTGTTCGGCCTCGACATTGTGCGGGATGTTCGCGCCGATTTCCGGCTCTTTAGAAGAGTCGCCCTGAATTGCCCTGATCTCGTTCACGCTCTCGCCCCGTTTTTATGTCCAAGAAACGTAATACGCGCAGCCCGATGGAAAGGGCAAATTGTATGTTTCTGTGGATATCCTGTGGATCATTTTGCCCACTGTAGGACCGTATTTAGCGCCCAAAAAATCCACCGGTCAATTGCTGAATTTGCTGCCGTTAGAGAAGCTGCTGTTGCCAAAGGAAAACTATTTTTTGGGGCAGGTCCGGGCCGGCGTGAACCTCGCGGCCCGGTTGTATGGTCAGGTCTAGCTGCGCGCGGCTTGCCATTCTTTTGGGGCGTTCAGGAACGATTCGACCTCTGCCAAAGTGGCGGCGTCAAAGGTTCCGCGTTCTTTGGCGACCTTCAGAACATCCCACCATGTGCACAGGTGGTGCAGCTGCACGCCGTGATCGCCAAGCATTTTTTCGGTGCCCGGGAAAATGTCGTAGTAAAAGATCACGGCTGTGTGGCCGCATGTCGCGCCGGTTTCGCGGATCGCATCCACGAAAGAGATCTTAGAGCCGCCATCTGTCGTCAGATCCTCGACCAGCAAAACCCGATCGCCTTCTTTCATCAGGCCTTCGATCCGGGCGTTGCGGCCGTAGCCTTTGGGTTTCTTGCGCACATAGCTCATCGGAAGGGCAAGACGTTCGGCGACCAATGCGGAAAAGGGTATACCTGCGGTTTCGCCGCCGGCGATGTTGTCAAAGGCTTCGAACCCGGCGTTGCGCATGACGGTGACGGCCATGAAATCCATCAACGTAGAGCGGATGCGCGGAAAGGAAATCAGCTTGCGGCAATCGACATAGGTTGGGGACGGCAGGCCAGAGGCAAGCGTGAACGGGGTTTCGGCGTTGAAATCAACGGCCCCAATTTCCAACAACATCGAAGCGCTCAACCGCGCGATTTCAGCCTGGTCTGGAAAGGATGTTGGGATCATCGGGTCATCTTTCTTGTGTTGGGCCGCAGGTCTGGGCCGTGTGGGACGTGATTTTAAGGTGTGACATGCCAGTGCAGCGCAAAACCTGGGTCAAATACGGTGACGGGCCCGTCATCGGTTTCGATTTTGTCGGGATAGGTCACCGGCGCGGCCTTGGTCAGGGTGATCGTTTCGTCATTGACTGGCAGCCGGTAAAAAGTTGGCCCGTTGATCGAGGTGAACTTTTCCAACTGGTCCAGAGCACCTGCTTTTTCAAAGACCTCAGCCAGCACGGACATCGTGTTGGTCGCCGTGAAGCATCCCGCACAGCCGCAGGCCTGTTCTTTCAGCGCATCCGTGTGCGGCGCGCTGTCTGTTCCCAGAAAGAACCGTGCATCGCCAGAGGTCGCAGCCTCTAGCAGGGCCAGCCGGTGAGTTTCGCGTTTTGCCACGGGCAGGCAGTAGTAATGCGGTTTGATCCCGCCAACCAGAATATCGTTTCGGTTGATCACCAGATGATGGGTGGTGATCGTGCCTGCAATATTGTCGCCGCCGCCCTTGATGTAATCCACTCCATCGCTGGTGGTGATGTGTTCCATCACGACGCGCAGGTCCGGTGTGGCCCGTCGGATCGGGTCAAGGGTGCGGTCGATGAACACGGCCTCTCGGTCGAAAATATCGATGGCCGGGTCCGTGACCTCGCCATGCAGACACAAGGGCAGGCCGATCTCGGCCATGACGTCCAGCACCGGGCGGACCTTGTCGAAATCAGTGACGCCAGAGGCAGAGTTGGTCGTCGCCCCGGCGGGGTAAAGCTTCACCGCGGTGATCAGGCCGGATTCAGCCGCCTGCCGCACATCTGCCGGTTCGGTGTTTTCGGTCAGATAGAGCGTCATCAGCGGCGTGAATCGGGCGCCAGCCGGAAGGGCGGCAAGAATGCGATCGCGATAGGCCGCTGCATCATCGGCCCGTACAACAGGGGGCACGAGGTTTGGCATGATGATCGCCCGCGCGAAATGGCGGGTGGTTTCGGGAAGAACGGCCTGCAGCATGGCGCCATCGCGCAGGTGCAGGTGCCAGTCATCAGGACGGCGCAATGTCAGGGTCTGGGTCATGAGAGAAGCACGTACAATGTCCTGGCCCGTGTTTCCAGTGCGAACAGGCCTAAACCAGTTCCAATTTCATCGGGGCTGGAAGGGTGCGCCCTTGTCGGGTCAGCTCTTTTTCAGCGATGTTCAGTTGACGCCGGAATCTGGGCGCATTGATGCGCGACAAGACATTGCGACACAAAAGCGCTGTCAGATAGGGGCGGTCCAGGTCTTCGACTGCGCTCAGAAGGTCGCGGACATAGGGCAGATAGGAACGGCGCTCTCGATAGGCTGCGTGAAAATCCGCGGCGCGCAACGTGCCGTCCATGGCTTTTTGTAACAGGGGGCCCAACTGCTCCATCCGCCGCAAATAGGTTTCGATCTGCGAATCCAGATGCCGAAACCGCAGCCGTTCCACGTTGTCGCCAATGAACAGGGCGGAATGCATCGCGTCTTCTTCGATCTCTGGGTCGTAAAGGATGAACCCTTTTTCCGCAGCTTCCAGCATATCAGGCGCATAGCCGTACCGGTCGGTAAAGCTGGTGCGGCGCATATAGTGGAATCGGTCATCCCATTCGCAAACCCGCGGGTCCAAAGAGGCCTGCGGCGAAATCGCGATGACGGTTGCACCGGGGGCGGCCACGGAAAAGGCCGCCGCCGCATAGGCGCAAGATTCTGCGCCATAAAACACGACCTGATCGTAGTTTTCAAAAAAGCCCTCATCCACCAGCTTGTCAAAATACTGATAGACGGCGCGATGTCGGAACCAGGTTTCCCCTTGGGACATCAGGCACAGCTGTGACCAGCCGTTGGCCTCGGCAAATTCCCAACCCAAGGGGACATCGCTGTTGGAACGGCCCCGCACGCCCAAAATGGTTTCAAAGGTGACCAGCAGAACCGGGGCTTTTTCAATGAAGATGGCAGAGTGATCGGGGCCTAAGGGTTCAAAGTAACCATGATCTTCGGCCACGTCTTCGAGACGGTCAAGCCATTCGGGCAGCGCAAGGTTGCTGGCCGGATCGATCAATGTGGTTATCGGTGTTTCACCCATTAGATTTCTGGCCCCCCAGCCAGATACGCTTTGTCACTATAGAACACTAAGGCATCATATTTGAAGAGCGGGTCGGGGGGATGCAAGGGGTAGAGGCGAATTCATGCCCATAATCGGCATGACTGTTTCGTCAAATGCATTAGTCCTGCTTTGGCGCTGCCCTTTGTGCATATTGGTACAGGATGCGGGCGGCCTCGTGGCTGACCGGGGCTGAGGACGGGGTCATCAGCAGGCGTCCAAACAGGGCGCGATAGGGTTCCTGGCGCATTAACGAATCGAATTTAGCCCGCCTCCAGTCGGCGCCGTTTTGATGCAGCTCTGTCAGGCCGCTGAGGCTGTGCAGCTTGGTGCGGGCGGCGCTGGATTGGGCCGCGAGGGTGGAAATGCTGGTGTCTTGTTCGATGTTCCAGTTCCGCTCTACCCAATAGGACATGCCCAGTTGGTCGGCGTCATGCACCGCGCGGCCCCGGTCTCTTTTGACCAGATAGCTTTCCATGGCCCCCAAAGGGTAATGGTTGAGTTGGGCAAGCTGATAGTTTTCCCGGCCAAAGGGCGAAAAGATTTGCTGGCGTTTGAACCGTTCCCCCAGCTCACGGCCACAGCAATCAAACCAGCGGGCCTGATCCACACGAGACTGGTCCGGGCTGCGCGGTCTGTGGACCCCGAGTTTGCGATAGGTTCCGTCGTTCCTGTAAAGCGTTTTGAACATCGAGGCGCGCCAAGGCCAGTTCATGATCCGGGGGGCGGCGGCGGTGAATTGCGTGGTGATCGGTTCGTCATGGAACCGCTCTACACCATTATTGCCAAAAAGACGCCAGGTCAGCGTGATGGCCGAGGCCTCGGGCAGGGCGTCGACCAGGGCTGACAGCGTGTGATCGCCGGTATGGATATTCACGAACTCATCCACATCAAGCGTCATGATCCAGTCGGCCTGTTTCACCAGCGGGTGTTTGTCGGCTTGTTTCAACGCGCTCCACTGCACACCGCCCTCATGGGGGCCGGCATTGCGGATATGGGTCAACTGGCCATGGGTTTGCAACTGGTCCAGCAACAGGTCCGTGCCATCATCGCAATCGTTCGAAAACACCAGAAAATCGGTAAAGCCAACCGCCTGGTGATGGGCCAGCCATTCCAGCAAAAAGGCCGCTTCGTTGCGGACCGTCAGCACGGCAAGAAATCGTGTCATCAGTTACCAGCCCTTTCGAAAGGTCACGACCTTTCGGTTCGATCTGTTGGGGAAATATGTCAGCCCGGCTGCTGACATCGCATCAAAGACCGCCTGAACGCCGGATTGCCCGATCCATTGCGGGTGCAATTCGACGATGGCGCAGCGCAGGCCGGACAGATCAGCATGGGGCAGGAGATCCGCCTCTGCGCCTTCGATATCACAGACCAGCACGCTTGGGCGGATCGTCTTAACGGCGATTCCAATATTTTCCACCGGCACTTGTTCAACCGCAACAACGCCGCCGTCATTTTTGCCCTGCATTGGGTCCAGGGAAGAGGCCAAGAGGTTGCGGCGGACATAAAAATTCGTGGTGCCGGGCGGGGCCGGGGACAGCACCGCGTTGGTCACATGGGCATTGGTGACGCCATTGGCCTGATGCACCGCGTGAATATAGGGGATCAGGGCTGGGTTCGCCTCATAACTATGAACGGATTTTACGCCACCAAGACGCGCGGCGACGGTCGACAAAAATCCGATCCCGCCGCCAAGCTCCAGAACCACGTCATTGGCATTCGTCAGCGCCTGAACCGCCTCAAATTCTTTCAGCTCGTACTGGCCTTTGCGCAACAGCCCACGCATCCGGCCACGCAACACGTTTGGGTCATCGGGAAAACGCAACCCGTGGATGGTGATGTAGGTTTGGGCATCTTCTGTTGGGTCTGTCATGGGGCTAACTGTCCGTATCCAGAGCGACGCCAAAGGCCACGCGTTCCATATCGTTCAGGTCAATCTGCAGGGCCTGCGTATAGAGTTCCCTAAATTCCGGGGTCTCGCGCAGGGTTGCCGCGCGTTTTTTATGCCACCGGACCGTTTGTTGGTGCAGCTGCGCCAAATCCGGATCCGCCAGCAGGCGATCGAGTTGCGCCTTAAGGCGTGGCAGATTGCGCTTGATGGTGATGTCCTTTTGGACGGACCAATCCATGCGAATCCAATAGTTCAGCCCGATGGTGCGCCCCACATGCAAGGCCCGGCCCCTTTGCCGCTTTATCAGAAAGCTATCGGCAGAGCGGAGCGCATAGTGATTGAGCTGGATCAGGTCATAGCCGATCGACCGGATGTCAGAGCGCCAGCCGCGATCCTTGATCTGCTCTGCCATGGCGCGTCCGGAACCGTTGACCCATTTCACCTGTTCCCGAAAGGCTTCGTCCAGCTTGTTCGGGCGGTGGCAGCTGATCTTGTTATAGGCGCCGATGTTCTTGAACATCGTCTTGAACCCCCAAACCGTATGTGGCTTGGGGCAATATTTCGGAGCGCAAAGATCAAACTGTTCGATGACCGGTTCGTCCTTGAACTGCTTCACGCCATTGTGGCCGAACAGGCGCCATGTCATTGCAACATTGGTTGCATCGGGCACCGCATCGCGGAAATCCTGCAACGTCCCGTTGCCACAGCGCACATTGATGAATTCGTCCACATCAATATGGGCAATCCACTCTGCCGTGCGAATGACCTCTTCGCTAAGGGATTTGTTCAACGCATGCTGTTGGGGGGAATTGCCTTTCCAGTTGTCATTGTTTCGGTGGTGAACAATGCCCCTGGCCTGCAAATGGTCCAATATTTTCCGCGTGCCGTCGGTGCAGTCATTGGTGTAAATCAGGAACTGGTCTACGCCGATGGACTGGTGATAGGCGATCCATTCCAAGATATAGGGGCCTTCGTTTTTCATGCAGGCGACAATGACCGTCCCGCTGCTGCCCGGCGGCAGTGCGCGGCTGGGCACTGGGTGAAAAGGCGCGCCGCGCTCTTGTTCATTTATGCGGCCAAGATTGTTATGGGGGGCGAACTGGCTGCCCTGTAGTTTTTCGAAATTGGCAACTGCAAGGGGCGGAAAGATGCGCACCGCTGCAGGGGAAAGCTGTTGCGTGTGGCCGGACCCGGTGGCCCGCGGGGCGCGTGTTGCCTGTTCGCTTGTGGCCTGGCTTTGGTCGATGATCGGAAGGAACGCGGCCATGTATTGCGTCGCCCTAAAGCCGCCGCTTGTGGGTGTCTCTGCCCATGCGGCCTGTTTGGGATCGGGCGTCAGGCAGGCCGGTGTCAGCGTTAGATGATCCGCCAAAAGAGCGGCGTTGCTGGCCGTAAACCTGTCTGAGATCGCGAAAAGCCCGCCCGCGTCCAAAGCCGCGCCGGGAACAGAGAGCTGCCCCAACATGTGCCGCCACATCTGGCGCGGAATGACGCGGCCAGTTTGTAGGGCGATCTGGAACAGCTCATTCATTTCCCGACATCTGGTCAGCCAGCCTGCCGAGGGCGGTGTCGGGTGTGGGGCGGCGGTCGACTTGCCAAAGTTCTTGGCCAAATCAAACGCGGCAGAAAGCTCTTCTGTGACATTGGCCGAATAAAACAGATCGGCATCATAGGGGCGCAGGCGCACAGACCCCGCACCGAACGCGGTTTCCCAAGCGCCCAGCAATGCGGGATAGTCCAGCCAGAACGGCGTCGACTGAATTTCGGGCATGGCGTTGTGTTTGGGCGCGATGCTGGTCCATTCCTGCAGGCAGGTTCCGCGCCAGTCCTTGGCAGCAGCGACGCCAAGGTCTTGGTGCAAATCGGCAATGCGTCCGTCCAGAATCTGGTTGCCATAATGGCGTGCAAGGACGCGGGCCTGTTCATCAATATGGGCCACGATTTTGATGTCGTCGCAATAGCGTTTCAGAAAAACGCGCAACCGCTCCAGCTCTGCCGGGAAGGCCAAGGAGGCCGCGAATTGTTCTGCCGAAAAGATGATCGTGTCTGGTTTTGCCTCTGCAATCTCATGGTCCAGCGCGGCGGTCAGTCGTGCGGCCAGACCGGCCTGTTTTTCAGGCTGCGCATAGCCTGATTGCCAGCGCAGCGGGTCGACATGGTCCGGATCGGTCATCGCCATGAACAGCGCGGCGTGGCTGCGTTTTCCGGGGGTGCTTGGGTAAAGCACGCCCTTCGCAGCCAGCTTGTCCCGCTTTTCCTCAAGCACCTGTTGCAGGCGCGCGGTCCCGCAACCCGGCATCCCGATATGAACGTAGATTTTCATTCAGGCTGGCCTTGCCCCGGCTCAGACCGGTCGATGTCGGCAGGGCGCCCTTTGTTTTCATTGGCCACGCCCCACCAGGGCAGATCGATGCCTAAAAACGCGCTTAGCTTGTCATGGGCGGTTTCGTCCTCGATGTCATATTCAAAGAAATCATCTGCATTTGCAAAGACTTGTCGGCAGAACTTATAGTGACCCTCTATCCAACGGATGCGATCCCGGTCAGAAAAGCCGTAGCCAACAGGAAGCCCGGGAACCGCGTTGTCAGGCAAGCGTTTGCGCCCCAGATTGGACCACCGCATCACGCTGTCCGAAAGCTTGGCCGGATCGCGATAGGTCAGCGTGAATTTCGCCCCCGGATAGAGATCGCGAATGGTGCTGAGCAAGCCCCAATCTGTTTGCGGCCAAAGATTCAGCCCGTTGCGGACGATGTTCATTTCGGGGAACGCATTCAGGTTTTTCATCAACGCAAGCGGGTCGCCGGTTTCAAAATAGCCCTGATACATCAATTTGCCGACGAAACCGTAATGGGTTGCATGCGGATTGCCCCGGCGAACACGCCAATCGGCGACATGCAGGCCTGCGGCCTCTAGCGCCTTGCCAAGCGACGTCGTTCCCGATTTGGGAAGGCCAAGGTTTATGACTTTAAGACCTGCGTCTATCATCTTGATAATGATCCCAAAAGTTGTTCCATCAATTCTTGTTCGGCGGGTGGAATTTTTGACGCGGATTTTAGCCGCTTTATAAGCTTTTGAATGGCTTTGTCCTGTTTCAAAACAGTCAGTTTTTCACGGTGCCGTTGGACAGATGCTTGATGAAGCTGCGCGATTTTCGGCAGGGCCCTTAACCTGGTCATTTCTGCCTTGAGGCGTGGCAAGTATTTCAGGATTGAGTCATCAAAATAAGCGTTATCGTTGCGTTCACGCCAATAAATGTCCTCGAATTTGCGGTTTTCCCGGTTCACATCCCCGCGCGCGTTTTTGACCAAATAGCTGTCCATTGACCGCAGGGCGTAATGGTTCAACGTGGCGAAATTGCGGGCACCTGCTGCTGGAAAGCGCCGGATGCTTTGTTTGAGGGCGGCGGTCAGGAACTGTGCGGGGACAGGCCGACCAGAGCCGTCGGTCCAGGATGGGTGGTGATCGCGAGGCAAGAGCTTGCGAAAAAACGGTCTGTGTGCGCCATAGTACTGCAGAGGAAAATCTTTTCTTGTCAGTGTTTTAACTTCGATAGCTAATTGATCGCCCCAAATATCTGGATTGTGCGAGTGCAGGAATTGTCCAATGACGGGTTCATCGGTGAAGTCGATGACATCGTCGTTGGAAAAGAACTGAAACGTCACCGAAATCGCCATGGGTGTGCCGCAGGCCTGGATCAGATCAGGGATTGTGCCGTCGCCCACGTGGATGTTCAAAAACTCATCCACATCGGCCACCCACACCCAATCGGCGTTCTGAATGACCTGATGGTGCACAGCGTCTTTGAGGGCCTCCATCTGGTAGTGGCGGCCCGTGGCGGGGTTGGGCAGGTGCTGGACGATGCCTTGGGATTGCAACGCATCCAGCAAGTCGTCGGTGCCATCGTCACAATCGTTGGAGTAAAACAGAAAATCCGTCACCCCAAGGATGCGGTGAAAGGCGATCCATTCTAGCAGAAAGGGACCTTCGTTTTTGACGCAGGTGACGGCGGTGATCTTCACGCAGGCCTCGCTTTTAGTGGGCCGCATAAGATTCCATTTAAAGATTTTTTATCAATGTCTTGCGCGGTGAAGTTCTTGCGGAACCTTGTCTTTCCTGAGGGTGCCCCTGTGCGGTCGCCATCGTAGCGACGGCCCGGCCCGACAAGGGCAAGTGGATCACGCGGGTCCAGTGGGCCACGGTCGACATGCATCTGCTGCTATCCTCACTCTGTTGCCCGATCTTTGCCGGGCCTGTCCGGGCATTATGGCAGAAAAATCCAGTAAACGAAGGGTAAATATCGGGACGCCTTGTGCCCGATCCTGTTTTGCCTCTTTATGGATTCACATCACTCCTGCCAGGCAGGGTGGCCCATTTGGATGGATGCTTGTTCGGTCATGACCCACAGCTTTGACGACATACCAGAGATTGCACTTGCCTGGCACGCCGCGGGCAAGCAGGCGGTGATTGCGACTGTTGTGCAAACCTGGGGGTCAGCGCCGCGCCCCGTTGGCAGCCAGCTGGCGATTTCCGGTGCAGGAGAGATTGCCGGTTCCGTATCAGGCGGCTGTGTAGAGGGCGCCGTGGTGGTTGAGGCGATGGAGGCGCTGCAAGACGGGCAGGCGCGCATCCTTGAATATGGCGTGACCAATGACGAGGCCTTTGCGGTCGGTTTAGCATGTGGGGGACAGATCCGGGTGATGGTCGAACCTGTCGGTTCCGCAATTGCGCCTGAGATATTGCAAGACTTGGTCGCAGCCCGCAAAGCCCGCCGCCCAATGGCTTATCTGGTGGATGTGGATACGTGGCAACGCCGGTTGGCCGATGCCAGTGACGCGGTATATGGGGGGCAGATCTCTGCCCGGTTTCGGTCTGACAAATCAGGGTTTGAAGAGCAGGTTTTTATCGCGGTCCATAACGCTCCGTTGCGGATGGCGGTGGTGGGGGCGGTGCATATTGCCCAGCCCTTGATGCAAATGGCTGCGCTGTTGGGCTATGACACGCTGTTGGTGGACCCGAGAGAGGCCTTTGCGACAGAACAGCGGTTTCCCGGCGAAACCATCGTTCATGACTGGCCGGATGAGGCGCTGGCAGGTTTTGGGCTGGATGCCCGCACGGCCGTCGTGACGCTGAGCCATGATCCCAAGATTGACGATCCGGCCATCCGGGCGGCGCTGGCGTCTGATGTATTTTATCTGGGGTGTCTTGGGTCAACGCGCACCCATGCAAAACGCCTCGAGCGCTTGGCAGAGGTCGGCTTTACAGCGCAACAGCTGGACCGGATTCACGCGCCGGTTGGTCTGAATATCGGGGCGAAGTCACCGGCTGAAATCGCGATTTCCGTTCTGGCCGAAATCACCGAACGCTTGCGCCTTGGATCGGCTTAATCCGCTTGTTTCTTTTTGGTGGCAAAAGATTTGTCCCGCGAAATTGGCCGGTCTGAAAACCGCATGACCATGTCATCTGCGACGGGGGTAATCTGTTGCAATTGGCCTGATACGCCGTCTTTGACAGGGGGATTGTCGGTGCGGATATAGCAACACAGCAGCACATTTCGCGTGTGGTCAGAGGTGTTCTGCCCAGAGGAATGCAGCAGGTTGGAGTGGAAGAACAGCCCGTCGCCCGGGTCCATTTCAACATGCACCAGGTCCAGCTTTTCCATAGCTGCCGTCACGCGGGTCATGTCGGCGCCGACCTGATCGACGTTTACGCCGTGTTCGATCCGCCCCATTTTGTGCGACCCGCGCAGAACCTGAAGACAGCCGTTGACCTTTTTGCAGGGATCAAGCGCGATAAATACGCTGGCCAAATCCGGGAACAGATAGCCGTCACGGTACCAATAGCCGTAGTCCTGATGCCAATCCCACGCGCCACCCGTCTTTGGGCGTTTCAGCGTAAGTTTGGCGTGAAAGAATGCAGCAGGTCCGCCCATGAGGGTTTCGACATTTTCGACCACGCGGGACGATCGGGCGACGTCGCTGAACATGTCGTCTTGCAGGTCTGTCCAAAGCGCGATTTCGGCGGTGCTGCCTTGGGAATCCTTGCGGCCGACCACGGCATCGGCCACCACCGGATCCTGATCGACGATATGGTTGAGCTTTTCAACCTCGGCCCCGTTGAACAGGCCTTTGATAACGACAAAGCCATCGCGGTCATAGGCTGCGATTTGGTCGCTGTTCAGGGCAAATTTGGTTTGCGTGCCATCCATTGTTGGTTTCCTCCCACGGAAATTTTGGTTCCGGTTTTGACGTGTTAGTTCAGCAAGACGGGCAGGGTGATCGGCCCCCTAAACCCGAACCCCTTCCAGATGACGGCGTCCCGGTCGGGCAGGCTGGCATTGGGGAACCGTTCAAAGAACATGGGCAACATCACATCCGCAAGCGCACGGCGGGCGACATGGGTGCCCTGACAGAAATGTGGCCCGTTTCCAAAGGCTTGGTGCGGGTTCTTATCACGGTAGACGTGAAACTCTTCACCGTTTTCAAACAGCTCTTCGTCGCGGTTGGCAGAGGCCTGAATCGTCATGACGGTTTCGCCTTTGGCGATTTGATATCCGCGAATTTCGGTGTCTTCCGTAGCCAAACGGGAAGAGGCCTGAATGGGCGCAACCCATCTGACGCCTTCTTCAAAGGCTTTGCCCCAGTCTTCATTCTTGCGCACTTCTGCCATTTGGTCCGGATTGCTTAACAGACCATAAAGGATGGTGCAGAGCGCATCGCGTGGTTCGTTTATGCCGCCGCCGATGGCAATCTTAATATTGGCGAAGATCTGGCTCATCGGGATCGGGTCATCTGCGTTGAGCATGACGGACAGCGCGCTTTCATTTGGCTCTGCTTTGTAGTGGTCGATCAAACTGTTCAGCAGCGCATCCATTTCGTCATTGGCCTGATCGGAGGCCTCAAAAGGTTCTGGGGCAAATCCGAAATTGCCCGCACCGTCGATCAGGCGCTGGCTCCACCGTTCCATTTCAGCGTCTGTTGCGGCCTCTGTTCCCAGTAAGACGGCCAAACCGCGTGCCGCGTAAGGGGCGGCCAGCGCGGAAAACAGGTCCACCACTTCGCCTTTGGGTAGGCGATCAAGGTAAGCGTCAGCGATGTCGCGGTAGCGTGGGATCCAGCTGTTCATGATGACCTTGGGGCTAAAGGCCGGGGCCATTGCCATGCGTTCGCGCAAATGTGCCTCTCCATCTTTGCGCATCAAGGTGTGGGCCCGAAAAGCGCGTTTCATGGGGGCCTTGGGGTCGTCAGAGCTGAACAAGACCGGGTTGTCTTTGACGTATTTCGTGTCTTCGGCTTTGGTCAGGAAGGTGCGTCCAACGGATTTTACCTGCAACACAGGGGTTTGGGCGCGCAATCGGCGGTAAATCGGGTAGGGATTGGCGGTGAGTTCCGCAATTGTGATGGTTTCGTCAATTGGGGCTGGATTGGCCATGGTGTACCTTTCTTCGAAAGCGCGTTGCGTCATTCGACCGCATTTAGTTGTAAATGACAATCAAATCACGCGAGATCGCGCATCTTTTGTGCAAGGTGACCGGGTTTAGGCCTTTTCTGGAAAGAGCCATCCCATGCTTGGAACGACCACTTTGGTTATGATTGGAAGCAAAACAAAGCCGGTTGCAAGCCCTAGGATGCCGTCCAGCCCTGCGGTGACAAGCCATGTGACGAAACCTTGTGCGGCGGGTCCGACCGCGTTTGCTGCCGCTGCGGCTGCGTGTTTGATCTGGTCATAGGGCAGGTGCCAGCCAAGCTCATGCAGCCCATGCACGATGATACTGCCCCCGACCCATAGCATCGCAACGGTCCCGATCGCCGCAATCGCAACCATCACAGATGGCATCGATTTCACGATTTGCCGCCCGATCCGGCGCGTCAAAGCGAACCGCCCCTTTACGCTCAGCAACACGCCAAAATCATCAGCCTTCACCAGTAAGGCAACGACTCCGTACACAAGGGCGGTGATCCCGACGGCAACGATTGCCAGGGCCGCGGCCTGAATCCAGGTCGTGCTGCTGTCGATTTGAGACAGCGAAATCGTCATGATTTCTGCGGACAGAATGAAATCAGTCTTGATCGCGCCTTTGACCCGCTGTTCCTCTAGATGTGCGGCGTCCAGGGTTTCGGCCTGTTGGGGGCCGTGTTCCTTGTGCGGGACAATAAGATGCCAAACTTTTTCGGCGCCTTCAAAGCAAAGATATCCACCACCGATCATCAAAAGCGGTGTCATCAGCCAAGGCATGAAGGCATTCAAAAGCAACGCAACGGGCAACAGAATGACGAGTTTGTTAAAGAAGGACGCGCGTGCGATCTTCCAGACGATCGGCAGTTCCCGCGCGGCGGACAGGCCTGTGACGTATTTGGGGGTGACGGCCGCGTCATCTATGACGACGCCCACAGCTTTGGTTCCGGCTTTGCTGGCTTGGGCGGCGACGTCATCCAGTTGCGCCGCGGCAAGTTTGGCAATTGCAGCGACGTCGTCAAGTAAGGCCAGTAATCCGCTCATCAAAACCTCTGTGTTGGTTCGTCGCCCCGAAACCCGGCACATGTTGATGAAAATGCCGCTTTGCTATCGTGTCGAAGTTTTGTGATGTCATCAAGTCGTTTGGCCCGCATCCCGCAAGATTGTGCCTTGGGGGGCATAGGCCTGTGGGGCTTTGGTTGATGCAGGTGGGATCACACCAGTTGCAGCATGATCCCGGTCGGAATGTTGGCGATTTTACAGAATGCCCTGTGCTGCAATCATGATGATCCCTGACACCACGATATAGAAACCATCTACGGCCAGGGCATAACCGGTTTTTCGGACGAATGACCCTGCAGAGACAACAAAACCAGCCGCTGCCAATATGGCAAAGATCGCCGTGAACAAGGAGTCGGTCGTCGCGGTAATACCGATGACCAGGGCCAGCAGGAACAGTGCCACAACCTGCGCCACCATTGCGAAAACCGGCATGCTGTCGGCAGAGCCAAGTTCAACCCGTGACCCTTCGGCCCAGCCCTTGCCAAACATTTTGGGGCTGTACCACAGCCAGCCCGCCAGAAATGAAACGACTGTGCCAAGAATGATGGCGATCCAGTTGATGCTTTCCATTATCAAAATCTCCCTGATCAATGGGTGTTTTTTCAACGCGTTGGTTTGCGGATTGTATCACAAAGGCGCAGAAAAAGTACCAAGAACCCAAATCTTCCCTGAATGAGCTGTTTTCATGTCTGAAGCCGCGTGATTAACTCTGCTCTGTGACGATGTTGGAGGATCTCATGCCAAACATAACAATGACTTTGAACGGCGCAGCCGTCCAAGGCGAAATCGAGGGTCGTACCTTGTTGGTGGATTTCCTGCGCGAAGGTCAGGGGCTGACCGGTACGCATATTGGCTGTGATACCAGCCAATGCGGGGCGTGTTTGGTTCATGTGAATGGCAAGGCTGTGAAATCTTGTGCCATGTTTGCGTTTGAGGCTGACGGCGCAACCGTCACCACAATCGAGGGCATGGGCGCCGCAGATGGCGGCTTGTCAAAGATCCAATCCGCGTTTCAGGAACATCACGGGCTGCAATGTGGGTTTTGCACGCCGGGCATGATCATGTCGACGGCGGCGTTGCTGGAAGAAAACCCAAAACCGACAGAGGCTGAAATCCGGGCCTACCTGGAAGGCAATATCTGCCGTTGCACAGGCTATCACAACATCATCAAGGCGGTGCTTGCGGCCAGTGACCAAGATGTCAGCCAGATTGCGGCAGAGTGATGTGGGGCGGTAAGACGGCAATGATCGCCGACAACGGAGAATGTCAGCATGTATGAATTTGAAGTAGAGCAACCCACGACACTCGCCCAAGCGGTAGAGGCACTTTCTTCGGAAGAGGCCCAGGCGATTGCGGGGGGGCAGACGCTGATTCCGACGCTCAAGGCGCGGTTGGCGATGCCCGAAACCTTGGTCAGCCTGTCTGGAATCCCAGAGTTGCGGGGCATTTCGCAAGAGGGGGACCTGCTGACGATTGGGGCCACCACCACCCATGCAGAAATAGCGGCTGGTGCAAAGAGTTACCCAGGGCTGGCAGCGCTTGCTGGTGGAATTGGGGACCCGGCTGTGCGCAATCGCGGGACGATTGGCGGCTCTGTCGCGAATAATGACCCTTCCGCCTGTTACCCGGCGGCTGTGCTTGCCTCTGGCGCGACGATTGTGACCAACGCCCGGGAAATCCCGGCGGATGCTTTTTTCGATGGCATGTTCAATACCGTTCTGGACGAAGGCGAATTGGTGACGGCGCTGCAATTCCCGATCCCAAGTGTCTCTTGTTATATGAAATTCGAACAACCCGCGTCGCGGTTCGCCCTTGTTGGCGTGTTTGTCGCGAATTATGGCGGGGCCGTTCGCGTGGCCGTCACCGGCGCATCAGAGGATGGTGTGTTTCGGTGGACAGAGGCGGAAACGGCCTTGTCGCAAGAGTTTTCGACAGAATCGGTCGAGAGATTGGACGTGCCAGGGCGGCCAATGTTGAGCGATATTCACGGATCCAGCGCCTATCGGGCGCATTTGGTGAAGGTTATGACCAAACGTGCTGTTGAAAACGCAGGCTAGCCCGGCGCAAAAGCTGATCCTTCACCGGGGCCCATGAAAAAAGGTCCATGAAACAAAGGCCATGAAACAAAAAAGCCCCCGCATTGTGCGAGGGCTTTTTGCATTCAGATGAAAGCGCTTTTACTTTGCCGGTCCGATCATCATGATCATCTGGCGGCCTTCCATTTTGGGCATGTTTTCGATTTTGCCGATTTCTTCGACATCATCTGCAACACGTTCCAGCAATTGGCGGCCAAGATCCAGGTGGGCCATTTCGCGGCCACGGAAGCGCAGGGTCACTTTGACCTTGTCGCCATTTTCCAAGAACTTGAAAACATTACGCATTTTGACTTCGTAGTCATGCTTGTCCGTATTCGGGCGAAACTTGACTTCTTTGATCTCAATGATTTTTTGTTTCTTGCGGGCCTCGGCCTCTTTTTTCTGGGTTTCGTACTTAAATTTTCCGAAATCCATGATCTTGCAAACCGGCGGGGATGCGTTCGGCGAAATCTCTACCAGATCAAGGCCGGCATCGAGCGCCATTTCCAAGCCACGTTCAGGCGTAACCACGCCTACGTTTTCGCCTTCCGCACCGATGAGTCGGATTTCCGGTCCACGGACACGGTCGTTTACACGAGGTCCGGTTTCGCGCGATGGCGGGGCGTTGTGGGGTCTGCGAGCTATAACATTATTCCTTAAATTGTTGGTCGTCTGGGCACGAAAAGTAGGGGGTATGGTCGGGTCTTTCAACCTGTTAGTTGGCGAAATTCTGCAGAATGTGGCATTATTCGAAATGCCGGGTTCCTTTCCAGTAATTCGTCTGCCATATGCGCCCAAGTTACGTGTAGTTCGTATCAAATTTAAGGAATTCCAAAAATGACAAAGAATCGCATCATCATTCTTGTTGTGATAGCTGCCGCAATCGGTGGCTATTTTTACTATGACAACCAGCAAAAGGTTGCCATGGAAGAAGCTGCTGCAACCGCTGCGGCGGAAGTAAAGGCCGCTGAAGACGCTGCTGCAAAGGCGGCCGAAGAAGAAGCGGCCAAAGTTGCAGAGGAAGCCAAGGCGGCAGAAGAAGCTGCGGCCAAGGCTGCAGAGGAAGCTGCCGCTAAGGCTGCTGAAGAAGCGAAGGCGGCAGAAGCTGCTGCAGCCGAGGTTGTAGAGGGCGCGAGTGATGCTGCAACAGACGCGGCCGCGACGACGGTTGATGCTGTGAACGACGCAGCAACTTCTGCCACGGATGCTGCGACCGACGCGACGAGCACAGCCACCGACGCTGCAACTGACGCAGTGACTACGGCCACCGACGCTGCAACTGATGCGGCGACTGACGCAGCAAGCATGGCCACCGATGCTGCAACTGACGCTGTGACGGACGCGACAACTTCAGCAACCGACGCTGCAATGGGCGCAATGGACCCGACCGAGTTGCTGACTGTCGATAATTTCGACATGGGCCAAGTGACCGATCTGGTGGACGGTCTTGATATCTCTGACGTTGAAAAAACAACGCTGAAGACATCGCTTGATGCGGCCAAGGATAACCCTGCTTTGCTGGGCCCCGTTCTTGATCAGGTCAAGGCCGCAGCTGGTCTGTAAGCTGCTGTAAAATAATTGAAAAAGCCGCGTCCATTGTGACGCGGCTTTTTTGTTTCTGCGATGTGGCTGGGGTCGTGGCCTAGCCAACAAAAGCCTTTTCGACGACGTATTCCGCCGGATCGGAATTGGCGCCTTCGCGCA
Source organism: Marinosulfonomonas sp. (assembly GCA_051251595.1). Lineage (GTDB taxonomy): Bacteria > Pseudomonadota > Alphaproteobacteria > Rhodobacterales > Rhodobacteraceae > NORP110. Next base: position 135,093 of record JBPOFA010000006.1, read on the forward strand.
GGCCGAACCCTTCCAGAATTTCCTTGAGGTCGGTGTTCAACCCCATAGAGCCACACACCATGGCCCGGTCATCCTTGGCGTTGATTGGTGGCACGCCGAGGTCGGTGAACAATTCACCAGACCGCAGCTTGTCCGTCACGCGACCCATCTTTGGGCTCTCTTCCCGCGTTGTCGTGGGGTAGTAGACAAGCTTGTCGCCAATGAATTCGCCAATCAACGGGTCGTCGGCAAGGCTTTCGACTAATTGACGGCCATAATCCAGCTCTGCCACGTCGCGGCAGGTGTGGGTCAGGATTACTTGATCATAGTTTTCATAGGTTTCAGGGTCGCGGATCAGGGAAGCAAACGGTGCGATGCCCGTGCCCGTGGCAAAGAAATACAGCCGCTTGCCCGGTGTAAGCGCGTCATGCACCAAGGTGCCCACGGGTTTAGGGCGCAGGATGATTTCATCGCCAACCTTGATGTGTTGCAAACGGCTTGTCAGCGGGCCGTCGGGCACTTTGATGGAATAGAATTCCAGCTCTTCATCCCAGCTGGGCGAGGCGATCGAATAGGCCCGCAGCAGCGGTCTGCCATTGTCGCCCATCAGGCCGATCATGACAAATTCGCCCGACCGAAAGCGCAGCGATTGCGGGCGCGTCACGCGAAAGGAAAACAACCGGTCTGTCCAGTGGTGAACCGAGGTTACGGTTTGGGCATCGGGCAGGGTGGGAACTTTGGCGGCGCTGGTTTTATTCACTGTACTTTGATCATTCATGCTGTTTCATCGGGCGATTGCCCGGCCTTTACTAAGAGTTATTTGCGAATTGTTGAAGCTTAAACCGTGGCCCGAAGCCGCGACTGATAGTCATGGGCCTGCCAATCGGCACGGGCCAGCCATTGGGCTTCGTCCTGACGCTGCGCCAGGTCGTCTTCGATTTCCACGTCATCAAAGCCAGAGCGTCGGGCCATTGCGTATTGATCCGCAATAACATGACCATAGGCGCGCAGATGTCCGGTGTATCCCATCAGGCGCAAACGGCGCGCGATGGTAAAGCCGCGGCCATCGGCGAAACTTGGGAAGGACACGCGGATCATTTTGATTGTGTCCAGCTTGCCCGACAGGGTTTCAGGTGCCGCGTCGGGGCCCAGATCCAGCCCGTTCACGTCGGAATTTGCCGCAAGTTCGTCAATCTGGGCAAGCGGACCGGTCCAGCTGTTGGGCGCAAAGCCTGTGTCATTTACAATCACGCTCATGCTGCGTTTCCTTCTTGGATGGGGCCGCGCACCAGTTTTCCGTTTACGAAATGGATGCCGCATTCTTCTTTTTCTTTGCCGCGCCAACGCCCGGCGCGGGCGTCTTCGCCCGGGGCGACACGGGATGTGCAGGGCGCACAACCAATCGACGGATAACCCTGCGACACCAGCGGGTGCCGGGGCAGGCGGTTGTTTGTCATATAATCCTGCACGTCAGACGGGGTCCAATGCACCAGCGGATTGACCTTGATCCGCTTGCCACCTTCATCCTCAAAGAATTCCAGTGTTGTGCGGTGGCTGCCCTGAAACCGTTTGCGTCCGGTAATCCAGGCGTCAAACGGCAAAAGCGCCTTTTGCAGGGGTTCCGTTTTGCGCAGGGCACAGCAGGCGTCGGGATTGGATTTGTGCAGATTGGCATCTGTATCGCGCAGGAACATTTGTTCCCGGTCCGGGCGGATCACAGTCACATTGGTCAGCCGCAGCTTTTCCGCCACGTCCGTTTGATAGGTCAATGTTTCCGGAAACAGCATTTCCGTGTCCAGAAACAGCACGGGCGTGCTGCGGTCCATCACAGACAGCATATGCAGCAGCGCGACAGATTCCGCGCCAAAGGACGACACCAGACTGATCGACCCAACCTGAGCATCCGTCAGGGCGTGTTCCAAAACGGCTGTGGCGCTGTGATGGCGATATCTGGCGTTGAGTTCCGCGACGCGTTCTGCGACCGGGGCCAGCGATTGTTCAAGCGGCATTGGCTTTGTCCTCGACAGGATACAGGGCTGATTTGAACGGTGCGAGACCTAGCCTGCGATAGCATTGCAGAAAGGTTTCATCCGCCGTGTCGCGCAGTTTCAGATAGGCCATGATCAGGCGCTCAATCGCGGGTACGATTTCATCATAGGCAAAGCCCGGCCCGGCGCGTTCGCCGATCACCGTTGTTTCGGTCCCGTCGCCGCCAAGCGTGATCTGGTAGTTTTCCACGCCCGCGCGATCCAAGCCCAGAATGCCGATATGGCCCACATGGTGGTGCCCACAGGCATTGATGCAGCCAGAGATCTTGATCTTGAGCGGACCAATTTCATGTTCCAGTTTCAGCTCATCAAACCGCGTCGCAATCTGCTGGGCTACGGGGATTGAGCGCGCTGTCGCAAGGGCGCAATAATCCATGCCCGGGCAGGCGATAATGTCAGAGATCAGCCCGACATTGGCCGTGGCCAGACCCGCCTGTTTCAGGGCGGCGTGAATGACGGGCAGGTCCGCCTTATGGACATGCGGCAGAATTACATTCTGTTCATGGCTGATGCGCAATTCGTCATGGCTGTAGCGTTCGCCAAGTTCTGCCAAAACACGCATCTGATCCGCCGTCGCGTCGCCCGGCGTTTCGCCATGCGCCTTGATAGAGACGGTGACGATCGCATAGTCCGGGGCGCGGTGCTCTGACAGGTTTGTATCAACCCAGGATCTGAAGACCGGATCGAATTTCAGGGCAGTGTCAAAGGCTTCGGTGGATTTGGTCACAAAGGCCGGTGCGGCGAAGTCTTGTTCGATTTGTGCAAGAACCTGCTGATCAACCCCACCAAAATGCGGTCTGATTTGTTCGAAACGTGCTTCGACTTTTTCGCGGAACGTGTCCAAGCCATTCTCATGGACAGTGATTTTGATCCGCGCTTTGTACTTGTTGTCGCGCCGTCCCAACAGGTTATAGACGCTGACAATCGACTCTGCATAGGGCAGCAAATCTGCCTGCGGCAGGAACTCTCGGATGACTTTGCCCACCATCGGCGTACGGCCCAGCCCGCCGCCAACGACGACCTGATACCCGATTTCCCCGGCGTCGTTTTTGACAACGCGGATGCCGATGTCATGTGCATTTATGACCGCGCGATCATTTGGGCTGCCGGTGACGGCGAACTTGAACTTGCGCGGCAAGAACTGAAATTCAGGGTGGTCGGTGGACCACTGGCGCAACAGCTCTGCCACCGGGCGCGGGTCTGCGATTTCATCGGCGGCGGCGCCGGCAAAATGGTCTGCCGTCACGTTGCGGATTGTGTTGCCAGAAGTCTGGATCGCATGCATGCCCACATCGGCCAGGGCCGACAGCATTTCCGGCACGTCGCGCAGTTCCGGCCAGTTGTACTGGATGTTCTGGCGTGTCGTGAAATGGCCGTAGCCCTTGTCCCAGGTTTCCGCAATCATCGCCAGTTGGCGCATCTGACCGCTGTTGAGCGTGCCATAAGGAATGGCGACGCGCAGCATATAGGCGTGCAGTTGCAGATAAAGACCGTTCATCAAACGCAATGGCTTGAATTCATCTTCTGTCAAAGAGCCGTCAATACGGCGTTCGACCTGTTGCGTGAACTGGGCGACCCGCTCGCGTACGAATTTTTCGTCGAATTCTGTATAGTTATACATTGGTTTCGCTTTCTTGCTTGCCATGGCGATAATTCGACGGGCCTTTCGCCCGGAATGCTTCGCGGAAATGTACGGGTTCGGGGCCATTGGGCCCGGCTGTGGCGTCGGCGAGCACTGCGCCGACCACGTCGATCTGTGTTTCCGCATGCAGCAGGCGCAGCTGTGCGTGGGCTTCGTCTTCGATCAGTTCGGCATCCACGTGGCGACGGGTCCAAGTGTCCTGTGCGGTAAGGTAAATGACATCGCCTTCCAGCAATGCATTTGCGGTGACGACTATGGGGGTGAAACGGCGGCTCATAGCGCGTGTTCCTTTTGTGCTTTGGTCAATGAAATTTTTGAAATCTTCGCGTTGCCACACTGCCCGGTTGCGTCACCGGCACTGGGCAAAACAATTCGCTGATCCTTGGTCGACATATAGATTAAAGAGTGTTGCATCGCGATTTCCACATTTTCTGCCTTGAATATAGAACATTGTTCTGTGTATTTGCAGTATGCGGCGGAGAATAAGGACATTTGTTCTTAACTCGACAGCCGAAGGCACATGCGTTCTGCGCAATAGGAGAATTAGGAATGTCTGTTCGGGTTGATGCGGTTGATCGGAAAATCCTCGCGGAATTACAGCGGGATGCAGGGCAGTCGCTGGATGAAATTGCCAAGAAAGTCGGGTCGTCCAAGACACCTGTATGGAATCGGATTCGCAAGTTGCGGGATGGTGGCGTGATTGGCCAGCAAACCGTTTTGCTTGACCCAGAGGCTTTGGGGTTCGAGGCTTGTTTCTTTGTTTTGATCCGCACCAGCGAACACGAAGCCGATTGGCAGGCGAAATTCCTCAAGACCCTGATGGAGCGTCCGGAAGTGATGGAGGCACACCGTCTTGCAGGCGAGATCGACTATATCCTGAAGGTTCGCGTGGCCAATGCGCGCGCCTATGACGTGTTTTACCAGGCGCTGATTTCCGAGGTGCGGATCTACAACGTGACGGCTTTGCTTTCGATGGAGGAAATCAAATCCACCACGATGCTGCCAATTGCGGATTAACCCGCGACGCGCAAATCCTGCAATCCATGGAAATGGTAGGTCTGGGCATATTGCGGGTCCTGCGCAAGGCGGAGGTTTGGTAACCTATTGAAAAGGATAGGCAATGATGCCTTCATTTCCAACCTTGCCAAGGGGGCGCCGATGCAAAAATGGGTGCCCGCGCCAAAGCTGACATTGGTCTGGACGACCCTGTTTGGGTCAAACAGATTGGGGTTTTCCCACCGCCCCGGGTCGCGGTTGGCTGCGGCCAAAAGGCAGGCAACTTTGGACCCTTTCTTGATAACATGCGGCCCGACCTCGATGTCTTCATAGGCCCATCTTTGGAACATATGCAGAGGCGGATCGAAGCGCAGGATTTCTTCGATTGTGTTGTCGATTTGGGGCGGCGTCACGGCGGTTTGGCCGTGCCCGTGGCGAAGCATCGCATAAACACCATTGCCGATTGTGTGCACCGTTGCCTCATGCCCGGCGTTTAACAGCAGGATGCAGGTCGATATCAGTTCCGGCGTTGATAGTTTTTCACCGTCTTCTTCGGCGGAGATAAGATGGGTGATCAGATCATCTGCGGGGCGATCGCGTCTGAAGTCGACATAGTCCTTCATGAAATTCGAAAAGGCCTGCGCCGCGCGGGCCGCCGCGATTTCATCCTCTTTGGTGCGGTTGGCCTGATACATTCCGACCATGGCGTGCGACCAGGTCAGCAAGTCGTCGCATCGCTCCTCGGGAATGCCGAGCATGCGCGCAATAATGATCACCGGAAGTTGTTGAGAAAACTCAGAAATCAGGTCGAAATCGCCCGGATCCACCTGGTCTAGCAGGTCATTTGCCAGGTGCTGAATCTCTGGTTCCAGGTTTGCGATCCGGCGTGATGTAAAGGCGCGCAGGATCAGGCCGCGCAGCCGCGTGTGGCGTGGTGGTTCAAGCTCTAACAAAGAGTGGTCTTCGACGTCCCAGAACCCTTTTTGGTGGGGTGGCTTTTCTGGTGCCAGCCCGGGTGGGGCCTCTCTGCCGAACCGACGATCGCGCAGGATAGCCCAGACAGCGGAATAGGAGAGCGCGCATGGGACCTTGTATTCGTTCCAATAAAAGAGTGATTTTGCCTGTGCTCGGGCCTCTTCATAGAAGGGGTAGGGGTCTTGGACAAAACGGTCTTCGGTTGCGGTTTGCGAGAAACTCTTCATTTGTGTTTGCCTGGTGTTGCTAGCCAATGTCAGAACGTTGTATTTCGCGGCTCAGCCAGAAGCGACATATTTGTGGGGCTCTGGGTGGCGTTGAGAGAACGGTCATCGTGGCCGATGCGGGCGGCTTGGAAAGGCGATGATTGGGCTGGTGACGCATTTTTGACACGATTCGTTTGTGGTGAATCTTCTTGAAAATGTGTTTCCAAACGGCGTCACCGTGGAAACGAGTTGCCAGAAACGCCGCAAAACGCCTGAGTTGTCGTTATTTCACCGGGGTACATGGGAGGTTGTGTGCGATTTCGAAACAGTACGTGATCATTGTTGCGCAATGAGTATTTGTAACTGTGACGGGATTTGGGTATAAAAATGGCAGGGAAATGACAATTAATGGCGAGCGTGCTAGGGTGCGTTAGGCAGATCGGGAAAGATTATGAAGATTAAAATGCTCTTTGGTGCCGCAGCGATCGTTGCTGGTTCCGCGTTGGCAGCAGAAGCTGCGACGGCGAGTTTTGACCTGACACAAAGCCGCGCTGGTACGGTGCGTGGCAGCGTTGTGTCAACGGCTGGTTCTGAAAGCGTTGCGATTACGACCGCTCAATACCGCGGAAATCGCGTGTTTGAAAAACGAGCGGCTCGTGTGGTTGCACGTGGAAATGGGCTTGGTGTTAAGTCGAAGCGTGGTCGTGATGACAAGCGTATTGATGGTCGTGGCAAAGACGAAATGGCTGTTGTGAATTTCGGCAAATCCAAGACTTTGAAGTCGATTACGTTTAGCGGTGTTGGTAATAAGAAGAACGCAGTTTTTGATCTGTTCGTATATGATGACGCAACTCAAAAATGGCAGCGTGTTGCTTCTGGCCTGAACAAGGGCAGCAAAGGCAAGGGTACACATACCTTCACGTTCACGCAGGCATATACTGGGTCTCGTTTTGCGATTGGCGCGCGCGGTACACGTACAGCGTTTAACATCGTAAATATTGACGCAGATGACGGATACCAGCAGGTCTCAGCTGTTCCGCTTCCTGCCGGTGGTCTGTTGCTGTTGACTGGCTTGGCTGGTCTTGGTGTGGCACGTCGCAAAAAGCGCGCCTAAGCCTAAACAGTCTATTACAATTGAATTCGAAGAGAGCGGCCGATTTGGCCGCTCTTTTTATGTGTGCCGATGTGGCTGCGGGCGAAACATCGGAGAGTCCGGGGCGTGTGGCCTAGGACATCACTTCATAAGTTTGAGAATTACAGAGGTCGGTTGAGCTGCGTAAAGCACGCCAAATGCCGAGGGTCGTCCTGTGCCTCAGACACATTGGATCGACGGTTTAAAAGCCCAGGCCAATTGACCTGGGCTGTTAATTGTTTGGGTTAATCCATTGCCTTGAAGTGGAATTCACCACCGTCTTTCAGGCCCGAAGGCCAACGGGCTGTGACTGTCTTTGTGCGTGTGTAGAATTTGAACGCATCCGGTCCGTGCTGGTTCAGGTCACCAAAACCGGATTTCTTCCAGCCACCAAACGTGTGGTAAGCCAAGGGAACAGGGATCGGAACGTTGATCCCGACCATGCCAATGTTAATGCGGCTGGCAAAGTCGCGGGCGGCATCACCATCCCGGGTGAAGATCGCAGTGCCGTTGCCATATTCATGATCCATCGCATAAGACAGCGCTTCTTCGTATGTTTGTGCGCGGACCGTCGATAGAACAGGGCCAAAGATCTCTTTCTTATAGATGTCCATGTCGCGGGTCACGTGGTCGAACAGATGTGGCCCAACAAAGAACCCGTCTTCATACCCCTGCAAGCTAAAGCCACGGCCATCAACGACAAGTTTCGCACCTTGCTCGATACCGCTTTCAACCAAACGCCCAATGTTTTCCTTGGCCGCCGCCGTAACGACCGGACCATAGTCAATGTCGTCGCCAGCCGTGTATGGGCCGACTTTTAGATTTTCGATACGTGGGATCAGCTTTTCGATCAGCTTGTCCGCTGTCTCATCCCCAACAGGAACGGCAACCGAAATCGCCATGCAGCGTTCGCCGGCCGCGCCGTAACCCGCACCGATCAAAGCGTCAGCGGCCTGGTCCATATCCGCATCTGGCATAATGATCATGTGGTTCTTGGCACCACCAAAACACTGAACGCGTTTTCCGTTGGCGCAGCCGCGGGCGTAGATATATTCGGCAATAGGGGTGGATCCGACAAAACCAATGGCTTGGATGGTTTCGTTGTCAAGGATCGCATCAACAGCACCTTTGTCGCCATTGACCACCTGCAACACACCGTCGGGCAGCCCTGCTTCCTGCAAGAGTTCCGCAAGCATCAGCGGAACGGATGGGTCCCGCTCTGATGGTTTTAGAATATAGGCGTTTCCGCAAGCCAGGGCTGGTGCCATTTTCCACATTGGGATCATGGCCGGGAAGTTGAACGGGGTAATCCCGGCAACAACACCCAAGGCCTGGCGCATGGAATACATATCGATGCCGGGGCCCGCGTTGTCGGTGTATTCGCCTTTCAGCAGATGCGGCGCGCCGATGCAGAATTCCACAACTTCCAACCCACGTTGAACATCGCCTTTGGCGTCTGGGATGGTCTTGCCGTGTTCACGGCTCAGCGCTTCGGCAAGCTTATCCATGTCACGGTTCAACAGGCGCACAAATTCCATCATCACGCGCGCGCGGCGCTGTGGGTTTGTTGCGGCCCAACCGACCTGAGCTTCGGCCGCGCTGGCGACCGCTGCATCCAGCTCTTCTACACTGGCAAGCGGCACCTTGGCCTGAACTTCCCCAGTTGCCGGGTTGAAGACATCGGCAAACCGGCCGGATGTCCCTTTGACATGTTTGCCGTTAATAAAGTGAGTGAGTTCTTGCATGAAAATTCTCCATTGATTGGGGGCACTCTATCGCCGGGACTGCAAAGCTAAAAGAGTCTTTTTGTAACCGGTTGCAACAAATGAGAATAGTTCAACGTCGGTAGCGCTATCATCCGGCGCGGCGCTTGACAGGTTGCAGGGTCAGCGGTCACGCTAGGGATATAGCAAAAATATAAGGGAGGAACCAACGCATGCTGGTACATCAAATCCTGAAAGAAAAGTCAGACAATACTGTCGTGACCGTCAAGCCGGGGACATCCATGGTTGATGTCGTGGCGCTGCTGTCCAAAAAACGGATCGGTGCTGTTATCGTTTCGGCTGATGGGTACAAAGCCAATGGCATCGTGTCAGAGCGCGATATTGTTCGGGAACTTGGAAGCCGTGGGCAAGGGTGTCTGAGCGATACGGTCGATAATATCATGACGTCCAAACTGATCACCTGCACAAGAGACGAGTCCGCTGTGGGCGTGCTTGAGAAAATGACAGCGGGTCGTTTCCGTCACATGCCGGTCGTTGAAGGTGGCAAAATGATGGGGCTGATTTCCATCGGCGACGTCGTCAAAGCCCGATTGTCAGAGCTTGCAATGGAAAAAGACGCGTTGGAAGGGATGATTATGGGGCACTAACGCCTTGTATTCTCCGATGAAATATCGTTGCGTGTCGTGGTTATAGGGGGGACGCGGCATGCGCACTGGACTTTATCCCGGAACTTTTGATCCGGTCACACTTGGGCATTTGGATATCATGCATCGCGCTGCTGTCCTGGTGGATCGCCTTGTGATCGGGGTTGCGATCAATCGGGCCAAGGGCCCTTTGTTTGATCTGGATGAACGCGTCGCCATGATAGAGGCCGAATGCGCCGCAGTTTCGGATGCGACAGGAACAGAGTTTGTGGTGCATCCGTTCGACAATCTTTTGATTGATTGCGCCCATGATGTGAATGCGAATGTAATTGTGCGCGGGCTGCGGGCTGTTGCTGATTTTGAATATGAATACCAAATGGTTGGCATGAACCGGGCCTTGGATTCATCGATTGAGACAGTGTTCCTTATGGCCGAGGCGCGTCATCAGGCCATTGCGTCCAAACTGGTCAAAGAAATCGCCCGGCTTGGGGGGGATGTGTCGAAATTCGTCACACCTCCGGTCAAGGACGCGTTGATCCGGAAGTTCAGTTAAACAAAAGGCGGACCAACTGGCCCGCCTTTGTTTTCGTCAATTCTTGAGCAATCAGGCTTAGATCAGTTTGCCCATTGCAACCGCTGTGTCTGCCATGCGGTTGGAGAAGCCCCATTCATTGTCGTACCAGCTGAGGATACGAACAAAGTTGCCCGGCAGAACCTTGGTCTGGTCGGGGGCAAATGTGGATGAGGCAGGGTTGTGGTTGTAGTCACTGGACACAAGCGGGCGGTCTTCATAGCCAAGCACGCCTTTCAATGGTCCATTTGCCATGGCTTCCATCGTCTCGTTGATTTCTTCAACAGTGACGGTTTTGTCCAGAACAACAGTCAGGTCCACACAGCTCACATTCGGTGTTGGAACCCGAATAGAGGAGCCGTCCAATTTGCCCATCAGTTCTGGCAGAACCAGACCAAGAGCTTTGGCCGCACCCGTTGAAGTTGGGATCATGCTTAGCGCCGCCGCACGTGCGCGATAGAGATCGCTGTGCATTGTGTCCAGCGTTGGCTGGTCGCCCGTGTAGCTGTGGATCGTGGTCATGAAACCGGTTTGAATGCCGAAGGCGTCGTTTAGAACCTTGGCAACCGGGGCCAGACAGTTGGTTGTGCATGACCCGTTCGAGACGACCAGATCGTCGCCTGTCAGGATGTCATCGTTTACACCGTAAACAATTGTCTTATCTGCGCCAGCTGAAGGGGCAGAGACCAACACACGGCTTGCGCCATTTTCCAGGTGGATCTTTGCTTTTTCCTTGGCGGTGAAGATACCGGTACATTCCAGAACGATATCGACATCACCCCAAGGCAATTCGGCAGGGTTGCGCAGGGCGGAAACCGCAATCGGTCCGCGGCCAACGTCGATGGTCGTTTCGGTCGTTGTCACATCGGCAGGGAAACGGCCATGCACGCTGTCAAATTGCAGCAGATGTGCGTTGGTCTCAACCGGGCCCAGATCGTTAATCGCGACGACTTCGATGTCGGTGCGTCCAGATTCTACAATGGCGCGCAGAACGTTCCGTCCGATCCGACCGAACCCGTTGATTGCCACTTTTACGGCCATATTAACAACTCCTTAAATTTCATGGTGATCAGACATTTTCTGTCTAAAGCTTTGTTACGGCTAACATGTGCATTTGCAGCGAAACGTCAACCGCGAATTCACCGCTCTCAGCGCCAGAACTTGACCCAATCAATGAGATTGACGAATTTCCGCGCCCAAAACAAAGTTGTTTGGCCGTCGCGCAGCTCATAATCTGCGAAAAGCAGTCCAATCAGGATTACGGCCAAGGCGATTGCAATACGATTTGTCATAATGCTCTTGTAGGGGCAAAGCGGCCAGACGCACAACCAACGCCCTTTCAGAAGGGCCTGGATCGGCGGGAACATGGGCCGGTTGGCCCGAAATCCCCCGGCAACGCAGTCTGGGCCGCCGGGGAGGTTTGATGTTTAGCGCAGGCGTTAAAGCAGGTCGCGAACCTTGTCTGCCGCTGCTTGCGCCGTGATGCCGAATTTTTCGTAGAGCGTCGGGGCAGGGGCCGAGGCCCCGAAACCTTCCATGCCGATGAATGCGGCTTTGGCTTCGCGGCCGCGTTCGCCCAGCAGGATGCCATCCCAGCCTGTGCGAACACCTGCTTCGATCCCGACCCGAACCGGCCCTGCGGGAAGAACCCGGCGACGATAGGTGAGGTCTTGCTGTGCGAACAGTTCCATACACGGCATGGAAACGACGCGCGTTCCGATGCCTTCAGCCTGCAAGATGTCGCGGGCTTCCATGGCAAGGGACACTTCTGATCCGGTAGCGATCAAAATGGCCTGACGTTTGCCTTCGGCCTCTGCCAGAACATAGCCGCCCATAGCGGTCATGTTCTTGTTTTTATGCTCTACCCGCACGGTTGGCAGGCCTTGGCGGGACAGGGCCAGAACCGATGGCGCATCTTTCGATGTGACCGCGATTTCCCAGGCTTCTGCCGTTTCGACCGTGTCGGCGGGGCGGAAGGTCATGGTGTTCGGGGTCGCGCGGCAGATGGCCAGATGTTCAACCGGCTGGTGTGTTGGGCCGTCTTCGCCCAGGCCAATGCTGTCATGGGTCATGACAAACACCGTTGGAATTTTCATCAATGCGGCCAGGCGCATAGAGGGGCGTGCATAGTCGGTGAAACAAAAGAATGTTCCGCCGTAAGGGCGAATGCCACCATGCAGGACCATTCCGTTCATGGCTGCAGCCATCCCGTGTTCGCGCACACCGTAATAGATATAGCGGCCTTTGCGATTGTCTATGTCAAAGATCCCCAGATCTGCCGTCAACGTGTTGTTGGACCCTGTCAGATCCGCAGAACCGCCAACGGTTTCGGGCATGATCGGGTTGATCACGTCCAACGCCATTTCGCTGGACTTACGGGTTGCAACCTTTGGTTTTTCTTCAGATGCAGAGCGTTTGAAAGCCTTGATCGCTGCAGACAGCTTTTTCGGGGCTTCCAGATCATAAGCGCGGTTGAACTGGTTCTGTTTGTTCTGCGAAACGCTGGCAAAGCGTTCTGTCCATTGGCTGAAGGCTTCGGCGCCACGGGCCCCGATTTCGGCCCAGCCTTTTGCAACATCAGCAGGGATTTCGAAAGGCTCTGCGGTCCAGCCATATGTCTTGCGCGTGTCCGCGATCAGCTGCGCATCTGTCAGAGCGCCGTGACCTTTTGATGTGTCCTGAGCTGAGGACCCAAAGGCAATATGCGTTTTGCAAGCAATCATCGATGGTTTGCCGGCTTTTTTGGCGGCGGTGATCGCGGCGTCAATAGCCTCTGGATCGTGGCCGTCGACTTCTTGCACGTGCCAGCCTGCAGATTTGAAGCGCATGATTTGGTCTGTGCGGTCGGACACATCAACCGGCCCGTCAATCGTGATGCCGTTGTCGTCCCAAAGCACAACCAGGCGGGACAGGGCGTGACGCCCGGCCAGTGTAATCGCCTCTTGGCTGACACCTTCCATCAGGCAACCATCGCCGGCAATCACATAAGTGTAGTGGTCGACGATTTTCTTGCCGTATTGCGCACGCTGAATTTCCTCGGCCATGGCAAACCCGACAGAGTTGGCGATCCCTTGGCCAAGCGGGCCAGTGGTGGTTTCGATGCCACGGGCATGTCCGTATTCAGGGTGCCCGGCCGTGCGTGCGCCCCATTGGCGGAAATTCCGGATCTGTTCAATTGGAAGGTCTTCGTAACCTGTAAGGTGCAACAGCGAATAGATCAGCATGGATCCGTGGCCCGCCGACAGGATGAACCGATCGCGGTCCGGCCAATCAGGGTTCTTTGGATCAAACTTCAGGTGCTTTTCAAAAAGCACGGTCGCAACGTCAGCCATCCCCATAGGCATGCCTGAGTGACCAGAGTTCGCTGCCGCTACCGCATCAAGGGTCAGCATGCGAATTGCGCAGGCCTTCATCCAATGATCAGGGTGCTCTTTGCGTAATGTTGCGATATCCACGTGCGTCTTCCTCCACAATCAAAAACTTGAAAGGTTGATAGCACCGATGACGTGAAGTTCAAGCGATCTGACGGTTTCAGGCGATTTTCAATCATTTTGGCCGGATTCCGCTGTTTGGCTTGACTTTGCTGGTCCGGCTCAGGAATTTAAGGGCAACTTGAACAAAAAAAGATTCTGGGGGCATCAGTCAGAATGACCGACGTTATTGCGCTTGAACAACGAATTACGATTGCGTTGGACCGTATTGGCAACGGGCTGGGTCGTCTCAGCCAGCCATCCCCGGAACCAGCTGCCGCAGATCCGGACGAAGTTGCAGCCCTGCAGGCCGCGCTTGAAGGCGAACGGGTTGCCAATGCCCAACTGGAAGAGCGCGTAAAAGCGATCAAGGTGAAACAGGAATCCGTGGTGCACACGCTCGAGGCCGAAGTCACCAATCTTCGGCAGCAATTGTCTGAACGCAATGCTGCTGTTGAACAGCTGAAATCGGTGAACGGCGCCTTGCGGGACAACAACAAGGCCCTGCGAGAGGCAAATGCCCAAGGTCTTGGAGATGTGGATTTGATCAACAATGGCATGGTGGCCGAATTGGAAGCCTTGCGGACAACGCAAGAAAGCGACCGGGCAGAGCTAGAGTCTATTCTGGTTGAACTGAAACCTTTGGTGGAAGGAAATTCCAATGCCTGAAGTCAAAATCACAATCGGCGGTCGTGAATTCGAAGTTGCCTGCCAGGATGGCGAAGAACATTATCTACATTCTGCGGCGTCCTATCTGGATGCAGAGGCGTCAGTGCTCAACAATCAAATCGGGCGCATGCCAGAAACGCGGATGTTGTTGATGTCTGGTTTGATGTTGGCAGATAAGACGGCCGGCATCGAAGAGCATATCAAGTCGTTGGAAGAAAAACTGGCGACCCAGGAACGGCTGTTAGAGGAATTGCGCAACCGGCCAGAGCCAGAGGCGCAAACCGTTGAGGTTGCCGTTATTCCGAACTCCGTCGTTGACAGTATGGCCGAAATTGCCGCGCGCGCGGAATCCCTGGCCAATGCGATTGAAGAACAAGCTGCCAGCTAGGCACAAAAAAGGCCGCCAGACTGTTCTAGCGGCCTCAAACGTTTGGTTCAGTTGGGGCTGTGGCCCTATTCTTGGTTCGCTTCGCGGATTTTAGCGGCCGCGTCTTTGTCGTATCCAACACCTTTGTCGTCAAACAGCTGGTCCAATTCGCCGGACAAGGTCATTTCGGTGATGATATCGCAGCCGCCGACGAATTCACCTTTGACGTAAAGCTGTGGAACGGTCGGCCAATCGGAATAATCCTTGATACCTTGGCGCACGGCTTCGTCCGCAAGAACATTCACATCTTCATAGTCAACGCCCATGAAGTTCAACACACCGGCCACGCGCGATGAGAATCCGCATTGCGGCATGGATTTGGTGCCCTTCATAAACAGGACAACATCTTTTGAGGTTACGGTGTCTTTGATTTGGGTCTGTGCTTCGGTCATTTCTTATCCTTTTCAGTCGGGCCAAATGCCGCAAGCCAACGACGCGCATAGTTGGCGTCATCTGCAAAAGGCTTTGGTTTCAAGTCTTTGTATTTCTGTTTTTGCTTCACTTCGCGGGTCGCATTGCCAAGCCCGCCACTGTTGTTGCGTCGGATCGTACTGTTAACGAGGTCATAGTCAATTTCCTCGGTGCCCAGCTCTCGGCTTTGTGCGTCATCGCGGTCAAAGTCGATGCCAGCCGTAAGCGGGCGGTATTTCCCACGTTTGAGATAGGCCTCTATCAGGATGGCGATAATCACCGCCCCGACGATCCCCCCAAATATGAGCATGCCCAGTGACACGCTATGACGGGACTTTGGTGGTCAGGGCCAAAGCGTGCAATTCGCCATTTGGCCCATCCATTTTGCCCTTGAGGGCCGCGTAGACCGCACGTTGCTGTTGCACCCGGTTGAGGTTGCGAAAGCTTTCATCCGTGACCTCGGCGGCGTAGTGGTTGCCGTCGCCGGCCAGATCCGTGATTGCGATTTCCGCATTTGGAAAGGTCTGCCGAATGAGATCTTCGATCTCGCGTGCTTGTATTGCCATCTATGGAACTCCGTTTCTTACAAAAGATGTAGTGCGCGCATGCATCCCACGCAAGTCCAGGCGGTTGTGTTCCTGAATTCAGGCCACGCTTTTGGCAAAGCTGGTGCGGAACAAGGCAGAGAGGTCGCTAAGAGGGGCAGAAAATGAGCCAAAGGACACCTGATCGCCGCCAAACTTTCCGACAGAGCTTAACGGAACGCCTGCCTTTCCGGCGGCGACCATCAAGGCCTCTGCGGAATCAAAGTTACAAGCGATCAGATAGCGGGCCTGATCTTCGGCAAACAGGAATGCGGAATCTTCGCTGTCCAGCGTCAGGCCAACACCAGCGGTTTCAGCCATTTCAAAGGCCGCCAGCGCCAAACCACCATCGGATAAATCAGAGGCCGTGGCGATCAACGCGCGGTTCTCGCGCAGGAAGTCGCCGTTGTTTCTTTCGGCTTCCAGATCCACATGCGGCGCGTCGCCATCTTCGCGTTTGAATACCTCTGCCAGCAGGGCGGATTGCCCCAGATGCCCGGTTGTTTCCCCGATCAACAGGGCCACATGGCCATCGCGCACGGTGCCTGCGATCAGGTCCTCTGCGTCTTGAATAAGACCAACAGCCCCGATGGTCGGGGTCGGCAAGATGCCTTCGCCGTCAGTTTCATTGTAAAGTGACACGTTGCCGGACACGACAGGCATATCCAGGGCCGTAACTGCGGCACTGATGCCTTTGATCGCGCCGACGAACTGGCCCATGATCTCTGGCTTTTCGGGGTTTCCGAAATTCATGTTGTCGGTTGTGGCCAAAGGTTTTGCGCCCACGGCTGTCAGGTTGCGATACGCTTCTGCAACGGCTTGTTTGCCGCCTTCAAACGGGTTCGCTTTGACATAGCGCGGGGTCACGTCAGAGGTGAAGGCCAGCATTTTGCCTGTGCCATGCACCCGCACAACACCCGCCCCAAGGCCGGGCACGCGCACGGTATCGGCCATGACTTGGGTGTCATACTGTTCGTAAACCCATTGTTTGGCCGCGTAGTTCGGTGAGGACAGCAACGCCTTCAGCCCGTCGATTGGATCAACGGCTGGAACGGGCGACATTTCGTCGATGGCCGGGGTTTCCACCCAGGGGCGGTCATATTCCGGGGCAGAGCCGGCAAGCCGCGCCAAAGGCAAATCCGCCATCATGACGCCGTTCAGTAGGACCTCGAACCGGTCTTCGGCAATGGTTTCGCCGACAATAGCAAAGTCGAGATCCCATTTTTCGAACACGGCTTTTGCCTCTGCTTCCAGTTCTGGTTTCAGAACCATCAGCATGCGTTCCTGGGATTCAGACAGCATCATTTCATAGGCGGTCATGTTTTCTTCGCGCACAGGCACGTCTTCCAGGTTCAGACGAATGCCCAAACCGCCCTTGTCGCCCATTTCCACGGCGGAACAGGTCAGCCCGGCCGCGCCCATATCCTGAATAGAGATCACAGCGCCGGTGGCCATCAATTCAAGCGTGGCTTCCATCAGGCGTTTCTCGGTGAACGGGTCCCCAACCTGAACTGTAGGGCGTTTTTCTTCGATCGTGTCGTCAAATTCGGCAGAGGCCATGGTCGCGCCGCCAACGCCATCGCGCCCGGTTTTGGCCCCAAGATACACCACGGGCATGCCAATACCTGAGGCCGCCGAATAAAAGATCTTGTCCGTGTCGGCCAAACCGGCGGCAAAGGCATTCACCAGACAGTTGCCGTTATACGCCGCATGAAAGCGAACCTCGCCCCCAACCGTTGGAACGCCAAAACAGTTGCCATAACCGCCAACGCCCGCAACGACGCCGTTCACCAGCTGTTGCGTCTTTGGGTGGTCGGGTTCCCCGAAGCTGAGAGAGTTCATTGCCGCGATTGGCCGCGCACCCATGGTGAAGACATCGCGCAAAATGCCGCCAACACCCGTGGCCGCGCCTTGATAGGGTTCAATGTAGGACGGGTGATTGTGGCTTTCCATTTTGAAAACCACGCATTGGCCATCGCCAATATCAACGATCCCTGCATTCTCTCCCGGACCGCAAATAACCTGAGGCCCCTCGGTGGGAAGGGTGCGCAACCACTTTTTCGAAGACTTGTAGGAACAATGTTCGTTCCACATGGCTGAAAATATGCCAAGCTCTGTATAAGTGGGCTGGCGATTCAATTGCCGAATGATTTCGTCGAATTCGTCAGTTGATAGACCATGTGCGGCAATCAGGTCTTCGGTGATTTCCGGTTCCTGCATTTTCGTCCCCCGAGGCTAAGTTGCGCACGTCATAAGCTATGAAACACTTGTGTAAAACCCGCGATAGAAACCCAATTCGCTTTTTTTTTCGTGGCGATGTCGAAATGAGAAGGGCCCGAACGTCTTATAAGTACCGAAACGCAATAAAGGCCAAAGGATCAAAGTGCTGATGACCCAATTTACGCGAAAAACCAGCGCCCCGGTTTTGGGTTTTGATCCGGCCTATGCAATCGGCTTAATGTAAAAACAGTGAAAGGACAGAGATATGCAATTCATGGCATTGATTTACTCAGAAGACGGTACCGGACCGCAGCCTGATTCCCCGGAATTTGGGGCGTTCATGGGCGCCTACATGGCCTTTGGCGAAACGCTAAAGAAAGACGGGGCTTGGATTGCCGGTGACGCATTGCAGGGGGTCGAAACGGCCACCAGTGTGCGCATTCGCAATGGCAAGACCGAAACCATGGATGGCCCCTTCGCCGAAACCAAGGAACGGCTGGGCGGGTATTATCTGTTCGATTGTCCCGATCTTGACGCCGCGCTGAAATATGCCGCGATGATCCCGACGGCCACTTATGGCACCATCGAGGTGCGTCCTGTGATGATCCTCGACAACGTCTGATGACGACGGCCCCCGATCTGAATGCCGCATTGGCGAATGTCATGCGCGACGATCGGGGGCGGTTGCTCTCGGCGTTGATTTCCGCCCTTGGAAGCTTTGAGCTGGCAGAAGATGCGCTGTCGGATGCGATAGAATCCGCGGTAGTGCATTGGGGCCGCAACGGTCTTCCGGACAATCCAACAGGGTGGTTGCTGAAAGTTGCCCGGCGCAAAGCAATTGATCGGATCAGGCGGCAAAACCGTCTTCGCGACCGCATGCCCGACATTGCCCATTTGGCAGAGATGGATGAGATGGACGCAAATGAACCCAGACCCGATATTCCCGACGAACGGTTGCGTCTGATCTTTACCTGTTGCCATCCCGCATTGGAACAAAAGACCAGCGTGGCGTTGACCCTGCGCACGCTTGGTGGGCTGACCACAGCCGAGGTCGCCGCAGCCTTTTTGGACGCTGAAACGACAATGGGACAGCGTCTGTCGCGTGCTAGAAAGAAGATCTCAAAGGCCGGTATCCCCTATGAAACGCCGGGGCCAGAGCATTGGGCAGAACGGTTGAATGCCGTTTTGGCGGTGATCTATTTGATCTTTAATGCAGGGTATTCGGCCTCTTCCGGGGTGGCCCCCGTGCGGGTCGATTTGTGTGAAGAGGCGATTTTTCTGGCACGTTTGTTGGATGGCTTGCAGCCGAATGAGCCCGAAATCCAAGGTCTCTTGGCGCTGCTGCTGACCACGCATGCCCGGCGGGCGGCGCGTTTGGGCGCTGCGGGGGCCTCTGTGCCGCTTGAGTCGCAGGATCGTGGGGGCTGGGATGTGGCGATGATGGCAGAGGGGCGCGAAGTCCTGGAACGTGCGGTGGCGCAGGCAAAGCCCGGACCTTACCAGATCAAGGCCGCCATCGGCGCGCTTCACGTAGCGCCTTCGCCGGGTGAGGCGCCGGACTGGCCGCAGATTGTTTTACTCTATGACAGTTTGTTGCGATTTGAGCCGACCCCCGTTGTGGCTTTGAACCGGGCCGTTGCGCGCGCTGAAAGCGGGGAGTTGGAGGCAGCGCTGGCGGAGATGGAAGCCCTGGCGGATGCCTTGCCCGACTATCAACCGTATTTCGCAGCGCGCGGGGAATATTTGGCGCAAGCAGGGCAGGTCGCCGCCGCCCGCGCGGCATTGGATCGCGCAATCAACCTGTCAGGAAATGAGGCAGATAAAGCATTTCTGCGCAATCGGCTGGACCGTCTTCGTGTGAATTAGGGGCAGCGGTTTTCAACCCTCATGCATTTTTTGCAAGGCAAGCAGGAAATTGGTCAAAAAAAATGGCCGGGCGCGAAGCCCGGCCAAGTCCAACAGGGAGGTGATGCCAGTAAGAGTTGCCTCAATTACCGGCTTCGAGATTGATTTAGGGGCAGTTTGAAAACCTTTCAAGACTAAACCCGGATTGTTCGCGCATTTCCGCTATGCGTTTTTTGCATAGCTTGGGTTTACTGGATTTCTCTTTCGCGCTGAGACTTACGGTGGATCGCAATCTCATCCATGATAAATTCACGGAACGCCGCAATCCGTTTGGATTGTCGCAGCTCTTCGGGATAGGCAAGAAAAACCGGAACCTCGCTTGATTCAAAGTCAGGCAAGACCCGCACAAGCTTGTCCGAAATCTCCGTCACGTAATCGGGCAGCATGCCGATGCCCAGATCGCTCAGCACCGCTTGCAAGACCCCGAAATAGTTGTTCACCGTCAGAATGGACGGGATGTTGTGGGTCATCAGCTCTTGCACCATTTTCGCACCAGCCGCGACCTGGGCCGCATTGGCGTTTTGACAGATGAGCCTGTGATTGGCCAAATCATCCATCACGGCTGGGGTGCCGTTCTTATCAAGGTTTTCCTGTGTTGAATATAACCGCATGCGTACAGACATCAGACGCCGGCGGATCAGGTCCGCCTGGCTGGGTTCTTTCATGCGGATCGCAACATCGGCCTCGCGCATCGGGAGATCCAGAACGCTTTCTTCCAGCATCAGGTCAATTTTCAGATCTGGGTATTTTTCGTAAAGCTTCGGCAGGCGCGGCGCCATCCACAAAGAGCCGAACGCAATCGTCGTGGTGACGCGCAATTCGCCGAACACCTCTTCTTCGCTGTCGCGGATGCGGGCAGAGGCGGCGTCGAGGCGTTTTGACATCGCTTGTGTCGCGTCAAACAGCAGCTCTCCTTGCTCTGTCAGGATCAATCCACGGGCGTGGCGGTGAAACAGTGTCGTGTTCAGGCTTTCTTCGAGCGAACGCACCTGACGGGACACGGCAGATTGCGACAAATGCAGTGCATCGCCCGCATGTGTCAGGCTGCCCGCATCTGCGACTGCATGAAATATCCGCAGCTTATCCCAATCCATTTTTAACCTAACCTTGTTTCGCGCGAGAATTTTAACCAGAGTTAGCGTTAAGTAGGGGTTAAATCAAATGATCAGATGCGGGAAACCGCGATCTGGGCGATAAATTGTGACCTCTGCCACAGGGATGCCGAATACGGGACGGGACGTTTGATGAACAAGCCAAAGATCACGCTTCACGACAAATATGATCTTGAGCAGGATCAGATCCTGATGAACGGCACGCAGGCGCTTGTTCGGCTGATGCTGATGCAAAAGGCGCGTGATGCGGCGGCGGGGTTTGATACGGCGGGCTATGTCACCGGGTATCGCGGCTCTCCGCTTGGGGCGGTTGATGCGCAAATGACGCGGGCCAAGGCTGATCTGGATGCAGCGGATGTCGTGTTTGAAGAGGCGTTGAACGAAGATCTGGGCGCGACTGCCGTATGGGGTACGCAACAGGCCGAATTGCGGGGCGAGGGGAAGTTCGACGGCGTATTCGGCCTTTGGTATGGCAAGGGCCCCGGCGTCGATCGGTCCGGCGATGTGATGCGCCATGCCAATCTTGCCGGAACATCGCCTATGGGCGGTGTTTTGATGGCAATGGGGGATGATCACACGGGCGAAAGCTCTACCACGTGCCACCAATCTGACGGCGCTTCGATTGATGCCTCTATGCCGATTTTGTCGCCCGCAGGTGTTCAGGAGATTCTGGATTACGGCGTCTATGGCTACGCGCTGTCGCGCTATGCCGGGGTGTGGGCGGGGCTGAAGCTGATGAAAGACACGGTTGAAGTGACATCTGTTGTCGATGGACGCCCTGACCGGATGTCTTTTGTCACGCCCGATATTGACCTGCCAGAGGGCGGGTTGAACATTCGTCTTGTCGATCATTGGGTCGAGCAGGAAAAACGGCTGTTGAATGATAAAAAGAACGCCGCAGAAGCCTTTGCTTATGCTAATAAAATAGACAAAAGGGGGCTGGGGCAACCCGGCGCCCGGATCGGCTTTGTCGCGGCCGGAAAAACATGGTTGGATTTGGTTCATGCGCTCAACCTGTTGGGCATTGATGCGCCAGAGGCAGAGCGTTTGGGGCTGACCACCTACAAGATCGGGCAAATCTGGCCGTTGGACCGGCGTAGTTTTCGCGATTGGGCTGCGGGGCTCGATTTGATTGTGGTGCTTGAAGAAAAACGCAAACTGATCGAGGAGCAGATAAAGGACGCCTTGTTCGATGATCTGCAGGGCCGAAGGGTTTATGGCGCGCGGAAAAACGGCAAGGACCTGTTTCAAACCCATTTTGCGCTGGACCCTGTGGAAATTGCCGGCAAGCTGGGTGAAATTCTGCTGGAAGAAGGCTGTGACACCGAAGCGATCCGGGCTGGATGTGCAGAGATCGACGCAGCGCTTAGGGCGGACAACGCCCCAGAGCTTGCCAGCCGCCCGGCTTATTTCTGCGCGGGGTGTCCGCATAGCAGTTCTACCAAACTTCCCGAGGGCTCTCGGGCCTATGCGGGAATTGGCTGCCATTTCCTGGTTCAATACATGGACAGAGAGACTTTGGGCTTTACCCAAATGGGCGGGGAAGGTGCCAACTGGATCGGGGAATCGAAATTCTCAAAGACGCCGCATGTGTTTCAGAATGTGGGGGATGGAACCTATAACCATTCAGGCTTGATGGCGATCAGAGCTGCCGCGATGGCGGGCACGAACATGACCTATAAAATCCTGTTCAATGATGCGGTCGCGATGACGGGTGGGCAAAAGAACGATGGCGGTCTTGGTGCTGGTCGCGTCGCCAAAGAAATCTTGGGATTCGGGGTGCAGCATGTGGCTGTGGTCTATGACGAAAAGGAAGATATCGAATTTGCAGAGTTTCCCGCCGGACTTGAAAAACAGCCGCGATCCAAGTTGCAGGACATTCAGGAAAGATATCGGAAAATCAGTGGTGTATCTGTCATTATTTATGTGCAGACTTGCGCTGCGGAAAAGCGACGCCGCCGCAAGCGCGGGCAATTCCCAGACCCTGACAAGCGCGTGTTTATCAATCCCGATATTTGCGAAGGCTGTGGCGATTGCGGGGTGCAATCCAACTGTGTTGCAATCGTCCCGCTAGAGACTGAACTGGGACGAAAACGCGCGATTGATCAATCTTCCTGCAACAAGGATTTCAGCTGTCTAGAGGGGTTCTGTCCGGCCTTTGTCACCGTATCCGGCGCCCGCGCGAAACAGCCGGAAACCCAAAGCGTTGACCTTGGTGATCTACCGATGCCGGAACTTCCCGCGATCCGCAGGACACATAACATGGTCATTGCCGGTATTGGCGGCACCGGTGTCGTGACCATCGGTGCTGTTTTGGCGATGGCTGCCCATATGGACGGCAAGGGTGTCGGGATGATGGAAATGGCCGGGATCGCGCAAAAGGGCGGCGCGGTGCTGATTCACTGCCGGATCGCGCAAGCACCGCAGGACATCACCGCGATCCGTGTGGCTGCTGGCGAATGTGATGCGTTGATTGGCGGGGATTTGGTTGTCAGCGCGGGGACCAAGACATTGGGCCTGACCCGATCCGGGCGTACGGGGGGCGTGATTAACACCCATGAAACGATGACCGGTGCGTTCACACGGGATCCGAAATTTAATATTCCTTCCAGTCGGTTAAGGATGTCTCTTGAAGCGCGGATGGCGGGGGGTGTTGCTTTTTTTGACGCGTCGGAACTGTCGCGAAAGGTCTTTGGTGACACGCTTTTTGCCAATATGATTGTGCTTGGGGCCTGTTGGCAAAAGGGTTTGGTTCCGCTTGGTCTGTCTGCGCTTCAAGGGGCAATCAAATTGAACGGTGCCGCAGCAGAGCAGAACCTGAAGGCGTTCGATCTGGGAAGATGGGCCATTGTGAGGCCCGACGCCATGGCAGAGCTTTTGACGACGGATGGCGCCACGCAATCGAGCGAACCGCAGGATGTAATTCAGTATCGCGCGGATCATCTGCAAGAATATCAGTCCGTAACTTATGGAAAACGTTATACTAAATTTTTATCCTCGTTTGAAGAGCCGCGGCTGAAAACGGCCGTCGCTAAGGGCTATCACAAGGTTCTTGCCTATAAGGATGAATATGAAGTTGCGCGGCTGCTGGGGCAAACGAAAGACCGGGTTGCCGCTGAATTTGACGGTGATCTTACGTTGACCCATTATTTATCACCCCCTGTCTTTGCTGGGAAAGACCGAAATGGCCGGTCTAAAAAGCGCAGCTTTGGCGAGGGGTTTGTGCGGTTCATGCCCGCTTTGGCAAAACTAAAATGGGTCCGGGGCACTGTATTTGACCCGTTCGGATATACCCGTCATCGCCGAATGGAGCGTGGTCTGATCCGGCAATATGAATCCGATCTGTCCGGCTATACCGGCGCAGTTGATCAGGGAGTTTTGGATTTGGTTGTTGAACTTGCAGAATTGCCGTTGGAAATCAAAGGCTTTGGCGTCGTTAAGGATGCGAATTTTGAAGCGGCGCAAAAACGGCGCGGCGAGATTTTGACGGCTTTGCAGGCGGGACCATCGCGCCATTTGAGTGCCGCGGAATAGGGCGTGTCCACGGCGTCTTGAAGCTGTCTTAAACTGGTTACACTTGGTTGCTACATCCGGGGGGACATAGCCCGCGATAGATCAGGAGTCCGAAATGCTTGCACAAGCCCGCGTTGCCCGAGACATCAGTTACAGTTCCTCCGCCGACACAGCGACCCGGCGCGCGGTGATCCGGCTGCTGGAAAACGTCACGGGTCGCGCGGCGTTGATCCGCCGGGCCTCTGGCTATGAACGGGATGTTGCGCAGGGGCGCGACTTTTGGCGCGTGATGATCGAACGCTATGGCCTAAGCTTGGATATTGTCGGGGGCAGTTTGGATGACATTCCGCGCGATGGTCCTTTGTTGATGGTTTCCAATCACCCGTTTGGAATTCTGGACGGGTTGGTGATGGGGTATATTCTGTCGTCGATGCGGAAAGATTTCCGTCTGGTGGCGCATAAGGTTTTCCGCCGGGCCGAAGACCTGAACAAGGTGATCTTGCCGGTCTCTTTCGATGAAACGAAAGACGCCATTCGCAGCAATATCGAGACCCGGAAAGTGGCGCTTGATTATTTGGCAGGTGGCGGAGCGATTGGGATTTTTCCCGGTGGAACCGTGTCCACGTCGCGGAGGATGTTTGGTATGCCGCAAGATCCGGGCTGGCGCAATTTTACCGCCAAGATGGTGATGCGGTCCGATGCCACTGTGGTGCCAATCTTTTTTGAAGGTCAGAACAGTCGCTTGTTCCAAATCGCCAGCCATGCGTCTTCGACTTTGCGGTTGGGGCTGTTGATCAAGGAATTCAAGAAACGCGTCGACGCCCCGGTGCGGATCGCCATCGGGCAGCCGATTGATCGGGCGGAACTGGCATCCTATCAAAGCGATTCCCGCGCCATGATGGATTTCCTGCGGGAACAGACCTACGCCTTGTCGCCAAACCCGGCAGCAAAACAGGGGCTTGGATATGAGTTCGAGGCGAAATACAAAGCCTAAATGGCAGTAGGTGTTTTTGATTCTGGGCTGGGCGGGCTGACCGTTCTGGACGCGGCAACCAAGCGGTTGCCCGATGTTCCGTTCGTGTATTTCGGCGACAATTTGCATGCCCCATACGGGGTGCGCGATGCGGATGACGTTTATGATCTGACGACAAAGGCGGTTGAACGCCTGTGGGAGGCGGGCTGCGATCTGGTCGTGCTTGCCTGTAACACGGCGTCAGCGGCGGCTTTGCGGCGCATGCAGGAAAGCTGGGTTCCGGCGGATAAGCGCGTCTTGGGCGTTTTTGTACCCTTGATCGAGGCGCTGACAGAGCGGCAGTGGGGGGACAACTCTCCACCGCGTGAGGTTTCCGTGCAGAACGTGGCCTTGTTCGCGACACCGGCCACTGTGGCCAGTCGGGCGTTTCAACGGGAACTGGCCTTTCGCGCGATCGGCGTTGATATCGAAGCACAAGCCTGTGGCGGGGTTGTCGATGCGCTTGAAGATGGTGACGTGATTTTGGCAGAGGCGCTGGTGCGCAGCCATGTGGATGCGTTGTTGCGTAAAATGCCAAAGCCAGAGGCCGCGATCCTGGGCTGTACCCATTACCCGTTGATGGAAGATGTCTTTCAGGACGCACTTGGGGCGGATGTGAAGGTGTTTTCACAGGCCTCTATTGTGGCAGAAAGCCTTTCGGATTATCTAGAGCGCCATCCAAATATGTTGGGGTCCGGCACGGTGTCGGATTTTCTGACGACAGGGGATCCGGGAAAAGTGTCAAATCAAGCGACCCAGATATTGCGACGAAAGATTGAATTTCAATCTGCGTAAAGCCTGTGCGCTTTGTCCCCCTAACGCGTCCGACCTATGAAACGATGAACAATATCGCGGATCACACCCAAGTTGGTAAGATAGAATGACTCATAAAATCGCAATCCTTGGTGCGTCAGGATACACCGGAGCAGAGCTTGTCCGGCTGATCGCAACGCATCCCTCCATGGAAATCGCCGCATTGTCCGCAGACCGAAAGGCGGGCATGGCCATGGCCGACGTGTTTCCTCATCTGCGGCATCTGGACCTGCCCGATTTGGTGAAAATCGATCAGATTGATTTTTCAAATATCGATCTGTGTTTTTGCGCCCTGCCGCATGCGACCAGTCAGGCGGTGATTCGCGATCTGCCCAAGACGTTGAAAATCGTCGATTTGTCGGCTGATTTCCGTTTGCGCGACCCGGCTGAATACGAAAAATGGTATGGCAAACCTCATGCGGCGTTAGAATGTCAGGCCGAAGCTGTCTATGGGCTGACAGAGTTTTATCGCGAAGAGATCAAATCTGCGCGTTTGGTGGCGGGCACGGGCTGTAATGCTGCGACGGGGATGTTTGCCTTGTTGCCGCTGATGGCCGCGGGTGTGATTGACCGGGATGAGGTCATCCTTGATCTGAAATGCGCGGTGTCCGGGGCAGGGCGGTCGCTGAAGGAAAATCTGCTGCATGCGGAATTGTCCGAAGGCACCCATGCTTATGCCGCAGGTGGAACGCACCGGCATTTGGGGGAATTTGACCAAGAGTTTTCCAAGGCCGCTGGCGTGCCCGTCGCTGTGCAATTGCAACCGCATCTGATCCCGTCCAACAGGGGTATTCTGGCAACCTGTTACCTGCGCGGGGATGCGCAGGTTATTCATGACACTTTGGCCGCAGCCTATGCGGTTGAGCCCTTTATCGAGGTGCTTCCATTTGGCCAGCATCCGTCCACGAAACATGTGCGCGGCTCTAATTTTGCGCATATCGGTGTGGTCGCAGATCGCAAGCCTGGACGGGCGACCGTTTTTGCTGCGGTCGACAATTTGACAAAAGGGTCATCCGGTCAGGCATTGCAGAACGCGAATTTGATGTTAGGTGAAGAAGAGACAGCTGGTTTGATGCTGGCACCGCTATTTCCATGAGGCGCCGATGAAGGGTCTGAAGAAACAACGTCGAATTCAAGTCATCGTCGCTGCTTTTGTAGCGCTTGGCATTTCTACGGCCCTTATTGGCTATGCCATGCGCGACGGGATCAACTTGTTCCGCTCTCCGTCTCAGGTCCTGGCAGAGCCGCCGTCATCGCGAGAAGTTTTCAAGATCGGCGGATTGGTCAAAGAAGGATCGATCACAGATGTTCAGGGCGTTCAGTTCGAATTCGTCGTGACCGATGGCGGGGCTGACGTGCCCGTGCGTTATGTGGGCGATGATCCTGCCCCCGATTTATTTGGCGAAGGTGAGGGCACGGTTGCGACCGGTCAGTATATCGATGGCGTCTTTCAAGCCACTGAAATACTTGCAAAACATGACGAGACCTACATGCCCAAAGAGGTCATTGATGCCCTTAAGGAACAGGGCGTCTACAAAGACCCAAACAGCTGACGGACCGGTGCCGTTCGGCGCAGTTGTGATCTGTTAACCCCTTTTTATCATCCTGATCCCGTTGAAGTCTTGGGAATTTGGGGTGGTGCTGATGGACTCTGTCGATGCAATTGCTGAGGGAATTCTTCGCCGGGAAGGCGGGTTTGTAAACGATCCTGACGACCCCGGTGGCCCAACAAAATTTGGCGTGACGCTGAATACGTTACGACGTTTGCGGATCGACGTTAACCGGGATCGGCGGATTGATCTTGCGGATGTGCAGGGGCTTTCCCGCCAAATGGCGCGCAAGATTTTCATAAGCGATTATTTTTACCGTCCCCATATCGACCTTTTGCCAGCGGATTTACAGCCGGGTGTTTTTGACATGTATGTCAATTCCGGAAGCAATGCTGTTCGCATTTTGCAAAGATTGCTTTGTGATATGGGGCAGGTGGTTCTGGTGGACGGGGTGATCGGGCCAAAAACGGCTAAGGCGGCGGCTGCGGCCCACAAGAACGCTCCGAACCATCTGAAGGACGCCTACGCGATTGCACGGCGAAATTACTATTACCGTTTGGCAGATCGTCGCCCGGCCAGCCGCAAGTTCGCCCGGCGCCGGGATGGCGGCAAGGGCGGCTGGATCGTTCGGGCCGAAGATTTCATGTCCAAACGATACCATCTGACAGAGGCGCAGCATAAGGCGAGGATCGCGCTATGGGATTGATTGAAATGGTGTTTTCAGTGTTGTTCGGCAATGGCCGCAACGCGGTCAAAGAGACAATAGAGGTTTTTCGTGAGAATGCCGATTCCGCCGGGCAACGGGACGCCGCCTATCGCGCCGCAGCCCTTGGGCAGTTCGCGGCAGAATTCAAAGTGCCGCGTCGCGGCGGGTTTGATCGGTTTATGGATGGGTTGAACCGGGTGCCCAGACCTGCGCTGGCCTTTGGCACGCTTGCGCTGTTTGTCTCTGCTATGGTGAACCCGGTTTGGTTTGCCAGCCGGATGCAGGGCATCGCCTTGGTGCCGCAACCGCTGTGGTGGCTGCTGGGGGCCATCGTTTCGTTCTATTTCGGCGCGCGATATCAGGTGAAGACGCAGGATTTCCAAAAGACCTTGGTTGAAACCCTCGCGCAATCAGCGACGGTTCTGCAAAATATCGATGCGCTGGATCGTCTTGGGGAGGAGACCGAGCTGCCAAAGAACACCGTTGAGGACAATCCGGCTTTGGCCGATTGGCGGGCAAGCCATGCCAAGTGATGTCGTTGTAAAGGTCCTGTCAGAGCATGGGCCCTGGGTCTTGTTGGTCTTCTATCTGCTCTATCGTGACCTTCAAAAAGATCAGGCCACGCGGGATTTGTTGAACAAAAACACGTTGGTTCTGACGGAACTTGCCACGCTGATCCGTGAAAGACTGCCCCGAAGCTGAAAAGGAACCTATTATGGCGCGCCGTTTAAAAGATGCGATAGACCGCAACAAACAAGCCGCAGAAGAGCTGGACGCCGCCTTGCGCGCCTGTCTGAGCGATATTCGGGACCGCCCGGAACCTGTCGTTGAGGGGCGGTTTCGGGTGATCACCGGGGGGCGATCTGTTCCCGTTCCCCGCCGGGCGGTCAGGCTGCGCTGAAATGTGACAGCTTGTGTGTTTGATTTGATCCCGTGGGCCATTGGCGCGGTGACAAAACACGGCTAGTGTCGCGCCATGTTGATAGAACTTGGACATTACGCCCTGATCCTGGCGTTTTTAGTGGCCTGCGTGCAGGCAATCGTTCCCATGATTGGGGCGCAGACACAGAACCGGGCGTTGATGGCCTTGGACGCACCCGCGGCATTCGCGCAATGTGCGCTGATCGCCTTTTCGTTCTCGGCCCTGACCTATGCCTTTGTGGTTTCAGACTTTTCGTTAAAACTCGTCGTCGACAATTCCCACACGGCCAAGCCGATGCTGTACAAAGTCACGGGCGTTTGGGGGAACCACGAAGGGTCGATGCTGCTTTGGGTGCTGATCCTGGCGCTGTTCGGCGCTTCGGCTGCATTGTTCGGCGGGAACCTTCCGCCCAGCTTGCGGGCCCGCGTGCTGTCGGTTCAGGGATCGATCGGCGTGGCGTTTCTTGCGTTCATTCTGTTCACCTCTAACCCTTTCATTCGTATGGCGCGGCCTCCGATGAATGGGCACGACCTGAACCCGTTGTTGCAGGACCCAGGCTTGGCGTTTCACCCGCCGTTTTTGTATCTGGGCTATGTCGGGCTTTCGATGTCGTTTTCCTTTGCTGTTGCGGCCCTGATCGAAGGTCGGGTTGATGCGGCATGGGGCAGGTGGGTGCGGCCCTGGACATTGGCGGCCTGGGTGTTTTTGACCATCGGCATCGCGCTTGGGTCCTGGTGGGCCTATTATGAGCTGGGTTGGGGCGGCTTCTGGTTCTGGGATCCGGTCGAAAACGCTTCCTTCATGCCTTGGCTGATTTCCATCGCATTGCTGCATTCGGCGGTCATCGTGGAAAAACGTGAAGCGTTGAAAAGCTGGACCATATTGCTTGCAATCCTGGCTTTTGGGTTTTCCCTGATCGGGACATTCATCGTGCGATCCGGTGTGCTGACATCCGTTCATGCCTTTGCCAATGATCCTGAACGGGGCGTGTTTATCCTGTTGATCCTGGCTATCTTTATGGGTGGCGCGCTGACACTCTACGCTGCGCGCGCCAGCGCGATGGAGGCCAAGGGCGTCTTCGCTGTGGTCAGCCGCGAATCCGGTTTGCTGCTGAACAACATCTTATTGGCCGTTTCGGCCTTTGTTGTGTTCATCGGCACCATCTGGCCCTTGATTGCAGAGATGTTTTTTGACCGCAAATTGTCGGTCGGTGCCCCCTATTTTGATGCGGCCTTTACCCCGTTCATGGTGGCTTTGGCGGTGATCCTGCCGATTGGATCATTGATGCCGTGGAAACGCGCGGATCTGCGCCGCACGATGTCGTCGCTTTGGGGTGTGTTGATCCTGGCACTTGTCTGCGGGGCATTGGCTTGGACGATGCAAACCGGGCGCTCTATCCTTGGGCCGGTCGGGGCCGCTTTGGCCATTTGGCTGGTCGGGGGGGCTGTCATGGATGTGATGGCCAAAACCGGACGTGGTGGGCTTGCAAGCCGATTGTCCCGCCTGACACGGCTGCCGCGCGCCGATTGGGGGCGCGGGGTGGCGCATGCGGGGCTTGGCGTTTGCATGTTCGGCATCGCCGGCTTGATGGCGTGGCAGACGGAAGACATCCGGGTGGTCAATCCCGGAGAGGCGTTTGACGTCGCTGGCTATACCGTGCGCCTGAATAATGTGAAGCAAGTCGAAGGGCCCAATTATATCTCGACCATGGCGGATATGGACGTGACGCGGGGCGGGCGACATATCGCCACGATGTTCCCGGAAAAACGTATCTACCCAGTTGCGCAAATGCCAACAACAGAGGCCGCCATCCACAGCAACCTGTTTCGCGATATCTATCTGGTGATTGGGGAACAGCAGGCCGATGGCAGCTGGGCCGTGCGCAGCTATGTCAAACCCTTGGCGATGTGGATTTGGGGGGGCGCGATCCTGATGGCTCTTGGCGGTTTCCTAAGCCTGTCTGACAGGCGCTACCGGGTTGCCGCGGGGGCGCGACGCAAGGCGGCACGGGCGGTGCCTGCCGAATGAAACGCCTTGTCCTGATCTTTTGCCTGCTGGCCAGTCCTGTCTGGGCCGTGCTGCCCGATGAAATCCTGAGCGACCCTGTTCTAGAGGCACGGGCACGTGAGTTGTCCAAAGAGCTGCGCTGTCTGGTGTGCCGGAACGAAACGATCGATGATTCCCACGCGGATCTGGCCCGTGACCTGCGCCTTCTGGTGAGAGAGCGTCTGGTCGCCGGGGATACGAATGAACAGGCGTTGGACTATATCGTGGATCGTTATGGCGAATATGTTTTGCTGCGACCTACGGATACCGGCTCTAATCTGATCCTGTGGATTGCTGGCCCGCTCATGCTGTTGGGAGGCTTGGGGATCAGTGCCATCTATCTGAACGGACGTCAGAAAAAACTGCCCCCCGTCGGGTTAAGCGACGAAGAAGAAGAACGGCTGCGGGAAATTCTGAAAGACTGACGATATATTGCCAATCCTCGTTGGTGCAAGTTACCCCAATCAAACGAGGTCATTCGAAAGCGAGCGGACATGGAATATCAAACATTAAAACTGTCCCAAAGGGAAAATCTGGCGGTTATTACCTTGAACCGTCCAGAGGTTAAGAATGCGTTGAATGTGCAAATGCGCGCTGAATTGTTGCATGCCGTGAAATCGGCGCAAAAAACCGCGCGTGCTTTGGTGATCACCGGCCAGGGTGAGACGTTTTGTTCTGGGCAGGATCTGGGTGATGCGGCAAGTGCGGGAAGTCTGGATCTGGAACGCACGTTGCGGGATGAATATGAACCCTTGCTGTCTGCGATCTACGATTGCCCCATTCCAACCTTGGCGGCGGTGAATGGTGCCGCGGCCGGGGCCGGGGCCAATCTGGCTTTGGCTTGCGACGTGGTGATCGCGGCGCAAAGCGCTGTGTTCCTGCAAGCCTATACGCGGATCGGATTGATGCCGGATGCCGGGGGCACCTATTGGTTGCCACGCCAGATCGGTATGGCCAAAGCCATGGGGGCAGCGCTGTTCGCAGAGAATATCACCGCGCAGCAGGCCTCTGACTGGGGGATGATCTGGGAAGCGGTGGCCGATGCGGATTTCAATACCCATTGGCAGGCACGCGCTACGCATTTGGCCAACGGCCCTTCAGCGGCTTTTGGCGCGATAAAACAGGCCATGCGGGGCAGCCTGGACAATGATCTGGCCGCGCAGCTGCGGCTAGAGGCAAAACTGCAAGGCGACTGTGGCAAGACACGCGATTTCAAAGAGGGCATCTTGGCCTTCGTCGAAAAACGCCCGGCGCGCTTTGAGGGGCGGTAGAAGGCGAAGTCTGAATACTGGCTGAAAATTTGGATCTTTTGGGGGCCGCAGCGTAGGTCTGCGCCCCCCCCAAAAAAAAGGCGGCCAATGTGAATTTGGGATGTTCCGTTCTTATTGATAACGGCCCGTTTCACAAACTGAAGCCACTTCATCTGACTAGCGGTATTGCCGCGAAGCAATCTCTAGTCGTTTGCTCTCCAGAACGAGAATTTTGTTATAGCCCGTTTCGATGATATTGGCCTCTGCCAGTGATTTGAGCGCGCGTCGCACGTTGCTGTGGGACATGCCCAGCAAAGCAATCAGATCAGTTTGGCGAATTTCAATCTCTGGTGTCGTGACCGAAAGCCTCAAAAGCAGCCGGGCCAGGCGCGCTTCGGCCGTGAGCGTGTGCGTTTCACAAAGAACGGTCATCAATCCAAGAACCTGCCGAAGACTTAGCGCATGGAATTCTGGCCAGTATTTCGGCTGATCAGACACGAGTTGGCGCAGCGCCTGGCGCGACAAAATAGATTTTGCAGTCGGTTGCGGCGATCAGGTTAAACGGTCGGGGCATGTCTGGTTGCAAACACCCGTGCCCCAGCCAATTTCCGCGCCGGAGGGGGCGCCTAATATTGTCCTGATCCTGATTGACGATTTGGGGTTTGGCCAGCCGGGCACGTTTGGCGGTCCGGTGCCAACACCAGAAATGGACGCTTTGGCGCAAGATGGGTTGCGGTTTACGCGGATGCACACAACGGCTGTTTGCTCGCCGACACGGGCAGCGTTGTTAACTGGTCGCAATCACCACCAGGTTGGCTTTGGATCGCTTGCAGAGTTGGCCTCAGGGTATCCGGGGTACAATAGTATTTGGCCACAAGAAACGGCCAGCATCGCCGAAATCCTAAAAGCCAATGGCTATTCCACGTCGGCCTTTGGGAAATGGCACAACACTCCGAGTTGGGAAACGACGCCGATTGGGCCGTTTGAGCGGTGGCCAAATGGTCTTGGGTTTGAATATTGGTACGGTTTCCACGGTGGAGAGACCAGCCAATGGGAACCACGTTTGTTCCGCAATACAGTTCCGATTGAACCTTCCTCTTTGCCAAAAGATGGGTACAATCTGAATGTCGATCTTGTCGATCAGGCCGTCGATTGGATCAACCAGCATGAGTCATTCGCCCCGGACAAGCCGTATTTCATGTATTTTGCACCGGGCGCTGTGCATGCGCCACTGCATGTCGGGCCAGAGTGGGCCGACAAGTTCAAGGGGCAATTTGATCAGGGATGGGATGCAGTTCGCGAAGAAACACTGGAACGGCAAATCGCGGCGGGCGTGGTTCCCGAAGGGACAAACCTGACGCCTCGGCCTGACGGAATTGAGGCTTGGGATGATCTCGATGACGATGCACGTCGGCTACTTGCGCGTCATCAGGAAGTGTTTGCGGGCTTTGTCGCCCAGACCGACCATGAAATCGGACGCCTTCTTGATGTCGTTCATTCTTTGCCGGATGCGGATAATACGCTGGTCATCTTGATCGCGGGGGATAACGGTCCAAGCGCAGAGGGGACGTTCACCGGCACGATGAACAACACGATGACGTTGAATGGAATTCCTGACACCGTCGAAGGCCAATTGCCCCTGATCGACAAGATCGGCGCGCCGGGGCATGACAACCATTACCCTGTGGGCTGGGCCTGGGCGGGATCGGCCCCCTTCCAATGGATGAAACGCGTCCCATCGCATTTTGGTGGCACTCGCAACGGGATGGTCATTTCATGGCCCGGACATATTAATTCAAAGGGAGAAATCCGGACCCAGTTTCATCACGTGATCGATGTCGCACCGACCCTGCTAGAGGCGGCCGGCATTAAAGAACCCAATGAAGTCAACGGGACAACACAGGTCCCAATGGCCGGAACAAGCATGGTTTACAGCTTTGATGATGCTGATGCGCCGGGAACCCGCGACACCCAGTATTTCGAAACTGGCGGGCACCGCGCGATTTATCATGACGGCTGGGTTGCTGCGTCGTTTCATGGGGCACCTTGGGTCCTGACGGGGTCTATCTGCTTTGATGACGCAGAGTGGACGCTTTACAATATTGAAAAGGATTTTAGTGAATCCACCAATGTTGCGGCTGAAAACCCCGAGAAGTTAAAAGAACTTATCGCGCTCTTTGATGAAGAAGCGGCCAAGTACAATGTCTTCCCGCTTGATGATCGGTTTACCGAACGCGCCGCGGACCCAGAGAAGCCCTCGTTTAATAAGGGCAAGAAGCGGTTCGAATATAAACAGGGAACAACCCGCATTCCCGATAGCGCTGCGCCGCCGGTCAATCTGCGGTCGCATCAGATCACCGCTGAAATTGTCATTCCCGAAGGGGGCAGCGAGGGTGTGATCATTGCGGCTGGTGGTTCAACAGCCGGATACACCTTGTATCTTGAGGACAGTATCCCTGTTTATGAGTATAATTTCTTCGGGCTCAAACGCTATCGTCTGGCTGGCACCGAAGCCTTGGCTGCGGGGGCGCACACAATCGTTTTCGATTACCAACAACAGCCCTTTGAGGGGAACGATATTGTCGGCGGGACTGCGACACTTAGTGTTGATGGTGCAGAAGTCGCAAACGGCATCTTTGATAAGGTCGTGCTGCTTGCATTTTCCACGACAGAGACGACGGATATCGGTGTCGATCTTGGTGCGACGGTTTCGCCGGAATATGAAGAAAGAGCACCTTTTGCGTTCTCCGGCAAAATCGACAGTGTCGTCGTCAATATAGAGTAGAGCTCTCTGCTGCCAGCGCCCTATCGCTTTCATAGCGCAAAGGCGGCGTTCGACGTCGGACACCGCCTTTGCACCCTTTCCAAAACGAGCATTTGTTGCGCGGGTCGCAATCCTATATAATTGACAATGCTGCAGCTTCGATCAGGGGAAATATGATCAGTCCCAAATTATTTTCAGGTCGTAAGCTGCTCGATTTTCTCCACCTCAGAGACAAGATTTTACTGCCTGTGGCCCTCTTATTGGGCTTCGCTGCCGGTGGCGTGGTGCTATTCTTGTTCTACAGTTGGGTTAACAACTACACCCGCATCGGGTATTTCCGTGCCCAAGTCATTTCATCGATGATGGTCCAAACTGATACAGCCCCGCCAAGAATGCGCCTTTTCATTGCCCTGCAAAGTGGTCAAAAACTTGAAGCTACCGCGCGAAATAGTCAGCTATTTGCCACGAAGGGCGATGTCGTTTGCGTTGAAGTGAAGCAGCGTTCCGGAAGTGGACAAAGGCACGGTTTTGTTGTGCCAGAGGCCAGATGCGCAGAACGTCCCGAATGACGCCCTCACAGCTTGCCAAATAGATGGCGGTTGCACTTTCAGACGTTTCAAAGGGCGGTCGGGCGAATTCTGCAGTGCCCCGGTGCAGAACTCGCGCCAGCGGCGGCATATGCACGGCGTAGCGCCATATCTCTGAGTTCAGCCCCACAAAATCGGGGATGCCCGCAAGAAGCGTGGCAGCAACGCCTGCGCGTGTTCGGACATGACATTAGGTCAAGATTGGATATCATGCCAATGTCTGATCATTAAACACAGGAGTTTTGGGACATGACACATCATATTGCTAAGAACTTGGGCGCGCTCTTGCTTGCCGGATTCGCCGCCACACCGCTTTATGCAGAGGGCATTCAGGATGGCTTTGTCGCCGAGGAGGTCATGGTCACGCCCGAAAACTTCAAGACCGCGGCCACGCATTGGGAATTTACGAAATACCTTCCGAAAACCGGTGGCGTAAACCAATTCGGTCATATCAGGGTCCCATACCCGACTGACGCAAAAGTAACCGTTCGACCTAATCGCGATACACTTTACAGCATCGCCATTATTGACATCTCTGAGGGGGCAACCCTGAGTGTGCCAGAGATGGGTGACCGATATGTATCGGCAATGGTCGTGAATGAAGACCATTATGTGAACAAGGTCTATCTGGGCGGCGGAGAGTTTCCGCTGACCAAAGAGCTTTTTGATACCGACTACGTCATCCTTGCTATTCGTACATTGGTAGATTCTTCGGACCCCGAGGATGTCGCGACGGTTAATGCATTGCAGGACCAGTACAAAATTACTGCGAACTCTGCCAAGCCGTTCATCGTGCCCAACTACAACCGCGACAGTTTCAAAGAGGTGCTGGAACTGGGATTAGAGGTCGGCCGCTATCTCCCCGATGCGCGCGCCACGTTCGGCTCAAAAGACCAAGTCGACAGCCTGCGCCATTTTGCCGGAACGGCCTATGGTTGGGGGGGATTGCCAGAGGATCAGGCCTTTTATCTGAACATTGAACCCGGCCTGCCCGTCGGTGAATACAAGATTGAGGTGCCTGCAGAGGTCCCCGTCGGCCAGTTCTGGTCCGTGACGGTCTACGACGCAGAGGGCTTTTTTGCCGTGAATGACCTCAACAGCTATTCGATCAACAGCATCACCGGTGACCGGAATGATGACGGCACCATGACCGTTCATCTGGGCGGATGTGAGGATGGGCGTGTGAATTGCGTTCCGATCGTTGAGGGCTGGAATTACATCGTCCGCCAGTATGAGCCTGGCGCGGCTATTCTGGACGGAAGCTGGACTTTCCCTGAGGTCGTGCCTGTCTCGGCCAACTAAGCGCTGTTTGCCCGAAGGGCGTCCCCCCCAGGGCCGCCTTGCAGGCTGTTTGGCGCTTGCCCATCATCGGCACAGGAACAAAAAACGGGGCTGGATTTACATCCGCCCCGTTTCGTTTTTCGGATCGAAGGTCGTTTAGCTGCGGTCTTCGACGTCGGTGTAATCGCGCTGTGTTTCGCCTGTATAAAGCTGACGCGGGCGGCCGATTTTCATCGCAGGGTCTTCGATCATTTCCTTCCACTGCGAAATCCAGCCGACTGTGCGCGACAGGGCAAAGATCGGGGTGAACATCGATGTCGGAAAGCCCATAGCCTCTAGGATGATGCCGGAATAGAAATCCACATTCGGGAACAGCTTTTTCTCTGCGAAATACGGATCGGCCAGGGCCTGAGCTTCCAGCTCTTTGGCGACCTGAAGGATCGGGTTGTTGTCGACGCCCAGCAGGTGCAGCACTTCATCTGCGGATTGCTTGAGCACTTTGGCCCGTGGATCAAAGTTTTTGTAGACGCGGTGGCCAAAGCCCATCAGGCGGAAAGAGTCGTTCTTGTCTTTGGCGCGTGCGATGAATTCAGGAATGCGATCGACAGTGCCGATTTCCCGCAGCATTTCCAGACAGGCCTGGTTGGCGCCGCCATGGGCTGGCCCCCAAAGACATGCTATGCCGGCGGCAATGGCTGCAAACGGGTTTGCGCCAGAGGATGAAGCCAGACGTACCGTCGATGTAGATGCGTTTTGTTCGTGATCTGCGTGCAGGGTAAAGATCCGGTCCATCGCGCGGCTGAGGATCGGGTTCACTTCGTAGTCTTCGGCTGGGACGGCAAAACACATGCGCAGGAAGTTGGATGAATAATCCAGGTCATTGCGTGGATAAACGAAAGGCTGACCGATCGTGTATTTGAACGCCATCGCCGCGATGGTTGGCATTTTGGCGATCATACGGATGGTCGCAACTTCGCGCTGCCACGGGTCGGAAATGTCGGTGCTGTCCGGGTAAAAGGCTGACATTGCGCCAACGACCCCAACCATAACGGCCATCGGATGCGCGTCGCGGCGGAACCCACGGAAGAAATTGTGCATTTGTTCATGCACCATGGTGTGATTGGTCACCCGGTGTTCGAAATCTTCCAGCTCTGCTGCGGTTGGCAATTCGCCGTGCAGCAGCAGATAGCACACTTCGAGGTAGTGGGATTTTTCTGCCAGCTGGTCGATTGGATAGCCACGGTGCAACAACACGCCTTCTTCGCCATCAATATAGGTGATCGCTGATTCACAGCTGGCGGTCGAGGTATAGCCCGGGTCAAATGTGAACACATCGCCCGCAGCATATAATTTGCGGATGTCGATGACGTCTGGGCCTGCTGTTGGTGAAAAGATTGGCAGTTCCAGCTCTTTGTCAGCAAGTTTCAGCGTCGCTGTTTTATGAGATTCGGTCATCTTAATCCTCTTATTGCTTGCGCCCAAATCTTGCGGGCGATTGCGCTGTGATCAGGGTCTTACCCCTGAACATCCTGTAGTCGCGCAAGGGTTTCTTCGCGTCCTAGGATAAGCATCATATCAAAAACACTGGGCGAAACAGTCCGCCCGGCGAGGGCCGCGCGCAGCGGCTGTGCGAGTTTGCCAAGTTTCGTATCTTTCGCTTCGGCAAAAGAAGCAACACTCTGTTCTAACGTTTCACGGGACCAGCTAACATTTTGCAGGTGCGGCGTCAATTCTTGCAGCAGCGAAATCGCCTCTGGCGTCAAGATCGCAGCAGACTTTTCGTCGGGTGTGATCGGGCGAGAGGTTAGAGTAAAGTGTGCTTTATCAATAATTTGCGGGATTTTCTTTGAGCGATCTTTGAGGCTGTACATTGCCTTGAACAAAGCCTCGCTTTGATCGTCGCTCAGCGCGGGTTGCTGCGTGGCAGACAGAAATTCCTGGATTTCTGCTACGAGTGCAGCATCGTCTGCGATGGCGATTTGCTGGCCGCATAGGTTTTCCAGTTTCTTGGTGTCAAACCGGGCTGGAGATTTGCCAATTCCGCCGAGGTCGAACCATTCTTTGGCCTGTGCATCGGTGAAGAACTCATCATCTCCATGGCTCCAGCCAAGGCGGGTCAGATAGTTGCGCATGCCAGCGGCGGGATAGCCCTCTACCTGGTATTCGCCGACGCCGGTTGCGCCGTGGCGCTTGGACATCTTTTTACCGTCGGGGCCGTGAATCAGCGGGATGTGCGCCCAGACGGGCACGTCCCAGCCCATGGCGCTGTAGACCAGCATCTGGCGCGGTGTGTTGGCCAAATGGTCATCGCCACGGATCACATGTGTGACGCCCATGTCGTGATCATCCACCACAACAGCCAGCATATAGGTCGGGCTGCCGTCAGAGCGCAGGCAGATCATGTCATCCAGCTGGCTGTTTTGCCAAACGACGCGGCCCTGGACTTCGTCATTGACGACAGTTTCGCCCTCTTTCGGGGCTTTGACGCGGATCACATAGGGCGCATCGGGGTGGGTCGCCGGATCAGCATCGCGCCAAGGCGATTGAAACAGGGTTGAGCGTCCTTCGGCGCGGGCGGTTTCGCGAAAGGTCTGAATTTCTTCCTGGGTCGAGAAGCATTTATAGGCCTTGCCTGCATCCAGCATGGCCTTGGCCACTTCGACATGGCGCGGGGCGTTGTCAAACTGACTGATTGGATCGCCGTCCCAGTCCAGCCCCAGCCAATTCATCCCGTCCAGAATCGCCTGTGTTGCCTCAGGTGTTGAGCGCGCGCGGTCGGTGTCTTCGATCCGCAAAAGGAACGTGCCGTTATGGCCGCGCGCATAGAGCCAGTTAAACAGCGCCGTGCGGGCAGAGCCGATATGCAACATCCCCGTGGGGGAAGGGGCAAAACGGGTGACGACTGGGGTAGAGGACATTGGCATTAACCTTTTGGAAACCATGGCAGAGATAGCTTGGCGCAGGTCTAGTCAATCAGTGGGCCAAGAACAAGTGTGGTGCCAATGCTCGGGATCGAGGCCAGACTGGATGCGCAGCGGGGATACCTGTTTCATTGGGTGCCGGTCTGTCTGGCTGTAGGGATTGGCGGTTATTTCGGCCTGCGGCAGGAACCTGATCTTGCGCAATATGGCATGGCTTTGGGCTGTATCTGCGCAATGTTGGGCTTGGGGCGGGTGTTGCCCGTTCGCCTGGGCCCGTTTTTGTGGATCTTGATATTGGTTCTTGCTGGCGGGCTGTTGGCTGGTTTGCGGGCCAATATGGTTGCCGCCCCGGTGTTAGAGTATCGCTATTACGGTGCGGTGCAGGGCCGCATTGTCAAAGTTGACCGTTCTGCGTCGGATGCTGTGCGCCTGACGCTGGACCGCGTTGTCTTGCAGGATATGCCGCCACAGGACATGCCGCGCAAAGTGCGGGTTTCCCTGCATGGCGCGCAAGTGTTTCTGGACCCACAGCCCGGTTTAACGGTTATTCTGACGGCCCATTTATCCCCGCCCGCGCGCCCGGTTGAACCCGGTGGATTCGATTTTCAACGGCACGCCTGGTTTGAGGGGCTTGGCGCTGTCGGTTACACACGCAGCCCGGCGCTGACGCTTTATCCTGTCAAAACACACAGCCTCGCGCTTTTCGTGAATCGACTGCGGGCCCGGATTTCGCGGGCAGTGCAGGCTCAACTGCCCGGTGAGGCAGGCGCCTTTGCTGCTGCGATTATGACCGGGGACAGATCCGGCATCGGTCAGGAAACGCTTGAAAACCTGCGCGGCTCTAACCTGTCGCATCTCTTGGCCATTTCCGGGCTGCATATGGGGCTGTTAACGGGATTCGTTTTTGCCGCCCTGCGTTATGGCTTGGCGTTGATCCCTTATGTCGCGTTGCGCGTCCCGACCAAAAAGATCGCCGCCGTGGTCGCCTTATGTGTTGGGCTG
Source organism: Marinosulfonomonas sp. (assembly GCA_051251595.1). Classification (GTDB taxonomy): domain Bacteria; phylum Pseudomonadota; class Alphaproteobacteria; order Rhodobacterales; family Rhodobacteraceae; genus NORP110. Next base: position 176,175 of record JBPOFA010000006.1, read on the forward strand.
GCCTATCTGGCGCTGTCTGGTGGCAATGTGGCCACGGAACGGGCCTTTGTTATGGTCTCTGTCATGTTTCTGGCGATCCTGCTGGACCGTCGCGCGATCACCTTGCGGGCGGTTGCTCTTGCGGCAGTGATCATTCTGCTGTTCCGGCCAGAGGTCTTGACGCAACCGGGGTTTCAAATGTCCTTTGCCGCGACGACGGCGCTGGTGGCGGTGTTTTCGGCCATGCGAAACCTGCCGCGTGAGGCGGTTCCACGGTATTTGCGCCCCGTCCTGGCCGTGATCCTGTCCTCTGCCGTGGCTGGGGCTGCGACGGCCCCGGTGGCCGCGGCGCATTTCAACCGGATCGCGGATTACGGTTTGATTGCGAACCTGTTATCCGTGCCCTTGATGGGGGCGGTCGTCATGCCTGCGGCGGTGCTTGCGGCCTGCCTTGCGCCCCTTGGATTGGGGGGGATCGGCCTGTCGCTGATGGCCCCGCCGATCCGTTGGATCCTGGGGGTGGCGGACTGGGTGTCGCATATGGATGGGGCGGTCACGCATGTGATTGCGCCGCCTGCATCGGTTCTGCCGGTCTTTGCCATTGGGGCCCTTTGGATCATTCTTTGGCGCGGCAAGTGGTGGGAGCGTGGTCTGGGTCTGTTCCCGATTGTCCTGGCCGCATTCGTTTGGGGGACGTCGCAGCGGCCTGATCTTTTGATTTCGGACACAGGCGGTTTGGTGGGCATCATGACCGATGACGGCCGGGTTCTGAGCAAGAGCAAGGGCGAAGGATTTGCGGCGCAAAACTGGTTGGAAAATGATGGCGACGGTGTTGAGCAGGTTCAGGCCTTTGCCAGGGCCGGGTTTTCAGGTGGCAAAGGTGCGATGTTCACCACATTCGATGAAACCCGGATCGTTCATTTGACCGGGCGCGGCGCGACAGAGAAGGTCGGGCAAAGCTGTGAAACGGCTGCACTGGTGATCTTATCAGGAGAGGTCGACAGCACAGATCAGGGGTGTTGGGTGCTGGATCGCGCCAAGCTGGCGCAGAGCGGGGCCATGGCAATCACCTTTGGCCAAGACAAGCTGACCGTCCAGAATGTGGCCGAGACCACTGGAGATCGTCTTTGGAACACACCCGAAATTCGTCGAAATCGGGTGCGGTTCTTTTCAAATTTACCGTTTTGGGTCAGGTAGTTGCGTCTGCACCTGAATGCAGTCAATAGGTGCGGATCAACCCAACCAAACGCCCCTGAACCTTGACCTGATCGTCGCGGAAAACACGGGTTTCATAGGCTGGGTTCGCCGCCTCAAGCGCGATAGAGCTGCCATTGCGGCGCAGTTTCTTCAGCGTGGCTTCGTTGTCTTCAACGATCGCAACAACGATGTCGCCATCATTCGCTGTCGGACCTTCGCGGATCACCACGACGTCGCCGTCATTGATGCCGGCGTCGATCATGGAATCACCTTTAACTTCAAGGGCATAGTGGTTTCCGTTGCCTTGCAGCATGGTGCCGGGCACGGCCACGTTATGCGACACCTCATTGATCGCTTCAATCGGGACACCGGCCGCGATCCGGCCCATCACGGGCAATTCAATCGCATGTACGGTGTCAATTGAAAGCGCGGCTGGTGGCGGATCGGTTTTGTCGCCATCGATCACCACTGGCCGGAAACCAACGGATTTTTCCATTGAATCCGGCAGCTTGATAATTTCAATGGCACGGGCGCGATGTGCCAGGCGTCGGATAAATCCACGCTCTTCCAAGGCTGTGATCAGGCGATGAATGCCGGATTTTGACCGCAGGCTCAGCGCCTCTTTCATTTCGTCAAAAGAGGGTGGAACACCGTCCCGTTGCACCCGGCGGTTGATAAAATTCAGTAGTTCAAGCTGTTTCTTGGTCAACATATGCTCAATCCTCGCGCCAACAATCACGCACTCATTCTTTGAGTGTTCGGTAAATGTTCTACCCGTGTTCCCTTTATGTGTCAACAATTGGGATTATATTGCAGTTTTGGCGGGGCTAGAGCGGGATGTAGTCGACCGTGTCGCCGGCTTTTCGGGCCGGACCGTTTACGGGGCGCACCATCAGGGCGTTCGCCTGGGCGAGAACGGACAGCAAAGCGCTGTCCTGCCGGTCTGCCGGGGTGATCGTGCCCAGATCCAATCGGGCCCGCATGTAATGTTCACGTTTGCCATTGGGACCGATGCCTTTGGACAGAGTCGCCTGGAACCGAGGCGCAGGGAACGCGCCCAGTCCCAGCATGGCCCGTATCATCGGCAACATAAAGACATGCCCGCAAACCATTGATGAGACAGGGTTTCCGGGCAGGCCTAGCAAGGCGCTTTGCCCCAGTCGCCCGGCCATAAGTGGTTTTCCGGGGCGCATCGCAACACTGTAAAAGGAGCGGTCGAGCCCGACATCCTGTGCGACCCGCCCAATGATGTCGTAATCCCCAACAGAGGCACCTCCATTGGTTACGATAAGATCGGCATCCTGGGCCAAGTCAAATACGGCCTGCACCGATTCAATTGTATCGCGGGCAATCGGCAGGATGCGGGGGTCTGCCCCAGCCGACTGTGCCATTGCGGCAAGACCAAGGGAATTGGACGCAATGATCTGATCCTCTCCGGGGGTTTCGCCGGGCATGACCAATTCATTTCCCGTTGAGACCAACGCAACCACGGGCCGTTTGTAGACCGGCACGCTTGGTATGTTCATTGCAGCCAGCAAAGCGATGTCATTGGGCGTCAGTCGGTGCGGGGCGTCCACCGTTGCACCATTACGAAAGTCGATGCCGGCGTCGCGAATGTAGGGGCCACTGTCCAGATTGTCCCGCAGGGTGATTTGATTGCCCGTTGGTTCCACATCTTCCTGGATGATCACGCGATCCGCGCCGGGGGGAATGGGCGCTCCGGTAAAGATTCGCACGGCCTGGCCGGATGAGACTGCCCCGTCAAAACGGCTGCCGGCGGCGGATTCGCCGATCACTGTGAATGTTGCGCCGGGGGCGGCTTCGGCCCCGATCAGCGCATAGCCATCCATGGCCGAAGAGGCGAAAGGCGGTTGATCACGTCGTGCAGTGACGGGCTTGGCAAGGACGCGGGTGTGGGCCTGCCAAAGCGGGACGGTTTCGATTTCCATCGGGGCCGTCAGGGCAAATGTCCGGGCCAGCGCCTCGGCGACTGTGATCATCAAGGGGCCTCGTAAAGTCCTGATTTTCCGCCATCTTTTTTAATGACGCGAATGTCGCCGATCACCATGCTTTTTTCGACCGCTTTGACCATGTCGAACACCGTCAGGCAGGCGGCAGAGACGGCTGTTAACGCTTCCATTTCGACGCCGGTTTGCCCGGTGGTTTTGACCGTGGCTTCGACCCGCACGCCGGGCAGGGCGGCGTCTGGGGTCAGATCAACCGAGACCTTAGTGATGGGCAGCGGGTGGCAGAGAGGGATCAGATCGGCGGTCTTTTTGGCCGCCATGATGCCTGCCAAGCGGGCCACGCCCAGAACATCGCCTTTTTTGGCGGTGCCGCTGGTGATGTGGTCCAAGGTTTCGGGCGCCATCTGGATATGGCCCTGCGCCACGGCAATGCGCGAGGTGATGGCCTTGTCAGACACATCAACCATATGGGCGTCGCCCTTGGCGTCAAAATGGGTAAGCTCTGCCATCACAAGCTGCCACTGGCAACATAGGGGTTTGCAAGCAAGTTCCGCGTTGCCTGTTCCACATCATCCTGGCGCATCAGGCTTTCGCCGATCAGGAAGAGACGCGCCCCATATTGGGCCAGCCCTGCAAGGTCCTCGGGCGTGTTTAGCCCGCTTTCGGACACCAGCAATTTGTCCTCGGGCGCGATCCGGGCGAGGGTTTGCGTGGTCTTCAAGTCGGTTTCAAACGTCTTGAGATTGCGGTTGTTGATCCCCAGAAGGGGGGATTTCAGACGGCTGGCGCGATTCAATTCCGCCTCGTCATGGACTTCGACCAAGACGTCCATGCCCCATTCGGTTGCGGCAGCTTCCAGTTCCTCTGCCTGATCATCTGAAACAGAGGCCATGATGATCAGGATGCAGTCAGCCCCCCAGGCGCGTGCTTCGGCGACCTGGTAGGTGTCATACATGAAATCTTTGCGCAAAACCGGCAATGTTGTCGCGGCGCGGGCCTGGACCAGATAGTCGGGCGCGCCTTGAAAGCTGGGGCTGTCTGTCAGGACCGACAGGCAGGTCGCGCCGCCATCCTCATAGGCTTTGGCCAAAGCGGGGGGATCAAAGTCAGGGCGGATCAAGCCTTTGGACGGGCTTGCTTTTTTCACCTCGGCGATAAGCCCGTACCCGGAGCGCGACGCGGCCAGCAACCGATCGGCAAACCCACGGGTGGGGTCAGCGGAGCGTGCCGCAGATTCAACATTTGTAAGGGGGCGTTCCAGCTTGGCGGCTGCGACCTCTTCCAGTTTATAGGCTTTTATTTTGTCTAAAATCGTTGTCATGGGAATTGGATACCCCGACGCGTCATCAAAGGAAAGTGGGGCCTTTCCATTTTCAGGTTTGGCCGTGTTGGGACTGCGGGTGAGCCCCAATTTGTCAGAAACTGACGAAAGCTATGGGCGATTACCCGGTTTGTCGACTGAGCTGGCTGTTTCCGGCGTGCCGACTGGCGTTTGCGCGCTTTTCGGGCGGGCTGCCCAGGACAGGTAGCGTTCGACCAAAATATGTTCACAGATCTTGAACACGACCCAACAGACCAGTGCTATTCCACCCCAAAACATCAGCTCTACGACTTGGATCAACGCGCCGTGACGGATCGCATCAAACCCGGCTTTGCGCAGAAAGCCGACATTCGCCATGGCGTAAGAAAACAAATTGACGGTGACAAAGGCAAAAATGACCGTCGCCGCCCCCGCGAGAAGAAAGATCAAAATTGACGGCCAACGTGTCAGATTAAAAAGCGACATGTCTTATCCTTTTTAACGTGGATAATGACACAAATGCATCAGGGCAAGGGCGCCCCATCCGGTCGCGTTTTCGTGTTGGGCCTAGGCCGCATTGCTGGTCAGGGTCGCCAGCGCGCGCAGTTTGTCTGCAGCTTTGCCGCTGTCGATGCTTTCGGATGCAATCTCTACCCCTTCGCTGAGGGATGTGGCCTTGTCGGCGATGACCAAGGCGGCAGCTGCGTTCAGCAGCACAGCGTCGCGGTATGCGCCGGTTTGCCCCGCCAAAACAGCGGCCAATGCCGCGCCGTTTTCCTGTGGCGTGCCACCTGTGATCGCCTCAAACGGATGCACCGGCAGACCGGCCTCTTCGGGATGCAGCTCTTTGTCGGTGACGGTGCCGTTTTCCAGCGCGGACACCCAGCTGATGCCGGTGATCGTCAGCTCATCCGTGCCGTCAGAGCCGTGCACAAGCCAGGCCTTTTCGCTGCCAAGCTTACCCAATGTTTCTGCCATCGGGCGGATCAGATCGCGCGAAAACGCGCCTGTAAGCTGCCGTTTCACCCCAGCCGGATTGGTGAGTGGGCCAAGAATGTTGAATATGGTGCGTGTGCCCAATTCCAGTCTGGTGGGCATGACATGTTTGATCGCCGGATGGTGCATCGGGGCCATCATAAAGGCGATGCCTGCCTCTGCCAGGGCGCGTTCGACGATCTCTGCGCCGACCATGACCTCAACACCGTTGATGCCCAAAGCGTCGGCTGCGCCAGAATTGGACGACAGTTTCCGGTTTCCGTGCTTGGCGACGGGCACACCGGCCCCGGCAACGGTAAAGGCGGTGGCCGTTGAAATGTTCAGTGTTGCTTTGCCGGATCCGCCGGTTCCGACGATGTCCATCGCACCAGCGGGGGCTGCGACGGGGACGCATTTTGACCGCATCACACCGGCGGCAGCGGCGAATTCCTCGACCGTTTCGCCGCGTGTGCGCAGGGCCATCAACAGCCCGCCGATCTGGCTGGGCGTGGCCTGACCTTCGAACAGAATGTCAAACGCGGCCTCGGCCTCTGCCGGGGTCAGGGGGCGGTCCGCAGCGGCGGCGATGATTGGTTTGAGGGCCTCACTCATGCGGGAACCTTTGCAGTGTTCAGGAAATTTTCCAACAGTTTATGCCCATGTTCAGAGGCGATGCTTTCAGGGTGAAACTGAACCCCGTGGATGGGCAAGGTCTTGTGTTGCAGGCCCATGATCGTGCCATCCTCAAGCGTTGCGGTGATGTCCAGACAATCGGGCAGGGTGTCCCGTTCCACGACCAGCGAATGATAGCGCGTGCCTTTCAGCGGCGAGGGCGTGCCCGCAAACAGCCCTTGGCCGCTATGTTCAATCATTCCCATCTTTCCGTGGACGATTTCGTGGCATCGCACGACTTTACCACCAAAGGCCTGACCGATGGATTGATGTCCCAGACAAACACCCATCAATGGGGTGCGGGTTTCAGCGGCGGCTTGGGTCAAGGCCAGGCAAATACCGGCCTGATCTGGCGTGCAAGGGCCGGGGGACAGCAGGATGGCAGATGGATTAAGGGCCATGGCCTGTTGCACATCCAGCGCGTCATTGCGTTTTACGACGACATCTGCGCCAAGTTCGCCCAAATAATGGACCAGATTGTAGGTAAAACTGTCGTAATTGTCGATCAACAGCAACATTGCCAAAAGCCTTCGCAAAAGGGGGTGAACTGATTTTTTTGTCGCGGTATAGTTGCGACGAGGCAGTACCCGGGTCAAGAGGCCAGGGCATAAAGAGATAAAGAAACGGAGGCACGTGATGGGGCGCGGGATTTTTTCCGGTGTCATCTGGGGTTCAGTTGTTGCAATTGGCGGACTTTGGATCGCATCGCAACTGGGCGAGATGGTACATGTTTTGTCCAAGCCACCAGCGAATATTTCCGCTGAGGCACCTGACCCAGTCCAAGAGACTGAGGATGTGGCAGAGGCCGCGCCTGATGCTCCGGCAGAGCAGGCAGGCCCTGCAACTGATCCGTCGCGCCAAACCGCAGAGCTGGACAGTACAGAGGTCGACGCAGCCCCTGCGGCCAAGGTCGGGTCTGAGGAACCTTTGGAAGCGGCCGAACCTATGGCCCCTGTGGCAACCCCGGATGCGACGCAAGCCCCTGTATTAGAACAGATAAACGATACGACCCCGGCGGCGGATGGCGGATCAGAAGCGCCCCAGCAAGCCACGATGGATTCCGTTCCCGAAACGGTTCCGGCAGGGCTGGAACCCGCTGTGGAAGTGCCCGCTGAGATTACTGAAAATGTCCCTGACATGCCCGTGCCAGAACTGGCAGGCACATTGACTGCCCCGGATGTTGCCCCAATCTCAACAGAAGCGCCCCGACCAAACCCTCCGGCAGCCGAATCTACGCCGACTGTAGATTTCAGCAATCCGCAGGTGGTAGAGACCCCGATCCTGCAGGACCCCGCATTGGCGGTCGTGCAAGAGCCGGTGCCAGAAACGCTGGCCCCTGCAACGCCTGATCAAACGCCGACTCAATCCGAGGGTTCGGATTTGGCCCGTGCGGCCTTGCCAGATTCGTCGCCGAAGACGCCAAAACCGGATGCCGGACCGCCCGCGCAGGAACAGGCGGCACTTGAACCGATAGAAAAGAAAATGCCCGTTGTGCGCCGTCCGTCGACCGGCACCGGCGAAAATGGGCTGACGACCCGCACAAGCCGTTTGCCGACGATCGGTGGTGACCAGCAAGACAGCCCGGATGCAGACGTGGATCAGGGGGAAACCGCCGAAGAGGCCCAGACAGATGGCCCGGCGATTGCACGTTTTGCCGTTCCTTTTGCCAATCCGGATCGACGCCCGATGATGGCGATTTTGTTGTTGGTGGATCCGAATGATCCCGTCGCGCCGGGTGAGCCTTTGCCGTTTCCGGTCAGTTATGTGGTGGATGCCAGCAGCGACAGCGCAAGCCAGGCCGCGACCCGTTTCCGCAATGCCGGATCAGAGGTTGTCGCCATGGCGCCGATCGCCGATCAGGCCCGGCCGACTGATGTTGAGGTGTCCTTTCAAACCTACATGCGGAACGTCCCGAATGCGGTTGCCATTATGGACACACGCAATGCTGCGTTTCAATCGAGCCGGGCTACGGCCTCTCAGGTTGCGGATGCTTTGGCGGCCTCTGGGCACGGCATGATTACGTTTAGCCGTGGACTGAACTCTGCCACGCAGGTTGCTGAACGCGCGGGGGTGCCGGCTGCGTTGGTGTTCCGGGAATTCGACAATGACGGCCAGAACAAAGCGGCGATCAAGCGGTTCCTAGACCAGGCTGCGTTTCGGGCGGGGCAACAGACCGGTGTCATTCTGGTTGGCCACAACCGGCCCGAAACCATAGCGGCGCTGTTGGAGTGGAGCCTTGGAAACCGGGCCACAACAGTTGCGCTTGCGCCTGTTTCAGCGGTGTTGCTGGATCAATAGATTTCGGCCTGTCGCCCTTGGGCGGCAGGTTTTCTAGCTGTTGGATGTCTTTGAAAACATGCCCGCATCAGCCGCCGCACGTCGGATCGCGTTCGATTTATGAACGGTTTCCTGATATTCGGCCTCTGGATCGCTGTCATAGACGACACCGCCGCCGGCCTGAATATACAGTTTTTCATCCTTCAGAACGGCTGTGCGCAGGGCAATACACATGTCCATATCGCCATTGGATGCGAAATAACCGACGCCTCCGCCATAGACGCCACGCTTTTCGGGTTCCAGCTCGTCGATGATTTCCATGGCGCGGACTTTTGGGGCCCCTGAAACGGTGCCCGCGGGCATGCCTGCCAGAAAGGCTGAAAGCGCGTCTTGGTCGTCGGCCAGGTCGCCCACAACGTTGGATACGATGTGCATGACGTGGCTGTAATATTCGACTGTGAATTGTTCCGTCGGGTGGACAGAACCAATTTTGGCGACGCGGCCCACGTCGTTTCGCCCAAGATCCAGCAGCATCAAATGTTCGGCCAGTTCTTTTTGATCGGCCATCAGATCGGCCTCATTCGCCGTATCCTCGGCCGGGGTTGCGCCACGCGGGCGGGTGCCGGCGATCGGGCGAATGGTGACTTCGTTGTCAAAGACGCGCACCAATATCTCGGGGCTGGCGCCGATGACCTGGAAGTCGCCGAAGTTGAAAAAGAACATGAACGGCGAGGGGTTGGTGCGGCGCAAACTGCGGTAGAGCGAGAACGGTGCAAGGTTGAAATCCTGGGTCCAGCGCTGCGACGGGACAACCTGAAAGATGTCCCCGGCACGGATGTATTCTTTGGCTTTCTCGACGGCCTGCAAATACCCGTCATGGCTAAAGTTCGACACTGGATTTGCGTCGGCCAAAGCCTCACCCAGGTCGTGGCTGGTGTCTTTGGGCTGACGTTCCAGATCGCGCACGGCATCCATGACGCGTTCAGCCGCTTGGGCATAGGCCGCCTTGGCAGACAACCCACCATTGGCCCAGGCCGGAGAGACAACGATCACATCGCCTTTGACGCCGTCCAGCACCGCAATAACCGAAGGCCGCATCATGACGGCATCGGGCAGGTCCAGCGGATCGGGGTTCACATCCGGCAGGTTTTCCACCAGGCGGATCATGTCATAGCCCAGGAAACCAAATAATCCGGCCGCAGACGGGGGCAGATCATCGGGCAGGTCGATATGGCTTTCGGCGATCAGGCTGCGCAATGTGTCCAGCGGTGAGCCGGGCAGATCCTCGAAACTGTCAGGATCAAAGCGGGCTGACCGGTTGATCGCAGAGGTTTCTCCGTGGCAGCGCCAGATCAGATCGGGTTTCATGCCGACGATTGAATAGCGTCCACGCACTTCGCCGCCGGTCACCGATTCAAGCACAAAACTGTCCTTGCGGGCCTCGGCCAGCTTTAACATCAAAGAGACCGGTGTATCCAAATCCGCCGCCAACCGGGTGTAGACCACCTGATTGGCACCGCTGTCATATCCCGATTGGAACGCTCCGAATTCTGGTAGCAAAGCCAAGTTAGGTATCCTTAATCACGGGAACTGGGCGTGAACAGCATTCACCGCAGCCTGATTGATCGAAATGCCTGCTTGGTTTTCCACGGCGCGGGTAAAGGCAACCAACGCATCCTGACCAAGTGTCTGATCGGCGTTATCGGTGATCAATTGCTTGAGCCGCTCTGTGTCCGGGTCTTCCGCGTCCGGGGGCAGAATATCGGCGACATAGGCCAGCAAGACGGATGCATCACTTTGCACGATCAGGCTTTCGCCTTTTTCAGTGGCAAAAATCTGGGTCAAAAAGTCCGGAGGCGTGCCTTCGACGAATGCTTCGCGCGTGATGTGGGTGTCTACCGTTACCGGGTAGCCCAGGCTGCTGATCGTCGCGCCTGCGTCGACCTTGGCTTTCAGGGCCTCGGCGTCCTCTGTCAGTTTTGTTTTAAGGGCGACCCGCTCTACCGCTTCGCGCACGCGATCCTTGGCGGTCTCTAGCGGTTCAGGCCGGGCCGGGATGATTTCATCAAGACGCAAAGCAAAGACGCCGCCATCATCCAGCGGGACGATTTCAGGGTAGTCATCCTGCGTGACAGACGCAGCAGCCGGACCAAAGGCTTGGTATCCAGCGATCCCTTCTGACATGCCTGGGGTCCAGTCGATTCCGCCCAGCTCAAGATCGGTTTCGTTTGCAAGCTCTTCCAAATCGGCACCACCTGCCAGCAAATCATCATAGTCAGAGATTTCATCCGCGATCATGCGGCGGGCAGAGTCGCGGGCAAGTTCCACGCGAAGGTCTTCGCGCACGTCTTCAAGGGGCGTGACCTGAGCGGCCAAAATCGCGTTCACGCGAAACAGGGCAGGGCCAAGATCGGTATCAACGGGGCCGACGATGCCAGGTTCTGTAAGGGCGAAAACCTCTGCGCCCGCAGCGCCGAGTTCGTCTTGATCGACATCGCCCAGATCAATATCGCCAAGAGACAGGCCCCGATCCGCGACCACAGATTCAAACGTGGAAGCGCCGGATGTAATTGCCTGCGCTGCTTCTTCGGCTTGGGTTTCGTTGCCGAAGACCAAACGTTCCACCAACCGGCGTTCCGGGCGGTTGTATTCATCTGCGCGGTCCTCATAGAGGCGTTGAATATCCGCGTCGTCCACAGGGGCTGTGTCGACCATGGTATCAGGTGTCACCCAAGCATAGGTCAGCTTGCGGGTCTCTGGCAGCATGAAGTCGTCCGTGTTTTCGTCGTAATAGGCCTGGATTTCAGCGTCGGTCGCTGCTGGCATCGGTGTGTCGAGCCACGTTGCGTCCAGTTCGATCCATGAAAAATTGCGGCGCTCGCGAAGAAAGTTCATCAGCGTGTCGGAATAGGTTTCCGGCGTGGTGAAGCCACTGGAAACGGCCTGCTGCAAAATTGCGCTGGCGCTGTCGTTGCGCACGGACTGTTCAAATTCCGCCGGTGTCATGCCGATGTTGCGCAATTGGAATTCATAAGCTTCGCGATCGAAATTTCCATCCAGCCCACGAAACGCCTGTGTGCTGAGAACCTGACGTTGCACTTCTTCGTCGCCAACGGACAGGCCAATGGTTTTGGTTTCGTTGGTCAAAGCTGCCGTGGAAATAAGCCGCTGCAAAACCGCCTGGTCCAGGCCAAAGCTTTGGGCCTGCGATAATGTCAGGTTTTGACCAAGCTGGGCGCTGTAGGCCGACAATTCCTGCTGGATCTGGCGGGAATACTGATTGACGTCGATTTCCGTATCGCCAACCTTGCCGATGCTGCGCAGAGATCCGTTAAAGTTCGTCGCGCCAAAGCCGACCAAACCAACAATAATCAAAGACAGGATGACCCAGATGATCGCCTTGGATACTTTTCCCTTTGCGGTTAATGCCATGAGTCCTGTCCTGTTAATTTCTGCTGAAGCTGTCTAGCTGTGTTGTTTGCGTGGAGCAAGGTCGCCCTTGCGGGTTTCACAAGGTCCTGATCCTCATGCCCTGCCGCAAGGCCCTTTGGTTTCCTAAAATCCAGAGCTTTCCACCTGTTGGCGGATCAATGCTGGCCGCGATATGGCTCTACATATTGAAGCGCCATGTCCCACGGGAAAAAGATCCAAGTGTCCTGGCTGACTTCGGTGATGAATGTATCAACCAAGGGGCGGCCTTTTGGTTTGGCATAGACCGTTGCGTAATGCGCGTCAGGATACATGCTGCGCACCAGTTCCAGTGTTTTGCCGCTGTCCACCAAATCGTCGAGGATCAGGATGCCCTTTCCGGTGCCCATCAAGTCTTTGTCCGGGGCTTTCAGGACCTGCGCCTCTGACTGGCTTTGGTTGTCGTAGCTTTTGACACTGATCGTATCCACTGTGCGAATATCCAGCTCTCGGGCAATAATCATGGCCGGGGCCATGCCGCCACGGGTGATCGCGACGACGGCGCGCCAGCCGGTGTCCTCTGGACCCTGGCCGTCAAGACGCCAGGCCAAAGCGCGGGAATCGCGGTGGATTTGATCCCAGCTGATGTGAAAACCTTTTTCGTGGGGCAGCCGTTCCGTCATTATACTACTCTTTCGTAAAGTCTGGGGCGTCGACAGCTTTCATGCCAACGACGTGGTAACCTGCATCGACATGGTGGACCTCGCCCGTCACGCCGCTGCCAAGGTCTGACAATAAATACATCGCCGAATTGCCGACATCATCAATCGTGACATTGCGCCGCAAAGGGGAATTGTATTCGTTCCATTTCAGGATGTAGCGGAAATCACCGATGCCAGAGGCGGCCAATGTCTTGATGGGGCCGGCGGAAATCGCGTTGCAGCGAATACCGTCCTTGCCCAGATCCTCTGCGATGTAGCGCACCGATGCCTCAAGCGCAGCTTTGGCCAGCCCCATGACATTATAATGGGGCATAATCTTTTCGGCGCCATAATAGGTGAGAGTCAACAGAGACCCACCTGGGTTCATCATGGCCGCTGCGCGTTGGCAGACGGCGGTGAACGAATAGACGGAAATGTCCATCGTCATGTTGAAGTTTTCCCGGCCCGTGTCGATGTAGCGCCCGCGCAATTCGTTCTTGTCGGAAAAGCCAATCGCGTGGACCACGAAATCCAGAGTGCCCCATTTTTCTTTGAGGGATGCAAACAGGGCATCCATCGACGCCTCGTCACTGACATCACATTCCAGAACCGTATCGGACCCAAGCTCTGCGGCCAGCGGATCAACACGTTTTTTGAGCTGTTCGCCTTGATAGGAAAAGGCCAGTTCTGCGCCTGCATCGGCGCAGGCCTTGGCGATTCCCCAAGCGATGGATTTGTTGTTCGCAAGCCCCATAATCAGCCCGCGTTTCCCTGCCATGAATTCAGATTTCATGTGTTGCCCCTAGACTAGCGTTTGTTTGTTCATATCCGTCTATTGCATCACGCCGGATGCTTCAAGTTGCACTGGACGTCGGGGCAATAATCGCTGAACGTTGCGTCAAGATTGCTTGAAACGGCGCGAACAGCTATTTTGAGGGTGGATGGAGACTGAAATGAACGATCGGACTGGCATATTCGCGGGCGATGACCCGTTTGAAATTGCGCGCCTGTGGCTGGCCGAGGCGACGCCTGTCGAGCCGTCAGATGCAAATGCAATGGCATTGGCCACGGTCGATGACACCGGTTTGCCGGATGTGCGCGTGGTGTTGCTCAAGGCGATCGAAGCGGATCGTTTCGTGTTCTTCACGAATTACGAAAGCAATAAAGGACGCCAGATTGCGTCTTCCGGTAAGGTTGCATTTAACATCCACTGGAAATCGCTGAAACGGCAGATCCGGGTGCGCGGTTTGATCGCCAAAGAGTCGGCGGAAAATTCTGACGAATATTACCAATCGCGCCCCTTGGGCAGCCGTATTGGGGCGTGGGCTTCTCGGCAATCTGAACCGCTTGCGTCAAAACAGGATTTGGTTAATGCTGTTCGGCAAGCAGAACTTGACCATGGGGAAAGCCCGCAGCGTCCGGATCATTGGGGTGGCTTTAATATCACTCCTTTGGAAATAGAGTTCTGGAGCGATGGTGCATTTCGATTGCACGATCGATTCCGCTGGTCACGTGAAAACACGAATTCAAACTGGAAAATTAGGCGTTTGAACCCATGAATTTCACGCTTCGTGAAATGCAGCGCCCATTTTTCTTAGTAAATAGGTCTTGAAACTGGCAAGGCAATTGGAACAAACATTCCAGTGGGAATGGAGAAACTTTTTGTGTGGAGAGTATGGAAGATAACAAAGAAGGCCAAAAGGTTGTCGGCCGCGTAAAGTGGTTCGATCCTACAAAGGGCTTTGGGTTCGTTGTCGCTGATGGTGGCGGACCGGATATATTGTTGCACGCAAATGTATTGCGCAACTTTGGTCAAAGTTCTGTTGCAGATGATGCCAGTGTCGAAATCAGTATTCAAGAAACAGAACGCGGCGTTCAGGCGCTTGAAGTGTACAGGATCTTGCCACCTAAAGCAGAGTTGGACGCAGCAGAGCCTGGCGTCGAGCCGCATGTTGAGATCGCTGATGGTGACCTGCCGTTCGAACCGGCCCGTGTGAAATGGTTCGACAAAGCCAAGGGTTTTGGTTTTGCCAATGTATTTGGGTCCGATGAAGATATCTTTGTGCATGTAGAGACTTTGCGCAAATCAGGATTCGCTGATCTTCAGCCAGGAGAGGCTGTTTGCCTGAAAGTGGTTGATGGCCAGCGCGGACGCATGGCATCCTCGGTGACATCATGGGACATCGCATCAAAAAAATGACGACATTCCTGGCACGAACGTGCTGGGTTTGTGTTTTTGTGCTGGCCGGGCAGGGGGCGCATGCGGCCTGTTCGGTTACAGACACGCAGCTGCGCGGCGATTGGGGCCAGGCACGGTTTTCGGTCGAGCTGGCCGACGACCCCGCCGAACGCAGCCGCGGCCTGATGAATCGCGAAAGCCTTTCTGCAAGTGCGGGCATGTTGTTTGTGTATCCAGAACCGCAACACGCGCGATTTTGGATGAAGAACACTCTGATTCCACTCGATATGATTTTCATCGACGCAACTGGCGTTGTCACAAGCATCCATGAGAATGCGATTCCCCATGATCTAACCGCAATCGACGGCGGGTCTGGCGTGACGGCTGTGCTGGAAATCAATGGTGGCATGGCAAGAAAACTGGGGATTTCGGTTGGCAGCCAAGTACAGCACCCAAGTTTTTTGCAAGAAAATGCAATTTGGCCCTGTGAAGAGCGATAAGCCTCTTTTCATCCCCGCAAACTATAGTTATTGAAGCGCCAGTCGGGGCGTAGCGCAGCCTGGTAGCGCATCTGTTTTGGGAACAGAGGGTCGGGAGTTCGAATCTCTCCGCCCCGACCACTTCAAAAAATAGTAGATTTTCAGACATGGCAAAGATGTCCGAGCAAAGATGTAAAATTTTTGCTGTTCGGTCGCCACAGTCGTCGTGTAAAAAACTTCAAAAATGGTTTGAGGCACGATGGCTGGATTTGGAACACGTTTGGGACCGCTGCTTACGGTGGCGATGTTTCTATTGCTCTGCGTTTGGTATTGGCCCTTCGTTGCGGATGATGCGTTCATCGTCGGGCGCTATGCGTTGAATGCGGCGGACGGTATTGGGTTGGTTTATAACCCGGGTGAACGTGTTTCTGCTTTAACATCCCCGCTTCATGCCCTGTTCGAAACCGGGCTTGCCTTTTTCACGGATGACCCCGTTAACGCCTACCGGCTGCTTGCGCCTGTGTTGCCGATTGCCGGAGTTTTCGCTGCGGCGCGAATCGCGGGCTTGCGGAGGGGCTCGGCCGCATTGTTTTTCGTTATCGCGCTGACCTCGCCGTTCTTGGCGATTTGGACGGTTGGTGGATTGGAAACCCCGATGCTTTTCGCCTTGATCGCGGTCTATGTGGCGATGCTTGCGCGGATCGGGCAGCGAAAATCTGCAACGGGCCGCGATTTCGTCGTTCTGGGGCTTTTGGCGGGGCTGACCTTTTTGACGCGGTATGACAGCATTTTTGTGGTGCTTCCGCCGATGCTGGCGCTGGCAACCGTGTATTGGCGGCGGGCAGAGCTTTGGATCGGTGCGGCCGTTGCCCTGATCATCGCGGGCAGTTGGCTGGCCTTTGCGTATTTTTACTACGGCGATGTCATTCCCACCTCGGCCCATGTGAAGCTGGGCTTTTACCGCAACCCCGAGGTCTATAATTTTTACACCGTCATAAACTTTGTGATCGTGACGGGGCTAGTCATTCTGGTCCCGCTTGCCACAATTCCAAAAGGCGAAGGGCAGGTTGGCCGCGCGCTTTATGCCGGGGTGGCCCTTAGTTTGGTGTTCTTCACGCTCTACGCCTTACGCGCCTCTGGGCAACATATGATGTTTGGCTATCGCATGTTTGTGCCCTATCTTCCGGCCGTTGCGATGATCTTGGCGATCTTTACGCAGAACCGGACCGGGCGTTCTGCCGCCATTGCGGGGCTGCTAAATGTGTTTCTGGCGGTAGGCGTCGGTTTCGTCGGGATGAGCCTTTCGCCCGTGTCCAAGCTGCCGGGGCTAGAACAAGCCTATCAGGAAATGCAGCGCACGACGCCCAAGGTTTATGGGAAATTCATAGACATTCTAAGGCAAGACGCCGTGGATCTGAAAGAGCATTGGGCCAGCACCGGGCAGACCACGACCCCGCGGATATTTCTCTACACGGGGGGGACGGGCTATTGGATGCGCAATTTCAATGTCTCTGAGGTTCTGTTGAGCTATCGGCACAATTGTATCGAAAAAGACGGGGCGATCCTGTCGTCGGTGCACTACATCCAGGATTTCGGCGATCTGCCTCTCAACCGAACCTATATGGAATTTTTCTCAGCCCGCGCGGATGCCGTTCAGGACTCTAGCACCTTGTCTGAAAGCGAGCTGGTTTTGGGCTACCCAACCTATATTCGATACGCCTATGCGCCTGATCCGGGCCCTTTCCGTTTGCCTGATACCGTGAACGGACCCTGCGATTAGCCGGATCACTGCACTGGTCTAGATCTGGGCGAGATGGGCGAAAGGTGCTGTTAAGTCGCGTATGCGGGCTTTTTGGTGTGTGTCGAGCGGCTGTGCCGGGGTTGTGCTGGTGCTTGCCGTCCCGGCCTGGGAATGGGTGTCATAGGCGGTCATGGCCGCTGCCACGTGTTCTGGGCCGAAGCCGCACAATGCCAAGATTCGCCGCACGGTGTTTTCCCGATCATTGTTCAACCCATCATAGGTGAAGATATTTTCATGCCCCGCCGCCTGTGCGGCTTCTTTGCATTTTTCAGTGGTGACGAGCCAACATGCGGCCAGAATATCCTCTAGCTGTGTGGGGAACGTGTCTGTGTTCAAAAGCGCGAACAGCCTTTGCTGCGATGTGCCGTTGGATATTGCGTTCCAAAGCATTTCCAAAACGTCTTGAGGTGTGTCCTCAATCGGGAACCCTTGTTTCTGGGCGAATTGGTAGGCCGAAGCGGTCCAGCCGATGGCATCGCGCAGCAAAAACATGTTCTTTGCGTCGGGCAGGGCCTGGAACATGTTTTCGTACTCAAAAACCTGCGCGCTGCGCGGTTTTACGACAAAGATATCTGCGTCATTTATATCCGGCGGTCTGTAAGACAGGCGCAGCGCGACTTGCACCAGTTGGCCAAACTCTGCCGTATTCAGTGTGCTGGACTGCGCGGCCAGGTTGGTCAAGACGTCCGGTTCTGAGACGCTCCAGACTTTGGGGAGCTTGGCAAAGATCTTGCTGACCAGGGTCGAGCCACATCGACCGATGCTATAGACCATGACTGTCGTTTTCGGGCGCGGGGCCAGATGGGCGAGTTCGGCAAGATCGTCAAAATCGACCGCCACCGCGCGACGCGCTGATTGGAACTGTGTCACATAGGCGAATGCCGATTGTCCCAGATCGATGTCCTTGGGCAGTTCAACAAAGAGAGCCTTGCGCGATTCGGCGTCAAAGCAATAGGGGGACCAGCTGCGGTCTGTTGCGATAAAGCCGGGGTCGACCAGCGTCCCATCTGAAAGCGAAAAATCGTCAAATGCAGTTCGCGCTGCTTCGTGTTTTTTCGCGCGGGACACTATGTCGTGGATCCAGGCCGCCATTTTATTTCGTCTCCCAGGCCGTCAGATCGGCGCAGATGCAAGGTTAGATATAGTCCGCCATGTTCGCAAGAGTGCCAAAATTCGTGCGCGGGCGCCCAAAATTGACGCGGAAAAACTTCCGGGTGTGGTCTGGTCTGCGCAACCGTGATTATTTCGTCGCGTCTCAGATATCCCCAATTTGGCGAATTGAGCCTGTGGATAACTTAAGGTCAACATTCAGCTTACTGGGATAACTTACACCGTTTATTGCATTAATTCGCTCAGAGCGGATTTATACATGCCGGGGATGAATCAAATGGTTAATCGGATCGCCCATTTAACCGACAAATCGTCAACCAAAAAAACTTTATAATTTCGTAATAAATACGTTGACCCAATAGCCCAACCTACGCCAATTTGTGCAAGCCTACCGGCAGGCCACTAGATTTAGTGGTTGGGATGACAAGACAACGAACAATCAAAAATGGCCAACCGACTGCATCGGAGCGGCCAAAATCGAGCGCAAAAACTGCGCCGGGGGATATGTTTTTTATCTTTAGTCGCGTGTCGGATGGCAGGAAAAAGGGGCGCAATCCGCATTAAAGACGGATGTGTCAAAACGCACGATTTTATACGGGGCACGTTTACAAGATGAAAATCGAACGCAAATTTACCAAGGCAGGTAAAGACGCATATGCAGCACTAGACTTCACCACCACAACGTCAGAAATCAGAAACCCCGACGGAACAATCGTTTTTCGTCTGGATGACATGGAAGTCCCTTCTGGCTGGAGCCAGGTCGCAAGTGACGTCATTGCGCAAAAGTATTTTCGCAAGGCTGGCGTTCCCGCTCGGCTGAAAAAAGTCAAAGAAAAAGGCGTTCCAGAATTTTTGTGGCGTTCGGTCGCGGATACCGAAGCGCTTGCTGAACTGCCGGAAGAAGAACGGATTATTGGCGAAACATCCTCTAAGCAGGTTTTTGACCGGCTGGCGGGGGCTTGGGCCTATTGGGGCTGGAAGGGTGGATATTTCACCAACAAAGCCGACGCGCAGGCCTATTTCGATGAGATGCGCTATATGCTTGCCTCTCAGCGCGGTGCGCCGAACAGCCCGCAATGGTTTAACACGGGCCTGCATTGGGCCTATGGCATCGATGGCCCGTCGCAAGGGCACTATTATGTCGATTACCAAAGCGGAGAGCTGACCAAGTCAGCCAGCGCTTATGAACACCCACAGCCGCATGCTTGCTTTATCCAGTCTGTTGCTGACGATCTGGTCAGCGATGGCGGCATCATGGACCTTTGGGTCCGTGAAGCGCGTTTGTTCAAATACGGATCTGGCACCGGCACCAACTTTTCCTCATTGCGCGGCGCTGGTGAAAACCTGTCAGGTGGCGGGAAATCTTCGGGCCTGATGGGCTTTTTGAAGATCGGTGACCGGGCGGCTGGCGCGATCAAATCTGGCGGCACCACACGTCGTGCGGCCAAGATGGTGATCTGCGATATGGATCACCCAGATATTGAAGATTTCATCAACTGGAAGGTCATCGAGGAACAGAAAGTGGCAAGCCTTGTCGCCGGTTCCAAAATGCACGAGCGTCAGCTGAATGAGATTTTCACAGCGATCCGCAACTGGGATGGGGTAGGTGAAGATGCTGTTGATCCTTCCAAGAATGAAAGCCTGAAAAAGGCGATCAAATCGGCGAAAACCGTCGCGATCCCAGAGACTTACGTCAAGCGTGTTCTGGACTATGCAAAGCAGGGTTACACCAGCATTGAATTCCCGACCTATGACACGGATTGGGACTCTGAGGCTTACGCGTCGGTTTCCGGCCAAAACTCCAACAACTCTGTCCGTGTGACGGATGCGTTCCTGCAGGCCGTTAAGGATGATGCCGATTGGGATCTGATCCGCCGGACCGATGGTAAGACACAAAAGACAGTCAAGGCGCGCGATTTGTGGGAACAGATCGGACACGCGGCTTGGGCCTGTGCTGATCCGGGCATCCAGTACCATGACACTGTGAACGCTTGGCACACATGCCCCGAAGACGGTGCGATCCGTGGGTCAAACCCATGTTCTGAATACATGTTCCTGGATGACACGGCCTGTAACCTTGCCTCTATGAACCTGCTGACATTCCTCAGCGATGGCGTATTCCAGGCCGATGACTATATGCACGCCACGCGCCTGTGGACCGTCACACTGGAAATTTCCGTGATGATGGCGCAGTTCCCGTCCAAGGAAATTGCGCAACTGTCCTATGATTTCCGCACCCTTGGTTTGGGCTATGCGAATATCGGCGGATTGCTGATGAATATGGGTCTGTCCTATGACAGCGACGAAGGCCGCGCCATTGGTGGTGCCCTGACGGCGATCATGACCGGCGTGTCTTATGCCACCTCTGCAGAGATCGCGGGAGAGCTTGGGACCTTCTCTGGATATGAGCGTAACGCAGAACACATGCTGCGCGTGATCGAAAATCACCGCAACGCAGCCTATGGAAAAACCACCGGTTACAAAGGCTTGGCGGTCAATCCTGTTGCGCTGGATCATGCCAGCTGTCCGGATAAAAGTCTGATTGATCTGGCCAAAGCATCCTGGGATGAGGCGCTGAAGCTGGGTAAGAAATACGGCTACCGTAACGCCCAGACGACCGTGATTGCGCCAACAGGCACGATCGGGTTGGTTATGGATTGCGACACAACCGGGATCGAACCAGATTTCGCATTGGTCAAGTTCAAGAAACTTGCGGGCGGCGGATATTTCAAGATCATCAACCGGTCTGTTCCGGCTGCTTTGGAAGTGCTTGGGTATTCTTCTTCGCAAATCGAAGAGATCATCTCTTTCGCAGTGGGTCACGGAACTTTGGGCAATGCCCCTGGCATCAACCACACCTCTCTGATTGGCCATGGTTTCGGCCCCGCCCAGATCGAAAAGATCGAAGCAGCCCTGCCAAGCGCGTTTGATATTCGCTTTGTGTTCAACCAATGGACCCTTGGCGAAGAGTTCTGCACCGGCACTTTGGGCATTCCGGCTGAAAAGCTGAACGACCCGGCCTTTGACCTGCTGACGCATCTTGGCTTCCGCCGTGCGGATATCGATGCTGCAAACGACCATGTCTGCGGAACGATGACGCTGGAAAACGCGCCGCATCTGGACCCGAAACATTACAGTGTCTTTGATTGTGCAAACCCATGCGGCAAGACCGGCAAGCGTTACTTGTCCGTTGAAAGCCACATCACCATGATGGCGGCCGCGCAGTCCTTCATCTCTGGCGCGATTTCCAAGACGATCAACATGCCAAATGACGCCACGGTTGAGGATTGTCAGGAAGCTTACGAATTGTCGTGGAGCTTGGGCGTCAAAGCCAATGCGCTCTACCGCGACGGATCAAAGCTCAGCCAGCCTCTGGCCTCTGCCTTGATCGAGGATGACGAGGAAGCCGAAGAAATCTTGGCGACCGGATCGGCGCAGGAAAAAGCCAAAGTGCTTGCCGAGAAGATCGTTGAGAAGGTGATCATCAAGGAAGTCTTTAAGTCGCACCGCGAAAAGCTACCGCAGCGTCGCAAGGGCTATACCCAAAAGGCGATCGTTGGCGGACACAAAGTGTATCTGCGCACCGGTGAGTATGAAGACGGCAATCTTGGTGAAATCTTTATTGATATGCACAAAGAAGGCGCCGGGTTCCGCGCGATGATGAACAACTTTGCCATCGCGGTCTCTGTTGGTCTGCAATATGGCGTGCCGCTCGATGAATTCGTCGACGCGTTCACCTTCACCCGGTTTGAACCGGCTGGCATGGTGCAGGGCAATGACAGCATCAAGAACGCCACGTCGATCCTTGACTATGTGTTCCGCGAACTGGCCGTCAGCTATCTGGATCGCACCGATCTGGCCCATGTCAAACCAGAGGGCGAAAGCTTTGACGATCTGGGACGCGGCCATGATGAAGGCAAGCAAAACGTGACAGAAGTGTCCGAGAACGCTGCAAGCAAGTCTTTGGAAGTGCTGAAACAAATCAGCTCTACCGGGTATCTGCGCAAGCGGGTTCCACAGGATCTGGTGGTGCTTCAGGGCGGCGCAGGGGCTGGGGCAACGGCCTTGGATATGTCCAATGATCCGGTCGCAACCTTGCAGACTTTGGTGCCTGAAACAGCGCTGAAACCCGGTTTCGCCGAAACATCACCTGCGGCCTATACCGCAAGTGCGGGTGGCATGGACGAACGCACCAAGGCGAAAATTCAGGGCTATGAAGGCGATCCTTGTGGCGAATGTGGCAACTACACATTGGTGCGCAACGGAACCTGCATGAAGTGCAACACATGTGGCGGCACCAGCGGCTGTTCATGACACTTCGATAAGAATTACCATCCGGGGCGGGTGCGCTCGCCCCTGACGCGGATCAGGCCGCAGGCAAAAAACACCGGGCGGTATAAAGATGAGCCTGATCAGCGAAACTGGGGTCCCTTCGGGGGCCCCTTCTTCTTTGTGTTGCTTCGGGTTCTTTCGGGTGGCGGTTAGGTCGGGGCAAATTACTTATCGAACCGTCCGCACCGTTGATCTGGAAAACCGTTCCTGGAATGTGTAGATGTCCGCCATGGAGTCATCAGATGGCAAATATCATTTCTACTGGTCTGGCCCGTTTAGCCAATGGCAGCATTCCGAGTTTGTTCTCGACGGGTGCCGCTTTGTGACGGCAGAGCAAGCCATGATGTACTTTAAGGCCCTCTTGTTCGAAGATGAAGAAATCGCGGCTGAGATTTTGGCGACGGACAATCCCGGAAAGCAAAAAGCGCTTGGACGTCGTGTAAAAGGCTTCTCTGAAGCGGTGTGGGATGAACACAAGGACGACATCGTATATCGTATTAGCCTGGAAAAGTTTCGGCAAAACAAAGGCCTTAGGCGCAAGTTGTTTCACACAGGCGATCGAATTCTCGTAGAAGCCAGCCCCATGGATACGATCTGGGGGATCGGACTTGAAGCTTCGGTCGCGAATGAAACACCGATGGAAGATTGGCCGGGACAAAACCGTCTAGGCAAAATTCTGACCCGTGTTCGGGAAGAGTTGCGGCTGATGTTTCCAGATGAGAGCCGTTATGGCCCAAACCATAATGAGGATACCGCATGAGGGTTGCATACCTGGTTGAACCGCCCTTTAACTAAGTTGATGTAAATTGCCGTATTACCGGTTGCCTACATCGCCTTGCTATACCCGTCATAAACCAATTGCAGACAAATCAATAAGGAACACCCAATATGGCCAACAATTTGGAAGATCAAAAAAGAGAGACCTTTTGGGTTTTTAGCGACCTGCAATCAAAGCAAGCTCTGCCAGAGATGGCCATCGTCGATTTCAATTTCGTTCCAGAAAACAGTACTGCTAATTGGTCTGGGTTTATGAAGGAAATTAGTGACTTGGGCTACGAGTCTGACAAATACGAAGACGGCAGCGCACTTGAAATATCAACAAGGCCAATGGCTCTCAGCGCGGAGCGTATTTGGTTTCACGAACAGAAATTCACAATAATTGGCCAAAAATTTGGATTTGCGCCTGATGGCTGGGGCTTCTTTGGCGTCGAAAACGACGGAACCCTGTCGAGTTAGTAGGATTGGTCCGTCTGGACAAAATTCAGACCCGTGTCCGGGAGGAGTTACGGCTGATGTTTCCAGATGAGGGTCGCCGCGAAGGGCGGGTTTGAGACCTTAGCGGTCGGTTCGACAGCACGCTTCATTGGGAAACTCTATTCGATTCCCGCCTCATTGAAGAGCTCTTCCATTTCCGGATTGTATTTGGCGAGAGCAGCAGGTGTTTCGATATTCGTCGATACGGCGTGCGGGTCTGCTCCTGCCTCCAGCAGAACTGTGGCCGCTTCGGGCCGGCCCCGGAACACCGCCAGATGCAGCGCGGTGACGCCTGTCTCCTCGTTCTTCGCGTTCACCGGAAACCCGTGATCCAGGAGTGCCGAGACAGAGCCAGCGGCGCCCGACGCTGCCGCAAGATGGAGCGGATAAACGCCATAGGCGCCTCCCGTCGTTTTCGCGGCCGGATCGGCCCCAGCTTCAAGCAGGAAAACCACCACCTCGGTCCGGTCGGCCTGTGCCGCCGAGTGAAGCGGCGTTCCGACCGCGCCCTCACCTGCGGCCAGACTGGCCCCTGCGTCGACGAGCATCTCCACCAGCGCAAGATGCCCGCCCGAAGAGGCCAGATGGAGCGGCGTCAGCCGGGCTGGCGCATGCGCCTCCTGTTTTGGATCGGCCCCGGCCTCAATAAGCTCCCGCGCCACGTCCAGATGCCCCCGCGCAGCGGCCCAGTGAAGCGCGGCGCCCACGGCCTTGTCGAGTTCGGAAAGGTCAGCGCCGCTCGCGATAAGCGCTCGGACGTCGTCCAGATCGCCCTTTCTCGCCGCCTTGTGTATATCGGCTGCCAGTGCGTACGAACACATCAAGCAGACGACGATTGCGGTGGTGACGGTTGACAGACGAAATTTCATCTCAAGCCCCACTTAAGCCAAACGCTACCGCATCAGTATACCATGGTTGCGACCTTCGCCCAATATGGCGGGGCCGCACACGCGCCAAACGTGGAAGAACCGCTTCGTCCGCTGAACGGATATAGCGGAGCGATCCCACTAATGTTTGCCATGCGAGATCTGTGGGCAATCTTATTGGGATCGCTCGGTCAGTTATTTTTCCGCAGCGGGTCGTTACATGTGATGTCGCGCGGTTCGCCGCGTTACTCAGCACCACGAGACAGGGCTGCGACGCCGGTGCGGGCCACTTCTTTCAGGCCAAGCGGGCGCATCAGGTCTGCGAAAGCGTCTAGCTTTTCAGAGGGGCCGGTGACCTCAAACACGAAGCTGTCCAAGGTTGAATCGACCACGTTGGCGCGAAAGATATCTGCCAGGCGCAGCGCCTCGACCCGTTTTTCGCCTTGGCCGGCGACTTTGAACAGCGCCAGCTCGCGCCCGACATGGGGGCCTTCGGCGGTGAGGTCATGCACCTCGTGCACGGGGACGATCCGGCCCAGCTGGGCTTTGATCTGTTCGATCACAGCAGGCGTTCCGGTGGTGACAATGGTGATCCGCGATTGATGACCGGTGTGGTCGATCTCGGCCACGGTCAGGCTTTCGATGTTGTAGCCCCGACCGGCAAACAGCCCGATCACGCGCGCGAGAACGCCAGCCTCGTTGTCGACGATGCAGGCCAGCGTGTGTTTTTCGATGACCGGCGAATTCGGATCCCGAAGCTGGTACGCAGAATGGCTGGTAGAGCCTTTTTTGATTCTTAGTTCAGACATTTGCAGATCCTTCTTAAACCAAAACCGCGCCGGAAGATCCGATCGCATCAGATGTGGATGCATCACCCAGCAACATTTCGTTATGGGGTTTTCCTGATGGGATCATCGGGAAGCAGTTTTCGTGCTTTTCAACAAGGCAGTCGAAAATCACCGGGCCGTCATAGGTGATCATTTCCATGATCGCGTCATCCAGATCATCCGGATCCGAACACAAGATACCCTTGGCGCCAAAGGCCTCTGCCAGTTTTACGAAATCGGGCAAGGATTCTGACCAGCTGTGGGAATAGCGCTCGCCATGCAGCAATTCCTGCCATTGGCGCACCATGCCCAAACGTTCATTGTTCAGGATGAACTGTTTCACGGGCAGGCGGTATTGCGTCGCCGTGCCCATTTCCTGCATGTTCATCAACCAGCTTGCCTCACCCGCGACATTGACCACCAGGGCATCTGGATGGGCCATTTGCACGCCGATCGACGCCGGAAAGCCATAGCCCATTGTGCCAAGGCCGCCGGATGTCATCCAGCGGTTGGGGTCTTCGAATTTCAGATATTGCGCCGCCCACATTTGGTGCTGGCCCACTTCCGTTGTGATATAGCGATCGTATTTTTTCGTCAGCTCTTCAAGGCGTTGCAAGGCGTATTGCGGCTTGATCGTTTTGCCGGACTGCTTGAAGTCAAGACAGTTCACAGCCTGCCATTTGCGCAGGGTCGACCACCATTTCGGCAGCTCTTCGGTGTTGGTCTTGCTGCCGCGCGACTTCCAGACGTCCAAGACGTCTTTCAACACCGATGCAACATCGCCGATGATCGGGATGTCCACATGGATGACCTTGTTGATAGAGGACGCATCGATATCGATATGCGCTTTGGTTGAGCCGGGGCTGAACGCATCCAGGCGTCCTGTGATCCGGTCATCAAAGCGGGCGCCGATGTTGATCATCAGATCACAATCATGCATCGCCATGTTGGCTTCGTACAGACCGTGCATGCCCAGCATGCCCAACCAGTTCTTGCCAGACCCCGGATAGGCCCCCAATCCCATCAATGTAGATGTGATTGGAAAGTTGGTGGCGCGCACCAATTCGCGCAGCAATTCAGAGGCTTGCGGGCCAGAGTTGATAACCCCTCCACCTGAATAGATGATCGGCCGTTTGGCTTTTTCCATCGCCGCAACCAGATCGGTAATACCTTCGATATTGCCTTTGGTCGTCGGGTTATAATGCGCGGTTTTGGCCCCGGTTTTGGGGGTGTAGGTGCCGGTTGCGAACTGAACATCCTTGGGGATGTCGATCAGAACTGGTCCCGGGCGGCCAGTGGTCGCAATGTGAAAGCCCTGATGAAGCGTGTCTGCCAGCTTGTCCGTGTCATTCACCAGCCAGTTATGTTTCGTGCAGGGACGGGTGATCCCGACAGTGTCGGCCTCTTGAAACCCGTCCGTTCCGATCATGAAGGTGGGAACCTGACCGGTCAAAACCACCAATGGGATGGAATCCAACAATGCGTCCGTCAGGCCGGTTACAGCGTTTGTCGCGCCCGGGCCAGAGGTGACCAGAACGACGCCGGGTTTGCCGGTTGATCTGGCATAGCCTTCAGCGGCGTGCACCGCGCCTTGTTCGTGACGCACCAGAATGTGGCGAATGTCGTTTTGCTGAAAGATTTCATCGTAAATGGGTAGGACAGCACCGCCGGGGTATCCAAAGATTGTGTCCACGCCATGATCTTTCAGGGCTTGAACCACCATTTTTGCACCGGTCATCTGACGTGCCATCTTATCTCTCCGTTTCTTTCCATCGTTTACAAACAAAAAAGCCCCCGATTTTTCGGGGGCGCATGGGGTATCGAATAGGGTTTCCGTTACCGGCCCATGCGCCATTTCACCACTAGCACCACAATATCCAACACGCCGAAGGCTCCTGCATTAAGTCCGGCGACATTATGCAGGGAGTTTCAGGTCGTCAACAGGCAAAGTGTAGAATTTTGTGTCGCGAACGGTTGTTTTTGCTTTTCGTTAGTTGCGCGAGGGGCGGTGAAAATGGCTAAAGTGCAAAAATTCGGGGGTTTGAGGGCGAATTTGGCCCTCTGCAAAATACCGTTGTGGGACGGGGCGCGGATTACGGCTTGGTGGGGCGGCTGTCAGGTAGGTTGATTCGTGCAACCTGTTCGGCGATCGGATCGGTCGACAGGGGGTGCGTTTCCGCGGTGTAGCTGTCGGGGCTGGCCAAAGCCTTCCATTCGCCACCCTGATAGATTTCCAGGGCAGAGAACCGGGCCTTATAGCTCATCTTTTTGCTGCCGGGGACCCAATAGCCAAGGTAGACATACGGCAGCTTGGCCTCTTGCGCGATGCGGATATGGTCGAGGATAATATAGGTGCCCAGGCTAAGACGGTCGTTGTCGGGATCGAAAAACGAATAAACCATGGACAGTCCGTCATCCAGAACATCGGTCAAGCAAACGGCGGTTAACTCATCTGCCCCCTTGTCCTGGTTCTTATATTCGATAACCCGGCTGCGGATGGGCGTTTCTTCGACCATCGCGGCGAATTCAAAAATATCCATATCGGCCATACCGCCATGGGCATGGCGACCATCCAGATATTTACGAAACAGCGCGTATTGTTCCTCTGTCGCCCAAGGCGAGATCGCTTGCCGCCGCAAATCCGAATTCCGGCGCAGCACGCGTTTTTGTGTTTTGCTGGGGACAAATTCTGCGACGTTGATGCGTGCAGACAAACATGCGGAACATTCGGCACAGCTGGGACGGTACAAGACGTTTTGCGACCGACGAAACCCTTGCTTTGACAAAGCGTCATTCAGCTTGGTTGCGTGATCCCCTTGCAGTGCCGTGAACAGCTTTCGTTCCATCCGGCCCTCAAGATAAGGGCAGGGCTGTGGGGCCGTCACGTAGAACTGTGGTGCAATGGGTAGGGTATGTCGCATTTATTCGATGTTAGCCGTGTCCGGTTCGCAATCAAGGGCATTTCTATGCTCGGAACGTTAACAATCACAGCGCCATCCGCCAAGCCCCCCATTTTCGGGGAGGCTTTTGGTTCGTTATTTGTGGTTAATGCCGGGCTGCGCGGTTGATTGCGGCTGTCCCAAGAACCATGTCGCTTAGGCTTTGGCCGCGACTAGAGGTGAGCATCAGAATGATGGAAATCACCTGCGGGACCACGAATGACATGGACATCATGAAAAAGACGGTGTGCACCAGCGCCAGTCCAAGGCTCATGCGTTCGCCGCGTGAATCCCGAAACTCAATCGACATAAGCCGCATTCCGGGTGTTGCAGACCGGCTGGCCAAGGTGACGGTGCGGTAGATCAGGCTGACGGCAAGCCAGATGAACCCGATAAAGAACAAGCCAGTAAAGGCTGTCAGCGGGATCATCACGATCGTGATCAAAGCGACAATGACCGTATCAATCAGGAACGCCATGAACCGTTTGGTTGGCACATCGGCATAGAACTCTGCCTGGGTTCGTGGGTCTGGTAGGCCCCATTCTGTGTCATACATTGTCATTTCGATCATTGCCTAAAGAGAGGGTGGAACGGCCCTGCCGGGTAGGATCGGCAGGGCCGTTTGAGAGACGATTGGCCTTAGGCCGCGTCGTCAGAACGGTCTTGGTCGCTGGCGTTGCGTGCTTTCCTTGCACGTTCATCCATGAACTGGTCGAATTCGGCCTTGTCTTTGGATTCCCGCAGACGTTGCAAGAAGCTTTCAAAGTTGCCTTGTTCTTCTTCCAGGCGCTGCAGCGTTTCATGCTTGTACGCATCAAAGGCCATATTGCCAGAGGATCTGAACGCGCCACGATGGCTGCGCCGACGGGTCATGCCATTACGGCTTGCACATTTTCCAGAAAACATTCGTTTGCTCCAAATCATATAAGCGAGAAGTGCGAGGCCAACTGGCCAGAAGAAAATAAAGCCAAGGACCATTGCTGCGATCCAGGCGCCCTTTCCGCGTTCGTCCAACCAGAGTTCAGCTTGGTTTGGCCATGTGGCGACGGTACTCATTTCGGTGCTCCAGGTTACTGTTTATGTCGATGTGAATGTCTTTCACATTACATAGATTGGCAGCCAGAGCCGAAACTTCAAGCGACAATGTAAAAGATATTTACATTTATTTTGATTGGTCAATAAAATCAGCGACTTGGGCGCTTGAAATTTCCAATAAATCATCCGGGGATATCGAAAATATGTGCCGCGGTGTGCCGGCGGCAGTCCAGATTTGGGTGAATTCCAGCAACTTTGGATCAACAAAAGCCCGGATTGGCGACAGGTGCCCAACAGGGGAAACCCCACCAATGGCAAAGCCTGTCTGGTTGCGGATCAGCGCGGCATCAGCCTTTGTCAAATCTTCACCCGCCACCACAGAGGCTTTGTCCGCTGACACCTGATTTCCGCCAGCGGTCAGAAACAAAATTGCCGCGTCGCTTTGCGTGCCGCGAAAGATAATGGACTTTGCGATCTGATCCAACGTGCAACCCGCTGCTGTTGCAGCCTGTTGGGCCGTGCGCGTTTCCGCATCCATTTCAAGGATTTCTGCATCGACGCCGGATGCGTCCAAGGCGGCACGGACTCTTTTTAGGCTCTTGCTCATATGCTCTCCTCCCGGCCACTATTCTGATTTTCAATTTGGCTGCAAGTCCGGTTGACGCTTGCAAACGGGCGACCCAATGTGGGGCCATGAGTTTTGAAAATCACATCACCCGCAGTCCACAGCCTTTTGACATCAGCAGAGGGCAAGACATCGCCAGCCAGTTTTCGGAATTGGCCCCGGATGTGGCCGGTGTATTGGCCGGGACAGCCGGGTCCAGCCCGTATTTGGCCGGGCTGATCAACAGCGAATCGGACTGGCTGCGCGACGCCTTGGCAAAGGATCCGGATGCCCTTCGCGGTGAATTGTTAAGCGATGCCCGCAGCATGGCGGCGGCGGATCTTGCCTCGGGCTTGCGCGCAGCAAAGCGTCGGGTGGCCTTGTACACAGCGCTATGTGACCTGGCCGGGGTCTGGCCGCTTGAAAAGGTCACCGGAACGTTGACCGATTTCGCCGATCTTGCGGTGGATCTGGCGATCAAACATTTTGTGGGCACCGAAATCGATCGCGGCAAGCTGCCCGGTGCCACGGATGCCGACAAGGACAGCGCGGGCGGTATGTCTGTTCTTGCAATGGGCAAGATGGGCGCCGGAGAGCTTAATTACTCCTCTGACATTGATCTGATCGTGCTTTTTGATGAAACGCGGTTTGATCCGGAGGATTACGGCGAGGCCCGTGCCTCGTTTATCCGGGCCACCCGGCGGGCGATGGCGGCGCTGTCTGACATCACCCGTGACGGCTATGTGTTTCGAACTGACCTAAGGTTGCGCCCGGATGCATCCGTCACCCCGGTTTGCTTGTCGATGGAAGCGGCGGAACGCTATTATGAAAGCGTCGGGCGGACCTGGGAACGCGCGGCCTATATCAAGGCGCGCGCCTGTGCCGGGGATATCGCGGCCGGGCAGGGCTTTCTGGAACGCTTGCGTCCCTTTATCTGGCGCAAGCATCTCGACTTTGCGTCTATCCAGGATGCCCATGACATGCGGTTGCGGATCAGGGACCATAAGGGGCTGCATGGCGACATCGTTCTGGAAGGCCACAACATGAAGCTGGGCGCCGGGGGAATTCGGGAAATTGAGTTTTTCACCCAGACACGTCAGATCATAGCAGGCGGGCGCGACGAAACCCTGCGCAGCCCAAACACGGTAGAGGGATTGGCGCAGCTGGCGGCTAAAGGCTGGGTCGATCCAGAGGACGCCGCGCAACTGACGCAAGATTACCGGGCGCATCGCGAGACAGAGCATCGCATCCAGATGGTGAATGACGCACAAACCCATGACTTGCCCAAGTCGCCAGAAGGGTTTGAACGGCTTGCGGCATTGTCAGGTCTTGGAGTCGAGGACATGCGGTCGGATATCCTTGACCGTCTAAATCGCGTGGCGCAGCTGACAGAGGGGTTCTTTACCCCGCAGGAAAGCGACGCGGCGCAGGACGCGCTTTCGCCTGATACGCAGAGTGTGATTGATCGCTGGCGCACGTATGCCGCACTTCGGTCGGATCGGGCGGTCGAGATTTTTGAACGCCTCAAACCGGAATTGCTGCGCCGTCTGCAAAGCGCGGCCCGCCCGGAAGAGGCCTTGGCCCAGTTTGACCGTTTTCTGGCCGGTTTGCCCGCAGGTGTTCAGGTGTTTTCGCTGTTTGAGGCGAACCCGCAGCTGATTGATCTTATCGTCGATATTGCAGCCACGGCGCCAGAGCTGGCCCAGTATCTTGGTCACAACGCCCAGGTCTTTGACGCGGTGATCGGTGGCGATTTTTTCGCGCCTTGGCCGGGACGAGAGGCGCTGACGCAGGATTTGCAACGGCAATTGTCCAAGGTTTCTGACTACGAGGGACGGTTGGATCTGACACGGCGCTGGCGCAAGGAATGGCATTTCCGCGTTGGCGTGCATCATTTGCGCGGTTTGATCAACGGGGATGAGGCGGGGGCCGAATATGCCGCGCTTGCCGATGCGGTTCTGAACGCGCTTTGGCCTGTTGTGGTCGACAACTTTGCTGAAAAACACGGGCCCCCGCCCGGTGTCGGGGCTGCCATTCTGGGCATGGGCTCGCTTGGGTCGGAACGGCTGACAGCTTCGTCCGATCTGGATGTGATCATTGTCTATGATGCCGCCGGAGAGGAGTCATCAGAGGGGCGCAGGCCGCTGAATTCGCGCACCTATTATGCGCGTCTGACGCAGGCTTTGGTCACAGCGCTTAGCGCGCCAATGGCAGAGGGGCGGCTTTATGAGGTGGATATGCGCTTGCGTCCGTCCGGGCGGCAAGGGCCCGTAGCCACGTCATTTGACGCGTTTTGCACGTATCAACGGGATCAGGCCTGGACTTGGGAACATCTTGCGCTGACGCGGGCGCGTCAGGTCGCAGGCGCGGATGCGTTAGGGCAACGGATAGAGACGTTTCGCAAGGGCTTGTTGCTTGAAAAGGGCGACGCTGTTGCGACCCTAAAAGACGTGCGCGACATGCGGCAGCGAATTGCCAGCGCCAAGACCGGTGGCGGTCCGTGGGAGGCCAAGACCGGCGCGGGGCGGATGCAAGACATAGAGCTTTTTGCTCAGACGGCGGCGCTCTTGGCGGGGGACCCTGCGCGGGGTGTTTTGGACCAGCTGGCGTCCGGGGTTGCGATCGGGTGGCTGACAGAGCAGGACCAGCAGGTCTTGCAACAGGCCTATGCGCTGATGTCGAACCTTCAATCTGCAACACGTTTGCTCTGTGGCGAGGTGCTGGATTTTGAGCTGGTCGGGGTGGGGGGCACCGATCTGATCCTGCGCGAAACCGGCGCAGACTCTGTCGAGGCACTGGCGGGGTCTATGGCAGAGCTGTCACAGGCTGCGGCTGATGTGATCGGCGCGGCACTTGGCAGACCGCCGCGTTTGCCCTAGATGCGAAGAACAACAAGAGGGCGCCATGACCTTAGACGACATAGATAAAACCGGCTTGATTTCAGAAAGCTACAAGATTGACGGAATTTCGATAGAGGAGTGCCGGTCCATCTTTGTGGATTGGGCGTTGAAATTGCCCACGGAGATTGCCGACAAGGACGCCTTGGAGATGCTGATTGCCACCTATGGCCCGCAGGCCCCGGATCATCCGATGACCTCTGTTTTGAAAGACGGGTTGGGCACCACTGCGCGGTCTGGTCGGCGCGGCGGGCGCAAGGCCCGCATGGTTTGACGGGGCGCTAGTTTCCCGAAACCGAAGCGACCTTGCCAAACAGCGTGTCCAGGCGATCCATGGATGTCTTGGACAAGGGGGGCTCCAGAATGGATGCCACGTTCTGTTTCAGATGCTCAATCTTGCCGGTTCCGGTCAGGACCACATCGACTCCAGGCGTGTGGCGGCAATATCGATAGGCGGCGTTTGGCACAGAGCTTGCATCGCCCGATTTGGTCAGGAACCCAAGCGGGTCGTCCGCGTCAAATGCCTCTTTGGGCAGGCTGCCCTCTGCGACAAGGGTTTGCAGCAGTTCATTCAGCGCCGACGGTGTGCTGAGCGCCCGGCGCACCGCGAACATGCAAAGCGTTCCGATGCCCTTGGCCTGGGTGCGCTCAAATATCGTGTGGCGTGCAGAGGGGTTCAGCAGGTTGAACCCAATCATCATCGATTGCCAAAAGTCGTCCTGCAACGCGATATCCAGCATTTCATGTCGGGTTTCCTCGACAAACCGTTCCGTGATGCCAAAAAGCCGGATTTTGCCTTGGTCCTTTAGCTTTTGCATTTCAGGCATCAGGTGATCTTGGCAATGTTTGTATTGATCCGCAGCCACGCCATGCAGATTGAAGATGTCGATGTAATCCGTCTTGAGCCGTCTCAGGCTGCCCTCGAGGCTTTCGCGCAGCTGCTCGGGTGTGGTCCAGGGGACCTCTGGCGCGCCGAATTTGCTGATAACCACTTTGGTGGACAGGACCGCTTCGTCCCGTCGGCCTTGGATGGCGCGGCCAACGATGTCTTCGGTGCCATAGGCTACGGCTGTGTCGATCAGCGTGATGCCCAAATCCATTGCGGTCTTGACGATTTTTACGCTGTCCTCAACGGAACCGCCCTGGGATTGACCCAAGCGGCTGTGCCCGCCACAGCCAAGACCGGCGACGCTAACCTGCACGCCGGTCTTTCCATATTCTACATAATCCATGATTGCCGTGCCCCGTGGTGCTGCCGCTGATCTGTTGTTTCAAGACTAGCGGTTAAGCCGTGGGGCACAAGGCTATCTGGCCAATTGGCTGGCTTCCCGGGCAAGTGCCTCTATTCCAGCCCAGTCGCCACTGTCGACCATTGCTTTTGGGGCCACCCAAGATCCGCCAACGCAAAGCGTGTTGGACAGTGACAGGTAATCCGGTGCGTTTTTCAAAGACACGCCGCCTGTTGGGCAATAGCTGACCTGAGGCAAGGGCGCGCCGATGGATTTCAGGGCAGGGGCACCGCCAGAGGCCTCGGCGGGGAAGAATTTCTGCACCGAATAGCCGCGTTCCAAAAGCGCCATGGCTTCGGTCGCCGTGGCACCACCGGGCAGTAAAGGCAGGTCTGCGTCTTCGCAGGCTTGCAGCAACCGGTCGGTCGCGCCGGGGGACACACCAAAGGTCGCGCCAGCCGCTTTGGCCGCTTTAACATCGTCCGGGGTGATCAGGGTTCCGGCCCCAACAACACCGCCGGGGACCTCTGACATGGCCTTGATTGCATCCAAGGCCGCAGGCGTGCGCAGCGTCACCTCTAGCGCGGGCAAGCCGCCAGCGACAAGCGCGCGGGCCAGATCGGCGGCCTTGCTGGCATCATCAATCACCAGAACCGGGATCACCGGGGCGAGGCCGCAGATTTCCCGGGCTTTGAGGCTTGCATCTTGAGGGGTCATTTACATGTCCTTTTTGGTATAGAGCAGAATTCGGGTCACCTATGTGGCCGAAATGGATCAAATTCGGCCATGGCTTACAGGATAACAGAGGCGCCGTCAGCGGCATGTCCAACATTTTGCCGGAAAACCTGAAACAATTCACGACCCAACCCGTGGTGATTGCTGCTCAGATCCAACGTGATCGGCTCTCGGCTGTCGAAGTCCGGCTCTAGCACATCGATTTCGCCGCTGACCGCATCCACGCGCACCAGATCGCCGTCACGCAAACGGGCGAGGGGGCCGCCATTCGCGGCCTCTGGGCAAACATGGATTGCGGCGGGGACTTTGCCCGAGGCGCCGGACATTCGGCCATCGGTGACCAAAGCGACGCGAAGGCCGCGATCCTGCAACACCGCCAGAACCGGCGTCAGGGAATGCAGTTCTGGCATTCCGACGGCACTTGGCCCTTGAAAACGCACGACGACAACCGTGTCTTTGGTGAATTCCCCAGCCTTAAACGCCGCTTTGACATCGCCCTGATCGTGGAAGATGCGGGCCTTTGCTTCGACAATCTGGCGTTCCGGGGCGACGGCGCTGACTTTCATCACACCGCGTCCAAGATTGCCTTTGAGCTGCTTTAGGCCGCCGGCCTGTTGGAACGGGTCCGAGGCGGGGCGTACGATTTTGTCATTGACCGGCTCGGTCGGGCCATCGACCCAAGTCAGGCCATCCTCGGTCAGGATGGGGTCTTTGGTGTAATGTTCCAGCCCTTTGCCGATCACCGTTTCCGTGTCGGGGTGCAGCAGACCTGCATTGAGCAGCTCACCGATCAAAAAGCCCAAACCGCCCGCTGCGTGGAAATGGTTCACATCTGCCAGACCGTTCGGATAGACCTTGGCCAGCAGTGGCGTGACATCGGAAATGTCAGAGAAATCCTGCAAGTCCAGGATGATACCCGCCGCACGCGCCATCGCCGGAAGGTGCAGCACAAGGTTTGTGGACCCGCCCGTGGCCATCAGCCCAACCAGACCGTTCACAAAGGTCTTTTCGTCCAGAATTGCCCCGGCTGGTGTAAACTCATTGCCAAGAGCGGTGATTTCCAGCGCACGTTTTGCGCCTGCGATGGTCAACGCGTCGCGCAAAGGGGTGCCGGGATTGACGAAAGACGATCCGGGCAGGTGCAGCCCCATGAATTCCATCAGCATTTGATTGGTGTTGGCGGTGCCGTAAAACGTGCAGGTGCCCGGACCATGATAAGCGGCCATTTCAGCGGCCATCAGCTCTTTGCGCCCGACTTCGCCGGTTGCGAATTTTTGACGTATCTTGGCCTTTTCATCGTTCGGAATTCCGCTGGTCATGGGGCCAGCGGGCAAGAAGACAGCCGGGATATGGCCATAGGTTGCAGCGGCCATCACCAAGCCGGGAACGATCTTATCGCACACCCCCAGATAGATTGCCGCATCAAATGTGTTGTGAGACAGGCCGACACCCGCAGCCAAGGCAATCACATCGCGCGAAAACAGGCTCAGCTCCATCCCCGGTTCGCCTTGTGTCACGCCGTCACACATGGCCGGAACGCCGCCTGCGACTTGCGCTGTTGCGCCTGCGGCACGGGCTGCGGCGCGTATTTGTTCGGGATAGGACTCATAGGGTTTATGGGCGGAAAGCATGTCATTATAGGCGGTGATGATGCCCAGGTTCGGGGCGCGATCAGCGGACAAAGTGGGCTTGTCTTCACCTGTCGCGGCAAAAGCGTGGGCGTGGTTAGAGCAGGACAGATGGGCCCGCCGCGGACCGTCTTGGCCCGCAGTGTTGATGCGTTCAAGATAGGCGGCGCGGCTGTCTTCACTTCTTGCGACGATGCGGTCAGTGACGGCGCGAATAGTCGAATTGAGTGTCATGATGGCTCCTGGTCGAAATCTGGTTTCGACACGATCATTAAAGAAAACTGTTAGCGCTAACAACGATAATTTCTGCAGTGCGACAAGTTGCCCAAAGAATCACAGTGGATCTCGCTGCTGCGCAGCAATCGTGGCACCAATCCACAATTCCAGACAGTTGTTTTTTCGTATTTTGGTCCGTATTGTTTCCAAAACCGCGAAAGTTAACCAATTTTGCAGTTTATGATCATTATTTTGCCCCAATATTTACCTATCTGACGGCCATAACGAGCAAACGAAAAACGTTAGATTCTGTGGAGCTTTTGGCCATGCGCATCAAAACTGCATTAATTGCTGTCGGATTGGTTCTGATTACGGCATGTACGACGAATACGGCTGGTTTGATGACCCCCAGCAACAAGCGGCCTGTGGAACTGTCTCAGTTGCCCTCTATGAATGTGCGAAATGTGTCGGTCACGGTTCCCACAACGCTTACCGTTTCTGAAGCCGATGGACTGAAGCCTAATGCCGACATCGTTTGGCGGGGTGATCCTTATGGCAACAGATATGTGCAGGTTAAGACAGTCATGCAAACCGGCCTCAATCGTGGGGCTGCGTCGATCAAAGGCAAGGTTCCGGTCAATGTAAGCGTTGTTGTCACCCAATTTCACGCACAGACAGAACGCGCACGCTATACGGTTGGCGGACGCCATGAGATCAAGTTCCTGATGGAGGTCAAGAACGCCAAAACGGGCGAAGTGATCATTCCGGCCTATCAGGTTGACGCAACCTTCCAGGCCTATGGCGGCAATGAAGCGCTTCAGGCGGAACGTAACAATAACGGGCAAAAAGTGCGGATCGAACGCCAGCTGGCCGCCGTGTTGCGGCGTGAACTGGTCGGAACATCTGTTCCCGCAAACCCGTAGAGAGATGAACGGCCCCATGTCAAAAGCGATGCGATGAAGGTCGTTCTGGACGCCTGCGTACTTTATCCGACCGTCATGCGCGAAATCATTCTTGGCGTGGCCAAGACGGGCCAGTTTACCCCGGTCTGGTCTGAAAGAATTCTAGAGGAATGGGCGCGCGCGACGCGGAAACTTGGTCCCGATCAAGAGGTTTTCGCAAGGGGCGAAGTGGCGATGTTGGGGCTTGCCTGGCCAGACGCATCCTGGCCTGCTGATCCAGAGCTAGAGGCAACGCTCTACCTGCCTGACCCGGATGATCGCCACGTCCTAGCGACCGCGATTAGCAGCAATGCGCCTGTGCTTATGACGATGAACCTAAAGGATTTTCCGCGTAACCTGATGGCCGAACACGGCATCAGCGCCGTGCACCCAGACGCGTATCTTCGCCAAGTTGCGGACCAATTCCCCGATCTGGTTGGCACCGTCATTGATCATGTGCACAAAGAGGCAGAGCGTTTGTCGGGGCAAACCCTGCGACCTCGGGCCTTGTTGAAAAAAGCGTGTTTGCCTCGGCTGGGAAAACTCTTCGACTAGGATTGCCACTTGAGGTTCAGGTTCTCGATCGCGGCAATCCGTTCTGTCGTTTTCGGATGGCTCATCAGCCAGGCAGGGACCGCGCCAGAATTGGACGCGGTAAGCTTTTCCAGCTTGTGGAACAATGAGATCTGCGGGGCTGTTCCGATCCCGGCTTTGGTCAGCAATGCTGCGGCATAGGCATCTGCCTCGTACTCATCAGCGCGGGATAGTCGGGCCGCCAAAAGCTTGGTCAGTATCCCCGCGATGTAAATGCCAACCCCCGGAATGAACCGCGAAAGGATCATTGCCAGGGCTGTGCGCAATGCGTTCTGGCCGGAAAAGTCGATCATCCTGCGGCGGGAATGTCCAAGCGCGACATGCCCCAGTTCATGTGCAATCACGCTTGCTATTTCATCTGCGCTGACCTCACCACTTCGGTATTTGTTGAAAAAACCCCGGGTGATGAAAATCCGCCCATCCGCTGCGGCCAGGCCGTTGATCGGTGCAACCTCATATATATTGACCTTGATCCGCGGAATTTCCAAAGCCGATGCCATCTGTTCGGTGAGGACCTTTAGGATCGGGTCTGCCAATTCCGTTGACTTTTCATCAAGTTCCTTGGCGGTTCGCCAGGCCGAAAACCGGTACAGGATCACGCCGTAAACCACGGCGAGCAATATGGGCATAAGCTTTAACATCACATTGATATGGGGGTGATGTCGGCAAAGAGCAAATTTTTTCCCAATCGGTTCATGTCACTTCGTCGCGCGAAACAGATAGCGCCCCAACAAACCGGCCATCAATGCCGCTGCCAGCAAGCCGCTGATATTGCTGGCAAAGTCTGCGACCATTTCGATGCTGTCGGCAAAGGCGAATCCCAACCCTATGTAAAGAGCGACCCAAATGACCTCGCCCAGGGCGGCGGCAGGGGTGAAGGCGCGCCACGCCACGCCGTTGGCCCCGGCGACGAAATTCACATATGGGCCGAGCGGGCTGAACAGCCATCGTGACAGGAACACGCTGGTCTTGCCCCATTTTTGCATGAAGTCGCGGGCTTTGTTCAACAAAGCGCCGCGTCGACCGTTTTCCTGCCCCCATTGCTGTACATGGGTTTGCCCCCGCCGTCCTATGGCAAACCCGCTTTGATCCCCGGCAACGGCACCAAGAAATGCCGCGATTGCGGTCAGATAAAGTGAAAGGTCATTTGAGGCCGCGAAGGCACCGCTGGCGATCATCACCAGCGAGGCCGGGGCCGGGATTGCGAGACAGCTTAGGAACGTTGTTATGCCAACCAGCCAAACACCATAGTCTGACACAAGTTCGAGGACGAGATCGTTCATCTTGGTGCTGGCTCAAACGTT
The DNA here is from genome assembly GCA_051251595.1 of Marinosulfonomonas sp. Taxonomy (GTDB): domain Bacteria; phylum Pseudomonadota; class Alphaproteobacteria; order Rhodobacterales; family Rhodobacteraceae; genus NORP110. Next base: position 215,621 of record JBPOFA010000006.1, read on the forward strand.
TCAACAGCTTCGGTCAGCTCGCCAATCAGCGCTTGCAGATCGCGGCCCTGTTGTTCGGCGATTTCTTCGAGGCTGCTGCGTTTCTTGGGCATCGCGTCTTGGCCGATCACTTGCATGATCAGCTGTGGTGGGACTTTCCAGGAATGCGCGACATATCTGGGGGTCATCCAAGCCGCGATAGGTTGTTCATGCCGGGCGGGATCGGACCAATAGATAAAAAAGGCGACGCTGCGGAAAGAGAAAAACACAGTCAAGCCAAGCGCCAACAGAAAGCCGCTGGTCAAGATTGGGTGCCGTTTCCAAGCTGCTTTAAGCCTTGCGATCATCGCCCCGGTTCCTTTTGTCGGGCCTATGCCCGCTGTGATGTATCGATTCAGATCATCATTATAAAAGATGTCTTAACACAGTTTAACAGCATGAAGGACGCACTGACCTGCACAATAGATCAATCGCGCCTCGCAGCGCTCATCTTGTCACCGCGTCACCTTACGGGCAGGGTGCTAAATCATGCCTTCCAAAGCGACGGTCAGAAACATCCCGATAATGCCAAACAGGATCGCAAAAATCGCGCCGTAGTGCAGTTTATCCAACCGGTTTCCGCCCCGCCGCTGCGCCGTAAACGCGCCAAATGCGGCCCCGAGGACAAGACATGCAATTATGATCATCGAGAAGCGGTCCTTCTGTTTTTCGGGTTCAAATTTGAAATCTCGCTCAGACGTCTGCGAATTTCACTTTCTGAACCGATGCCATACCGTGCCCAACCGATACTGTCGAGCCGCACCGTTTCGGCCTCTGAGCTTTGCCCCAGATAGTCTAGGGCCTCTGCCTTGATCATCAACATTTCTGCCAAGAGCGCGGCGTTTTGGGCCTCAAGCACCACTGGAATGTTTGTGTCGACAATTGTCATGGCGTCATTGGCCTGACCTGCCGACAAAGCAAAGGCCGCTGCCTGCAGGGAAATATTGGCGGCGTGGATCTGCGTGTTTGGATCTGACCTGTAAATCGACTCTGCCTCGGCAAACGAGCTGATCGACAGCTTTGTGTTCGAGGTCAATGTCAGCTTTCCACGGACATAAAGCGCAAAGGCCAGCCTGTTGTCGTTCCAGTTCAGGGCGCGGGCAATTTGTACCGCTGACTCTGCGGCGTTCAACCGGACGGTGGCGGATTTTCGACCTGATAGGGCGGTTTCAATCTGCATGATCCAGGGCCGAGGCGTCGACGTCGCTGACGAAAACCCGGTTCGACCCTCTGGATTGATGCGCTGCAAGATGGCGGGCAATCGTGCGGCGACCTCTGACCGGGTCATGCCGCTGTGCAATTCTGGGTCGTAATAAGCCCGCAGCACCATCATATCGAAACCGGTCAGCACATTTCGGAAATTGTCGTCGTTGAAAATCGAATCCGTCAGTTGGTATAGGTCATTTACCGGGCCCAAAGCCTGCGCGATTTCTTCGTGCAGACAATCTCGGACTTCTTGTGGGGCGACGTCGCCAGGGATGAAAACCGTTAGTTTTGTCCGCTCTTTCAACGTCGTCCAATCCAAAAGATCGGATTTTCTGTTGGCTTTGTACTCTGCCCAGCTTTCGACTCGGGGGGCGACGAAACAGGCCGCATCTGGCACGAGCCGTTGCATTTTGCGCAATTTCAACACGTGCACGGTTATATTGGCATGTTGCGAGGCAGGCACCTGCGTGATCGAAATCCCGGCTTCGTTTCGCAACCGCACCAACAGGTTGTTCAGATCGGTTTGGCCAACTTCGTTCAGACCATCGCCTGCGACCCTTAGTGTCACTGGCGTCTCAAAACGCGACATCACTGGTAATTTCGTGCCGGTTTCCAAGTCAAACGCCAGTGGAATGAATTCTTGTGCGATGGATTCGTTGGATCGGGTTGTTGCCGGGGCAGGGCGACTGGAAAACGTGTTCATTTCACTGTGCACACTGCCCGTTGCCGGCTGAACCGCCTTCGGCGCAGGTGTGCCGCATGATGCAATCCACATCATCAGCCCCAGAGCCAGCGTCAGTTTCGCCCCCCGCTTCACTTGCGTTGGTACTTTATGAAGGGGGTCACCGTGCCGATGCGATCATAGAGCTGGCGCGCGGTCTGGTTGAAGTCTTGTGTCATCCAATAAACACTCGGCACGCCTGCAGCCGTTGCCGCATCATAGACGGATTCGATCAGTTTTCGCCCAATCCCAATGCCCCGCTTGGCAGGGTCGGCATATAGATCTTGAAGGTAGCAAACGCCTTCCGGGTGCCACATGTGGTCGTGATAGATAAAATGGACCAACCCGACCGCTTCACCATCTGAAACAGCGATTTTTCCGTGGACCTTTGTGTCCTGCGCCAACAAACGCGAAAACGCGATTTCTTTGGTCTCTTCGGGCAGCGTTGAGTCGTAAAACTCCAGATAGGCGGTCCATAAGCGGTGCCACTGGGCGTAGTCATCCTGTGCGACTGATCGAATGGTGAGTGTCATGCCCGACCCCTTTTTTTCCTATTTATGCCTGCGGATTGCGTGACATGAAAGCGTGACCTTCAAACTTGTGATCATCCGGGGCGGATTTATGCGGGGCTGATGGCGATCTGGCATGTCGGGAGAACAAGAGCTTGGGTTTTCGGGCCGCGGACCCGCGCGCGTGAACGTCTGAAAACGACTCGCTGTCAAAATTGGTCGGGGTGGGCGGCGATTTCGACAAGCCTGCAGGGCGGCGCACCGAAAAATTCGGCGAAACATCTTAGCAGAGCCCTTAGCGACCAAATCTCTGTCGGGGTCACATGCATATCAGAACCAACGAAATTCATGGCCAATTTCAACTTTTTGGGCTGCTTTGTTCACGTAATTCTCACTGTCGGCTCACAAACCTTAAAGCCAAGCCGTTCTGCTAGTGACAACCCCTTGCAGTTGGGGTACATGGACGCCGACGGAGGACCTGGATGAACGTACGACCTGAAGACGCTCACACCAGAAATGCAAAGGGAAGCGATATGAAAGCTGAAGTTTTCCTGCCAGACGATTACCGCCCGGCTGAAGATGAACCATTCATGAACGATCGCCAGATTGAGTATTTTCGGCGTAAGTTGACAGCCTGGAAAGCAGAGCTGTTGGATGAAAGCAAATCGACGATTGTCGGGTTGCAGGATGGTACCCGGAATATTCCTGATGATGCGGATCGGGCGTCCGAAGAAACGGACCGCTCTATTGAACTGCGCACACGGGATCGTCAGCGCAAGCTGGTGTCCAAGATTGATGCAGCTTTGCGCCGGATCAGCGAGGGGGAATACGGTTATTGCGAAGTGACCGGGGAACCGATTTCACTGAAGCGCCTTGATGCGCGCCCGATTGCCACCATGAGCCTGGAAGCTCAGGAACGGCACGAGCGTCGCGAAAAGGTCCATCGCGACGACTGATGCGGTCGGCTAAATCAAAATTTTCGAAACGCCGGGGCAGAATTGTCCCGGTGTTTTTATGTGGTACGGCGCTATGCTGATTGGGCAGCCGGTCACCATTATCGGCGCGGGGATTGGCGGGCTGGCCACCGCGATTGCGCTTGCCCCCTTTGGGGCGCAGGTGGAAATCCTGGAACAAGCGCGCGAAATTTCTGAGGTGGGGGCCGGTTTACAGATCAGCCCGAACGGCGTGGCCGTTCTGGACGGGCTGGGACTGGGTGCGGAACTCCGGGAATGCGCGGTAAAAGCCAAATCCGTGCAGCTGCGCGACTATCGTGCGGGTGCGCCTGTGTTGCAGTTGAACTTGCAGAAATACGCCGCCGATCAGGACTTTTTGTTCGTGCATCGGGCTGATTTGATCAAACTTCTGGAAAACGCGGCGCGCGCGCGCGGGGTCAAAATCTCTTTGGGTGCCGAAGTTTTGTCGATCGACACAACAGAGACAACCACGCGGTTGACGCTGGCAGATGGGTCGCAGCGCGGTGTCGGGTTGCTTGTCGGTGCGGATGGTCTGCATTCGCGGCTGCGGGCAAAGCTGAACGGCAATGCCGAACCGTTTTTCACGGGGCAAGTGGCCTGGCGGGCAACCGTTCCGGCGCCTCCCGGTGTGAAGCGGCGGGTCGATGTCTTTATGGGGCCGGGGCGCCACTTGGTGCGGTATCCTTTGCGCGGAAAGTCCCAATTGAACATCGTCGCGGTCGAGGAACGGTCTGATTGGGTGTCGGAAAGCTGGTCAAATACCGGCGATCCGGATCGTTTGCGCCGCTCCTTTACCGCATTTTGCCCAGAGGTTCAGGCCACATTGGCCGGGGTGAAGGACGTCAAGCTTTGGGGGTTGTTCCGCCATCCCGTGGCAGAGCATTGGCAGGATGGCCTTAACGTTTTGGTTGGCGATGCGGCGCATCCAACCCTGCCATTTCTTGCCCAAGGCGCAAATTTGGCGCTGGAAGACGCATGGGTTCTGGCCGATTGCCTGTCTCGTTTCACTCAGGAAGATGCGTTGCAGGCCTATCAGAAACGCCGAAAGTCCCGGGCGCGTCGTGTGATCGAGGCGGCAAATTCCAACGCCCGCAACTATCACTTGCGCAATCCTATCGTGCGAGGGACAGCGCATGCGCTGCTACGCTCTGCCGGACGGCTGGCGCCCGGCAAAGTTGTGTCACAGTTCGATTGGATCTATCGCCACAACGTGACGCAGGATTAGGCGTTTTCGAGGGCGGTGATGATTTGTGAAAAATCAGCGGCCTTCAAAGACGCGCCACCAACCAAAGCGCCATCGACGTTGGACACGCCAAAGATCTCTTCTGCATTCGATCCTTTGACCGATCCGCCATAAAGAACCCGTGTGGACCGGCCGACGCCTGCGCCCAAACGTGCCTCTAGACGGGTGCGGATAAAGTCATGCACTTCACCGATTTGATCAAGGGTCGGGATCTTGCCTGTTCCGATGGCCCAGACCGGTTCATAGGCGACAATCAGGTTTTCGCCCGTCACCAGGTCAGGGATGGAACCGGCCAATTGGCCGCCGATAATGTCGAGCGTGTTCGCCGCTTCACGTTCCGACAGGGTTTCCCCCACGCAGATGATCACTTTCAGCCCGGCCGCAAGGGCTGTTTCAGCTTTGCTGCGCACGTCTTCGTCGGTTTCTTCGTGATCCGCGCGCCGTTCGGAATGTCCCAGGATGACATATTCTGCCCCGGCATCAATCAGCATGTCAGCAGAGATGTCGCCGGTATGCGCGCCAGAGGTGGCGATGTGACAATCCTGACCACCAGCGGCCAATGGGCTGTCCTTCATCATGTCGGCCATGCGGGACAACAAAGTGGCTGGCGGGCAGATCAGAACGTCGCATTTCGGGTCGGGGTGGGCCGACTGCAACGCGCCGATTTCTTCCAGGTTTTGAGCGGTCCCGTTCATTTTCCAGTTGCCGGCGGCGATCTTGCGACGTGACATGTCTAACTCCCTTAAGATTCGAGACTGTCTTACCTTGAGTTTCGGACCGAGCCAACGCCCTAGCGCGCAAACAGCTGCGGGGGGGTGCTATTTCTTGCGGCGTGCCTTGGCGGCATTGCGTTTCAACGCTGCCTGTTGTGCAGGGATCAAAGACTTTCTGGCCCATTGAACGGCGTCTTCGGGGTCATCCAGGGCCGCGTCGGGCAATTGCATCATGCCGGGGATGGTTCTGGGCCCGGATTTTGTTTCATAGACAAAGGGCTGTGACCCGGCGTCGTCATAGGCAGCGCGCAATGTGTCGTCTGATTTCATGTAAACGGCGTCGCCAAAGATCACCGCAAACATCGCATCATCCAGATAAAGCGATGTGCCGCCAAACATGCGCCCGGTCCGGATGCTGCCCAAATCTGCAAATAGGTCTTTGACGTGATCCAGAAAATCCGGGTCCGTCGCCATCAGGTTTCGGCGAATTTTATCGATTCACCACAGCCGCAGGCATCGACCACATTGGGGTTCTTGAACTTAAAGCCGCTTTCCAGCAACGAGGTTTCATAGTCGATCTCTGTCCCAAACAGGAACATTTGGGCCATAGGGGCAATCATAACGCGGGCGTCGCCCTGTTCGATGACCTCATCATGGGGATCAATCTCTGAGACATAATCCATCGTGTATTCCATACCCGCGCAGCCGCCCTTTTTGACGCCGATGCGCAGGCCCTGATGGCCTTCTGCTTGCATAAGTGCTGCGATCTTGCGGATCGCGGCATCTGTCATCGTCACGGCTTGTTTTCCCGGTATTCCGAACATCAGGGGTCTCCTTTGCGCTCAATCTAAGGTGCGGGCAGGCCAATGCCAAGGTCTGGAACTTTTTGAAGTAGGATTATCACGGCCAAAGACACCAGAATCGCCCAACCGAAAGAGGCCAATGTGCCGATGATAACATATTCCGCCATGTGGCGGCTGTTCTTGTCATCTGTGCCTTGGATGGTTTCAAACCGCAGGACCGACTTGGCCGCGATCAGAAATCCGATGCCAATGGGCAATCCGGCAAGCATCAAGACATAGATCAACCCACGTTCAAGCAAACCGATTATGGCGCCACCGCCGGGCAGGCTGTATTCGGTCGCGGGCAGCTGAAAAGGGCGCATGAATTTTTCGATGGCAAAGCCGCCGGCACGGGTTGTGTAGATGCCGCCCGCGACAAGTAGCATCAGCGCTGGCAACCATTTGACGCCGCTGTAAAACCCGTTTGACCAAATATCAGGGGCAAAGGCGGCGAGGGCGACAAGGGATACAAGGTGGATGATCTGATCCACGATATGCGGTCGAAATGAATCGTCAAAGAACCGGACCTTAACCGCATCGATAATCAGGTGGAGCGCAGCGAGGATGTAAAGCCCAGGTGCCGTGGGGGTGCCGGTACAAAGATGCAATGTGGCCAGCACGATCACACCATGCAACAGCAGGATCGTCGGTTTGGACTTATATTTGACCATGAAAGTGGTCTGAAAGACGTAATCCGCCAGAACATGGGCCAGCAGCAAAGCGGCGAGGGTTTCAGCCATATTGGGATTCCAGCAAGGTGAGGGCCAAACGAATTTCGTCGTTCCAGGCTGATCTTAGAGATTTTGACACGGCCTGTCGTGACTTTCCCAAGAGCGGGGACAATTCAGTATAGCTTGGGGCGTGATCTGGATGCAGCGCGTGTTGCGTCGCTTGCGCCTGTATCGGGGTCCATTCCCGGCAAACCCTGTCCATCAGGATCGCGGTTGCCGCGTGGCCGCCGGCGCGGGCGTGGTTGATGTGGTTCGATGTGGTTTTCGCAAGGTCCAAGGCGCGGCCGGAGTCGACGAAGACTTGGTTGTTTTCGGTGTTCAGATCGGCCTTTGGCTGTCGATCAATCTGGCCTTCGCCTATGCCGATATAGCTGTCATATTCAGGCCCAAGGGCGCGCAGTACCGCTCGAAATAGAATGGCCGCGCGCAGGCCGTATTTCGGGGCAGACAGAACAACCTGCCACCCGTCGCCCCGATGTTGGGCGAAGAGCAAATCGCTGCCCATCCAATCTGCATGTGATGTTGAACATTTGCGGAGCGCATGCATGGCGTGTTCCACTTTCCGTGGCCCAAGCTGGGTGGAATCGACAAGGTCGCCTGTGATTACCGCAATTGAATGTGTCATACGCAACCAATAAGGGTTGCTATTTAAAAAGGCAACCAAAAAAGGTTTCGCCCCTCAGTTGCACCCGTTTTGGGGTGCTGGGACGCGACATGTCATCAAGTGGAATTCAAACAAAAACGGCCCCAATGGGGCCGCTTCAATAAAGCAATTTGTTCAGCGGCTACATAAAGCCCAGTTCCAAACGTGCCTCGTCTGACATCATTTCCATGCCCCAGGGCGGATCCCAAACCAGCTCTACGTCAACTTGTTTCACGCCGGGCAGGGGCTCGACGGCTTCGGCCAACCATCCGGGCATCTCTCCGGCCACAGGACAGCCAGGGGCCGTCAGGCTCATGATCACATTCACTTCGTTTTCTGCGTTGATATCAATCGTATAGACTAAACCCAGATCATAAATATTGACCGGAATCTCAGGGTCATAGACCGTGCGGCAGGCCTCTACCACGCTTTCGTAAAGCGGGTGATCCGTGCTGGACGGTTGAATAAGGGGCGTGCCCTCTATCGGTGCGGTTTCTGCAGTCATGTGTGCCTCGGGCTATATCTGACTAAAGATATAGGGATTGGCGGGGCAAACGTAAAGTATAGAGCGATGGTTCGCGTCGCTCTGCGCCTGATTTTGTCAGCGCCACAGGACAAACGCGACGGAAACCGGTGTTTTGGTGGTGGCCGCAATTGCGCGGACATTCGGAAAAGGGTATCGCCTGCCTATGACAGACAGATTCTCTTTTTCCCTTAATGCGACGGACGGCAAAGCCCGTGCGGGCGTGATTTCCACCCCACGTGGCGAGGTGCGCACACCCGCCTTTATGCCGGTTGGTACGGCGGCCACGGTCAAGGCTATGCTGCCGGAAAACGTGCGCGCAACAGGGGCCGACATCCTGTTGGGCAACACCTATCATTTGATGCTGCGCCCCGGGGCAGAGCGGATAGACCAGCTGGGCGGACTTCACAAATTCATGAATTGGGATCGTCCGATCCTGACCGACAGCGGCGGGTTTCAGGTGATGAGCCTGGCGGATCTGCGCAAGATGACTGAAGAGGGCGTTCGCTTCAAATCGCATTTTGACGGGTCCGACCATTTGCTGACACCGGAACGCAGCATGGAAATCCAGCGCTTGCTGGGGTCCGATATTGTGATGTGTTTTGACGAATGCACACCTTTCCCGGCATCAGAGGATGTTGCCCGCAGCTCTATGGAGCTGTCGATGAGGTGGGCGCAACGGTCTCGCGATGCTTTTGGGGATCGTCCGGGACATGCGTTGTTTGGCATTCAGCAGGGCAGTGTCTTTCAGGATCAACGGGCCGAAAGCGCCGAGAAACTGAAATCAATCGGGTTCGAAGGCTACGCCGTTGGCGGCTTGGCCGTGGGCGAGGGGCAAGAGACTATGTTTTCCGTCCTCGACTATGCGCCCGATATGCTGCCGACAGACAAGCCGCGCTATCTGATGGGGGTCGGCAAGCCTGACGATATCGTCGGGGCTGTTGCTCGTGGTATCGACATGATGGATTGTGTTCTGCCGTCACGATCAGGGCGCACGGGACAGGTGTTTACGCGACGCGGGGTGCTCAACATCAAAAATGCACGCCATCAGGACGACCCGCGCCCAATTGACGAGGAATGCGGCTGTCCGGCCTGCCAAAACTATTCGCGCGCCTATCTCAGCCATGTGTTCCGTTCACAGGAAATCATCAGCTCTATGCTGCTGACCTGGCATAATTTGCGGTATTATCAGGATTTGATGCAGCAAATGCGCGACGCCATCGCCAATGGTTCTTTTGCCGCGTTTGAAAAGGGCTTTCATGATCTGCGGGCGCAGGGCGATGTCGAGCCGCTTTAGGCTGTGCGCGACCTTACCCTAACGCTGGATGACCTTGCGCCGCAAAAAGGATTGCAACGGTTTTTCACAAAACTCGTTCATCGCGATCCCGACCAACACAGAAACACCTGTGTACATTGACAAAACAGTCAGTGGAGTGCCCCAACTGCTGTCCGCTATCCTTTCTGCCAATGGCATCAAAAGGGACATGACCAGAATATGGATAAGATACAAAGAATAAGAGCTGTCACCAAGGAATGACAGTTTGCGTACAAAAACCGGGATCATCCCCATTTTTTCCGCCAGAACGGCCCAGGCCACGGCAAGTGCACCTGGCACCCCAAGGCTGATCAGCTTTGGCCAACCCAGGGCGGCCAGAAATGGGATCATTGCAAATCCGATGAGGGCCCCGATCAGCAGCAGCCACACGATCGCGCGTTTCGCTACGATCTGCAGAACCGGTTTTGTTACAAATATCCAGCCGATGAATACGCCGGCTAGAAACTCCAAAAGGATCGGGTTGGTGACCATACGCAGCCAGGGCAGCGTCTCATCAATATGCAAAAAACGCCCCAAGACCAATGTGATGGTAAATATCCCGGTCAGGGCTAGAACAGCCACGTTTCGTTGCAAAAAAAGCAATACGCCAAACAGACCATAGAAAAATAGTTCATAGGTCAATGTCCAAGCGGGTGAAATCACGGCGTCAGCGCTGCCTGGCAGCAACAATAGGGTACCAAGAGCATCCCAGAAGGTTCTGCCGACGCTCCAATATTCTTCCCAGGACTTGGTGAGGATCAGCACAGCCGCAAGTGCGATCCAGTAGATTGGATAAATCCTTAGTATACGCCGTTTCAAAAAGGCGGGCACGGCGCCTGCGCGGGTAAAAGCATTGCGCGACGTGTAGAATACGATAAAGCCGCTAATCGTAAAAAAAATAGGAACTCCCGCCGTTCCAATGAGCGAAAACATCACCAATGGGTCCGTTGCCGGGCGCGGGTAGATGATATTCACGAAAATGTTCGCGTGAAACACGACCACCATGAACGCTGCGACAAACCGCAAAAACTGAATTGCGGCCAATCTCAGATTGGGGCTGTCCTCAATTGTGTTGTCTGTGGGGATCGCGGTCATTTTCTGGGGTGGCTCATGTTTTGGTGTCACGCGGCGGGGGCATATGTTCTGGTTTATGAATTATTTTTAGGAAACGCGAAATGTGAAGCAGTGATTTGCAACGAAATCGTCGCCAATCGACGCTTTTTCGCCCTGATGTTTCAACTTTCGCGCCATAAACCTGTGTTTTTTTGAATTTGTGAATGTTCTCGGCTTGCCCCGGTCAAAACCAAAAGGCAAACTATTGGCCAAGTCGATACTGTAACTGGTTGAATAAGAGGGTGCCTAACCCCAAATGTTGAAACCATGACCGGAGAAAGTCTGGTGGTCGCCAATCGCGGGGCCCGTACTTTCTTGCCAACTGAGGATAAATTATGCACGAGCAACTCTCTCAATCCTATCCAGTTCTGCCTTTGCGCGACATTGTGGTGTTTCCACATATGATCGTTCCGCTCTTTGTTGGGCGCGAAAAATCTGTGAAGGCCCTGGAAGAAGTAATGCAGGATGACAAGCAGATCATTCTGTCCAGCCAAATCGATCCAAGCATGGATGAACCGGATGCTGACGGAATTTACAAAGTCGGTGTTCTTGCCAATGTTCTGCAACTTTTGAAATTGCCCGACGGCACTGTAAAGGTGTTGGTCGAAGGCCGCAGCCGTGTGCGCATCACCGAATATCTGGACAATGACGTTTATTTCGAAGCCTACGCTGAACAGCTGGCAGAAGTGTCCGGCGATGAAACATCGGTAGAGGCGCTTATTCGCTCTGTGGGCGAAGAATTCGAACGCTATGCCAAGATCAAAAAGAACATCCCCGAAGAGGCGCTTTCTGCGGTTGCTGAAACACGCACGTCAGACAAGCTGGCCGATCTGGTTGCGGGGCATTTGGGTGTTGAAGTTGATCAAAAGCAAGAGCTTTTGGAAACCCTCTCTGTCGAGCAGCGGTTGGAAAAAGTTTATGGTCTGATGCAGGGCGAAATGTCTGTTCTGCATGTCGAGAAAAAGATTAAAACGCGTGTAAAGTCTCAGATGGAGCGTACGCAGCGTGAGTATTATTTGAATGAGCAGATGAAGGCCATTCAAAAGGAGCTCGGCGACGGTGATGAGGGCCAGAACGAGATTGCCGAATTGGAAGAGCGGGTCGCAGAGGCCAAGCTGTCCAAGGAAGCCCGCGAAAAAGCCGATGCGGAAATCAAAAAGCTGAAAACCATGTCGCCTATGTCGGCAGAGGCCACCGTTGTGCGCAACTACCTTGACTGGATGCTTGCCATCCCGTGGGGCACAAAGTCACGCGTCAAAAAGGATCTGACCCGCGCCCAAAAGGTGCTGGATGACGATCACTATGGTCTGGAAAAAGTCAAAGAACGCATTGTCGAATATCTTGCGGTTCAGCAACGCTCAAAGAAACTGAAGGGGCCCATTATGTGTCTCGTCGGTCCTCCGGGCGTGGGTAAAACCAGCCTTGGGAAATCTGTCGCGCGGGCAACCGGGCGTGAATTTATCCGGATCTCTTTGGGTGGTGTGCGCGACGAAAGCGAAATCCGCGGTCACCGTCGGACCTATATCGGCTCGATGCCGGGTAAAATCATCCAGGCGTTGAAAAAGGCGAAAACGACCAACCCTTTGATCTTGCTCGATGAAATTGACAAGATGGGGCAGGACTTCCGGGGCGACCCGGCAAGTGCGATGCTTGAGGTCTTGGACCCGGAACAGAATTCAACATTCGTCGACCACTATCTAGAGGTCGAATATGACCTGTCGAATGTGATGTTCCTGACCACGGCCAATTCGTACAACATGCCTGGCCCATTGCTGGACCGGATGGAAATCTTGCCACTTGCTGGCTACACCGAGGATGAAAAAGCCGAAATTGCGCGCCAGCATTTGATCCCGAAACAGATCAAAGGCCATGGTTTGCGCAAAGGTGAATTCAGCATCACGGACGATGCCCTGCAAGAGATCATTCGTACCTATACCCGCGAAGCGGGCGTGCGGAACCTTGAGCGTGAGATCGCGAAACTGACGCGGAAGGCTGTGACGCAACTGGTCAAGAAAGAGGCCACTGAAGTCGTCGTCACGTCAGACTCGCTAGAGGATCTTTTGGGCGTCAAACGTTTCCGTTACGGTCTGGCTGAAGAAGAAGATCAGGTCGGTGTTGTCACCGGCTTGGCCTGGACCAGTGTCGGTGGTGATCTGCTGTCGATCGAAGCGTTGCGTTTGCCGGGCAAAGGCCGGATGAAAACCACCGGTAAGCTGGGCGATGTGATGAAAGAGTCCATTGACGCGGCTGCATCCTATGTCCGCTCGATTGCGCCGTCCATCGGGGTCAAGCCGCCGATCTTTGAGCGTGTAGACATCCACGTCCACGTGCCAGAGGGTGCGACGCCCAAAGACGGCCCAAGTGCCGGTGTCGGCATGGTGACCTCTATCGTGTCCGTGTTGACCGGGATTCCGGTTCACAAGGACATCGCCATGACGGGCGAGGTTACCTTGCGCGGCAACGTCCTTCCCATTGGTGGGCTGAAAGAAAAGCTGTTGGCAGCCCTGCGTGGCGGTGTGACGAAGGTTCTGATCCCCAAGGACAACGCCAAGGATCTGGTCGAGATTCCGGACAACGTGAAAAACGGTCTGGAAATCGTTCCCGTGGCTCATGTGTCCGAGGTTCTGAAACACGCTTTGGTGCGTGTGCCAGAGCCGGTTGAATGGGATGAAGTCGCCGAAGAGGCCGCCCGCGCAAAGGCCGCTTTGAAATCGACCGATCATGCAGGCGCTGTCGCGCACTGATTTCGGGCAAAAATGCAAAAACGGGGCGTGCCAGTATTGGCGCGCCCTTTTTTTATTGGTTTTCTTTTGTGGATAACTTTCGTGGGCTTCCCTATGCTTGGGTAAAACAGGCAAGGAACAGGTGCAGGCATGGCGATCAAGACAACAAGAACGACCAAGACAACTGCGACAAAACCAAGGAAATCTGCGGCGACAACGGCCAAGCCTTTGCGCGCCAATCCCGTGGTTGAGGCCCCGGTAGCGCCGCTTGAGGCAGAGCCAAAGATTGTTAAGCGCAAAGAGCTGGTGGAACGGATCGCAGCCGCTTCCGGACTAAAACCCAATGCCATTAAATCTGCCCTTGATCCGATTTTGAAAGAGATCGGGGATAGCCTGTCTGCGGGCGAAATCCTGCAAGTTCAGCCTTTGGGCCGCTTGTCGGTCAACCGACGCAAGGATCTGGAGAATGGCGAAGTGATGATTTGCAAATTGCGACGCCGCAGCGCGGATCCGCACCCCAAATCTGAAATAGACCTTTAAGATATCCGGGCGACCGCAATGGAGCAGATAACGGCGGGGGCGGCATGCCGGTTTACCCAGAACTCTTGATCCTTCGGCATGGGCAAACCCTTTGGAACGCGGCAGGGCGGTTTCAGGGCCAAATGGATTCGTCCCTGACCAAACTTGGCCGCGCACAGGCCGCAGCCCAACATGAAATCCTGTCTGAAGTCGCCCCGGATGAGCGGTATGATCTGTGCTGCAGCCCGCTTGGACGCACCCGCCAGACCGCAGAAATCGCGCTGGCAGGGCGTAAGACACCAATTTCCTTTGACGATCGGTTGATGGAGATTTCAGTGGGACAACTGTCAGGTCTGACCCTGTTGGATTTGGAGATGGAATACCCTGAAGTGATCAAGGACCGGTTGCCGTTTGAGTGGAATTTCCATTGCCCGGGCGGAGAATCGTTTTCAGACCTTAAAGAGCGGGTGCAAAGCTGGCTCGACGATCTGACCGGTCCCACGATTGTCGTAACCCATGGAATCGTCTCTCGGATGATGCGGGGAATCGTTCTTGGCCTCGATATTAAGGGCATGGAACGGCTTCCGGGCGGGCAGGGGATGGTTTATTTTATAAAAGATGGGGTTCAACGCAAACTTGAGGCTTGAACCCCGGGCGATGACGGATTAATACCCCGCCAGTCGGGTGATTAGCTCAGTTGGTAGAGCGCTTCGTTTACACCGAAGATGTCGGGAGTTCGAGCCTCTCATCACCCACCATTTTTCCTTTTGAGAACATTTACTTAGATTTTGGGATTTTCGATCCACGAAAAGCTCCCAGGTTCACTGAACTTAGTTTTTCTATTTGATCGCTACAATGTTCAGAACAACGGCATGATCTGCCAGGTATTCCTGCGCGCTCCCCTGTCGTTGCTCAAAATGCGGTGCCATCACACTGCCAAATTCGATTCTGCACCCGATTGTCAACTAAAAGTGAATGG
>JBPOFA010000060.1:0-2278 GCA_051251595.1 Marinosulfonomonas sp.
GACCCGCGTATGAAAGCTGCATTCATCGCCTAAAACTGCCATTAAAACTGCAAAGCGCGAGTGTCGGCTCTGGGCCGGATGTGACGGGGGCCGAGGCCGCGATTTGGCAGATGCTGCGCCGCATCCGAGGTCAGCTTAGAGCCCATCTTGCTCGTTCGTCAGACTGCAGCGAAGGGCCGCTTTTCGGATTAATAGAATGCGCCAAACACCCATCCCGAAACCATGGAGCCGACTGCTGCCAATCCGAGGTAGAGCAGAAATGGTTTCATTTTCAGCACTGGAAAGATGGCCATCGCGCCCCAGATGCTGACGACACCGCCGGACACCAGAAAGGCCATGGCAGCACCTGCCGACATGCCGTGCTCCAACAGAGCGCGCGTCAGTGGGAGTGCCGCATATCCGTCGATATAGGCCGGTCCGCCGACGATAACAGCCAAGGGAACGGCAAAGGCGCTGTCTCGGCCCACATAAGCTGCGACGGCATCCGGCTCCAAAAATGCGTTCAGCAGATATTCCGCAGCGAACGCGGGCGTGAGAACCAGCAGGATCAGGAGGGTGATCGACCAACTTTCCCGAATAAACCGGGCGCGGCGGGCCTGATCGCGCCAGATGCGCGGATCAAACCCCGGCGTGTCCTCGTCGCATCCGCCACATTGCATACCAAGAGATCCAACAAGCCGGTTCGAGCGCAAGGGTGACATTGCCCAATCGCGACTTGCCAAAACAGCAGTCATACCGCCGCCGAACAAACCCAGCCCGATGGCCGCCAACGCCTTGCCGATGGCGAACTCCCATCCCAAAGTCGCGACTGTCGCTGACAGCATCGCCGGACCCGTGATAGGCGAGGCGAGCCAAAACGCCATGACAGGGGCCAGCGGAACCCGCGCGGCGAGAAGCCCTGCCATAAGTGGCAAGACCGTCACGCCGCAGACCGGAAGCAATGCTCCCACGACAGTGGCCCCAATAACGGTCTGCACCGTCCGGCCATGAAACACAGCTGCAATCTGGTCACTCGCGCCACTTGATGTGATCCACGCTGCGAGCAGGATTCCCGGAATGACGAGCGGCGTGACGTGGATCATGCCGATCACCACGAATTGCGCCGTGTCCAAAGCGAAGCTGGGGCGCCAGAGGATCAACGCCACCAGCGTTACAGCCAGCAATGCATAGACATGCTTGGCCCCTGGTCGGGCTTTCCGAATGGTTTCTGAAACTGACATCGCGGTCTCCTGTTCTTCTTGAACAAGAGCTAATGCCTCGACAGGCATTTGAGAAACGAGTAGTTTGAGATTCAGCCATCGGAAATCCAAATAGCATGACTCACCTCAATAGCGATCATCTGCGCACATTCCTCGCGATCCAAGACACCGGAAGCGTAACGGGAGGTGCCGAGCGCATCGGTCGGTCGCAATCTGCCACCAGTCTTCAGATCAGGCAGTTGGAAGAGGTCGTCGGGCAGCCGCTGTTTCGCCGCCACGGTCGGGGCGTTTCACTGACCCTCGCGGGAGAGAAGTTGGGACCAGTGGCAAGAAGTGTTGTCCAGTCCCTCGATGCAACGCTTTTGGAGCTTCGCGGCGGGGGCCTCAAAGGTAAACTGCGGATCGGTATGCCCGACGATCACAGCCGATTGGAGTTGACCAACATCATATCATCCTTTGCAGCGTTGCATCCTGATGTTGAATTAGAGGTTCATTGTGCCTTGGGAGTTGGATTTGCAGTTGCCCTGAACGCGGGCACACTTGATCTCGCCGTCCACGAAGTGCCAAAGCCGGGAAGGGACGATATTGTTCTCCGGGAAGACCACTTGGTCTGGATGAGCAGTCGGGATCGAGATTTCTCCACCTCGGAGGTCTTGCCCGTCGCAGTGTTTGATCGCGACTGTTGGTGGCGCGACCTTGCTTTATCCGGTCTGAATGAAGTGGGTCACTCGTATCAAGTCGCCTTCACAAGCGAGAGTGCAACCGGCGTTCGCGCCGCCGTGCGAGCCGGGATAGCGGCTGGCTTGTTGAGCGCGACGGAGGACACGGAGGGGTTGCGCCCATTGGCTGACCTCAAGACACGCTATCCGACATACTTGATTTTACAGAAGGCAAACGGAGCGAAAGGGCCCATTTGCGACGCGATGTCAGAGGCGATCCAAAAGGCGTTCGTGAGGTAGATGTGATCACCGACTGCGGACATTCACTAAATGGCTGCAAAGTCCGCTCAGTGTAAATTCAGGCATCACTCGATTTCGCGGGTGCAGCGAAAGTCCGGTTCGACGGGCCGCGCCGCAGCA
>JBPOFA010000061.1:0-2219 GCA_051251595.1 Marinosulfonomonas sp.
CTTCAGGAACCAGGTTCGCCAACCCCTTGTACAGCATCAGGGAATGCTCCTCGGATAGCGCCTCTCCTCGATTGACTCTTAGCTTGAACTCGAGAAGGTCACGACTCAATGAAGGATTGGCATCGTTACCACTGCAAAGTTCAGCTACCACCGGGCTGTCGAGACCAAGATATCTGACAGCGAAATCCACAACAACATTCCCACCTTCCAGCTCTTCCCTGTCGTAATTATGGACCCTGACTCGGGACGGAAATTCTGTTTCCCAACTTTCCAGAAACTCTTCATAGGTCGAGTGCGAGTTGGCCTGATGAAAGCTCTCGAGTGTTTCGGCATAGTCTGTCGCCTGAACCTTCTGTGCGTAAGCCGACAGCAGATATCTGACTTGCTCCCGCAAATACACGACAACCTCCACGTCATAGCCATCAAACAGTTTCCGCACAACGGCCGGCGCGCAGTTCTGAAAGGATTCCGAACTGATGATAACGGTCGAATTCTGCTCGTGCAGTGCTGCGTCGAGCCCGTTTCGCAACTCTCTGACGACTTCACCAGAGTTGCATTTCAAGCGCGATACCGCCTCACGAGTGATGGAGGCACCTATCTCGTGATGCCCGAACCCACGAATACCATAGTCGGGGTAGCAGAATCCGTTTGCCGCAAGTAGCTCGGCGTTCCTTCGCAAAAATCGCTGTATCGCCGTCGTACCCGTCTTGTGACGCCCGATATGCAGTATGACTCTTCTCATGATGATGATTGATTATTCTGCTGACCAGCTCGTTGGTCGTAACATGAGTTTTCCATAGGTGAAATCAATCAAGCTCTTCAGGCCCTGTATGACAAGGCGCCGCATACATTAGCCAGCTTGTTCACCCAGCGTATACCGGCCCCACCCATACTCTCGCTCTCTTCAGCACTCATCTTGTCGATCAACTGCTCAACGGTGATGAACTCACCACTGTCCAGATCCACATAATGTGGATAGGCGATCAGGCAGAGATATACCAATTCATCCACTGTGCGATCTCCCT
The DNA here is from genome assembly GCA_051251595.1 of Marinosulfonomonas sp. Lineage (GTDB taxonomy): Bacteria > Pseudomonadota > Alphaproteobacteria > Rhodobacterales > Rhodobacteraceae > NORP110. The sequence goes on from JBPOFA010000061.1 coordinate 1,026, forward strand.
TGCGCCTCGCACACGTCAAGGTATCTCTGGTGATACCCCAACCGGCGTAGAATGGCATTCCGTAGGTGACGACCGGAATATCCCTCATGATGGCTTCAAAGCCCGACAAAGACGTCATGGTATGCAGTTCATCACACTCGTTCAGGCAATCCAGAAAATGACGTGATGCCTCTACCCTGTCGACGCAACTGTTGAGAATTCCCGCCTCCACTTCACCCTTGCGATTGCCGCTTGCGACATCGGGATGCGGTTTGTAGACAATGAAGGAATCGGGATTAGCCTTTCTGACCGCTGTCAGAAGCCCGCCATTCGATTTCACATCCCTGCCACCTCTGATGATGGATTGATCTCCCTCTACCTGACCAACCACCAGAATTCTGTTCTTGCCGGAAACCCCGGACGAACTGGTCCACTGCACACCGTCCTGCTGGCCAACATTGTATTTGGTGAGGTTCGCCGACAGTATCGATTGTCGAAGCAAGCGCGCCCGGTGGAGTTCTGCCTCTGTACAGACGTAGTCATTCAGCAGCTTCTCCAGAGTACTCGGAGCATTGGCATCGAAGTACAGCCCCACTTCGTCAAAAACCAGAGATGCCGGTGGTACGAAATCCGAGCCCAGGCCCCTTGAGCGAATGAAGCCATCCTCGACCCTGACAAAACCCTTCGTGCCGGAAAGTGTATTCGGAACAGAGGCTGCCAGTGTTGCACGGTCGTCCTGCGTCGCTCGTGAATCAGTGAAACTCCAACACAAGGGAGTTTCATTTTTCGCAGCATCATTCTTGCCGGAAAAGCGCAGGCGTCCGTGAGGGGAGCGAAGAAACTGAGCGAGATAGCGCTTTTTCCACGGAGTTATGCCAACACAGACCCTGTCACCGGAGTTTCGTTCAAAGTAGCTCTGCTGCAACTGTACATGTTTCAGGCAATCCCCGAGCGACCATGGTTCTCCGGTCACCGGACAGCAGTAGCGAGCATGATGCACATGCGTGACATGGAACAACTGATCGAGACTTCGTCTTGCCGTTCTACGCTCAATCGGCTGCAAGTCCTCGGTCAGACCCCAGCCTGCGTAAAACGGTTGCCCCGCCACCTTGACAGTGCAGCCACACAGCAGTGCCTCGTAACCCAGTTGAGAGGTTCCTGCATAGACCACTTTCGATCTCTTCAGCCAGGGGATGGGGTTGTCAGCCGCAGCAC
>JBPOFA010000062.1:0-2163 GCA_051251595.1 Marinosulfonomonas sp.
GGGCCATCCGGACCGATCAACGAAGGTGTGCCGTTGCTGGAAGAGGTCCTTGACCTGCTCGCGCCAGCGTCAAATGTTCGTCTATTTCCAGAGATAAAGGCGGACGAGATCGGGCTCTACGATCCAGCATTGCTGTCTGCGACTGTTGATATGTTGCGAAACTACGGGCTGGCTTCCCGTACATGCCTCCATAGTTTCGACATCCAAGTGCTGCGTGAAATTGCGCACATTGCGCCTGAATTCGAGCGCATGATTTCGGTCAATGCCCATTGGATGGAAAAACAGGGCGGCATTCAAAACTTCTTTGAATGCATCAAAGGGTTGGTCAATCTTGTGTCAGTTGAACACGAGTTTCTTGCCGCCGAGCACGCGCAAATCACAAAGTTGTTTCCGCTGGACCAAATCAGCGTTTGGACAGTGAACACCCCAGAGTTGCTCTCTTACTGGCTGGAACGCGGTCCGCGTTATATTGCTTCAGACGATCCTCGATTGGCGCTTACTTTACAACGCACCGAGGCCATAGCATGAACCGTTTTGACCTGATCATGTTCGATTGCGATGGCGTGCTAATCGACAGTGAAACACTTGGTTCCCGCGCCCTATCCGAAGCGATGGGTACCGTTGGGCATGACATGAGTATTCCAAATGTTGAGGCCACTTTTTCTGGGGCGGGGGAAGGAGAAACGCGCGCACTGTTGAACGCCAAAGGGCTTCCGGCTGATGTGATCATGAAGACAGCGGCGCGCAAGTTGTCGGCGTTTTTCGCTCAAGGGGTGGACCCGATTGAGGGAATCGAAAGTGTCTTGGAAAACCAGCACGTAAAAATTTGTGTTGCGTCCAATAGTAGCGTTTCGCGCTTGAATGACAGCCTCGGGCGCACTCCCTTGGCCGCCTTCTTTGGCCAACATATCTACAGCGCGGACCATGTCGCCGTGGGCAAACCGGCGCCCGACCTCGCTTTCCATTGTCTTCAACGCATGAGCACGTCAGCGGAGCGCGCCATCTTTGTTGATGATAATACGCACGGCGTCTGCTGTGCGAGGGATGCAGGTGTGTTGGCCATCGGGTTTATCGGCCCTTCTGATCACCGCCCGGATCACGCAGAGACGTTGCGCCGCGCCGGTGCCGATTTTGTTGTTCACGGTGCAAAAGAACTCGGTGTTTTGTTGAGCGAGCTAACCACACCTGCCGTTAATGATCACTTTGCCGAGAAAAACCTGATTTCCCATCAACCGAGGATAATGCCATGACTGAACTACCCCTTCTGGGTGCCGCGATGACCACCGCCACTCTTGAGACGCTCCAAGATTTCATCTTGTCTGAAAACCGCGATCTTGAGGTGCAGGACTTTTTCGATTGTGATCTGTTGAACGGTGATTGGAAAACCGTTGCGGACCAGACGCGCAAATTGCTGACAGGCTATACGGGGCGCCTTGGAATCCATGGCCCGTTTTGGGGGTTGAACATTGCCAGCCCCGACCGTGAAATGCGCGCGCTGAACACACGTAAACATTTGCAAGGTATCGAAGTATGCGAATACTTGGGCGCTTCGCAGATGGTCATTCATAGCCCCTACAGCGCATGGAGCTATAATAATTTGGACAATGCACCCAATTGCTCTGAATATGATCGCGTGGTAGAGAACTGTCACGATACAATGAAAGAGGTTGTACGAAGGGCAGAAGATTGCGGTGTTACGATGGTCATCGAAAATATTGATGACATCGACCCCGATATCCGCTGCGCCCTGGCAGATAGCTTTGAGTCCGATGCAATGGCTGTTTCGATTGATACAGGTCACGCGCACTATGCACATGGCACCAACGGAGCGGCCCCTGTTGACTATTTCGTCCGCCGCGCAGCCAATCGCCTACAGCACATTCACCTTCAGGATGCTGATGGTTATGCAGATCGTCACTGGTCGATCGGTGAGGGCACGATCCGTTGGGCGTCGGTATTTCGTGCGTTAGCCGAGTTGGACAGCCAACCGCGCCTCATTCTCGAACTGCGGGACAAGAACGGCATTTTGCCGTCGGTGGCCTTTTTGAACTCTCTCGGATTGGCGCGTTAAGGCACCTCAAAATCAGGCGTCGTCAAGTTGAGGGAAAATCGTCAACTTGCGGGGCCTGATCTGAAATCGTACTGACCTGCTCCCCTGAAAAC
>JBPOFA010000063.1:0-2157 GCA_051251595.1 Marinosulfonomonas sp.
GTCACGATGAGCGACACCTGAAGCTCATGTCTATTGCGGTTGCCAACGGCTTCAGGACGACGCATGCATTTCGATTTCAACGAACACGCTCTGCACTGACTGAGCCATCCCTGGAAGAACCGTTTGTGGCTTCCGTGCTGGTCCTTGTCGTTTCTGGTCAGGGTCAGAGAATTTCCTGCCGGGCATTCACGACGCTTCTGCTCGATGTCCATAAAAAAGGCATCCACTGAGAACAATCGAGCCTCATTCACCCTGCTGGATTACTTCACATTGTGCTTGTTCTTCTGTTCTGCAAACGCTGGATCTCGCTGGCGGAATCGATGGTCAGGGACGAAGCTGTCAATACCGTTGGCGTGAAGATAGGCAAGAGTGGATTTGTTGGAGTAGCCGGTGTCCGCGGTGACAATCAATCCATCAGCATAGATATCACGGCTGATGCCAGCCGCTGGTATCGGGCGTTGGTTCCCTCAAGTACAGGTATAAGTGCATGATGCTCTTGGCCTTCTCCAATAGCCTCTGCATCGACAATGATCTGATGCTTGCTATCCACCGAGGCGATTCCGTTGAATCTCTGAACGGTTCCCTTGCTGGTTTTCATCTTGCGCGGCTCGTTGTCGGTGATGTTGCTTTTGACTCCCTGGCGTTGCTGCCTTGACCTTGTCTGGGCTCGGCTGTTTCCAGAAATTGCGCTAGCTTGTCATGGGCTGCTGTCAATGAGGCCTTGCTGATGACAGATCAAGACGATCTGCTCAAACAAATTGCCGTTGAGTGTCCGCTGACGAACGCGGCAATTGTGGTGAAATCAGGACTGGTATCACATGAGAGAGCGAGGTGATGCCCGACGGTTGGTCAATATAGCCGGTGGGTGGGCTCATCAATGGCTTGAGACTGAGCAACGGCTTGAAGCGGTTGTCATTCAGATAGGCATGGGGCAGAATCATCAGCCGCAGACGGAAATCGTCGAGGTGAGAGCCGTAGGCGGATCAGCCAGTAAAGCATGGTCAAGAGAATCAGAGGCTCGGGCACTGACAGCAGCCCGGATGCCTGCAACCAATCGGGAAAAACAGTTGCCCCTGGTCCGGTAAACAGTGAGCCTGTAGCGATAAACAGGGCGAAACTCATTCGCCAGATATGCCGGCAACGTCGCGTGGCAATCGTCGTATCTGCATCCAGCCGATATTTGAGGTCAAGTGTTGCGACAAGCAACATCAATGCGCCGAAGAACCCGTATGGCGTAGCCGTGAAACCATCCTTGAGCCCATCGGCGCCCTGCCACGCCTCCCAGGCAAACGCCAGACTGGTCAGACCGATGACCAGTGATACGATTGGCGCGGCAGTGTCTATCATTTGCAAAGCACCCGGCTTGGCGCGTGCAGCCAGTGAGCCGGTGATCACCAGATGAATGATCGCAGCGCCGGCTACTGTAGAGATTGCCATGGGCACCTGCAGCGCCAGCGCGATGCCGGTTAATCCCAACAGAATCATCGCGCAGATGAAGACGCGGCCTGCAATGCGGTGAGTCACCGAGCCTTTGCTCACAAAGAGGCCGAGAAGCCCCGATGAGACGGCAAGCGTGCCTGATGTCATATGTAGAAACGTAAGCATATGGGTTTGCGAAGACGACGGGTGATGGAATTCCAGTGCCTGCCATGAAGGCAAGAGGCGATAGCAGCCAACGAGGCAGGGCTGCTATCAGGAATCGACGGACTAGAATCGCCGACGCAATCCAATACCGGCGTAAGCCGTGTCCAGCTTCCTGGCTGCTTTGCCGCGCGACTCGGCTTCAACAAAGATGGAGGCTGCCTCGTTGACCTGATAGTTGATTTCCAACCCTGGCACAACCACTTGCGTGGAATTTCCGCTCAGGTTCGGAAACTGTGCAGGATCGCCTGTCACCGCAGTCTGTTTGGTTCTGTTGTGGGTCAAGGTCATTTTTCCGATCAGACTCCAGCGATCAGTGATGGCCACCCTACCGAGTAGCCCAAGTCCAAGCGAGCGAACGTCTCCGCTAAAACTTCCGCTGGTATAGGTTTGGGTAAACTCTCCCATGTCAATGTAGGATGCTGCTATACCCCAATGTGGTGAGAACCAATAGCCAGCGGTGAGCTTGCCGACACCATTGTCATGCTCATTCTCGCCTGTTTCGGCCAGACCGAT
>JBPOFA010000064.1:0-2156 GCA_051251595.1 Marinosulfonomonas sp.
ATCGTGGACTACCTATCGTTCCGTCGCGACTGGCTGCGTCGCATCGGCACCGCGCCCGCAAATGCCGTCTTGGCGCGGGTCTCAGGTGAAAGCATGCAGCCAACAATTTGGGCAGGAGATATGGTGCTCGTCGATAGATCAAAAACCGTCGTGCCGGTGCGAACCAGCGGCTCCAAAAAAGGCCGCAGCGCGATCTACGCCGTGCTGGATGACGGCCACGCCCGCGTCAAACGCATCGAGCGCCCAAGCGAAGATCAAATCCTGCTGCTCTCCGACAACCCCGACTATACCCCAGAATTTGCCGACACGAAAACACTCACCATCATCGGCAAGGTGATGTGGTGGGGGCATACGAATAGAGATTAGTTCGAGGTCAAGTTGGTAGCTATAAGGTGTAACGAACGGCCCAAAGCCGCCGTTCAAGATAATCTCAAATGCTGCGACGCAGTCCGCCAAAGCGGACATTGATGTATTGCCGCAGCATTATCGAGGCACTATGGTCTGCTCAGCGGGACAAAGCGACATTTCGCTGCGGTTGCGCCAACGGCTGCTCTTGGCAATTGGCGTGCTTAGAAGATACAACTCTCGATATGACAGGTTTCCAAGATGATTGGTCCCGTTCCCGTACTCAATGGTAATAGCGTTCTTCCGCCCTATTCGAAACTGTATTCGCAAATACTTGAGAGGTGACTGCCGACCTGGCAAGCTCATGAAAAGCAACTTGCAACGGAAAGGCAACCGAATGCACAAATTTCTTCTGTTTATCGCGGCCTTAGGGGCGAGCCCGCTCAGCGCACAAGGTCAGGACGATATCTCCTTGTCGCAAAGAACAATGGACGCGCTGGTCCATGTCGTTGCCCATGAAGTCGGTCATGCGTTTCTCAGAGAATTTGATTTGCCGATCCTCGGACCCGAGGAAGCCATTGCCGATGATTTTGCTACTGTGTACGTCTATCTCATCTTCCCAGAACGCGCAGAGGCAATCGTGGTGGCGCGAGCAGACCAGAACCTTGCCGACGGTCAAGAAATGAGGCTATTTAGCGAATACATGGACGACGATCAACGCGCTGGTCGTTCGATCTGCCTGCTTTACGGTCTTGATCCTGAACGGTTTGGCGACCTTCCGGATCGATACGGCATGACCGACAGTGACGCGTCGGTTTGCCGTGATTTCGGTCCGGAGGTCGGGCGACACTGGCGGCGGCTGATCGCTGAATACAGAATGCCGGACGGTGCGCGGATCACGGAGGTCCGATTGACCGGAGACGATTTACCCCTCACGCGTTTCATTGCCGAAAGCCCGCTTGCCGATGATGCTTATGCTTTGCTTTCAACCATCGACTGGCACTCGCAGATATCGCTGTCAATCGAAGCATGCGACATCGGATCCGGCTTTAGTCGGAATGGTCGGCAAATCACCATCTGTGACAGTTATGTAGAGCGGTTTGAAAGGCAGTTAGGGAACTAGTCAATCGGACTGACAGGTTCCTTGCTTCGCTAGGTTAGAGCCTCTGAAGCGGGGATCCTTGCAAATATACCATTCGGAACGTTTCGGTTATCAACGCGTCTCGCTTAACTTCGCAAAAATCGTAGATTTCTGCAGTAGGAACTCTCAGCCAAAGCAGTCATTTGATCACCGCGCAGCATCTGTCACCGTGGGCTCAATGCCGACCTTTGCTGCGTTTGCACACGAAATCAACGCCAAATAGGAAGGCGAGAGGCAGCAATGCGGGACAAAGCGTGAATTCGCTGCAGCTGCGCCAAAGTCTGCTTTGGCGGCTGCCCTCAGAGCGCGCCCTTCGATTCAGCTTCAAATCTTGAACGCCAAAAAGTGTTCGTCTCGTCCGCAAGTTTGGCTGTCTGAATAGGGACGGTTTCAGCAAGAGACGCATCGATACCAAGGCTTGTTAAGATCTGGGATAAGACCGCCTGTGGTTGTCGCGAGAGTTCCTCATATGTTATCTTTAATGGCATAATTGATTGTTCAGCAAACCATCTTGCCCATTGTTCATTTTGTTCTATGGCCAATTGCACATATGACTGAATTGCATCATGGTCATATCCGGCATCGCGCGTTGGTGCGTTTCGTTCCAAATCGGAGCCGTCTGCCTTGCGGTGCCATAGACCGGTTTGTTCGGCGCGGAGCCGAGATATGG
>JBPOFA010000065.1:0-2146 GCA_051251595.1 Marinosulfonomonas sp.
AATTCAATCCGCATGGGCGATGCTTACCAAAGCTATGCGGGCCTTGATCCTTTCGCAATTACAGCCGGGTCAATCGCCAACATGGTTGAAAATATGGAGAGCTATTCGGATCAGGAATGGTCTGACATGGTGCCTCTAATGATTTTCGGAGTGACCGAGAATCTTACGAACCAGACATGGACAAGCGGGCTTAGCGATTTGCTGGCAGCAATCCGCGACCCTGAGCGCAATTCTGATTACTACATCGCCCGGCAAGCTAGCTCCGTGATTCCTGCCGTTGTCCGCCAGTTCAATAGCTCGTCAATCGACACGGCGCGCCGAGACACGCGCGGCGATGGCTCGTTGGCTGACAGGGTGACGGGAACGCTTGCGGCGGCGATTCCTGGGCTAAGCAGAACGCTCCCGCAACGGTTCGATGTGCTGGGCCGCCCTGTGGCGAATGAGGGGGCGTTGGGGCCTGACGCGGCAAGCCCTCTATTTCAGCGCAACATTGACCCGGAAAGCGATGCGGTCATTGCAGAAGTGCGGCGTCTTGGGGAAACAATAGGTCCGCCCCAGCGTAGTGTTAGAGACAGACGCCTGACGGCTGCCGAGTTTCAAGATTATCAACGCGTCTCCGGGCAATATATCCGTGAGGACATGGCTGCGGCAATGGCCGATCCTGTTTGGCAGCAATTGAACGATGAAGAGCGCCGGGCAGAATTGGACATTATCAAGCGGGACGCTCGCCGGGATGCGCGCAATGAATTGTTCTCCGCGCCACCTCCCCTCCCTCCGGGGTTTTCAATCGAGAGATAGGAAACGGCTAAAGGGAATGACGGCGGCTCTCAAAAATTTTTTTCAATCGTACCTGGTGCTCCTGGAGCTATTGCTCGAATGAACAGCTGCCCATTTTGCCGTCTTGCAGTATAATTCCAGCTTCTCACTTCCGAGTACCTGTCTTTGATTTCCACCACCCGTTCGTCGTAATCACCGACCAAATGCAGTTTGCCTTTCAAGCACCAGTTTAAATAACGCCCCGCTAACTGCTCGCGGCTTCGGCAATAACTGGCCATTTCGTTCATCCATCCGGGAGGTGGACTCCCCATCAAATCATAAGTCTCGAATTGGATTCTAGACCGGTGGTAAGTGCGAAAATTACCCACAATCAGCGAGTGCGAATTGTAAACTCCGATTGTTTCACACCGATTTTGCAGTTTTTCAGGTTCACCCAAATGGTCAGCAATGTCAGTAATTTCTTGAGATTTAAGCAGCAGTAGCACTTCTTCAAACGCCTCGATCCGTTTGGGTGTCAGCTCCTCTTCCATTCGAGCGTGATATGGCGGCAATTTCGGACCTCTAATCGATCTGGCCCATGGGCGTATCTCGGTCCAAATGATGTAAGCAGCGAGGCTCAAAACCGCGATCCAAAGCAATGTGATTTGATCAAACCACTGAGCAATTTTTGTCCAAAAACCTGACGCCTCACTCCGTTGCGCCCAGCTCACTGGCATAAGCCAGATGCCCAAAAGCGCCGGTGGGAGTGTCAGAACCGCCCAGAATCGTTTGATGAATCTCCGCATTTTTCCGATGTGCATTGTCCGTCGTCGGTTTGGAAGCCTTGCCAACAGTGTTCCTTATATGTTCTATTTTCATTTATGCGCCGAATCTCTCACGATAACATTCGCTACACAATTTACGTGAAGCTCCGCACGTGTCCCAAGGAGGTGCTTAGGGGCATGATTTCAAAGCTGCCGCATGAAGCGGACGAAGCTACCGGCAAGGTTGCGGACATGATTGCTGACCTTGTTGCTGGTGGGGAGAGTCGCATTGTTGCGCCTGACTTTAGAAGCTCATCTTGGGACAATACAGGCACACCCGGCAAATGGGGCCCGGCTGATCCCGATCCCACTGAGGGGCTTTGAAGGCCATGTGTCCGCTTACGAACTCGATTCGGTCAGCTTGGAAATGTTAATCGATCAAATCTTGCCATCATGCCTCTTCCTGTGACTATGAACGGAGATGGACGATGGATTATCCGCTGATTGGCGTGAAGAGGCCGCCCTATGGGCGGCTGGGAAAGAGCGCATTCGCGAGCTTCATCTTTTTGGCTCTCGAGCCAAAGGTGATTGGATACCGACGAGCGATGTCGACCTTGCCTATGTAC
>JBPOFA010000066.1:0-2097 GCA_051251595.1 Marinosulfonomonas sp.
CCACAAGGGGGTCGAATACTCCGGACAAGTCCTTCAGCAACTCAGGCAGCTTTTCCCGAGGACCCGACAACCAGTAACCACTGGTACGTACGTTGGTCCAGGCATTTGAATGCAGCACTGCGTCACTGGATTCACCACCGAACACATTCTGCCAGACGAGATGCTCGGTATAATGAGCCAGCCCTTCGGGCTCGCTGGGGTAGGCAGACAGGTTCAGGACAATGTAGGCCGTCACATTGCCCGAGTCAGGTGAATCGATTATCCGAATGTCCGCGAAGTACTTGTCCAACGAATCCGCGGGCGAATGACAGCCCGGTTGCATCAGCACCAGACTGCTCAGGACGGCGAACAGTAGCAGCATCTTGAGTCGCGCCACCTTCATCTGTCGTGACAAGGGCAGCTTGTTGCACTGTCCATCAGAGATTGCCTGGTGTCGACATGAGCAACCAGGACTCTGCACATGCAAGTACTCGAGGACCATCCATAGTCAACCATATTGCGTTTCCGGACTGCCGTATCGGGGGCTCATGATACGCACCTGCTCCTGAACAGGCCACTGTTGTCGAGCTCTCGTCGAAGCTCTGCCTGGCACAGCGCAATACGTTCGATGCTGCCTTGCAGCAACTGAAGACTTTCACTTCCTGACCCTTTAGACTGCGATTGTTTTCAGAACTCCACCGCTACATGCAGATCAACACACTTATTCTCGGCGCCGGCGCTGCAGGCATGATGGCGGCCGCCAAAGCAGGCCCTGGCGTTCTGATTGTGGATCATGCCAAGGCTGCTGGCGAGAAGATACGCATTTCCGGGGGTGGACGCTGCAACTTCACCAACATGGGCACGGCTCCCGAGAACTTCATCTGCCAGAATCCGCATTTCGCGAAATCTGCGCTGAGCCGCTATACACAGTGGGATTTCATCACCCTCGTCTCCGACTACGGTATTGCCTGGCATGAGAAGACACTCGGACAGCTGTTCTGTGATGTCAGTGCCAAGGACATCATTGCCATGCTGCGCGCCGAAATGGACAAGGCCGGTGCCAGGCTCTGGCTGAAGACCGACGTGGGCGATATCCGCCACGACGGCTCCCGTTTTCAGGTGACTCTGACACGCGACGGCGAACAGACAGAGGTCAGCGCAAGGAATCTGGTGGTGGCTACCGGTGGCAAATCCATCCCCAAGATGGGCTCGACCGGTCTTGCCTACCAGATTGCCGCGCAGTTCGGCGTCCGGGTCATTACACCTCGCCCCGGCCTTGTGCCACTGCGCTTCAGCGACGACCGGTTCAAGCCGCTCGCCGGGGTAGCAGCGCCCAGCCGAGTCACCGCAGGCGATGTCGGTTTTGACGAAGCCTTGCTCTTCACCCACCGTGGACTGTCGGGTCCGGCCATACTGCAGATTTCCAGTTATTGGCAGGAAGGAGAACAGATCACCATCAACCTGACGCCGGATTGCGATTTGCTCGAAATATTGAAAGAGGCAAGACAATCAACCGGGCGCAAGGCCTTGACCAGTGTCTTGTCAATGCACCTTCCGGCACGTCTGGTCGACTTTCTCGGGGACGAGCTGAATCTGAAGGGCAACATGTCTGATCAGAGCGACGTCAGACTGCAGTGCATTTGTGATGCGCTCAGCGCCTGGCCACTGCGACCTGCCGGCTCCGAAGGTTATCGAACAGCCGAGGTGACACTGGGAGGCATCGACACGGATGAGCTGTCCTCGAAAACCATGGAATGCAAATCAGTACCCGGCCTGTATTTCATCGGCGAAGCTGTGGACGTGACAGGCTGGCTCGGTGGTTACAATTTTCAGTGGGCCTGGTCGTCGGCCTGGGTGGCTGGACAGGCCATTGCCGCAAAAGCTGGATAGAACATACTGTGCAGAAGTGTACGCCAGCGCTCTGACGGGAAAATACGGGGATTCAACAGAGGGACCTTCAGGCCCTGCTCTCACTGCCACTGTGGATTCGTACTTCAAAAAAAGATGGCCGTCCCTGGCCTCTATGGGCTCCTTGCCTCAATACCACTTGGAGGAGGAATAACGAAAGTCACCACACTTTCGAGTCTGTAGAATACCCAAAACAGGGTGGTTTACATG
>JBPOFA010000067.1:0-2087 GCA_051251595.1 Marinosulfonomonas sp.
GCTGGATCGCATTCGCCATTCTGCTCCTGCTTTCAATATATGGCGGCTTGGACTCTCCTCGGCCTTAAACCCGCTGTTGCTGCCTAACCTAGCTCGTAGGAGGCCCACGACAGCGCACCGTTCGTATTAGGAAACTGTCATTTGCACCGACGGCTCCAATTTCTATGGGACGCGCTGTCGGATGGCCACGGATGTGGGCTTCATTGGCGGGATCAACTGAGCGACACCGCGTCTCCCTCTCGACTACTGGCTCAGTTGGCACCGTGTATCGCGACCGAGCGGCTCGCCCGATATTCTGGGATGTCGCAACACGTTTTCCGATGATCTTGCCGCATGGACGGAGGCGATCGATTCCCAGCCGATCAGCGGCTGCGATCTCGACTCCCTTCAGCAGGTATTTGACAGTTTCTTGGAGGTTTTTGTCATAGTGAAGAAAATTGCTCGCTGAGCATGTCCCTGAGAATCCTACGGGCAGAGTTTTGACGGCACCCTTGCGATAAGAATTCCCACTAATCTGGCGGAGCCAACGCAGATGCACAGTTCGCAGCTTAAGGTCGAATGGCAAGTGGACCAGCAAATGGACATGAGATCCTAACGATGGGGAATATTCGCGCGCCCAGATATGGGCGCTCTCGTACCCGTTGCAGCGCAACCAATCCCGCAGCAGTTTTAAGAACCGACCTGTCGCTTCAGCAGCCTCGCTGTCATTCACGCCCAGCTGTTCCCAGTTGATCGTGATGAACCGGTTAAGCGGGAGGCCGACCCGCCGAGCAAAATCGGCAGCGTCGATGAGATTGGCGGCCTGCGTTTCGCTAATGCTCGTCGAGCAACGGCTTTTGGAGTTGCGCGCGCCACCCCAATTCGCTTGGAGCATTACGGGGGCTGAGAACCCAGTTTTCTGACCCTCACTATAGTCTAGTTCTAGAATAGCAGGTTTCGTGCCAGCTTCTTTGCAACGGTCAGATGTGCGCATGTCTTGCGATTTCGACGATGGTGCATCGGGCTCTGATCTGAGTGGTTCGCAAGTTTCAAGATTGGTTGGAACAGGCACGATTGCGCGCCTCCGTTCGCGTTTCTTGAACGCGGATGTTGGGAACAGAAAGGGCGGCCGGTTGCCGAGCCGCCCTTCATCTGTTTGGATTACGTGGTTTCCGGAGCTCCCCACCCGAGACGGCGATGGTTGTCCCAGGCAATAATCGCCTCGGCGAGCTTGCGCGCCTCATCAATCGGGATGCTGACGCCTTTCCGGGTGCCTATCTTGCCATTGCACCACTCGCGAATGTCGAAACGCTCATGGCCGTGGAAATGGCGCGCACCGGCAATCACTTTCATACGCCCGCCCAGCTTTTCAAAAGAATAGATAGGACCATCAATATGATCAGGCCAGCCAGCCGGCTGGTATGATTTTTTTCTGGCAGCGACACCGGCTTTCGGTGTATGAGAAGATGTCGGCCTACCAAGATCGACATCTTTAGCCCCGTGCACGGTTGCAGCCGCGCCGGGGCTTTTCGTTATCCGCTGTTTAGGCATCAACCGCCTCCTCGCTCTGCTCCACGAGCGCTTTGATGCTATCTATTTTTACCAGCCGCCGCCGACCGATATGCATCGTCACCAGCTGGCCTCCGTTGATCATTTCATAAATCTTGCTGCGACCCAAACCGAGCATCTGCCCAGCTTCTGCGATCGAAACCAACATCTTTTCCATTGAAATTCTCCCGAATACGCCACGACGCAGGATGCGTTTGGCGGACGAAGATGAACCCGAATTCTATAGAATTTTCCAGCAAAACCGCGTCCAGCGACTTCTAGAAGTCACTGGACTAAGTTTTCCTTTTATCATCAACTTGGCGCCTAATCGCAGCCAACGCCTCATATCTCGGTTTCGCTTTGCTCCAAATTTCTTCGACCCTCGACCTTCCGAGCCCAAACTGCTTTTGCGCTGCTTGTATCGCCGATTCGTGCATCCCTTTTTCCAATCCACCGTGCCTTGAAACATGCTTTGCGATCTCATCTTCTCTCCGACGTTTCTCAAAAATCGCCGCAGCTGTGCGCGATCGATATTTGACGTCGGGATGCTTGTTTAGCTC
>JBPOFA010000007.1:0-220662 GCA_051251595.1 Marinosulfonomonas sp.
AGGGCGCGCATATCTTCAAAGTAACGCCTTAAAATGAAAACGGCCGGGACACATGATCCCGGCCGTTTTTTGTTTAGGATTTTTCAGGTTTCACCCGGAAGACCGCTAGGTAAAGCGCAGGCACAAACACCAATGTGATGATTGTTCCGGCGATGATCCCGCCGATCATGGCAAATGCCATCGGCCCCCAGAAAATCTGTCGAGAGATCGGGATCAGCGCAAGACTGGCTGCGGCTGCGGTCAATAGGATCGGCCGGGCGCGGCTGTCGCTGGCTTCAAAAACAGCGTCCCAAGCGGTGCGTCCTTTTTCGCGCAACACCTCAATCTCGTGGACGAGAATGATAGAGTTGCGGATCAGGATGCCAAGCAGGGCCAAAATCCCAAGGATCGCCACAAATCCCATAGGTGCACCGGACGACACCAGCGCAACGACAACGCCGATCACCCCAAGCGGTGCGGCGCAGAGGGCAACAAAGGTAAGCCGGAACCCCTGCATCTGGATGAAGGTCAGCGTCAGCATGATCAGCAGCATGACGGGCACAACGGCCGCGATTGGGGCCTGACTGTCGGCACTGCTTTCAACCGCCCCGCCGATTTCAACCTTGTACCCAAAAGGCAGTTTCGCGGCAAAGGCTTCGACCTCGTCGTTCAACTGTGTGACGATTGTCGCGGGCTGGTCGTCCGAGGTGACCATAGCCTTTACGGTGACGGTCGGAATACGGTCGCGCTGATGAATGACGGGCTGTTCGGTATCGAATTCAAACGTAGCCACAGACCGCAGCGGGATGGTAGACCCGGTCGCCGTAGTGATTTGCAAATCCGCAAGCGCCCCAACAGATTGCCTGTCTGCCTTCGCGCCCCGGACACGCACATCGACAAGATAAGCGCCGTCGCGCAGAGAGGTCGCATTGGTGCCGTCATAGACTGTGTCCAGCGCCGTCGCGATATCGCGTGAGGTCAGCCCAAGCTGGCGTGCCTTGTCTTGCATGATATTGACGCGCACGACGCGTGCAGGCTCATTCCAGTCCATGATCGCGCCGCCAAGCCGCGGATCCTTGGAAATCAGGCTTACGAAATCCCGTGCGGTGTCACGCAGAAAATCGGGGTCGGGGCCACTTAACCGGTACTGAACAGGGCGACCAACAGGCGGCCCGATTTCCAACAGCTTGATAAAGATATCCACGCCCGGAAACTCATTGGCGGCCACGTCCGTCAGTTCGGCCCGAAGGGCGTCACGCGCGTCGGTGGATTCTGTTTGAATGATGATCTGACCCGTGTGCGGGCCCGGTGTGCCGGAATCAAAGGACAGCAAGAAACGCGGTGCGCCCTGACCAACATAGCTGGTCCAAAACAGCACGTTTTCATTGTCCTTAAGGTGCTCTTCAAAACGTGCAATCTCTGCATCGGTTGCGCCGATGGAGCTGTTTTGCGGAAGGGTGAAGTCAACGATCAGCTCTGGCCGGTCAGAGCTGGGAAAGAACTGTTGCTGCACATATTTAAAGCTGTAGATCGATCCTGCAAAAACCAAGATCGTCGCCAGAATAGTCAGCCATTTGAAACGCATCGTGACCAACAGCACCTTGTGAAAGGCACGGCGGAAACGGCCTGGTTCTGCATGTTGGTGTTTTAACTTGGCCGGCAAGATCGTGACACCCAAGAGTGGGGCAAACAGCACCGCTGCGACCCAGGACACCAACAAAGAGACCGCGATCACGACGAACAAAGAAAATGTGAATTCCCCGGCTGCAGATGAATTCAATCCAACCGGGATAAAGCTCGCCACTGTCACAAGTGTTCCGATAAGCATCGGCATCGCGATAGAGGTCCAGGCGTAAGAGGCCGCTTGCGTTAGGCTCTCGCCAACCTCCAGCCGTGAAATCATCGTTTCGATGGCGATCATCGCGTCATCAACCAAAAGACCCAAGGCAATGATCAACGCCCCCAGGGAAATACGCTGCAAGGTGATGCCATAGACATCCAGAATGACAAATGTGATCGCCAGCACCAAAGGAATGGTGATTGCGACAACAAGACCAGCGCGCATCCCAAGGCTGACAAAGCTGACGGCCATCACGATGACAACAGCTTCCAGCAGGGCCTGCAGGAAGTGTCCCACGGCCTCGTCCACGACATGAGGTTGGTCTGCGACCTGGTGAATCTCTATTCCAATTGGCAGCTCTGACTCGGCATGAGCGATCACGCGATCAATCTCTTCGCCGAATTTGATGATATTGGCCCCTTTGCGCATGCCCGCGGCAATGCCGATGGCCTCTTTGCCGTCATATCGGAAAATGGTCGAGGGCGGGTCTTCATAGCCTCGACGAATGTCAGAAACGTCCTTAAGGGGGAAAAACCTGTCTCCGACACGAAGATTGATGTCTTCGATGCTTGAGATATCAGAAAATTGGCCACCAACGCGGACCAACAGCTGTTCGGGCCCGGCATCAATGACACCTGATTTCAAAATGGCGTTCTGTTCGGCCAATGTGTTCATGACGGCTTGTTGGTTCAGACCAAGGGCCGCAAGACGGGCTGCGGAAAACTCGAGATAGATGACCTCATCCCGGGTTCCGTAGATGTCGATTTTGCCAGAGTCATCCAGCCCTTGCAGGTCCCGGCGAATTCGTTCCGCGTAATCGCGCACCTCTCTTCGGGAAAACCCATCATAGGTCAGGGCGTAAAGGTTGCCGTAAACATCGCCGAATGTGTCGTTGAACCGAAAACCGGCAAATTCCTGCGGGAATTCCCCTCCAATATCGTTCATCATGTCGCGCACGCGGCGCCAAATCCGCGGCAGCTCTGACGCTTTGGTGTCCTGCAGCAGTTCTATATAGACCACTGCGATTCCGGCTGCGGTTTGCGACCTTGTGAAATCAAGCTCTGGCAAGTTCTGAAGCTCTTTTTCGATCCGGTCCGTGACCTGCGTCACCGTATTGGTGATGTCGGCGCCGGGCAAAGATGCGGTGATGACCATCGTTTTGATGGCAAAGTCGGGATCTTCCTGCCGGCCGATATTGGCATAGGAAATGGCCCCCGCGATCACAGAGATCAACATCAGGAACCAAACAAAAGAACGGTGGTTCAAGGCCCAATCGGATAAGTTAAACTTCTTCATTTTGATACGCTCTGACCCACTGTTTGTCCGTCTTCAAGGGAATGAATCCCTTTCAGAATGACCTCGTCTCCAACCTCCAGACCGGACGACACGAAGACGCGATCTTTTTGGCGATTGCCGATAATTATTGATTTCTGAGTGACTTTGTTATCCGACCGATCAACGACCCAGACCCTGGGGTCCGTGTCCGGTGTCAGGATACTGGCATAGGGTATGCTGATGTTTTTCGTGCGGCTTTCGTCGCGCCGCAGGGTGACAAGCGCGCCAAAGCGAAAACTGATTGGAGTTTCCAAAAGTGTAAGATGCACCCGTCTTAACCGGGTGTTTTTCTCTGCCACAGGTTCGATTCGTGCAACTTTCGCCGTGGTTTCAATTGACGGATCAATGGTCAAAGTGACGTTAAACAGGTCGCCCGCATTGATTTTTAACAAATCCTGATCGCTGAGATCTGCAATCACTTCGCGATCCCCGGTTGAGGCCAGACGCAACACCGCCCCGCCAGAACTGATGGCCGAACCGGTATCGGCAAATACCTCGGTCACGACACCGTCCACTGGTGCTTTTAGCACTGCCAGACTGAACGCATAGCGGGCCCGTTCCAGATTTGCCTCTGCCTGTTCCTTGCTGGCCTGAGCGGCAACAAAGGCACGTTCAGAATCTTCGATATCCGTCTTTGTATCGACGCCACGTTCCACAAGGGTCTTGGCACGTTGACGGGCACGCGAGGCAGAGCCGAATTGCGTCAAGGCAATTCGTTCCGCCGCTTCGGCACTGTTTTTCGCAGCTTCAAGCGCGACAGAGTCCAGAACGGCCAGCACATCCCCGGCCTTTACCACATCCCCCACATCGACCAGCCGCGAAGAAATCGTGCCGTTGAAGGGAAACCCCAAATCGGATTCATTTTTGGCCGCGATCGTGCCAATAAAGGTGTTCAGCCCCAAAGTCTCAGAGCGGACAATTTCGGATACGACAGGGCGGGGGGCCGTTGCGGTCTGCGGTGTTTCTGTTTCGGCATAGGCGGCTGAAACGCTCAGCGCTGTGATCAAGAGCCATTTCATTGCGTCACCTCTTTGGCGCTGACTGCGCGGCCCGCATACATCAATTGGGCGCCTTTCGTGACAACCATAGTGCCGTCTGGCACGCCTGATTTCACAATAATGATTCCGGTTCTGTATTGTTCGATTTCAATGTTTTGCAGGGAAACTGTCATCGTCTCTGGGTCAATGACCCAAACGGCAGGTCCGCCCTTTGTGGCGGCCATGGCGGTGTAGGGCAGGGTGACATAGGCCGGGCCCTGTTGAATGATGCGCCCGCGCACCGGATCGCCATAGTTCAAACCGTCCGGGCTGTTTTCCACAGCGATTTTCACGTCAATTGCCCCGGTACTTGCGTCAATAAGAGGGGACACTTCGCGGACCTTGCCTTCAAATGCTGCGCCGCTGCCGTTCAGCGCGGTCAGATAGACTTTGGGGTCTTCAATGATTTCGCCGGTCATCAAAATCTCGGGCACCGAAAACTTGACGTCATAGTCGACCCCAAGCGCGATTTCGACGACGGGTTGGGCTGTTCCGACCACCTGGCCGGGTTCCAGAAAACGGCTTAGGACAGTGCCATTGTCAGGGGACACCAGGACAGTGTCTTTCAGGGATTGTTTTGATTGGTCGAGCACAGATTGGGATTGGGCCAGAGCCGCTTCTTTAACGGCCACCGCATCGGCGGCGTTGTCGCGCGCAATTCTGGTGGTGGCGCCGCTTTTGAACAGCTTTTCAAATCTGTCGAGGTCTTCTTTGGCCTGGTCGTAATCCGCCTGGGCTGTCACGACGCCGGCCTGCGCGGCCCGCAGATCCTGTTCTTGCTGGATGGCTTCCATCCGCGCGATGACGGTTCCGGGTTCAATCTTGTCGCCTTCCTGCACTTCGACACTGGCAATTCGGCCACTTGTCGCAAAAGACGCCATTAACGTGTCGCGTGCGACGACCTCTCCGGTCAGTTGGAAACCCTGCTGGATCGGTGTGGCCTTTGCCTTGACCATTTCGACCACCAACGGTGTGTCGGAAAACGCCACAGACGTGCCAGCGCAGACAATCAAGATTGCTGCAACTATTGTCCTAATTTGCATGTAAACCTCTTACCCATTCGAACCGCGACTTTTCGGCGAAGACGTGTATGAATGATTGTAGTTTTAAACCGAAAATTTGTATTATTCCGCTGATGGAGGGTCCCAAAGCAGAGATTGCGCTAAATGCGCATTTGGTCCGCAATTTTTGGGGACGATGCAAGGGGATTTTTCCCGTTATGAGTGCTTAACAAATGGTATGACGTAACGTCACTGATCCTGCATTTCCAAGAGCAAAACCCAATCGCCACCGTCTGGTGCGGTGAAGGGAGTGCTGCCTGCGGGATGGGTGTTCGGACCATGCCATGAGCCGCTGCGGGGATCGAACCAACGTGCCGTGCAGGGCCCAAGGTTCAGGGAAATTTCGGGAATGGTCTCGCAGACATCATCGGTTTTGGGGGTATCACCGTCGGGGTTTGCAAGGTACAGAATGACAGTCTTATCCCGACGCATAGATTTGACCTGTTCGGGGCGATTGCCAGCAAGCCCGTCATCCGGCTCGAACCCGATTAAATTCAACCCGGTGTCGTTGAAAAAGGCGTGCAGCACCCGAAAGTCCTGAGCCCCCGTCAGTTTTCCGGAATGAACGGCATCAAAATAACCCTGAATACCGCGCAAAGCGCCGTCATAAGGCTCAAAAGTCACCGTGCCGCAATAGGTTGCATGGCCGCCCGACAACAGGCTGCCCCACATCAGGCGTCTGAAAAAATACCGTGGATGGGCGGGCGGGCGATAATGTTCATAGCGGTCTTCATCATTGACCACGGGCGCTTTGACCCGCTGGCGATACTCTTGGATGATGCCGCCATGCACCTGATCCAGATCTTCCAGGGTGACAATATCCGACCATTCCGCATCGCAAAAGGAATAGCCTTTGAAACGGCACTGGTGGTTGGTCAACAACGTGCCCCAGGGTTCACGCGCGGCCATGTCTTGGGCGATGTGATGGATCGTACCCTCATGCACCATGCGCCCGGTCAGTTCTGTTTCGTCGGGAACCACCTCTCTGTCGTTGGACACACACCAATGCACATTCGGAAAGGCCGAAAATCGGGCCTGCGCATAGCGCGCAACCGATTGGGTCAGCGGATCATCCGCGTAACCGCGGAGTTCGGCTGTGTCTTCGCCATAGGGGATCAGCTTGAACATGATGTCCGGGTAAGTGTTAAGCGCATAAGCCAGGCGGCGATCAATTTCCTGCCAGAACGGAAGGTTCAAAGAGGACCGATCATAGGTGAACAAGGCCTGCACGTCGCGCCGGCCGCGTCCAAACCAGGTGCGGATTTTCGTAAACCCGGCAGCGGCGGCCTGATCTATATAGGCTTTCCACTCTGATTCCGTGTCCGTTGCATAGCGATAGCCCGTGTCACCGATATGCAAAAACCATTCGCCATTGTCATAGGCGAATTGATGGGGGTCGGTCTTGTCGACGGTCAGCTGGCCTTTGAGCGTCGAGGCGACGACGGTAAAGCTGCCGGACAATCCGTGCAGCTTTGGGTGGGTTGACTGGGATGTCCAGTGCCAAACGCCATGCATATTCGCATAAGCCCGCGCCCCAAATCCACGTGCCCCGTCATAAAAGCCATCCGTCGAAATCTCCGCGCCGTCCGGGCGGGTAAAGGTCACGCCATAATCGACCCCCAAAAACGGATCTCCTTGCAAAGAGGGGGCTGGGATGAAGCATTCAAACACGCCGAAATGAGGAACGCTTTGCGGGTCTTGTGTAAGGTTCATGACGTCGTCTCTTTTCCTTGTGACTTGTGAAATGCTTTTCGTCTTAGGCCTTGGCCCAGGCCTGTATTTCGCTTTCGATGGTGCGCTGTTCGCTCTTCGCTTGTTCGTAAAGCAGACTTAGATAGACGTCCTGCGACGCCTCGGCCAAGGAATAAAAACTGGCCCCCGTGGCCACATAATCTGACATTCTTTCCAGACAGTGGGCGATGGCGATTTCGTCATCCATCAGGATCGGGCGGGAAAACGGCGTTTTGTACAGCCATTCGCCTTCGCCCCTATAGCCAATGAAGGCCGCGAATTTTTGGTCTTCTTCCTGCCCATGTGACACCCGTTCCAGATCGAACACCATCGGTTCATCAAAGGACTTAAGATAGCGCACCTGAAGGTTAGAGATTTCACCACGCGCGCCACGGATCAAAACCCGTTCCTGCCGGATCCAGGCGCGATACTGGTTGGTGGTGAAATCAAGTGTCCCGAACTGCCCATTTTCAAATCGAAACCAAGCCAGAACCTGTTCGGATTGAACGATTTCTTCGGTAAGGGGGACGCCCTTGCGGTCCGGACCTTTTACAAGGGGCGCGGTAAAGGACGTGGCCTGGATTGACACATTTTCATACCCGATCCCCAAGAAATACCGCAGCATGCTCATCCCATGAAAGCCATGCGCGACAGACAGTTGCGCGTGGGACACCTGGCCGATCTTGCCACTGTCCAGCACCGCCCGTTGCGCCTGATGATGCGGGCGCAGGTGATATTGTTCGGCAATCTGAACCTTCCCGCCCATGCCCTCAACTGCTTTGTACACTTGGATAAGTTCGTCCAAACTACGGGCAGGGGGTGTTTCGCTCAGACAGGGGATGTTGCGCGATGCGACATCAAGAATGACCTTGTGATTCTCGCTCGTGCTTACGACCACGAATGCGATGTCCGTTGCATCCAGCATCGCATCCAGGGAAGCGAAGGTCTTTATGTTCCAGTCCCGGGCAAAGGCCCGTCGTTTGTCCGGATCACGAATGACGACGCCTTGGCAGTCAAACCTTTCAGGAAACGCTTTTACGATTCTGACAAAAAACAACGCTCTCCAGCCGGCACCGATGATACCGAATTTGATTTTAGGCATGGGATTTCCTTGTTTGATGCCAAAGGATACGTCCGAATTTGCGTGGCCCGCAACCTTTGCGTGGCCCGCAACCAAAGATCAAATAACGCCAAAGATAAAGGTACAGCATCGGCTGTTTCCAAAATGGCTATTGCTTACATGTGTTTGGTGTGTCGACAAGTTGCGTGGGACATAGATGGACCGTCCCCGGCGTTGTTCAGCTTGACCTCTTGCGCCAATCCAGATTGGTTAGGCGCGAACCTGGAGGATCCCCAATGTCTGCACAAAAATACGCGACCCGTCTTAATTCTTTTGCATCCAAAGCGCATGAATTTTGGCCGGAACTAAAGGGCAAGCCGACGCCGATGCAGATGGCCGAAAGGGCGGCGACGGTCAGTGGGTTGACCGATCTGGATCTGAACTTTCCCGACCACACAGAGGCAGACGTCGTGGCGCAGACCCGGCGTCTGGGGGATCTGGGCTTAGGGGTCAACGGCTTGGCCATGCGCTATTACACCAACCCGAATTTCAAACTTGGGGCATTTACCCATCCAGACCCCGTGGTCCGACGCGAGGCGATTGATCTGACCAAACGCGGCATTGATGCTGCGCGCGCCACTGGGTCGGACCTGATGACGATCTGGCTGGGCCAAGACGGGTTCGATTACAGCTTTCAGGCGGATTATGATCGGATGTGGTCGAATGAGGTTGACGCCATTCGCGAAGTCGCGGACCATGACCCGGTCTGCCAGATCAGCATTGAATACAAACCAAACGAGCCGCGATCCTTCAGCCTGCTGCCGGATATGGCAACGACATTGCTGGCGATTAAAGAGGCGGGATCGCCAAATCTAGGTGTGACGCTGGATTTTGCCCATGTGCTTTATGCCGACGAAGTTCCCGCCTTTGCCGCAGCAATGATCGGGCGGCATTCCAAATTGCTGGGCGTTCATCTGAACGATGGCTATGGCAAACGCGATGATGGGTTGATGGTCGGCTCTGTCAACACCAAGGCCACGCTAGAGCTGTTGTGGCAAATCCGCCGGGATGGCTATCAGGGCGCGATCTATTTTGACACGTTCCCCGATGCCAGCGGTCTGGACCCCGTGCGCGAATGCGAGGCGAATATCGCAACCGTTGAAGGCCTGTTGCGCGTCGCAGACAAGCTGGATGCGGATAACCGTCTGGGCGAAGCCGTGGCACAACAGGACGCGGTCAGTGCGCAAGTGATCGTAAACGCCGCGCTCCACGGCGATTAGGATCCGCGTATGAGCAACGGAACCTCTCGCCAAGCCGCGATTGTTGTCGTTGGCAGCCTGCATTACGACGTGATGGTCGAGGCCCCGGACCGGCCCCGCAAAGGCGAGACCGTGACCGGGCAGCGATGGTATCCGAAATTTGGCGGCAAAGGGGGCAACCAGGCTGTTGCTGCCGCGCAAACCGGGCTGGAAACGCGGTTTGTCGGGGCCGTTGGTACGGATGATTTTGGTGAATTCATGCTCGACCGTTTGTTGCAGGCGGGGCTGGCGTTGGAGCGAATATCCAAGCGTCCGGAGTGCGGAACCGGGATGAGCGTCGCGATTATCGACCAAGACGGCGACTATGGCGCCGTGATCGTGTCCGGGGCGAATGCAACGATTGATGTCAGCCATTTCAAGGACAAGGCCTTGTGGGACGGGGCCGGCGTTCTCATTCTGCAAAATGAAATCCCAGAACCCACCAATATCGCTGCAGCGAAAGCCGCGCGGCAGGCCGGTGTGTTGGTCTGCCTGAACGCAGCGCCCTGGCGCAAAATGTCGGATGAGTTTCTGGATTTGGTCGATGTTCTGGTCGTCAATGCAATCGAGGCCGAAGAAATGGCAGGCTCCGCCGTTACAGACCTCGCCACAGCCCAAACCGTAGCCCAATCCCTGACGGCCCATGTGCCCGCCGTCGTTGTGACAGCTGGGGGCCAAGGCGTCGCCCTGGCAACGCGCGATGGTCTCAAATTTGTACAAGCTGCGCATCCCGTGGATTTGATCAGCACGCATGGGGCAGGGGACATGTTTATCGGAACTCTGGCTGGGGTGCTTGCAAGGGGTGGAACCATGGAACGCGCGGTGTCTGATGCCAATCTGGCCGCAGCACAACACGTTTCCACCAAACATCCTTAGCGGCGGCAGATTGGCCAATAGGCCCAAGGCTGCGCTTGTGGCATTTGAACGCACCGGCTGTTCAAGTGGTAGATTTTCAGCCAAGACATACGCATGTTGAAACGTCTGAGTCGGCAGTTTTTCTACCTTGCAGTCGCGATTGTGATCGCGGCGGGCAGCGTATTGTCTGCGGCCCAGATGGTGCCAGACGAACCTGCCAACCCAGAGCTTGCGGCCTTTGTCGCAGCAGGCGGATCGGCAGATGACATATGTGGAACGGGCTTGCCCGGGCACAGCCATCACTGTCCGTATTGCCATCTTTTGTCCGATCCGGATCCGATTTCCTTTGCCCCGCACAGCGAACGCCTGGTCTTTGGCGCGGTGCAGGATGGCCGGTGCGATCTTTTGTCAGGCGCTCAACGCCATGCATTTCAGATCTCTGTTCGTGGACCGCCAGCCCTGATTTGAACCGGTGCATTTGCACCTTTTTATGTTCAATCGGGCTGTCCGACGGATCGGGCACCCAAAACACGAAAAACGCGGCAAGCGGTGCGTCCGCGCGCGTTGATTGGGAAAACAAAATGTTGAAATATATTGTACCAGCCCTTGGGCTTGTTGTTGTCGCAGCGCAGGCAGAGGCCCACGCAACTCTTGAACAAAAGACAGCCCTGATCGGGCAAACGACCAAGATCACCCTGCGCGTGCCGCACGGGTGCGACGGCGAAGCGACACAGTCGGTCCGCATCGACTTGCCCGAGGGCGTCTATGTTGCCAAGCCAATGCCCAAGGCAGGCTGGACGTTGACAACTCAAAAGGGCGATTATGCAAAGCCCTATAATAGTCACGGGACCGAAGTTACAAATGGCGTGAAGACAATCATCTGGTCAGAGGGCAACTTGCCGTCCGACTGGTATGACGAATTCACCTTTCGTGCCGCGATTACGGGGACACCTGATGAGGTTCTGTATTTCCCTGCCGTGCAAGACTGCGCCAATGGGATCGCCGATTGGACCGATACTTCAGGCTCTCATGACGTGCCGAACCCAGCCCCCAGCCTGACATTGGTTGCGGGCGAAACCCAGGGCCATGATATGGAAGGCATGAAGCACCACGATGCCATGGCCTCTGGCGAAACCCAAATCGGTGACCTGATCCTCAAGGGCGGCTTTTCCCGCGCAACCTTGCCAAATGCACCGGTTGCGGGTGGGTTTCTTGAGATCACCAATAGCGGGACCACCGACGATCGATTGATCGGCGCGACCAGCGCCGCGGCCGGGCGTTTGGAAATCCATGAAATGTCGATGGAAAACGATGTGATGCGGATGCGGAAACTGGAGAATGGGGTGCTGATCCCGGCAGGGGAAACCGTAACCTTGAAACCCGGCGGGTTTCACATCATGTTCTTTGACCTCAAACAGCCCTTCGTCGAAGGCGACACTGTGGACGTTGAACTAACGTTTAAGACTGCTGGAACCGTCGATTTTCCATTGGCGATCGGCGCGCCAAATGCAAAAAGCAGCGCGCATATGGACCATTCGGCCCATGGCGATACCGCTGCATCATCAGAATAGGGGATCAGATGTCCTTTTCACGAAAGCTATTGCTTGTCAGCCTCTGGGGGCTGGTTCTGGCCGCGGGCCTTGGGGTTGCCTGGTTTCAGGTCATCAAACCCAAAATGACCCAGCAGATTGTCCGTGATCTTGGGGTCGGGGATTATGTTCTGACCGCGACGGATGGAAAGCCCTTCACGCAGGATAGTCTTTTGGGCAAACCAACGGCTGTTTTCTTTGGCTTTACGCATTGTCCTGAAGTGTGCCCAACCACCCTTGGGGATATCGCGACCTGGCAAGAGGAACTGAGCAAAGAGGGCGAAGATTTACGCGTCTTTTTTCTTACCGTCGATCCTGAAAGGGACACAGAAGCCGTGCTTGGCGACTATGTGTCCTGGGTTCCGGGTGTTGTCGGCGTCACAGGCGACCCTGCCGAAATGAAGAAAGCTATTGGTGCGTTCAAAGCCTATGCCCAAAAAGTCCCCTTTGAGGGTGGCGACTATACCATGGATCATTCCGCATCGGTGATGCTGTTTGATGACAAAGGCCGGTATTTTGGGGTGATCGGATACCAGGAAGGCGAAGAAAGGTCGATGGCCACGCTGCACCGGTTGCTCGACAGCTAAGAAAAGCCCGCGCCGTTCCGTTTTGCCAGCGGCGCGGGTGACCAACACTCTCTTTCAAATTTTAAGCAACTGAATGTCCGCGGGCAGACAATCTACCCGTGGTCTTAGGCTAAGGTCATGGGGGAACTGCTGCAAACTCAAGGCGTCTACCATTAGTGTATCCGCTTTGAGAGGTTTGGGGGAACGGTGTCGATGGCGATTATTTTCCGTTGTGCTCGCGCGGCTCCACCGAACCGATCGTCAGGTCATAATGCATTCCAGATGCATTCTGCCAGAAGACATCCCTCCCAAAGACAGCGCGTCCCTTGCGTCCGTGATAACATCCTAATGGAGTGCCCATGAAACATATCCTGCTTGCAACATCTGCTTTTATCCTCCTGGCTGGAACGGCAATCGGTGAGGACTCGATTGATATGCAGGGTTTGGATCCGGTGTTTTCCGGGCGCCCCTATTCGCCCTATGCGGACCGGAGCTTTCCTGCGAATGTGTATTTCGGAGATACACATGTCCACACCGGCCTGTCTGGGGATGCGGGCGGCGGCGGAACACGGCTGATGCCGCGGGATGCCTACAGGTTTGCGCGGGGGGAACAGGTCACCTCGAACACGGGTCAGCCCGTCAAACTGCGCACTCCTTTTGATTTTTTTATGATTACAGATCACTCTGACGGGATGGGGGCCATCACGGATATGATCGCCGGGACGCCCAATGTTTTGGCTGACCCGGACGGTAAAAAGTTTCACGAAGCCTTTAATGCCGGAGGCCAGCAAGCGCAGGATGCCGCGATAGAGCTTGTCCGCCAGTTTTCGCAGGGCGAACTTTCTGATGCGCTGAACTATCAACCCGGAAATCCGGCCTATAAACGCGTTTGGAATGACATAATCCAAGCCGCCGAAGATTTTAATGAACCAGGCGTGTTTACCACCTTCATCGCCTATGAGTGGACCTCACTTGAAAAGGGCAACAACCTCCACCGCAATGTGATCTTTCGGGATGGCCCAGAGCGGGCAGGGCAGATTGTGCCCTTCACAACGACTCCGCCAATTGGCAGCCGCGATCCAAAAGACTTGTGGAAATGGCTGGAAGACTATGAGGCCAAGACCGGCGGCGACGTGACGGCAATTCCACATAATGGCAATCTGTCCAATGGCATGATGTTTGCGATGCAGGATGATTTTGCCAATGGCGCTCCTTACGATCTGGCCTATGCGGAACAACGCAATAAATGGGAGCGCTTGTATGAAGCGACCCAGATCAAAGGCGACGGCGAAGCGCATCCGCTACTGTCCCCGGATGACGAATTTGCCAATTTTGAAACCTGGGATTGGGGCAATCTGGACGCTTCAGAGGCCAAAACCCCAGAGATGTTGCCTGGGGAATATGTTCGGTCCGGGTTGCAGCGTGGCTTTCAATTGGAAAATCAACTTGGGGTCAATCCATTCAAATTCGGATTGGTTGGTGCCAGTGATACACATACTGGTCTTTCCACGCCGGACAATGACAATTTCTTTGGTAAATTTACAGCCTACGAACCCAATGAACATCGTTCCAACCACCTGTCTAAGAACAACGAAGACCTTGGGATAAAATACTATTCCTGGCGCTACATTACCGGCGGATTGACGGCAGTCTGGGCAAATGACAACACACGCGGAGAGATCTTCGATGCGATGGAACGTCGCGAAGTCTACGCTACGACGGGCACGCGAATTCGGGTGCGGTTCTTTGGGGGCTGGGACTTTGAACAGGCTGACGCCCTGCGTCGTGATCTTGCCTTGATCGGTTATACCAAGGGCGTGCCAATGGGGCGGGATCTGCTGCCAGGGGAAGGGGCACCATCCTTTTTGGTCTACGCCTTGCGCGACCCGAATGGCGCAAATCTTGACCGGGTTCAAATCGTAAAGGGCTGGCTGGATCAGGACGGGACGCCGCGCGAAAAAGTCTATGACGTTGCGTGGTCTGACAATCGGGATATGGGCCGCGACGGTAAGGTGCCTGCTGTTGGGTCTACAGTTGATCTTTCTGTGCCAAGCTGGACCAATACAATTGGCGCATCAGAATTAGGAGCCGTCTGGCAGGACCCGGATTTTGATCCCGCGTTGCAAGCGTTTTACTACGCCCGTGTGATCGAAATCCCGACGCCACGATGGACCGCCTATGACGCGGTGAAGTTTAATCTGGATTTACCTGACACGGTCCCGTTGACCGTTCAGGAAAGAGCCTATTCCTCTCCGATTTGGTTTCAACCGGACGGGTGATAGACGGACTTAGCAAAGGTCGCTTAGTTGAAATTCCGGAACAGGCGGTTTTTGCCAAACATCGATTCCAGTTCTTCGATGCGGTCCTTACTGTCATCCCACCTTTGATCCTGCACATCTGCAATGATCGCTTCGATGATCATCATCATTGCGACGGTCGAATCCCAGCTTGATGGCGCTTCCACAAAGGCATGGATGCTGTGATTGGCCAGCTTGTTGATGGGGGACCCCCATCAATGGGGCCTTTGACGGCTCCACCATTCCTCGGATCGAAGTTTTCCAAGACCTGAGGCTAAGTCGGGTCTGTTGATAAGAATCGCCTCGCTCGGGTAATATTGGGCTATATTTTACATAAGCTGGGAAACAGTAACTCGAAATATGAGCTATCGTTTTTTGGAAAACGATTTTCGTCATCGTATTAACACAGGTTCAAAGGACAGAGGTGGCCGGCAAAAAAATCAAAATATTCCTTAAAATAAGGGCTTTACGCATTTTTACCTGTTTTGATATTCACGCAACAGTGCCGACGTCGACGCAAAGGAATGTTGATTGTTGAGGGCGAACCAGCGATTAGAGGGGCGTGCTTACACGGAGTATTAGGTATGGATTGGTCTACTAAGAAAGTTCTTGTCACTGGCGGATGCTCGTTTATCGGGTCTCACCTCGTAGAGGGCTTGTTGAAACGCGGTGCATTTGTTCGAGTCGTTGATGACCTGAGCAGCGGCATCGAAGAAAATTTAGCCGTTGCTCTTGAAAGCAACCGCGTGGAATTTGAAAAAGCAGATTTGCTTGACCCAACAACAGCAGCGCGGGCTTGCAAAGATATTGATGTTGTCTTTCACCTTGCTGCAACACATGGCGGACGTGGTTATATTGATACCCACCAGGCGGCATGTTCTACGAACCTGGCGTTGGACGGAATTATGATCCGCGAAGCACAGCGTGCGGGTGTCGAACAATTCACGTTTGCATCGTCCGGATGTGTGTATCCAACCAGCATGCAAGCTGACCCAAAAGAAATTTTGTATTTGTCTGAAGACCTGGTGAAGCCGCCATATGAAGCCGATGATCTATATGGTTGGGCGAAACTAATGGCAGAGCTGACGCTGCGTGCCTATCACAAAGAAACAGGCCTGAAATGTGCTTCAGTGCGCTATTTCACGGCCTATGGCGAAAGATGCCCAGCAAACCACGCGGTTGTCGCGATGATCGGGCGGGCATTCCTGCAGCAAAACCCATATGTCGTTTGGGGCACGGGTGAACAGATACGCAATTGGACTTATGTCACCGATATTGTCGAAGGGACAATTCGAGCCGCTGAAAACATCGAAGATGGCACTGCGATCAACCTGGGAACGACTGAACGTACTTCGGTTATGCAAGCGGCGCAGATGATCCTTGAGAAGACAAAGCATAACGCGGTCATCCAGCCGGACCCGTCCAAACCCACAGGCCCCTATAATCGCGTGGCCGATAACAGCCTCGCCAAAGAGTTGTTGGGCTGGGAACCGGAAGTTTCCTTTGAAGAGGGGCTCGACCGGACGATCCGTTGGTACTTTGACGTGCACACACGTGAAGGTCTTGAAAAAGACTTCGAAGCGTCACTGACTGAGCGAGGCCTGGAAAAGGTCGGTTAACCGGCCTTTTTTTCCGAACGTAAAACCGGATCCAAATCTAGTCGATCACAAAACGATCTAATACCGGCGCCCCTTGGGTGCCGGTATTAGTTTTCTATATGTAGGAAAGTTCTAAGACGGGAAACCAATTGGGGCATAGCGCCGAACAGAATTGCGGCGAACGTTAATACACCGACTATTATTGAGACCGCGACGAATAGGTAATTTGATGCATGTGGTAGCAATAGCTTCTGCACGGCGATCACAGTAACGCCCATGCCCGCTGTTGCGAGTATTGGTGCAGTTAAGGTCTTAATAAATTCGGACCAATGCAAGCGTTCAGGGGCCAAGGCCGTTCGCGTTCTTATGGGCAATACCAAAACAATTCTGGCGACAACTGCAGCCCCAACAGCAGTCGCACCAAAAGGGCCGGCCCAGTATATTATGGCAAGCCCAAGCACTGTCTCAATCAATGTGGCGATCACAAAAGGTCCCAAACGATCGATAGCCAAGAGATAGGACTCTTGCATTGCACTCAGCGCAGACAACGCCCCAGCCAGGCACAGATAGGGCAATATTATTCCAGCGCCGGTCCATTCGTCTCCTAGCATTATGACGATCACAGGCCCGGAAATAAGCGCCAGGCCGGCAAAAGCGGTAAAGCAAAATAGCGCTGCTACTTCGGTCAAATCAAAAAAGAACTGTCCGGTAGGTCGCTTTTGACGCCGCATTTCAGCCAAGGCTGATTGCGCAACTCCTTTGAGTGGGTTGACCACCAGGAACAATACAATTTCGGCAAGTCGAAGCGCAAAGGCGAACATACCTACAGCGCTTGGCCCGGAAAACATGCCCAATGCCACTGTCGGGGTTTGTGCTATGATTAAAGTCAAGGAACGAAGAATTACGACCTTTGGACCAAGACCGCGCAGTAACTTAAAATCCTGGCGTTGTGGAATCTTTTGGGGCATCCATCCTGCTGCGTGAATGGTGAAGGCACTGTTCACAAGGCCTTGGGCAAGACGCTGGCCGATCAGGCTCCATGCGCCGTATCCGTTCAGCGCCATCGCGACGCCCACAAGGCCACCGGCAATAACGCCAACGACGGACCTGATGGCCAATGATTTGTAGGCCAGTCTGCGACGCAACAAAGCCGTGGAAACGCCTCCCAGTCCGATCAACAGGACGGTAGGGCTGCTTACCATTAGATAGGGTGCAACGTCGGCTTCTCCATAAATTGCAGTTGTGAACAGTGACACAACAAACAGAGCGGCCATGATCACCAAAGAAAACCCGACCAGTGCAAAAAATGTTGCTTCCAGTCGTCCGTTTTCAATTTCATGCCGTTCCACAATGGCTTCGGTAATTGTGTCTCGCACCAAAAACTCGCCAAGCAAAAGAAATGCAAAGGCCATCGAGGCAATTCCAAATGCTTCTGCGCCGATCAGCCGTGCGATCCACAAGAAAATTATGATACTCGCAAGCTGCTCAATCCAATTTGATGCAGCTGTCCATGCGACGCCGATGGTAAATTCACGTTTCATTTAGTAAGCATTCCGTTCAACACAAACCAAAATAACGGTTAAGATACACATACTCGGGGCCCGTCATGGCTAAGATAAAGTCGATGCACACCATCATAGGTCACGGTGCAGTGTCAATCTGTGTTCTCATCGAACGACGACGGGAGCTTCCATAGAAATTAGATTGCCTATGAAGAATTTTTTGTACCCAAGCCGGCAACAATTCCGATAGATGGCTGTTATTGGGCACCGAAGCTGATGGGCATGACATGCCACTTGTCTGATGGCAATTGCCCTTGTACGAGCATGATAATATGCGCATCGTCCAAAGGTTCCTGCAGTCAGAGGCGCATGTCAGAGTAATGGTTTAAATTCTACAGGGGAAACTTGATGTTGCCTTCCGCCGCGAAATATCTACTTATCTGTAACACATCGGATGGACTGACCGCCCAGTTGAACGGGGTTGTGGCACAAATACAGTATGCGCGGCGCTTAGGGTTGGAACCGATTGTTTACTTGCACGAACGCAGTTTTTTCTTTGGTGGACCAAACCCATATTATGAAAAAAGTCATGGCCCGAACAGCTGGGACTATATTTATGAACCCGTTGGCCCGTCTATTGATCAACTCCCCGATTTTGTCGAATCCGGACAGGTTGTCACTGTTGCCAATGCATCAGAGCTTTTCCGCCTTTTCCGGTGGGACCCCAAAAGCTGGTTCATGAACCCATACGGATATTACCGAAGTGTAGAAAACATGGCCGATGGTCCGTTTCCGCAAGCCTGGTGGACAGAGCAGCGTGACAAGGCACGGGAGTTTCTGAACGACGGTACGGTTCAGTTCAAGCCGTCTATCCTGCACCAGGTTCAAAAATTCGCGGATGAAAACTTTTCTGAAGACGCGCTGGGACTGCAATTGCGCGGGTCAGACAAGTTTGATTTCGGGATGGGTCCCAATTTGGCTCGAAAAGTAGAACCAGAAGAGTATTTTCCGCATATTGACCGCTACCTCAGCGAGCACCCCAAATGTAAGACTATTTTTGTCGCGACGGATCAGCGCCAATGGCTAAAGGCGGTTCAAGCCCGCTATCCCGATCTCGTCGTATCCTTTTCCGAATGGTCGCTTGGGGATACGGACGACAACAAATTTCATGACGCCAAAGAAAAGGCCGCCCGCGGCATCGAAGTCGTTGTCGACTTTCTGCTGTTATCCAGATGCAGCTATGCGATCAAGTGCCATTCGGCGGTTGGAGAAATGGCCCTGGTCATGAACCCAGATCTTGCTGCAAATGACTTGAACTATGACAATCAACCCTATGTCGCAAAGAGCCGCGCACTTCGGCTTATCTGTGCACCGTTGATATCGGCACTGTGTTGGATATGGGAACGTCTGTCGGATCGCAGCTTGGGCTTGGAAACTGTTGTTTCTGTGCAAAATGAAACAGTCATGGTCACCCCATCCAAACCAAGAGATCTAAACGTGAAAGTCGGTGCAAAAGGACAAACCGAACGGCCGAGTTTGCTTTCGAGACGTTTTGTATCCGACGTTTTCCAGAAAACGCTGCAGATTTTGTCTGGGTTTTGTTTCAAATACGAAAAACGCTAAGACGGCAACGCATGAATGGCACTTCAATCCGGGCGTCTTCTGGGCGGGTTTGGTTTGATCCTGCAAGGCACAATGCATGTTTTCGCTGGGGCCAATTGTGTTAACTAAAATTACGGAACAGGCGGGTTTTGCCAAACATTGATTCCAGTTCTTCGATGCGGTCCTTACTGTCATCCCACCTTTGATCCTGCACATCCGCAATGATTGCTTCGATGATCATCATCATTGCGACGGTCGAATCCCAGCTTGATGGCGCTTCCACAAAGGCATGGATGCTGTGATCGGCCAGCTTATTGATGGGGGACCCCCATTGATCGGTAAACAGAACGATTTTGCTGTCGCGGTCTTTGGCCAGCCGGGCCAGTTTAAGCAGGTCGGTTTCATAGCGGCGGATATCGAAAATGATCAGGACAGAATTTGCGCCCATGTCCAACAGATATTGCGGCCAGACATTTGCAGAATGGCTCAGATGGGTGACATCGGGCCGGATGATTTGCAAATGGTTGAAAAGGTAATCCGCATTCGACCGGGTGATCCGTCCCCCGGCGAGGTAAAGGTGGTTTTCCTGCGTTGCCAAAAGCTGTGTGACTTGGTCAAAGGTATCAGGGCTCAACCGCTGTAATGTATTGCGAACATTAGAAGAAATCGCATCAGCAAACTGGTTCAGTGCATGTTCATCAGCGGCGTTGGCCAGCCAGGATTCTTTCTTGGCGATTGGGCCCTTAAGCTGGTCAGAGATTTCCCCCCGCAACGATGCCTGCATGTCGGGAAAGCCCTCAAACCCCAGCTTACGGGCCATCCGGATCACAGTGGGTGTGGAAACCCCGGCGGACTCTGCCAGGCTTGTGATCGTGCCTAGCCCGGCCACCGGATAGTCTTGCAGAATGACAGCGGCAAGTTGACGTTCCGCGGTGGTCAGGCTGTCCATGCAATCCTGCATGCGGAGTTTGACAGAAGTTGACGTGTTTTTCATCATCGAGGCCCGGTTGCTAAAGAAAATATTCGAATTTTGCACCTGCAAGTATGAAACGTTCTTGACACAAAATCCATTCCTGTAATGAATTGTACATATGGGGATGGTGGCATTGAATAAAATTTTACTGACTCGCGAGGAAGGACCAGCGGCCGAGGTGATAAACCCGGACGGCGCGGCCAACATTATTTTGGTGTGCGAACATGCCAGTTCCATGATCCCCGCCAGCCTGTCCGGTTTGGGTCTGTCGGCAGAAGATCGGGTTGCGCATATTGCCTGGGATCCAGGCGCGCTTGCGGTTGCCAAAAACCTAAGCGACATGCTGGATGCGCCATTGGTCGTCTCTCGGGTTTCGCGGTTGGTTTATGATTGCAATCGTCCGCCCTCATCGCCAGAGGCGATGCGTGACAAAAGCGAAATTTATGACATTCCCGGCAACAAGGACCTGTCGTCAGAGGACCGTGATTTGCGGGTAAGGGCGGTTTATGAGCCGTTTCAGACCCTGCTGCACGACGTGATTGAAGAACGCGCAGATACCGCGCCGACGATTGTCACGGTGCACAGTTTTACACCGACCTATTTCGGGGCCCCGCGCGCCGTTCAGATTGGGTTGTTGCACGACACAGATGATCGCCTGGCCGAGGCCATGTTGGCCACAGCGCCTGAAGTCACAAAATTGCAAACCATGCTGAACCGGCCTTACGGGCCCGAAGATGGCGTTACGCACACACTTGTCGAACATGCCTGTTCGCGCGGTTTGTTGAATGTGATGATTGAAATTCGTAACGATCTGGTGACCACGACAACAGAAGTGGACGCGATGTCTGAAATTCTGTCTAAGATGATCACGACGGGGCGAAAGACATGTGCCGCGACGACCAGTGATCAACAGGGTGGGGATGAGCGCGCATGTTGAAATTTATCCGTGGTTTTGTACGCGGCGTTGACGCGATCAACTATCGCATTGGGCGCATCGCTATGTATGGCATCTTTGTCATCATTGGCATTCTGCTGTGGTCCTCTGTCAATAAGACGCTGTTTTTGCCGTCATTGTGGACCCTGGAAATGGCGCAGTTTGCGATGGTCGCCTATTACGTCTTGGGCGGACCGTATTCCATTCAGCTTGGGTCCAACGTGCGCATGGATTTGCTTTATGGTGAGTGGTCACCGCGCAAAAAGGCGTGGTTTGATCTGTTCACAGTGATGCTGTTGATTTTCTATCTGTGCGTTTTGTTTTACGGCGCGGTAAGCTCGACGGCCTATTCATTTGGCTATTGGGGGACAGAGCCGTTTTCCTTCTTTGGTGGTTTGCTGACCGGAAGTGAAGAGATCGGCCATATGGAACGGTCCTCATCCGCCTGGCGGCCCTATCTTTGGCCGGTCAAAGTCATCATGATCGTAGGCATCTTCCTGATGCTGCTGCAGTGCATATCCGAATTCCTGAAAGATCTGCTTTACCTGAGAGGCGTGGCCATCTGATGTCATATGAATTGATCGCCACGTTGATGTTTTCCTCAATGATGTTGATGCTGCTCACCGGGCAGCGGGTTTTTGGGGCTATTGGTTTCATTGCCGTTGTCGCGGCTTTGGTGCTGTGGGGCGACAAGGGCGGGTTTGATATCGGGTTTGCAGCGGCCATGAAGTTGATGAAATGGTATCCGCTGCTGACCCTGCCAATGTTTATTTTCATGGGCTACGTTCTGTCCGAAAGCAAAATTGCCGACGATCTTTACAAGATGTTCCATGTCTGGATGGGCGGTTTGCGCGGCGGGTTGGCCATTGGGACCATCGGCCTCATGGTGTTGATTTCAGCCATGAACGGGCTCAGCGTTGCGGGCATGGCGATTGGGTCCACCATCGCATTGCCAGAGCTGTTAAAGCGAGGATATGACAAACGGATGGTGACAGGGGTGATCCAGGCGGGGTCTTCGCTTGGGATCTTGGTGCCGCCTTCTGTCGTGCTGGTGCTTTATGCGATGATTGCACGCCAACCCGTGGGCCAGCTGTGGCTGGCAGGCGTCGTGCCTGGGTTGATGATGGCGTCCCTGTTTATCATTTATATTATCGTGCGCTGTTGGATGAACCCTGATCTTGGCCCGGTTCTGTCGCGCGAAGATCGTGACATTCCACGCGCCGAAAAGCTGCGGTTGCTGCGGGCCGGGCTGCTGCCTGTGGTCATTTTTGCCGTCATGATGGTCCCCTTTGTGAATGGCTGGACCTCGCTTGTTGAAAGCTCTGCCATTGGGGCATTGGCGGCCTTTGCCGCCGCGGTTTTGAAAGGGCGGATGACCCGTGAGGTCTTTGAAAATTCTGTCCGCAACACGCTTGGCATCACTTGTATGTTCATGTGGATCATCCTTGCCGCATTGGCTTTTGGGGCCGTGTTTGACGGGCTGGGGGCGGTCAAGGCCATTGAGAGCCTGTTTACCGAGCGTCTGAACCTGAGCCCTTGGGTGATCCTGATCCTGATGCAGCTGACCTTTATCCTGATGGGAACCTTCCTTGACGATACGGCGATGCTGGTGATCGTGGCACCACTTTACGTGCCGCTTGTCGGGGCGCTTGGCTTTGATCTGGTCTGGTATGGTATACTATACACGATCACCTGTCAGATCGCCTATATGACGCCGCCCTTTGGGTACAACCTGTTCCTGATGCGGGCCATGGCCCCGCCTGAAATATCCATTCAGGACATTTACAGATCCATTGGCCCTTTTGTTATCGTCATGGTGTTCGCCCTGATCATCGTGATGGCCTTTCCGCAGGTTGCCCTGTGGCTTCCGAACTATGTGTACGCGCAATAACCCTAAGAACTCCGGATACGGAGCACACCCAAAACCAACGAAGGAGAATACGATGACATCTAGACGTAAGTTTCTCAGCACAGCCGCGCTTGGTGGCGCTGCTGCTGTGGCCGCTCCGGCCATTGTCAAAGCGCAAGCGCCGATCAAATGGCGCTTTCAAACCTATGCCGGTGCGGCCCTTGGCGAATTCGTGACCAAACCTGCGATTGACTACATCAACAACGCCGCAAATGGCGAGATGGAAATAGAGCTGTTCTATGCGGATCAGATCGTTCCGACCGGTGAATTGTTCCAGGCGCTTCAGCGTGGCACGATTGACGCGGTGCATTCTGACGATGACTCAATGGCCTCGCCAACACCTTTGCAGGTTTTCGGCGGGTATTTCCCATTGGCCACCAAGCACGCCCTGGACGTGCCTGTGTTGTTTGAACAGTATGGCCTGGCCGATATCTGGCGCACCGAATATGAAAAAGTCGGCGTGCAATGGCTGTCTGCCGCAGGGCAGGACCCTTGTAACTTTAACACCAAGAAAGAGGTCACTTCGCTTGCTGATCTCGATGGTCTGAAGCTTTACACATTCCCAACTGCTGGACGTTTCTTGTCCCAGTTTGGTGTTGTGCCTGTGTCGATCCCTTATGAAGACGCAGAAGTTGCGGTTCAGACCGGAGAGCTGGACGGCATGGCATGGTCGGGCATTACCGAAGACTACACCGTCGGCTGGGCCAATGTGACGGATTACTTCCTGACCAACAACATCTCTGGTGCGTGGATCGGGTCGTTCTATGTCAACCAGGGTGTCTGGGCTGATCTGCCGGAACACCTGAAGGCAATCGTCATGGCGGGTATCGAGGCCAGCCACACCTATCGTAACCAGTGGTATTGGGGCGGCGAGGCACGTTTGCGGGCCCAAGGTGACAAGCTGAAACTGCGCTCTATTCCACAAGAGGAATGGAAAGTGGTAGAGGATGCCGCCGTGAAGTTCTGGGATGAAATCGCCGAAGAAGGTGAAATCAACGCCAAAATCGTACAGATCTTCCGGGATTATAACGAGGTCACCAGCAAAGCTGGCCCTCCATACACATTCGGATAAGTAAACCACGCGGGGCATCCACTGGGTGCCCCGTTTCTTCCCCCCATCAAGGAGCCCGCCAATGCCCGGAAATTTGACCTTTGAAGACCTGAAAGCCCAAGTTGCGGATGGCAGCGTAGACACGGTTTTGGCCTGTCTTGTGGACATGCAGGGCCGTTTGATGGGCAAACGGTTCCATGCCGTAAATTTCGTAGAGACATCCTATAAAGAAACCCATTGCTGCAACTATCTTCTGGCGACTGATCTGGAAATGGCGACGCCGGATGGCTATGCCTCTAGCAGCTGGCAGGGTGGCTATGGCGATTACATCATGCAGCCCGACCTGACGACGTTGCGTCCCGTGCCGTGGCTGGAAGGCACGGTGATGGTGATTTGCGATGTGCTCGATCATCACACCCATGAACCGGTTCCGCATTCGCCACGCGCCGTGCTGAAAAAACAGATCGCACGGCTAGATGCGCTTGGCCTGACAGCGATGATGGCGACAGAGCTTGAATTTTTCCTGTTTGATCAAACCCTTGATGAAATCACCAAGGCGGGTTTCCGGGATCTGAAACCGATCAGCAACTACAACGAAGACTACCATATTCTGCAGACCACCAAGGAAGAATCCGTGATGCGCCCCTTGCGCAATCACCTGTTTGCCGCCGGCCTGCCCATTGAAAACACCAAGGGAGAGGCCGAGGCCGGTCAGGAAGAGCTGAACATCCGTTACTCCGCCGCCCTGGATTGCGCCGACCATCACACAATCGCGAAACATGCGGTCAAGGAAATCGCCTGGCAGCAGCGCCATGCGGCAACTTTCCTGCCCAAATGGCACCATGATAAGGTGGGCAGCTCATCCCATGTGCATCAGTCGCTGTGGAAGGACGGAACCCCCGTCTTCGTCGATGAAAACGCAGAACTCGGCATGTCTGACACGATGCGCCACTACATGGCCGGTTTGATCAAATATGCGCCTGATTACACATGGTTCCTGGCACCCTATGTGAACAGCTACAAACGGTTCGCCAAGGGCACATTCGCACCGACAAAAACCGTTTGGTCCGTGGACAACCGCACAGCTGGCTTCCGTTTGTGCGGTGAAGGCACCAAAGGCATCCGCGTGGAATGCCGCATCGGTGGCTCTGATCTGAACCCGTATCTGGCGCAAGCCGCCATGTTGGCCGCAGGGATCAAAGGCATCGAAGAAAAGCTGGAACTGGCACCGCCCAGCACAGGGGATGTGTATGAAGACGCCAAAGCGGGCGACATTCCGCAATCGCTGCGGGCGTCCACGGACACATTGCGAAATTCCAAGATGCTGCGAGAGGCTATGGGGGACTATGTGGTTGATCACTACACCCGCGCCGCTGAATGGGAACAAGAAGAATTTGACCGCGTCGTCACCGATTGGGAAATCGCACGCGGCTTTGAAAAGGCCTGACAATGACAAAGACTTTACAGTGCATCTCGCCGATTGACGGCAGTGTCTATGCGACCCGCGAAACCCTAAGCTCGGATGAGGCCAGCGGCGTTGCCACACGGGCGCGTGCCGCGCAAAAGGCCTGGGCCGCGCGCCCAATGGCTGAACGCATCGCCTTGGTGCGGGCAGGGGTGGCCCTTATTGGCCAACAGACAGACCGCATGGTTGCAGAGCTGGCCCATCAAATGGGTCGTCCGGTGCGCTATGGTGGTGAATTTGGCGGGTTCAACGAACGCGCCAGCCATATGGCTGATATTGCCGAACAGGCCCTGGCGCCGATCATCGTGGAAGACAGCGACAGTTTCCTGCGCAAAATCGAACGCGAACCCCTTGGCGTGGTTCTGGTCGTTGCGCCTTGGAATTACCCCTATATGACAGCCGTGAACACCGTGGCCCCGGCGCTGATCGCGGGCAACACTGTTGTGCTGAAACATGCCACCCAAACCTTGTTGGTTGGGGAACATATGGCAGAGGCGTTTCACGCCGCTGGCATCCCAGAGGATGTTTTCCAGAACGTGTTCCTGGATCATGAAACCACCAGCAGCCTGATTGCCGGACGGGCCTTCAACTTTGTCAATTTCACCGGGTCTGTCGGCGGCGGTAAAGCGATGGAAATCGCGGCAGCCGGGACATTCACGGGCGTTGGCACCGAACTTGGCGGCAAAGATCCAGGCTATGTCCGCGCCGACGCTGATCTTGACGCAGCGGTGGACACGTTGATTGACGGAGCAATGTTCAATTCCGGCCAATGCTGTTGCGGGATTGAACGGATTTACGTTCACGAAAGCCTGTATGACGCTTTTGTCGAAAAGGCCGTGGCGATTGTAAAAGGCTATAAGCTGGGCAACCCCTTGGACAGTGAAACCACGATTGGCCCGATGGCCAGTGTGCGTTTTGCGGATGAGGTCCGCGCCCAAATCGCAGAGGCCGTCGCCGCTGGCGCGACCCCGCATATCGACACGATGCCACAGGATGATGGTGGCGCCTATCTGACGCCGCAAATTCTGACCAATGTCACCCATGACATGCGCGTCATGCGCGACGAAAGCTTTGGTCCGGTTGTCGGCATCATGTCTGTAAAGGACGACGCAGAAGCCATTGAATTGATGAACGATAGTTCCTTTGGTCTGACCGCGTCCATCTGGACGGCTGACACGAATGTCGCCGAAGAGATCGGTCGCCAGTTGGAAACCGGAACCGTGTTCATGAACCGCTGTGATTACCTTGATCCCGCCCTGTGCTGGACCGGATGCAAAGACACCGGGCGCGGCGGCGGTCTGTCTGTCATCGGGTTCCACAACCTGACCCACCCTAAATCTTACCACTTGAAAAAGGCCTAATCGATGAACCTTGTTGGAAACTGGTCCTACCCGACCGCAATCCGTTTTGGCGCAGGGCGCATATCCGAAATCGCAGAGGCTTGTCAGGCCGCTGGCATGACAAACCCTTTGCTGGTCACGGATCGTGGCTTGGCCGAAATGGAGATCACGCAAAAGACGCTCGATTTGCTAGAGGCAGGCGGCTTGGGCCGCTCTATGTTTGCAGAGGTTGATCCAAACCCGACGGATAAAAACGTGGCCGCCGGGCTAGAGGCCTATCGCGCCGGAAATCATGATGGCGTGGTTGCCTTTGGCGGTGGATCGGGGCTGGATCTGGCCAAGGTTCTGGCGTTTATGTCCGGTCAGACCCGACCTTTGTGGGATTTTGAGGATGTCGGCGATTGGTGGACCCGTGCCGATCCTGATGGAATTGACCCAATCGTTGCGGTCCCCACCACAGCTGGAACAGGGTCAGAGGTGGGCCGCGCGTCCATCATCACCAACAGCGAGCTGCAGGACAAAAAGATCATCTTTCACCCCAAAATGCTGCCCTCAATCGTGATCTGCGATCCCGAATTGACTGTTGGAATGCCGCAGTTCCTGACGGCCGGCACCGGGCTGGATGCTTTTGCGCATTGTGTAGAGGCCTTCTGTTCCCCGCATTACCACCCCATGTCACAGGGCATCGCGCTGGAAGGCATGCGGTTGGTCAAAACCTATCTGCCTCGGGCCTATGCAGATGGCACCGACATAGAGGCGCGCGCGCAGATGATGTCCGCCGCGGCTATGGGGGCGACGGCCTTTCAAAAGGGCTTGGGCGCGATCCATGCGCTCAGCCATCCGATTGGCGCTGTGCATCACACCCATCACGGCACGACCAATGCTGTGGTGATGCCACCTGTCTTGCGGTTCAACCAACCCGCCATCGAAGGCGTGATCGGGCAGGCTGCAGATTACCTTGGGATCGAAGGTGGCTTTGAAGGGTTCTATGAATATGTCGTGGCGCTGAATGCGTCGATGAATATCCCGAAAACCCTGACAGAGTTTGGCGTGACCAACCCCGATCTGGAGGCGTTAACCAAATCGGCCTTGAACGATCCCAGCACTGGTGGCAATCCTGTGGAAATGACGTACGAAAACACCTTGGCCCTGTTCAAGGCTTGCCTCTAGGAACACAGCATGCGCG
The DNA here is from genome assembly GCA_051251595.1 of Marinosulfonomonas sp. Taxonomy (GTDB): domain Bacteria; phylum Pseudomonadota; class Alphaproteobacteria; order Rhodobacterales; family Rhodobacteraceae; genus NORP110. The sequence goes on from JBPOFA010000007.1 coordinate 28,209, forward strand.
TTGGCGATATTCACTACCGGTCCATTTGGTTTGACGAAAATCTTGGGCAGGTTCGAATAATCGACCAACGCTGGTTGCCCCATGAATTTCGGGTGGTGTCCCTGACCAATCGCGATGAATTCGCGGTGGCGATCCAGGATATGTGGGTAAGAGGGGCGCCGCTTATTGGGGCCACCGCCGCCTATGGCGTCGCGGTAGAGATGCTGCGCGACAATTCAGATGCGTCTTTGGATGCGATCTATGATCACTTGCATCAGACACGGCCAACGGCGATCAACCTGAAATGGGCGCTGGATGATATGCGGGCGCTGTTGGGGCCTTTGCCACCGCAAGACCGCGCTGCGGCTGCCTTTGAACGGGCAGCGGCGATCTGCGATGAAGACGCAGAGCGGAACCGCATGATCGGTGTGCATGGGCTGGCGCTGATCAAGGCAATCGCCGCGGGCAAACCAGCGGGCGAACCGGTGCGCATCCTGACCCATTGCAATGCCGGCTGGATCGCCACCGTCGATTGGGGCACGGCGACGTCCCCGATGTATCACGCGGCAGAGGAAGGCATCCCCATCCATGTCTGGGTCGACGAAACACGGCCACGCAACCAAGGCGCGCTGCTGACCGCGTGGGAGCTGGGCGGCCATGGCATTTCCCACGACCTGTTGGTGGACAATGCCGGGGGGCATTTGATGCAACATGCAGAGGTCGATCTGGTGATCGTCGGCACCGACCGCACCACGGCCTCTGGCGATGTCTGCAACAAGATCGGGACCTACCTAAAGGCGCTCGCAGCGCAGGATAACAACGTGCCGTTCTACGTCGCGCTGCCATCCCCGACGATTGACTGGACGGTCAGCGATGGTCTTGCCGAAATCCCGATCGAAGAACGCACCGGGCGCGAAGTGACCCATGTGCAAGGCAAGTTAAGCAGTGGCGAAACGACAGAGGTTCAGATTTCACCCGACGCCACCACAGCCCGGAACCCGGCCTTTGATGTGACGCCCGCCCGGCTTGTGACGGGGTTGATCACCGAACGCGGTGTCTGCAAGGCGTCGCCGCAAGCGTTGCGTGAAATGTTCCCGGATCTTGCCAGCCAAGCGGGGACCTGATGCCTGACACCGCCCTGCGTCAATCGATCATCGAGGCCTGTCTGGACATGAACGCCTCTGGGCTGAATCAAGGAACCTCGGGGAATATCAGCCTGCGCAGTGGCGACGGTATGTTGATTACCCCGTCCGGGCTGCCTTATGCCAAAACGCGCCCCCAAGACATCGTCTGGATGGGGTTCGATGGCGCAATTGTTGGGGAAAAGCCACCATCCTCTGAATGGCGGTTTCATCTGGATATCCTGCGGGCCAAGCCAGAGGTGAACGCAATTGTGCATGCGCACCCGACCTATTGCACCACGATTGCCATCATGGGCTATGACATTCCGGCCATCCACTACATGGTTGCGGCAGCGGGGGGCAATTCCATCCCCTGTGCGCCCTATGCCACCTACGGCACGCCAGAACTGTCAGACCATGCCCTAACCGCGCTTGCGGATCGCAGCGCCTGTTTGTTGGCCCATCATGGCATGATCGCCACGGGCGCAAGCCTGGACAAGGCCATGTGGCTGGCGGTTGAGGTGGAAGCCCTTGCGCGCCAATACCACGGTGCGTTGCAACTGGGCACGCCACCGGTTCTGCCGGATGAAGAGATCGAACGGGTTCTGGCCAAATTCGCCAATTACGGGCTGCGGGAGACCGATTAGCCAGGCGTTTGGCCAATCTTTGCGCCGGCGGGAATTGTCGGGCGCGCAGTGTTCAACGTGTCAATGGCAAAGCCCGCAGCGGCCTTGTACCCGGCCATAAACTCTGCCCTTTCCTGCGCAGGTATGACGTCATTAATGTCGTCAAACACCCCGCCACAGCGGTCGTTTACCATGTTCAACAACCCAAACGGGCCAGCACCACGATTGCGCAGGATCAGCTTGGACACAGGTCCACAAAGCTGCGCATCATAGGCCTGTAACGCGGCAGGGGTGACGTGATGCTCAAGGAAGCACTTGCCCAGGGTCCGGGCATCTATGATTGCCTGGCTTGCCCCGTTTGACCCGGTTGGATACATCGCATGGGCTGCGTCGCCCATCAGGGCAACGGTGCCATCCACCCAAGTATCAACGGGATCGCGATCTATCATCGGGTTTTCATAAGACTCTGCTGCCCCGCGCAGCAGGGTGGGGACATCCAACCAATCATAGCTCCAGTCGGCAAAATGATGTTCGAAATCCTCGATGCCCACCTGGCGAAACCAGCCGACATTTTTCCGCGCTTCCGGATCGTCATAGGTGACCTCGGCAATCCAGTTGACCCGCGCCAGTCCGGTTTCCGGATCCGGCGGGGAAATGGGGTAGATGACCATGCGATGGCGATGCGACCCCAGACCGATAAAGGATGAACCGGTGCGAATGGGCTTGGCCAGTGTGGTGCCGCGCCACATGATCGCGCCGCCCCAATGGATCGGAGGCTGCTGCGGGTGCATCTGGGCGCGCAGGGCAGAATGGATGCCATCCGCCCCGATCAACAGCGCGCCGTCTTCGGTCGTGACGGTTCCGTCAGCCTGTTGAATGCGCGCGGTGACCGTGCCATCGGTGTTGTGCTGATAGCCAATGACCTTATGCCCCAACCGGATCGCATCTGGTCCAGCCCGGTCCAGCAGTGTGCGGGCCAAGAGCATCTGAAACTCACCCCGATGCAGCGCATATTGCGGCCATTTATAGCCAGCATCCAGACCGCGCGGCTCTGCATAGATTTCTTGGCCATTGCGCCCGACAAGGGCCCATTCCAGGGCGGGAACGCCGATTTTGTCCAGGTCATCGGTGCCGATGCCAAGGTCGATCAGCTCTCTGACGGCATTGGGCTGAACATTGATGCCAACGCCCAAGGGCCGCAGCACCTTGGCGCTTTCAAAGACCTGAAACGGCACGCCAATTTGTTGCAGGGTCAGCGCGAGCGCAAGCCCGCCGATGCCGCCACCTACGATCAAAATAGGTTGATTTTGCATTCCACTGTCCCCGGCAGGACGGGCCGCGATTGTGCTTGGCCCGTCCGTAATATGTTTGGTCTAGCCGGGATAAGCGACCACGTCCTGACGTTGCAAGCCCAGACCAGCAATTTCCAATTCCATCACGTCGCCCGGCTTCAGGAATTGCGGCGGCTTTTGCCCCATTCCCACACCTTCTGGTGTGCCGGTTGCGATAATGTCACCGGGGACCAGCGCCATGAACCGCGACATGTAGGATATGATTTCGGCCACGCCAAAGATCATGTCAGAGGTGTTGCTGCTTTGTTTGACCTCATTATTCACCCGCATGGTCAGTGATAGGGCCTGTGGGTCCGGGATTTCATCCGCCGTTACCAGCCACGGGCCAGTTGGTCCGTAGGTCGGGGCGGATTTGCCCTTCATCCATTGACCGCCGCGTTCCAGCTGAAATTCGCGTTCGGACACGTCATTCACAATGCAATAGCCCGCCACATAGTTCAGCGCCTCTGCTTCGCTGACATGTTCCGCATGTTTGCCGATCACTACGCCCAGCTCGACCTCCCAGTCGGGCTTGGTGGAATCCTTGGGGATGATCACGTTGTCAAAAGGGCCGGACAGGGCAGACGTGGCCTTGGTGAACAAGACCGGTTCCTTGGGCGCATCCATGCCGGATTCAGCGGCATGTTTGGCATAGTTCAGCCCGACACAGTAAAAGTTTGGCACATAGGTCAGACAGGCGCCCACGCGGGGCGTGCCTTCAACGGCGGCAAAGTTTTCTGGGTCGATGTCGCGCAGCTTATCCAGTTCAACCGTGGACACGGTCACACCGCCCAAATCAGGGGTGATGCGCCCGATGTCGCGGATCACACCATGGTCATCCAGAAGTGCCGGTCTTTCCTTACCCTTAGGGCCATAACGCAAGAGTTTCATTATCTCTCCTTAGTGGTTGTCGCGGGCGAGCACGCGGTGAACTTTTTGATAGCTGGTCGCCAGTTCCAAACAGCCGCCATCCGCCAGTTGCCCGACATTTTCGCGATAGATTTGCTGCCACGGGGTCTGATGCACCAGTTCTGGTGGCGTCCACGCGACTTTTCGGGCTTCCCATTCGTCTTCGGGAACAATGGCGTTCAACGTGCCTTCATTCAGGTCCAGCCGCACGATGTCACCATTCTGAAGATAGGCCAAACCGCCGCCCACAACCGATTCAGGCGAGGCGTTCAGGATCGACGGGCTTTCCGACGTCCCGGACTGGCGACCATCGCCCACAGTTGGCAAATGGTTCACACCGGCCTTAAGCACGGCATCCGGCGGCTGCATATTCACAACTTCGGCCGATCCGGGATAACCGACACAACCGACACCGCGGATGAACAGGATGGTTTCTTCGTCGATGTTCAGCTTTGGGTCGTTGATGGCTTCGTGGTAATGTTCAGGGCCTTCAAAGACGACAGCGCGGGCTTCGTGGATGTTTTCCTTGCCGGGGTGGTTCAGGAACCGTTTTCGGAAATCGTCAGAAATCACGCTGGTTTTCATGATCGCGCTGTCAAAAAGATTGCCGCTGACCACGATAAACCCTGCATGTTCGCGCATCGGTTTATCGACCGTCTTGATCACCTTGTGGTCCTGGCTTTCCTTGCCGGCAAGATCCTCTCTCATAGTCTTACCGCTGACGGTTTTGACGTCGCCCCGGATCATTCCGGCCTTGGCCAGCTCGCCCATCACCGCAGGCACGCCGCCCGCATGGTGAAAGCTTTCGCCCAGGAATTCGCCAGCGGGCTGCATGTTCAGCAAGAGCGGCGCGTCATAGCCGTAGGTCTGCCAGTCCTTAACGTCCAGATCGACGCCAATATGTTTGGCAATCGCAGCCAAATGCGGCGGGGCATTGGTTGAACCGCCAATGGCGGTGTTCGTGACAATCGCGTTGATAAACGCATCGCGGGTCATGATGTCAGAGGGCCGCAGCTCTTCATGCACCATTTCAACGATCCGCCGGCCGGTGTGATAGGCCATCTCCATCCGCTCGCGGAACGGGGCAGGGATCGCAGAACAGCCGGGCAGGGACATGCCAAGCGCCTCTGCCATGGCGTTCATTGTGCTGGCGGTGCCCATGGTGTTGCAATGGCCAAGCGACGGGGCAGAGGCGCAGACCCGGTTCATGAACTCTTCATAGTCGATCTCGCCCTCGGCCAGCAAACGACGGCTTTCCCAGACGATCGTGCCGGACCCCACAAGGCGACCTTTCCAATGGCCATCCAGCATCGGGCCGCCGGACAGTACAATCGACGGAATATCGACCGTCGCCGCGCCCATCAATTGGGCCGGTGTTGTCTTGTCACAGCCGGTTGTCAGGACAACGCCATCAATCGGATAACCGTGCAGAACCTCGACCAGACCCAGATAGGCCAGGTTCCGGTCCAAGGCTGCCGTCGGGCGCTTGCCGGTTTCCTGGATCGGGTGCACGGGGAATTCAATCGGCACACCGCCAGCATCACGAATGCCCGCTTTTACGCGGTCCGCCAAAAACACGTGGATCTTGTTGCAGGGCGACAAATCAGACCCGGTCTGTGCGATCCCGATCATCGGGCGCCCGGACTGCAGCTCTGACCGTGTGTATTCCTGGTTTTGATACCGCTCTACATACAACGCAGTCATGCCAGGGTTGTTTGGATTGTCGAACCATTCCTGAGACCGCAGTTTCTTGTTCGCGCGTGTGTCGTGTTTTGTCATGTTATGCTTTCGAGGTTGGAAAGGTCTGTTCAGCTTTGTCCAGACGTTCAAGATTGATGGTTACGTTGCGGATATGGTTGCGCAGCTTTGATGAGACCGATTTTGCGTCCCGGCGTTGCAGGGCGTCGGCGATCATACTGTGTTCCTGAAGCGTGTTTTTGCGCCTGATCGCACGAGAAGAGGCGTGATACCGTGCCCGCCAAAGGCGGGTGTTGTATTGGCGATGCGTCTTGACCAAAGCGCTGTTCCCGCTGGCCTGAACGATCGCCTCATGAAAGGACATGTCCACCCGGAAAAACTCTACCGGGTCCGCGTCGTCAGGATAGGCCAGAAGGGTCGTGTGGATGTCTAGAATGTCCTGGATGTCCGCCTCTGTCGCGGTCTTGCAAGCCATCTCACCGGCAAGTGCCTCTAGCGCACTTTGGACCATGGCAAGCTCAGAGATTTCTTCAAGCGTTGGATTGGACACGATCGGGCTTTTGGCTGGCGACATATCCACCAGACCTTCGGCCTCTAGCATGAACAACGCCTCGCGCAGGGGGGTGCGGCTGACCCCGATGGCCTCTGCGGTTTCGCGTTCGTGGATCGGATTGCCGGGGGCGAATTTTTCCACCAGAATTTGTTCACGCAGCACAGCGGCAATCTGATCCGCCAGCCTTTGACGATTCAGGTTAAGCCCGCTGAGGTGGTTGGGGGTATCTTTGTCCAGTTGCCCCACTGTCTTGACCATCCTTTCAGATCTCAGACGCCGCTTGGGTCGATTCGACTCTGTTGACCCGGCGCTTGTACTTGGTATACCAAACTCCAGGCGAAAATCGCAACATTATCCGAAAAGGGAATTTGAAAAATGGGAAAGCCATCCGTTGGTTTCATAGGTCTTGGTCTGATGGGAAGCGCGATGGTTCAGCGCCTTTTGGATCTGGACTATCCGATGACTGTTCTGGGCAATCGGGATCGCACCGGCGTCGAGGCCGCCGTCGCCCGTGGCGCGACAGAGGCAAAAACAGCAGCAGAGCTGGCCGCAAATTCCGACATCGTGATGTTCTGCATGGGCACCTCTGCCTCTGTCGAGGCGCGGGTCTATGGTGACGATGGCGTTTTGGCCGGGGTAAAGCCGGGCTCTGTTGTGATTGATTTCGGGACATCCTTGCCCGGTTCCACCCGCCAAATCGGCGCGGATATGGATGCCAAAGGGGTCAAATACATGGATGCCCCCTTGGGCCGCACCCCCAGCCATGGGCGCGACGGCATGCTGAACATCATGGGGGCCGGGGATGAGGACGTCTATAACAGCGTCAAACCGGTTCTGGATGATCTGGGGGAAAACGTGTTTCACGTCGGCCCGCTTGGGGCCGGTCACACGTTGAAACTGATCAACAACTTTTTCGCGATGACCACGGCAACGGCCATGTCCGAAGCCTTTGCCGTTGCGGATCTCGCAGGGCTACCGCGGGACAAGCTTTACGAAGTGATGGCAGCGGGTCCTTTACGCTCTGGCATGATGGATTTCGTAAAGGCCTATGCCATTGATGGTGAAATCCAGCTGGCGTTTTCTGTTGCAAATGCCCGCAAGGATGTCGGTTATTACGCGCAAATGACCGATGAAATGGATGTGCCCAGCCAGATGGGCCATGCGGCCAAAAACGCCCTGGGCGTCGCCAAGGCAAATGGGTTTGGCGAACATATGGTGCCAGAGATGGTGGATTACTTCGCCGATCTGTTCAAAAAATAAACGCTTCCGGCGGCAATGGGCATTCCCTTTGCCGCCAACCCGCGCTTACCACAGAGACAGCGCGGCCAGCCCCACAACTGCCAGCATCGCAATGGCCATGCCATAGTTGATCCGGCGTTGGACATGGTCTGGCAATTCCAGCCGTTTCACCGCGCCCCCGGCCCAAAGCCAAAGCAAATGGATCGGCAGCCATATCGCGTTCATGATCAGAAATTTCAGAATGATTTCAGTGCTCAGCGCCTCTGGCATGAACGCAAAACCAGTGATGAACACCGTATTCACCGCGTAGGCCTTTGGGTTCAGCGCCTGCAACATCAAGGCCGTTCGGATGCCGGGTTTGCTGCTGGCCTCGATAAAAGCGATTTTGGACCCTGCAAAGGCAATGCGGGCGGCCAGATAAAACAGGTAAGCGGTCGACGCGATCAACAGGCCGGTGCGGATCACCGGGCTGGCCAGCAAAACCGCGGCCAGGCCGGTCACAACCGCCAAACCGACCAGATTGGTCCCGATCCACAAGCCCGTCATATAGCGCAACCCGACCCGCATACCGTAGGCGGCCCCGACTCCGGCGATAGAAAGCACGCCGGGGCCGGGGGTAATGATCGTCAGAAAAAATGCGACGGCAAAGGTCAGCAAATGCTAGACAACCGGCGTGATCAGCGGATTGCCATCACGATGTGCCAACAGGTTGCGAACAAACAAATCGCCCATGGCCCATCTTGTCTTGGTGGTCGCGCTGCCCTGATGCGGGGAGAGAACAACATTGTCCAGCTCCCAGAACTCTGGGCCCATCTGCGGTTCTTCCACAAACACATCCAAACCAGCGCCGCCAAGGCCTCCGTTTTTCAGCAACTCCAGCATTGCGGCTTCGTCCACCAATGTGCCACGGCCAACATTCACGAAAGACCCGGTTGGGCCCAAAGCCTCTAGCACTTCGCGGCTGACCAAACCGATCGTGCCGGTGTCGCCGGGAACAACGGCGACCAACCAATCGACGTCGCGTGCCATATCAACCAGATTGTCGTAATAGGGGTAGGGCTCGTATTTCTGTTCACGGCGACCGTGATAGACGACTTCCATCTTGAAGGCCTGACAGCGGCGGGCAATTTCTTTGCCGATCCGGCCAAGGCCCAAAATGCCTACCCGTGCGCCCGTCAGCTCGCCCGTCAAGGGAAAGCCACCATCGGGCCACTTGCCTGCACGTATATGTGCATCAGCCTGCACGATCCGCCGACAGGTGGACACCATCAGCGCCAGCGTCAGCTCTGCAACCGCATCGGACAACACCTCTGGCGTGTTGGTGACGCGGATGTTGCGGTTGCGGGCCGCATCCAGATCGATCGCATCAACGCCAACACCGAAATTGGAAATGATTTCCAACGCGGGCAGGGCGTCCATCATGGCACCATCCAGCTTGGCATGGCCAGAACAGGCCACAAACCGCGTCGACTGATGCGCCGACAAAAACGCCGCGCGGTCCTCGGCCTCCCAAAGCCGGTGGACGTTGAACTCTTCTTCAAGTGCATCAACCGCAGTTTGCAGGGCCGGGCCCGTCAGTATCAGGTCTTCCATTGGTGCTCCCATAAAATATATCAGTTTTCCATTCATATCGCACCAAGCCATGAGCGCAATGGACCTTGGACACTTCCGGGGGTATTCAACCCACATGGCCAGACATTTTGAATCCCTACGGGACATCCTTTCCCATGACTATGACACCGTGATCGACGTTCGATCCCCGTCAGAATTTGCCGAAGATCACATTCCGGGGGCCATCAATCTGCCGGCCTTGTCCGATGCAGAACGTGCCGAGGTGGGCACGATCTATGTGCAAAGCAGTGCCTTTCGGGCCAAGAAAATCGGGGCCGCAATGGTGGCCCGCAACGCCGCGACCCATCTGGATGGGCCGCTTGCGCAAAAGGACGGTGCCTGGCGACCGCTCATCTATTGCTGGCGCGGCGGGCAGCGATCGGGATCATTTGCCTCTATCCTCAGCCAGATTGGATGGCGCGCAGAGGTCATCGAGGGCGGCTATCGCAGCTACCGTCGCATGGTCGTGGCGGCGCTGCATGACGCGCCCCTGCGCCACAGGCTGATCCTGTTGGATGGGTACACGGGAACGGCAAAGACCGATCTGTTGCCGCCCTTGACAGAACGCGGTGTGCAAACCCTGGATCTGGAAGGGTTGGCCGCGCATCGCGGGTCCATCTTTGGGCATCGTGCAATTCCTCAGCCCAGTCAAAAGGCGTTTGAAGGGCGGGTCGCGGCGGCGTTGGCGACGTTGGACCCAAACCGCCCGACCGTGGTAGAGGCTGAATCCAGTAAAATCGGCACATGTCAAATCCCGCCATCCCTGTGGGCCGCCATGTGTCAGGCCCCGCGGATACGCGTTTCTGCATCGCTTGAAGCCCGCGCAGAGTATTTGGTGCGTGCCTATGATGACCTGCTGGCGACACCGGAAGACCTGAAAGCCACCCTTGGGTTTTTACGGCGCATGCAAGGGCGCGAGAAGGTGGAACATTGGCAGGCGCTTGTCGATGCGGGCAACTACCGGGATTTGGCGGCAGAGCTGATGCAAACCCATTATGACCCCAGATATGCCAAGTCCCGCGACCGGACAGAGTTTGAGCTTTATGGCGATGTGCGCGCGGTTGATCTGACACCCGAAGGGCTAGAGGATGTGGCAGACAGAGTGGTCCGTTTGACCCAACTATAGCGCCGCATTCAGCAGCCGAACCGGGCCCGATCCATCGGGGTCAAGGCACGTCCCGATGACATGAGCATCGAAGTTTAATGTCTTAAGTTTAATCACTATTTCCGAAACGGAATCTTGCGGAATCGCGGCCAGAAGGCCGCCAGAGGTCTGCGGGTCAAACAACAGCTCTGCCCGTGGTGATCCGCTTGGGTCAAGGTCAGGCAGCAGCGCTCTGTTCGCGTCATATAAAGTCGAGCGTACCCCTTGCGCGGCCAGCTCTTCTGCCCCGTTCAGAGTGGGGATCGCGTTCAAATCAAGCTCTATCGTTACGTTGGACGCGCGCGCAAGCCCTGCCGCGTGCCCGGCCAGCCCGAACCCTGTGACATCTGTCATAGCATGGGCACCGCGCAGCACCCGGGCAGCCGTTCTTTGCGGCTTTGACATTGACGTCAAAGCGTCGATGACCCAATCGCCTTTTGCCGCCAGTGCCATATCCCCCGCCATGATTGTGCCAGAGCCAATCGGTTTGGTCAGCAGGATGGCGTCGCCTGGCTGTGCGCCTGCAAGGGTGATTGGCGATTTTGTTAACCCCGTCACAGTCAGCCCAATCGAAAACTCGGCCCCCATAGAGGTATGCCCGCCAACGATTTCCGCGCCAGTATCGTTCACGATTTCGGAAATGGACTGCATCACCTCGGAAACGAAAATACCCTGCAATTCCGAAGACATGCGCGGCACAGTTAAGTTTAATGTCACCGCCTGAGGTTCTGCCCCCATGGCCCAAATGTCGCCCAGGGCATGCACAGCCGTGATGCGCGCCATAAGCCAAGGGTCCTGAACAAAGCTGCGCAGGTGATCTGTGGTCATCACCTGAAACCCGCCACCCGGTTGCTTCAATATTGCAGCGTCATCCCCCGGTTCTGAAACCACATCGTCCCGTTTGGACGTGGGCAGATCGCACAAGACGTCTTGCAAAACCTGTCCACCAACCTTGGCCCCGCATCCCCCACACATCGGCTTTGATCCAAGCGCATCCTTAAGGCCGGTCGCGTGAACGGCAGGCAAATCGACAGTTTCCATCGGGGTGAGGTCGATAAACTGGTCCATGAACTTTCGGTCTATGAAGTCTTTCCAGTGCCACATCACAGCACCGCTGATCTGCCGTCCCCATTTGGTCGCAATCGCAGATTTCTCGCCCAAAGAAATAAGTTTAAGATAATCCCTTTGTGGTTTGAAATTATGTAATTTTCCGCCAGAAAGACTGGCGCGCAGATTGTGATAGAGAATAGGGGCTTGGCGAACCGCAAAGACGCCAGCTTTGGGCCGTGGGTTTTCCGCCATATGGGCGCAATCACCGACGGCAAAGACATTGCTATGGGCCAGACTATGCAGTTGAGGGCCGACGGTAATAAACCCGTCCGTCAGATCCAAACCGCAACCCGCGAGCCATAGATGCGGACGGCCCCCTGCGACGCCAACTGTAAAACTGCTGGCAATGTCATAGTGACCGTCCAGTGTAACACTGTCCGGTCCCACACTGGTGACGGTTTGATTTTCTACGATGTTGATCTTAGCCAAACGCAGCCGTGATTGTAGAAGATCGGATGTCGTCTTAGATATATTTGTCAGTATGTTGGAACGATCAATTAATGTAATCCGGATATCCGAAATCTGATCGCTTTTCAGTGCATGGTGCATTGCCAAGGCCAGCTCTACACCGCCGATCCCGCCACCAATCACTGCGATGTCGGGGCGGGCCTCACCTGTCAGAACCGCTTTTCGAAAACTCTCCCACTTGTTTGCGAATTGGTCCAACGGCTTGGCGGGCACTGCATGGTCGACAAATCCCGGTAGATCGGGCATCGCGCTTGTGATCCCGACATCAATGGATAAGGCGTCATAGGCAACCTTGCGCCCGCCTGCCAATGTGACCAGCCGGTTTTCTGGATCCACAGCCACTGCGCGATCATTGATAAAACTTGCGTCGGCAAAGCGTGCAAGTTTGACCAGATCAATGTTCAGCTCATCCCGCTCATAATGCCCTGCGACAAATCCCGGCAACATGCCGGTATAGGGCGCGGTCGGGCCGGGGTTCACCAAGGTCACTCTGGCCCCCGGCAATGGGTGCATGCCCCATTTGCGCAGCAATAATGCGTGGGTATGGCCGCCGCCGATCAACAGCAGGTTCCGGGTCAGGGGTAGAGATGTCTGCATCACAGGCTCCGCTCTAGGATGCCAATCTAATATGGATCACTGAGATTTGCGAGCGTGATTGCCAAGGATCATCGGGTCAGGGCGCAAGCCACTTTCCCGCCCAATCATCGCTTTTGGAAAACTGGGCGCGGATGTCAGAGCCGCGCTGCATATGCACCACGTCAATATCGGACAGGGTGATCCGCAATTTTGCCAGTCTGGCGATGTTGGGGCGGCGTTCATACATATTCGCCTCTGCGATTTCCGTTCCGGGGGGCGGTGTCATGCCGTAATTCTTTTTGGAATGGGGCGGCATGTCTTTCCAGACTTGGCCGAGTTCGGTCCCGGCCACAATGTCCGCCGTTCCGTTAAGCCGGATTTGGATGCGGAAGGCGGGCTGCCAGATCAGGACAGAGACTTTGGGGTTTGCCGTGATGTCGCGGATTTTGGGCGTTTCACTGTCGGAATAGGTCTCGACCGTTCCCAGCCCCCTGTCGGCCCCGCGCAACACGACGGTTCTGCATTCAGGTTGGCCAGAGGCGTCTACCGTTGCCAATGTCACCAAGCCGGGTACGCCGCTGCGTGCTGTGGCAAAATCAGAAATTTCGTCCCATGCCGCATCCAGAAGTCCGGGCAGAGTTTCGTGCCAATCCTGCATGATGTTTGCTGGTCTCTTTATTGGGGCGCCCAACTGGACGCCGGTGCAAGAAGGACGTACCACTTGCCTTATGAAAAATGCAATGCGACTTGATGCCGAAAAACTGTTTCAAGCAGGAATTTCCGCCGCCGACCCGATCTCTGCCGTTCGCAAGAGCCTAGAGGACATGCCCATCACAAAAGGGGCGGGAAAAATTTACCTCATTGCGGTCGGTAAGGCTGCGATTGGCATGACCCAGGCGGCGTTGGACTGTCTTCCGGATGTGTCAGAAACCCTGGTGGTCACGAACCCTGAAAACGCTGTTGAGCTTGCAGGGGCGACTGTCTTTGCCGCAGGACATCCGGTGCCGGATGAAACGGGGCTGAAAGCCGGCCGGGCGGTTGCCGCTATGCTGGATCAAGCCGGGGCAGAGGACACGATTGTCGCGCTTATCAGCGGGGGTGGGTCGGCCTTGTTGCCCGCGCCGGTGGACGGCGTTTCCTTGGGTGACAAGGCAGAGGTCAGTCGGCTGTTGCTGGGCGCAGGCATTGATATTCACGGCATGAATTTGGTGCGCCAGCAACTGTCACGCCTAAAAGGGGGCGGATTTGTTCAACTGGCATCCCCGGCCAAAGTTGTGGCTTTGGTCCTGTCAGACGTCGTTGGCGATGATCTTTCAGTGATTGCAAGTGGTCCAACAGTTGCCCCGATTGGCGATAAACCTACGGCGGTTCACCTGTTGCAGGAGGCCGGGATTTGGCAGGACATGCCGCAATCCGTGCGTGACCATCTTGGCAAGGCCGAGCCAGATGCACCGCCAGAAATAACCGCCGAAAACCGGTTGGTGGGCAGCAATGCCAAAAGCGTGGCGGCCATGGCTGCAATCGCGCCAGAGGCCCATGTTTACGATCGTCCGCTAGAGGGCGACGTGGCAGAGGCCGCCAAGATCATCATGTCACAAGACGGGCCAGGGATTTGGCTGTTTGGCGGCGAAACGACGGTGCGTTTGGCGGGCACGGGGCTGGGCGGGCGCAATCAGGAACTGGCCCTGCGGGTGGCCCTTTTGGCCGAGGAAATGGGCTGGGGGGACAGCTGGGTGTTTCTGTCCGGCGGAACGGACGGGCGCGACGGGCCAACCGACGCGGCAGGCGGTCTGGTGGATGGCGGATCACTGGCGCGGATGCGGGCCGCAGGGGACGACCCAAGGGCCTTTTTGGCCAATAATGACAGCTACCACGCTTTGCAAAGCTCTGGTGATTTGTTGATGACTGGTGGCACCGGAACGAATGTCGCCGATTTGCAGGTTCTGATCCGGCGCTAAGCCCCGAATTGTCGCCTAGGCCGATGCAAAACCGGTAATCAATTGACGTAACCCAATCCATGTGCCCGCCATGATTGAAAGAAAGGTTACCGGCGCGCTGAAGGCCAAGAGGGAAAACGCAGATATACCCTGGCCGATTGTGCAGCCAAGCGCGATGACGGCCCCCACGCCCATCAACGCCGCCCCAATGATCTGACGGCGCAACTCCCGGTGGTCTTCGCAGGCTTCCCACCGAAAATGCCCCTTGATCAGACTGCCAATCAAGGCCCCGGCCAGAACGCCCACAACAGATCCGATGCCAAAATTCAGGCTGCTGCCCGATGATGTCATGGCGTAAATCAAAGTATCCCCCAAGGGCACTGAAAAACTGTGCGACTGGACCGGTGTTGCGGCAAACCCATGTGCCGCAACCCAGTTTGTGCCCGCCCAGCCCGATGCAATGGCCAGGCCGACCGCGGTTCCGGTGATCACGTTCACGCGGTCTTTGAGGAAGTCACGGGACGCGACAGATAGGGCAAGGATGGCCGCCCCAATCGCCAGCCCGAACACCAGCGGCGACAAGCCCGTTTGCGCGGCAAGCCAATGGGCCATGCCCGTGGTCTTTGGATCGGAGGCCAACGTTGTCGGGAACAAGGAAACCCGAAACTGCGCCAAAGGGCCGGACAGGGCAACAAAGGATGAAACCCCCATGACCAAAACGATGACAAAGGCCCGCAAGTCGCCGCCGCCCAGCCGAGCCAGGGCGCCAAAACCACAATTTCCGGCAAGCGCCATTCCATAGCCAAAGACCAACCCGCCGAAGACGGACGCGAACGGGTTCCATGCGATGTTCAGGTAAATGATTGCTGAGGGGTCCAACAGACCTATGCCGATCAGGCCAAAGCTGCACAGCACCGCAACGCCAATGGCCAAACCCCACATGCGCAGGCGCATGGTGCTGTCTTGATAGAAAAAATCCTCTATTGCACCCAAAGTGCAAAACCGCCCCAATCGGGCGCTCAGACCCAATACCATGCCTCCCAAAAGGCCAAATATTGTGACCAATGTGGTGTCGGCAATGCCGTCCCACATAATAGACGTCTCCTCCCAAAAGCGTCCGGATTTTCTGCCGTTTTAGGGCGTATCTGTATCCGGGGCGGCGCAGAATAATTCGTAAACAACTTCCAGAATTCGTTTGGGCCTGTCATCGGCCAACGAATAGTAGATCGTCTTTCCGTCGCGACGGGGCGAAACCAACCCTTCCAGGCGCAGCCGCGCCAATTGCTGTGACACCGCCGCTTGGCGGGCCGACAGCAAATCTTCCAGTTCCGTCACGGATTTCTCGCCGGTGACCAAATGGCACAGGATCATCAATCTGCCTTCGTGACTGAGTGCCTTCAACATATTTGAGGCGTCACAGGCATTGGACATCATCTGGTCCATTTCCTCGTCGGACATTTCATTTGAAAAGACCGGAAGGCCCATTTTCAGTTCCTCATCTTGATAATTTTAAAAGGCGATATCGTCTTCAATACTCGAAATACCGGCCAAAGCGCAATCTTCGTCTAATTGTGGGCTGGGTGCGCCGGACACGCCAATTCCCGCAACAATCGAACCTTCGCCGTTTTCAACAATGTTGCCACCTCCCAAGGGCAGGGCCTCTGTCAGGTGGCGAATGCCTGCACTTTGCCCGTCTGGGCGCGTCGCAAGATCCAATTCAATCGTAGAGCCGCGAAAGCTAACAGCTGTCCAGGCCTTGCGCCGAGAGGTTTCATAGACATGGGCGCCGGCGAAACGATCCCGCAAGAAAACCTGCGGGTTTCCAAAACGGTCCACGACCGTGACACCCACCTGATAGCCCGCGTCGCGACAAAAGCTCATCGCGGTTTCAGCCATGCGCAAGGCAAGTTCCGGCTTTAACACCTGAAATGTTACGTAAGGGCTGTCATTGTCCTGCGCTTGCGCGCCAGTCCCCAGACATAAAGCCCCTGCTAGAAGTGTGGTCGCAAGTTTCATGACGCATCTCCTGTGAAATCAGTGTGTTCGCGAAGCATCTTGCCAAGCAATCCCCAGAAAAAATCTTCGCCGGGATAGCCTTCGATCCGGGCAAGCTCGTGCCCGTCTTCCACCAGAATAAAGGTCGGTGTGAAATGTAGGCTGCCATTTAGGGTCAGCCCCTCGGGCAGCGGATCGTGGATATCGATGCGGTGCAGCGGGGCGGCTTTGCCTTCGGGGGATTTGGGATAAATGGCCGATATTTCGCTGTTCCAGCGGGCACACCAAACACATCCAGGCTCTTCCACCATGAAAAGTTCTGCCGCCGCAGCGGGCAGCGCCAGCGCAAGATAAACAGCGATTCCCAGAATGTAACGTTGCATTTTATGTACCAATTGGCGATTTGTATTCAATCAACGTAATTTGAATATGTTCATTCTACAAGGGACCAGCAGATGTTTGATGTTTCAATCGCAGGCGCTTTGATCGCAGGGCTGCTGTCATTTCTGTCACCCTGCATCCTACCTTTGGTGCCATTCTACCTAAGTTATCTGGCCGGCGTGGGCATGAATCAGGTTACGTCGGGGCAATCCCTGTCCGGGGGCGTGCGTCTGCGGGCGGTATTGGCCTCGACGTTTTTTGCCGCCGGGGTGATCACCATCTTCATGGGCCTTGGGGCCGGGGCAAGTGCGTTCGGCCAAGTGGTGAGAGAATGGTTTCCCACGCTGCGCTGGATCGCGGGGGGAATCATCATTCTGATGGGACTGCATTTTTTGGGCGTCCTGCGCATCGGTCTGTTGTATCGGCAGTTTCGCAGTGACGCAGGGAACACGTCGAATGTCAGCCTGATTGGGGCCTATGTGATTGGTTTGGCCTTTGCCTTTGGCTGGACCCCTTGCGTGGGGCCGGTGCTGGCTGCGATCCTGATGACAGCGGCTGGGCAGGAAAGCGCCGGGCAGGGGGCGTGGTTGCTGTTCTTTTACGGGGTTGGAATGACCTTTCCCTTTGTGATCGCCGCCTTTTTCATCGGCCCGTTCATGCGCTTCATGGGGCGGTTCCGAAAGCATCTGGGCACGGTCGAAAAGATCATGGGGCTCTTGCTGATTGTGTTCGGCGTGATGATCGCGACAAATTCAGTTTCGGTAATTGGCAATTGGATGCTTGAAACTTTTCCATTTTTCGCGCGTATTGGCTGAAGCAGTGTGATTTGAATTAAGGACGGCAAACTGAATCGGGACGTGACCCGCGCGTTGGTGCCTCTCTGGGGGCAGGGAAAGCATAAATTCGAATTTTTGAATTTGTTGTTGCTTCATCGAACAAAGCGTGGCTATTGTATTCAAAAGTTTGCATGGGAGGAAACATGAGGCGAACTGCAACGACATTTGCGGCATTTGTTTTGGCGACAGGAACGGCCTATGCCGAAACCATGCCAGGTGATGTCTTATACGAAGATGGCGCAGTGGCAGAATCATTGACCGGCGCGGCGGGTGACCCCGAGGCCGGAATGAAAGTGATGACCACACGCGGATTGGGAAACTGCATCGCGTGCCACGATGTGACCGCTTTGAAAGACTTTCCCTTCCATGGCGAAATCGGGCCGTCCCTTGATGGGGCCGGTGACCGCTGGACCGAAGCAGAGCTGCGCGGAATTGTCAGCAATGCAAAAATGACATTCGACGAATCCATGATGCCCGCTTTCTACAAGACGAACGGGTATATTCGGCCGGGCAATGCCTTTTCGGGTAAGGCCGCCGAGGGCGATCTGCCACCGCTTTTGACCGCGGCACAGATCGAAGATGTCGTCGCTTATCTGCTGACACTCAAAGAGTGACGGCGGACTGACAGAATTGAGGAGAATAGAATGAGACTCACACGACGCGATGCAATGGCCTTGGGGCTGGGCGCAACCGCTGCTTCCTTTCTGCCGTTTCGCGCTATGGCCGCAACGGATGAAATCATCGCCGAATTCACAGGCGGCGCGGATATCGGAAGCGAAGGCCTGACGCTGACGGCACCGGAAATTGCTGAAAACGGCAACACGGTTCCGATTTCCGTATCGGCCCCTGGCGCTTCGGCCATCATGGTTCTGGCCCCTGGCAACCCGACCCCGCCAGTGGCGACGTTCAATTTTGGCCCTTTGGCCGGTTCGCAAGAAGCATCCACACGCATTCGGCTTGCAGGAACGCAAGACATCACAGCCGTTGCCAAACTGGCAGATGGTAGTTTTGCTAAAGTTTCGCAAACCGTCAAAGTAACAATTGGCGGCTGCGGCGGCTGAGTAGAGGAGAATAGACAATGGCATCTGGTGTCAAACCCCGCGTGAAAGTACCAAAATCGGCAGCAGCCGGTAGCGTCGTCACGATAAAAACTCTGATCAGCCACAAAATGGAATCTGGTCAGCGCAAAGACAGCGACGGCAACGTGATCCCACGTTCCATCATCAACCGTTTTACCTGTGACTTTAACGGGCAAAACGTCATTGATGTTGTTTTGGAACCGGCGATTTCGACCAACCCGTATTTCGAATTCGAGGCCCAGGTGCCCGAAGCCGGTGATTTCGTTTTCACCTGGTACGACGATGACGGTGATGTCTATGAGACAAGCAAACCAATCAAAATTGCTTGACGCGTGCGAACAGGGAGGACCGAAATGAATAAATTAATGCAGGCCACTGCAGGCGCGGTGGTTGCAATGCTGCCCTTGTCCGCTGTCGCCGATGAAAATGCCAATCTGGTTATCAACGGCGATCTTGAAATCGCAACGCGGGCTGCGGCGCCCGCGCATCTGGAAAACCTGGATGAAGTCTTGTCGGGCTGGTTGTTCCGTTCGGAAGAAACCCAGGCCGTTCAGATGGATGATTTCGACAATCCCGGCATGATCTGGGTGGATGCCGCTGCCGAACAATGGGCCAGTGTTGACGGGTCAGAGGGCAAATCCTGTGCGTCCTGTCACGACGACCCGGAAAGCATGGCAGGGGTAAAGGCCGTTTATCCAAAATGGAACGAAGCGGCTGGAGAGGTTCGCACCCTTCAAATGCAGATCAACGCGTGTCGTGAAGAGCAGATGGGTGCTGAAAAGTGGAAGCTTGATGGTGGCGACATCATCAATATGGAGGCGCTTTTGGCCTCTGTTTCTCGCGGAATGCCTGTGAATGTTGCAATAGATGGGCCAGTCCAATCGACTTGGGAAAAGGGCAAAGAGCTGTATTACACCCGGACCGGTCAGCTGGAATTGTCCTGTGCCAACTGTCACGAAGACAATTACGGCAACATGATCCGTGCGGACCACCTGTCGCAGGGGCAGACAAACGGGTTTCCCGTCTATCGTTTGAAGAACACCAAACTGAACGGCGTGCAATCGCGCTTTAAGGGATGTGTTCGGGACACGCGTGCAGAAACATATGCTGTTGGATCACCTGAATTCATTGCGTTGGAACTGTATGTCGCGTCTCGCGGAAACGGATTGTCGGTCGAAGGTCCATCCGTCCGTAACTGATCAATGATCCGCGCCGGACATCTGGCGCGGGTTTTTTTTACTTAAACACATTCACCTTCCCGCATGTAATGGCGGGCGCGAAAGGACGTTTTCATGATTTCTCGTCGTGACTTCATGCAGGTCGGCATGGCAGCCTCGGCCCTTTACGGGGCAGGCGGATTTGGCAACTGGTCCCGTCTTGCGGCGCAACAGGCGTTGAGCCAGGACGATTTGCTGCAATTTGAAACGACCGGAAATGTCACGCTGATGCATATCACGGACGTGCATGCTCAGCTGAAACCTGTCTGGTTCCGCGAACCCGAAATCAACCTTGGGGTCGGGGCCGCCCGCGGTATGCCGCCCCATGTGACGGGCGCTGATTTTCGCAAGATGTTCGGGATCAATGACGGATCAGCCGCCGCTTACGCGCTGACCTATGACGACTTTTCCGCGCTGGCCAAAGGCTATGGCAAGATGGGCGGGTTGGATCGTGTCGCCACGGTTCTGAATGCAATCCGCGCGGAACGCCCGGATGCTTTGCTGTTGGATGGTGGGGACACATGGCAGGGCAGCTACTCTGCGCTGAAATCCAACGGGCAGGACATGGTGAACGTCATGAACGCCCTTGGGGTGGACGCGATGACCAGCCATTGGGAATTCACCCTTGGCATTGATCGCGTCACAGAGATCGTCGACAACCACCTCAATTTCCCATTTCTGGGTGCGAATATATTCGACGCTGAATGGGATGAACCCGCCTATGAGCCCTATAAAATGTTCGAACGGGGCGGCGTGCAGATTGCCGTGATCGGGCAGGCCTTTCCCTACATGCCAATTGCCAATCCGGGCTGGATGTTCCCTGACCTTAGCTTTGGCGTCCGTCAGGAACGCATGGCAGAGGTCGTGGCAGAGGTCCGCGCCGCAGGGGCAGAATGCGTCGTTCTGTTGTCCCACAACGGGTTCGATGTGGATCGTAAGCTGGCAGCAGACGTGGATGGAATCGATATCATCCTGACCGGTCACACCCATGACGCGATACCAGAGCCTGTCTTGGTGAACAAAACCCATCTGATTGCGTCCGGGTCGCATGGGAAATTCATCAGCCGTATTGATCTGGATGTGCGGGATGGCGCGGTGCAGGGGGTTAACCACAAACTGATCCCGATTTTCGCGGATGTGATTGCGCCCGACCCGGAAATCGCCAGCCTGATCGACGCCGAACGCGCCCCGTATGAGGCCGACATGGCCGAGGTGATCGGCAAGACGGATTCTCTGCTTTACCGCCGTGGCAATTTCAACGGCACTTGGGATGATCTGATTTGCAACGCTTTGATCGAAGAACGCGAAGCAGATATCGCCCTGTCGCCCGGATTCAGGTGGGGCGCTACTCTGACGCCCGGTGCGGACATCCGGCGAGAGGATATCTTTAACGCCACCGCGATGAGCTATCCGCAGGCCTATCGCAGTGAAATGACCGGGGAAACACTGCATTTGATCCTGGAAGATGTGGCCGACAACCTGTTCAATCCGGACCCATATTACCAGCAGGGCGGGGATATGGTGCGGGTCGGCGGCATGGGCTATCGCATTGATGTGAACCAGCCGCAGGGCAGCCGCATCACCGATATGACAGTGCTGAAAACCGGTGAAAAGGTGGAAGCCTCAAAGACTTACATCGTTTCTGGCTGGGCCAGCGTCAACGAAGGGACGGAAGGCCCGCCCATTTGGGACGTGGTCGAGGCACATATCAAAAAGCAAGGCACCGTGAAAATTGACCCCAATACAACTGTCAAAGTTGTTGGAAGCTAACGCCCATTGAATAGTTTCGTCGCCGAGCAGACAAAAATGTCATTTGCAGGTTTCAAAAAAGAGGCTGATATTCAAGTCGTCACGACATATTTGCATTCGTTGAGCCAATAGGGGCCGGGTAGGGTGCATAGGTCAGTTAAGAGGAGTCTCAAGATGCTTCGTTACGCCCTGTCTGCGCTATTTGCGATCTGCGTCAGCTTTCCGGCCTTTGCCGAGGCGGAAATCGGCGACGACGGCTTGCACAAGCAAGATTGGTTTCTGAACAGTTTTCTGGAAATGCCGGATGACCTTGCCGATGCCGCGGCTGAAGGCAAATATCTGATGGTGATCGTAGAACAGGCTGGCTGTGTCTATTGCCGTGAGCTGCACAATGTGAACTTCGCCCGGTCAGAGATCACCGACTATCTCCAAGAGCATTTCCTGGTGGTTCAGCTGGATATGTGGGGATCGCGCGAAGTTGTGGATTTTGATGGTGAAGCGCTGGAAGAACGCGATATTGCGCGCAAATGGGGTGTGAACTTCACGCCTGGCACCCTGATTTTCGCCATGGGCGATGTGCCCCCTGAAAGCTATCAACAGGCCGAAGTGTTTCGGATGCCAGGGCTATTGAAGCCGTTCCACTATTTGTCGTCCCTGGAATATGTGGTGAGCGGCAGCTATCAGGATCAACCGTTCCAGCGGTATTTGCAGGACAAGTTCGATGACCTCAAGGAAAAGGGCGAGACGCCGGATGTCTGGTAACGCTGGAGATCGATGTCCTGCGGGCAAACCAAGCAAAGGAATGCAGCTATGAAACTGTTTCGCTCAGCGATAGCGGCGGTGCTGCTGGCATCCGCAGCACATGCGGATGGTGCCACGACCTATGTCTATGACGGCGCGTTTGACGATGCGACCTTTGATTTGGAAGGGGCCATCATTGGGCACGGTTTGGTCGTCGATCACGTCAGCCACACCGGTGAGATGCTGGCCAGAACGGCCCAAGATGTTGGCAGCACAGAGGTTATTTTCGACGGGGCCGACATCTTTATGTTTTGTTCGGCGGTGATTTCGCGAAAAGTCATGGAGGCGGATCCCATGAATGTGGCCCATTGCCCTTATAGTATTTTCGTTATTGACCGGGATGGCGTGGTGCAGATCGGGTACCGCAATATGCCCGACGGTCCTATGCAAGAAGTGCAAACCTTGTTGGATGACATTGCGCGAGAGGCCATAGGCCAATAAGACTGTTCCATGGTTTAGACCAATGAGGACAGTGAACTGGAGTGGATTGAACAATTTCGAGGGCTAGCTGCCCTGGAAGACCGGCTCAAGCGCAAGCTTGTTCAGCAGTCGCGAATTGCCACATACAAACAGGGCAGCCAGATTTTTGGCCAGGGCAAAGGGCCTGACCACATGCTGTTGTTGCTGGACGGGACGGTCCGGGTACAACAGCAATCTGATGGCGGTCGCGAAATCGTTCTATATCGGGTTCAGGCCGGGGAAAGCTGCGTCATGACAACGGCCTGCCTGCTGGCTCATGAAGATTATTCCGCCGAAGGTATCGCAGAAACAGACATTCGCGCAGCCGCCATTCCGAAATCTGTTTTTGAGGATATGTTGGCGTCGTCCAAAGAATTTCGGGATTTCGTCTTTTTCGCCTATTCGCGTCGGATGACGGACCTTTTCTATGTGATTGAAGAGGTCGCTTTTCGCCGGGTCGATATAAGATTGGCGCAAAAGATATTGGAATTGCAGGGAAAAGATCATGTTTTGCGGGCGACCCATCAACAGCTGGCCGCTGAATTGGGCACCGCAAGAGAAGTCGTTTCCCGCCAATTACAGGAATTTCAGCGCCGCAAATGGGTGACCCTGTCGCGCGGCGCGGTGACGTTGGATGACCTGCCCGCATTGACAGAGCTTTCCTTATCTTCATAAAAATGAATGTTTATGTGACAAACTCACTGAACAAATGCGTTTGCCTCCCTATCTGAGATGTAACAGATCAAAACAAGGAAACGTGCCATGACTGTAAATGTAGGAAATGCGGACCGTGTGGTTCGTGCGATTGCCGGGCTTTTGTTGATCCTATTGCCCTTTGTCTCTGGTTTTGGGGCAGGGAGCGCGGTTTTGACCTGGGGGTCCGTTGCCGTCGGTGCCATTCTGGCGGCCACGGCTGCTTTCAAATTTTGCCCGCTCTACCGTTTGGTGGGCGCAAACACATGTTCACGGTGAAACAATGGTAACTGAATTCACACCTTGGGTGTCCCTGGCTGGCGGAATCCTGATTGGCCTGGCCTCTGTTATGCTGATGGCGTTTCAGGGCCGCATTTTTGGGGCGACGGGCATTTTGGCCGGGTTCATAACGCCGTCCAGCTCTAGCGATTGGACGTGGCGGGCCTTGCTCTTGGCCGGCATGGTCACGGGCCCGGTCGTCTATCTTTTGGCAACGGGGGATTGGCCTGCGATTGAGGTGCCAATCAGCACGCCAATGATGATTATTGGCGGGTTCATCGTCGGGATCGGCGTTACCTTTGGATCTGGCTGTACATCAGGACACGGCGTCTGCGGCATGGCCCGCTTGTCGCGCCGGTCAATTGTTGCGACAGCCACATTTATGCTGTTCACCGCGATCACGGTCTTTGTGATCCGCCACGTGATTGGGGCTTGAGACTATGAAATTCATCGTTACCTATTTGACCGGATTTGTTTTCGGACTCGGCATTACCAT
Organism: Marinosulfonomonas sp.; assembly: GCA_051251595.1. GTDB lineage: Bacteria > Pseudomonadota > Alphaproteobacteria > Rhodobacterales > Rhodobacteraceae > NORP110. The sequence continues at coordinate 52,496 of JBPOFA010000007.1, forward strand.
TTCTGGCATGTCTAACCCCGCCAAGGTGATCAACTTCTTTGATGTTTTCGGGACATGGGATCCAAGCCTTGCCTTTGTAATGGGCGGTGCGCTGATCACGACGGCCATTGGCTATATGATCGTGTTTTGGCGTCCGGCGCCCGTCTTTGAAACGACGTTCAACGTTCCGACCAGCAAAGTGATTGACATAAAACTTGTCGGCGGCTCTGCTGTGTTCGGGATCGGTTGGGGCATTGCCGGGTTTTGCCCAGGCGGCGCGCTGCCGGCCCTTGGCACGGGGCGACCAGAAGTGTTTATTTTCTTCGCGGCTTTGGTCGCTGGCATTCTTGCCGCAAAGACATTGATGCGTAAAAGTTTTCGGATACGTCCGGTTTAGTCGGACAAACGATAATTGCAAAGGAACAGAAGATGACAAGTCAATTGATGGACCAAGCGGCGAAACCAGAAGTTACGGCGTTTTTTGATGAGGGCAGCAATACGATCAGCTATGTTGTCAAGGATCCGAACTCCTCTTCCTGTGCGATCGTCGATTCCGTGATGGATATCGACTATGCGGCCGGACGGATCACGTCAGAGCATGCGGATGAGCTGATTGAATTCATCCAAAAGAACGATCTTGTGCTTGAATGGCAAATCGAAACGCATGTCCACGCCGACCATTTGTCTGCGGCCCCGTATATTCAGGACAAACTGGGTGGCAAAATCGGGATCGGGTCGCAGATTACCGTCGTGCAGGACACGTTCGGAAAGATCTTTAACGAAGGAACAGAGTTTCAGCGGGATGGGTCCCAGTTCGACAAATTGTTCGAAGACGGTGACACCTATAAAATCGGTGGCTTAAATGCGCGGGCGATCCACACGCCGGGCCATACCCCGGCCTGCATGACCCACATCATCGGCGACGCAGCTTTTGTGGGGGACACGTTATTCATGCCCGATGGTGGGTCGGCGCGGGCCGATTTCCCTGGGGGCGATGCCGGAGAGCTGTTTGACTCGATCCAAAAAGTGTTGGCCCTGCCGGACGAAACACGCTTGTTCATGTGTCATGACTATGGTCCAAACGGTCGTGATATTCAGTGGGAAACAACTGTGGCCGAAGAAAAAGAACACAATATTCATGTCGGACACGGCAAGACCCGCGAAGAGTTTATCAAATTCAGAACAGAACGGGATTCCCAACTGGCAGTGCCGAACCTGATCATACCGTCATTGCAGGTCAATATGCGGGCAGGAGAGGTTCCAACTGACGAGGACGGGAACCCAATGCTTAAGGTGCCGGTAAACGGCCTGTGATCTAGGGGATCAAAATGGACATTAGAAAAGTGGATGATCGGGTTTCGGTCTGTGGTCAGATAACACCCGACGACATTGCAGAGGTCGCGGCTTTGGGCTTCAAAGGCGTGATTTGCAATCGCCCGGACGGCGAAGAGCCGGGGCAGCCAAGCTATGACGAAGTGGCCGCAGCGGCCACGGCGGCAGGGTTGGACATTCGTTACATCCCGATCATCCACGGACAGGCAGGTCAGGCAGAGGTCGACGCCTTCGCGGCAGCCATGACCGAAATGCAAACACCTGTTTTTGCCTATTGCCGCAGCGGCGCGCGCTCTGGCACGTTTTACAACGCGACGTTGACAGCCAAAAGCTAAACCAAAACCGGCCCGGGCCATAACAGGCGCGGGCCGAGTTTCCTGAAAGACGCTCAAATGACAGCCAATAAAGCATCGACCCGCGCAGGTGGGCTCTATCGGTATTTCCCGATTTTGGACTGGGGCAAGCAGTATGACCGCGTAACGCTAAGCAGCGACCTAATGGCAGCTGTTATCGTGACGATCATGTTGATCCCGCAGTCCTTGGCCTATGCTTTGCTGGCCGGGCTTCCGCCAGAGATGGGGCTTTACGCGTCGATCCTGCCGTTGATCGCCTATGCGGTGTTTGGCACCTCGCGCACGCTTTCGGTTGGCCCGGTCGCGGTGGTGTCCCTGATGACGGCAACCGCTGTGGGCAGTCTTGCGCTGTCCAACCCTGCCGAATATGCCGCCGCCGCGATTACGCTGGCCTTTCTTTCTGGCCTGTTCCTCTTGGCCATGGGCGTGTTTCGCCTGGGGTTCCTTGCCAATTTCCTCAGCCACCCTGTTATTTCGGGTTTCATCACCGCCTCTGGCATTTTGATCGCGGCCAGCCAGCTGCGCAACATTTTAGGGATAGAGGCACATGGCCACACATTGCCTGAAATCCTGATGTCTTTGGGGGAACATATTGGATCGACGAACCCTCCGACTGTGATCATCGGCGTGTTTGGCATGGCGTTTTTGTTCTGGGTTCGCAAAGGGTTAAAGCCACTACTTTTGGGTATGGGGCTGCGCCCGGCGCTTGCGGATATGCTTGCCAAGGCAGGCCCGGTTCTGGCGATCGCTGTGACAACCGCTGCGGCCTGGGGGCTGAATTTGCCGGAAAAAGGCGTTTCCGTCGTCGGCAGCATCCCCGGCGGGCTGCCGCCCTTGACCATGCCCAGTTTCGATCTGAACATGTGGTCCACACTTGCCGGATCAGCTTTGTTGATTTCGGTGATTGGGTTTGTCGAAAGCGTATCTGTTGCCCAGACACTGGCCGCCAAACGCCGCCAAAGGATCGATCCCGATCAGGAATTGGTCGCGCTTGGGGCGTCCAACATCGCCGCCTCTGTTTCTGGGGGGTATCCGGTGACCGGGGGGTTTTCCCGATCCGTCGTGAATTTCGACGCAGGCGCACAAACGCCGGCTGCAGGGGCCTATACGGCAATTGGTATCGCCATCGCCGCCCTGTTCCTGACGCCGCTTTTATATTTTCTACCCAAAGCAACCCTGTCTGCCACGATCATCGTCGCGGTCCTATCGCTTGTCGATCTGTCGATTCTGAAACGCACATGGGAATATTCAAAGGCCGATTTCGCCGCCGTTGCGGTAACAATCGTCCTGACCCTTGGTTTCGGGGTAGAGCTGGGCGTGTCTGCCGGGGTGTTGTTGTCGATCCTGTTGTATCTCTACCGGACGTCGCGCCCCCATGTGGCAGAGGTCGGATTGGTCCCCAGAACAGAACATTTCCGCAATATTCTGCGCCACGATGTCTTGACGCACCCAACTTTGCTGACCTTGCGGATAGACGAAAACCTCTATTTCGCCAATGCGCGGTTCCTGGAAGAATACATCCTGAACCGCGTGGTGGAGGATTGCCCTCTCAAGAATGTCGTCTTGATGTGTTCGGCCGTGAATTCGATCGATACAAGCGCGTTGGAAAGCCTTGAGGCCATCGATCATCGTCTGACCGGTATGGGCATCCGCCTGCATTTGTCCGAAGTGAAGGGGCCGGTGATGGATCGTTTGTCGAAAACGGAATTCCTGAAAGACCTGTCAGGCAAGGTCTTTTTGTCGCAATTTGACGCGATGACAGAGCTGACCCACGAAAAAGTGGTGGTCTAAGGGGCTCAGCCCTTGACCTTCCTGTGACTGGAACCATTATGTCAGCGGCATACGGGCAGCTTTGAAAGGATGACCCATGCCGCAGGATCTCTGTATGGACAGGACAAATTCCACCCGTTTCGAGGTAACGGGATTGTCCTGCGCGTCTTGTGTCCGAAGGGCCGAAACGGCGTTGTCTTCGGTTCCGGGGGTGGTCTCGGCTGGGGTGAACCTTGCGACCCGAAACGCGGTTGTTGAGTTCACGGCACCGGCGGATATTCCCGGACTGTTGGCGGCTGTGTCCAAGGCCGGCTACCCAGCCCTTGAACACACCATATCCTTGCAGATAGAGGGCGCCACCTGCGCAAGCTGTGTCGGCCGGATCGAAGCGGCGCTAAAGGCGGTTCCCGGTGTGACGGGGGCGAATATGAACCTTGCCACCGGGCGGGCCGACATCCGTTTGGTTGGCGCGTCAGATCGGCGTGCTGATCTTGTCAACGCTGTGCGCGGCGCCGGTTACACGGTGCTGACCAGTCAAGAGGCCGTCGCCCCCCATGACAGTCACAGACGTCTCGAATCCGCGCTGAAACGAGATTTCTGGCTGGCACTGGCCCTGACCCTTCCGGTTTTTCTGGCAGAGATGGGGGGGCACATCTACCCGCCGCTGCATCATTGGATTGGGCAAACGATTGGGCTTCAGGCCTCTTGGATCGCGCAATTCTGTCTGACGACCTTGGTTCTGATCGGTCCCGGGCGTCGGTTTTTTGCCAAGGGCATTCCGGCCTTGATACGGCGCGCACCTGACATGAATTCGCTGGTGGCCTTGGGGGCCGGGGCGGCCTGGGCCTATTCGGCTTTGGCCACATTCACACCCGGGCTCTTTCCGGCAGGGGCGCTGCATGTCTATTTTGAATCCGCGGCCATGATTGTGACCTTGATCCTTTTGGGCCGTCTGCTAGAGGCGCGGGCCAAGGGCAGGACCGGGGATGCGATCCGACGATTGATGGATCTGACCCCAGATGTTGCGACCGTCGAAAGAGATGGCATCACGCAAGAGCTGACGCTGGATCAGCTGCAACCCGGTGATGTGCTGCACCTCAAACCGGGGGAGCGGCTGGCTGTTGATGGCGTGGTCATAAGCGGACAAAGCTATGTCGATGAAAGCATGATTTCCGGAGAGCCGGTTCCCGTCGAAAAGACAAGCGGCAGCGCCGTGACCGGAGGAACCGTAAACGGCGCCGGGGCGCTGACCTATCGCGCGGTGGCTGTCGGTCAAGACACAGTGCTGGCGCGGATCGTGGCCATGGTTGAAGACGCGCAGGGCGCGAAACTGCCAATCCAGGCGCTTGTCGACCGGATCACCGGATGGTTTGTGCCTGCGGTTTTGGGCTTGGCCCTGATCACTGTCCTTGTGTGGCTGGTCTTCGGGCCTGACCCTGCGTTTAGCCTGGCGCTTGTGTCGGGGGTCAGCGTTCTGATCATTGCCTGCCCCTGTGCCATGGGGCTGGCCACGCCAACCTCTATCATGGTGGGGACGGGACGCGCGGCTGAACTTGGTGTGCTGTTTCGCCGTGGTGATGCGCTACAGGTGTTGCAGGGGGCCGATGTGATCGCGCTGGACAAGACCGGCACATTAACCGCCGGACATCCGGTTGTGACCGATTTTCAGGTGCGCGAAGGCCTAGAGGAAGACATGGTGCTGGCTTTGCTGGCCGGCGTAGAGGCCCAATCCGAACACCCGATCGCGCAGGCCATTGTCCGTGCAGCGGAACAACGCAACCAGACCATCCCGAATGTGACAGAATTCAAGTCTCTCACAGGGCACGGCGTGCAGGCCAAAGTCAAAGGTAAAACGGTGTTGATTGGGGCCGATCGCTTGATGGCGGATCATGGGATCGACCTGGGCGAATTTACAGCCCTTGCCAGCGCATGGGCTGAGGCCGGGAAAACCCCACTTTTTGCGGCGATTGACGGTGCGCCTGCCGCCGTGATTGCTGTCAGTGATCCGCTAAAACCGACGACATCCAGGGCGATCCGGTCATTGCAGGAAAACGGGCTGAGCGTGGTGATGCTGACGGGCGACAACTCTGTCACCGCCAAGGCCATTGCCCAGCAGCTTGGCATTGTCGATCTACGCGCAGAGCTGATGCCAAAGGACAAGGTCGCTGCCCTAAAGGACCTGCAGGACAGGGGGCACCAAGTGGTGTTCGTCGGGGATGGCATCAATGATGCACCTGCTTTGGCACAAGCGGATGTTGGGCTGGCTGTCGGTGGTGGGACGGACATCGCGATAGAGGCTGCCGATGTCGTTTTGATGTCGGGTGATCTGCAAACCGTCGTCACGGCTTTGGAGATCAGCAAACGCACAATGGCCAATATTCGCCAGAACCTGTTTTGGGCCTTTGGCTATAACGTTGTCCTGATCCCGGTCGCGGCGGGGGTTCTCTATCCAGTGTTAGGCGTGGTCCTTTCCCCGGTTCTGGCCGCAGGGGCGATGGCGGCCTCTTCGGTTTTTGTTGTGTCCAACGCGTTGCGGTTGCGGTTCTTTGAACCGAAAGAAAGGGAAACGGTATGAATATTGGTGAAGTCGCCGAACGGGCCGGGTTGCCTGCAAAAACGATCCGCTATTACGAAGAAATCGGGCTGATCACCCCGCCGCGTGACGCCAACGGATATCGGGCGTTTCGCGAAACGGATTTGCACAAGCTCGCCTTTTTGGGGCGGTCACGTTCTCTTGGGTTTTCGATAGAGGATTGCCGAACCTTGCTGGCCCTCTATGAAGACCGTGGCCGGGCCAGTTCAGACGTCAAAGACATCGCGCGCCAGCATTTGACCCGGATAGAGGCAAAACTGGCGGAACTCACCGCGATGCATGACACGCTGTCCCATTTGGTGCAGTCCTGTGCGGGCGACAATCGCCCTGACTGCCCGATCCTAAGCGATCTGGCCGCAGGAAAGCCGGCCGCGCGGGATCGGGCTTAGGAAAACAGCCACACAAGCCCAAGTGTCAGGGATGGCACTGCTGTCAGCAAAACGACCCGCGCAATGTCAGTGACAACGAATGGCAACGTGCCACGGAAGGTCTGGCTGATTGGGATATCTTTGGCCATGGAATTGATGACAAACAGGTTCATCCCAACCGGCGGGGTGATCAGACCGACCTCGACCACGATGAGAACCAGAATACCAAACCATAGCCCGAAATCCGCCGGTGACATGCCAAAATCAAGCGCCGTCATAATCGGATAAAAGATTGGCACGGTCAGCAGGATCATCGAAAGACTGTCCATCACACAGCCAAACCCCAGATACAACAACAACACAATGGTCAGGATCATCCATGGGGACACGCTGAGCGCGCCAACCCATTCTGCGGTGTGCTGGGGCACCTGTGTCAGGGCCAGGAAGTTGTTAAAGAAACCGGCCCCCAAAACGATCATAAAGATCATCGCGGTGGACGCTCCGGTGGACAGAAAGGCTTGGATGGTTTTTTGCCAGGTCAGTTGCCCGGAAAACAGTGCGATCAACCCGGTGCCTGCCGCGCCAACGGCGGCGGCCTCTGTCGGGGTGAAGATGCCGCCATAGATCCCGCCGACCACGGCCAGGAAAATGACCAGGACGGGCCAGACCGCGGCAAGCGCACGAAAGCGTTCTGCATAGGGGACACGCTCTCGCACGCCGCCAGAGTTCGGTACAACGCGCACATAAACGGCGATGCAGATCATATAGCTGATGGCGGCCAAAATACCGGGGATGAAAGCGGCCAGGAACAGCTTGGCGATATTCTGTTCTGTCAGGATCGCATAGATCACAAGGATGACAGAGGGGGGGATCAGGATGCCCAATGTCCCGCCAGCGGCCAAAGTGCCCGTCGCCAAGGGGCCGGAATACCCGTATTTACGCAGCTCGGGCAGGGCGACCTGACCCATTGTGGCAGCCGTGGCCAGCGAAGAGCCGCAAATGGCCCCAAACCCCGCGCAGGCACCGATTGCAGCCATTGCGACACCCCCCTTACGATGGCCCAGCCAGGTCTCGGCAGCTTTAAACAGACCGGCCGACATTCCGCCAATCGTCGCAAACTGTCCCATCAACAAGAACAGCGGGATGATCGAAAAAGAGTAATTTGAAAACGTGCCGTAAACCAAATGCTTCATCTGGCTCAGCATCATCCCGGTGGATTGGGTGACCACGTAATTCCCAAGAAACCCAACCGAAAGCATCGCAATGGCAATGGGGATGCGCATAAAGATCAGGATCAGCAGGATCGGAAAAGACCACAACCCAATTTCAAAGTTCGTCATTGCGCATGTCCTGCCACTTGGCGGCCGGACCGCAATACACAAAAGGCAGAGACGAGCACAAAGACCACAGCCCCCACAAGCGCCGCTGCATAGCCGTTCCACAAAGGAAGCTGCAAAATCCAGGTCGTTTCAGAATAGCTTTTCTTGTCCAGCATCCCAAGGCACAGCCGCCAGGCAATAAGGCTTGCGGCAATGAACATCAGAATGTCGGAAAGGAAATCAATCACCCGGTTCGTCCTTTGGCCAAAGACGTTTTGAAACAGATCCACCGTGGCATGGCCGCGACGAAGCTGGCACCAAGGCAAAAACGCAAACACAGCAAAGCCGATGCCCATTTCGACCAATTCCGTGTCGCCCGGGATGGGCCCCAAGCCAAAGCCAAGTTTTCCAATGAAACGCCCGGTGATGGAAATGCAGGACATTATCACCACGGCCAACAAGACAAGCCCACCAAGTATGGCAGTCCATCGCGCCAGTTTTTCGGCAATTACGCTAAGAGAACGGTACACATTCAGCCCCATTTTGAATTTCGGGCCGCCGGCGAATGCCGCGGCCCGAAATGTTGACCCAGCCGCCAAAGACGGCTTCAGGCTATGCTCACATGGATTTTTCCGCAATCAACTCTTTTGCGCGATCAATCAGCGCCTGTCCGTCGATGCCATTGTCGTTCATCTGGGCGACCCATCTTTCGACCACGGGCTGAGATGCCTCTTTCCAGCGCGCGACTTCAGCCTCGTCCAAGACGGTGATTTCGTTGCCAGCGGCAACGGCGATGTCACGTCCTGGCTTGTCGTTTTCGACCATGATCCGTGTTGCCATGCCCGCCAGGGCAGCGCCTGATTTCTCGTCGATGATGGCACGTAGATCATCCGGCAAAGAGTCGTATTTGGCTTTGTTCATGACCAAAATGATCGTCGCTGTATAAAGCGCCTCATCCCCGGAAAATTCGGTGTGCTTGTCGACAAGTTCGGCCAGCTTGATGGATGGCGTCACTTCCCAAGGGATCACGGTGCCGTTGATCACGCCCTTTGACAGGGCTTCTGGGATCGCGGGCAGGGGCATGCCGACAGGGGTCGCACCTGTTTCTTTCAGCAAATCGTTGATCACACGGGTTGGACCGCGCACCTGTTTGCCCTGCATGTCTTCCAGTTTGTAGACACCGTCCTTGGTATGGATCACGCCGGGCCCATGCACCCATGCCCCCAGAACCTTAACGTTCTTATATTCATTGTTCTGGAAGTCTTCTTCGACCATCTGCTGAAAGGCCAGCGCGGTTGCGACTGGATCCGTCATCATGAAGGGCAGTTCGAAAACTTCTGTTCGAGGGAACCGCCCAGGCGTGTAGCCGGTCAGCGTCATCGATAAATCGACCACGCCATCTTGGGCCTGGTCCATCAATTCCGGTGGACGTCCGCCCAAAGACATGCCGTCGAAATGCTCGATGACAATTCTTCCGTCAGAGGCTTCGGTGATGCTTTCAGCCCATGGCACAAGGATTTGTTTCGGAACGGTTGCCATTGGCGGCAAGAACTGGTGCAGCCGCAAGGTGACTTCCTGGGCCGCAGCGGGCAGCGAGGCTGCCGCCGTCAAACCAATGCTGAGCGCCGAACTGGCGGCCAGGCTAAGCAATGTACGTCGTTTCATGTTTCCTCCCAATTGTCGTTCTTTCGGTACGTCTTTAACCAATAGTGTTTTGTCAGCTAAACGTCGCGAATGTTATTGACGATGTCAACTGTTATTCGCGACACCTTATTTTTTGCTCTCAAATTCCGGGCCTGACAAAACGATTATATCGACCACATTCCGCAAAATCTTATTTATTCGGCGATCCGGGTCGTTAAACCTGTCAGCCCCTCAATCTCTACGACCAGAGTGTCGCCTTTGCTGATCGGACCGACCCCTGCTGGGGTTCCGGTATAAATCAGATCGCCGGGTTCCAGCGTTACAAGGCCGGACAAATAGCTGATCACCTCTGGCACCGACCAAACCATATCGGAAAGATCGGTGTTCTGACGCAAAATTCCGTTTTGCGTCAATGTGATCGCGCCACTTTCAAGATGCCCGATGTCGCTGACCGGATGCACTGGCCCGCAAGGGGCCGACAGATCGAACCCTTTGGCCATATCCCAAGGGCGCGCCATTTTCTTGGCCGCGGCCTGCACATCCCGGCGGGTCAGGTCATTGCCAGTGGCATAGCCCCAGACATGATCCAAGGCTTCGCTTAATGGGACGTCTGTGCCGGCTTTGCCGATTGCGACGACCAGCTCTGCCTCGTAATGGAAGTTTTCCGTCGCAGGTGGAAACGGGATCGTGCTGTCATTGGGCACAATTGCGCTGTTCGGTTTGGTGAAAAAGAATGGCGGCTCTCTGTCGTCATTGCCCATTTCGCGCGCATGTTCTGCGTAATTGCGTCCGACGCAATAAATGCGGCGCACTGGAAAATGCGTGTCCCGGCCCGCAATAGCAACAGAGGGAAGGGGCGGCGGCGTAAGTGCATATTCCATAAGACAAGTCCTGGCCATGTGATCAATAGGCACAGCAATCCCTCTCTTGCCGACCATTGTCAACGACCCGAAAGGGTCTCAGAGCTTTGGAATGTCCAGGCCTTGCATCGGCGGGGCTGTTGGATCGGTGATTTGCTGGATCACAGCCCGGGCTAAAAACGCGCCGGCGGTTGCGACGTCTTCGTGCACAAAGAGCAATTCGTCATAAAGGCGCGACAGCAAAGGGATTGCCTCTTTTGCAAATAGATCAATCTCTTGCCCAAGCTCCATCCCGGCCAATAGGATCTGATGAATCGTTGACATCGCCGCGGTCGGGGACCCGGTGATGATCCCGTCGGTTTCGGGATGTTCCAGCATGTGCCGCGCCACGGCGCGTTCGATTTCCTCACCCGGTGCGTCACTATTGGTAGTTTCGAGCTTCATGAAGTTGAGCCCGCGTTTCTGCGCAGCCCCCATGGCCCCCTTAAGCATGTCTTGCGCGTAGGTTTGGTCTTCGGGCGGTGCGATCATCATGATGTTTTTGCGGTTTTTCCCTGCCAGGGCTTCGACGCCCAGCCGTCCGTAGCTTTCATTGTCAAAGTCGTAATAGGCATGGGACTCTCGCCACTTGGATCGCCCATGGGTCGCAAAGGGGATATTGTGTTTCATCAAATACGCGATGCGTGGATCGTCGGGCATGATCCGGTTCAGGATCACGCCATCGGCAGAGCCGGTTTCCACAATATAACGGATCGGCACCATGGGATCCTGATCGGGGAAATACGGCGTTATGATCATGTGATAGGGGGTGTTGCGCATCTCACCGACGACAGATGAAATCAGCTTGGCTGTATGGTTCATCGTTTCATGATCTGTGGACAAGACAAGAGAGATGACATTCGTCTTGCCCGTCCGAAGACGCACACCAGCGCGGTTTGGCCGATAGCCAACCTGTTCAGCGATCAGGTTGATCTTTTTCTTGGTCTTGACCCCAATATCCGGCGCGTCATTTAGGGCCTTTGATACGGTCGCCACGGCCAGCCCTGAAATACGGGCAATGGTTTTAAGCGTGGGCCGTTCGCCGGGCCGCAGACCCGTGTCGTCCAACTGATTCGCGTCTGTTTTGGTCACGGTTTTGCCGCCGATTCGTTTGTAAGTGCAGAACCCAATTTGGGTCCGCACATGTTTGGTTGGTCCCGACCCGTCCCAAGTTTTTCGCTGGAAAAACAAGGTGTTTGACGGGGTAGTCCAGTCAAAACGCGGCGGTGGTTATTTGTAGCTTTAATAAACAAAGTCATGACGAATGCTATAGTGAAGTGGTTTTCAAAAATCCAGCTTGATTGAATAAACTATAACGTTATAGTTCGTTCCTATAACGTTTAAGAAACTTAGGGAGGACGTTACTGATGAATTCATTCAAAGCTCTTATGGGCGCAACCGCATTGGTTGCTGCATCATCTGCCGGAGCAACGGAACTAGAGGTCACACACTGGTGGACATCTGGTGGGGAGGCTGCTGCGGTTGCAGAGTTTGCCAAGGCGTTTGACGCGGGTGGGGACACTTGGGTTGACGGCGCTATCGCGGGATCGGGCGGCACAGCGCGCCCAATCATTATTTCACGTATCATCGGCGGCGAGCCAATGGGTGCGACACAGTTGAACCACGGTCGTCAGGCCGAAGAACTGGTTGAAGCGGGTCTGATGCTCGACATCACAGACGTGGCCGAGGCCGAAGGTTGGAAAGATATCATTCACCCAATCTCATTGCTGGATGCCTGTACTCTGGACGGTAAGATCTATTGCGCACCGGTGAACATTCACTCTTGGCAGTGGATCTGGCTCAGCAATCAGGCATTTGCCGATGCGGGCGTTGATGTTCCTTCCAACTGGGATGAATTCGTTGCCGCAGCGCCAGCCCTTGAAGGCGCTGGCAAGATCCCATTGGCAATGGGTCAGCAGCCTTGGCAGTCAAACGGCGCGTTTGGCGTTCTGTCTGTTGCCATCGGTGGTGTTGACTGGTGGACAAAAGTTAACGTCGACCGCGACATGGATGTTGTGAATGGCGAAGTTTCCAAGAAGATTTGGGACGCATATGGCGCGGCACGTGCGCTGTCTGCTGGTTCAAATGTTCAGGACTGGAACCAGGCAACAAACCTTGTGATTTCAGGTCAGGCCGGTGGTCAGATCATGGGTGACTGGGCGCAGGGCGAATTCCAGGTTGCTGGACAGGTTGCTGGCGAAGACTACACCTGTCTGCCAGGTTTGGGCGTGAACAAGATCATCTCTACCGGTGGTGATGCGTTCTATTTCCCATTGAACGAAGATCCGGAAATCACAGCGGCGCAAAAGCGTATGGCGTCTTTGCTTGTGTCAAAGGACGTTCAGGTTGCGTTTAACCTTAAGAAAGGCTCTTTGCCGATCCGGGGTGACATTGACCTGGCCGCTGCAAATGATTGCATGAAGCAGGGTCTGGAAATTCTGGCATCCGGCGCAATCCTTCCAGATGGCAACCAACTTTGGTCCGCTGACACATCTGGTCAGTTCGAAGAAAACACCGTTGAGTTCTGGAACGATACATCGATGACACCGGCTGACGCGCATGCGCGTTGGGCTTCGATCATCGAAGATGCAGACTAATTCGGTTTAACTGAACACACTGGCGGCCTCATCTGGGGCCGCCAGCACCTGACCACAGCAAGAACGACCAGGACATGCGACGTCAAAGTGCCATGCCATTTGGCTGCCACTGACGAATATGCATTCCGAATTTTGGGGAGACCGGGCAATGGCGCATGTAGAGCGTCCTAATCAATTATTCCGAAACATGAGCGCAAAGATAGCCGCAATTCCAATGGTTTTGACGGCGCTTGTCATCTTTGTCGGGGCGACGGCCTGGACCGTCTACCACTCGTTCACCAAGTCAAAACTGCTTCCGAAAAGCGAGTTTTGGGGTCTCGGGCAATATGAACGTTTGTGGGAATCCCGACGGTGGCTGATCTCTGTCGAAAACCTGTTTATCTACGGTTTGTGCTCTATGGTCTTTTCGCTGGTCATTGGCTTTTTGCTGGCGGCCTTGCTGGATCAAAAGATCCGGTTCGAAAACACGTTTCGAACGATCTTTCTCTATCCCTTCGCGCTTAGCTTTATTGTGACGGGGCTGGTCTGGCAGTGGATCTTGAACCCCGAATTCGGCATACAAAGAATTGTCCGCGACCTTGGATTTGAATCCTTCACCTTCGATCCGCTTTATAACGCTGATATCGTGATCTACGGCATTCTGATCGCGGGCCTGTGGCAAGGCACCGGGTTGATCATGTGTCTGATGCTGGCGGGTCTGCGCGGTATCGATGAAGACATCTGGAAGGCCACCCGTGTCGAAGGCATTCCGATGTGGAAAACCTATATCCTGATTGTCATCCCAATGATGCGCCCGGTCTTTGTGACCACATTGGTGATCATCGCCTCGGGTATTGTGAAAGTCTACGATCTGGTCGTCGCGCAGACGTCAGGCGGGCCGGGGATCGCCTCTGAAGTTCCGGCGAAATACGTCATGGACAAAATGTTTCTTAACCAAAATCTGGGGCAGGGGTTTGCCGCCTCAACCATGATGTTGCTTGCGGTTCTGGTGATCATCATTCCTTGGACGATCCTTGAATTTGGAGGAAAGCGGAAAAATGACTGATGCAACCACAAATCAGGTGATCCCCGAAGGTCCCAAGCCGCGCAAGACATTCTCGCGCCGCAACATATTCATCTACGGCACGTTGTTTGTTGTGTCTGTCTACTACTTGCTGCCGCTTTACGTGATGGTCATAACATCGCTAAAGGGCATGCCAGAGATCAGACTCGGCAACGTGTTTTCTCCCCCCGTCGAAGTCACATTTGAACCATGGGTAAAGGCTTGGTCCGAAGCCTGTACGGGGTTGAACTGTGACGGGCTAAGCCGCGGGTTCTGGAACTCTGTCCGGATCACGATCCCGTCGGTCTTGATCTCTATCCTGATCGCATCGGTGAACGGGTATGCCCTGGCCAACTGGCGGTTCAAGGGGGCCAATGTCTTTTTCACGATCCTGATTTTCGGGGCGTTTATCCCCTATCAGGTCATGTTGTACCCGATTGTGATCATCCTGCGTGAAATGGGTCTTTACACGAAACTGGGCGGTCTGGTTCTGGTGCATACGATCTTTGGGATGCCGATCCTGACATTGCTGTTCCGCAACTACTTTACCACCTTGCCAGAAGAGCTGTTCAAAGCCGCCCGCGTCGATGGCGCGGGGTTCTGGGGGATCTATTTCAAGATCATGTTGCCGATGTCTTTGCCGATCTTCGTGGTTGCGATGATCTTGCAGATCACCGGGATCTGGAACGACTTTTTGTTCGGTGTGATTTACACCAAACCCGACAATTACCCGATGACCGTGCAACTGAATAACATCGTGAATTCGGTGCAGGGCGTAAAGGAATATAACGTGAATATGGCTGCAACAATCCTGACCGGGCTTGTGCCGTTGGTCGTGTACTTCTTTGCAGGAAAACTATTCGTCCGGGGCATCGCTGCCGGCGCAGTGAAAGGCTGATAAAATGAACGTAAGTGTATCCGTCCAAAACCTGGATTTGAATTTCGGTGCTGTTAAGGTTCTGAAAAACCTTAATATTGACGTGGACCAGGGTGAGTTTTTGGTGTTGCTTGGGCCGTCTGGCTGCGGCAAATCCACCTTGCTGAACTGTATCGCTGGCTTGTTGGATGTCTCTGCCGGTCAGCTGCACATCTCTGGCAAGAACGTCACCTGGGCAGAGCCAAAAGACCGCGGCATCGGGATGGTGTTTCAATCCTATGCGCTTTATCCGCAAATGTCTGTGCGTGGGAACCTGGAATTTGGCCTGAAAAACCAAAAGCTACCAAAAGACGAAATCGCCAAACGGGTCGACCGTGCGGCCGGAATTTTGCATATCGAAGAGCTTTTGAACCGCAAACCAGCGGCCCTATCTGGTGGTCAACGTCAACGCGTCGCGATTGGGCGCGCGTTGGTGCGGGATGTGGAAGTGTTCTTGTTTGATGAACCACTGTCCAACCTGGACGCAAAGCTGCGTGCCGAATTGCGCGTGGAACTGAAGCGTTTGCACAATCAGCTGAACAACACGATGATCTATGTGACCCATGATCAGGTTGAAGCCATGACGCTGGCCGACCGGATCGCCGTGATGAAGGATGGTCTGATCCAGCAACACGGCACGCCGAATGAAATCTACAACCGCCCCGTCAATAAATACGTGGCTGATTTCCTTGGCTCGCCATCGATGAATTTCTTGCGCGGAAACGTTGTGGGCAATGTGTTCACCAGCGGCGACATCAGCGTTGATCTGAAACGTTACGAATTTGCAGAAGGCGGTGCGCCAGGTGGGGATGCCTGGTTGGGGGTTCGCCCCGAACATGTCACTGTCGGGGAAGACGCGCCATTCACATTTGATGCAGAGGTCGAGATCGTAGAGCCCATGGGCGCTGACACGTTGGTATGGACCCAGATCGGGGATCAGGCTTTCCGGTTCCGAATGGATGGTCAGGCGACTGTGGCCGCAGGTCAGGTGCTGAAAATTGGCTTTGATCCTGCCACGGTTTCCCTGTTTGATGTCGCTTCCGAAGCCCGCATGTAAAAGGCATGATACTCTATGATTTTGAACGGCGAATGGGATTTCCGCGACCAGAGCGGAGAATACCAGCTTGCGATCAGTTTTCCTGGGGACGCGATTTCCGCACTTTATGATGCGGGGCTGATCGCTGATCCCTATTGGGGGCGGAACGAATATGATCTGCGCTGGATTGCGGAACGGGATTGGGCGGCGAAGCGATCGTTTGAGCTGACCTCGACAAAGGCAGAGCTTGTCCTCAGCGGGCTTGACACCGTGGTCGATGTCTTTGTGAACGGAACCCAGGTGCTAGAGGCGCGAAATTCGTTTCGCACCTATCGTGTGGACCTTGGTGAAGTCGGCAAGATCGGGGCGAATACAATCGAATTACGCTTCAAATCCTCAGTGGTTGAGGCCGCCGCTTTGCAAAAATCCGAACCCTATTTCGTGCCCTATAGTGGCGATAACTGCCCGATTCCAAACGGAAATATGCTGCGTAAAGCGCAATGTGACTTTGGCTGGGACTGGAACATCGCGTTGGCCCCATTTGGCGTGTTGGGCGGCATTTGGATTGAACCAAAGGCAGAGCTGCGCATCGATGCGGTTCTGGTCGATCAGACACATCGCGACGGGTCCGTTGATGTCCAGGTTGAGGTCTTGTTTGAGGCTCAGACCAGCGGCGTAAGC
Organism: Marinosulfonomonas sp.; assembly: GCA_051251595.1. Classification (GTDB taxonomy): domain Bacteria; phylum Pseudomonadota; class Alphaproteobacteria; order Rhodobacterales; family Rhodobacteraceae; genus NORP110. The sequence goes on from JBPOFA010000007.1 coordinate 69,025, forward strand.
GACCTGACGGTTGAACTTTGCGGGCAAAGGATGACGACCAAGGTCGAACATCTGTCTGGCTCTGGACGCGGCTCTGCGGTGCTGACGATTGAAAACCCTGAACTGTGGTGGCCTGCTGGAAGTGGCCCGCAAACGCTGCACCAGCTCTCTGTGACACTCGGCGGGGCGACAGAACATCGGCGCATCGGTCTGCGGGCCATAGATTTGATCGTAGAGGAAGATGCAGCCGGGGCAGGGTTCAAGTTTCAGGTGAACGGGCGCGACATCTTCGCCAAGGGCGCCAACTGGATTCCGGCCGATGCGTTGTCGGGGCGGATCAGCCAGGACGGTGTTCGCGACCTGCTGCAATCGGCGGTGGACGCCAATATGAACATGGTGCGGATCTGGGGCGGCGGCAGGTACGAGCCGACCTGGTTCTATGATCTCTGCGATGAAATGGGGCTGATGGTCTGGCAGGACTTTATGTTCGCCTGCATGATGTATTCGGCCACGGACAGGTTCCTGGCAGAGGTGCATGACGAGATCGTCGAAAACGTCAAACGCATGAACCACCACGCCTGTCTGGCGCTGTGGTGTGGCGATAACGAAGTCATCGGCGCGTTGACATGGTTCCCGGAAAGCCGGGACAACCGCGATCGGTATCTGGTGGCCTATGACCGTCTGAACCGCGTCATCGAACAAGGCTTGAAAGAGGTCAGCCCGAACGCAAACTGGTGGCCGTCCTCGCCGTCCTCTGGGCTGTTGAATTTTGGCGATGCATGGCATGACGACAGTTCAGGCGACATGCATTTTTGGTCCGTCTGGCACGAGGGGCGCGATTTTGAGCATTACCGGGACGTAAACCCTCGGTTTTGTTCCGAATTCGGGTTTCAGTCTTACCCGTCTTTGGATGTGATCCGCAGCTTTGTCTCGCCGGAAGACATGAATATTGCGGCCCCGGTTTTTGAAAGCCATCAAAAGAACAAAGGTGGCAATGCGCGGATTGCCGAAACCATGTTCCGGTATTTCCGCTTTCCGGTGGATTTCGAAAATTTTGTCTATCTCAGTCAGGTTCAGCAGGGGCTGGCGATCAAAACGGCTGTCAGCTATTGGCGCAGCCTAAAGCCCCATTGCATGGGCACTTTGATCTGGCAGTTGAATGACACATGGCCCGTGGCCAGTTGGTCTTCGCTGGATTACGGCGGCGGCTGGAAACTGATGCATCATATGGCGCAGTCGTTTTACCAACCCGTTTTCGCGACGGTCGTGCCTGACGGTGATGATCTTATTGTCAAAGCAATCAACGACATGCCGCACGATGTTGAGGTCAGGCTTGATGCCTTTGCGACCAATATGGCTGGGGCGAAAAGAGCTTTGGGCACGGCGACGGAAACCATTGGTCCCGATGCGGCAAAGGAAACGCTCCGGCTAAAGGCGTCGGAATTGGCAGAGGATGAGATCCTGACATTCACCTGGACCGGATCCGACGGCATTATCGGGACAGATTTCTTTGCCCCCAAACCGTTCAAAAGTTACGATCTCTTGCCTGCGCAACTTTCTTTCGAAATTCAGCCCGTTGCTGATGGGTTTGCCATTGATCTTAGTGCCAAGGCTTTGGCATTGTTCGTTTCAGTGGAATCGGACTGTCCGGGGCGTTTCAGTCAGAACGCGATTACCGTAGCCCCCGGAGACAAGATACAAATCAAATTTACGCCGAAAGATATTGGATCAAAGCCGAATTTCACCATTCGGGATCTGCATTCTGCGACCTACGGAGCTTGAACCATGAAGCGGTCTACCGTGAATGAAATCCTACGCGAAAGCGACAAGTTCATCCGTTCTTTTGGGTATGTCTTGCCCCCCTTTGCCTATTGGACGCCGGACCAGGTGAAAACCCATGTTGCGACGGATAGCGCAATGATCCGCGACAATATGCTGGGCTGGGACATTACCGATTTTGGGGGCGGCTCTTTCGAGGATTTGGGCCTGTTTTTGTTCACGGTGCGCAACGGCGTTCAGGCCAATGTCAAAAGCGGCATGGGCATGCTCTATGCCGAAAAGATCATGATTTCTGGCGAAAAACAGATCACACCGATGCATCGGCATAATTTCAAGACCGAGGACATCATCAACAAGGGGGGCGCGACGCTTGTCTTAGAACTGTTCAAGGCCAAGCCGGATGGCAGCCTTGATGAGGACGCCAACGTGCATGTGCGCACCGATGGCCGCATGCGGCATCTATCGGCGGGCGAACATCTGAAACTGGCCCCGGGGGAAAGCGTCACGCTTGAACCGGATTGCTGGCACGCGTTCTGGGGTGAGGGGGGGGCTGTTCTGATTGGAGAGGTCAGCAACGTGAACGACGATCGCACAGACAACATATTTCGGGAACCCGTCGGACGGTTCTCTGACATCGAAGAAGATGAAGCTCCGCTGCATCTTTTGGTTTCTGATTACGACACATGGCTGGCCTGAGACCAGCAAGGAAGGACAAGAATGACCGATTTTTCTTATCAACTTTACAGCTCGCGCAATTTTCCCCCTTTGAAAGATACGCTCAAAATGTTGGGCAAACTTGGCTACAAACAGGTCGAGGGCTATGGCGCGCTTTATGAAAACCTCGATGCGATTGACGAGCTAAAGGCCGATCTTGCCGAAAACGGTCTGGCCATGAAGACCGGTCACATCGGCTTTGACATGATCCGCGACGAACCCGCGCGGGTTCTGGAAATCACCAAGGCCTTGGACATGGATTGCGTTTTCGTGCCGCACTTGGCAGCCGAAGACCGCCCCACAGACGCCGCAGGCTGGGCCGCATTCGGCAAGGCCCTGGGCGAAGCGGGCAAGCCCTTTTGGGATGCAGGTTTGACCTATGGCTGGCACAACCATGACTTTGAATTCGCAGCCATCGACAGCGCTGAAAAGCCGCTTGATCTGATCATGCAGGGATCAGATGATTTTGCGTTGGAACTGGACATCGCCTGGGTACAGGTCGGTGGCGAGGATCCTTTGAAATGGATCGCGAAATACGCAGATCGCATTGCCGCGGCGCATATCAAAGACATCGCGCCAGCGGGCGAAAACACGGATGAAGACGGTTGGGCCGATCCGGGCCACGGGATTATGGACTGGACCGCGATCTGGGGTGCTTTGGGCCAAACAAAGGCTAAGTATTTCGTCATGGAACATGACAACCCGAAAGATGCCGAAAGATTTGCCCGTCGCGCCATTGAGACAGCAAAGAATTTTTGATCCGATTTGGATCGAGGGAGGATTGAAATGGAAAAACTTGGTGTAGGCATTATCGGGTGTGGCAATATTTCGACGTCATATCTGCGACTGGCCCCAACCTTTGCAGCGCTTGACGTGCGGGCCGTTGCAGATGTCAATATGGATGCAGCCCATGCGCGTGCGGCTGAATTCGGTGTGCGCGCTGAAACCGTCGATGACCTGTTGGCGGCTGAGGATCTTGATGTGATCGTGAACCTCACGATCCCAGAGGCGCATTTTCCGATCACAAAGCGTATTCTGGAAAGCGGCAAGCACGCCTATTCAGAAAAGCCTTTTGTCCTGACGTTGGAACAAGGCGAAGAGCTGCGGCGGATTTGTGAGGAAACAGGGCTGCGCGTTGGTTCTGCCCCTGACACCTTCTTTGGCGGCGCGCATCAGCTGGCACGCGCGGCGCTTGACGATGGTTTGATCGGCGACGTCGTTGCAGGCAGTTGCCACGTGATGAACCGCGGCATGGAAAGCTGGCATCCAAACCCTGACTTCTTTTTTGTCGAGGGCGGGGGGCCGATGCTGGACCTTGGGCCGTATTATGTCACCAATCTGATCCAGCTGCTTGGTCCCGTGAAACGGGTGGCAGCGCTGACGTCTTCGGCGTTTGAAACCCGCACAATTGGGTCTGGGCCACGTGAAGGTGAAACGGTTCCGGTTGAGACCCCAACAAATATCCACGCCTTGCTGGAATTTGAAAACGGCGCCACGATCACCATGTCCAGCAGCTGGGACGTCTGGACGCATAACCATCCCAACACAGAGCTTTACGGCAAGGACGGGTCATTGTTTGTGCCAGATCCCAACTTCTTCAGCGGGGATGTGAAATATGCTGTTGGTGGGGAAGAGATCAAAGATGTGCCGGGCTGGGACCATCCTTTTGGTATTATAAATCAGGACAATAGTTCTGGTGGCGTTGCCAATTATCGCACAGCGGGTTTGGCGGAAATGGCCCAGGCCATCGTTGAAGACCGCCCGCATCGTTGCTCTCTGGACCTTGCTCTTCACGCTGTGGACGTTATGACTTCTATTATGAAATCGGGCGAAACCGGAACATTTGTCGATTTGACAACGCGTTGCGATCGGCCAGCCCCCTTGGGCCCTGATCTCGCCCGTGCTTTGATGGCATAGGTTTTGATCCCCCGGCCTCGGCCGGGGCCCTTGACCCCAGAATAGTTTACGTGAGGAACTGACAATGACGTACCATGCCGCTGACACGCGCTATGACACTATGGCTTACCGGAAATGTGGGAACTCGGGCCTTAAATTGCCAGCTGTTTCCCTTGGTCTCTGGCACAATTTCGGTGGTGACACGCCCCATGACACCAAGCGTGAAATCTGCCAAACCGCCTTTGACCACGGGATCACGCATTTCGATCTGGCCAATAACTATGGCCCGCCCCCCGGAAGCGCGGAACATGCGTTCGGGTCGATCCTGAAAGAAGATTTCGCACCCTATCGGGATGAAATGATCATTTCATCCAAAGCAGGCTATCACATGTGGGACGGCCCCTATGGTGAATGGGGCAGCCGCAAATATCTGATCGCGTCTTGTGACCAGTCGCTCAAACGGATGGGGCTGGATTATGTGGATATCTTCTATTCGCACCGCTTTGATCCGAACACTCCGCTGGAAGAGACCATGGGTGCGCTTGATTACATCGTGCGCTCTGGCCGTGCACTTTATGTCGGGATTTCATCCTATAACTCGCAGCGCACACGCGAAGCCGTTGCGATCCTGAATGATCTTGGCACGCCCTGCCTGATCCACCAGCCCAGCTATAACATGCTGAACAGATGGGTTGAAACGGACGGTCTGAAAGACACGCTCAAGGAACTTGGCGTCGGATCGATTGCCTTTACGCCTTTGGCGCAAGGCATGTTGACCCGCAAATATCTGGGCGGTATCCCAGAAGGCTCACGCGCGACGCAAGGCAAATCGCTTGATCCGAACATGGTGTCAGAGCGGGCCATTGCCAATCTGAACAAGCTGAATGAAATTGCCGAAGGGCGGGGACAGACCCTGGCGCAGATGGCTATTGCATGGGTTCTGCGTGACAACGGGATCACCACGGCGTTGATCGGGGCCTCTAAGGCGTCCCAGGTCGTGGATTGTGCCGGGGCCGTGGGCAATCTGGACTTCACCGCTGATGAGTTGAAACTGATCGACGAATACGCGGATGAAGAAAAGATCAATCTGTGGGCCCAGTCCGCTGAAATCGACTAAGCCATGATCCGTAATCCCATTCTTCCGGGGTTCAACGCCGACCCGTCAATTTGTCGGGTCGGCGCCGATTATTACATCGCCGTGTCTACCTTTGAATGGTACCCCGGCGTGCAGATTTACCACTCACAAGACCTGGTGAACTGGGATCTGGTGGCGCGTCCGTTGAACCGGGCCGCTTTGCTGGATATGCGTGGAAATCCAGACAGTTGCGGCATCTGGGCCCCGTGCCTGAGCCATGCTGACGGGAAATTCTGGCTCGTCTATACAGACGTCAAACGGTACGACGGCAACTTCAAAGACGCCCCCAACTATATAACCACATGCGATACCATTGATGGCGACTGGTCTGACCCGTGGTATGTGAACAATTCCGGTTTCGATCCGTCCTTGTTCCATGACGAGGATGGCCGCAAATATTTCATGAACATGCAGTGGAACTACCGGGGCAAAGGGACGGGCGGAAACCCCAAAAGTGCCAGCTTTGACGGTATCCTGATGCAGGAATGGTCGCCAGATCATGGGCTGATGGGCGCGGTTAAGAACGTCTATCTGGGCACGGATCGTGGCCTCACCGAAGCGCCGCATGTCTTCAAGCGCAAAGGCTGGTATTACCTGACAACGGCCGAAGGGGGCACCGTGTACGAACACGCTGTCACCATGGCCCGCAGCCGGTCGATTTGGGGGCCGTATGAGGACCATCCAAACAAGTACCTGATGACCGCCATTGATGCGCCTGACCATCCGATTCAAAAAACCGGGCATGGGCAATATGTCGAAACCCATGACGGGCAGTTCTACCATACATTCCTGATGGGGCGCCCGATTGCGGGACCGGATGGCACGGGTCGGTTTTGCCCCCTCGGGCGCGAAACCGGGATAGAGCGGGTCGTCTGGGGGGACGACGACTGGCTCTATCTGGAACAGGGCGGGATGCTTGTCCGCTCTGAACTGCCAGGACTGGCAGAGGCAGAGCCACGTCCACGCGTTGCCTGCCACACAGATTTCAGCGACGGAACGCTGCCGCCGGAATTTCAGTGGTTGCGCTCGCCCGAGGCGGATCGGCTGTTCAAGGTACAAAACGGCGCTCTTAGCCTGTTTGGTCGCGAAAGCATTGGCAGTTGGTTTGAACAGGCTCTGGTCGCGCGCCGACAAGAAGACTTCGTCTATGTCGCTGAAACCGAAGTGGATTTCGCGCCAAAAACCTACCAACACACCGCCGGTCTGACGACCTATTACAACCGGTTCAAGTTTCACGCCCTGCTGATCACCGATGAACCCGGGCTGGGCCGCGCCCTGACGATCCTGTCCTGCCTTGGGGATTTCCCAGACGGAAATATGAGTTTTCCTCTGGCCAACCCGATTGCAATTCCTGATGGTCCGATCCAAATGAAAGTATCCGTCGACCGCGCTGCGCAACAGTTTTACTGGCGTCAGGCCGGCGGCGACTGGCAGGCCATTGGGCCGGTTCTGGATGCCTCGGTCATTTCAGACGAAGGCGGGCGCGGCGGCCATGGATCGTTTACCGGGGCCTTTGTTGGTATGTTTGCCATGGACATGACAGGGCAGGGGCAAGAAGCCCGTTTTGACCACTTCACCTATAGACCGGCGGGCACATGAAAAGCGAAATCTGCATCTTTGACATCGAAACGGGCGCGGTCTCTGTGCTGTTGGGAACCGATCGTCTGATCGAGGCGCCAAATTGGACGCCTGACGGTGCAGGTTTGGTTGTCAACGGCGATGGTCGATTGTTTTTCGTTGATCTACTTGCGCCGGGGCTGCGTGAAATTCCCACAGATTTTGCGGTGAATTGCAACAACGACCACGGGATTTCGCCGGATGGAAAACGTCTGGTCATCAGCGACAAGACACAACATGACGCAAGTTGTATCTATACCTTACCGTTGGAGGGTGGTGTGCCGACACAGGTGACTAAGGCCACCCCCAGCTATTGGCACGGCTGGTCGCCTGACGGAAAGACCCTGACCTATGTTGGTAAACGCGGCGATGATGCGTTCAGTGTCTTTACAATCCCTCAGGAGGGTGGCGAAGAAACCTGTCTTACGACCGGATTTGAACACACGGATGGGCCGGATTACACGCCAGATGGCGCATGGATCTGGTTCAACGGGCAGAAAAACGGAAAAATGCAGTTGTGGCGCGTTCGTCCCGACGGGCGTGACTTGCAGCAAATGACGGATGACGAACGCTGGAATTGGTTTCCCCATCCGTCCCCCGATGGATCGCAGGTGCTCTACCTTGCTTATGAAAACGGTGTCTTCGGGCATCCTCGCGACAAAGAGGTAGAGCTGCGTTTGCTGCCGTCGCAAGGGGGGGAACCTAAAGTTCTTTTGGAACTTTTTGGGGGGCAAGGCAGCATCAATGTGCCGTGTTGGGCCCCGGACGGCAAAAAATTCGCATTCGTTCGGTATGCGCGCCCGAACACGTAAACCGAATGTCGGGGGCATTGGGTGAAAAGCACTGCATTTGAATTCTATGCGGTCAAAGTTTCCGATTTTGGGACGTGCCCCATCTGAAATGGCGGGATGGTTCTGTGCCTGACTGTGGGGACCCTAAATTCATTGGAAAAAATGTATTCTCCCAAGGTTCAACGCAACAACACATTCGTATTTTTGAAAAAGGCAAAGTTCTGTGTTAATATTTTCCGACATGGGAGGAAAACAATGAAACACATTTCGAAATACGCTGCCGTCGCCGGGATTACTGTTGCGCTTGCGGCTTCGCCTGTCCAGGCCAACGAAGACAGTGACGCTGCTCTTGCAGCTTTGTTGTTACTTGGTGCGGCTGCTCTGGTTCACAATGAGGATCACCATCCGGATGGGAAACATTATACAAGAGCAGAACAAATTGCCGCATATGAACAAGGCTTCAAGGATGGGCTGCACAATGAATCGTATAATTCCAATGGTCGGGGGCCCAGTTACAACGATGGTTTTGCTGCGGGCCACAAAGAGCGGGAAAACAAGATTGCCGCAAAACGGAATAATCATGCCAAACACGGAACGCCGGTTCTGGCGATGCGCGGCTGCGTCGGTGTCGCCTCTGCCCGGTGGAGCCGCAACCCGCGTGACATCGTTGTGGTCAATTCGCGAAAAGTTGCATCAAATGACTTTCTCGTGGAAGTGGCAGTTGGGCATAAGCACGGAAAGTGTGAAGTGAACAAAAATGGCGATGTTCGTAATTTTGAACGGGGGCGCATGTGACGTCATAAATCCAAGCCTCGCAGGATATCGGAGATTACGCGTCTAATCGCGCATGGCCTTGGAGAAGTAATTCGTAAACGGCCCAAAAAGATAGCCTGTCGGGCTGCGCGGTGTTGTTTGAAAGAACACCTCGACAGGCATTCCGTTTTCTAAGGTGGCCGGCAGTTGCGTGGTTTGGGGCAGTTTAAGTTCCACGTCATACAAGGCTTGCGATGATTCTGTTTGTGAGACGGTGTTCGGGCTGATTGCGGCGACATAGGCCTCTGGATTGGTGGTGTTTTGCTTGTGCAACGACGTGAAGCGCAAAAACGCGGTTTGTCCCAGATGGACCTCGTCGATGTCCCGCGGCGAAAGCCGGGTCAGAACCTTGTAGGGGCCGCCAACGGGTACGATCGTCATCAATGGCGCAGCGGGGCGAATGACAGATCCTTCGCCCAAGCCATTGGAAGACATAATCACCCCTGGAACACTCGCACGAAGTTCAAGATTATCTATTTGGGTCATTAGGTTACGACGCTGTTCTGCTTTTTCCGCGATGTGTGCCATCACATCGCGAAGCTCATGAATCGCGCGCTCTCTTCGGTCAGCAATTGATTGGGTCAAGGCGGCGTTGAGTTCCGCAATTTTGCCTCGACTGCGTGCAATAGATGCGTTGAGCTTGCCTTGCGTCCCCGTCAGCCCAGCGATCTCTTTTTTAAGATGGCCCACACGGTTTGCAGGTGAAAACCCCTTACTGCGCAAAGTTTCGGCGTCGTTGAGTTCAGCCTGAACCAATTGGATCTGCGTTGATACCGAGATGAGGTATTGTTCTTCGCCGATGATTGCATTTTCAATCTGTCGTTTCTGTTCCGTGATCTGCGCCGTTTTCGCCTGGGCCGTGGCGGCACGGGCGTGAAACAAACGTGTTTGCCCGTTCATCAGGTCTTTCAGGGGCTCATCGGTTTTAGCGCGGTCACTATCGGTTGCGTCATACGCAACCTGTCCAAGGTTGTCCCGTTCCGCGCGAAGCCGTGCGGCGCGGGCCTTTAGCTCATCAATTTGCGCGGTGAGGATCGCCAATTCAGAGTGCAACCGATCGCCGTTTAATCGTAGCAAGACATCGCCCTGATGCACATTTTGCCCCTCCGAAACCAATAGTTGCGCCACGACGCCGCCAGCATCCGTTTGCATAACATGCGGTGCAACTTCGGATTGAATGACACCGTTGGTCATCACGGCTCCGGCAATGCGGGTATGGGTTCCCAAAACGCCCAGGCCAAGCCCCAAGCAGGCCAGTGTGGCGATGCCCCACAGAATGAGTATGCGGTTGGTCCGGGTCATTTTACGGCTTGCAGCGGTGTGGTGGATAGGGTGGGGTTTTGAATGACCTGTCGCAAGGTTTCTTCGCGCGGACCAAAGGCGCGGACATGACCTTTGTCCAAATACAGCACTTGGTCGCATTCAACGATTGCAGCAGGACGATGTGTCATGATGACGATCGCGCATCCGTTGGCTTTTAGATCGTGAACGGCCGTGTTTAACGCCGCGCTGCCTTTGGCGTCTGAATGCGCGGTTGGTTCGTCCAGTATTAACAAGACTGGATTGCCAAAAATGGCCCGCGCCAAGCCGATCCGCTGGATTTGTCCACCCGAAATGCGCGGTGAGAGGCCGTTGAGGGCTGTGTCATACCCGCTCGGCAGGGAAAGGATCATCTCATGTGCCCCGGCCGTTTGGGCGGCGCGAATGACATCCTTCGGATCAGCGGTGTTGTCCAACCTGGCGATATTCTCTGCAATTGTGCCGTCGTAGAGCGTCACCGTCTGGGGCAGATACCCTATAAGCCTGCCCAAACCCTGGTCCCCATATTGGCCCAAAGTGGCGCCCCCCAGCCGCACCTCACCTTGGGTGCAGTCCAGTGTTCCTGACAACACCCGGGCCAGCGCCGATTTTCCTGCGCCGCTTTCGCCGATCACCCCAAGTGCCTGTCCCGGAGCAAGCGAAAAATCGACGTGACGCAAAATCCAATGCTCACGCGACAGCGCCACAGATGCTGCATTTACATCCAGTTGTGGGGCAGGGCGCGGCAGAGGTGTTTGGGGCGGCGGTGCGGGATGCGTTGCCATTAACGCATTAAGGGCGGACCAGCTGTGGCAGACCCTGACCACCTGACCCCAACCAGAGATCAACTGTTCGACCGGGGACAACATGCGCCCCAACATGATAGAGCTGGCCACCATCGCCCCTGCAGACAAATCGTTGTGAAGCACAAGATAGGCCCCCAGGGCCAGCATCGCGGATTGCAGATAAAACCTGATTGTCCGGGTCAGGGACCCAAAACCGCCGGTCCGGTTGGAAAAAACGTGTTCTGCGATCATCGCCTTTGACCGCGAATCCAGCCACCGGCGCTGAACTGCGTCCTGCATTCCAAGCGCTGAAATCGTGTCTTTGGTGTTTTTGAACTGCTCTGCCATTCCGGCGCTTTGTACCGTCGCGGCTGCTGCAGATTTGGCGGACCGTTGGCTAACTGTCTGATTTATGAGGGCAACCCCGAACAAGATCATCCCGCCCAATAGGGCCAAGCCTCCCAGCCATGGATGAAACAGATAGAGCAGTCCCCAAAACAGGGGCGTCCACAAAAGATCAAACCCGGCCAGCACCAGCGGGGTAGAGAAAAACCTTTTGACAGTTTGAATATCGTTGAGCGCATCCCCCTGCGGGGTTGCCACAGCGGCGCGGAACACGTCTGGGTCCAGAACCTTTTGTATCGCGACGCCAATATTGGCGGCCAACCGCCCGCGTATGAAATCCAGCACACCATAAGCCGCAAACAGAAAGGTGATCAGGATGAAAAGCACAACCAGGGTTGGTTCAGACCGGCTGTTCAAGACGCGGTCATAGACTTGCAACATGAACAAAGGAGAGGTCAGCATCAAGAGATTGGTAAACGTGCTGAAAACCAAGATCATGAGCAGCGACGTGGAATGTCTGCGAAGTTGTGTTTGCAGTGGTTTTGACATTCAAACGGGATTTCCAACAAAGCAGCAATGCAAGCCCGCGCCCCTGTCAGCACCGGCTGCGCCAAGAAATCACGTCAAACCTGAAATTTGGTTAATGGGCCCCGGGAAAACACGGGGTCTGCGCCGGGGAGCAAACGCTATTGAACAGGGTGAACCCCATGGCGGTCGTTGTTCGCTGTGACGTTTCATAGGCGATCAACCCAGAGACGCCCATCGGGGTTGAGCATGACTTCGACGACCTGCTCATCATCGAGGTATTGGACAATTGCTGGACCAAGCGCGCTACGCAGCATACGGCTGCCACGATAAAAAGCTTCGGAGTGTCGATGCAAAACGGTCATGTCTGTCCCCATACGGCGGGACGTCGCGGAACGGCCCTCATCTGGAGTTGATCAAGAAGACCTGAAATGGAGGCGAAGCAACAACTTCAATGGCGTAGAAGTATGTTCGAGCGCAAAAACAGGGAAACGGCGGTGCGACCGGCAAGAGCAGGACTTGCAAAAACAGAATAAGCGCGCCTAAGTTTCAATTGTTGCTAGAAATGGCGATGGCCAATCTACCAAGAAGGCGAACTTCAGGTAGTTCAAACCCGGGATCGGTAAATGACATGCCGCGCGCCCCGCGCCCTTTCAGGTAGAAAAGCTCCAGTAAGTTCGAGATCGCGTTGCCACTTGCGCCCGCAAGCCCTGCGATCTTGTCCGGAACTTTTCCCTTCGCAACAGATCGCATGGCAAGCACGCCATTAAAGGAAAGCGCGAAAAAGCTGACCACTGTCCAGAGCAGCGCGAAACCGAGGGCTTTTTTCGAACTTCCGGCGATATCGGTTTTCACATCCGCCCAGTGACCTTGGCTCGCAGACTTGTGTAAAACGTAAACAGCGACACCGCTGACCAAGACTGGAACGGCTACCCGAACAATAGGGTGCTCTAGGACGCGAACAATGTGCGGCGGTGGAAGTGCCTGTTCAGGGACGATCATTCTAACGTTCCTCCAGCAGTTCGATCTGGATTTGTTGCAATTCCGCAAGCTTGTCCCACTGCTGGGCCAATTGGTGGTCCATCTTTTCGTGCAGTTGCCTGATTTCGAGTTCTGCCATCAAATTAACGCGGTAATCATTTTCAGCCTGTATCCGGTCTCTGGTATTCTGACGCCTTTGGCTCATCATGATGATTGGGGCCTGAAGGGCCGCAAGACTGGACAGGACGAGATTCAGCAAAATGAAAGGGTAGGGATCGAATGGCCGCACCATCAGCCCGATTGCATTGACAGTGATCCAGATGACCAAGATTGCGGTGAATGAAATGATGAATGGCCAACTACCGCCAAACGCGGCGACGTGATCGGCCATTCGTTCGCCAAATGACGTTGTTTCCTCGATCGCATCTGACGGGTTCTGCGAAACCAATTGGCCAGACTGCAGGCTTTCGATAACTTGGCGGTCCAGATCGCTCAATTCGCCGCGTTCTCTCTCAAGCAGCGCTTCGACATAGGCACCGCGGAACGTTGCGAGATCGGAGCGACAGATGTGCTTGCCCGCTTCCCAGCCGGGATAGGCTGCGTTGACCAGTTCGGAAACGCCGGGTCTGACGGAAACCCAAGGCCGTACGCGAGACGGCGGGAAAGCCTTCTGACAAACATGGCAATGGAATTTTTCGGTCGAGATCTTGGTGTCGGTCACAGGGCAAGCGTTCCTGCGGAACGCGACATCAGGAGCATCGAAATGCCAGTTGATAAGAAATTCAGACCGATCAAAAAGCCCAGAACCCATGTGGAGGTTGTCGGCCACTGCACCAAGATGACACCTCCAAGAATGACCGCTGAAACCCCGCTCGCGATGATCCAGCGCCAGCTTGATATCTGACCGTTCAATCTTAGTCCAAGAAAGATCGAGAGAGCGCCATCGAGCAGAAGTGCAATGACGATGAACCCAGTGATGAATGCCGAGCCGCGATCGGGGAAAAAGACGAATGAGAGCCCTATAATTAACACAGCTGCGAAAAACAGCGTTACGATGCGCCAGTCAAAGATCGCACGGAAACTGTTGGCAAAGGCCAGACCGGCGAGGCCCCAGAACACCAGGAGCCACGCGACCAGTTGTTCAACCACGAGCGTTGCCACCACAGGGGCAAGGATCGCAGCCACACCCAGTGCCGCAAAGACGAGCCCGAGGTTTCGGAAACTGTTTCTGATGTTCGCGTGCCTTCTGGGTGTTTGGGGCGGGCTGTCAGGTTGCATGATGTTTTGATCCTTGTTGCGTTGGTCGCGCCCTCTATTCCCTCGAGAGTTTCTCAGCCATTTCGGCGTGTTTGGTATCGAAATGGTTGCGCAGATGGTTTTCGGCATCTGAATCGAGGTTCGTGCGCAGAATGCGTCCACCCTTCTTGCTCAGGCGCTCAACAACGCGGTCTGACGCTTGCGCCCGCATCATCATGAACAGCGCTGCCTGACCCGGTTGCAGGGCACCTGAAACGTCTTTCATGAAATCGTCGTCTATCCCGTAGTCAGAAAGGCCGCCTGAAATTGCACCCGCACCGGCCCCAACGGCCAAGCCCAACAAGGGATTGAAGAAGATAAGACCCGCCAAAAGGCCCCAAAACGCACCACCGGTTGCACCAACGGTCCACATATTGACCATTTGATCCAGCTTGATGTTCCGATCCTTGTCTGCTGTCGCGATTACGGCATCCGCAATCTCCACAAGGTATTCCTTTGCCATTCCAAAGAGCTCTGTGCGTGCAGCCTCGGCTTTGGCGGGCGTGTCATATGCAACGACAATGAGTTCAGACATATCATGTTCCTTTGTGAAACTGCGATCATTTCAGGTACTAAGCGCGACTGTGGATGAGTGAGTGTTGGCCCAATACGGCGGTGGCCAGGGACTGCGCGAGGGCGACACCAATCGGTTTGGACCGCCACCCTGCCGGAAAGGGCTTGAACGCCTCAATTAACTTCTGCGGACGGAATTTCCGCCAGCGATGATCTTGTTGATCAGCGTAGCGACCGCGGTGTGTTCCTCGATCTCTTTGTCGGAACCTCCCGCATTTTCATGTGTGGCGGCGGCATCCTTGAGAACACCTATAATCTCGTTTTCTGGTAGAACCTTCGCATCATTCAGCGCAAGAAGCAGCGCTTCGCAGATTGATAAGGCGGCCACACCAGAACTCGTGCTATGGTCAGACATACTATGCTTGCCTTTCAGGATTATCGCACGCGCGCAGCGAACCTGTGCAGCGGTAACTGCAGTGTTTCAAAGATCATTCCTCTTTGGGCTGATCCATGTCAGTCGCGGCTGATTTCTCTTTGATACGTAACCAGCAATTTGTGTGGAAAGGAGCCCATGATGCCGAACAAGCCGCTTGCACTCAAACTGGGCGCTTTTGTAGCCTTATCAGAGGCTGAACTTTCCATCCTGGAAGGTTTGTACAAGCGACGTCGTACCTTTGTCGCTGGGCGTGATCTGGTGCATCAGGGGCAAACAGATCATGCCGCATATATTCTTGAGTCCGGGTGGGCCTGTTCCTACAAACTGCTGCACGATGGGCAGCGGCAGATAGTCGATTTCCAGATACCAGGCGATTTTCTGGGGCTGCGGAGCGTGGTGTTGCACATCTCGGATCATAGTATTGAGCCTGTCACTGATATCGAAGTGACGGAAGTGCATGTCTCTGACCTTCTGGAGGTGTTTTCCCACACGCCGCGGCTGGCGACAGCGGTTCTTTGGGCGGCATCCCGCGACGAGGCGATGGTGGTAGAACATCTGGTAGGTATCGGGCGTCGCGATGTGGCTGAACGCATGGCGCATTTCCTGCTCGAACTTGGGGCCAGATTGTCCCTTATAGGTATGGCAAGCAGGGCGGGATACGCTTGTCCTCTGACACAATATCTTTTGGCCGATGCCCTGGGGTTAAGTGCCGTTCACGTGAACCGCGTGCTGCGGCAATTGCGCGAACAGGGACTGGTTACATTCCGCGATGGTTTTGTCACGTTTGATGACTATGATCGGCTGGTTGAATTTGCAGATTTTGAGATGACCTATCTGGATCAAGTTGGACCATTGTTGGCGAAATGATCTAGTTCATCGAGCGTGGGACGCCGATCCCGTTCACGGCTCTTGCCGGTGATACCCAGTTTGTCAGCCACTTTCCGGGCGTCTTCCATAGCCTGCGCGCTTAGTGGAAAGCCCCAGGCGGGTCTGGCGATGGAGAACACTGCACCGAGATGGGAAAGGTAGTTGGAGACTGTTTGAGGCTGAACACCGCTGTTGAGCTTTTCTTGCGCGAATTCGACGATATCGGCGCTGGTTATCGCCTCACAGTGTTGGTCCGCGATATCAAACGTCTTGATGCTCTTCAGAACCTGGGTCTTGGTCCGGCCGATCTGCTTGTTGCTTTCGCCTACATACCTGTCGATGGCATCGGCCAAAGTCGGTGTCTTCTTGCTTTTTGGTTGAGATTTGAGCGCATCAAGGGCACCGGGCCGTGCCAGGCTTTCTTCGCGGTTTTCAATCCACGCCGCAGCGGTTGATCTGCGCTCGAATGTCTGACTTTCGCGAAGTAAGACTTTACCTTGCCGCATCACTGAGATTTGAGCGAGCCAAGCTATGGTGCCATTCTTGCGACGACGCTTTATGATGGTTCCCATGATTTACAACATGGCCTTTCATTTTACAACACGTGTTGTAAATGTAGCAGATAATGGGCCTAAATGGCAAGATATCGAACATAGACAAACTTGAACACTCGGAGCTAAGTATTGGAAAAGGAGGTAAAATCGCAGATTGGCGTAAGTAGCAGATTATCCGTGGCTCCGATGATGGACTGGACGGACCGTCACTGTCGATATTTGCATCGGCTGATGACGCGGCATGCTTTGCTTTACACTGAAATGGTGACGTCCCCGGCTTTGGTGCGGGGCAATGCGGTGCATTTGTTGCGTTTTGATCCGGCAGAGCATCCGGTTGCGGTGCAATTGGGCGGTTCTGATCCGGGGGAGCTGGCAGAGGCCACGCAAATCTGCGCAGATCAAGGCTATGATGAGGTGAACCTCAATGTCGGGTGCCCCTCTGATCGGGTTCAGTCTGGGTGTTTCGGGGCGATCTTGATGGAACAGCCCGATCTGGTGGCGCGTTGTGTGGCGGCTATGATTGCGGCCAGCCCTGTCCAAGTGACCGTGAAATGTCGCATTGGGGTGGACGATCAGGACCCGGCCGTCGTGCTGCCGGATTTTCTGCACCGTGTGAGCGACGCAGGGGTGACCCGCTTTGCCATTCATGCCCGCAAGGCTTGGCTGCAGGGGTTAAGCCCCAAGGAAAACCGGGATGTGCCGCCGCTGGATTATGATCTGGTCTATGAAATGAAACAACGGTTTCCAGAATTGCACCTTTCGATCAATGGCGGGGTGAACAGTCTGAAAGAGGCGCAAGCCCATCTGGACGCCGGCATGGACGGGGTGATGATCGGGCGCAGCGCCTATCACACGCCGGGGGCCGTTTTGCTGGGGGCAGACGCTGAAATTTTTGACGACCCGTCACAGAAAACCGAAGAAGACATCGTCACAGCGATGCTGCCCTATATTCAGGCGCATCTGGACGAGGGCGGGAAATTGCATGCGATCACGCGGCATATGCTGGGGTTATTCGCAGGACGTCCCGGTGCACGCCAATGGCGGCGGGTCTTGTCTGAAGGGGCGCATCGCCCCGGGGCAGGTGTTGCCACCGTCACAGAGGCGCTTGAGCGTGTGACCGAAGCGGCAGCAGTGGCGGTCTAGTCCTTGGCCCCAAAGGGCGCCTGAACCCGTGCTTTGCGGCCACCACGGCGTTTCTTGAGCTCTCCGCCGCGGTTGGGCAGATCAGCCATGATCGCCCGGCGTTCTTCGTCGGAATAGCGCATCCAGTTCGTGATTTCTTCGGTGGTTCGATTGCACCCAACACAAATCGCCGCCCCGGGATGCATGATGCAGATCTTTTGGCAGGGGCTTTGGATTTCCGCCCGTTTCCAGATTTCGTCTGTCATTGCGCCGCCCCCAGATGGCCCAGCCGGTCCAAGACACCCTGCAGGATATAGCTGGCCGCCACGTGATCAATCACTTCGCTGCGCCGTTGCCGGGATGTATCGGCCTCTAGCAATGCGCGTTCGGCGGCGACTGTGGACAGGCGCTCATCCCAAAAGCCAATGGGCAAATCCGTAAGCCGCGACAGGTTGCGGGCAAAGGCCCGCGTGGACTGACAGCGCGGCCCCTCAGAGCCGTCCATATTGTAGGGCAGGCCAAGGATGATGCCGCCGATCTGGCGCTCTGTGGTGATTTCGATCAACCTTGCGGCATCCACGCCAAATTTCTTGCGTCGAATGGTTTCCAAGGGCGTCGCCACGCCCCGAAACGTGTCAGAGACAGCAACGCCAATGGTCTTTTCCCCAAGATCCAACCCCGCCAGCGCACGCATGGGGGGCAAATCAGCAGCAAAAGCTTCGATCGTGTCATAGATCATTGGTCCAACCCTGCACGGCTGGCCGCTGAATTGATGATTTTGAGGTCTGCCTCTGACTCTGCAAAAATCGCTCTGGCCTCTGTCAGGATTTCGACGGCTTTGTCTTTTTCATTCAGAACACTCAGCGCCGCGATCAGGCGGGCCCAGTCGCTGGCCGGGCCACCCTCTGTCGCCAGACGGTCAGACAGGCGGGACACCATACCTTGGATCATCTCTGCGCGATCTTCGGGGCTCATATCTTCGGCGGCTTTGACGTCTTGCGCACTTGGCCCGGGCAGGGGTGCGACTCTTGGCAGCTCATAGCGGATGCCCGCATCCCGCGCGACCATTTCGATCTGCTGGCGGATCGGTTCATACCAGGGATCATCAATCGTGCTGTTGTCAAAAAGCGGGCTCCAAACCCGAAAGGACATATCCGGGCGCCCGGACTGCGCAAACATCAGCCCGGAATAGTACAGCGCCGTTCCATCATTCGGGTCCAGTCGCAGGGCCTTTGTCAGGGCGTCTTCGGCCTGTGGCGAGACATAGCCCCCGGCCGCCAGGATCATCATATCGGCCAGATCCGCATAATCTGCGGCCGTGACATCATCGCCCTTTAACTTGATCACGATCTGCTGCGCCTGGTAGGCCCCAACAAAATTCCCGATCCCGGCCTCATTCTGCGCCAACAGGATATGCCCTTGCAGATCATCCGGGCGCTGTTCCAAAGCGCGGCGCAGCTTTTCCATCAACTCTAGATGTTCCGGCGTGGGCGTCGGGGCTGCAACGGTTTCTGCGACTGCTGCCTCTGCGGCGGATTGATCTGGCCGGTTGGCCCGATTGACGTCGGCATTCGCAATGCGTGTTTCCAAGGGAAGATCGGGGTAATTCGGCGCGCCAAGTTGTTCGTACAACAAGACCGATCCCCCCATCAGCACAATCGCAACGACCGCCCCGACGAAGAAATTGAAAGAAGAGGGTTCTTGCTGCGCCACTTCGGTTGAGGCTTCGTCTGCCAGCAACAGACGGCGTGACACCTCGAGGCGCGATTGCTCGGCCTCTTCCTCGGAAATCACACCCCGCGCGACGTCGCGATCAATATCGGAAAGCTGATCTTTGTAGACCCGAACGTCATGCCCGGTCTCCATATTGGTCCGGCCACGAAGATTCATGGCCATGATCATCGCAGCGGCGACCAAAGCGCCAAGGCCAAAAACTATTATCCAGAACGACATTTATACTCCTGTTTGGTGTCGTTTAGCGTTTTGTGGAAGGGTGCAAAACCCCTCAAACCGTCACTTCGTTCAAACTTGCGTCACCCAATCTTGTGCAATGTCGTGAAATCCCAGTCAAATGCCGCTCCGTGTCTTGGCAGCGACGGCGTGGCGTTTCATGTATCATAGAATAACACGAAGACGACAGCAGGGATTCGGGGCCAATGAAACGCTATTCAGCCTTTGCAATTGCGCGTGAAGCGCTGCGGTTTCATCAGGGATGGGAACGGGCCTGG
Source organism: Marinosulfonomonas sp. (assembly GCA_051251595.1). GTDB lineage: Bacteria > Pseudomonadota > Alphaproteobacteria > Rhodobacterales > Rhodobacteraceae > NORP110. Next base: position 88,700 of record JBPOFA010000007.1, read on the forward strand.
CGTGCGCCGGAGCCCAAGAAGAAATATGACGTGATCGTTGTCGGGGCCGGGGGGCACGGCTTGGCCACGGCCTATTACCTTGGCAAGAATTTCGGCATCAAGAACGTCGCGATCATTGAAAAAGGTTGGCTGGGCGGCGGCAATACCGGGCGCAACACAACCATCATCCGGTCGAACTATCTGCAGGACCCATCCGCCGCGATCTACGAAAAAGCCCGCAGCCTTTATGAAACCATGTCCCAGGACCTGAACTACAACGTTATGTTCAGCCCCCGCGGGGTCATGATGCTGGCACAAACCCATCACGAGGTTCGCGGCTATCAACGCACAGCCTATGCCAATGCTTTGCAAGGCGTGACCACTGAATTCATTTCGCCAGAGCGCGTCAAAGAGCTGTGCCCGATCATCGACATCAACGGCCCGCGTTATCCGGTGCTGGGGGCGTTGTGGCAGGCCAGGGGCGGTACGGCACGCCATGATGCCGTTGCCTGGGGCTATGCGCGGGCCTGTTCGGATATGGGAATGGACATCCTGCAAAAATGCGAGGTCACCGGGGTCTTGCAGGAAAACGGGCAGGTGAGCGGGGTCGAGACATCCAAGGGCACCATCGGCTGCAATAAACTGGCGGTTGTCGTTGCGGGCCATTCCGGGCGTCTGGCGCAGATGGCAGGCTTCCGCCTGCCGGTGGAATCTGTTGCCTTGCAAGCGCTGGTGAGCGAGCCGATCAAACCCTGCATGGATGTGGTCGTAATGGCGAACACCGTGCATGGATATATGAGCCAGTCAGACAAGGGCGAAATGGTCATTGGTGGCGGCGCGGACGGCTATAACAACTACACACAGCGCGGATCCTTTCAGCATATCGAAGAAACAGTACGTGCCTTGATTGAAACCTTTCCCATGCTGTCGCGCCTGAAAATGCTGCGTCAATGGGGCGGGATCGTTGACATGACAGGGGATCGCTCGCCGATTTTGACCAAGACCCCCCTGGGCAATTGCTATTTCAATTGCGGTTGGGGCACGGGCGGCTTCAAAGCAATCCCCGGGTCTGGCTGGGCCATGGCAGAGCTCGTCGCCAAGGGCGAACACGGACCTTTGACGCAATCCTTTGGGATGGAGCGGTTTCGCGAAGGTCGTTTCATCGATGAAAGCGTCGCAGCAGGGGTGGCCCATTGATCCGTGCGATTCTTTTCTCGTTCACCGGTTTCGGCGGGATTCTGCGCGACAACGCCGGTTTGCGCGAAAAGACGCTCGGCCAAATTCAGAAAACTTGTTTCAACTCTGCGAACATGGCAGCGGCGGCGCTGGACATTGGTGAAACACATTTAAAACAATGGTTTAAGGTGTTTTTCCCGTGGCACAGGTTCCCTTGCGGCAATTCGGCAGGGCGCAAGTCGATTCAATTGTGGCTTTTTCTGGTTTCCCTATCGGCAACATTCCGCAATTTATGCGCGATTTGTCGCCAAAACAGGGTCAACTCTCATGTGCATTTTGCAGCTGGTAACCCTTTCCCGATACAAGTGACCCAGAAGTTTTGGGATTGGTTGCCATGTTTACAGACTGGATCATCATTGGGGCGCTCATCGTGCTTGTTGCCGGTGTCGTACTTTTCTTTACGTCTGGCTTGTCCGACAGCGCGCCCGCAGCGGATGCGCAGACGGGTCGTGCTGACGGCGCAGCAAAGGACTTGCGCGCCCGCCGGTAATCTCACGCCGCATCGCCCCAACTTTTGGGGATCGGCGCGATGAGCTTTAATATCTTGGATATGTTACCTGAACGCCTGTCGCGCCTCGTCGCGATATTTGGGCTGTTTTTCTATTTAATCGGGTCTGTCCTTTCCATTGCCACACAGGATGCGTTCGTTTTTCAGCGTTTCGGTGCTTTAGGTGTCGCGGCGGCGATCTTGTTTTTCACGGATCGCTTGCTTCAGGTCGAATTGCGTCGTCAAAAATCAGTAGAACGTTTGCTGCATGAATACGGCCTGGAACTCGAAGTTCTGAAAGAGGGCGTTTCGGCAAAAGATCTGCCAGGCAAAGGGTTTGAAACGGACTATCGCAAAGAAGAAGTCCAGTTCGACCAGCTTCGAAAAAACGCTGAAAGAATAAACTCTTACAACATTTTCTTGCTCACAATCGCCACCCTGCAATGGGGGTTTGGCGATGTATTCTTGAATTGGGTGACGTCATGATCAATCTGCCCGATAGATCAGGCCCAACCCCGCGCCCCATCTCTCGCGTAAGGAGCCGAAATGCTCATCCTTGAATGCCCATATTGCGGTGTATTGGCCGACGAAACCGAATTGACCCCTGGGGGTGAGGCCCATTTGAAACGTCATGGGCCCGGATCCAGCGACGGTGATTTTGAGGCTTATCTGTTCGAACGCGCCAATCCCTATGGCGTTCACCTGGAACGGTGGCGGCATGCCTATGGCTGTGGAAAATGGTTTCTCGCCGCGCGGGATACCGTCACCTTAGAGGTCTACGGAACCTATTCAGCGCAGACAAAGAAGCCGCCGAAAGCCATTGAAAATAAGATAAAAAAACGAAACCCTGAATGGGAGGGCTGGGGATGAGCACACGTCTTTCCAAAGGCGGCCGGCTGATTGACCGCACCCAGCTTGTGGATTTCACATTCAACGGGAAATCTTTGCGCGGCTACAAGGGGGACACGTTGGCCTCTGCATTGTTGGCGAATGACCAGATGCTGGTCGGGCGGTCATTCAAATATCACCGTGCGCGCGGCATTGTGGCCAGTGGTGCCGAAGAACCGAATGCCTTGATGAATCTGGGCGTGGCCGGACGATTTGAGCCCAACCAGCGGGCCACAACAACGGAGCTTTTTCAAGGACTTACGGCGACAAGTCAAAACCACTGGCCCAGTCTGGAATTTGATGTCGGGACATTGAACAACTACGCGGCGCGGCTGTTGCCTGCCGGGTTCTACTATAAGACCTTCATGGCCCCACGCGCGGCCTGGAAACATGTGTTTGAACCGATCATTCGCAAATCGGCCGGGCTTGGAAAAGCGCCCAAGAACCGGGATTTGGACAGTTACGAACACATGTATGACCATGTGGATGTGCTGATCGTCGGGGCGGGGATTGCCGGGCTGCAAGCCGCTCTGACCGCAGGGGCAACCGGGCTGCGGGTTCTGGTGGTGGAACAGACCCCGGATTTGGGCGGACGCGCGGCGGTGGATTGCGACCTGATTGTAGGTGTTCCGGCTGTGGAATGGATGAGGATCGCGGCGCAAGCCATTGAAAAAATGGACAACGTTCGCATTATGACGCGTTGCATGGGGGCAGGTGTCTATGACCACGGATATGCGTTGGCCTATCAACGATTGAACGACCACGCCCCCGAAACGCCCGGCCCCCGGCATAGGCTTTGGCGGATCCGGGCCCGTCAGATCGTCACCGCGACCGGGGCCTTGGAACGTCCTTTGTCTTTTGCGGGGAACGATGTGCCGGGGGTGATGCTGGCCTCTGCCATGCGGGACTATCTGCAAAATTACGGCGTCGCTGTGGGGGATCGGACCGTTGTTGTCGCCAATAATGACGACGCCTACAAAACTGCCTTTGCTTTGAAAGAGGCCGGGCTGGACGTGCCTGCCATTCTGGATGCGCGATTCATTGTGACCGGTGCCGTCGTAGAGCGCGCAAAGGAATTGGGCATTCCCGTTGAATTTGGACGCGCGATTTCCTGCGTTAAGGGGCGCAAGCGGGTCACGTCCGTATCTATCTGCGCACAAGCGGGGCAAGGGGCGGTGTTGCATGACATTCCCTGCGACGCCGTAGCCATGTCCGGAGGCTGGTCGCCGGTCGTTCATCTTTGGTCCCATTGTGGCGGCAAGCTGATTTGGGATGAGACCCAGGCCCATTTCCGACCAGACCCGGCACGCGCACCGCTTGGGGCGGATGGCTTGGCATTTTTGGGGACGGCGGGCGCTGCATCGGGGCGCGTTTCGACAGCAGAGGTGTTAGAGGATGCGGTCCGTGCCGGCGCGGCGGCAGCCAAGGCGGCAGGTGCGAAGCGGGTGAAGGCGGTCAAACCCGTTCCAGACACCGCGCCCCCAGAACAGCCGATGGAACCGATTTGGATCATGCCCCAAGGGGCCGGTCCCCAAAAGCGGTCCAAGATGTGGTTGGATTACCAGAACGATGTCAAAGTTTCCGATGTTCAACTGGCGGCGCAGGAAGGGTTCGAAAGTGTCGAGCACACCAAACGCTACACGACTTTAGGGATGGCGACAGATCAGGGTAAGTTAAGCAACATCAATGGCTTGGCGGTTCTTTCTGATGCTTTGAATGCGGAAATTCCAGCCGTTGGCACCACCACCTTCCGTCCGCCCTATACGCCGATTTCTATGGGCTCGATTGCGGGAGAGGCCCGTGGCGATCTGTTTCAACCCATTCGCAAAACCCCGATCCATGACTGGAGCGATAAGAACGGCGCCTATTGGGAACCTGTGGGCCAATGGCGGCGTCCCTATTGCTATCAACGCAAGGGGGAAAGCATCGAAGATGCGGTGAACCGCGAGGTGTTGAACACGCGCGAAAATCTGGGGCTGTTGGATGCGTCGACCCTTGGCAAGATCTTGGTCAAAGGTCCGGATGCCGGCAAGTTCCTCGATATGCTTTACACCAATATGATGAGCACGCTTCCCGTCGGGAAATGCCGTTATGGTTTGATGTGTTCGGAAAACGGGTTCTTGATTGATGATGGCGTCGTGGCCCGGCTGGATGAGGACACCTGGCTGTGTCATACCACAACGGGCGGCGCGGATACGATCCACGCCCATATGGAAGACTGGCTGCAATGCGAATGGTGGACGTGGAAGGTCTACACTGCCAATGTCACGGAACAATATGCGCAGCTCGGCGTCGTCGGGCCAAAGGCGCGGGCGGTTCTGGAAAAGCTTGGCGGGATGGATGTCAGCGCCGAAACGCTGCCCTTTATGCAATGGGCCGAAGGGGTGATTGGCGGGATTCCCGTCCGCGTGTTCCGGATCTCTTTTTCAGGCGAGCTAAGCTATGAAATCGCAGTGGATGCCGGGCAGGGGCAGGCGTTTTGGGATATGGTGTTTGAGGCCGGGCAAGAGTTCGGCCTGATGCCCTACGGCACAGAGGCGCTGCATGTGTTGCGGGCCGAAAAAGGGTTCATCATGATGGGGGATGAAACGGATGGTACCGTCATTCCCCAGGATTTGGGGCTGCATTGGGCGTTGTCCAAAAAGAAGACCGATTTTCTTGGCAAACGCGCACAAGAGCGCAGTCAGATGACAGACCCGAACCGTTGGCGCTTGGTGGGGCTCGAAACCCTGGACAAGTCGGTTCTGCCAAACGGCGCCTATGCGGTTGAGCCTGGGGTGAATGCCAACCGTCAGCGCAAGATGTTTGGGCGCGTCACCTCTTCTTATTATTCTCCGACGCTCGGGCGCGGTATCGCCATGGGGCTTGTGCGCAATGGCCCGGAACGTATGGGGGATGTGATTGAGTTTCCGATGTTGGATGATCCGGAAAACGTGATCCGCGCCAAGATTGTGGATCAAGTGTTCTACGACAAAGCAGGGGATAAGCAGAATGTCTGAGACTGTCAGCGCAGCGTCAGAGGCTGTTTATGAAGGTTACGTCACCGTTACGCGGGTTTCTGAAACGGGCATGGTTTCAGTGCGCGGGGATTTTTCGGACGCGAAATTCAAAAAAGCGATCAAGGCCAGCACCGGATTGCCCGTGCCAGAGCGTGGCGCGATCCTGCACAACAAAAAAGCGTCCCTGGCCTGGATGTCCCCGGATGAGGTGTTGATCCTTTCAGATTACGAAACGGCGCGGGGGCAGGTGACAGAGCTGGGCAAGGCTTTGGCCGGATCGCATCATCTGGTTGCAAATGTCTCTGATGCGCGGGCGATGTTCACGGTGAAGGGGGACCGCGCCCGCGAAATTCTGGCGAAACTTTCGCCAGCGGATGTGACCGAGGTGGGGTTTGGACCGGGGCAAATGCGCCGCAGCCGGATGGCGCAGGTGGCTGCCGCTTTTTGGATCACCGCTGACGGGACCGTAAACGTGGTCTGTTTTCGATCAGTTGGGGCTTATGTTTTTGATTTGCTCAAACACGCGGCCCGTCCGGGGGCAGAGGTTTAAAGCCCAAAGCGGGCACCTGTTGTCGCCCAGAACCCCATTTTTCCGAAAACGCGCCTTGACGACGCCCCTCTGTAAGATCAGGTATGTCAGTAGATTTTTAACCTGAACAGGGGGCCTCAATTATGGCATTTACTCTACCAGATCTTCCTTACGCCCATGACGCGCTTGCTGGCGCAGGCATGTCCAAAGAAACGCTCGAATATCACCATGACCTGCACCACAACGCCTATGTTGTGAACGGGAACAAGCTGATCGAAGGCACAGAATGGGCCGATAAATCACTGGAAGACATCATTACCGGCACATATCAGGCCGGTGCGGTTGCGCAGAACGGTATCTTCAACAACGCATCCCAACACTGGAACCACATGCAGTTCTGGGAAATGATGGGCCCGGGCGGCAATGCAATGCCGGGCGAACTTGAATCCCGCCTTGTTGATGCATTTGGTTCGGTTGACGAATTCAAATCACAATTCTCTGCTGCTGGCGCTGGTCAGTTCGGATCAGGCTGGTGCTGGTTGGTTGTGGACACAGACGGCACGCTGAAAGTGACGAAAACTGAAAATGGCGTGAACCCGCTGTGCTTTGGTCAAACCGCGCTTTTGGGCTGCGATGTTTGGGAACATTCCTACTACATCGACTTCCGCAACAAGCGTCCGGCCTATCTGACGAACTTTCTGGACAACCTGGTTGACTGGGAAAACGTGGCATCTCGTTTGGGCTAAACGCCCCACGGATCTAAGACATTCCAGAAATGGCCGTCCGATCGGGGCGGCCATTTCCTTTTGAGGGCATCGGCATGACAGAGACAAACAAGGGCGTTCTAGCCATGATCGGCTGCTGCGTGATCTGGGGATTGTCGCCGATCTATTACCGGGCATTGTCTGGCGTTCCACCTTTGGAAGTGCTCAGCCATCGAACCCTGTGGTCCTTTGTGTTCTTCACGGTGATATTGCTGTTTCAACAGCGGTTGCGCGACATGTTCAGGCTGTTTTCGTCGCCGGAAAACATTCTGATCATCGTCATCGCGGCGGTTATGATTTCTGTGAACTGGTTTTTGTTCATTTATGCTGTGCAAATCGGCAATACAGTTGAAACCAGTCTGGGCTATTACATCTTTCCTTTGGTCGCCGTGCTCTTTGGCATTGTGCTGTTCAAAGAACGCTTGTCCCTTTGGAAGACCGCGTCGGTCGGTCTTGCGACCCTTGCCGTTGTGATTTTGACCGTGGGGCTGGGCGTGACCCCGTGGATATCCCTGGCGCTTGCGTTCAGCTTTGGCTGTTACGGTGTCGCCAAGAAATGGTCCAAGGCGGGGCCGTTTCTATCGGTTTCCGCAGAAGTCGCCGTTTTGCTGCCGCTCGCGTTGATTTGGCTGTTCGGCGTTTATTTTTACCAATGGAATGGCATCGCGGGGCGAAGCATTGGTGTTTGGGGACAAACCTGGACAGACACGTTTTTGCTGATGTTGGCAGGGCCGATCACGGCGCTGCCGCTTGTTATGCTGTCCTATGCGACCCGTCGGTTGAACCTGACAACGGTTGGATTGATCCAATATCTCAATCCAACCTTGCAGTTCTTCTGTGCCACGGTGCTGTTCGGCGAAACCTTTACGCTTTGGCATGCAATTGCATTTGCCCTGATCTGGATCGCCCTTGCGTTTTATTCGTTTGACGCGATCCGTCAGGAACGCGCCGCGCGCAAGGCGGCCGCCAGTTCAGAGACTGTGTCCAAGGCCGTGACATAGCCCTTGATCGTATCTGCGGCAAAACCCTCGGTCACGACATTATCGATCAGGGCGATCAGAGGATCCCAGTAGCCTTCTGAATTCAATAGGAAAATTGGCTTTTCATGCAGCCCCAACTGGCGCCATGTGAGCACTTCGAACAATTCGTCCAGTGATCCGGCACCGCCCGGCAAAACAACGATCGCGTCAGAGTTCATATACATGACTTTTTTGCGCTCATGCATGTTTTCAGTGACGATGGAACGCCCAAGCCCGGCTTTGCGTTTTTCAGCATTGACCAAATGGATCGGTATGACGCCAAACGTGTCTGCGCCATTTTTCTGGGCAGCATCCGCCACAGCGCCCATCAACCCTACGTCGCCCGCACCATAGACCAAACGCCAGCCTTCTTGAGCGATGATTTCGCCAAGCGCTCGTGCGTCTGCCTCATAAATGGGCCTTGCGCCGGGACGAGAGCCACAAAAGACGCAAACTGAAAAGGGTGTTGAGGTCATGCTATATCCAATCGGGTGAATTTTGCCTTGTGTTACCGGGATTGATATCGTCCCTCAAGCGCCTTACCAAGGGTGACGCCTTATTTGGGGAAATTGGGATGTCAGGCTGGAATACTTTGAACACAGGGACCAAGACGGTTGCCGGGATGGCAGCAGCTGTGGTTGCCCTTGCGATTGCATATGGGGGGTACCAATTCTACCCGTCCCAGGGGGCGCCTGATACACAGCAGGCGGGCCCAGCCGAACCAACGCCTGCACCAGCGGTGGCAGAGCCTTCGGTCGATCAATCATCAGACATGGCGGCTTCGCCCCAGGAACCGGCTATTGTCGCTGAAGACGCGCCAACAGACACCGCCGCGCCTGATCCCGTGGTGGAAGAGGTTCCGGCCCCGAAATTCGATGTCGTTCGCGTCGACGCCGAGGGCAATGCCCTGATCGCAGGGCGCGGCGAACCATTGACAGAGATTTCGCTGTTCCTTGATGGAGAGGAAATCGACCGCGCGCAGGTCGGGGCAGAGGGGGCGTTTGTCTCGCTTCGCACAATTCCCCAGTCCACCACACCACGGATCCTCAGTTTGGCCATGACACGGGCCAATGGCGACGTGGTTGAATCCGACGAAACCGTCGTGATTTCCCCGGTTGCAAATGCCACCGTGGATCTGGCCGCCGTGGACCCTGTGATGGATGAACCCGACGTTTCGCCCCCCTCAGATCAGGTTGCTTTGGCCGAGGACGCCAAGGTTGAGGGCGCAGAACCAACCGCCCCCGCAGATGACAGCGCTATGGCCGCAAACACGCCATCCGAAACGGCGGTAGAGCTGGCCGATCAGGTCGTCGCAGATTTGGCCCCGACGGCCGAAGATGCACAGGCAGAGGTCGCTCAACAGGTCGAGGACATTGCCGAGGCCAGCCCTTCGACAGAACCGCAAACACCAGCGCCCACCCAAACGCCGGCGGCAGAACCTGCGCAATCCGATATCGTTGCCGAGGTCGAAACGACTTTGGCCGAGGGCGCCTCACTTGCCCCCGCAAGCGATACAGTCGCGTTGAACACGCCAAAGCCAACCGCACCTGACAGTGACGTTTCTGTTGAGGCACCACAGCAAGCCAGCCCACAGGCCCCGGCGCCTGACGGAACACCGGCGCAACCCCCGGCCACGGAAGACGTCGCAACTGCGCCGTCTGTGTTGTTGGCCAGTGATGAAGGCATCACAGTGCTTCAGCCGGGCGGGGACGCGCCGGAAAGTCTGGATGCGATAGCGCTTGATTCTATCAGCTACGATCCCGAGGGCGATGTCACTTTGGCCGGCCGCAGCGTCGGCGCGGGCTTTGTGCGGGTTTATTTGGACAACAAACCGATCAAGACCGAACGGATAGAGGAAAACGGCCAATGGCGCACGCCTTTGCCCCAGGTCGACACCGGGGTCTATACCCTGCGCGTGGATGAAGTGAATGAAGAAGGCACGGTGATCTCACGCGTCGAAACGCCGTTCAAGCGCGAAGAACCGGCGGAACTGGCGAAGCTGGAAACCGCAAATGCGCCGGAACAGGGGATCAAACTGTCCCTGGTCACTGTCCAGCCTGGCAATACGCTTTGGGGGATCGCCAGCAAAAACTATGGGGATGGTGTTTTATTCGTGCGGGTGTTTGAGGCGAATAAGGATCGGATCAAAGACCCGGATTTGATCTATCCCGGTCAGGTGTTCACTGTACCGGATCAGTGACGTCTAATGCGGGTTTTCCTTTGGTGCTTGGGTCGCAGATCGTCGGATGTGCGCCGCAACAATCATTCAACAAATACCCGAAAATCCGCCCCAGCCGTTTATGATCCAGCCGGTAGATCACGTTGCGGGACTGCCGCTCAGAGGTCAGCAAACCGGCTTGCTCTAACGCGGATAGATGAAACGACAGCCGTGACGCGGTCACGTCCACTTGCCGCCCGATCTCACCAGCAGGAAGCCCGTCTTTGGAATGGGGCACCAACAGACGCACGATATCCAGCCGTGTCTCATGGGAGAGGGCGCTGAGCGCTTCGAGGACTTTACTCTGCTTCATATTTCAACTACTCTTGAAGTATTGAATAAAACAAGTGTTAGATGACTATCGCCCGTCTGGCAACTGTTACAACGATACGGATGACCCATATGCCCCCCAACACAATCACCACGACCGACGGCCCCAAAAACGGTTGGCGTACCATCAGACGCGTGCTGCCTTACCTTTGGCCCGACGACGAACAATGGGTCAAAAATCGTGTGGTTCTGGCGCTGATCGCATTGGTGGTGTCCAAAGTCATCGCCGTTGGAACGCCGTTCTTTTACAAGGCGGCGGTCGATGTGTTGTCCGGCGAGGCCACGCAAGCAGACCAATTTCTGCTGTTGGGGGCCGTTGGTTTGACGGTGGCCTATGGTGGCGCGCGATTGATGAATGTCGGGTTCCAGCAGTTGCGGGACGTGATCTTTGCCAAAGTCGGGCAGCGCGCCTTGCGCATGTTGGCGCTGGAAACTTTTGAACATATTCACCGTCTTTCGATGCGCTATCACATCACGCGCAAGACCGGCGGCCTCAGCCGGATCGTGGAACGCGGCGTCAAAGGCGTCGAGTTTCTGTTGCGGTTCATGCTGTTCAATATCGGCCCGCTGATCTTGGAACTGTTGATGATCGCCGTGATCCTCTATTGGGTCTTCGACATCTGGTACCTAGCGGTCGTGGTCGGAACCATTGCGGCCTATGTCTGGTTCACCTTCCGGGTGACAGAGTGGCGGGTCAGAATTCGCAAAGAGATGAACGATCAGGACACGGACGCCAATCAAAAGGCCGTGGACAGTTTGCTGAATTTTGAAACGGTCAAATATTTCGGTGCCGAACAGCGCGAGGCAGAGCGCTATGACGGCGCGATGGAGCTGTATGTCGAAGCGGCCATCAAGACGAATTACACCTTGGCTTTTCTGAATTTTGGCCAGTCAATTCTGATCACAGGCGGCCTTGTTGCAGTCATGGTTATGGCGGCGATTGGGGTTCAGAACGGCCAGTTGACGGTTGGCGATTTCGTGATGGTGAATGCCTACATGATCCAGATCACCATGCCGTTGAACTTCCTTGGAACGGTCTATCGCGAAATCAGACAGGCGCTTGTCGATATGTCTGAAATGTTCGAATTGTTAGAACAACCCTCTGAAATTCAGGATAAACCGGGTGCGAAAGCGTTAAAAGTGCAAGAGGGCGCGGTCGAACTTGATGATGTTTCCTTTGCCTATGATCCCACCCGCCCGATCCTCAAGCATGTCAGCCTAAAGGCGGAACCGGGCCAGACCATCGCGATTGTCGGGCCCTCTGGGTCCGGAAAATCGACCATCGGTCGGCTGCTGTTCCGGTTTTATGACGTCACGGGCGGCGCGTTGAAAATTGACGGGCAGGACGTACGCGACATCACGCAAACCAGCCTGCATCAGGCGATCGGCGTCGTGCCGCAGGACACGGTGCTGTTCAACGACACGGTGCTTTACAACATCGCCTATGGGCGCCCCGACGCCACGCGGGCAGAGATCGAGGATGCTGCCCGCGCGGCCAAGATCCATGACTTCATCAGCAGCCTTCCCGACGGCTATGACACCACAGTCGGAGAGCGCGGTTTGAAACTGTCGGGCGGCGAAAAGCAACGTGTCGGTATCGCGCGGACGCTTTTGAAAAACCCACCCATTCTGTTGCTGGACGAAGCAACCTCTGCGCTGGACACCCAGACGGAACGGGACATCCAAGACAGTCTGCGGGAAATGGGGCAGGGGCGCACGGTGCTGACAATTGCACACCGCCTGTCCACCATCGCGGATGCCGATCAGATCGTCGTGCTAGAGGCCGGCGTCATCGTCGAACGCGGCACGCATGATGAATTGCTGTCCCATAACGGGCGCTATTCCCAGATGTGGCACCGCCAAGCTGCCGAAGAAGAAGGCAGCGCGGCGGCCTGAGCATGAACCCAACTGGACAGGTATATGATTGAATTTCGCGCAATGACCTCTGATGAGTTTTCTGACTTTGTGGCATATTTCGTTCCGGATTATGCGACAGAGATTTCAAGAAATTATGACGTCGATCTCGCATCTGCTTTGTTGCAAGCAGAACGCACGATCCAAGAGGATCTGGGGCAGGGCGTGAATACGCCGGAGCAGGAACTGAAATGTATCGTTTTGCTCGGTGACGTCACAGACCAGCCCGTCGGGCACCTTTGGTGCAAACCAAACCCTGCGGAAAAGACAGTCTTCATAAATGATTTTTACATCAAGCCGGACAAGCGCGGTCGGGGATACGCACGTGAAGCTCTGAAGGCTTTGGATGCGAAATATCGGGAATTGGGATATTCGGCGATTGGTTTGCGGGTAGCGGCTGACAACAAAAACGCAGAACGTTTGTATCTTTCGGCGGGCTATAAACCAACAGGGATCAACATGCGTAGGGTATTAAGGTCTGGCTGAACAGGACGTGGTACGCCGCCAACGTGTCCAAAGGCAAAAAGAAGGGGCGGTGGCTGAAAACAACCGCCCCATCATTTTTCTGGACCTATTCTATTCCGCAGCCCGCAACGGTGGTTTTTTCTTTTTGCCGGGTTTGCGCTTTTTCTTTAGTGGGCCATCCAGCGGATCATCACTATCGTCTGACGTCTGTGCCGCCAAAGACTGGGCGCGTTGAGTCAAGGCAAGGCTGGGTTTCGGCGGGTCCGAAGGATCGGTCGGGGCCGCCAGATTGTCCTCGTCGTCCTCAACGGTTTTCAGCGGATCAGTTGCCGGTTCGACAGGTGCTGTTGGTGTGGCTTCTTCGGCCGTTGGCTCTGTCGCTGTTTCAACCGGATCAACATCCCAGATTATTTCGGGTTGCTTCAGCTTGCGTGCTGCAGATTGCAAAGAGATGTCCATGGCAGGACGGCTTTTGCGGCCGCGGGCCAAGGCCTGAACCCGTGAAGAGGTGAAATAGGCGCCATTGGCCACCCACACCCGCAACGCCAGCATCGCGGGCGTAAAGATCAGCGTCAGCACGGTGGCAATGCCCAAGCCAAAGACCACGGCCGTGGCCAGTTGTTTCCAGAACGACGCGGTCGGGCTATCAATGGAATAGCCGCCCCCAAAAAAGTCGAGGGACAAGCCGTACATCATCGGCGCAAGCCCCGCCATCGTCGTGATGGTCGTCAACAAAACCGGGCGAATACGGGTTTCCGCCGTGCGCACGATGGCCTCAATCTTGGGCATATACTGGGAATATTCCTGATAGGTGTCGATCAGAACAATGTTGTTGTTCACCACGATCCCCGCCAAGGCCACAATCCCAACCCCAGTCATGATAATCGAAAAGGATTGGCCCATGACCAACATACCGATCAGCACACCGGCTGTGGACATGACCACGGCCATCAACACCAGAACAGAGTTATAAAAGCTGTTGAACTGCGCCAACAGGATGATGAACATCAACCCCAATGCGCCGGTAAAGGCGACGGACAGGAACTGTTGGGATTCGGCCTGATCTTCTTGGTCTCCGGTCCATTCCCAGGCCACGTCGGCGGGCAACGGGTTCTCTGTTTCCAGCCAGTCTGTAAGATAGGCGACACGCTCTGACGCGGTGATCACTTCGTCATTTGCGTTGCGCATGTCTTCGGCAACGCCAGCTTTGACATCGAAATACCGTGACTGATCGACCCGATCGATTTGACCAAGTTTCTTAACGGGCTTCCAGGAAATGAAATTCGACAATGGGATCAACCCGTCATTGGTGCGCACCTTCAACGATTCCAAAGTTGACAGGACCCGGTCTTTTTCCGGCAAGCGCACGCGGATTTCGATTTCCTCGTCAGAGCTGTCAACACGCATTGTGTCCAGCAAAATGCCTCGTGTGACCAGCTGAACCATGCCGCCCACGGTGGCGACATCGGTTCCAAACCGGCCCGCTTTTTCCACATCCACATCGACTTCCCAATCGATGCCGGGCAGGGGGCGCGTGTCTTCGATTTGCGTCAGCCCGGCGGTTTCGTCGAACTTGGCACGCACGATTGCGGTTGCGGCCACAAGGCTTTCGAAATTGTCGCCTTTCAAACGCAGATGCACAGGTTTGGCAGAGGCGGGACCATTGGACTGGCGCAGAATCTCTGACTTGATACCGGGGATCTTGTCGATTTTTGCCTTGAGGTTGTCCAGAATGATGTTGCCGTTAAGATCTGGATTGTCTTTGCGATCTTCCCACGGCGTCAGTTCCAATTGGATCTGACCGATGGAATCTGACGGGCCGGATGCACCGCCTGTATTTTGGTTAAGGCCCCCCGCACCGGCAAAGGCAAACGCGCTTTCCACGCCTTCAGAGCCAATAACAACTTTTTCCACTTCCCGGACCAAAACGTCCTTTTCCGCGACTGAAAGATTTCCTCTGGCGCGAACGTAAACGATGCCAAGTTCCGGCTCGCTTGCGGAAATGAACTCCGTCCCGTTATTGTGTTCGCCATAATAGCTGAATGTCGACATCACAGCAAAACCAACCCCAATAATCACGACGATTGGCATGATCGGGTTGCCTGCGATGAAATTCGTGAAATGCCCAAATGCCGTACGCCGGTATCCGGATTTGATCCGTTTTTGCCGCCACTGGATTCGTGCTGCGCCAACCGTGATCGTTGACAGAACAACCCCGGCCAGGAAGATCGCCATACCGGGAAAAGCGCCCATGGCCCCCTGCAAGCCCTCGGGAACGCTACCACCAAAGATATATCCTGGGTTCAGTGTCTGCATTGCGCCGATAAAGACCATGTACAATGCAATAGGGACGAGCGCGGCACGGACCACCCACGGCAGCGCGTTGCGCAACGTTTCGGACGCACCGTCGAAGACACGGGTCAACCGGCCCGCAACGCCGCCCATGACAGGCAAGTAGATCAGCGCCACAATCAGTGATGCGCTGAGCACGAAAATCAGGGTGACAGGCAGCATCCCCATGAACTGACCAGCAACGCCGGGCCAGAACAGCATGGGCAAAAACGCACAAAGCGTCGTCGCCGTCGAGGATACAATGGGCCAGAACATCCGCGTGGCGGATTCCACAAAGGCATGCATCGGCCCGACGCCTTCGCTGATCCGGCGGTCGGCATATTCAACCACCACGATGGCCCCATCCACCAACATGCCCACGGCCAGAATAAGCCCGAACATAACGATGTTGGAAATGGTGATGCCCATAACCCCCAAAAGGATAAAGCACAGCAAAAAGGACGTCGGAATTGCAAAACCGACCAACAGGGCGGATCGCGCCCCAAGAGAGGCAAGAATGACGATCATCACCAGCGCAATGGCCGTCAGAACCGCGCCTTCAAGCTGGTTGACCATGCTTTTCACATTGGTGGATTGGTCACTGGACGTGCCGACGCTGATGGCCTGTTGCAAGACCGGGGGCCATGTTTCACGTTCCTTTTCAACCTCGGCCCGCACAAGATCTGCGGTATCGATGATGTTGAACCCTTTGCGTTTCACGACCTGCAAGGCAACGGTTGTTTCGCCATTATACCGCGCCGTCCCGCTCCGGTCTTCGAAGGTCAGGCGAATATCGGCAAGATCCGCAAGGGTGATGATACTGTCGCCATTCACTTTCACCGGCAGACTATAGACGTCTTGGATGTCGTTGAAGGAAGACGGGATCTTAACAGAAAACGCCCCTTGGGCACTTTCGATCTCTCCTGCGGCAATCAACTGGTTGTTGTTGCGCACCACATTGATCAGCTCACCTGCAGTGACGTTGTAGCTTTCCAGTTTCAGAGGGTCGATCAACACCTCTACCATTTCATCGCGGCTGCCCGCGATAGAGGCCTCTAGGATGGGTTCCAGCCCTTCCAGCCGGTCCTGCAGCTCCTTGGCGACCCGGATCAATGTCCGCTCTGGCAGATCGCCGGTCAGATTGACGATGATGATCGGAAATTCGGAAAAGTTGATCTCGTTGATACTGTATTTGTCAGCCCCGGCCGGAAACTTGGCCTCTACCGTGTTCATCCGGTCGCGCACATCGGCGATGATTTCGGTCTTGTTCCAACCAAACTCAAATTCCAGCGCAACGCCGGCATAGTTTTCAGCCGCCGTCCCGGATATGGTTTTGAGCCCGTCAATGTCTGAAAGCTCTGTTTCCATTGGCTTGACCAACAGCTTTTCTGAATCCTCTGCAGAAATGCCGGGGAAGGGGACGGATACGAAAAGAGCCGGAATTTCGATATCCGGCTCTCCTTCTTTGGGCAACGTGGCATAGGTCATCCCGCCCGCAAGCAGCGTCAGCGCGATAAAGGCCAGAACCATGCGGGCATGATTGCCCGCCCAGGCGACGATTCCTGTCATGACGCTTCCTTTTGATATGTCACATCAACCGGAACGCCATCGATCACATATTCCTGACCAACCACGATAACATCCACGGTTGGCGCAAGCCCGGTCACCCAGATCCCGTCCACACTGTCGCGCACAACTTGGACCTCGACAAATTTGGCAATGTTGTTTTCGTCCACGATCCGAACGCCCAGGTTCCCTTCATTGTCCAGCGTCAAAGAGGACTGTGGCAACAGATGCGCAACCTCGCCTTCAGAAGCGATGATGATTTCAACGGTTTGCCCGTCTCGGATGTGGGCATCCGGGTTGGGCACCTGAATTTCAACACGAAACGTCCGCGTGGCCTCGTCCGAGGATCGCGACAGGAATGTCACCTTGCCCTGAACCTCTTGCCCCGTGGCCAAACGCGCCCCGGCAATTGACCCGACCGTGACCCGGTCGACGTCAGATTCAGATATGTAGCCGACCAGTTTGATTGGATCGAGCTGAATGATCGTAGAGCACAAGGCCCCCGGCTGTAATAGGCTTCCGTTTTCGGCTGTATCTGCCTCTAGGAACCCGCTGAATGGGGCGCGGATGGTGAGGCGAGAGATCTCTTTTTCGGCGGCGGCAATGCCAGCCTCTGCGGCCAAAATCCCAGATTGCGCAGATTGAACACCTGCTTTTGCCGTCTCCAGCCCGGCCGTTGCCGTTTGAACTGCCGCAAGTGCGGCGCTGTTTGCGGCCTTGGCCGAGGCAACCCGCGTGTCCGATGCAAACCCGCCTTCGGCCAGTTTATTGGCGGCTGTCAGGTTGATCTGTGATTCTTCCACGCGCGACAAGGCTTCTTCCAGACGGGCCTGCGCCTCTGGCAGGCGTGCGGCGGCTTCGGGGACGCGTGATTTGGCCTCTGGCAGGCGGGCTTGGGCTTCGAGCAACGCGATGTCGCGCGTACCTGGGTCCAGCTTACACAGCATTTGCCCTTGTTCTACGACTTGGCCCTTGCGCAATGGGGTGGAGATGACCAATCCCGTCGTTTCGGACCGCACATCAACCTGCCGCGCCGCTTCGGTACGTCCGCGCACCAACACGGCGTTGGTAATATCCGTGGCCTCTGACGTCATCGCCACGACAGAGACCCGCGCGATTCCTTCAGGGGCGGTTTCCGGTTCCGCTTCCGCCATCTGAGGGTCTGCGGCCTCTTCAGGCTCGGCTTGTGCGGTTTCAGCAGCGGGAACAAGCGTTTGACTGCCCACATAGCTCATCAATTTTTCGCGTTCGAACACGAGCAGATAAAGCGCACCCATCACCAGTAATGCTGTGATGATTGAAAAAAGTCTCATAAAGGCCTCGTCTCTTCGTTGTAACGATAAGGGTCGTTGGTTTTACGTCTCGGGGCTGTCATTGGATTAATATCCAAATTAAATGTCATGAATCCCTCAATACATTAGCGCAAATTAGACTTTTCTGCAGTGCGGCGCAAGTTTACTGCAAATGCAAAACGGTCTCCTGCTCAAGCATCTCTTGGCAATTGGGAAAAGGTTGAGGTAAGAGGGGATAATTCGAGCAGGAGCCAGAGCGTGAGCGACACAGACAGTTTTATCGAAGAAGTCAGCGAAGAAGTCCGCCGGGACCAACTTTTCAAGTTAATGAAGCGGTACGGATGGATTGCCATTGTGCTTGTGCTGGTTTTGGTCGGCGGTGCCGGTGTGAACGAATGGCAAAAGGCGCAAAAGGAAAAAGCGGCTCAGGCTATGGGCGACAGTCTGTTGACGGCGCTTCGCATAGAGGACCCAGCAGAACGCCGGGACGCCTTGAATGCAATCGACGGCCAGGGTGGTGTAGGGGCTGTTGCGAACCTGTTGAAGTCCACCGAGGATTCCGCTGATGGCGTCACGCCAGAAGCATTGGCCGCGCTAGAGGCGATCGCGTCAGATGAAACTGTGCCTGCGATGTACAGCCAGCTTGCCGAACTCAAGCTGGTGATCCTCAACGCCAAGGATATTGATCCAAAAGACCGGATTGCACGTTTGACACCCCTGACAACCCCGGGCGCGCCGTATCGTCTTTTGGCCGAAGAACAAATCGCCATCGCGGAAGTTGCCATGGGCGACACCGATGCTGCGATCAACCGTCTTCAACTCTTGTTGCAGGATGGTGAGGTCAGCTCGGGCTTGCGTCAGCGGGCAGGGCAGTTGATTGTTGCCTTGGGGGGCACACTTGAAACGGCTTAGTCTTTTTAGGGCGAAGCCGGAGTAATCCAAACATATGTGCGGGGTGAGGGCGTGAAATCTTTTAAAATAGTCGCAATGGTGGGGCTGTCTTTGCTGGCTTTGGCGGGCTGTGAAGAAAAAGAATTCATTCTTCCCGGCGAAAGAGAAGACGTGGTCACGGATCTCGACCGGGCGACGGATCTTGCGGAAAACAAATCTGCCCCGATCCGGCTGTCTTCGCAGGTAAACCATACGGAATGGACACACCGCGCCGGAACGGCAAGCCATTCGATCCAGCATCCCTCTTTCACAGCTCCTGCGAATTTGCTGTGGTCCGCCTCTATCGGTAAGGGCAATGATCGCCGCCACAGAATCACGGCCGATCCCGTCGCGGCCAGCGGGCGAATTTTCACGCTGGACAGTCGGGCAACCATTACCGCAACCGCCACCAACGGCGCGGCGGTTTGGTCCCGTGACCTGACCCCGTCAACAGACAAACCTGATGACGCCTCTGGCGGTGGTCTGGCTGTGGTGGATGGCGTGGTTTACGTGACAACAGGCTTTGGCCAACTTTTCGCGCTGAACGCAGCGACGGGTGAAACGATCTGGCTTCAGCGTTTGGACGCTGCGGCCACCGGTGCGCCCACTGTGTCGCGCGGGATTGTGTACGTCGTCACGCGCAACGGCACCGCCTGGGCGCTGGATGCTGATGATGGTCTGATGCGCTGGCAATTGGACAGCGCGTCATCCTTTACCGGGGTCGTCGGCGGCTCTGCCCCAGCCGTGAACAACCAGATTGTTGTGTTCCCGTTCTCTTCAACGCAAATCACAGCCGCCTTCCGCAGAGACGGATTTCAGGTCTGGAACAGTGCGGCCGCAGGGGATCGCGTCGGCAGCGTCTATGCGCGTATTTCTGATATCACCGGTGACCCTGTGATGCGCAGCGGGCGGACCTATGTGGGGAACCCCTCTGGCCGCATGATCTCTTTGGACAGCGAAAACGGCAAACGCATTTGGACAGCGGGCGTCGGCGCTGTCAGCACCCCGTGGGTGGATGGCGGATCTGTGTTCGTTGTCTCTGACCTTTCAGAGGTCGTTCGTCTGGACGCCAACACCGGAGAACGGATCTGGGCGACGCGGCTGCCCGATTATGTCCCAAAGAAAAAGGTTAAACGCCGTCGCGACTTTTACGTCCATTTCGGACCGGTCCTGGCAGGCGGGCAATTGTGGGTCGCCTCTAGCGACGAAAAACTGCGCAGTTTTGATCCGGTGGATGGGACCATGACCTCGGTCACGGAATTACCGGGTGGCGCCTCGACCCGGCCGATTGTCGTTGGTGGCATAATGTATGTTGTAAACACAAAAGGTCAGCTTCTGGCTTTCCGCTGACGCAACAAACGTGTATGCGGGCAATCTTATAGATGCCGGAGCATGAGAAATGTCGTTCACAGTCGCCCTTGTTGGCCGCCCCAATGTTGGGAAATCAACCTTGTTCAACCGTTTGGTGGGCAAGCGTTTAGCCTTGGTTGACGATCAACCTGGGGTCACCCGCGACCTGCGCGAAGGCGACGCCCGGCTTGGGGATTTGCGGTTCACCGTGATCGACACAGCAGGGCTGGAAGAAGTCACCGATGATTCTTTGCAAGGCCGGATGCGCCGTTTAACCGAACGGGCCGTCGAAATGGCGGATATCTGTGTCTTTATCATCGATGCGCGGGCAGGGGTCTTGCCCTCTGACAATATGTTCGCCGAAATCCTGCGCAAAAAGAACGCCCATGTGATCCTGGCCGCCAACAAAAGCGAAGGCTCCGCCGCAGATGCCGGCGTGCTAGAGGCTTATGCCCTTGGCCTTGGCGAGCCAATACGCATGTCCGCCGAACATGGTGAAGGGATGAATGACCTTTACGCCGCGTTGATGCCAATCGCGGATGGTTTCAAGGACCGCGCACTTCAGGATGCACCAGACGTCGATGTTGATATAGACGACGGCCCGCGCGTGCCAACCTCTGAACGGCCCTTGCAGATTGCAGTTGTCGGGCGTCCGAATGCGGGCAAGTCGACTTTGATCAATCAAATCCTTGGCGAAGACCGTCTGTTGACCGGGCCAGAGGCCGGGATCACGCGGGACGCTATTTCTGTTGCGTCCAACTGGGGCGGGGTCCCCATGCGCATCTTTGACACGGCAGGGATGCGAAAGCGGGCCAAGGTGCAGGATAAGGTTGAAAAGCTGTCCGTGTCCGACGGTCTGCGCGCGGTCAAATTTGCCGAGGTCGTGGTTGTCCTGCTGGATGTGGATATTCCCTTTGAACAGCAGGATTTGCGCATTGCCGATCTGGCAGAACGCGAAGGTCGCGCGGTCGTCGTTGCGGTCAATAAATGGGACCTCGAGGACGACAAAAGCAACAAATCCAAAGAGTTGCGCGAAGAATTTGCACGGCTTTTGCCGCAGCTGAAAGGCGCGCCACTGGTGACCGTGTCTGCGATCAATGGCAAAGGGTTGGACAAGTTGCAACAAGCGATCATGCGCGCGCATGAGGTTTGGAACACACGTGTTCCAACCGCGCGGTTGAACGAATGGCTGGCCGATATGGTCACGGCCCACCCACCTCCGGCCCCGGCAGGGCGTCGGGTCAAGTTGCGCTATGCCACGCAAGTCAAAACGCGGCCCCCCGCGTTCGTTGTCATGTGTTCGCAGCCCGATAAGATGCCAGCAGCGTACTCGCGCTATTTGGTCAACGGCTTGCGGGCTGATTTTGACATGCCGGGCACGCCAATCCGTCTGACCTTTCGCAGTCAAAGCGATCAGAACCCGTTCAAGAACAAAAAGAAATCCACGCCGTCCCGTTTGCGAAAGCATTTGGGCAAGAGGCCTTTGGGGGATTAATCCCGCTTGGGTGCCCCAAAAACGTCAGGGTAAGGTTCTGAGCCCAGGCTTCCCGTCTGCGCCAGAACCGCCCCAAGCCGCCCGATCTCATCGCTGCTTTTCGCAGCCGCCCCGTTGCCCGCAGTCAGGGCGATGATCCGGTCGCTTTGCGGGGCAATCACCGGATAGCCTTCGCGCGTCAGTGTCGTGACGCAAGGCGCGGTCGTAATGGCGACGGGTTGCAGCTTGGGCATCAGGGACATCAATGTTCCAATCAGATAATCCAACCCTTTTTCAGTGCCATCTTTTCGAAACCATTGGGTTATCTCTGCCGAGCCTTGCAGAAAACGGTCGGCATGATCCCCGCCGATTTTAAGATAGGTCTTGCCATCGGGATATTGAATCGGCGGCAATAGATAGGGACCGTCCCCGTCATTCTCGGGTTCATGGATCATTGACGGCATGTCGGCCAGCCGTGTCACTTCGGATGTGTCGAGCTCAAAAAGCACGACGGTCCGTGGGTTGATGTTCAGCGCGATCTCTTGGGGCAACAGCATGTTGGCAAAGGCGCCAGCGGCGACAATGGCTTTGTCGGCCCGGTAGGTGGTTCCATCCGCTGACTGCACCGAAACATGGTCAGCGGCCTCTGTGATTTTCGCGACTTCCTTGCGGATCACCGTTGCGCCAGCAAAGCCTGCGGCTTGTGTCTGCGCGTCCACCAGGCTGCGCGGATTAACGTAGCCACCGCCCGGTTCAAACAGGCCAGAGGTTCCGTCCGGAAAGGTGAAACACGGGAATCGCTGCGCCAATTCATCCGGCGACAGGGATTGAAACGTGACACCTGTTTCATTGCCGGTTTGGGCAACCCGGGCCACGTAGTCCTCGTTTCCGGCCAGCAAAGCACCTGCCTTGTGAAAAAACGCAATGCCGCCTTGTTCTGCGATCTCGTCATAGCGTTCCATAGACCGCGCCGCCAGATTGGCCCAGACGGGATCAGTGTCCAACCGGCGCGATATGCGTCCCTGATCATAGTGACTGGCAAACACACCGCTATGAGATTTCCGGTCCGTTGGTTCGTCAGGTCCGATCAACAGCACTTTGGGGCCGGTAAGGGCAAGATGGCGGGCCGCTGCGGCCCCCATCATGCCCTTACCGATCACAATGACATCAAACATGTTCGACATGTTTAGAAGAGCTTTCCTTCGGCGCTGACGCCTGTCTTGCCGCCAAGATAGGGGTGCAACACCTCTGGCAACAGAACAGAGCCATCTTCTTGCTGGCCGTTTTCCAGCACGGCAATCAGGCAACGCCCCACGGCCACGCCTGATCCGTTCAAAGTGTGCAGGAATTCAGGCTTGCCGCCCCCGGTTGGGCGGAACCGCGCATTCATCCGGCGTGCCTGAAACGCACCACATGTGGAAACCGAACTGATTTCGCGATACATGTTTTGCCCCGGCAGCCAGACCTCTAGATCATGGGTGCGCAACGCGCCAAACCCTGTATCGCCCTCGCAAAGCAGCACAGTCCGGTAGGGCAGGTTCAACGCCTCTAGCACGGCCTGCGCGCAATTTGTCATCCGCTGATGTTCCGCGTCAGATTGATCCGGATGCACGATGGACACCATCTCAACCTTTTCAAACTGGTGCTGGCGCAAAATGCCAGCTGTGTCCTTGCCCGCAGACCCAGCTTCAGAGCGGAAGCAATTGGTATGCGCCGTCATCCGAATTGGCAGATCGGCCTCTTCGACGATCTCACCTGAAACGGTGTTGGTCAGCGTCACTTCCGAGGTCGGGATAAGCCACCAGCCATTTGTCGTCTGATAGCTGTCTTCGGCGAATTTCGGCAATTGGTTTGTGCCATACATCGCGTCTTCGCGCACAAGCACCGGCGTGATCATTTCGGTCAGCTCATGTTGGTCCGTGTGCAGGTCAATCATAAACTGTGCCAAGGCCCGGTGCAGACGCGCCATCGCACCCCGCATCACGACAAAGCGTGACCCGGACAGCTTGGCCGCCGTTTCAAAATCCAATCCGCGCGCGGCCGGGATTTCGTAATGTTCCAGCGGCGTGAACGCGAAATTGCGCGGGCTGCCCCATTTATGAAATTCGACATTGTCATTTTCATCGGCCCCCGCCGGGACGTCGCCGGACATAATGTTGGGCAATCCCATCAGCATGTCACGCAAACGTGCATCCTGCACTTTGGCCTGTTCTTCCAATGCGGCGATCTCTGCTTTTTTCTCACCCACAAGGGCGCGCAGACGTTCAAACTCTGCTTCATCGCCACTGGCTTTTGCCGCGCCGACCTGCTTGGACGCCGCATTGCGTTCCGCCAGGGCTGTTTCTGCGGCCTGGATTGAACTGCGCCGCGATTCATCAATGGCAAGGATGTCAGCCGACACCGACGACAATCCCCGGCGGGCCATTTCGGCATCAAAAGCGGCAGGGTTTTCACGGATCGTGCGTATATCGTGCATTTGTTTCATCCTTATTCATCGAGTCGATGCGGCGCTTATGGCGTATTTTTTTGCGGGGGGAAACGGGCGTCTCTGATCCGGTCCAAAAAGATGAATTCGCGCCGAATGGATCAGGGCGAAGGGATACAATGCCGCAGTCTGGCGATTTTCTGCATTATTTGGCGCAATCGCAATTGATCTTTGGGGGCAAGACCCAATATTGCCTTCACACGGCTATGGCCTGGTCACATGATCATTCCGTCTCCTTGCATAGCAATTGGGCCGGTTATAGGGTGCGCCGCAATCAATCCCGGGCTTGGGGCCCGCAAAAATAAGAGGACGACAAAATGTTCGTGACGCCAGCATATGCACAAGCCGCCGGGGGCGCCGCCGGTGCGTTCGGTAGTATTATCCCATTGGTCTTGATTTTCGGGATCATGTATTTTCTTTTGATCCGTCCTCAGCAACAAAAGCTGAAACAGCACAAAGCCATGGTCGAAGGCGTTCGCCGCGGCGATCAGGTCATCACTCAGGGTGGAATTTTCGGCAAAGTCACCAAAGTCAAAGAAGACGGTGAGATCGAAGTCGAGATTGCAACCGGCGTAAAAGTCAGAGTTGTCAAATCAACCTTGTCCCAAGTCGTATCGAAAACTGAACCGGCATCTGAATGATCGCCCGGAAATAGGCCAGAAATATGCTGCAAATCCAAACTTGGAAACGGGTCGTCATCTGGGGGCTTGTTGCCCTAGGCCTGTTTTACGCGATGCCCAATGCTTTTTACAGCCGGGTCGAAACGCATAACGACGCGCTCGTCACCATCGAAAAGTCTGGGGAAACCCCGGAACTTGCGGCTGCAAAAGAGGCCTGGCCGTCCTGGCTGCCAACATCCTTGGTCAATCTGGGGCTGGATTTGCGGGGCGGGGCGCATCTTTTGGCCGAAGTGAAGGTCGAAGACGTCTACGCAGACCGCATGGACGGCTATTGGCCAGAAGTGCGTGACGCTTTGCGCGACGCCCGGGCAGAGGTCGGAACAGTTCGCCGTCAAGACGCGCCTTCGGGGGAGCTTTGGGTCAGGATCTCTAACCCCGACGGCATGGCCAAAGCCATGGAGCTGGTGCGTGGTTTGGCCTCTCCTGTCGTGTCCCTGACCGGGGTTGGGTCCACGGATATAGAGGTGCGCGGCGAAGGCGATGTCATCAAAATCGGCCTTTCCGAAGCTGAAAAGCTGGCCACCGATGATCGCACAATTCAACAATCTCTGGAAATCATCCGACGCCGCGTTGATGAGGTTGGCACGAGAGAGCCGACAATTCAGCGCCAAGGCGATGCGCGTATCCTGATCCAGGTGCCCGGTATCGGCAGCGCGGATGAGCTGAAAGAACTGATCGGTACAACGGCGCGTTTGACATTCAACGCGGTTGTTGGACAGACCGACAATCCAAATCAGACGACCTCTGGTCGCAATGTCATCTACCCGTCGCTGGATCGCGAAGGGGTCTATTATATCTTGGAACCGACACCCGTTGTCACAGGCGACGAGCTGGTCGATTCCCAACCCTCATTCGACCAAAACGGACGCCCTGCGGTAAACTTCCGGTTTAACCCGACGGGTGCGCGCAAATTTGGCGACTACACGGCTGAAAATATCGGGTCACCCTTTGCGATTGTTCTGGACGAAGAAGTCATTTCTGCCCCAACCATTCAAAGCCATATCTCAGGCGGTTCCGGGATCATCACCGGGAACTTTACGCTGGAAGAATCCACTAAACTTGCGGTTCTGCTGCGGGCAGGGGCGCTGCCTGCCGAAATGACGTTCCTTGAAGAACGCACCATCGGGCCTGAATTGGGCCAGGACAGCATCGAGGCGGGTAAGATCGCGTGTCTCGTGGCTTTTGCGGGCGTGCTGATCTTCATGGCGCTGTCCTATGGTTGGTTCGGTGTGATCGCCGACATTGCGCTGTTGATCAACGTGGGCCTGATCTTTGGCCTGTTGAGCATGATCGGTGCCACGCTGACCCTTCCGGGGATCGCCGGTATCGTTTTGACGATCGGGATGGCGGTGGATGCCAATGTGCTGATCTTTGAGCGCATACGAGAAGAGCTTAAAACAGCGCGCGGTCCAGCCCGAGCGATTGAGCTGGGCTATGAAAAAGCGCTTAGCGCGATTTTGGACGCCAACGTCACTACATTCATCACGGCCGTTATCCTGTTCGTCATGGGCTCGGGGCCAGTTCGTGGGTTCTCTGTCACGCTTGGGCTTGGGATCATTACTTCGGTGTTCACTGCGATTTTTGTGACCCGGCTGATCGTCGTCATGTGGTTTGAACGCCGCAAACCAAAGACAATAGAGGTGTAATCAGATGCGTCTGAGACTTGTCCCCAAAGAAACAAAAATCGACTTCTTTTCGCGCCCGGCATTGTCCTTTGGCGTGTCGGTCCTGGCGGTCATTGCGTCTATCATCCTCTATCTTTTTGTCGGCCTGAATTACGGGATCGATTTCAGGGGCGGCACAACGATCCGTACGGAATCAACCCAATCGGTTGATATCGGGGCTTACCGCGATGCCATTCAGCCGCTGGAACTGGGCGACGTGAAAATCACCGAGGTGTTTGATCCGACCTTTAGGGACGATCAAAACGTGGCGATGATCCGGATAGAGGCACAGGGCGGCGATGCCAGTGCCTCTGTTGAAACCATTCAGTCGATCGAAGATGCTTTGGTCGTGGTTGACCCCTCTATCACTTTCCCGTCCGTCGAAAGCGTTGGCCCGAAAGTGTCCGGAGAATTGGTCTGGTCGGCGGTAGAGGCTGTCGTGCTCGCGATCCTGGCGGTGATGGTCTATATCTGGCTGCGGTTTGAATGGCAGTTTGCCTTGGGTGCGATTGCCGCCCTGATCCATGATGTTATTCTGACCATCGGGATATTCTCGCTGTTTCAGATCCCGTTTGATCTTTCGATCATCGCGGCTTTGCTGACAATTGTTGGCTATTCGTTGAACGACACGGTGGTGGTGTTTGACCGGGTGCGGGAAAACCTGCGCAAGTTCAAAAAGCTGTCGCTTAAGGATGTTTTGAACCTGTCCATCAACGAAACCCTATCCCGAACTGTTATGACATCCGGGACAACTCTGTTGGCCTTGATTGCACTGCTAATTCTTGGTGGGGACGTGATCCGCGGGTTCATTTTTGCGATGACCTGGGGCATTATCGTCGGGACATACTCTTCTGTATTTGTTGCGTCGACGGTTCTGCTGTGGCTTGACGTGAAACGCGATTGGTCAAAACCAGACGCGAATGCCGGAAATCAGTTTGGCAATGTAGATGCCTGATGTACTCGCCTCGGCGTTACAAGCGCCGGGGCTTGGTTGGATACTGGCCGCGGCATTTATCGCGGGGCTGGTGCGTGGATTTTCTGGTTTTGGGACGGGCATGGTGTTTTTGCCCGTCGCCGGTCAGTTCCTTACCCCGTTTGAGGCACTGGCCGTTACGATCACAATGGACGCCTTTGGGCCCATTCCGAACATTCCCAATGCAATCAAAAACAGCAAGACAGATGACGTGCTGCGGCTTTCCGTCGGTCTGATCCTAGGGGCGCCCGTGGGGGTGCTGGTCCTTGGAGCCATTGCCCCGGAATATTTCCGCTATGGCGTGTCGATCATCGCGCTTGTGACCTTGATCATTCTGATATCCGGATTGCGCTATCGCGGTGTGCTGACGAAAAAAATGGTCTTTGGCACGGGCTTTTTCGCCGGCTTGATGGAAGGCACGGTCGGGATGCCGGGACCACCCGTCATCCTGTTATATATGGCGTCAGACAATCCAATCCGGGTCATTCGGGCGACGATCATGCTGTTTCTGTTCGGATCGGTTTTCGTGCTGTTTGGGACATTGGTGGCCTTTGGCCAGTTCCCCTGGGCGGTGCTGGGGCTTGGCTTGTTTGCGACAGTGCCGTATCTGATGGCAAATGTTCTGGGGGCGGCGATGTTTCGGCCTGAACTGGAACGGGTCTACCGATCTGTGGCCTATGTGATAATTGCAGTGTCGGCGGTCTCTGGATTGCCGCTGTTTGACTAGGGGGTCTTATGCAACTGAACGAAATCGTTTTTCAGGATGCCGCGCCGATTGATGGCTATGGCCCCGGGTTCTTTCGTGTGGGCGGGCAGGTGGCCCATGGCGATGTTCTGCTTCAGGCCGAACGTTGCATGCCTTGGGGCGGCTATTCAGACTCACAGTCACCGCTAGAGCTTAAGGATCAGATCGATGTCCTCTTCGTTGGCACCGGCAAAGACACGGCCCACATCCCGGCAGAGTTCCGCCATGCGCTTGAACAGGCCGGGATCGGCGTAGAAGCAATGTCCACCCCCGCAGCGTGCCGCACCTATAACGTGTTACTGTCCGAAGGCCGCCGCGTCGCGGCCGCGCTTTTGGCTGTGTAAAGGGTTTGGCGTGGGGTTTGATCTGACATCAAAGCTGATTGTGGGCGATCTGGCCTGCGCGCGTGGGGGCGTTCCGATCACGGGTGGCGTATCTTTCACCCTGAAGGCGGGCAAAGCGTTGATCCTGCGCGGCCCGAACGGATGCGGCAAAACCACGTTGTTGCGCACCCTTGCCGGGTTGCAACCGCCCCTTGCCGGAACCATAAAAGGCGCAGAAGACGCCGTGGCATACGGTGCCCACGCAGATGGAATTAAAACAACATTGACCGTGGCCGAGAACCTCAAATTCTGGGCGGCGATCTATGGCACCGCGTCCATTGACGCCGCGATCCTTGCGTTTGAGCTGCGGAGCCTGATCGACAGACGGGCCCAAAACCTGTCAGCGGGGCAGAAACGCAGGTTGGGGCTGGCCCGATTGCTGGTCACAGGTCGCCCGATCTGGGTCCTGGATGAGCCGACGGTTTCGCTGGATCAGGCCAGCGTCAAGATGTTCGCAGATGCGGTCCGCGCGCATTTGGGCGCAGGCGGGATGGCGGTCATCGCCACGCATATCGAATTGGGGCTAGAGGCCGAAACGCTCGATCTTTCACGGTTTCGCGCATCGCGGATCATGGCCAAGGATGTGTTCGACGAGGCCTTTGGATGATCCGGCTGCTGGCACGCGATCTTAAACTGGCCATGCGGGCAGGTGGGGGCTTTGGCCTTGGGCTGTCGTTCTTTTTGATCGTCTGCGTCATGGTGCCGTTTGGCGTTGGCCCCGACACAGAGCTTTTGGGACGCATCGCGCCGGGCATTTTGTGGATCGGAGCGCTGCTGGCCTGCCTGTTGTCGCTGGACCGAATCTTTCAGTTGGATTTTGAGGATGGGTCGCTGGACCTACTGGCCACAGCGCCGATCCCATTTGAAGGCGTCGTCATCACCAAAGCCATGGCGCATTGGCTGACAACAGGCCTGCCACTGACCCTGGCTGCACCTGTGTTCGGGGTTTTGCTGAACCTGCCGGGGCCGGGATATGTCTGGCTGGTCACAACCCTTTTGATCGGAACGCCGGCCCTGTCGATGATCGGCGCTTTTGGCGCGGCATTGACCGTCGGGCTAAAGCGCGGCGGGTTGTTGCTGTCGCTGCTGGTGTTGCCGCTTTACGTGCCGACCTTGATTTTCGGCAGCGAAGCCGCACGCCGCGGGGCAGAGGCCCTGCCGGTCGCCACGCCGCTTGCCCTGCTGGCAGGCATTAGTTTTGCCGCCGTCGCGCTTTTGCCATTTGCCGCCGCCGCCGCGCTCCGCGTCAATTTGCGTTAATCAGATGACTTTGATGTGTATGGCAGCCATTGAACAGAAACGATAAAGGATCAATATGTCGATCTGGAAATATGCAAATCCAAGTAAGTTCATGGACTGGACCAGACCCGTGGTCCCGGTCGTTTCCGTTCTTGCGGTGCTGTGCACAGCGATTGGGCTGATCTGGGGGTATTTTTTCACCCCCGATGATGTGCGCATGGGCGCGACGGTAAAGATTATCTACATCCATGTGCCTTCTGCGATGATGGCGATCAATATCTGGGTGATGATGCTTGTGGCCTCGCTGATCTGGTTGATCCGGCGTCACCACGTCTCGGCGCTTGCGGCCAAGGCTGCGGCCTCTATCGGGGTGGCGATGACGTTGATTGCCCTGATCACCGGCGCGGTCTGGGGCCAGCCGATGTGGGGCACATGGTGGGTCTGGGATCCGCGCCTGACCTCTTTCCTGATCCTGTTTTTGTTCTATCTGGGCTATATGGCCATGTGGCAAGCGGTAGAGAACCCGGACACGGCCGCTGATCTGACCAGCGTCTTGTGCATCGTCGGGTCCGTCTTTGCGGTGCTGTCGCGCTATGCCGTGAATTTCTGGAACCAAGGTCTGCATCAAGGCGCGACCCTGTCGCTGGACAAAGAGGAAAACATTTCAAACGTGTTCTACTTTCCGTTGCTCTTTGCCCTTGCAGGGTTCGTGTTGATGTTCATTGCGCTGGTCCTGATCCGCACCCGTCGCGAAATTCGCGCTCGGCGCCTGCATGCGCTTTTGACTCGTGAAAGGATTGCATGATGCCTGACCTTGGAAAATACGCGTTCGAAGTTCTTTTGGCCTATGCCGCAACGATCGCCATTCTGGCGGTTCTGATCGCGGCAACATGGGCGCAAAGCCGATCCACCAAAGCAGCTTTGAAAGCAGCCGAAGCACGGAATAAGAAACAAGATGGCTAAGTTTTCCCCCTTGATGATCGCACCGCCAGTTCTGTTTACAGCGCTGGCAGGCATGTTCTATTTCGGGATGTATCGCGAAAACCCGGACGAGCTGCCCTTTGCGCAAAAGGGCCAACTGGCCCCGTCGATCAATCTGACACAGTTGGGGGATCAGCCGCCCTTCACCGACGAAACCCTGCGCGGGGAAGGGGTGAAGCTGGTGAATTATTGGGCCAGCTGGTGCGCCCCTTGCCGTGCAGAACATCCCAATCTAGAGCTTCTGGCGGATGAAGGCGTACCGATCTATGGGATCAACTATAAGGACGACCCAGACAACGCGCTGGCCTTCCTTGCGGATCTGGGGAACCCATTCGTCGCGCTTGCCGCAGACACCAGCGGACGCACGGCGCTGAACTGGGGCCTTTACGGCGTGCCAGAGACCTATGTGATTGACGGGGAAGGCAAGGTCATTTTGCGCTTTGCCGGGCCGATCACGCCGTCCATTCTGGACTCCACGATTCGCCCTGCCATCGAAGAGGCCGGTGGCGTCACGAACTAGCCCCAAGCGTTCAGTCAATAAAAAACGGCCCGAACATGCGTCGGGCCGTTTTTGTTATCAAAGAGTGTCTGCGCTTAGCTTTTGGCAAGGTTGCGCAAAACGTAATGCAGAACGCCACCGTTTTCGACATATTCAATCTCAATTTCCGTATCGATCCGGCATTTGATCATGATGTCTTTGGTGGATCCGTCCCCATAGGTGATCGTCGCAGGCATTTCAGACAGCGGAACAATCTTGCCGTCCAAACCGTTGATTGAAACGGTCTCATCGCCCTTCAGCTTCAGGGATGTACGGCTGTCGCCATTGGTGAACTCAAACGGGATCACGCCCATGCCAACCAGGTTAGAGCGGTGAATACGCTCAAAGCTTTCCGCGATCACGGCTTTGACGCCCAAAAGGGCTGTTCCTTTGGCCGCCCAGTCACGAGAGGACCCGGCACCATATTGTTCGCCAGCAATGATCACCAACGGTGTCCCGGCGTCCTGATAGGCCATCGCCGCATCATAGATAGAGGTCTGTTCCCCATCCGGCCCAAGCGTATAGCCGCCCTCGACGCCATCCAGCATTTCATTCTTGATGCGGATATTGGCGAATGTGCCGCGCATCATGACTTCGTGGTTGCCACGGCGTGAACCGTAAGAGTTGAACTCACGCGGGGCGACCTGACGATCCGTCAGATATTGCCCGGCCGGCGTGGTGTCTTTGAACGACCCGGCAGGAGAGATATGGTCCGTCGTGACCATATCGCCCAGAATGGCCAGAACCTTGGCGTCTTTCACGTTGGAAATCGTGCCAGCCTCTGCCGACATGTTCTGGAAGTAGGGTGGGTTTTGAACATAGGTCGATGTGGACGGCCAGTCATATGTCAGGCTGTCTGTCGTTTCGACGCCCTGCCATTTTTCGTCGCCCGTAAAGACTTCGGCGTATTTTTCCTGGAAGGCTTCGCGTGTGACGGTCTGTTCAACCAGATCCGCAACCTCTTTGGTCGTGGGCCAGATGTCTTTCAGATAAACGTCATTGCCGTCCTTGTCCGTGCCAATCACATCGCTTGCCAGATTGATGTCCAGCGTACCCGCTAGGGCGTAAGCCACGACCAGAGGGGGCGAGGCCAGGTAGTTCGCACGCACATCCGGGCTGATCCGCCCTTCAAAGTTGCGGTTACCGGACAGAACCGAAGTCGCCACCAGATCGCCCTCTGCAATCGCTGCAGACAGTTCCGGCTGGATCGGGCCAGAGTTCCCGATACATGTGGTACAGCCGTAACCCACCAGGTTGAACCCGATGGAATCCAGGTCTTCCTGCAGATCCGCAGCCTCTAGATAGGCCGAAACAACCTGCGACCCGGGGGCCAGTGATGTCTTAACCCATGGTTTGCGGTTCAGCCCAAGCGCACGCGCCTTGCGCGCCACCAGACCGGCCCCAATCATCACGTAGGGGTTGGATGTGTTGGTGCAGGATGTGATCGAGGCGATGACAACCTTGCCGCTTTCCATCGTGTAATCTTCGCCAGCAACAGCAACCTCTTTGCCCATAGGGCGCTTAAAGGTTTCTTCCATCTCGCGGCGGAATGCAGATTGACCATCCGTCAGAGCAACATAATCCTGCGGGCGTTTCGGGCCGGAAATCGCCGGAACGATTGTGCCCATGTCTAGGTGCAACGTGTCGGTATAGATTGGTGCGTAATCCGCATCGCGCCACATGCCGTTTTCTTTGGCATAGGCCTCTACCAAGGCAATCCGGTCTTCGTCGCGACCAGATGTACGCAGATAGCGCAAGGTTTCGCTGTCGATTGGGAAGAACCCACAGGTCGCGCCATATTCCGGCGCCATATTCGCGATCGTCGCACGATCGGCCAAAGGCAGATGGTCAAGACCCGCACCGTAGAATTCCACGAATTTGCCAACCACGCCTTTTGCGCGCAGCAGTTCGACAACCTTCAGAACCAAGTCGGTGCCTGTGGTGCCTTCCATCATTTCGCCGGTCAGCTCAAACCCGATGACTTCTGGGATCAGCATCGAAATTGGCTGCCCCAGCATCGCGGCTTCGGCCTCAATCCCGCCAACGCCCCAACCCAGAACAGCAAGGCCGTTCACCATGGTTGTGTGGCTGTCTGTCCCCACCAAAGTATCCGGGTAAGCAACATCGTCGCCGTTCTGGTCTTTGTCCGTCCAAACGGTCTGGGCCAGATATTCAAGGTTCACCTGGTGACAAATCCCCGTTCCCGGAGGCACAACACGGAAGTTGTTAAAGGCCGACTGACCCCATTTCAGAAAGGTGTAGCGTTCCATGTTGCGTTCGTATTCACGATCCACATTCATCTGGAAGGCACGCGGGTTGCCGAACTCGTCAATCATGACAGAGTGGTCAATCACCAGATCAACCGGGCTTAGCGGGTTGATCTTTTCCGCATCGCCACCAAGTGCCACGATCCCGTCGCGCATCGCGGCCAGGTCAACAACCGCAGGAACGCCTGTGAAATCCTGCATCAAGACGCGGGCAGGGCGGTAGGCAATTTCCCGTGGGTTCTTGCCACCTTTGGCGCCCCATTCGGCGAATGCCTTGATGTCGTCCACGGTGACGGTCTTGCCGTCTTCAAACCGCAACATGTTTTCCAGCACCACCTTTAGCGCCGCAGGAAGATTCGAAAAATCACCAAGCCCAGCAGCTGTGGCCGCAGGGATTGAATAATAAGCAATAGATTGGGTTCCAGCACTAAGCGTTTTACGGGCTTTGGCGCTGTCTTGTCCGACGATGATGGGCATGGATGCCTCCCTCAAATAGGTGATCAGGGGTGTCTGCCATGCTATTGCCAGTGTCTGGCCTCGCTTTCAAGGGGGTTGATGAAATTAATGTATACCATTGTGCACAATGATGCGAATTCATGTTACGAATACTCGCAAAGGCTTGATTGGCAGTTGAGCAACGGCTCAAGTAGAAAGCGGATGGGGAATGGCAAGGCGGACCAATTGATGCGTTATCTTTTTACTATACTTTTCATGGGACTGTTTTTGTCCACGACCGTGCAAAGTCATGCGCAGTCAAATATGGTCGTCGTTGAACTTTATACATCTCAGGGCTGTTCGTCTTGTCCTCCGGCAGATGATTTGCTGGCAAAGCTGGCCAAACGCGACGATGTAATTCCCTTGGCGCTACATGTGGATTACTGGGACTATATCGGCTGGAAAGACGTGTTCGGAAGCCCGGCCTACACTGCACGGCAAAAGGCCTATGCCAAGGCTGGCGGCCATCGCACGATCTACACACCTCAAATGGTCATCGGCGGGACAGAAAATCTGGTCGGGTACAAACCCATGGACGTCGCAGACCTGATCCACGAACACGGGCAAAAGGCGCCTCCGGTGCAGTTGGTTGTGACCCGCAAGGGCAATTCCGTGCAGATCAAGGCGAACCTGGTGCAAGGCCCCAAGCAAAAAATGGTCATCCAGCTGGTGCGCTACATTCCAATGGAAACCATCAAAATCACCCGCGGTGAAAACAAAGGCCGCACGATTGATTACGCGAATATCGTGACCGATTGGCAAGAGCTGGGCAATTGGGATGGCCGAAAACCGGTGTCCCTGTCTGCCAAAGCACCGGGCGACGAACCTGTGGTTGTGATCGTTCAAGCGGTCGGACCCGGCAAAATCCTGGCGGCGACACGGTTGCGTTAATCCGGGCTGTGGCCTGGCAGCTTCCAGCGACGATGCACCCATAACCATTGTTCTGGATGTTGCCTGATCAGCGTTTCCAGACTTTCATTAAGCGCCTTGGTCATCGTGACGGGGTCTGTGTGTTCGATCGGGCTTTCGACCCGTATTTCGAAATCCAGCCCGTTTTCCTGTCGAACACCGTAAATCGGCACCATCAAGGCATTGTATTTCAGCGCCAGTTCAGCGGCGGACAGGGCCGTGGCCGCTTGTTTGCCAAAGAATTCCATCGGCACGCCCGTATTCGCGTGCTGATCCGTGACAAACCCAACCATTCCGCCGGTCTTGATGAAACGCACCAGCTCTCCTAATCCGCGACGCCCTTTGGGAAACATCGGGCTGCCGATTTTGCGGATCGCCTTGACGTAATGGCTGTTGAAATAGGGGTTGTGCATGCGGTTGTACAACCCGCCCACGCGATAACCGCGCCCGATAAGCGCTGCGCGGGCGACGTCGTAATTCCCGAAATGCCCGGTCACCAATATAACCGCCTGATTTTCTGCATGCGCGCGCGCCAGCGTTTCACCACCCGGCCCGGTAAAGGGCAGGTCCTTGACCCGGTCGATGAATTCCTGACCTGAATAAATCTCAATCAAAGTGCGCCCGATATTGTCTGGCACCCCCCGGATGATCTTTTTGCGTTGCTGAACGGTCATCTCTGGAAAAATGAAATCGAGGTTCTTTTTCACGCGCCGGTTATAGCCGATCACAGGCGCCACAAGCCGAGACGTGACCCAGCCAAAAAACGGCACCCGGTACCGATACGGCATCGCCAGGGCGACCCGCAAAATGCCACGGATCACCGCATCCGTCCAATAATCAGTGCGACTGCCCTGGGTGTCTTTCATTCGCTGGTCCGTACGGTGCTTTGTGCTTTGTTTTCGCGATGCCACACATATAGTCCCGAGATTACGATAACAAGCGCACCAAGGATGGTGATGAGATCTGGCCATTCACCAAAGAAGACATACCCAAAGCTCACGGCCGGGATCATGCCTGCGTAAGAAAACGGGGCGATTGCGCCGGCTTCGGCCACTGTAAAGGCACGGATCAGAAAATACTGCCCAACACCGCCCAAAATCCCCATGGTGATCATCAATCCGCCATCCAGACTGGTCGGGGCAATCCACACTGGCGGCACCAATATGGTGGCCGCGATCGTGCCGATCAGGCTGGTGTAGAGCAGGCTGGTCAGAATGTGCTCATCCCTCCCTAAGAACCGCGTCGTGATCACATAGGCCGCGTAACTGCAGGCCCCCATCAACGGCAAAATCGAATAGGCCGAAAACATGCTGCTGCCCGGGCGGATGATGATAAAGGCCCCGATCAATCCAACGATAACGCCAAACCAGCGCCGGGGACCGACCGGTTCTTTCAATACGAAAAACGCCAGCATGGTGACGATCAGCGGGTTTATGTCAAAAATAGCGACCGTATCCGCCAGCCGCATGCGCGAGATGCTGGTGAAAAACGCATAAGTCGCGCCAAACAAAAAGGCAGAGCGGATCAACTGCAGTCCCAAATGACGGGTCACCAGCAATTCGCGCAAACGCGGGGCAAGCGCCAGGGCAACGACCACGGTGCTACACGCATACCGGGCCCAGACCACCTGCATCGGGTTGTAGCTGCCCGTCAGATGCTTGGCCACGGCATCCATCATCGCCAGGATCAGCATCGCCAGAAGCATCAGCAAAATACCCTGGCGCGTGTCACCTAAAGATTGAAACCACTTCATTGCGGCACAGGGCAGGCCATAACAGCCCGATCCCCTGAAATTGGGGCGGTCTGGCGGTGTCTTTGGGGGGCAGGCGGATTCATAATAAAGCGACTAATGTGCATGAACGCGCGATTTGCAACCCCGCGAGCGACATGCAGACGCGTTTTTCGGATCCGGCTTAGTCATCTTCGGCGACAAGAAAGATGTCGCCCGCCGCTTCAAGGTCGCGGATTGTCCCAACAACCGCGGACATTGCGGCCTCACGATCTTGCTCCTTGACCTTGCCCAAGCCGTCGATGTCTTCGCGCAATTGGTCGGCCATCCTTTGTGACATGTTGGACAAGATGAATTCGGTTGATTTCGCATCGTCGCCCGTTGCCGCCGCCAGCGCCGTTGCCAAGGTCGTTGCGTCCACATCGCGAATGATCTTGGGCACGTCGCGCGGATCGATACGTTCTGGGATATTTGCAAAGGTAAAGATCGCCCGCCGAACCTGCGCGGCAAAGCTGGAATCTTCTTGTTCCAACCCGTCCAAAACATCGTCCCGCGTGTTGGACGGCGAATAGTTCAGGATCGCGCCAACCCGTTCGACCGGCCCATCCTCAAAGGCGCTGATCGGTTGCGCATCCAATTGTGCCGCGATGGTATGGCCGATCTTTGACACCATTTCCGGGGAAATTGCGTCTGTCAGGGACATAGCATAGGCAATGCGGCGCGCGCGTTCGCCGGGCAGATGGCCCAAAAGCTCTGCCGCTTTTGAAACTTTCAGTTTGGACAAGATCACCGCAGCAATTTCGGTGCTTTCCGCCTGCAGAATAGGGATCAGCGCCTCTGCCTCAAACCCGCCAATGCGTTTCCACGGATCCCCGTGGCGTGACAACCCGGCCTGTCGGCGCAACCGTGACGCGGTGGTGCCGCTGATCCGCCCATCCAGCAGGTTCAACGTCCCCTCTAACGCGCCGGGAAAGTTCAATCCCCCCGCCTCAAGAACCGTTGCGAATTCTTCGACCACCGATTGCAGGGTCGCGTGATCGATATGGCGCAGACGGGCCATTTGCAGGATCAGTTCGCTTTGCGCGTCTTCGGACAGATCCGCCAAGGATAGCCGAGACCCGCCAGACAGCAAAAGCCGCACAATGATCGCCGCTTTCATACGGCCATTCAGTGACTTATTTTCCGACGCTAAAGTCGGCGTGGTGACGTTTTCGTCTGTAACAGCAGCGTTCTGCAACACATTCCCCTGTCGATTAAGGCAGGGCAATGTGTTGCACAGAAGCGGTTAACGCCTCGCTACCAAATCAACTTATTCGGCGCCAAAAACGCGGGCAAAGATCGTGTCCACATGTTTTGTGTGATAGCCAAGGTCGAATTTTTCTTCGATTTCTTCGTTGCTCAACACGGCGGTCACTTCTGGATCGCCTTTCAGCTCTTCCATAAAGTCCTTGTTTTCTTCCCAGACTTTCATCGCATTGCGTTGCACCAGACGATAGCTGTCTTCCCGGGAAACGCCTTTTTGCGTCAGGGCCAGCAACACACGTTGTGAATGAACAAGGCCGCGGAACTTGTTGAGATTGTTCATCATATTGTCAGGATAGACCAACAGTTTGTCGATAACGCCGGTCAAACGGAACAGGGCGAAATCAAGCGTCACAGTGGTGTCGGGACCGATATTGCGCTCGACTGAAGAATGCGAAATGTCGCGCTCATGCCAAAGCGCCACGTTTTCCATCGCCGGAACCACGGCCATGCGCACCAAACGGGCAAGACCTGTCAGGTTTTCGGTTAAAACCGGGTTGCGTTTATGGGGCATCGCGGAAGAGCCCTTTTGCCCGGGGCTAAAGAACTCTTCGACTTCCAGAACTTCGGTGCGCTGCAAATGGCGGATTTCTGTGGCGATCCGCTCAACCGACGATCCAACCACGCCAAGTGTCGCAAAAAACGCCGCGTGACGGTCCCGTGGTATAACCTGTGTGGACACGGGCTCTGGCTCTAGCCCCATTTCGCGGCAGACATGTTCTTCGACGGAAGGATCAATATTGGCAAATGTGCCAACAGCGCCAGAAATAGCGCCAGTTGCGATTTCGGCACGCGCCACCTGCAAACGCGTCCGGTTGCGATCCATTTCCGCATAGGCCTGCGCCATTTTCAGACCAAATGTGACAGGCTCTGCGTGGATGCCGTGGCTGCGGCCGATGCACACCGTGTCTTTATGCTCATAGGCGCGGCGTTTGATCGCGGCCAGCAGCTTGTCCATGTCTTCCAGCAAAATATCAGCAGCGCGCACCAGTTGAACGTTG
Source organism: Marinosulfonomonas sp. (assembly GCA_051251595.1). GTDB lineage: Bacteria > Pseudomonadota > Alphaproteobacteria > Rhodobacterales > Rhodobacteraceae > NORP110. Next base: position 127,862 of record JBPOFA010000007.1, read on the forward strand.
AAACATGTGTCCAGAACGTCAGAACTGGTCATGCCCTGGTGCACAAAACGCGCTTCGTCATTGCCGATGATTTCCGCCAGATGCGTCAGAAACGCGATCACGTCGTGCTTTGTGACGGCTTCTATTTCATCAATGCGGGCGACATCAAATTCGACATCCCACGCTTTGCGCACGGCATCAGCGTTTTCCTGAGGAATGACGCCGTTCTTGGCCATGGCGTCGCAGGCAAAAGCCTCAATCTCGTACCAGATGCGGAATTTTGTCTCTGGGGACCAAATCTTAACCATTTCGGGGCGGGAATAACGCGGGATCATCTGTTGCCTTTTGTTTTGGGAAAACTTGGGCAAGGTCATAAACTGCAGGGCGAGGGGTCACAAGGCGGGGAAGGGCAATCCTTGCTTTTAAAGCTGTTTTATTGGTCTTGCACCGCCCTGCGCACTGGTGCAAAACCAAATAAACCCTAAAGGAGTGCAGATATGGCAGCCACGATGACAGACAAAGTGCTAGTCGAAATGTTCGGACCAAGCGAAGGGACAGCCCTGAGAATCAAACAAGCGGTTCTGGTTGTTCTTGGAATTGCCGTTTTGGCGATTTCCGCAAAGATCAAAGTGATGGTTCCGCCATCCCCCGTTCCAATCGGCATGGGAACATTCGCGGTTTTGACCATCGGCGCCGGCTATGGCCCGCGTTTGGGCCTGACAACGATGTTTGGCTATCTGTTGATCGGCGCGCTTGGCTTTGACGTGTTCACAAGCTCTACCGCTGAATTCCACGGTCTGAACTATATGATGGGCAGCACCGGTGGTTTCCTGGTTGGTTTCGTCGTTGCGACGCTGGTGCTTGGGTATTTCGCCCGCATCGGTTGGGACCGCTCTGTTGTGAAAATGGCTGTGGCGATGCTGATCGGCAGTGTTGCCTTGTACATTCCAGGCCTTGCTTGGTTGGCGCAGTGGATCGTTTCGACTGGCAAACTGGACGTCGCCACATATGGCTCATTGTTCAACCAAACGATGGCATGGGGCCTGACGCCTTATGTGACAGGTGACGTGATGAAGCTGGCTTTGGCCGCATTGTTGTTGCCTGCGATCTGGAAAATGGTCGGATCAGCACGCGGTTAAATCCGGGGCGAAAAGAATTAAGGGGGGCGGGCCAATTTGGTGCCGCCCTTTTTTGTGAGTAACCCGAAATAACGCGCATCTGCGCTATTGGGGGTTTGCAGAAATCGATATCGGGCAGGAAATACAGTGCGTCGTTTGGTCGAAATTATCTTCTTTGCAACCATCGGGTTGATCGTGCTGAGTTTTGCCGGGGCATGGCACGGTATCGGGGATTCTCTTGCGGTGTTTCGGTTCTGGTTGGCGTTGCTGTTGGTGGCAACAGCGGTCTTGCTGCTGATTGGGCGGCGCGGGGCCTTTGCCGCGATCATCGCGGTTTGCGTGGCTGCAACGGTGCCGCTGGCCTCTGTGCATCTCACGCCCGCGCCAGCGGGGCCGTTGAAATACGCACTTTACCAAAAGAACCTGTTGTATTCGAACAAAGAAATGACGGCCCTCAACGCCGATATTCTGTCGTCAAACCCGGATTTCGTCACCCTTGAAGAGGTCTTTCACAAGCTAAAGCCAGCCTACCGTGCCTTGGCGGAACATTTCCCATCCTCGGTGATTTGCGACTTTACCGGCACGGGGCAGGTCGCGGTTTTGTCGCGTTGGCCGATGGTCGAAGGGTCAGAGACCTGCATCCCCGGCAGCGGCGTCGCAGCACTGCAGGTGCGCACACCAGACGGCCCGGTTTGGGCTGTTGCCATCCACCTGCATTGGCCATACCCGATGGAGCAACGGGAACAGGTGGAACAGATCTTGCCGATCCTTGAGACGTTGCAAGGCCCCAAGGTTGTGGCCGGGGATTTCAACATGGTGCCGTGGTCTCATTCGATGCGGGCCATCAGCCGCGCCGCGCAGGCAAAGCGCCTTGGCCCAACCCTCCGGACCCTTATTCATCCCACCCAGCTTCTTCGTCTGCCGATTGATCATGTATTGGTCACGGGCGGACAAGGACGTGTGCAAACACGGCCCTTGCTGGGGTCGGATCATCTTGGGGTGTATGCCCAATTCAATTTTTGAATGGGGCCTGGGCGCAACGCTGATGAACCCGATCTTGCACCATACCTTTCCTGCGGCGCTGATCCCGCGCAGTCATCCGGCCAAGCTTCCAGGTGTTCAGCCGCTTGATCTGCGGGATTGGCTGATCCGGGATGAGGTGTTCACCCAACAAATGCAGGAACGAACTCGGTTGTGGACGGCCCATAGGGCAGAGGTGTTCCAACAGGATCCTGCCGCCCTTGCGCCTGCCTGCGAGCTTTTGGATTTGATCCTGCAACAGCTGTCTAAGGATGCTCAATACAATGTCAGCGCAGATCAGATCACGCGACCTGATGGCGTCATTGTTCCAATCAACATGGCGAGGCCCTTGGAAACGGCGGGTCAGCTGGTTCAGGAAGATTTGTGCATTTTGGAAAAGCGCGGGGCGGAACATGTTCTGACCGCCGCTTTCCTGTGTTTTCCGGCAAGCTGGCGGCTAGAGGAAAAGTTCCAGCGACCACTTAGCGCCATCCACAGCCCGGTCGCGCCCTATGATGCGGATATGGGAAACCGGGTGCAGCGCTTGTTTGACCTGATGCGCGCAGAACAACCTTTGTGGCGGTCCAATTTGTTGTTTTACAAAGACCCAAGCCTGTTCGCCCCAAGGTCAGAGACCAGCCCAAGGCCAACTGTCACAGGGGAAAACATCTACGTCCGTGCGGAACGTCAGTCTTTGGTAAAATTGCCAAAGACGCAGGCCGTGGTCTTTTCGATCCACACCTATCTGGCCCGTTTCGCCGATTTACCGGAAAAAGACCGCGAGGCGCTTAATCCTGCAATACGGTCTGAACCACAGGTTCGGGATCAATAAACACGGCCGTTTCCTGCCCGACATAGTTCAGGAACGAATAGGCGCCGACGATCAGCGCCAAGGCAACAGAGGCCGTTGCAATCACACTGGTGCGCCAGGCGTTGACGCCAAATAAAGCGTTCGTCACCAACAGCAACACACCGATCGGTGGCACAATCACCAGCATCATATAGCTGACGGCCAAACTGCGGGTGCGTTCTGCGGGGTCGATCTCTTCGATCTCTGGCTCTGCCACATAGGGTGCTACGGGTTCAACGGCGACTTCGTTGCTGCGTTTTGCCACGGCACTGGGACGCATGCTTACAAACCCATGTTCCGGACGCTCAACTGCGGTCAGCTCAAAAAGCCCCTCTGGCGTGTCCTCGGCCGCCTCGATATGGGCGACGCGGACAACATGATCTGTGCCCAACCCAAAACTGTCCCCATCCGGGATCGGCCCGCCATTGTCCACCGCATGGCGCAAGAAGGACAGGGCAGAGGCGTGCATTTCCTCTGGCGGCCAGTCGGTTGATTTGAAATGGATCGGACGGCCGATGAATTCTGTCGCCTCATCCAGCAGCAAACTGTGCCGGGACCTGTCCAGATCATCCGCGCTGTCCTTGTTGATCTGCGCATGGGCGAACAGGGCCCAAGGCGTGTCGTCACGGGCAAGTTCCAGATACTGACTGCCCACCAACAATTGGTTTGACTGACGCCAATGTAGGGCGGCAGGCAAATGCCATTCCGTCAAAAGGGTTGTGGCGGCATGTGCAACGCGCAACATCGTCAACCTGTCGGGCTGATCCGGCCCCTCAATCGCGCTAAGACGCATCAGGATATAGCGATTGTGCCGGAACAACGTGTCCGCCAAAACGCCGCGATGCGCTTGGGATAAAGGCGATGTAATCGCGCCGCGAAAGGAATCGGCGGGCAGGGCGTCTGCGACAGCAATGACCTCTAGTTCCATACCAGAGTTTGCAAAACGCGCACTGATCCCGGGCTCATCGCCGGTTTTTTCGAACTCTTGGTTCAGAAAGGCCAGTCTTTGGTTCAGGGTCTCACCGAACTGTTCCAGGGCCAGTTTCGGCTTGCTGACAAACAATAGTGCGCATTCGACGGGGTGCATCACGATCCTCACGGGTAATCATCTGATGCAAGAATGGCAGAGCAATTGGGCGAGATTTCGTCGAAATAAAGCAGGAAAAAGGCACATTGGCCTGCTGGCCATAGATCACGTGTTGATGGCTGAGCCCGAAGACCCCGAAACTCTGACCGGTCGGCACAAAAAAAGGGGCGCCTAAAAGCGCCCCTTTTGTGGAATGTCTGACTGCCTTAGCAGCTGTAGTACATTTTGAATTCAATGGGGTGAGGTGTGTGCTCGTAGGCGTAAACCTCTTCCCATTTAAGCTCTGTGTAACCTTCAATCTGGCTTTTGGTGAACACATCGCCGGCCAGCAGGAATTCGTGATCTTCTTCCAAAGAATCCAGCGCTTCACGAAGTGATGCACAAACTGTTGGAATTCCGGCCAATTCTTCTGGTGGCAGATCGTAAAGATCCTTGTCAGAAGAGGGGCCTGGATCGATCTTGTTTTTGATGCCGTCAAGACCAGCCATAAGAAGCGCAGCAAAGCACAGATATGGGTTGGCAGCCGGATCAGGGAAACGAGCCTCAACGCGCTTGGCTTTTGGATTTTCAGCCCATGGAATACGAACACAACCAGACCGGTTCCGCGCAGAATAGGCCCGCAGAACAGGGGCTTCAAAACCTGGGATTAGGCGCTTGTAGCTGTTCGTGGATGGGTTGGTGAACGCGTTCAGCGCTTTGGCGTGCTTCAGGATACCACCGATGAAATACAGGGCTTCTTGGGAAAGATCCGCGTATTTGTCGCCAGCAAACAAAGGCTTGCCGTCTTTGAAGATCGACATGTTCACGTGCATGCCTGTGCCGTTGTCGCCTGCAATTGGCTTGGGCATAAACGTTGCCGACTTGCCATAGGCCTGTGCCACGTTGTGGATCACATATTTGTATTTCTGCAGCTCATCGGCCTGATGCTTGAGCGATCCAAAGATCAGACCCAGCTCGTGCTGACAAGACGCCACTTCGTGGTGGTGCTTATCAACCTTCATGCCCATGCGTTTCATGGTGGAAAGCATTTCGCCGCGGATGTCTTGGCCATCGTCGATTGGGTTTACAGGGAAATATCCGCCCTTGACGCCCGGACGGTGGCCTGTGTTGCCCATTTCATATTCGGTGTCTGTGTTCCAAGACGCGTCGATTGCGTCGACCTGGTAAGACACTTTGTTGATGTCGACCTGAAAGCGAACATCGTCAAACAGGAAGAATTCAGCCTCTGGACCCCAGTAGGAAGTGTCACCAATGCCAGAAGAAATCAGATAAGCCTCTGCGCGTTCTGCTGTACCGCGTGGGTCGCGGTCATAAGATTCGCCTGTGTCTGGCTCAACAACTGTACAGTGAACGCACAGCGTTTTTTCTGCGTAGAATGGATCCAAATAAGCACTGGCGGCATCTGGCATCAGTTTCATGTCGGATTCATCAATGGACTTCCAGCCTGCGATGGATGAACCGTCAAACATAAAACCTTCTTCAAGAAAGTCTTCGTCAACCTGATCAGCCATAACTGTCACGTGCTGCAGTTTTCCGCGTGGATCTGTGAAGCGAATATCTACATATTCGACTTCTTCATCCTTAATGGTCTTCAGAACGTCCTTATTGCTCATTTTGACCCAATTCCTTCTGTTTGGAGATTAATGTTTATTTCGCGTAAAGCGCTGAGAGTTACAGCGCGTCGTCGCCGGATTCACCGGTGCGAATGCGAACAGCCTGTTCAATCGGGGACACGAAAATCTTTCCGTCGCCAATTTTGTCTGTCTTGGCTGCGTCGATAATGGCCGTTACGGCATCGTCAACCTGATCGTCTGCCAGAACCACTTCGATTTTGACCTTGGGCAAAAAGTCGACGACATATTCAGCCCCGCGATAAAGTTCGGTATGGCCTTTCTGGCGCCCAAACCCCTTCACTTCAATAACGCTTAGCCCCTGCACGCCGACCTCTTGCAAGGCCTCTTTGACCTCGTCCAGCTTAAAGGGTTTAATGATCGCCTCAATCTTCTTCATCGTTACGACTCCCTGTCCGATATGCTTTTGGTTTTCATCACTTCTCTATTGGCGCTACAATTGACCAGCGTGACGGTATGGTGCGGGGCCGTCTGATTCAATAGGCTCTGCACGCAATATGTGCGCAAAGCACAAAAAATGTGCAACGGAAAAACTTTGGAGGTTTGGGGATGCAAGATCTGCTGACCGCAGCGCAGATGCAGGCGATTGAAAAATCCGCCATCCTGCGGGGCGAGGTGACCGGGCTGGCCCTGATGGAAGCGGCCGGGCAGGGTGTCGTTTCCGCGATCTTCGAGGTTTGGCCGGAATTGGCCGCAACATCCCATCACGCCACTGTCCTCTGCGGTCCGGGCAATAACGGCGGCGACGGCTATGTTATTGCGCGGCTGCTGCGCAATTGGGGCTGGGAGGTTTCGGTCTTTGGTTTCGGGGCTTTGGACAAGCTGCCGCCCGACGCCGCGACCAATTGCGCGCGTTGGACGGAATTGGGGCCGGTGCATCCGCTAACATCTGGGGCCGTGGCGGCGCAGCTGGGCAAAGCCGATCTGATTGTCGACAGTCTTTTCGGGACCGGATTGGCCCGCTCCATAGCGGGTGATCTGGCCAAAGTGATTCCCAATATAAATGACGCGGGTGTTCAGGGGCAGCCAGTGGTTGCGGTTGATCTGCCGTCCGGGCTGTGCAGCGACAGCGGACGGGTGTTGGGGGACCCAGACGGGCCGTGCATCAAAGCCGACCTCACGGTCAGCTTTCACCGTGCCAAATTGGGCCATTTCCTTGCGGATGGGGCCTGGCATTGCGGACAGGTCATTGTGAAAGACATTGGGTTGCGTGACGTGCCGATGGCGGCACAGGAGCAACCCGCCCAGCTCTTCCAGCCCGCGCAGATGACGGAGCAACTGAAAAAACACGCGAGCGATCACAAGTTTTCCCACGGCCACGCGCTGATCCTTTCGGGCGGCGTCGGGCGAGGCGGGGCCGCAAGACTTGCGGCGCGTGCTGCGCTGCGGATAGGTGCGGGGTTGGTCACGCTCGGCTGTCCGCCCTCAGCCTTGCAGGAAAATGCATGCCGTTTGGATGCGGTCATGCTGCGTTCACTGAAAGACGACGCCGCGCTGAAAGACCAATTGAGCGATGCGCGGATCACGGCCATGTGCCTTGGTCCGGGGCTGGGGATTTCGTCGGAAAAATCAGCGCTGATCTCTGCTGCGCTCGATTGGGGGCGGCCTTGTGTTTTGGATGCCGACGCCTTGACGATTCTGGCAGCAGAGCCTGACCTGTTTGCCAAGCTTAATGACCAATGTGTTTTGACCCCACATGGCGGCGAATTTGCCCGGTTGTTCCCGGATATTGCTGCGCAACTGGCCAAACCCGCGCAGACGGGACCGGCCTTTTCCAAAGCCGACGCCACCCGCGCTGCGGCCAAACGGGCAGGGTGCACCGTGCTGCTAAAGGGCCCGGACACGACCATCGCGACACCACAAGGCGCATGCACCCTTATGTCATCGCAATATGATCAGGCCGCACCGTGGCTGGCCACAGCCGGGGCCGGGGATGTGTTGGCGGGGTTCATCACCGGATTGCTGGCGCGCGGTTTTACGCCATTTGCCGCCGCAAGCCAAGGGGCCGCGTTGCACGCACAAGCTGCGCGCAGTTTTGGCCCCGGCCTGATTGCCGAGGACCTGCCGGAACAATTGCCCGCCGTGTTTCGTGAATTGGGTCTGTAGCGCCTAAGCGGCCGCGAAACGGATCACGTTTTCAGGAAGAGCGGCGCTCATGACTTCCATACCATCGGCATAGATGACGTCTTGTTCGTCCAGCTCCAGCTCATACACGTTCAGCCGACCGGGATGTTCGCCCCAGAAAATGGACTCTCCATCCCGCAACCGTGACACAGGCACCGCGATCTGATCAGACCCGCACCAGGTCTTGGCCCGCCAATCGCGCAAATGCACATGCTGATCTGGCGCAAGATAGAGATCCTGCATCGGACGCCCGCGCCCCAAAGCGCCGCGTCGCACCTGCACCGGACAATCGCTGAGCGTTCGAACGGCGATATGCTGAATGATACGAGATCCGGTTTTGGTGATCACGCGATCCCCGGTCACCAGATATTCAACGGGAAGGTGACCTTCCATCGTCATGACATGCGTGCCTTCGCACAAACCTGTTTTATATATGAATCGACGCGCGCCGGGTTTTGTCCCTGCGTCACGCCCTTTTGTCATTCCTGACATGGGCTGCCCCTTTTTTACCTGCCTTGGTCGTCTTTTTATGATGTTATGCTACGGTAATCGTTGAGAAATATATAGCTTTTTATTGCTGAGGGCCGAAAAAATCACTTTTCCGCTCGCATCCTGTTTTCACCTTTGCTAGAAGGGCGCGAAATTTGATGATATCTACGGATGTTTTCAAATCAGTGCGGGTGTGGCGGAATTGGTAGACGCACCAGATTTAGGTTCTGGCGCCGCGAGGCGTGGGGGTTCAAGTCCCTTCACCCGTACCACAATTCATGAAAACTTAGTGTCATAGGCCCAAGTTTTGGTTTTCGCTTGGGTGAGATCAATCGACTTTTTGGTATATTGCCCAGTTTGTACCACTGGTTGTGAGACTTAGACTGTCCGGGACCGAAATCGACGTATCCCCGCAAAGAACAATCAGATCAAATCCATCTGCGACAAGGTTCGAAATCCCTTCGATGTCGGTTTTGGGTTTAGGGGAGGCCGCGAAATTTTCCAAAGCGTCCTTGATTGGCCCCTTAAGCGTTATGGGTTGTTGAGTCGCAAAAGCAAATGTTGGCACCGCTGTTTGGTTCTTCATCAACAATAGGTGTTCCAGTGGGGCGCAGTTTGGCCAATTGTGATTTTCATAGCCCAAAGCAGAATAACTCGTCGCTAGTTTTGCTCCTGCTGCTTTTGGCAATTCCAAGAGGAATTCACTATAAATTTGTCCGTTTTGATACCAGGCTGTGGCGTTCAATGCGGTACGGACCAGCAACAGCAATACGACGCAATACTTGATCCACTCACCCTTTTGCGTCTGGCTTGGGCGGACAGAGGCTGCGACCAATGCCAGCAATAGCAACGGAATTCGTTCATCCAAGTGACCTGCGCTGAACAGACTGGACGGGGCGATGACCACCAAAACCGCCGTTAGCACAATGGCGGGGAGCATGCGTCTCTCCACGCTCAGTGGGCCTTTCCATGCCGCCAAGAACAGAAGGGACCACATCAACAGGCCGAGAGCGCGGTCGATCCAAGGAAATGTCGAATTGGAAACCCGGAAAAAACTGTCGGATCGATCCAAGACTTCTTGCCAAATACGCTGCCAATAGGTGCCGGAGTCCACGTAGCCCATGAAATTGGAAAGCGTTGACGTCGCCCCGCCTTCTGCACTTGATGTGCTGATTTGGAAGAAGATCACAATTGGGATGATTGCCAAGAAAAGCAACCGTATGGATCGTTTCGCTATATTGGCAACGGTCATCTCGCGCATTGCGAGGGCCTCGCCAATTTCATAGCTAAACAGGATCAGCCCCCAAAGGAGAAACGCGAATCCGTGGGATAAAAAGACGAAAACCCCCGCGACAATTCCGACGGACAGCTGCAGGTTTGGGCGGTGTCGCAAAGCGATCCAAAGGCCCAAGCTCAGAATAAGGCAAGACAATCCAATCAAAAAATTCGCAAATCCCCAGATCAGAATATTACTGTAGGCCGCGATACATGCCAGGCAAATTGTGACCGGGTTTAGGCGCCCCTGCAGGGCATATGCCAAATAGAGGATCGCGAAGAACAAGAAAAACACCACAAAGCTCAGCAAGAGTTTTGTTGCCAAAAGCGGCGGGACGATGCGCATGGCTGCAGTGCCGATCACGTCTAATCCGATGTTGGGCAGCAACGCCCAGGCCGAGCTGTAATTTTCGCTGAGGTTCGCGGCATTCGCACTCCCCGAAAGTATGTAAAATCGGCTTGCGTGGTTATAAAAATCGGTAAGGGGTGCCACTGGCGTCAACATCAATGGAATTGCGCAAGCCAGTGCGACCAACGCGATCCACACCCAATTTCCGGAAGGCTTTGCAGTCATTGTGTTTGAATATTCCAACGTGTTGAATTTCGTGTTTGTTTTCAGGTTCTTGAAAGCCTGTCCAAGATCCCCTGAACGTCGTAGGACTTCAACAGTTGGGTAGGCTTGGGGCGTCAACAAGTCAATTATTTACTGCCCCTTGGGTTGAACTTGTGCGTCCTACACAACAATCGTCGTCCAAGAACCCGATTATTGGCGTTTGAGTGATTTGACGATTGGCGGGCAGAAAAGGACCTGCGTACTAGGGCCGCGCTGGCGTGATATGGTCATTCCTTGGTCGTAAATTTAAGCCGTCGGCCATGACTGTTGGTTGCGGGCCGTTTGCGGCCTGTGTAGACACAGGCAAGCCGATAAACGGATAAGGCGCATCAATGGCGGACCGCTTGACCCACACGCAAACCAATCGTTTTTGGCTGCTGCTTTTTGCATGTTACTATGCCTTTCACATTTGCTACCGGATCATTCTGGGCGGGGCACTGGGGTTGGATGAATCCCAGACCATCCTGGATGCACAGCATTTTGCCTGGGGCTATGGTCCGCAGCCACCGCTTTACGCGTGGCTTCAGCGCATTGTGTTCCTGATGTTTGGCGACACGCTGTTCAGCATGACGTTATTCAAGAACACGCTGTTATTCGGCACCGTGTCAGGCGTTTTCCTCGTCATACGGCAGTTTGCGAATGCGCGGGTGGCAGGGATCTCTGCGGCAGGGTTGATGCTGTTGCAACAGATCTCTTGGGAAAGCCAGCGGGATTTGTCCCATTCCGTCATCACCGCGTTTTTTGCGGTTTGGACCGTTGTGGTCTTGGCGCGGCTTTTGCGCAAACCCGATTGGCTGTCTTTCGCTCTTTTCGGGGCGGTGATGGGGTTTGGGTGCCTGTCAAAATACAATTACATGGTCTTTGCCGCCGCTTTGATCCTGGCCATGGTCAGCCTGCCAGAGGCGCGAAAGCTGGTCTTTCAAAAGAAGCTACTGCTGAGCCTGTTGCTGGTGGGGGTGATCGTCTCGCCGCATCTTTACTGGGTGTCGGAACATGTTTCTTTCGCGCTGAGCAGCAGCGGCAAATTCCAAATCGCAAAGCAGAACGGTGCAGTGACGGCGCTGTTGGGCATCGGGTCAGAGCTTGTGGCTGTGGCGAATTTTTCGGCGCTGCTGATTCTGGTGGTAGGCCTGATATATTGGCGATATAGAACGTCGCCAAAGCCTGAATTGCCCGAAATGCCCTTGCTGCTGCGTGTCGTCTGGCGTGCGATGGTGATTGGATTGGCGCTGATCGCGATTGGGGTTTTCGCCAGTGGGGCCACAAATGTTAAGGACAGATGGCTGATCCCGAACCTGATCTGGATCGCGCCCCTGACGGTGTTCTGGGTCAGCCAGCGCATTTCAAACATCGGCACGCGTAGGTTGCTGCAAACTTATGGCGTCTTGGCGGTTTTGGTGATCATCGGGTTGCCGATCCACATTTACGGCCATGGATCACGGCGGGCCGCCCCATTTGCCGACATGGCGCAAATCTTCAACGCCCAAACCGTGGCCACGGATCCGGTGATCGCGCCCAACTGGACGGCGGGCAATCTGTTCTGGTCCGCGCAACGCCCGGTCTACCGCCATGAAGACCTTAAGGGCCAGGTGTTTGACACGCCGATGCTTTTCGTCTGGCGCGGGGAGGACATGACCGCGCCTGCAAATTTTGTGAAACGTCGGTTCAAAGGCTGGACCTATGACGAGGCCAAGATCACGACCCTGCGTCTGCCATTTGCCTTTAACAAGGACAGCGATTTCCTGTTGTCCTATGTCCGGCTGCTGCCTCCGGAAGGCTAACAAACGTCCTTACGCCGCAAAATCCATCGGTTTGAACACGGTTTCCACAGTGTCCAAAAACACCCGTTTCACCGGATCAATCCCGGCGATCGAGGACACGATGACGCCGACACGATATTCGTTCAAATTGCGCATGGCTAAGGGCACGAAAACCAGATCACCCGTTTCAACCTCTTTCAAAAAGCCGATCTTGGTATAGATCCCGATCGCCGAATTCGCGTGGATGGCCTGTTTGGAAATCATCATCGCATTGCTGAAGATATGCGTGTTCAGCGCATCTGTGGCGGTGTCCATTTCCCGGTCCAGGATAGAATTGCGCCCCCGCGCATCAATCGTGCGCACCAAAGGATAGCCACGCAAATCCTCTACCTCAATCTTGGCCCGGGCGGCCAAAGGATGGTCCGGGCGCATGACAACCCCGAAAGGGGTGGGTTTTTCCAGGATCGTGCGGATGTTCGAATGGCTGATATTGGCGAAGTTAAAGCCAACATCCGCCTCGCCAGTGCCAACAGCCTGTGCGACCTCTTCTGGCATGGCTGTTGTGACGGACAAGGAAACGCTTGGGTATTTTTCGCTGAAACGCTCCAAAACGCGTGGCAGCACGGAAAATGTGAACGAATCGATGCACTGAATGCTGATATGCCCGGATCGTAGATCGCGGATGTCGTCAATGATCATTTTGACATTATTAAAGTCGTAAAGCGTCTTTCGGCAGTGCTCTAGCACGATTTTTCCGGTTGGCGTAAGGTCAACCCCTTCGGGCGAACGTTCGAACAGTTTGACGCCTAACTGTTCCTCAATGCTCAGTATTTTGCGGTTCACGGATGTTGAAGACACATTCAAATGCGCCGCCGCTTTTCGGATCGAACCTTGGCGGGCGACCTCATCAATATATTCCAGAATTCTTGAGTGCATCGGGACCTTTAAGGGCAGGGTGGTGCGGTTTTTGCACCACCGTTGGCTAAACTTGACCCTTTGAGACTCGCTTAGGCCGGGCCTACTGTCAAGAAAACCAAAAAAACGATCACCCCAACAAGAGGAACACAACAATGAAAAACCATCGAATGAATCGTCGCGGCATGCTGACGGGGATGGGCGCAGTGTCTGGCTTGGCCATGACTGGGTCGATGCTCAGCTTTACCAAAGCTCAGGCGGCGGACACTTATGAAGTGAACATGCAACTGGGTTGGCTTGCCTCAAACGGTATTTTGGGCGAAGTCGCCGCGAATAAGCTGGGCTATTACGCTGATGAAGGCCTTAGCCTGAATGTGATCCCAGGCGGTCCGAATATCGACGGCGTTGCATCGGTTGCATCTGGCCGCGCGAACCTTGGCTCTATCTCGTCCAGCCCGTCCTTGATGCTGGCACGTTCTGCGGGCATTCCGATCAAATGTATCGCCGCCGGATATCAGCAGCACCCGTTCACCTATTTCTCACTAACGGACAACCCTGTTGTTGTGCCAACCGATCTCATCGGCAAAAGCGTAGCAACCCAAGGCACCGCCCGCATCCTGTTGCGTGCGCTTCTGGCCAAGAATGGCATTTCCGAAGATGACGTGGAAATCTCTGTCATGGGCGCCGATATGGCAGCCTTGATGAATGGCCAGGTCGATGTCGTGACCGGCTGGAACACCAATATCAACGCTTTGGCGGTTCTGGGCGACAAACGCCAGGACATGACGCTGTGGGATGCTGGCATTCAGCTTTACGCCAACCCCTTCTACGTCACCGATGAAACTCTTGCAGAACATCGCGACAAGGTCGAGGCGATGATCCGCGTCTCTGCCAAAGGTTGGGGCTGGGTGCATGAGAACCCGGAACAAGCCGTTGAATTCCTGGTCGAGGCTTATCCGAACATGGATAAAGACTCTGAAATGAAGGCCGTTGGCCTGATCGATGGTTTCGTGTTCAACGCAAACACCGCGACAGGCGGTTGGGGCACGATGACGCCGGAAAACTGGCAGGCACAGCTGGATATCTATGACGAGCTGGGCCAGTTCGAAAATGGCAAACCTGAATTGGCGGATCTGGTCGATTTCACTGTCCTTGACGCGACAGCGGCTGATCGCCCTAAATTCGGATAAGCTGATGAACGCCGCCAACCAAATTGCGCAATCTGCAACGGGCACAGTGCCTGTTGCAGCCTCGCTCAAGAACGCCTTTGTCAAATTCGGCCCGTTTACGGCCATTCAGGATTTGACGCTCGAGATAGAGCAGGGCGCGTTTTATTCCATTCTCGGCCCGTCGGGCTGTGGGAAATCAACATTGTTGCGGTTGATCTCTGATCTGGTGCCTTGCGCGTCAGGGGAATTGACGGTCTTGGGAAAAACCACCGAAGAAGCGCGGTTGGCGCGTGAATTTGCCTTTGTGTTTCAGGATGCAGCGCTGTTGCCTTGGCGCACAGCGCTGCAAAACGTCCAGTTGCCTTTGGAAATGGGCCGCAAACGCGGGGTTAAGATCCCCGTCAGCGACAAATCCCCGATGGAACTGTTGGACCTTGTCGGCCTGAAAGGGCGCGAAAATGCGCTGCCCCATGAATTGTCGGGCGGCATGCGCCAAAGGGTCGCCATCGCCCGCGCATTGGTGTGCAAACCCAAATTGCTGTTGATGGATGAACCATTCGGTGCTCTCGATGAAATGACGCGCGACCACCTGAACCTGCAATTGCTGAAAATCTGGGAAGAAACCGGCGTCACGATCCTTTTCGTCACCCATTCAATCCCAGAGGCGGTGTTTCTGGGCCAAAAAGTCCTGATGCTGCAATCCCATCCCGGACGGCTGCGCGAAGTCGTCGATATCGACCTGCCGCATCCACGCGAAATCAAACTGCGCGACACGGTCGAGTTTAACAAATACGCAAGCTATCTGCGTCAATTGCTGGAGACATGCTGATGAGTGATGCAACAGCAACCATTGATGCGCAGATCCTTGAAGAAGAACTGCGCGCCGTGCGCAAAGATAAAATTCTTTCCACCATCATCCCCTTGGTGACCCTAGCGGCGCTGCTGCTGATCTGGCAGGTTGGCGTTCGGTTTTTCGAAGTGCCCACCTATATCGCGCCAGCCCCCAGTGACGTGGCCACGACCTTTGTCGAGAAATTCCCGATCCTGTTGGAAAATTTCTGGCCCACGCTTTATGAAAGCGTGCTTGGCTTTTTCGCCGGAAATTTGGCGGCGGTCCTGATCGCGGTGGCCTTTGTGCACAGCCGCACGGTGGAACGGGCTTTTTTCCCGATCGCCGTGTTCATCAACACAATTCCAATTCTGGCGATTGCCCCAATTTTGGTGCTGATCTTTGGGGCCGGTCTGACCGCCAAAGTCGTCATCGCAGCCCTGATCTGTTTCTTTCCCACGCTGGTCAACATGGTGCGCGGGTTGCAATCGGTCAGTGAACAGTCGCTGGAACTGGCCCGCATCCTGTCCGCTTCTAAGTCAGAGATTTTCTGGAAGATTCGGCTTCCATCCTCGCTGCCCTTTTTGTTTTCCGCGCTCAAGATTGCGTCCACCACCTGTGTGATCGGGGCAATTGTCGGCGAATGGGTCGGGGCGGATGTGGGGCTTGGGGCGCTGATCATCGATTCAACCTTCAATTTCCGCTCTGCCTTGCTTTACGCGACCGTATTCATGTCGTCGGGGCTGTCCGTCTTTTTGTTCGCCACGGTGTCCATCGCCGAGCGATTGGTCGTGCGCTGGTAGCAGACCGCACGTCCCCTTTTAATTTCGGCCGCGTTTGCGGACCGACCAGATACCGCAGGAACATTTCATGTCAGAACAACACAAAGATTTTGTCACCCTTAAATCGGAACAGGTGCCGGTCGTCTCAAAGACCGATGTGGTTGTTGTCGGTGCAGGGCCTGCCGGGTTGTCTGCGGCCGTGTCTGCGGCGCGCAATGGCTGTTCGGTCACTTTGATTGAACGCTACCACCATTTGGGGGGCATGGCCTCTGGCGGGATGGTTCTGGTGCTGGATGACATGGTCAATCCGGGCAAAGGCAACCGCCCGGATGAAATCGTAACGACGGGGGTCGTTTCCGAATTTGTCGACCGGATGCAGGCCCAGGACGGCGCTGTTTACCCACCTTCAGAAGACTGTCTAACCAATTGGGAGATGTGGCAAAAATGGTCAAGATGGGGCTGCATCAATTTCCATGAAACGGGCATGCCACAGCCGATCATCCATGCCGTGGCCTTTGATCCGGACGCCTGGAAACGGGTCAGCCTGGATCTGGTCAAGGACTGCAACATCAACCTGCGTCTGCACAGCTGGTTTTCAGAGGCCATCGTGGAAGGCGGCAAAGTGCAGGGCGTCATCTGTCAGACCAAGCTGGGGCGTCAGGCCCTGATGGCGGATATGGTGATTGATGCGACGGGTGATCTTGACCTGGCCGCCTCTGCCGGGGCTGATTTCATTCAGGGCGAATATATCGTGACCACCGTATTCCGCTTGTGTGATGTGGATACGGCCAAGGCCGAGGCCTTTGAATATGCCAATCCCGAGGAATATAAAAAGCTCGACCGTCAGGCGCGTCGGATCATCGGCGGGGCCTGGGGGATGTGGTGGCTCAAAACCCCGCTGCCCGGCATCGTCTGGTGCAATTGCCCCCACATGACCGGCTATGACGGCATGTCGCCAGAGGATATGGCGGGGGCCGAATTTGAGGGCCGCGAGCGGATGATGAACCTACTGGCCTTTGCTCGCGCCAATCTTCCTGGATTTGAAAATGCCAAGATGCTGGGCGCGGCTGAACAGCTTGGCATTCGCCAAACCCGGTTGCTGCGCGGTGAATATGTCGTGACCAAAGAAGACGTCACCAAGCGTCGCCATTTCGCCGACAGCGTTTGCCGTGGCCGGGATTACTATACGCCTTACCGCGCCTTGCTGCCCAAAGGCATCGACAATCTGATTGTCGCGGGGCGGCACTATTCCGTCGACAGCGACGCCCAGAAATCATCCCGCGAAATCCCGCCCTGTATGGCCCAGGGGGAAGCCGCCGGGGTCGCCGTGGCACAAGCGCTGAACAGCAATTCCGCACTGAGGGATGTGGATGTGGGGCTGATTCAGAAACAAATGCGCGCTCAGGGCGCTGATCCGGGGGACATCCCGTCAGAAAACGCCTGGGTCCCGGCCCAATCGGACACTGTGTAAGGATTTAATGATGACTGATCGTACAAATATGCCGCTGGACGGTATCCGTGTTCTGGACTTCACCCAAGTGATGTTGGGCCCCTGTGCCACGCAGATGCTGGGGGATTTCGGCGCGGATGTGATCAAGGTTGAACGTCCCGGGGCCGGGGATTTGTCGCGCAATTTCTTTGGCGAGCAATCTGAACTTGCCAACAACAATGCCGTGTTCTGTTCCTTGAACCGCAACAAACGCTCTATCGAGATTGATACCAAATCCGAAGCGGGCAAGCAGATGGTCTATGATCTGGTGCGCAAATCCGATGTGGTGATCAACAATTTCAGGGCAGGGGTGATGGACCGGCTGGGCTTTGGCTATGACACCTTGGCCGAAATCAACCCCCGTATCATCGTGGCCACCGGCACGGGCTATGGCGAAGTTGGGCCCTATGCCCATAAAGGCGGGCAAGATGTACTGGCCCAGGCGATGAGCGGCGTGATGGAAAAGACCTCTGATCCTTCGATCCCAAAGTCGATCTATCCCACGACCCTATGCGACTATTCTGCGGGCATGCATTTGGTGCAGGGCGTTCTGGCCGCGCTGTTAACGCGCGAACGTACTGGCAAGGGCCAAAAGGTGAATGTGTCGCTTTATGACTCGATGATTGCCATGCAGATGCAGGAAGCCGCGCAGTGGAGCAAACATAAAGAGGTGCTCAACTGGGCCGCAATGCCCCTGACCGGTGTGTTTGACACGACGGACGGTGCCGTGGTGATCGTGGGCGCCTTCAAGGCCAACCCGCTGCGCGATATCTGCACGGCGCTGGAAATCGAAGACGTGTCCGAAACCTATCCGGATTTGACGTCGCAGCGGGCCAACAAGCCGCTGTTGCAGGAAATGTTCCGCAAAGCGATTGCGACAAACACGACCGAATACTGGCTGACCCGGTTAGAGGCGCAGGATTTGCTCTGCGCGCCGGTGCGCGCGCTTGGCGAGGCGCTGGACGACCCGCAAACGGCGATCAACGACATGTTGCTTGATATGGATCACCCGGTGCTGGGCAAGCTGACGGTGGTCGGTTCGCCTGTGCATCTCAGCGATGCGCCTGTCAGCTTGCGCCACTTGCCGCCGCGACTGGGCGAGCACACAGAGGAAATCATCGCCGAGTTTGGCCTTAAACCCGCCGCCGGAAAGGATGTTGCATGAGCATCCTGTTCGACCTGACGGATGGTGTGGCGCGGGTCACGATTGACCGACCTGACCGCATGAATGCGATTGATGCGGCCAGCGCGGCGGAACTGGAACGGATCTGGACCGCCATCGAGGCCGACGAAACCGTGCGCTGCGTGGTTCTGACAGGCACCGGAGAGCGCGCCTTTAGCGCTGGCGCCGACTTGAAATCGGGCAGCGGAAAATCTGGTGTGGATTATTGGGTTTCGCTCAATGAAAACGGGTTTGGCGGCATTGGCCTGCGCAAAACCCTGACCGTGCCTGTGATTGCACGGGTCAACGGGCTGGCCCTTGGCGGTGGCATGGAGATGGTGCTGGGCTGCGACATCGTGATTGCCTCTGACACCGCCCGGTTTGGCCTGCCAGAAGCCAAGGTCGGCCGTGTTCCACTAGAGGGCGGGATGATCCGGCTGCAACGCCTGATCCCGGAAAAGATCGCCAATGGCATGATGATGACCGGGCGCATGATGTCCGCCAGCGACGCGGCGCATTACGGATTGGTCAATGCGGTTGTCCCGCCAGAGGATTTGGACGCAGAGGTTGACCGCTGGTTGGCAGACATCCTTTTGAACGCGCCTTTGTCGTTGAAAGCCATCAAACAAACGATCCGCAACACCGCCCATCTGTCCATCGAAGACGCCTATGCGCTGCGCACGCCGGAATTGATGCGGGCCCTTGCCTCTGAGGATGCAGAAGAAGGGGTAAAGGCCTTTGGCGAAAAACGCGCCCCTGTCTGGCGCGGCCGGTAAAGGGATCGCCGATGGCTCTGATCATCAAAAGCGAATGCATTGATGTCAAAGACGGTGAATGCACCAAGGTTTGCCCCGTCGATTGCATCTATGAAGGGGGACGGATGTTTTACATCCACCCCACGGAATGCATCGAATGCGGGCTGTGTGAAACCATCTGTCCCGTTGATGCCATCCGTTATGATGATGAGGTCGAGGAAAAAGACGCCGCTTTTGTCCAAATCAACATCGAATATTTTGAAGACAGCGTGACAGGCCTGGGCGAGGCCGGGGGCTGGAGCGCGAAGACAACAACGACGATCGATCACCCGCTTGTGGCGGCGATGCCGTTCAACAAGGCTGTGGTCGAGGCATATGAGAAAAAGGAAAAGACCTGACATGCAAGGTGTAATTGCCGCCGTTCCAACGCCTGTTGATGCGAACGGAACTGTTTTGACCGATCTGTTCCTGTCCAATTGCCAATGGGTGTTGGACAATGGCTGTGACGGGCTGAACATTCTTGGGTCAACCGGGGAAGCCAATTCCTTTGACAGCCCGACCCGCATTGCCCTGATGACAGCCGCGGCCCAGGGGCTTGATGTCTCCCGCCTGATGGTGGGCACCGGCACGCCATCGCTTGGCGAAACCATTGCGCTGACGACGGCGGCGGATGATCTGGGCTATGGCGTCGCGCTGGTCTTGCCGCCGTATTATTACAAACCCTTAACCGATGACGGCCTGTTTGCCTGGTACGAACAGCTACATCTTGCCCTTGGGGATCGCGCGATTGCGATCTATTTCTACAATTTCCCACAGATGACCGGGCTGGAAATCCCGATTGCCGTGATCCAACGCCTGCATAAGGCATGGCCTGAACGGTTTTGCGGGATCAAGGATTCCTCTGGCAATTTGCCCTATGCCCGCGACATCGCCGCCGCGCTGCCCGACATGGCCGTGTTCCCAAGCGCAGAGGGCAGTCTTGCCGAAGCTCACGGCTCTGGCTTTGCCGGCTGCATTTCCGCTACCACGAACCAGACGGGGCCCCTGTGCGCACAGCTTTGGGCGAATAAGACCCAGCCGGATCCCGCCCTGACCGACAAGATCACAGCGATCCGAAACCTGATAGCGGCAGAGGCGCTGATCCCCTCGATCAAATACCTTGTCGGGCAACGCAGCGGCCATAGGGAATGGGAAAACATGGTTCCCCCGTTTCAACCCGTCACAGACGCGCGCAAAGCGCAGCTGCAGCAGGTGCTGGATCTGTTGAAGTAAAACGACGACATGCAAAAGGTGCGATATGACAAAGACCAAGACACAAGATAAATGGAACCGCCGGTTCATGGATTTGTGCAACCACCTGTCCGAATGGACCGAGGATCGGGACTTTCAGGTTGGGTGCGTGATTGTCGGGGCGGGCCACGAAATCCGGTCCACCGGATATAACGGTTTTGCGCGCGGTGTGCGCAGCGACGTCGAAGAACGTTATGACCGCGCCAGTGGCGAAAAGTTCTTTTGGTTCGAACATGGCGAACGCAACGCGATCTATAACGCAGCCCGCATGGGCACCTCGATAGAGGGTTGCACGCTTTATGTGAACCGGTTTCCCTGCGCCGATTGCGCCCGGTCCGCCATTCAATCCGGCATTGCCCGCATCGTCTGTCCGCCAAAGCCGAAAAACGACGGGGCGCTGGACCACAGTTTCGACGTCTCAGAAACCATGATCACAGAGTCCGGGGTGGATTTGATCACCTTTGAATAGGTGGTAATGCGGCGTTTTTGAATTGTGGCCACATTCGGGCCGTCCGGTGTGGCCAATACAGCGAATTTGAAACAAATGGGCCTGAAACCGGCGTTTGTCGCTGGTTTTTAGCCAATACCACCCCAAATACGGCAGAATTCGCCTTATTTTAGCCTAAAATTTGCCACGTCACGCCTTGGCGCTAGAAAGGTAAACACAGCCGCATATGTCGCGGCGGGTTTGTTTTTATAGGTGTGCCATGATTGGTTCTGTTCAAAAAACGCTACACTCATCATCTAAGACTGCGGGTCTGATGATCCGGGGCGCCCGTGCCCTGCGTCAGTTCCGAGACGAGGATCGTGGATCCATCCTGATCATGTCGCTGTTCTTTCTGGTCATGATGCTGATGGTCGCGGGATTGGCCGTAGATTTGATGCGTGCGGAAAATCAAAGAACCCGTATCCAGTCCACTTTGGACCGTGCGGTCTTGGCTGCCTCTGGTCTGGACCAGTCCCTTGATGCAGAGACCGTGGTGCGCGACTATTTTGAACGTGCGAACCTGACAGACTATCTGACAGGCGTTTCAGTTGTACCGGGCAAGAACGCCAAGGCGGTTTCGGCGACGGCCAACACAAAAATGAACACAATCTTCATGCGCCTGCTTGGCATCAACAAGTTGAACATTCCTGCCTCTGGTGGGGCAGAGGAGAGCCTGAGCAATATCGAGATTTCATTGGTGGTCGACGTGTCCGGATCTATGGGGCAGTCATCTTCCTCGGGCAATACGAAGATCCATGAATTGCGCGAAGCGGCCAAGAAGTTCGTCTATCACATGCAATGTAACCCCGATGACCCGACAGGCGCGGCTGCCTGTTCGGTAGAGCCGGATTCAGTTTCCGTGTCTCTGGTGCCCTATGCAGAACAGGTGCTTGTCGGCGAAGAGCTTTTGCAGCAATTCAACGAAACCAATGAACACGCCCTGTCCAGCTGTGCTGATTTTGATCAGGCCGATTTTGGCAAATCAGCCGTGTCCTTGACGGACCCATTGAAACGCGCCGGCAGCATCGACAAGCGTACGAATTACAGAGACACATCGGCCAATTCGGAATTCGTCAGAACCAATAACCTGACATGCCGCACAGACAGCTACCGTCATGTTGTACCGCTTTCGAATTCCTACACGGCTTTGCAGGATCAAATCGATCTGTTGCGCGCCGGGGGCTATACCTCGATCGATATGGGCATGAAATGGGGCACCGCGCTGTTGGACCCGGCCTTTCAACCCGCTGCCGAAAATCTAAGCTATGGCGCAACCCCGATGATCAGCCCTGCCTTTGCCGATCGCCCGTATTCCTACACGGAAAAAAGCACGATGAAGGTCGTGGTGCTGATGACGGATGGGGAAAACACCTCTCAATATGTGTTGAAGGATGCCTACCGGTCCGGACAGTCCCCAATCTGGTTGGACCCAGAAACGGAACATCTGTCAGCCTATAACGCACAGACCAACCAGTACTATCACCTGGAAACGAAGAACTGGCATGCGGCCCCGGATGGAGGCGTTGACAACAACGCCGTGCAGATGAGCTTTCCCGAGCTTTGGGCCACCTATAACGTGGATTTCTACGAAGAGGCCTTTGACTTTTTGCCAAGACCAACAACGGTCTATAACAACGGTGCCAAGAACACGCGGTTGGACAGTATTTGTACAGCCGCCAAGGGGCAGGGGATCGAAGTCTACACGATCGGTTTTGAAACCAGCACGTCTTCCAGCCTGGTCATGAAAAACTGCGCCAGCACAGATGGGCATCACTTTGATGTGACGGGTCTGAACCTAAGCGCGGCGTTTGAATCAATTGCGCGTGACATTCATCAACTGCGTCTGACGAATTAATCCGTCAGACCGGTTTGAACCCAAAACCGTTTCTGGAAAACTTCTGGGCAACCCGCTCGATCGTAAATTCGCTGCGTTCTTCTTGTTCTTCGACAATCGGGTCCGTCAGCAAAAGCAACGGGGCAGGTGTTTCATCTATGTTGGGGGCTTTGGATTTTACCGGCAGCTTATAGACCATGTCGCGGGCATTGACCTCTACCTCGTGCAAACGGGAATCCATGTGCCCCAGCTCTTCAAGTGTGATAGATTCCAATGGGTTGTGGTTGACCAGCCGTGTTAGATCGGCCCTGACCTTGGCCGCTCTGAGAATGGCGAGTTCAATCCGCAGACGTTCTAATTCTGACTCAGCATGGGCAGCATCCTGAATTGTCATTGTTTCCCCCTTGTCAACAATCAACAGACCAGCAATAGCGCGTCAGGTGCGTTTGTGTTAACAAAATTTTAAAAAATCCGCCAAATAGCGACATTTCGCGCACAGGCAGACGGGCCTTGGGTTGGGGGCTGATTTGGATGTTCTGGCGGTACAGGCGACGGCACATAGAAAAACGCGCGTTTACCCTTGCCAGCAGGGCGCTCGACCAATAGAAGGGCGTCTGATTTTAAGGGGGGCCAGCCGATTGGCCGACCGATGACAAAGGACACAAATGATGGAAGTCAAAGAGACCCTGAACGAAGGTCTGAAGCGGGGCTATCAGATAATTCTTACGGCAGCCGAGCTTGACGAAAAGGTTAATGACAAGCTGATCGAAGCGCAGCCTGACGTCGAAATGAAGGGGTTTCGTAAAGGCAAAGTTCCGATGGCGCTGTTGAAAAAACAGTTCGGCCCACGCGTTTTGGGCGAAGCCATGCAGGAAAGCATCGACGGTGCGATGAACCAGCACTTTGAAGACAGCGGCGAGCGTCCTGCGATGCAGCCAGAGGTCAAGATGACCAACGAAGACTGGAAAGAAGGCGACGATATCGAAGTCGAAATGAGCTATGAGGCTCTGCCAGAAATTCCTGACGTTGATCTGAGCAAGATCAAGTTGGAACGCTTGGTCGTAAAGGCCGAAGACGAAGCCGTTGCTGAAGCTCTGCAAAACCTTGCAGATCAGGCCCCAAGCTTTGAGCCCCGCAAAAAGGGTTCCAAGGCGAAAGACGGCGATCAGGTTGTGATCGACTTCCTTGGTAAAGTGGACGACGTTGCATTTGACGGCGGTGCTGGCGAAGACTACCCGCTGACACTCGGCTCTAACAGCTTCATCCCTGGCTTCGAAGACCAGTTGGTCGGTGCGAAGGCTGGCGAAGAAGTCGAAGTTAAGGTGACATTCCCTGCGGAATATGGCGCAGAGAACCTTGCCGGCAAAGACGCGGTTTTCACATGTACTGTGAAAGAAGTGAAAGAGCCAAAACCATCTGAAATCGATGACGCTCTGGCGACCAAATTCGGTGCCGAAGACCTTGCTGCCCTGAAAACGCAAATCACTGAACGTCTTGAGGCGGAATATTCCGGTGCTGCACGCGCCGTGATGAAGCGCGCCTTGTTGGACGAGCTGGACAAAGCGGTTTCCTTTGAACTGCCGCCAAGCCTGCTAGAGGCCGAAGCCGCTCAGATCGCACATCAGCTGTGGCACGAAGAAAACCCTGACGTCGAAGGCCACGACCATGAAAAGGTTGAGCCAACCGAAGAGCATACAAAGCTTGCCGCGCGTCGCGTCTCTCTGGGCTTGTTGCTGGCGGAACTTGGCCGCAAGCAGGAAATCGAAGTGACTGACGCCGAAATGACCCAAGCGGTTATGACGCAAGCGCGCCAGTACCCGGGTCAGGAACGTCAGTTCTTTGACTTTGTTCAGCAGAACCCACAGATGCGCCAGCAGATCCAGGCGCCGATCTTTGAAGACAAAGTTGTGGACTATGTGTTTGAGCAGGCAACTGTGAAAGACAAAGAAGTGAAAAAAGACGCTTTGGAAAAAGCGATTGATGCACTTGAAGAAGAATAAAACGCGGCGGGGTTAACGCCCCGCTTTGTTTTGATTGAATTCCGCGGCGTTGTTGCGCCGCGGATATTCTATTTCAGGAACCTCGACCCCCAGATGGGCGCAGAGCGGTTCCCACCCGGATCCCAGTTCATAGACAAGCAATTTTTCTGCGGGCACCGTGGCTTTGACCCGGGCCACGTGGTCTTCGTAGACTTTGATCCCATGCGCCTTGTCGTCCAGATTGGGGCCCAGGGTCTGGCGGATCATCCAGGGGCCAACCGCGCCGGGTCCACTGTTTTTGACCGTCGGCAAAATTGTCTTGGTCATGCTGGCCCACCAGCTTTCGGCGCTGCGCCAGGTCAGGATCACCTTTGCATCCGGGTAAAGCTGGACCAATTCGTCCCAGTAGTGGACAGAGGGCCAGTCCACGCAGGACATGTACCCAGCCAGCAATTTGTCAAAGTCAGGCGTGTCCCCACGCACCAGCCCGCGCCAGAGCGTCTTTTGACGGTCATGGGCGATGACTTCATGCATGTGGTGGCAGGGGCCAAAGCCCAGAATGTTCAGGGCCTCGCGCATTGAATCCGTCCCTGTGCGCCCAAAACCAGCGCCGATTACCTTGAGTGTCATGGCTTAGTCCCTCGCCGTAGAGTCGTGCTGTGGGGAAGGTGCAGGATCAAAGAGCGGGTGACAACCCGCTGTAGGCATTTCGCCTGTGCTGGCCGCTGGCCATAAAAAAAGCCGCGCTGAAACGGCGCGGCTTTTCTTGTTCATATAAGACGGTGTTAGCTGTCGTCTTCTTCTGTTTCAGCTTCCGCTGCGGCAGGTGCCAGGTCTTCATCTTCTGAAGCGGCGGCGCCGATATCGTCAAACAGTTCCGCAATTTCGAATTCTGCGTCTGCTTCTTCTTCAGCGGCAAGTTCCTGGATCGATTTACCAGAGGCTTGAAGTTCAGCTTCTTCTTCGGAACGTGCAACGTTCAGAACGATTTCAGCTTCGACTTCAGGGTGCAGTGTCACGCCAACGCTGTGCAGGCCCAATTCCTTGATAGGACGGAGCAGGACAACCTGTTTGCGATCAACGGTGAACCCGGATTCAATTGCAGCGTCAGCGGCGTCACGAGTCGTCACAGACCCATAAAGCGCACCAGCGTCAGACGCAGAGCGAATCACGATGAAGGATTGGCCATTCAGCTTTTCAGCCATGGCTTCTGCTTCTTTACGTGTCTCAAGGTTGTTGGCCTCAAGCTGTGCTTTCTGCGTTTCGAAGGCTGCAATATTTGCGCCAGATGCACGCAACGCTTTGCCCTGAGGCAAAAGGAAATTGCGGGCATAGCCATTTTTGACGGACACAACGTCGCCCATCTGGCCTAGCTTTGCGACCCGTTCAAGTAGGATAACTTCCATGTCGTTCTCCTTACTTTACTGCATATGGAAGCAGGGCGAGGAAACGGGCGCGCTTGATAGCACGGGCCAATTCACGCTGCTTCTTTGCCGAAACGGCGGTGATACGGGAAGGTACGATTTTGCCACGCTCAGAGATGTAGCGCTGCAAAAGACGTGTGTCTTTGTAATCGATCTTAGGTGCGTTATCGCCCGAGAATGGGCACACCTTGCGACGACGGAAAAACGGTTTAGCTGCCATGGTTTAGCTCCTTTTCTTAAGCTTAACGGCGGCGTTCGCCGCGATCACGATCGCGGTCGTCGCGTTTCTGCATTTGTACGGATGGACCTTCGGCATGTTCGTCGACTTTGATCGTCAGAACACGCATCACATCATCATGCAGCCGCATGAGGCGTTCCATTTCCAAGATCGCAGGCGCAGGAGCGTCTGTTCTCAGGAAGGCATAGTGGCCCTTGCGGTTTTTATTAATCTTGTAGGCCATCGTTTTGATGCCCCAGTACTCGCTGTCGACAAGTTTGCCGTCATTGTCAGCCAGAACTGTTCCAAAATGCTCAATCAGACCTTCGGCCTGAGTGTTGGACAGATCTTGACGCGAGATCATTACATGCTCATATAGCGGCATGCGTTCTCCTATCAATTTTAAGCGCATTTCATAGAGCGGCATTCGATCCTTCCGCGTCCCGCTCACGAGAGACTGCACTGATTCCGATGAATTGCGGAAGGAAGCGGCCTTATACACGGTCCTCGAATTGATGCAAGGGTGACCTATTTTCGTCACGTTTCACGTTAAAGATGTATTAACGACGAGATGCAATGTGCACGATGGAGCGAGGAAGATCATGAGTATGCAAGCCAACATAGAAATGCCGTTGGTTGCGAGTGTAGGGCGCGACAGCGCTGTGAGTATTAGTGAGACTTTTTGGGGGTATATTATTCGTAAAGGTGGTTCAGCCCCAAAACGGGCGGCAATCGGAGAGATCGTTGCGATGATGTCTACCATCTTTTTTGGATTTGCGGCCTATAGCCAATGGCTACTGCCACACACGCTTTATGACATAGAGGTCTTTCCCTTTAAAATGGCCGGGACCATTTTGTTCTTTGTGTTCGCGTTTATGAACTATTCAATCGCCCGGAACGGTTTGATGTATGAAACGCAGGTCGATGAAAAACGTCAGGAAATTCGTCTGGCGCGCAGAAACCGTGACGGTGTGTCGACCCCGACGGATTATTTTGAATTCAAAAACGTGAACCGGATCTACATGGTGCGGTCCAAGTCGCAATTCGTGCCGGATCGTTTGATGATCGAAGTTGGCCCCAAGAATAAGTCTATTCAGGTTGCCATGGGCAATGCGGCCCAGCTGGAAGCACTGCGCGCTCGGATGACATCTGATATGCGCACACGCAAAGTTCAGCCCCGGCGACCAGCGGTCATCCCGACCTCAACCCGTCGCAAAAGCGCGGTGCGTGGAGCGTTCGCAGCGCAATAAAGTTTTCGGGTCCTGCGGGATCCCACTTAAGGCCCTCACAAGCTGATAAGAAAAAAGCGTCGTCCAATTGGGCGGCGCTTTGGCTTGTTCCCCTATCCCCAACCGTTTAAACCCGAAAAAAACGAATTGGAGAATGGCAATGAGCAGAGCATTCGTATTTCCCGGGCAGGGGGCGCAGACAATTGGGATGGGCCAGGCCCTGGCAGAGTCCTACCCGACCGCACAGGCGGTTTTTGACGAGGTAGATGACGCTTTGGGCGAAAAGCTGTCGGACCTGATTTGGTCTGGCGAACAAGATCAACTGACGATGACCCAAAACGCGCAGCCCGCGCTGATGGCAACCTCGCTTGCCGTGGTCAAAGCGCTAGAGGCCGAAGGCGTCACGATGGACACTGCCAGTTTTGTCGCGGGGCATTCCTTGGGGGAATATTCCGCACTGGCCGCGGCCGGTGCGCTGTCGATCTCT
This sequence comes from Marinosulfonomonas sp., assembly GCA_051251595.1. Lineage (GTDB taxonomy): Bacteria > Pseudomonadota > Alphaproteobacteria > Rhodobacterales > Rhodobacteraceae > NORP110. The sequence goes on from JBPOFA010000007.1 coordinate 155,856, forward strand.
GACACAGCCCGGCTGCTGCGCATTCGCGGCTTGGCGATGCAACAGGCCGTGCCCGTTGGCGTCGGCGCTATGGCAGCGGTGCTTGGCCTTGGCTTTGAACAGGCGCAAGAGGCCGCAGATCAGGCCAGCCAGGGGCAGGTGTGTCAGGCGGCCAATGACAACGATCCGGGACAGGTCGTGATTTCAGGACATAAAGAAGCGGTGGACCGCGCGATTGAGATAGCAAAGGAAATGGGCGCCCGGCGTGCCGTTTTGCTTCCGGTTTCAGCCCCATTCCACTGCGCGCTGATGGCCCCGGCGGCCGAAGCGATGGAACAGGCGCTGGCGGATGTGAGTGTCAACAGCCCAAGCGTGCCTTTGGTGGCCAATGTTCTGGCCAGCGACGTCACCGACCCCGACAAGATCAAGGCGCTGTTGGTTCAGCAGGTGACCGGATCCGTGCGCTGGCGCGAATCCGTGGCTTGGATGGCGGATCAGGGCGTGACCGAGTTTTGGGAGCTTGGCGCAGGCAAGGCCTTGACGGGCATGATCCGTCGGATCGCCAAAGAGGCCGGCACCAAACCGATTGGTACTCCGGACGATGTCGCAGCAGCCATCGCATCATAATTCAAAGAACAGGGACAGAATATGTTTGATCTTACAGGTAAGAATGCACTGATCACCGGCGCTTCGGGCGGCATTGGCGGGGCCATCGCAACGGCACTGCACGGGCAAGGCGCGACGGTCGCTTTGTCAGGCACCCGCGTTGAACCGCTAGAGGCACTGGCCGCAGAGCTGGGCGACCGGGCTCATGTCGTTCCGTGCAACCTGTCCGACCTCGATGCGGTGGAGGCCCTGCCAAAGACAGCGGCAGAGGCAATGGGCAGCGTCGATGTTCTGGTGAACAATGCCGGGATCACCCGCGACAACCTGTTCATGCGCATGTCGGATGACGAATGGAACAGCGTTCTGGCGGTCAACCTAAGTGCCACAATGAAGCTGTGCAAAGGCGTGATGCGCGGCATGATGAAGGCCAGATGGGGCCGCATCGTGAATATCACATCCGTGGTCGGCGCAACCGGGAACCCGGGGCAGGCGAACTATGCGGCCTCTAAGGCTGGGGTCGTGGGCATGTCCAAATCCATGGCCTATGAAGTGGCCACACGGGGGATCACCGTGAACTGCATCGCGCCGGGCTTTATCACCACTGCGATGACAGACAAACTGACGGATGACCAGAAATCCGCGATTCTGACGCAGGTTCCCGCCGGTCGGATGGGCAACCCGGATGAAATCGCAGCCGCCGTTGCGTATTTGTCCAGCCCAGAAGCCGCCTATGTCACAGGCACGACGCTGCATGTGAATGGCGGCATGGCCATGCTTTGATGTGAATTTTTCAATGCCCCGGTGACGGAATTGCGCTTTTATTTGAGCATTCGGCGCATTTTTCATGCTGCCGGGGGTTGAAACGTTCAGCCGAAAGGGCAACATTCCGCCAGAACGAAATGCCGTCGCGTCCAAGTGGACAAAGCATTTGCCATAGTGATTGTTTATGCTATAGGCGGCGCAAGATTGACGGGAAGGCGAAGGCTTTTCCACAAGTTTCCCCGATAAAATCTGGGGTGAGAGCGGCCTGAAGGCCAAAACGATACAGTGGGCAATGGCCCGGAATAAAGTGAGGAATTGAAATGAGCGACATCGCAGATCGCGTTAAAAAGATCGTCGTCGAGCACCTGGGCGTAGAAGAAGACAAAGTTTCAGAATCAGCGTCTTTCATCGATGATCTTGGCGCTGACAGCCTTGACACCGTTGAACTTGTGATGGCGTTTGAAGAAGAATTCGGCATCGAAATTCCTGACGATGCTGCAGAAACTATTCAGACTTTTGGCGACGCTGTTGGGTTCATCACCAAAGCTTCCTAAGCTCTGATACAGCTTATTGCGACGGCGCCCTTGGGCGCCGTTTTGCGTTTTAGGGGCTGATTTGCGTTGAAAGGTCACTTTGTGCCCGATTGACGTCTGATGTGGTTTAAAAGGTGGGACATGGGGACATATACGCAAAACATGCTCATTGGTTTAGTTGTGGCGGTGCTGTTGCTTGGGTTTGCCTATATGGGCGGCCCAGTCGCCCTTGGGGCACATCCATGGTGGGGCTTTAAGGTGGGCTATGTCGGGGTGCCGGTCGGTTTGGTGCTGTACCTGACCCAGCTGGCCTGGCGGGCCGGTTATGCCCCCAAAGCCGCGCTTTATGCCGTGTTTCTGTGCCTTGCAGCCTATCTGACATATCGCGGAAAAATCCAATTCGCGGCCTCTTATGCCGAAGATGCCGCGGCGGGGCGAATGTGGTTTTTCGGCTGGATTGCGGTATTTGTGTTTGGGACCCTGTTCGTGACCCATATTTTCGGGCGAAGACGTGGGAAATAATTGACCCTTGATTGTGGTTTGGCAGGGATCGCCATGGAATGTCGCAGGGTGGTCTTGCCCATGCTGGCAACGACAAGGTATGAGTGCGGAACGTAAAGATTTGGGATAGGGGCAAAATATGCGTCGGGTTGTTGTTACGGGACTGGGAATGGTTTCTCCGCTGGCATGCGGGGTCGAGGAAACATGGTCACGGCTGTTGGCCGGGAAATCGGCTGCGGCCACCATTCAAAGGTTCGATGCAAGTCATCTTGGCACCAATTACGCCTGTGAAGTTAAGAATGGCGACGGGTCCGACGGCACGTTCAACGCCGATGACTGGATGCTGCCCAAAGAACGGCGCAAGGTTGATGATTTTATCCTGTTCGGGATTGCTGCTGCTGAACAAGCTGTGCGCGATGCCAACTGGATGCCCGAGGATGAAGAAGATCGTTTACGCACCGGCGTGATGATTGGGTCCGGGATTGGTGGCCTGACCTCTATCGCCGAAACGGCTATTCTGCTCAAAGAACGCGGTCCGCGTCGCGTCAGCCCATTTTTCATTCCCGGCGCGTTGATCAACCTGATCAGCGGTCAGGTCTCTATCCGATATGGGTTTAAAGGGCCAAACCATGCGGTTGTGACCGCCTGTTCGACAGGGGCCCACGCTATTGGTGATGCGTCCCGGCTGATTATGCTGGGCGATGCTGATGTGATGATTGCAGGTGGGGCCGAAAGCCCGATCTCGGAAATCGGGATTGCCGGGTTCAACGCCTGTAAGGCGCTGAGCACCAAACGCAGCGATGATCCTGAGGCCGCATCGCGCCCCTATGATGAGGACCGCGATGGTTTCGTCATGGGCGAGGGCGCTGGTGTTGTCGTCTTGGAAGAATATGAACACGCCGTGGCGCGTGGGGCAAAGATTTATGCTGAAATCGTCGGTTACGGCCTGTCTGGGGACGCCTATCACATTACGGCACCTGCAGAAGATGGTGATGGTGGTTTCCGGTCTATGAAGGCCGCGTTAGAGCGCGCAGGCATTGCGCCTGGCGATGTGGATTATATCAACGCCCACGGCACCTCGACCATGGCGGACACGATTGAACTGGGGGCTGTTGAGCGGCTGCTGGGGGACGCCGCATCCGGTGTGACCATGAGCTCTACCAAATCGTCGACCGGCCATCTCTTGGGCGCTGCAGGCGCGGTAGAGGCTATTTTCTGTATCCTGGCGCTGCGCGATCAGGTTGCGCCGCCCACGATCAATCTGGACAATCCAGCCGTGACGCCGACGCTTGATTTGGCGCCGCACAAAAAACGCGACCGCAAGATTGACGTCGCGCTGTCCAACTCTTTCGGGTTTGGCGGCACGAACGCATCTTTGGTTATGAAGAAGGTGGCGAATTAATGTGGCGCAACATCGCGTCTAATGCCCTGACGTTGTTCGTGGTCATCCTTGTTGTTGTGGGTGGCGTCGTGGCTTGGGCCAAGAACCAGTATTCCGCCGCAGGCCCGCTAGAGACAGCGATTTGCCTGAACGTAGAGCGTGGCTCTAACATGGGGGCGGTGTCTGATACATTGGCCTCCGAAAACGCGATTACGTCGCCGTATATCTTTAAGACCGGGGCGAATTACGCCGAAAAGTCGCAATTGCTGAAAGCGGGCCGGTTTTTGGTGCCCTCTGGTGCCTCGATGGAAGAAATCGTTGACATCGTGACCCGGGGCGGGGCCAGCACATGTGGCACCAAGGTTATTTATCGGATCGGAATCACAAGCGTCGTTGCAGAGGTTCTGGAACTGGACCCTGAAACGAACAGGTTTGTCGAACTGGCGGAATTTGCCCCGGCGGAGGATGCGGTGCCCGACGCCTATGCAAGGGTGCGTGAACAGGCTGACACAGGCTATGAGATCCAGGTCGTGCCGGGGGCCACGGTGTGGCAAGTTGTCGAAGGGCTTAAATCGGCGGATTTCCTTGCCGGAGAGGTCACCGAATATCCAACAGAGGGCAGCCTTGCACCGGATTCCTACGAGGTATCTGTGGATCAAAGCAGGGGTGAATTGCTGGACCTGATGGAGCAAAAGCAGTCTATTCGCTTGGAGGAGGCCTGGGCCAACCGGGCAGAGGGCTTGCCGCTTAAATCCAAAGAAGAGGCGCTGATACTTGCGTCGATCGTGGAAAAGGAAACTGCGGTTGCGGATGAGCGGCGACAGGTGGCGAGTGTCTTTGAAAACCGCTTGAAGCGCGGGATGCGGTTGCAGACGGATCCCACGGTGATTTACGGCGTCACGAAGGGGCAAGGCGTGCTGGGGCGCGGGTTGCGCCAAAGTGAGCTTCGCCGTGAAACCCCTTATAATACTTATGTTATTGAAGGTTTGCCGCCGACCCCGATTGCAAATCCGGGGTTGGAAAGCATTCAGGCCGCCGTGAACCCGGATACGACGCCTTATATCTTTTTCGTAGCGGACGGCACGGGCGGCCATGCCTTTGCTGAAACGCTGGACGAGCATAACAAAAATGTTGCGGCCTGGCGCAAGATTGAAGCGTCAAGGAATTAGGGGCGCGGAGCACCGCACCCCTGATGTTTAGCCGGGCATTTGCATGATCTGACCCACATGCATCGTGCCGCCTGTGTCCAAGAAGGGGCAGGCCTGCGCGATGGCAATGGCGGCGTCGATGTCATCGGCGGACACGATGGTGTAGCCTGACATTGCATGGGGGGCGCCATCGGTGATACCTTGAGCTGTGACAGTCTTTGAGTTTCCCAATGGGTTGGCGGGTTCCACAGCCGCTTGGCCAAGCCCTGCGATCCATTCCATATATTTGGCCATATGGGCCTTACCTTCTTCTGGTGTCGCGGGGGGATTTCCGCCGTGATAGGCGAGGTAGAAATTTGGCATGTTCTGTCCTTTTTTTGATTTTTCAGGGTCGTATTAGTAAATCTTCAAGTCGTCGTAGCGCTGAGTTCCAGCCCTTATTCATCATATCGGGGATGTATTCTGCGTTGAGGCCGGTTTGGGTTAGCTGAAAGTGGGTGCCGCCACTGCCGTTTGGCGATGTTTCAAATGTAATTGTTGAAGTATCCATTGGCTCATCTCTTTCGTCCAAGAAACTAAGGGTGAACTCGACAGATTGGTTTGGCACAATGTGCAAGACTTGGCCGCCAACCTTTGCTGGGTGACCCTGTGGACCGACCATAATTGCGAACCATGGTCCGGGTTTAGACAAATCTAGATTGTGCTGAGTGATCTTTGTCCCTTCAGGTCCCCACCACTGTAACAACATGTCAGTCTGTGTGATTACTTCAAAAACTTTTTCTGGAGCAGCACCAAATGTGCGTTCCATGTTCAGTGTTGCCATCGTTTACGATTCCTTTTGATCAAGGGTGGCCTGAAGTCGATCAAGGCTGCTGCCCCAGAATTCGCGGTAAGTCATAAGCCAATCGCTGACAGCTTGCATTGTGTCAGGGCGGACGGAATACAGGCGGCGTTGTTTGTCGATGCGTTGGTCAATCAAACCTGCCTCTCTCAAGATTTTGAAATGACGTGACAAAGCGGGGGGTGAAATTTCCGCCACGTTTTGCAGATCGCCGGCGGAGAGTTCTCCTTGATTGAGTAATCGCTCGACAATGGCAAAACGTGTGGGATCACCCAGTGCAGAGAATGTTTGTATTAGATCCGTCATGGATACTTATTAATTTTAAAAAAGGTTAATTAACAATAAGGAAAAATAAATATTGTAAATTTCACAAATTTCTGTCCATTTTGTGAACACTGCGGACGCAACCTAAGGTAGAAAAATTTGACTTTTGCATCCTGACATGATAGAAATCGGGACAAGCTAGAAGACGTGAAACACCGGTCGTGGGAACACTTGAGGGCCGATTTCACATCGCTCGTGCGGAAAAAGCATGAGAGGCGAATTACAACAAATGAGTTTGATTAAACCCGAGGGAAGTGACGGGAGCCCGGATCCAGATTTGGTTCGGACGCGGGAGCATTATGAGAACGCGATCGATATGTTTCAGGTCATGACGCGAAATGCAGCGCGTGGTGAGCTGGGAACCGAAAGCGAAAATGCCAAGGCAATCAGGGGTCTTGGGTCTGCAACGCAATTGCTTTTCAGTGAGAAACAGAAAGTTGAAACAAGCCTTAACAAACAAGCCGGTGTCGTTGGCGGATACGCGATCGACTTTGATGCGGCAAGACGCGAGATCAGACGCCGAATGGCTTTGCTCCGCGCCGCAAGAGACGATTGATGCGTTTCTGAATGATCTCGATGAGGGAGCGCTTATGGCGCTTCCTTACCTTTTTGAGTTCTGGGCCATGTCCCATCAATTGCCACCAGAGGGCGAGTGGCGGTCCTGGGTGATCCTGGGCGGGCGCGGGGCCGGCAAGACCCGGGCCGGGGCTGAATGGGTGCGCAGTCAGGTTGAGGGGTCCTTGCCCCTTGATCCTGGACGGGCGCGGCGCGTGGCGCTTGTGGGCGAAACCATAGAGCAGGTGCGCGAGGTCATGGTCTTTGGCGAGAGCGGGATATTAGCCTGTTCGCCGCCGGACCGTCGGCCGGTTTGGAACGGCACGCGGAAAATGCTGGAATGGCCCAATGGGGCAACGGCGCAGGTTTTTTCGGCCAGTTCGCCGGAATCTCTGCGCGGCCCGCAATTTGATGCGGCCTGGGTGGATGAGTTGGCCAAGTGGAAGAAGGCCGAGGAAACCTGGGACATGCTGCAATTCGGGTTGCGCTTGGGCGAGGACCCGCGCGTGGTGATCACGACGACGCCGCGCAATGTTGGGGTGCTGAAGCGCATTCTTGCAACGGGGTCGACCGTGACGACCCATGCCCCAACCGAAGCGAACCGCGCTTTTCTGGCAGAGTCGTTTTTGGCTGAGGTTAAGGCGCGCTATGGCGGCACGCGTTTGGGGCGCCAAGAGCTGGATGGAGTGTTGCTGGATGATGCCGAGGGCGCGTTGTGGACGTCAACGGGTATTGAAGCAGCGCGTTGCGAAACCGCGCCGGAGTTTAGCCGGGTGGTTGTGGCGGTTGATCCGCCTGTGACGGGGCATTCGGGGTCTGATGAATGCGGCATCGTGGTGGTCGGCGTGGTGCAAGACGGGCCGCCGCGGGACTGGCTGGCGGTGGTGCTGGAAGACGCAAGCGTTTCTGCGGCAACGCCATTGGTTTGGGCGCAAGCAGCGCTGGATGCGATGACGCGCCATGGGGCGGATCGGTTGGTGGCAGAGGTCAATCAGGGTGGCGATCTGGTAGAATCGGTGATCCGGCAGATTGATCCGCTGGTGCCCTATCGGGCGGTTCGGGCCTCTCGCGGCAAGATCGCGCGGGCAGAGCCTGTGGCGGCGCTTTATGAACAAGGGCGGGTTGCCCATCTGCGCGGGTTAGAGCTGTTGGAAGATCAGATGTGCCTGATGACGGCACGTGGGTACGAAGGCAAAGGCAGCCCGGATCGGGTGGATGCGTTGGTCTGGGCGCTGCATGAGGCGATTCTGGACCCGGCATCCGGGTGGCAGCGCCCGAGGGTGCGTACGCTCGGGTAAAGGTTTGTTTTACCCCTTACGGTAAAACCAATCCAACGAAGATTTTACGAACAGACTGATGGGAACAGGGCAATCCGGGCCATGTTCGGGCAGCGGTTCTAGGAGACGAAAATATGGTTTTTGATTTCTTGCGGCGAGGCGCGACTGAGGTGCCAGAGGCCAAGGCCTCTGCCACGGGGCCGGTGATGGCCTGGGGTGGGTCCGGGCGTGTCGCGTGGAGCGCTCGGGACACGGTTTCACTGACCAAGACCGGGTTTTGCAACAATCCCGTTGGCTTTCGCGCCGTCAAACTGATCGCCGAGGCCGCATCGGCCCTGCCTTTGGTTCTTCAGGATCAGGACCGCCGTTTTGACGCGCATCCGGTCCTGTCGCTGATCGGGCGTCCTAACCCGTTGCAGGGGCGGGCCGAGCTGTTTGAATCGCTTTACGGGCAGATTTTGCTGTCCGGGGATGGTTATCTAGAGGCTGTGGGCGGTTTGGACGGGGTTCCAACAGAGCTGCATGTGCTGCGATCAGAACGCATGTCGCTGGTGCCCGGGGCCGATGGTTGGCCAGTGGCCTATGAATATGCGGTTGGGGCGCGAAAGCACCGGTTTGCCGTGGGCGAAGGGGTTTCCCCGATCTGCCACATCAAGGCCTTTCACCCGCAGGATGACCATTACGGGTTTTCGCCGATGCAGGCGGCTGCAAGTTCGGTGGATGTGCATAATGCGGCCTCGCGCTGGTCCAAGGCGCTGCTGGACAACGCGGCGCGGCCCTCGGGGGCGATTGTGTATAAGGGCGCAGATGGGCAGGCGTCGATGACGTCGGATCAGTATGATCGTTTGCTGGTGGAAATGGAAAGCCACCATCAGGGCGCGCGCAATGCCGGACGACCGATGCTGCTGGAAGGTGGGTTGGATTGGAAGCCCATGGGGTTCAGCCCGTCTGATATGGAGTTTCAAAAGACCAAAGAGGCCGCCGCGCGGGAAATCGCCCTGGCCTTTGGGGTGCCGCCGATGCTGTTGGGGATCCCAGGGGATGCGACTTATTCGAATTATCAAGAAGCCAACCGGGCGTTCTATCGCCTGACGGTGCTGCCCATGGCCACCCGTGTGAGTGCGGCCGTGTCCCATTGGTTGAGCGAGTTTCTGAATGAAACGGTCAGTTTGCAGCCGGATCTGGATCAGGTGCCCGCATTGGCGGCTGAACGTGATGCTCAGTGGCAGCGGGTGGCCGCGGCCGATTTTCTGAGTGACGCCGAAAAGCGGGCGTTGCTGGGGTTGCCAAAGGTGGCCGACGATGCGTGAGGGCAAACAGAATGACAAAAAGGGAATGTCGGTGATGGGTGATTTTCCGGGCGCGTTGGAACGCAAATTCGCAAGTCTCGAGGCTGGTTTGAATGTGACGGATGGCACCGTGATAGAGGGCTATGCCTCTTATTTCGGGAAGCGGGACACCGGGGGCGATGTTGTCATGCCGGGTGCATACACCAAGTCGCTGGCCGCGCTTGGCCAGGCGGGGCGACGTGTAAAGATGTTGTGGCAGCATGATCCGGCCCAGCCGATTGGGATATGGGACGAGGTGCGCGAAGATGCGCAGGGGCTTTATGTCAAAGGGCGATTGCTGAGCGACGTTGAAAAAGGGCGCGAGGCGATGGCCTTGGTTGAGGCCGGCGCGATTGACGGATTGTCGATCGGCTATCGCACTGTCAAGGCGCAGAAAGATGGCAAAGGGCAGCGCTTGTTGTCCGAGCTGGAGCTGTGGGAAGTGTCGCTTGTGACCTTTCCGATGTTGTCCGAAGCACGGGTGGCCGCCAAGGGCGCGGATCTGGGCGAAGACGATGTTCGCGCACTGGCCGATATGTTCACCAAGGCGCGTCAGGCGCTGTGCCAGTTGTAAACCACTGATCTAAATACAGGAAATAGAAATGAAACGAACCGAGACAAAGTCACGGGCCGGGGAAGGTGCGTCTGAAGTGTCCCATCCCGTGGCTGAGGTGAATGCCGCAATGGCTGGCTTTTTGTCAGACCTCACCATTTTTCAAGACGAGATCAAATCCAAACTTAACAAACAGGAAGAGCGATTGACCATGCTGGATCGGAAATCTTTGAACGAGGGGCGTCCGGCCCTGTCTGCAGCCACCCCAGAGGGTGCCCCACATCAAAAGGCGTTTGAGAGTTACGTGCGCTCTGGCGATGATGATGCGCTGCGTGGGCTAGAGCTGGACGGCAAGGCGATGTCCACTGCTGTGGCCGCAGATGGTGGCTATTTGGTGGACCCGCAGACCTCTGACACGATCAAGAGCGTGCTGAAGTCCACGGCGTCCCTGCGCCAGGTGGCGTCGGTGGTGAATGTCGAGGCCACGACCTATGACGTGTTGATTGACCACACCGATGTTGGTGCGGGCTGGGCGACAGAGTCAGGTGGCGTCGCCGAAACCGGCACGCCGACGCTGGAACGGATTTCGATCCCGCTGCATGAGCTGTCTGCTTTGCCAAAGGCCAGCCAGCGCTTGTTGGATGACAGTGCTTTTGACATTGAGGGATGGTTGTCTGCGCGTATCGCTGACAAGTTTGCCCGCGCAGAGGCTGCGGCCTTTGTTTCCGGGGATGGTGTGGACAAGCCCACGGGCTTTCTGACGCATTCTCTGGTGGATGACAGCATCTGGAGCTGGGGCACTGTTGGCTACATTCCGACGGGCATTGACGGTGATTTTGGATCAGCCGACAAAATTGTCGAAGTGGTTTACGCCCTTGGGGCGCAATATCGCGCCAATGCGACATTTGTGATGAATTCCAAGACGGCGGGCAAAGTGCGCAAGCTGAAGGACGCGGATGGTCGTTTCTTGTGGTCTGACGGTTTGGCCGCAGGGGAACCTGCGCGCTTGATGGGCTATCCTGTGCTGATTGCCGAGGACATGCCGGACACGGATACCAACGGCGCGGCGATTGCCTTTGGTGACTTCGAAGCAGGCTATACCGTGGCTGAACGTCCCGACCTGCGCATTTTGCGCGATCCGTTCAGCGCCAAGCCGAATGTGTTGTTCTATGCCACGAAACGCGTGGGCGGCGACATTTCCGATTTTGCGGCGATCAAGCTGCTGAAATTCTCGGTCGCCTAACGGCACGCCGGGATGTGTCTGGCCCTGAGTTTGGGCCGGGCACGGGCGTGCGCCGTGTTTAACTGTCGTGTTGTCTAGCTGCTCCCCCTCCGTTCGAGCAATGCGGGAGGGTGCACGCCCACACTGAGGTGGGGTCCGGGTTTCGGGCCGTGACCCCGCCTTGTTGGGGGTGAATTATCGGAGATTATGGATGTTATTGGTCGAGCAAAGTTCGGTATCTGGGGCAGTTTTGCCAGTTGCTGAATTGAAAAATCACCTGATGCTGGGCACAGGATTTTCGGATGACGGGGCGCAGGATGTCTTGTTAGAGGCCTATCTGCAGGCCGCCATCGCCGCGATTGAGGCGCGCACGGGCAAAATCCTATTGAACAAGTCCTATCGCATGACGCTGACCGCGTGGCGCGAAGCACAGCGCCAGCCTTTGCCGGTGGCGCCGGTGTCTTCGGTGGATGCGGTTCGGGTTGTGGACGGGCTGGGGCAGGCCAGCGTGATTGGGGCCGGGCAGTACCGGTTTCAGCCGGATATGCATCGCTCGGTTCTGTTTGGCACGACATCGGCCCTTCCGGTGATCGCGAATGACGGAACGGCAGAGGTGGATTTTGTGGCCGGATATGGCCCCGTCTGGAGCGATGTTCCCAAGGATTTGGGCCAGGCCGCGCTGTTATTGGCAGCGCATTATTATGAAAACCGGGCCGCTGCGGGCAGCGATGTCGGGTTTCCCCTTGGCGTGTCGGGTTTGTTGGAACCCTACAGAGAGTTGCGCCTGTCAGCCGGGGGACGGGCATAATGCGGGTGCATTTGAACCGAAAGCTGGTTCTGGAAGCGCCACAGCGCGTTCAGGACGGGGCAGGCGGCCACAGTGAGGTCTGGACTGCTGTTGGCACGGTTTGGGCGCAGGTGACGGCCGGGACGGGCAGAGAGATCGCAGGTCAATTCGTGACCGTGTCCTCTGTTCCCTACAAGATCGTTGTGCGCGGTGCGCCTGTTGGCGCGCCGTCCCGCCCCAAGCCGGACCAAAGGTTTCGCGAAGGCAGCCGGATTTATCGCATTCTGGCTGTGTCCGAATATGACGCAAACGCGCATTACCTGATGTGTCATGCCAAGGAAGAGGTGGCCACATGAGCTATGGGATGGCGGCTGTTTTGCAATCTGCTGTGTACCAGCATTTGCTGGCAGATCCGGTTTTGTCCGGGTTGGTTGGCAGCAACATTTTTGACGCGGCCCCGGCGGGGGGCGTTCCGTCGCTTTATGTCAGCCTGGGGGATGAGGACGTCCAAGACGCTTCTGACAATTTCGGGCGCGGGGCGACGCATGAATTCACGGTTTCGGTGATCACGGATGTGTCGGGATTTTTGGCGGCCAAGGATGTGGCTGCGGCGATATCGGATGCGCTGCATGAGGCCCCTTTGGTCTTGTCGCGCGGGCGGTTGGTTTTGTTGCGATTTCAACGTGCCAAGGCACGGCGGGTAGAGACCGGAACCAAGCGCAGAATTGACTTACGTTTTCGGGCGCGGCTGGAAGACGACTGATTTTATTGATTTATTGGAGTTATTGCTATGGGTGCCCAGAACGGCAAGGACCTTTTGATAAAGCTCGACATGACCGGTGCGGGTATGTTCGACACGTTTGCAGGATTGCGTGCGACACGGATCGCGTTCAACACCGAAACCGTCGATGTGACCAGCCTTGAAAGCCAGGGCGGGTGGCGCGAATTGTTGGGGGGCGCTGGTGTGAAAAGTGCCTCTATCTCGGGATCAGGTGTGTTCCGCGATCACGCCACGGATGAACGTGCGCGGCAGATCTTTTTTGATCAGCAAGTGCCTGACTTTCAGGTGATCATCCCGGATTTCGGGATCATTGAGGGGCCGTTTCAGGTGACCTCGATCGAATATGCCGGAAGCCATGATGGGGAAGCGACCTATGAGTTGTCCATCGCCTCTGCCGGCGCGCTGACCTTTACGGCGATATAGCGCATGGCGAACCCATGGACAGGCGAGGTCGCGCTGATGATCGACGGAGAGCGCCGCGTGCTGAAGCTGACGCTTGGGGCTTTGGCCGAACTGGAGGCGGAGCTGCAGGAAGAATCCCTGATGGCGTTGGTCGAGCGGTTCGAAAAAGGTGCGTTTTCCGGGCGCGACGTTCTGGCGCTGATCACGGCCGGGTTGCGCGGCGGGGGATGGGGCGGAACAGCGGGTGATCTGTTGTCCAGCGAAATCGAAGGTGGCCCGATTGGGGCGGCACAGGCGGCGGGGCAATTATTGGCACGCGCCTTTGCGACACCAACGCCAAAATGAACATTTTTGATTGGCCCGGATTGATGCGGGCCGGGATGCAGGGGCTTGGTTTGCGCCCGGACCAGTTCTGGCGGCTTACGCCAGGGGAATTGTTGTTGATGTTGGGTGAAGGGGCGACGACAGCCCCATTGACGCGGGCGCGTTTGGATGCGTTGGCGCGTGAGTTCCCGGACACGAAGGAAGGACGCCACAGATGACGGACGGATTTGAAACAGACCGGTTTGACGCGCAGATCGAGGCCTTGGATAGCGCGATGAGCAATTCTTCGGCGATGGCCTCGGCGTTTGAACAGGAACTGCGCCGGATGGAGGCGACTTTTGCGGATACGGGGCGTCAGGTGTCCTATTTGCAAAGCAGTATCAGTTCGGGGCTGCGCCGCGCGATTGATGGCTTGGTGTTTGACGGGGACAAATTGTCGGATGCGTTGCGCCGGGTCGGTGAATCGATGCTGGATGCGGCCTATTCCGCGGCGATGCGGCCTGTGACGAACCATGTAGGTGGTTTGCTGGCCACGGCGGTTCAGGGCGTGACAGAAGCGCTGACGCCATTTGCCAACGGGGCGAGCTTTTCCCAGGGGCGCGTTATGCCGTTTGCGCGGGGGGGTGTCGTTTCGGGGCCGACGAATTTCCCCATGCGCAATGGCACAGGCTTGATGGGAGAGGCCGGGCCCGAAGCCATCATGCCTTTGTCGCGCGGGGCGGACGGAAAGCTTGGCGTACGGGCAGAGTCTGGACGCGCCATCAACATCGTCATGAACGTGAAAACCCCGGATGTCGAAGGGTTTGCCCGGTCTCAAAGTCAGATCGCGGCCCAGTTAACCCGTGCCATCGGGCGCGGGCAACGCAATCGGTAAGGAGCAGCCATGTCTTTTCATGAAATTCGGTTTCCCGCAAAGTTGAGCTTTGGGTCCGTCGGCGGGCCAGAGCGTCGCACAGAGATTGTGACGCTTGCAAACGGGTTTGAGGAACGCAACACCCCCTGGGCACATTCCAGACGCCGATATGATGCCGGGATCGGGATGCAATCCCTGGATGATGTCGAAACGATGATCGCGTTTTTTGAGGCGCGTCAGGGGCAGGTTTACGGGTTTCGCTGGAAGGATTGGGCGGATTACAAATCCTGTCCGTCTTCGACCGATGTCGGTTTTCAGGATCAGGTGATTGCCCATGGCGACGGTGTGACAACGCAATTCCCGCTGAAGAAGTTTTATGAATCCGGCGGGACCCGATACGGGCGGATTATCACCAAGCCGGTTCTTGGCACCGTGCGGGTTGGTGTGGGTGGAACAGAGCTGACCGAAACGATCCATTTTGACGTGGATGTGAACCTTGGGATCGTTACCTTTGATCACGCCCCGGAGGAAGGGGTTGAGATTTCAGCCGGGTTCGAATTTGACGTTCCGGTCCGGTTTGACACGGATCACATTCAAACCTCTGTCGCCAGTTTTCAGGCAGGCGACGTGCCCAATGTTCCCGTGGTGGAGGTGCGCGTTTGATGGCGATCTCGGCAGAGTTAAAAGCCCATTTGGCCAGTGGTGCGACACATATGTGCCGCTGTTGGTCTTTGGCGCGGCGCGATGGCGTTGTGTTGGGGTTCACAGATCATGATTTGGATTTGAGTTTTGACGGCATTCAGTTTCGCGCCAGTGCAGGGCTGACCGCACGCGCGCTGGAACAAACCACCGGCCTGTCGGTCGATAACAGCGAGGCCCTGGGGATTCTGGCCCATTCAAGTGTGACCGAGGCTGATATTCAGGCCGGTCGCTATGATGGGGCCGGCGTTCAGGCGTGGTTGGTGAACTGGTCGGATCTGACGCAGCGCACGGTTTTGTTCCGCGGGACGATTGGCGAAATCCAACGAAAGTCAGGTGCGTTTCATGCAGAGCTGCGCGGCCAGACCGAAGGGTTGAACCAGTTGCAGGGGCGGGTGTTTCAAAAGACCTGTCCGGCGGTTTTGGGGGATGCGGAATGCGGGGTTGATCTGAGCAATGCCAGCTATTCGACAAGTTTGGCGGTAGAGGCTGTGCGCGAGCAAAAGTTCTTTGATTTTGCCGATATTTCCGGTTTCGCGGACCGCTGGTTTGAAAAGGGCCGCCTGCGCGTTGAAACGGGGTCGGCTGCGGGCTTGGTAGGGCTGATCAAAAACGATCGGCTGGGGCCGGATGGGCGCAGCATTGAGCTGTGGGAGGCCCTGCGTGCCCCCATTCAGCCCGGGGATATGATCCGGATCGAAGCTGGCTGTGACAAGCGCCACGGGACGTGCCGTTTGAAGTTTAACAATCTGGTCAATTTTCGGGGCTTCCCGACATTGCCCGGCGAAGACTGGTTGATGAGCGTGCCCAAGCGCGGCGCGGGCAACACCGGCGGGAGCCTTCAGTGATGGAACATGCAGCAGAACTTGCGCGCGGCTGGATCGGCACGCCTTATGTGCATCAGGCGTCCTGCAAAGGGGCAGGCTGTGATTGCCTGGGGCTTTTGCGCGGCGTTTGGCGAGAGCTTTATGGCGATGAACCAGAAGTGCCGCCGCCCTATTCAATGGATTGGTCCGAACCGCAACATAACGAAGAATTGTGGCAGGCGGCCAAACGCCATTTGATCCCGCAAAGCCGCAAGGTTTTGCGCCCCGGCGACGTGGTTTTGTTTCGCATGCGCACCGGTTCGGTGGCCAAGCATGTCGGGATCATCGGTGCTGGTGGTGCGGAGCCGAGTTTCATTCATGCCTATTCAGGGCATGGCGTTGTTGAAAGCGCATTTTCCGAACCGTGGCTGAACCGGATGGTCGCCATATTTGAATTTCCAGACAGGGGCTGAACATGGCGACGATTGTACTTGGGGCCGTTGGTGCCGCTGTTGGGGCCTCTGTCGGAGGCGGAATTTTGGGGTTGTCTTCGGTTGTTATCGGGCAGGCGATAGGCTCGGCCATTGGGCGTTCGCTGGATCAGCGGTTGCTGGGCGGCGGCTCAGAGGTTGTTGACACGCCGAGGGTTGACCGCTTTCGCCTGACCAGCGCCGGGGAAGGTACGGAAATCACGCAAGTTTATGGCCGCATGCGTGTGGGCGGTCAGGTGATATGGGCCTCTCGGTTCAAAGAGAAAGTCTCTGTTACGGGGGGCGAAGGGGGGAAAGGTGCGCCTCAGAGCCCCGAAATACGCGAGTATTCCTATTCGGTGAGTTTGGCGATTGCCCTGTGCGAGGGGGAAATCACCCGTGTTGGACGTGTCTGGGCGGACGGACAGGAGATACCGCGGGATGATTTGAATATGCGCGTGCATCGGGGCACCGCGACCCAGATGCCGGATTCCAAGATTGAGGCGATTGAGGGCGCAGGCAACGTGCCGGGGTTTCGGGGCATGGCCTATGTGGTGATCGGCAATCTTGATTTGGGGGCCTTTGGCAACCGCGTGCCGCAATTCACCTTTGAAGTCATGCGGCCCGGGCAAAACAAAACCGTCGATGCCGCAGACCCTGCCCATGGGGTGCAGGGCGTGGCCTTGCTGCCGGGGTCTGGGGAATATGTCATGGCGACAAAGCCCGTTTACCGGCCAAACGGACGTGGCCGGTTTATTCCGGCCAATGTCAATTCGCCAAGTGGCAAGACGGATTTTGTAACCTCAATGCAGGCGTTGAAAGAAGAGCTGCCAAATTGTGGGTCTGTGTCGTTGATCGTGTCCTGGTTTGGAGATGATCTGCGCTGTTCGGACACCAGCCTGCGTCCGAAAGTTCTTAGCGGCCATTCCGAAGGGCGCGAAATGCCGTGGAGCGTTTCTGGTCTGAACAGATCGACGGCGCAATCCGTGCCCAAGGTCGACGGGCGTTCGATCTATGGCGGGACCCCGACGGATCAATCTGTGACGGATGCTATTTCAAAGCTGAAGGCGCAGGGCAAGAAGGTGGTGTTTTACCCGTTTATCCTGATGGATCAGGTGGCCGGAAATACGCTTGTGGATCCCTGGAGCGGTCAAAGCGGTCAGCCACATCTGCCGTGGCGGGGGCGTATTACGCTGTCTTCTGCCCCTGGGCAGTCCGGCTCGCCAGATCAGTCTGCAAGCGCCGCGGCAGAGGTCGCGTCGTTCTTTGGGACGGCGCAGCCGGGTGATTTCTATCAATCTGCACAGGGTGTTGGATATACGGGCCCTGCGGAATGGTCATACCGACGCTTCATTTTGCATTATGCGCATCTTTGTGCCGCTGCGGGCGGTGTGAAAGCGTTTTGCATTGGGTCTGAAATGCGGGGGCTGACGCAGATCAGAGGGGCGAGCAATAGTTTTCCAGCCGTGGATGCTCTGGTCGCGCTGGCGGCTGATGTGCGCCAGATTTTGGGGCCGAACACCAGGATCGGCTATGCCGCCGATTGGTCGGAATATTTCGGCTATCACCCGCAGGACGGGTCGGGCGATGTGTTCTTTCATCTGGACGCGCTTTGGGCCGATGCGAATATCGATTTCATTGGGATCGACAATTACATGCCGTTGTCTGACTGGCGCGACGGTCAGAATCACGCGGATGCGGCCTGGGGCTCTGTGTACAATCCAGACTATCTGAAATCGAATGTAGCAGGTGGCGAAGGCTTTGATTGGTACTACGCTACGCCTCAGGATCGCGCCGCGCAAATTCGCAGCCCGATCACCGATGGCGCGCATGGAGAGCCTTGGATCTACCGCTATAAGGACATCAAAAGCTGGTGGTCCTTGCCGCATCACAATCGGGTCGGGGGCGTTCGTTCTGCGACGCCGACAGCCTGGTTGCCAGAGTCAAAACCCATCTGGTTTACCGAATATGGCTGCACCGCTGTCGACAAGGCGACCAATCAGCCCAACAAGTTCCTGGATGACAAATCTTCGGAATCGAGCCTGCCGCATTTTTCGGATGGCCGCCGGGATGAGCTTATCCAGATGCAGTATCTGCAGGCCATGTTGGAATATTGGGGGGATGAAAGCCATAATCCGCAGTCTTCGATCTATGGTGGTTCAATGGTGGATATGTCTCGGGCGTATCTTTGGGCTTGGGACATGCGGCCATTTCCGTTCTTTCCGCATATTTCGAAACGCTGGTCGGATTCGAAAAACTATGCGCGGGGGCACTGGCTTAACGGGCGGTCCTCTTCGCGTTCGCTTGCAGATGTGGTGACAGAGATTTGCGCGCGCTCTGGCGTGACGGATATCGATACGTCCCAGCTGTTTGGTTATGTGCGCGGCTATTCGGTTTCGGATGTTTCGGGCGCTCGGGCGGTGTTGCAACCCTTGATGCTGGCCTATGGGTTTGACGTGATCGAACGTGGCGGCACATTGATGTTCCGCAACCGGGATGGGGTGTTGGACACAGCCCTTGGGGCGCAGGATGTGTCTTGGCTCAGCGAGCAGGAAACCCCGGTAGAGCTGACCCGCGCCCCGGACGCCGAAACTGTGGGGCGGCTGCGTCTGAATTTCGTGGATTCAGATGGCGATTATGATGTGCGCACCGAAGAGGCTGTGTTTCCCGATGACAGCTCGCTGGCGGTGTCACAATCGGACATCCCCTTGTTGCTGACCCGGGCAGAGGCGCGGGCGATCACGGAAAAATGGTTGGCCGAGGCGCGTGTGGCGCGTGACAGCATCCGGTTTTCCCTTCCGCCCAGCCGGATGGAGATCGGTGCAGGTGACGTGGTACAATGGCAGGACGACACAGGGGGCGCACGGTATCGCATCGACCGGGTGACGCAGGCCAATGCCCAACTGGTTGAAGCGGTGCGGGTGGAACCCGAAGTCTATACGCCAAGCGACGCGGCGGATCTTGCGCAGGACCTTCGCCCCTTCGAGGCGCCGGTTCCGGTTTTGCCGATGTTCATGGATTTGCCCTTGCTGAGCGGTGATGAAGTGCCCCACGCCCCGCATTTGGCGGTCACAGCAGAGCCATGGCCCGGGGCGGTGGCCTGTTACATGTCGTCGAGTGACAGCAATTACACGCTTAACACATTGCACAACCGGCCGGCCATCACGGGGATCTCTCAGACGATCCTAAAGGCTGCGGCCCCCGGGGTTCTGGACCGTGGAGCAGCGCTGCGGGTGGAATTGGCCTATGGGGATCTGTCCTCTGCCAGTTTGACCGATATCTTGAATGGCGCAAATGTCGCGGCCATTGGTGATGGCAGTCCGGGAAACTGGGAGGTCTTTCAGTTTCAAACCGCAACGCTTGTGGACCCTGGGGTTTATGACCTTTCCGGGCGTCTGCGTGGGCAGGCGGGGACAGATGGGCTGGGCACGACAGAATGGCCTGCGGGCAGCACATTTGTTCTGCTGAATGGTGCAGTGTCACAGATCAAACTGGCATCCTCTGAACGGGGGCTGGCGCGCCATTTTCGGATTGGTCCGGCCAACCGCGCCTATGATGATCCGTCATTTGAGTATCTGTACGAGGCCTTTTCAGGTGTCGGCCTGCGCCCCTATGCGCCGGTTCATCTGAGGGCTGTCGCGGATGGGTCCGGTGGTTATGGGATGACGTGGACACGAAGGACGCGGGTTGATGGGGACAGTTGGAACGCTCAGGATGTGCCGCTTGGGGAAGATGCAGAGCAGTATCTGGTTCAGGTGATCGCCTCCGGAGCGGTTGTCAGAGAGGTCAACACGACTGCGCCGAACTGGAACTACAGCAACAGCCAGATGAGCCGTGACGGCATTTCCGGTCCGTTCACGGTTCAGGTGGCACAGGTTTCGACGCGGTTTGGGCCGGGTCTGTTTAGAAGGATTACGTTAAATGAGTAATACAGCAAAACTGGGATTGCCCTTGGTGCAGGCCGCGCAGGCGCAAAAACATGTCACCGTGAACGAGGCTTTGGTCCGTTTGGACGGGCTGGCGCAGCTGACCCTGAAATCTACAAGCCTTACGACGCCCCCAGGGCTGGCAACAGACGGCGATTGCTATGGGGTACCGAATGGCGCAGTGAACGCTTGGGCCGGGCAGGCCGGTGCATTGGCGCTGTTTACCAATGGCGGATGGGTGTTTACCACGCCACAGCTTGGCTGGTCGGCCTGGGTCGAGGACGTCTCTCGCAGGGTTTTGTTCGACGGCACGGATTGGCAGGCCGATGTCGTGGCGATGTCACCCCACGGCGCGATGAGCAAACAGCGGATCCTGGAAATCGATCACAGTCTTTCTGCCGGGCCGGTATCGACTGTGAGTGCGGCATTGCCCGCGTTTTCCATGGTGTTTGGCGTGACGGGACGGGTGACAACGGCGATCACGGGAACCCTGACGGGATGGCGTCTGGGGGTGGCGAGTGCGGATAACCGCTATGGATCCGGGCTGGGGTTGGGGCAGGGCAGCTGGGTGCGCGGCTTGACATCGGCGCCGCAGACCTATTACGCCGACACGGATCTGATTTTGACGGCCGAAACAGGTGATTTTGCGGGCGGGGATATTAGGCTCGCGGTTCATTACCTCGAGATTACCATGCCAAATCCGTAGGTTAGAAGGGGGCGTTGCGGTTGCTGTGACGCCCCATTCCGAAATCAAATATCCGCGATCAAGCATTGTGTTTTGTGGCGCTAGAATATTTGTGGTAAGCAGAGCTTAGCAAATAGGACAGGCACATGGCACGTACACAAGAAAATCTGGTTGAAGTCGATCCGGTTTGGAGCCGAATCCGCGAGGAAAGTCTGCGTGCCGTGGATGATGAGCCGCTGTTGGGTGGCCTTGTTCACGCAAGCATTCTGCACCATTCCAGTCTGGATTCGGCGCTGGCGTTTCGGTTCGCTCAGAAACTGGCCTCTAGCGAAATGTCAGAACAGTTGCTGCGGGAGATCGCAGATGAGGCCTATGCCTCTGATCCCTCGCTTGGGCAAAGTGCGCGTGCTGATATCGTTGCGGTTCTTGAACGCGACCCGGCCTGCCATCGGTATTTGCAACCTTTGTTGTTTTTCAAAGGGTTCCAGGCGATCCAAGCCTATCGCATTGCGCATCACCTTTGGGTGCAGAAACGGCCTGATCTGGCCTATTTCGTTCAAATGCGGATTTCAGAACGCTTCGGGGTGGATATCCACCCTGCTGCGCGGATTGGCTGTGGCATTATGATTGACCATGCCCATTCCATCGTTATTGGCGAAACCGCTGTGGTCGGGGATAATGTCTCTATGCTGCATTCGGTCACACTTGGCGGGACGGGCAAAGAGGACGACGACCGGCACCCGAAAATCGGGGACGGCGTTTTGATTGGCGCCGGGGCCAAGGTGCTTGGCAATATCAAAGTCGGCAATTGCTGCCGGATTGCGGCGGGTTCTGTTGTGCTGCGCGATGTCCCCCCAAACAAGACCGTTGCCGGTGTTCCGGCCAAAATCGTCGGAGAAGCAGGTTGCGATCAACCCGCCAATTCCATGAACCAGCTGCTGGGGCATAGTGCCGGTTTAACAGAGGGTTAGGACCCCTTGTTAAACTGGTCAAACGCCTCTAGCGCTTTGACGCCATACATATAGGCCGGGCCACCGCCCATCATGATATTGACGGAAACCGTTTCAGCAATTTCGTCGCGGCTTGCGCCTGCAGCGATGGCGGCTTTGACGTGGAAGCCAATGCAATCGATGCATTGCTGCGCGATACCAATCGACAAGGCGATCAGCTCTTTTTCTTTGGCCCCGACGGCACCGGTTTGCATTGTCGCATGGTGGAGTGCAGAGAACCCCTTGGCCGCCGCAGGCTGTGTCTGGCGAAAATTATCGAGATTTTGATTGGCGTTTGAAAGTTCTGCGGTCCAGTCCATCGGATGCTCCTGAAATTACGGTGCCACAGCTGTGCCGCATAAAAAGACCCGCCACATTGAGGCAGGTCAATTCACTGTAAGATTTCAAAATAAAGCGGACCCCGGCGCAAAATGGCCGGGGCCCTGAACCTGTCAGGCGAGCATGGCGACAGGGTTTTCTAGGTTTTCTTTGATTTCGTGCAAAAGCTGGGCACCAAGGGCACCGTCAATCACACGGTGATCGACCGAGAGCGTGACGGACATGACCGTCGCCACAGCCAATTCGCCATCCTCCCCGACAATCGGTTTCTTGACGCCAGCACCAACCGCAAGGATTGCACCATGGGGCGGGTTGATCACCGCATCGAAATTGTCGATGCCCATCATCCCAAGGTTGGAAATCGCAAAGCTTCCGCCCTGATATTCATGCGGGGCAAGTTTGCGGTCGCGGGCGCGGGTGGCCAGATCTTTCATCTCTTTCGACAGGGCTGAAAGGGATTTCATGTCTGCATCACGCAGAACCGGTGTGAACAACCCGCCCTCGATCGCAACAGCAACGGCCACATCGGATGGTTTCAGTTGCAAGACGCGGTCACCGGCCCAGACGGAATTTGCCGTTGGCACGGATTGCAGCGCGAGGGCACAGGCCTTGATGATGAAATCATTCACCGAAAGCTTCACACCGCGTGCTTCCAACTGTTTGTTCAGCGTGCTGCGGAACTTGAGCAGCGCGTCGAGTTGAATGTCACGCCGCAGATAGAAATGCGGAATGGTTTGTTTGGCTTCTGTCAGACGCGCAGCAATGGTTTTGCGCATGCCGTTGAGCGGAATTTCTTCGAATTCGCGGTCGGCATACATCTTTAGAACGGCATCTGCATCCGGGCCAGCTGGCGCGGCAGCTGGGGCTGCAGCGGCGGGCGCGGCGGCGGGTTTTGGGGCCGCTGTTGCGCCTTCGACATCGGCTTTGACGATCCGACCATGGGGACCTGAACCGGTGAGTTGAGACAGGTCCAATCCCTTATCCGCCGCGATGCGACGTGCCAGAGGGGAAGCGAAAATACGTTTTCCGTCAGTGGCTTGGGGTGCTGCAGGGGCAGGGGCTGCGGCTGGGATTGCGGCGGCAGGTTCCGCCGCTGCCGCTGCCGGGGCCGCAGCTGGGGTCGCCGGGGTGCTGCCGATATCATCGGCCGTTTCCCCGTCTTCCAGCAGAACGGCAATCGCGGTGTTGACCGCGACGCCTTCAGTGCCTTCAGCCACAAGGATCTTGCCGACTGTACCTTCGTCCACCGCTTCAAATTCCATCGTCGCCTTATCGGTTTCGATTTCCGCGATCAGATCGCCAGAGGAAATGGTGTCGCCCTCTTTGACGAGCCATTTCGCCAACGTGCCTTCTTCCATCGTCGGGGAAAGCGCCGGCATGAGAATTTCTATTGGCATTGTATCTCTCCCTTAACGGTAGGTTACGGCTTTGGCGGCATCGACGACTTCTTGGGTCGTGATCAGCGCAAGTTTTTCCAGATTGGCAGCGTATGGCATTGGCACATCTTTGCCCGCACAGTTCAGAACCGGCGCGTCGAGGTAATCAAACGCGTGGGTCATGATATAGGCAGAGAGATGGTTGCCGATGGAACAAACGGGAAAGCCCTCTTCGACGGTGATACAGCGGTTCGTCTTTTGAACAGACTTAATAACGGTGTCATAGTCGAGCGGACGCAGAGTTCTGAGATCAATCACCTCTGCCGAAATGCCGTCTTTGGCCAGCTCATCTGCCGCTTCCAACGCGTAAGTCATGCCGATCCCGAAGCTAACGATGGTGATGTCCGTGCCTTCGCGCCAGATCTTCGCCTTGCCGAAGGGAACGGTGTAGTCATCCATAACGGGCACATCAAAGCTGCGGCCATAAAGGATTTCATTTTCCAAAAACACCACCGGGTTCGGATCACGGATGGCGGTTTTCAGCAGGCCTTTCGCATCCGCAGCCGAATAAGGCATCACAACCTTGAGGCCAGGGATCTGGCTGTACCAGGTTGCATAGTCCTGGCTGTGTTGCGCGCCAACCCTTGCCGCGGCACCGTTTGGCCCACGGAACACCATAGGAGCCCCCATCTGACCGCCGGACATATATAGCGTCTTGGCTGCAGAGTTGATAATCTGATCAATGGCTTGCATGGCGAAGTTAAAGGTCATGAATTCGACGATCGGGCGCAAACCGCCAAAGGCAGCCCCCACGGCGATACCCGCAAAACCATGTTCCGTGATGGGGGTGTCGATGACCCGCTTGGCGGAAAATTCATCCAGCAGTCCTTGGCTGATCTTATAGGCCCCCTGATACTCAGCGACCTCTTCGCCCATCAGATAAACCGTTTCATCCCGGCGCATTTCTTCGGCCATGGCGTCGCGCAACGCTTCGCGCACGGTGGTGGATCGCATTTCAGTGCCTTCAGGCACGTCGAGTTCAACCGGAACAGAGGCGACCGGCGCTGCAACCGTTGCCGGAGCAGGGGCCGCAGCGGCTGGCGTTGCTTCGGCCGGTGCCGCAGCCGCCGGGGTCGCGTCCGCGCTTTCGCCGTCTTCCAATAGAACGGCAATCGCAGTGTTGACCGCAACGCCTTCGGTGCCTTCGGCAATCAGGATTTTGCCGATGATGCCCTCGTCAACAGCTTCAAATTCCATCGTTGCTTTGTCGGTTTCGATTTCAGCCAGAATGTCACCGGATGAAACGGTATCGCCTTCTTTGACCAACCACTTGGCCAATGTGCCTTCTTCCATGGTTGGTGACAGGGCAGGCATAAGGATTTCGGTAGCCATGATATGTCCCCCTCAGGCTTCTTCGTAAATGTCAGTGTAGAGCTCTGCCAAATCCGGTTCAGGACTTTCTTTGGCGAACTCTGCAGCTGCATTGACGGTGGCTTTGATGTCTTTGTCGATGGCCTTGAGGTCATCTTCGGTGGCGTGTTTGCCGGTCAACAGCAGGTCACGCACATGTTCGATGGCGTCGCGTTCGTCGCGCATCTTTTGGACTTCTTCCCGAGACCGGTATTTCGCAGGGTCGGACATGGAATGCCCGCGATAACGATAGGTTTTGATCTCAAGGATGTAAGGGCCTTTGCCCGCGCGGCAATGGGCGGTGGCCTTTTCGCCGGCCTCTTTGACGGCCAGCACATCCATGCCGTCCACCTCTTCGCCGGGGATGCCATAAGCCACACCACGTTCCCACATGCTGGGGGATTTGGTCGAGCGTTGAACGCTTGTCCCCATGGCATATTGGTTGTTCTCAATCACGAATACGACGGGCAAATCCCAAAGTTCGGCCATGTTGTAGGTCTCATAGACCTGGCCCTGGTTTGCAGCGCCATCGCCGAAATAGGCGAAGGTCACGTTGTCATTGCCTTTGTATTTGTCCGAAAAGGCCAGACCTGCACCGATAGGCACCTGCGCCCCAACAATGCCGTTGCCGCCGTAGAAATGCTTTTCACGGGAAAACATGTGCATGGAACCGCCCTTGCCGCGGGAATAGCCGCCTTCGCGCCCGGTCAGTTCTGCCATCACACCTTTGGGATCCATACCGCAGGCCAGCATATGGCCGTGGTCGCGGTAAGATGTGATCCGCTTGTCACCTTCTTTGGCAGAGGCTTCTAGCCCGACGACCACAGCCTCTTGTCCGATATAAAGGTGACAGAACCCCCCGATGAGTCCCATGCCGTAAAGCTGTCCGGCTTTTTCTTCGAATCGGCGGATCAACAACATCTCTCGGTAATATTCGAGAAGTTCTTCCTTGGATGTGTTTGATTTTTTGGCGCTTTTCCGTGCGGCCATGCGGCATCCTCCTTTGCGTCAAAAAGATAGTTTAGCGTTAAACTATCTAATACAGGACCAAGAGGATTTTGGCGAGATTTATTTCGGGTTTACGCCGGAATACTGATATGCACCGGGCGAATAGCTGTGGAAAGGGGCTTAGCGGATGACGATTTCGTCCATGCGCACAAGGCCAAGAACATCGCGGGCTTGTTCGTCCAGCAGGTCTAGATCCAGGTAGTCATCCGACAGACGATGCGTTTTGTTGCGCATCTCGGCGACTTCAACGGCCAGCGCATCGCGTTCATGGCGCAAGGCTTGGGCTTCGGCGTCTATTTGAATGCGGCGGAACAGGCCATAGTCGCCTTGCACAGAGGCAAAGGTGAAATACATGCCAAGGGCAAAAATTATCGCGAAATATACTGCGGCACCATAAGGCGCGCCTTTTGGGGAATTTGTCATCTACTGCCTCTTTAACCGTCTCTACCGGACGACTTTCAGACAGTGTGCCACAGCTTTTCAGCTATGTGAAATGAAAATGGCCCAAACCACCGGGATTTGGGCCATTTATTGCTGGTGAAGGCGTTATGCTGCGCCTTTGTAAATATCGACCAGTTTGCCAAGCATGTCCAAAGCGTCCTCGCGGCTGCGCTGGAAAGAGTTGCGGCCGATGATGGATCCGTTGCCGCCGCCGTCGCGAATAGCGCGGGCGTCGTCGTAAACACTGTCGGCGCCTTTTTTCGCACCACCGGAAAACACGACAATCCGGCGACCGGCAAAAGAGGCGTCCATGCAATTGCGCACACGGGCGGCTTGGGTCGCGATGTCGATCTTTTCGTCCTGATACACTTTCTTGGCCTCAGGCAGGGACAAGTGATCTGTGGACAGCTTGATCTTGATGATATGCGCGCCCAGAAGCGCGGCGATTTGTGCGGCATAGGCGGTGATGTCGACAGCGGTTTCGCCATCTTTGTCCAACGCTTCGCCCCGAGGGTAAGACCAGATGACGGTTGCAACACCCTTGGCTGCGGCCTCGCGCCGGATTTCTGCGATTTCTTCAAACATCGACAGGGCGCAAGAAGAGCCCGGGTAAATCGTGAACCCGATCGCGGCACAGCCCAAACGAACGGCATCATCAACGCTGGCGGTGATGGCCTGATCTTTTGGGGCCTCGCTTGGGATCAAAGAGTTTGCCGAATTGGCCTTGAGGATCGTCGGGATCTTGCCCGCGAATGTATCGGAACCAGCCTCTAGCATTCCGAGGGGGGCGGCATAGGCGTTCATGCCGGCATCAATCGCAAGTTGATAATGGTAATGCGGGTCATAGGCCGCCGGGTTCGGCGCGAAAGAGCGGGCCGGCCCGTGTTCAAATCCCTGATCGACGGGAAGGATGATCATCTTGCCGGTGCCGCCAAGTTTTCCGTTCATCAAGATACGGGCGAGGTTGGCCTTTACGGCGGTGGTTTCGCCTTCGTAGTTTGACAGAATTTTCTGTACGGTGCGGGTGACTTTCATAAATCGGCTCCTGAAGAATTTGTGTTGGAGCCGTGTTAGCAGAGCCGGGCAAGGGCGCAATGACGGTTGCGCTAACAGTCAGAAAGGTTGCGCTAACATGCAGTTTTCGAAATCGGAAGACCGGGGTTTCGTGACTGAATCCCCGGTTTTGCCGTTATTGTTGATGGGGCGTGATCAAGCTTTGAGCGCGGCGACGCCGGGCAAAGTCTTGCCTTCCATCCATTCCAGAAACGCACCACCCGCTGTCGAGATATAGGTAAAGGATTCTGCGGCGCCGGTCTTGTTCAGCGCGGCAACCGTGTCCCCGCCGCCCGCGACAGAGATCAGTTTTCCCGCCTTGGTCAGCTCTGCCGCTTTTTGTGACGCGGCATTTGTGGCCTGATCGAAGGGTTCAATTTCAAAGGCCCCAAGCGGGCCGTTCCAGATCAGTGTCTTGCAGTTTTCGAACACTTCGGCGATTTTTTCGACTGTTTTTGGTCCGGCATCCAGGATCATTGCAACATCGGGGCAATTATCGACGGGCAAAATCTGATGCGGCGGGTTGGCGCGGAATTCTTCGGAAGTGACGATGTCGACGGGCAAAATGATTTCACATCCGGCCTCATCCGCCGCCCGAAGGATGTCGAGCGCCGTGCCGGTCATATCCAGTTCTGCAAGGGATTTTCCGATGGCAACACCCTGTGCCGCAAGGAAGGTGTTCGCCATTCCGCCGCCGATGACCAGGTGGTCAACCTTGCGCACGAGGTTGCCGAGCAGTTCAAGTTTGGTCGACACCTTTGCACCGCCGACGATGGCGATGACCGGGCGTTCTGGCTGGCCAAGTGCCGCCTCTAACGCGCCGAGTTCGGCGGCCATCAAACGGCCAGCCGCATTTGGCAATTTGCGCGCGATACCTTCGGTCGAGGCATGGGCCCGGTGTGCAGCGGAAAAGGCGTCATTGACATAGACATCCCCAAGCGCGGCAAGGGCTGCGGAAAATTCCGGATCATTTTCAGTTTCACCTTTGTGGAAACGGGTGTTTTCCAGAACCAGAACCTCGCCCGTTTTTTGGGCCGCGACGGCCTGTGCGGCGACATCCCCGATACAATCAGAGGCGAATTTCACCGGCACGCCAAAGGCGGCGTGAAGGGCGGGGACCAGCTGTTGCAAGGACATGTCTGCAACCACCTGTCCCTTGGGTCGGCCGAAATGCGCCAGCAAGACCGGCTTGCCCCCGGCGGCCAGAATGTCCTTAACCGTCGGAACGATGCGTTCAATTCGGGTGGCATCGGTGACAACGCCATTTTCAAACGGAACATTGATGTCCACGCGGGTCAAAACGGTTTTGTTTTCCAGATCAAGATCGTCAAGTGTGTGCCAAGTCATAAACCGGTCCTTTCAGGTCAATTGCTGTCTATCGACCCGATTCCCGCCCAGAGGTCAACTCCGCCCTTTTCCTTTTGCGCTTTGCAGCCTAGTTTGCCGCAAATTCAAACCTAGGAGCATGAAATGGCTGAAATCAAAGACCCGGAAAACACGATCCTTATGGAACTCAAGGACGGGACCGTCACAATCGAGCTGTTGCCAGACGTCGCCCCTTTGCACTGCGAGCGGATGAAAACACTGGCCCGCGGCGGTCACTATGACAATGTGGTGTTCCACCGTGTGATTGACGGGTTCATGGCGCAAACCGGCGATGTTGCAAACGGCAATGCTGAAAAAGACTTTAACATCCGTTCCGCGGGCACAGGCGGTTCAGACATGCCTGACGTTCCTGCCGAGTTTTCAAAGCTGCCACATGCCCGTGGCACAATCGGTGCGGCGCGGTCTTCTAACCCGAACAGCGCAAACAGCCAGTTCTTCATCAACTTCAAAGACAATGACTTCCTGAACGGTCAGTACACGGTCTATGGTCGCGTGATTGAGGGCATGGAACATGTTGACGCGATCGTTCGCGGTGAGCCACCGATGAACCCAGACCGGATGATCAGCTTTAAGGTGGCCGCAGATGCGTAAGCTTGCAGCAGCCTTTGCGTTCTCGCTGATTGCGGCACCGGCTTTGGCCACAGACCTTGATATTGAGGTTGCAGGCGAGGCGAATGGCACGATCATGGTCGAGCTTTTCGACGATGTTGCACCGCTTCATGTAGAGCGTCTGACGACATTGGCCAAAGAGGGCGCTTATGACGGCGTTGTCTTTCACCGTGTGATAGACGGGTTCATGGCGCAATCGGGTGACGTTGAGTTTGGCAAAATGGGCGGTGATATGTCTATGGCCGGGCGCGGTGGATCAGAGCTTCCGGATCTTCCGGCTGAGTTTTCGGACAAGCCCTTTGTGCGTGGCACCGTCGGTATGGCGCGGTCGCAAAGCCCGGATTCGGCCAACAGCCAGTTCTTCATCATGTTTGCACCGGCCCCGCATTTGGACGGTCAATACACGGTTGTCGGACAGGTGACCGAAGGCCTTGACGTTCTGGACGCGATCAAGCGCGGCACAGGCGGCAATGGTGCGGTTGTCGGTGAACCTGATGTGATGAAATCCGTCACGGTGATTGAGTAAGGTTTAGTCAAGCCTGCGTGAGCAGGGCTATCCAGATGCGCCTTCCTCTGCCAGTTTGGTGGAGGGAGGCGTTTTTTATGAAAATTGTCAAAATCGCTGCTGTTTTTGCGGTTGGGCTGTGGGGAAGTGCCGTTTTGGCCAACCCGGATCAGTGGCAACGGGAATGGCCGAATACGGATTTCACCAAGACCAGTATCCAAGCTTGGACAGAGATCATGTCCGGCGGTCCGCCAAAAGACGGCATTCCGGCCTTGTCTGACCCCAGCTTTCTGACCGCGGATCAGGAAAGCCGGATCGCACCAAGGGAACCGGTCATCACGCTAGAGATAGAGGGCGAGGTCCCACGCGCCTATCCGATCCGCTATTTGACATGGCACGAAATCGTCAATGACGATGTTGGCGATGTCCCCGTGGCGGTGACCTTTTGCCCGCTTTGCAATTCGGGCATGGTCTTTGACCGTCGTGTGCAGGGTGAATTGCGAAGTTTCGGTGTCTCTGGAAAGCTGCGCAACTCTGACATGGTGATGTATGACCGCGAAACCGAAAGCTGGTGGCAACAGGCCATCGGGCAGGGGATCGTCGGGGTGCATACAGGGGATCAATTGGTGCAATTGCCCGCCTGGATGGAAAGCTGGGCAGAGTTCACGGCCCGCAATCCGCAAGGTCTGGTGATGGCTGAACCGGACTGGAACCGCCGCTATGGGCGCAATCCCTATGTCAGCTATGACAGTTCGCGCAGCCCGTTTCTATATTCTGGCGAAAACCCGCCCCATAAGGTGCCGCCGCTGATGCGGGTGGTGCGTATCGGGGATCAGGCCTGGACCCTGGAAAACCTGCGCAACAAGGGCACGATCACCGATCAGGGGCTGACGATTTCCTGGGCGTCTGGGCAGGCCTCTGCCTTGGACAGTGCGGCAATTGGCGAGGGCAAGGATGTTGGCACCGTTCGGGTGCGCGACGAAAACGGGCAGGATGTGCCCCATGATGTCATGTTTGCCTTTGCGTTCCATGCGTTTTGGCCCGATGGAACCTGGCATCTAGAGTAGGGCCGTTTGGCCCCACGCTCTGTTTTGGTCTTAGGTTTCGAGCGTGATCAAAGCGTGGCGCTTTTTGCCCGCACTGAGTTTCACCGGAGAGGCCAAAGCCGCCGCGTCGAGCATCAACCCGGCATTGGTCAGGGGTTTGTCATCAATCTTGGCGCCATTGTCGGAAATCAGGCGTTTGGCCTCTTTCCCGGAATTTGCCAGACCAGAGCGCACCAGCAGCTGCACGATGGAAATCCCGTCGCCCAGTTCCGCCTTATTCAAGGCCAATGTGGGCAGATCATCCCCGATGCCGCCCTTTTCAAAGACTTCGCGCGCGGTTGCTTCGGCCGCTGCTGCAGCCTCTGCGCCGTGAAGCAGGGTAGTGACCTCATTGGCCAGACGGATTTTGCCTTCGTTGATTTCGGACCCTTGCAAGGCCCCCAAGCGGTCGCATTCTTCGACGGGCAGTTCTGTGTAGAGCTTCAGGAACCGACCAACATCTGCATCCGTAGAGTTGCGCCAGAACTGCCAGAATTCATAGGGTGACAACATATCGCCATTCAACCAGATCGCCCCGCCTTGGGACTTGCCCATTTTGCGGCCATCTGATGTGGTCAGCAAAGGTGAGGTCAGGCCATAGATTTCATGGTCCAGCACCCGCCGTGTCAGGTCAATCCCGTTGACGATATTGCCCCATTGATCCGAGCCGCCCATTTGCAGCACACAGCCATAGCGGCGGTTCAGCTCTAAAAAGTCATAGGCTTGCAGAATCATGTAGTTGAATTCAAGAAAGCTCAGCGATTGTTCGCGGTCCAGCCGAGACTTGACCGATTCAAAAGACAGCATCCGGTTGACCGAAAAATGCCGACCGATGTCGCGCAGGAATTCCAGATAGTTCAACCCATCCAGCCATTCCGCATTGTTCAGCATCAACGCGCCATTTTCGGTGTCGTTATAATCGAGGTAGCGGTCGAAAACGCGGTTCATCCCGGCGATATTCGCGTCGATCTGCTCTGGTCCCAAAAGCGGGCGTTCGTCAGAACGGAAAGACGGATCCCCGACTTTGGTTGTGCCGCCCCCCATCAATGTGATCGGCTGATGACCGGTCTTTTGCAGCCAGCGCAGCATCATGATGTTCAGCAAATGCCCGACATGCAAGGACGCCGCCGTGGCGTCATAGCCGATATAAGCGGGTACCACGCCTTTGATCAGGGCCTCGTCCAGGCCTTGATAATCTGTACAGTCAGCCAAAAAGCCGCGCTGGATCATCACGTCCATGAAGTCTGATTTTGGGTGGTAGGTCATTGTAGTCTTGTCCATTCTCTGTTGTGACGCGTACTCTATATCGACGGGGCGGCGAAAGGGAAAGCCATGTTAAAAGAAGGACCTGTTTGGGCACTTGGGATGATGTCGGGCACGTCGCTGGATGGCGTGGATGCGGCGATGCTGTTGACCGATGGTGTTTCCATTTTGGAATTCGGCGAAACCGGGTATCGGCCCTATACGGATCAGGAACGGGCCGTTTTGCAAGCCAATCTGGGCAAATGGGACGACACCGATGAAGCCGCCGAAATCGTAGAGACCGCCCATGCAGAACTGTTGTCGCAATTCGAAGGGGCAGAGCTGATCGGCTTTCATGGGCAAACTCTGGCCCATGACCCTCATGGGCGCGGGACCTATCAGGTTGGCAACGGGGCGTTGCTGGCCGAGGTCGCCGAACTGCCGGTGGTCTGGGATTTCCGCAGTGCTGATGTGGAAATGGGGGGTGAGGGTGCCCCCTTGGCCCCGTTCTTTCATTTCGCCTGTGCCAAATGGATCGGTGCAAAACGCCCTGTGGTGTTCCTAAACCTTGGCGGTGTTGGCAATGTCACTTGGGTGGACCCCAGCAAGGACATCCCGAATGAGGAGGATGCGATCCTGTCTTTTGACACCGGCCCCGCCAATGCGCCTATCGATGATCTGATCCATGCACGGCGAGGATTGCGTTTTGACGAAGGGGGTGCTTTGGCCAAGGAAGGCAAGGTGTCAGAGGGGATTCTGGCCGCCTTTGTCGAGGAACCTTATTTCTTCAAACGTCCGCCCAAATCCTTGGACCGAGGCGATTTTGCGCGTCTGGTTGAGGCTGTCGGGGATTTGTCTGACGCGGATGCCGTCGCCACGCTGACCGCGGCGGCTTCTGCTGCGGTTGCGCGGGGGGCAGACCATTTTCCAACGGCCCCCGCACAGGTCTTGGTCACCGGAGGCGGGCGCAAAAACCCGGTTTTGATGAGCATGCTAGAGGCCGGGTTGAACAGCCCCGTCGTCGCGACAGAGTTTGTGGGCCTGAATGGCGACATGTTAGAGGCGCAAGCTTTTGCCTATTTAGCGGTGCGCGTTGCGCGGGGTATGCCCACATCCTGTCCCGCGACAACCGGGGTCCCCGCGGCCATCGGGGGTGGCGTGGTCAGTCGGTTTTCGGGCTGATCCCGGCCGGATGTGACGCAACCTGCCGCGCAAGGGCGCAAAACCCTTCGACAGAGATTTGTTCCGCGCGCTCCGTCGGTTTCAACCCTGCGGCTGTGATAATATCCTCTATCTCAGGGGATATGCCCTTTAGCGAGGATCGCAGCATCTTGCGGCGCTGGTTAAAGGCTGTGCCGACCACATGTGACAGTGTTTTGGGATCAGCCGGAAAGGCGGGTTCTGGCCGTGCGACCATGTGAACAACGGCGGAATGCACCTTTGGGGGCGGGGTGAATGCCTCTGGTGGCAGCTCCATCACGATATGGGGGATGCTGCGCCATTGGGACAGGATCGCAAGACGGCCATAGGTCTTGGACCCGGGCTGTGCGGTGATGCGCAGGGCGACTTCTTTCTGGAACATCAAGGTCAGGCTTTGCCAAAACGGGGGCCATTCAGCCGGGGTGAGCCAGCGCACCAAAAGCTCTGTTCCGACGTTGTAGGGCAGGTTGGCCGCCACCCGGATGGGCGATGTCAGATGTTCCAACGGATCTGTGTCGAGCGCATCGCCAAACAAAACCTTGAGCTGGCCGGGATAGGCCGCTTCGATATCCGCCAAAGCGCCAGCGCAGCGTTCGTCTTTTTCGATGGCCAGCACGTGCCGTGCGCCTTCGGCCAATAATCCGCGTGTCAGCCCGCCCGGGCCAGGGCCGATTTCAAGGATGTCGCAATTTGCCAGATCACCAGCTTGTCGCGCAATTTTGGATGTCAGATTGAGATCCAGCAAAAAATTCTGTCCCAAGGATTTACGTGGGGCCAGATCATATTGCGCAATGACATCGCGCAGCGGGGGCAGGCCATCAATCATGAACGGTTGTTCCCCATGCGGTCGGCCATTTTGAGCGCTTCGATCAAAGAAGATGGGTTGGCAATGCCCTTGCCCGCGATGTCAAAAGCGGTGCCATGATCCGGAGAGGTTCGGATGAACGGCAGGCCAAGGGTGACATTGACGCCCTGGTCAAAGGCCAGTGTCTTGATCGGGATCAGGGCCTGATCATGGTACATTGCGATCGCCGCATCATAGCGCTGACGCGCGGCGGCATGAAACATCGTGTCGGCAGAGGCGGGGCCGGTGATCTGCATGCCCGTGGCGCGAAACGCCTCTACGACGGGTGCAATCAAATCCCGGTCTTCTGTTCCCATAACACCGCCTTCGCCCGCATGGGGGTTTAGGCCTGTGACGGCCAGCCGTGGGGTGTCGATGCCGAAATCCGTTATCAGCGCCTTGTGTGTGATCCTTATGGTGTCTTCCAGCAATTCTTGGGTCAGTGTGGCCGGAACCTCGGACAGGGCGATGTGGATCGTTGTTGGCACGACCCGCAATTCATCGCTGGCCAGCATCATCACCACCCGGTCGACCTTGGCCAAAGCGGCCAGATATTCCGTGTGGCCCGGATATGCGAACCCGGCCCCATCTTTCAGCGCCTTTTTGTGGATTGGGTTGGTGCACAGGGCTTTGGCCTGGCCATCTGTCACCAGCTCGACGCCACGGGCAATGGCAGAGATCACAGCTGCGGCGTTTTCAGCTGTCGGTACACCCGGAGTCATCTGTTGTGGAAATGGGTGAGACAGCACCGGAAGCCCGCGATTTGAGGCCTCTGCCGTTTGGGATGGATCATCGATCACCACATGCGGCACATCCTTTGGCACATGCCGCGCATCGCCAATCAGGAAAAAGGGCAGCTTGGCCCCCAATTCAGCCCATGCCATTGCAGCCAGTTCAGGTCCGATCCCGGCAGGCTCTCCGCATGTGAGGGCAACGGGTTTTTGATGTGTCATGGGTAGGTGATTTTTGCTTCGGCACGCAACTGATCCAAATATCCTTCGGCCAGTTGCGTGATGCGCTTGTTGAACAACTGGCGACGAATGCCTTCACGAAAGGCGTCATCGGCCTCTTCTTGCGTCTGGCCCTCTTCCGGTTTCACGGGAGGCGTGCGGTTCCGTTTACACATCATAAGAAAAATCAGCGTCTGCCCATTCGCCCGAGTGATTGCGGTGGAACTTTCGCCCGCATCCAGTTTGGCAAGCTCGATCGCGTAGTCACGGGGGATTTTCGAAACCGGCTGGGTTTCGCGCTGCAACACACTTACCGGCTGTCCCTGCGCGATCTTGTAAAGATCGTCGCATGTGTCGACATCTTCACGGATTTTGGCCGCACGTTGCAACGCGGCAGGGGTGCGTCCGCCGGGGATGGAATAGGCCGCGTAATCGATCGTCAAATAACCCGTGCTTTTCGGGGGGACTTCGCGGATGGCGCGCAGTTGAAACAAGGCAAGTGCATTGGGAATTTCCACAGGGCTGGCGACCTGACCGGGTTTCATTTCGACCAATGTGGTGCGGATCAGCGGTGGAAGGTCTTCGACGCGAACCCAACCGGCGACCCTGCCACCATCATTTCGTGATTCTCCCGCAGAGAATCTTCTGGCGGCTTCGGCAAACTCGTCGATCGAGGTTAATTTTTGGATTTGAGGGGCCAATTCCAATGTAAGAGCCTCGTTTTCGGGCGAGTTGGTCGGCAAAAAGATTTCCGAGAATTGGATCTCTGCGCTGCCAATCGTACCTGCAAGAGCGATCTCTCTATCGATGTCAGCGTCTGAGATATTGGCAAATGGCGTGAACAAGGTCTGGACGGCCGTCCGCCAGACGATCCCGGCGGACACAAAAGCACTGAAGGATTCAATGTCGACGCCTTGCTGGGAAATTGCGTTCAGAAATTCTTCGGTGCTGAGTTCTGTGCGCCCGGCAAATTCATCGATGCCCGCTTGGATCTCTTCTTCACTCGCGTAAATGCCGGCCCGGTTTGCGGCATCTGTCTGAAGCCGCTCATCAATCAATTTTTCCAATGCGATCCGATTAAGATCACCACCCTGGTTGAGCAAAGTCATCAACAAAACCCGTTGATCAAGTTCAAATTGCGTCACCACAGCATCATCGACACGTGCGACGGGCGCAAAGATATTCTGCGCCGAGCCGACGGCTGGAAACAGACAGAATGTGCAGATGAGTCCCAGGAAAAATCGTGTCAGAGACTTTGTCATGTTTTGCTTCTCATATGGTTTTTCATCAGTCTATCCACCGCATGTCTGCGCAGGTCCGCGTCGTCCCGCTCCGAACCCCAGCAAGGATACAGAGAAATTATAGTTCGTATCGGGTGACACACTAAATGAGGATCGAAACCGACGCGAGAGGGAAAGATCAATACTCAGGCATTCGTTACGATACTTCAGGCCAATACCTGTGCGCGTTGATTTGTTGCTCTCAAAGTCGTGGCGCCAGTTCACGACGCTTTCCCAGTTTTTGGCAAATGTGACCGCACCGTCAAAGGCGATCTGATTGGTTGTCGTTAGCCGGTTTTCAGCAACATCCGCGATGGCCCAGCTATAGCTGGTTGCGATCCAGTAATTGTCTTGACGCCAGCCAAGACGCGCTTCTGATTTTGTTGCATGCAGGTCGTCATCAATCAGCGCCTTGGCCATGATCGACAGGCGTGGGTTAAGCCGGACCTGCGCTGCTGCCAGCCAATCCGAACTTGTCCCACTCAACCCGGACGAGGCTGTAAACTGGCCGTAATCTTTGTTGCGGAAGATTTTGCCGAGCGCGAAATCCAATTGCCACCCTTTGGGGTCGTAGCGCGTCCATTGAACCCCGGTTGTGGCCCGCAAACCTTTTTCAAAATCGTCATATCCCGGGAAATGAGAGACCTGGAACAGATTGCCTTCGTCAAACTCAACCAGAATGCTGTCTTCGTTTGGAATATTGGACCCCGGTGATCCCGACCAGACCAGTTGCACGATAGGTTCCAATACCATCGTTGCCCCCGAAGCCGTTGATTTTGTCAACGGCCACCGAAGCTCTGCTTCTACCGCAGGGGTGAGGAAGGCCTGATATTCAGGATAGGTGCTGTCATCTTGGATAAGATAGATATCCGCGCCCAACTCGCCCCCGACACGGCCCAAAACACCAGGCCCAAACATAAAGTTGCGTCCCCATTCCAGGCGACCCGACAGACGTGTGCGGTCACGGCCAATTTGATCCACAGTTGAGTCTCTGCGGTACCCTTCGAGATTGGCGGAAACGCTGGCCTGACCGCCAATGGCCGCGGGGAAAAAACGTTTCTCAAACGACAATTCCCCCTGAACATTGGGCAATTGATCCGCTATCGCCAACTCGACACCGCGTAGCGGGCGAAACACGATCGCAGAGCCAGAGAAATACGTATTGTTGCGGGTTCGGTCGATGACCAAAGAGCTTTCAAGCCGGTCTTTGTTGGAATAATCATAGTCCCGGAGATATTGAATGTCAGAGGTCAACTGTACATTGAACCTCAGCTTGTAATCATCCGGAAGCGAAAATTTTCCGTTTCCGAACAAGAACCCTCTTATGGAATTGGGGCGCAGTTTGTCCGATGACACTGCACCGTTGAACTCTACATCGCCTTTGCGATAGGCGCGGCGGAACCGCAATTCCACTGTGTTTGTTTTCTGCGCGACATATGGGGCGACCGTCAGGTCCGCGCTATCGCCAAGGGCGATGAAATAGGGGATCGCCAAGCCATCCCCCAAGATGGAAGACCCGCGATATTCCGGGATCAAAAAGCCGGTGGCACGTTCCAGTGTCGGGTCGGGCAAGCGCAGTCTGGGGATATACATGACCGGCACACCCACCACATCAAAGATCGCATCTTCAAAGTAGAGTTGCTGCTCTTCCTCGTCATGGATCACTTTTTTGGAACGGATCTTCCACAGCGGAACCTTGTTCTTCCCGCAAACCTGACAACTGGTGGCCGATGTCTTGTAAAGCTGCGTGTAGCGTCCTTCGACCCGCGCAATTTCATTTGAGGCCATTTGGATTTGCTGGTTCAGCACCACACGTGCGCCGGTGATAATCCCGTCGCGCAGGTCAGAGGACAGGGCCGCTGAATCCGCCAGGATCACTGTGCCCTCGCCATTTGTCAGCGTTATTGGGCCGACAATATCCAGACTGTCCGTGTCCCGGTCATAGCGGATTTCCTGAGCCTTGAGACGGGTCGTCCCGTAGAGCACCTCTACGTTGCCGGTGGCGATGATGGTGTTGTCGTTGTTGATTTCAGCCTTGTCCGCCAACAGCGTTGCCGTTTGGGCAAACGCACCCAAGGGCAAAGCCAGCCCTATGATCAGGGCGAAAAGGCGCGCAAACACCATCTTACCCATCCTCGGTGTGCAATAGGATGCCAAGCGCCAAAAGAATGGCCGCCACAGGCGGCACCCAGGCGGCAAGCAGGATTGGGATTTGTCCGTTTTCACCAAGGATCTGTGCGAAATTTCGGATGAAATAGATCGAAAACCCAAGACCAATCGCCATCATCACCATCAGGCCGGTTTGCCCAAAACGCGTGTGGCGCATCGTGAAACCCGCCGCAATCATGACCATAGAGGCCAGAAACAAAGGTTGCGCCAGTTCGGTCTGAAACCAGACCTGATGGCGTCGGGCAGAAAACCCGGCCAGCTCTAGCCGTTTGATGAAAGCCGGCAAATCCCAAATTGGAATAGACGACGGCGTGCCGAACCCGTCTTTGATTTGGTCCAGGGTCATGGTGCTGGGGATCGACATCGTTTCATGGCGCACTGCGTTTTGCTCGGCAATTCCGGGGGCATTCAGAGGCCACTCTTTTGCATTGGTCAGGGTCCATTCGCCGTCACCCAATTTGGCCCTCTGCGCTTCAATCCGTTTGGTTGGGACACCTTCCTCACCAAAGGCCATAAACGTAACTTTGTAAATTTCCGTTCCGTCGAGGCTGGCGCGTTTGGCGCGGATAACCATCTGCCCATCTTCGCCCCCTTGCCGCAGCCACAGGCCGTCTCGGCTAACCGACAAAACAGATGTAGACCCGTGCAGGTATTTTTCTGACAGGGTTTCGAACTGCTTTGATGTTCCCGCCACAATGGGATTGAACACAGCCACGGCGACGACACCCAACACCAAAGCAACGATGATCGGCGAAACAAGACTGCGCAACGCAGACCGACCAGAGGCGCGGGTGATCAGCAGTTCGTTGGATCGCGCCAGGCCCAGGAACATCGCCAACGTGCTCAAGATCACAATGAGGGGCAAAATTTGATAAAGTCCGGCCGGAATGCGCAACGCGGTCAGCATCAGGATCTGAATGAAATTCACATCTGCTTTTCCAAAGCGGCGGATAATCTCGATCATATCCAGCAGACCATAGAGCAGCGAAAATATCGCGAACATGGCCAGCAGGATCATCGCAAATCGTCGGGCAAAATAAAGCGACAGGATCATGCTGGTTGCCCTTTATGTCTGCGCCGGAATAGGGAACGTTGCCCGGCGACCCACAACATCAAACAGGCACAGGCCAAGCCAATAAGGGAAGACATGTAGACCAGCGGCCATCGCCCCGGTGCGCTGCTTGCCTGATTGACCATGAAATTGTCCAACAGTTTTAGCAAGATAAGCGACACAACTGCCGCGCAAATCTGTTTCCACAATCCAAAGCGGCTGAAGCCGCCCAACAGAAGGGCGCTGAACCCCAGTAGGGCCGACACTACGCAAAGCAGGGCTTGTGAAATCCGTTCGTTCCCAGCGGCCTGAAGTTCGGCCAAAGTTTCGTATGTGTTGTTGCGTATCTTCTTGGTCGGGAACATCAACTCGCGTGTTGACAGGGCGTCAGCGTCCAGCCTGCCGTCTTCGGTCCGGCTAAGCAGCGCCCCGACATCATAGACGAAGTCCTCAAACTGGATCGTAGACAGTTTGTTGGTCTCGCGGTCCAGCGATTGGGCCATGCCGTCAAACATGATCAGCTTGGGCCCCTCTGGGGTTGCGGCAAACACCGCCTTTTTTCCGGTATAGCTGGTCCGTGTGTCCGCAGACCGATCAT
Organism: Marinosulfonomonas sp.; assembly: GCA_051251595.1. GTDB lineage: Bacteria > Pseudomonadota > Alphaproteobacteria > Rhodobacterales > Rhodobacteraceae > NORP110. The sequence goes on from JBPOFA010000007.1 coordinate 196,134, forward strand.
CGGCCAGAAATACGTTCTGCAATTCGCCATTGGGTTCTATTTCACGGATGTAGAATGTGATGCCCTTGGCGGGATGCAGAAATGTCCCTTCACGTAGGAAACGCGCCGTAAAATTTTGTTCCAGCTGTGCACGTCGATCGGCCAGTTCATTCAGGCTGGCCGGGACCAGAACATGGGTCAGAACCGACACCATAAGCCCGACAATCACCCCAAACATCAAAACAGGGCGGGCCATTCTGAAGGGGGAAAACCCGGTGGCCTGAACGACAACCAATTCGCTGTCCGAGGACAAGCGGTTGATCCCATAGACCACGGCAGCAAAGGCTGACACGGGCATCACCAGCCGAATGACATTGGGCAGGGTCAGGGCGGTGAATTCCACAAACACCATCGCGGAATGTCCATTGGCGATCAGCTGGTCAAACAACACCACCGCGCGGTTGACCCAATAAACCAGAACCAGAACCAGCGAAAAAAAGCCAAACAGGGCCATGAGCTGCGACAAAACATATTTGTCGAATTTTCCCACCCTCTACCTCATAGTTTGTTTGGTCTTGTTGCCAGATACATTATCGCAATCCCGGGGCGGGTAAAACTGATATCTGGTCAATCTTGTCGTCGCGGATTACCAATGGCGTTAAATCGCTTGGAGAGTAGTTATGACAACACCCGTTTCCCCCAAATTTATTGCCACTGCATTGGACGACATCGCAAGTTTTGAGGGCCGTGTCGCCCTGATCGTGGACACAGAAGGCAAGTTGGACCAAGGCGGCCGCCGCATTGACCGACTGACCAAGGGGGCTGTGCGGCGGATGATTGCCGGGGACGGCTTTGCCAAAATGAAAGATGGCGATACTGTCGAGTTGGCCTGGCCTGCGGGACTGGCTGCGGATCAGTTGCAAATCGTCAAGCTTGACCGGCGTGCGGGCGTGGATGTTGCGCGACTGGCTGGGGCTGCAATCGGCAAGGCCCATGGTGCGGCGCCGGTTTTGATCGTGGCTGGAAATGTAAAGAACATCAGCGACTTGACGCTCGGCGTGGCGCTGCGGGCCTATAAGTTTGAAGACCATAAAACCGCTGATGCAACAGAATTTGGGGACGTCACCGTCATGGTGAACAAACCAGTAGAAGCCGCAGAGAGCGCCTCTCTGGTTTCTGCTTTGGCAGAGGGTGTGTTTTTCACCCGCGATCTGGTGAACGAACCTTCGAACGTTTTGACCACAACAGAATTTGCCGACCGCTTGGCAGAGATGTCAAATCTTGGGCTTAAGGTTCAGGTGCTGGATGAGGAAGAGCTGGCCAAATTGGGCATGCGGACTTTGCTGGCTGTGGGGCAGGGCTCTGAAAGCCCGTCCAAAGTTGTTGTGATGGAATGGAACGGGGGCGGCGATGAAAAGCCCTTTGCCCTGATCGGGAAGGGCGTTGTCTTTGACACAGGCGGGATCAGCATCAAACCCGCAGGCGGCATGGAAGACATGACCATGGATATGGGCGGGGCTGGAGTCGTCTCTGGTGTGATGAAGACATTGGCGCTGCGTAAGGCCAAGGCCAATGTCGTTGGTGTCGTCGGCATCGTTGAAAACATGCCCGACGGAAAGGCGACCCGCCCGGGCGATGTGATCACCTCTATGAAGGGCGATACGGTTGAAATCATCAACACCGACGCCGAGGGACGCATGGTACTGTGTGACATCATGTGGTACGCACAGGAACGGTTTGAACCGACCGGCATGATCGATCTTGCAACCCTGACTGGTGCGATCATCATCGGCCTTGGGCATGACAATGCTGGTGTGTTTTCAAATGACGACGCCTTGTGCAAAGCCTTTTTGAAATCAGCCGACAGCGAAAAAGAGGGTGCCTGGCGGATGCCGCTTGGGCCGTCTTATGACGCGATGCTGAAATCTCGTATTGCGGATATGAAGAATGTCGGTGGACGGCCTGCGGGTTCTATCACGGCGGCACAATATCTGCAGCGCTTCGTGAAAGAAGAAACCCCTTGGATTCACCTGGATATTGCCGGGGTGGCCAGCGTCAAGACACCGACAGCCTTGGCCCCCGCAGGCGCGACGGGCTGGGGCGTTCTGGCGCTGAACCGTTTGATCGCTGACCGATACGAGTCGTAATGGGCGCTGTCTATTTCTATCATCTCACCGAATCCTCGTTAGAGGCGACCTTGCCCATGCTTTTGGGCAAGTCGCTTCAGGCGGGGTGGCGTGTCGTGGTACGCGGCACGCATCCTGCGCGTCTGGATTGGCTGGATGAAACCCTTTGGGTCTCTGTCGGGGATCGCTTTATTCCCCATGGTGTTGCGGGCGGAGCATTCGACGCGGATCAGCCGATCCTGCTGACCACCGCGTCAGAGCTGCCAGACAACACGCAATGTCTGATGGCCTTTGATGGGGCAGAGGTCGCCGCCGATGAGGTCAATGCGCTTGACCGGACCTGTATTCTGTTTGACGGGAACGACCCGGAAAAATTGCAATTGGCTCGGACCCAGTGGAAGGGGCTGACAGAGTTGGGATGCAGCGCGCAATACTGGGCGCAATCCGGGGGCGGTTGGGAAAAGAAGGCCGAATCCGGCGCTTAACGTGTCAGCGTCAGGGTGTCGCCGGTGATTTCGATCCGTTCAAACCGTTGAAGATAGGACATCCCCAACAACGAACCTTCCATTTCGCCGCCATTCACAGATACGGGCACGTTCTTGTCCGAAATATCGCCCAGCCGAATTGTGCGCACCCGCGCATCTGCTGTGCGGACGATCCCGTTGGCCGTGTTTGCCGTTCCCGAAAACACCAGGTCATTCAGGTTCAGCCCAATTCTTTTGGCGTCATCCCGGCTAAGCACAACATCGCTGGCGCCGGTATCGATGATAAATTCAACCGGCACGTCGTTGAGCTCTACAATCAGGTGGTAATGCCCGTCAAACCCTCGGGGCACCTCTATCTTGCCCGCTGCAACAACGGATTGGCGCGGCATCACATCGTCCCGGATGTCTGACCACAACCCGTAAACAGCGATGATCCCCATAAAGATCAGCCCCCAAACCATTGCCATGCGGGCATTTTTGCCAAGGTTGCCCTTGGCGGTCCGGTTCTCTGCGATGAACCAGCCCAAAACGGCCACACCCAATATCACCAGATAGGCCAGACGGCCGAAATCATCCCCGCTCATGGGCAACTCCTCTTTGTCTCTGTAAGATAGGCAAACTCTGCGGGTTTGCTAGCCCAGAGTTGCGCCAAGCCCGAAACTTGACAGACCGTCCAAAACGAATTGAACGGAAAGTGCGGCCAAAAGCATGCCCAGAAGGCGTGACACCACATTGATGCCCGTGTCGCCCAACATCCGTTCCAAAATGCCAGAGGCAAAGAACAGCAAGAGAACCGCCAAAACAACAACCGCCATCACCACATGGATCATAAAGACCCCGGCCCAGCTTTCCTGTTGACCGGTCAACAAGATCATAGAGGCGATCGATCCGGGGCCGGCAATAAGCGGCGTTGCCAAGGGAAACACCGAAGGGTCGGATTGATCTGTCACCTGACCTTTGCGCCGCTTGGACCGACGTTCAAACAGCATTTCCAGCGCCGTCAGGAACAGCAATATGCCGCCCGCGATGCGAAAGGCCGGCATGGAAATGCCGACGAAGCCCAAAACGGCCTCTCCGAATAGACCAAACAGGGTCAACAAGAGGATGGCAATCAGACAAGAGCGTATCGCCACAGACCGGCGATGCGCGGCATCGGCCCCTTGGGTCAGGGCGACAAACATCGGGGCAAGCCCGATCGGGTCGATGACCACGAAAAGCGTGACGAAAGCCGGAATCAAATAGGCCAGATCAGCCGTCATTTTTGGGCCTTCTCAAGCTTTTCAGACGCTGCAAGCCAAAGCGATTCTGCGCGGTCCAAAGCGTCGCGGACTTCACCGTATTTCTTTTGCCAGACTTCCATTTCACCCGTTCTGCTGTCTTCATAAAGTTCCGGATCGGCCAGCTTTTTGGCCAGCTTATCGGCCATTACGTTTAGCTTTTCGACTCTTTCCTCACATTTGCGAACTTCGGCGCGCAGGGCAAGAACATCTTCGCGACTGGCGCGTTTGGGGGCAGGGGCTTGTTTGCCCGGTTTGCTAAGCTTGCCGGGTTTTTCAGGGGACAACAGCGTCTTGCGATAGGTTTCCAGGTCATCCTCATAGGGTTTGACCTGACCTTTGTTCACCAACCACAAACGATCCGCGACCATCGATAACAAATGCATGTCGTGGCTGACCAGGATCACAGCGCCGGTATAAGCGGTGAGGGCGGTCACCAGGGCCTCGCGGCTTTCGATGTCCAGGTGGTTCGTCGGCTCGTCGAGGATCAACATATGCGGGGCATCAATTGTTGCCAGCATCAGCGATAGACGCGCCTTTTGTCCGCCCGACAGACGCCCGACCAACGTGTCGGCCTGTTCCGCACCAATCCCGAACCCACCAAGCCGCGCGCGGTGTTTGCTGGCCATTTCATCAGGGCGCAACCGGCGCACATGGTCGACGGGTGTTTCATCAACAAATAGCTCATCCACCTGATGCTGGGCAAAATACCCGACGCGCAGCTTGGTCGACCGGGTGATCCGACCATCCATCGCCCCAAGCCGTTCGGCCAGCAGTTTGGACAGGGTTGATTTCCCTTCGCCGTTCTTGCCCAACAGCGCGATCCGATCATCCTGATCAATGCGCAGGTTCAGGCGCGACAGAATCGGCCCTGCGTCATATCCTACAGAAACATTTTCAAGCGAGATGATGGGGGGGGAAAGTTCTTCTGGCTCTGGAAAGCTAAACCGTTTCAACGCGGCCTCTTGCGGGGTTGTGATAGGTTTTAGCCGTTCGATCATTTTCAGACGGGATTGCGCCTGTTTCGCCTTAGAGGCCGTGTAGCGGAACCGGTCTACGAATTTTTGCAGATGCTCGCGTTGCGTTTCCGTTTTGCGGTTTTCAGCCTCTGCCGCGGCAATTCTTGCGGCGCGTGTGGCGGCGAATTGATCGTAAGGACCCTGATAAAATGTAAGTTTCTTGTCTTCCAGATGCAGAATGCCCCCCACAGCGCGGTTCAACAAAGCACGGTCGTGGCTGACGATCAGAACTGTGTGGGGATAGCGGGCCAGGTAGTTTTCCAGCCACAGCGCACCTTCAAGGTCCAGATAGTTGGTCGGTTCGTCCAGCAACAGATAGTCGGGTTCTGAAAACAGCACAGCCGCCAAAGCCACGCGCATCCGCCAGCCGCCGGAAAAGTCGGAACAGGGGCGTTGCTGCGCGGCCTCGTCAAAGCCAAGACCTTTGAGGATCGACGCCGCGCGGGCCTCTGCCGACCAGGCATCAATATCGTTCAGGCGGGTCTGGATCTCTGCGATCCGGGTGCCATCGGTGGCGGTTTCGTTTTCCGCCAATAGGGCTGCGCGTTCTGTGTCGGCCTCTAGCACGGTTTCGATCAGGGATGTTTCTGATCCCGGAACTTCCTGCGCGACGCCGCCGATTTTGGCGCGTTTGGGCAAACGAATCTCACCGGTTTCTAGGGCGAGCTCGCCCCGGATCAGGCGGAACAACGTGGTCTTGCCCGTGCCGTTGCGACCAACGACGCCAACCTTGTGCCCCGTCGGAATAACCGCGCTGGCATGTTCGATCAGGGTGCGGCCTTCGACCGAATAACTTATATCATCAATTCTTAGCATGGGGCGCGGTGTGCACGAGCCTTTGGGCAGGGTCAATCGCTGCAATCACTTTGTCGGCAGTTTTTGGGGCAAAGTTTGAAATTTCGCAAAACCGCAAGGGATCACAGCACATTTTCTGCTTTGATCAATGCGGACTTTTCAACGCCGACAACGCGTGATACTGCAACGCCGGAATTCGCGGCAGGCACGGTGTTTGCCGCATGAAATGGATAAGAGGCAAACATGGCCATTGAACGCACACTCTCAATCATCAAGCCAGATGCGACACGTCGTAACCTGACAGGCAAAATCAACGCTAAATTCGAAGATGCAGGCCTGCGCATCGTTGCGCAAAAGCGCATTCAGTTGACAATGGCGCAAGCTGGCAAGTTCTACGAAGTCCACGCTGAACGTCCGTTTTACGGCGAATTGTGTGAATTCATGGCGTCTGCACCTGTTGTGGTTCAGGTTCTTGAAGGCGAAGGCGCAATCGGGAAGAACCGTGAAGTCATGGGTGCGACAAACCCTGCCGATGCGGCACCTGGCACTGTTCGCGCTGATTTCGCTGAATCCGTTGGTGAAAACTCTGTTCACGGTTCTGACGCACCTGACACAGCTGCTCAGGAAATCGCATACTTCTTTTCCGGTCTAGAACTGGTCGGCTGATCACTTTCGTTCGATCACGCCTATGATATTGAGGGCCGCTTCAAGTTCGGAGCGGCCCTTGTCATGTCCGACAGCCTTCAGCGTATCGAATCTTTTGCGAAGGGCAGCTTTTTCCGCCCCTTTGCAATCGTTCCAGGGGCGTCCCTGCAAACCCATGACCAACGCGTAATATCCTATGAAATGCGGGCGGGTCCCTGTTTGCAGCAGTCGCTTATAGGCCTCATCCGGCCCCAGTTCGCGCAAAGCGTCTGCCGTTGTGATCCCGATACGGGCAAACAGTTTTTCCGAGGCTGGGCCAAGGTTTCGGATGGCAGAGACAGGTTCAGGCATCACGCTCACATGAATTATGCGATCACCAGTTTGTCACATCCGACAAAACTGTAAACCTAAATACTGGCCCAATCCGTGTAGCTGTAGGATTGATCCGGGTCGTCTTCCTTTTTGGGATCGACCGTTTCGTCCAATTCTTCGGCCTTATGTTTGCCGTCATCTTTGTTTTCGTCGCGCTCACTGTTGCGCGGATCCTCATACCACATTTTCCGTTCCTTCCGGGCCATTGGCCCTTGTCGAACGCCCCCAGACGCAATGTTTCATTCCCTCTGCGTCATTAAAGACCGGAACAGGTGCAGGTGGTAATGCAGCGACCAAAATGTGCGGATATCGGGGTAATTCCTTGAATTTGCCCGGTATTGTTTCCCTGACGCACCAAATAGCGCAGTATTTGGAATGATTAAGAGCGTCTAGGGGACAACTTCATGGCCTGGCTCTTCGGGTTCGTCATCGATCATTTCCGCCGGAAAGCCCGAAGCCAAGACCGACAACCCCGTCGCGTCTTCGAACCTGCGGATGAAATTAGGGGAATTTTCACCCGGTCCATAACGGTCAATTCCATCGGCGATGATGTCGAGCAGTTTGGGACTTATTTCAAGCGGGATATCATGCCTGTCTGCGATGTCTTGAAACAGGCCAACATCCTTTTGAACCAAACCCATGGTAAAGGAAATGTCGCGTGACCCGTTCAGAATGACCTGGCTTTCGGTCTCATGTACAAAGGATGTGCCCGAAGATATCTTGATGGCCTCATAGGCGATGTTCATATCCATGCCTGCGGCCTTGGAGGTCACCAGCGCCTCTATACAGCTGAGCAAATTGGCCGTGGCAAGATAGTTTGTCACCACTTTCAGAACACTGGCGCTGCCCAAGGGGCCAGTGTGCAAAACGCGACGTCCCATCACCGTCAATAGCGGCAGAATACGGTCAAAGGTTTCACGGTCGCATCCCGCAAATATTGAGATATTCCCCGTCGCCGCGCGATGACAGCCGCCAGAGACTGGGCAATCCACAGCTGCGCCGCCTTTGGCCAAAACCTGCGCGCCAAGACGCTCTACCTCTGCCTGATCGGTGGTCGACATCTCCATCCAGATTTTGCCCGGCGTCATGGCGGCAATGGCACCATCCGGGCCCTCCATCACCGCCGCAGAGGCCGCAGGTGAGGGAAGGCAGGTGATCAGGGCGTCACAGTCTTGGATCATCTGTGCCGGGGAATGGCCAATCTGCGCGCCGTTTTCGGCAAAGGCGGCCATGCGGTCCTTATCCAAATCAAAGACCGTCAAGGCAATTCCGTTGCGCAAAAGGCTGCCCGCCAATTTGCCGCCTGCATTGCCCAATCCTATGAAACCAACTTTCATCACGTGCTCCCTTTATTAAGGGAACTGAAACCGCCTTGGATCAGGTCGTCTTGTTTGTTTGCGACATGTCGGCCTTATTCGGGCAGCTCAAACTCGACAACTTGCGTGGTCTGGAACCAATTGAAATTGTCGTCTGATATGGCTGTCAGCCGAATGCGCCCCGAGGGCGTTTGCCAAACAGATAGGCCTTCTAGGTTGTCGTAGTCCCGCAATCCTGAACGCAACAGCAGCTTTTCATCCTCAAGCTGTGTTTCCCCAAGGGCGAAGCTGCGGATCTGCGATTTGAACCCGACAAGGGGCACATAGTCGCGTTCCAGGATATATAGCCGCCCATCCGGTCCCAGATCGGCGCCAACCGGCACAAAAGACCCCGCATGGGCAAGGCGATAGGGAATGGTCCAGTGATCCCCTTCAAACCGGTAGATCGGCGCGTCGCCTTGTTTTTCGAATCCTTCGCGTATCAACAAGGGACGTCCGAATTTATCCAGCGCCAAGGCTTCTATCCCGCGGTTGGACGGCATTTTCATCATTTCTGATGGCAAGCCAATCCAGTTTACCACGTTACTGCCCGGAAAGATGTAGTTCAAAGCATGAAAGCCTTCGAGCGACAAAAACAGCCCATCCGCAGCCGTCAGCGCCAATCCTTCAGTGTCTCCATTCAACGTGTCGATATATGGGCCAAGATCACTGGCCAACCGTTTCCATGATTGGATGGTGATATCTTTGAAGTTTCCTGCTTCGTCCCGTGTGATGTCTGCGTAATATAGGGCAGGATGATCAGACAACGCGATGAGCGTCTTGCCATCGGCGCCAATCTCTAGCCCGGAAAACCCGCCAAACCGATCATCGCCAGGATGCGTCCATGTGTAATTTGACACAAACGTCAGGTTTGAAAGGCGCTGTCCACGATTGATGAAATACCATGCGCAATAGGCTAAGAAGATTCCACAAATCCCAAAAAAAGCGAGCGGTGTGGCGAAACGCAGTGCTTTCATCACGCTTGGCCCTCATGACGCCGCGCAGCACATTTAGGGCAGCGTGACATTTCAATTGCGAAGACGGGGGGAATGGTCGCGACGAGTAACAATTGTATAAACGAAAAATGGCCTTGGGCCCATTTGACCCAAGACCACTTCAACTGCAAATGCAGCGCGACGTCTAGCGGATTATGAGTGCCATCGGTTGTGATAATCAAAAGCTGCCATGCCGCCGCCTTGATATTTGGCATTCACATCGTCTTTTTCAGGTGGGCTGGATTGTTTGTCCAACGCTTCACGGAACTGTTCAGAATTGTCCCGGGGCTTCCAGCCGATATAGCCGACCTCGCTGTTGTCCCACCATGAACAGTCATTGTCCGACACGCCGTAAATAATCGGGCAGCCAAGGCGCGACACGGCAAAGACCCGTTCGATCAACAGAATGAGGTCATCATAGCTGAGCCATGTGGACAGCATTCTGTGGTTGGTTGCTTCGGGAAAACTTGACCCGATGCGCACACGGGCGGTTTCGATGCCGAACTTGTCGTAATACATAGACGAAAGTGCCTCTCCGAAGACTTTGGACACACCATATAGGCAGTCAGGCTTGGGTGGAGTGTTGGCGTCAAGTTTCTGGTTTTGTTCATAAAACCCGATGGCGTGGTTGGAACTGGCAAAAAAGATCCGTTTCACGCCGTGAATGCGGGCCGCTTCGTAAAGGTTGAACACACCGTCGATATTGGAATCGCGAATGACGTCCCAAGGGGCCTCATTTGGTTGGCCGCCCATATGAATGATGCCGTCACAACCCTCGACCAGCTTTTCGACCGCTTCCCGGTCAGACAAGTCGCATTGCATGATTTCTTCATGGGGGGCGGCGGGGCCAATGTCTTTGCGGGCCGAAAGACGCAGAATATCGGCCAGATGCGGCAGGCGTTCCCGACAGACAGAACCCAAGCCACCGCTGGCGCCCGTAATCAAAAGTCTTTTCATCGTATGTTCCTCGTAAAGTTAGGCGAAGGCCCGGGCCAAAAAGGCCAAAGCGGCTGTTCGCATTTCTGGGGTTTCGACATGTCCGCTTTCGCGGGCAAAAAAGGTTTCAAGAGTATTCAAAGACCCGTAGGCCGTGCGCAGTTTTTCCAGAGCGGCCAGACGGGCCGTTTCGGGGGTAAGCGCATCCGCCCCGCCGTGGCCGACAAACTGGGGCCGGGGGGCGATCAGGGCCGCGATGTCGCCGCTTTCGGCCAGGTTCAGCAAGCCGGGGACGGTCAGGAAATGTCCGTGCCGGTCATGGGCACCACAAGCGATCAGAGGTTCGATATCGGCCAGAACGATAAGATGTGCGGCAGCCCGGATTTCGGGATCAAGGGCTGCCAGCCAATAGGAATGCGCAGCCCCCATAGAGGCCCCAAATGTTGCAATCCGGGATGTATCGACAAAATCCTGCGCCCGCAGCCAGGACAGAGCCGTCAGCAAATCCTGGATCATCTGCCCGAACAAGGGTTGCCCATGCCAAAGCGCCGCTTTGCTGAGCGCGCTTTCCGTGCCTTCCGACTGTCGGTCCCCAAACCCGGGCATGTCCACGCATAAGACCGCATATCCCGCATGCAACAGGTCTGGTCCCGCAGGCGCGGACATCCAGGGCGCTCCTTCCGTCAGCTCGCGGCGGCCAAGATCGTATTTTCCGCCATGGGCGTGGCAATAAAGGACCGTTGGAAAGGGGCCGTCGCCAACAGGACGCAAGAGCGTGGCCGGCAAATGACCGATCATCAGCTCTGTTTGAAGGCCATCATCGCGCATGTCTTCGGACAGCACGCGTCCCTCAAGGGGCGCACTGGTCGCGGGCAGGGCCAAGATATCCCGCAACCGGGCTCTGAGTGTTTCGTGAGAGGGGACCATCTTTAGACGTACCAGGTTGATCCGTCGGGGCGTGTCGGCACTTTACGCTCCCAGTGAATGTAGCGATCTGTCTTTAGATAGTCCTCATCGATTTCGACGCCCCAACCTGGGCGATCTGGCCGCAGTTCCAGATACCCGTCCTTTGGTACGTAAGGATCCAGGACATATTCCGTGGCCTCCAGATCAGCCGTCAGCCCGGTTGTGTTATAGGCCGCGCCAAAAGGAAGGCGGTATTCCAAGATCTTAAAATTCGGGCAGGCGGCTGAAAAATGCACGTTTACTGCTGTGGCCAGCGGTCCCATTGGATTATGGGGCGCGACGGTGACGTAAAACGACTCTGCGATTGTTGCGATTTTACGCATTTCGCTTAACCCGCCCACGACACAGATGTCGGGTTGGATGATATCAACGCCACGGCATTGTAACAGGCGCAGAAATTCGAAACGCGAATACAGGCTTTCGCCCGTGGCCAAGGGCACTTTCAACTGAGATTTCAAATGGCCCCAGGCTTCGATGTTTTCGGGGCGAATGGGTTCCTCGTAGAACAGCGGGTTGAATTGCCCCAAAACATTGCCCAACTCAACGGCCTTCCATGGCTCGAACAGTTTGGCATGGGCATCAAAGGCGAATTCAAAATCGGGGCAAAGATCAACCATCTCTTCAACCCAGTCGCCAATGCTTTTCAGAACCTTACCCCAAGGGTTGTCATAAATATCAATGCGGTAGGGCGACATCTTAAATGAACTGAAACCCCAGGTTTCGTTCATTTCAGCGCAATAGTCGCGCACAGCCTCTGCATCCGGGGCGGTGTACACACCCAGATAGGGGCGAACCCGATCCCGGACATTTCCCCCCAACAACATGTAAACGGGCAAGTCGACAGCTTTTGCGGAAATATCCCACAAAGCATGATCAATCGCCGAGATCGCAGCCAGGCCAAGCGCGCCGGGTGGGAACCGGGCTTGTTGATAAAGATTTAGGATCAACGCTTCGACCTGACGCGGGTCTTTGCCCTCTATTTGCAGGTAGAAATAGTCCAGAATGGGCGGCAGAGCCTTGTCTGGGCCGTGGTTGTAACACTCGCCCCAGCCTGTGATGCCTTCATCCGTGTCGATGGCCACCAGAACCCGGGGACGATCCTTGTCCCGCGACATGAAGCTGCGCAAACCCGTGATTTTCATTGTTCTATCCAGCAAATCTTGTTTGGTTGAGGCCCTTGATCCCAAGGCCGGTGATTTCAAATAGTCCGCCGGCATCCGGTTGTTTGGCGAGGGCCTCTTCATCGAAACCGGCACCGATAGATGTGACGTAAAGAATGTCCAGATCTTTGCCGCCAAACATCGGTTTGGTTGGTTTTTCGACCGGCATATCAATGGTCAGATCGATTTTTCCGTCAGGTGTAAGACGGTAGAGCTGCCACCCGCTGACGCCTGCCATCCAATAACACCCATCCGCATCCACCGTGCCGCCATCAGGGCGGCCGGGCACGGCGTTGGTGTCAAAAAAGACCCGAGCTTCGCCAGGGGTGCCGGTGCTTGTGTCATAGTCGCAGGCCCAGATTGTGCGCACGCCCGGGTTGCTGTCGGAATAGTACATCGTCTTGCCGTCTGGTGAAAAAGCCAGGCCGTTGGTCGTATAAATTTCGCCTTTCCAGGGCGTTACAGACTGATCCTGATCCAATCGAAAGAACTGGCCAAGCTGTTCTGGCGTGCCACCATCCTTCATCGTGCCCGCCCAGAAACGCCCCTGTGCGTCTGTTGTCCCGTCATTGAAACGGTTGTCTGGCAGATGAGATTCTGGGTCAGACAGGAACTCTTTCGTATTGGTTTCGGGATCATAGAAATAGAACCCGGATTTGGCTGCGATGACCAAACCACCTTGTTCGCGGACCGCCAAACAGCCCACGGGCTCGCCAAAGTCGATCGTGTCATTGGTTCCGGTGTCGGGGCGATATTTGTGAATCAGCCCGGCCGGGATGTCGACCCACCACAGGACTTGGGCGCGTTCATCCCAAACTGCCCCTTCACCGACGCCACTACGGGTCGGTGCAACACATTTGATTTGCACTTAGAGTACTCCTAATTGCCTTTGAAAATTCGTCGCTGAGACGTGTTGATATGCGAAACCATGGCGTGGCGCGCGGCGTCCTGATCCCGGGCTTCGATCGCATTGATGATCGCTTCGTGTTCATCATGCATTTTGTATTTGTTGCGTTGATAGGTTTCGCGCGACAGAGATCTTAGGAACTTTGCAACGAATTCCATATGCGGGGTGAGCAGGCGAATCGTATCGTCGAAAAAGTGGTTTTGTGCGATCTCGCTGATGGCGACATGCAGTTGAGTGTTGAGATCGACGGTCGATTCTTGCTTTTCAATCGCCTTCAAAATCTCTGCGTGGATCGCGCGCAACCGGTCGATATCGGCTTTTGTGCTGCGTTCTGCAGCCTTGGCGCAGGCCTCTGATTCGATGAGCGCGCGAAAGTCCCAATAAGCGGAAATATCGTTAATGCTGCGCAGGGGCGTAAAGCCATGTTCTTCGCTTGCAGCGTCGCGGGCAACAAAGCTGCCGGCACCGCGGCGGGAAACGATCAAACCATCATCTCTCAGCCGGGCGAGGGCGGCCCGAATAACTGGCCGTGACACTTGAAATTCCGAGGAAAGTTCGTTTTCCGTCGGCAATCGGTGACCGAGTTCGTAAATCTCTGCACTGATACGTCGATGCAATTCATCATAAACCGAATATTCCAGCCGATTTGCGCCGGAAGATGGCTTGGATTGGTTCTCAAAATCATCTGAAAGGTTGGACAAGTTAATATCCCGTTTGAGGGCCCGTGTTACTTCTTCTTTCGTGAAACTGATATTCCAGTCGGGCGGAAATTACAAGTTTTCGAGTTGTAAGACTAATTTTGGTATTAGTTTGACAACTCTGACGCCCTGTTGTTACGCATCTAAATCAGAAGCCACTCGAGCTTCGTAACACAGGGAGGATTATTTATGTCCATGACATGGCGCAATTTGCGCCCTTTAAGCTTTGCGGGAGCGGCTGTCGGCTTGTTGATGAGCCCACTATCAGCCCAGGCTTTCCAAGAAGCGCCAATGTTGGCCGAAAAGGTCTCTGCCGGGTCACTGCCCGCTGTTGATGACCGGGTACCGACAAGTCCAGAAGTGGTCGTGCCGCTGCAAGAGGTTGGTGTGTATGGCGGCAAAATCCGGCGTTTCCTGAGTGGGTCAAACGACCACAACTCTATCTTGCGTTTTGTTTCGCCTCAGGGCCTGACACGCTGGAAGCCAGATTTTTCCGAAGTCATTCCAAACGTCGCTGAAAGCTGGACTGTGAATGACGACAGTTCTGAATTCACGTTCAAACTGCGTGAAGGCATGAAATGGTCAGACGGTGAACCGTTCACCGCCGACGATATTGTATTTTTTGTCGATGATCTGTTGAACAACTCTGAATTCTATCCAAATGCACCAGCACGTTTTGTTGTTGCTGGTGAAACCATGAAAGCTGAAAAGATCGACGACACGACTGTCGTTTTGAAATTTGCAGCGCCCTATGGGACGTTCCTGACAGAATTGGCGACACCTTTGGCGCAAGAGCCTGTCATCTGGGCAAAACATTTCTGTAAGCAGTTCCACCCAGCTTACAACCCGGACGTTCAGTCCATGGTTGACGCGACCGAAGCTGTTGAGGATTGGCCAAGCCTGTACCGCCTGAAATGCGGTGAAGTCGAAGCGCCAAACCGTTGGGGCAACGCCGACCGCCCAACTCTGGATCCATGGATCGTGACAGGTGACGGGTATTCTGCTGGGGCAACTCAGGTGATTATGGAGCGTAACCCATATTTCTGGCAGGTCGACACAGACGGCAACCAATTGCCATATGTTGACACGTTGGAATGGGGTGTTTCCCAAGACAGCCAAGCGATCCTTCTTGAAGCGATTGCCGGTAATATCGACATGCAGGCCCGCCGGATTTCCAGCTTGGCCAACAAGCCGGTTCTGTCCGAAAACGCTGAAAAGGGCGGTTATGTTCTGTATGAACGTCAGCCATCCGGATCAAACGAAATGGCGATTCACCTGAACCAGACTCACAAAGATCCGGTGATGCGTGAATTGATCCGCAACAAGAACGTTCGGATTGCTTTGTCATTGGGTATCGACCGCGAAGAAATCATCGATATCGTTTATCTGGGCATTGGGGAACCATGGCAGATCGGTCCATCCAAACAGCACATTCTTTACAACCCACAGCTTGGCACACAGTTTGTTGCATTCGACCCCGATAAGGCGAATGAAATGCTGGATGCCGAAGGGTTCACAGAGCGTGACGATGAAGGATATCGTTTGTTGTCAGACGGTCGTCGTTTTGAATTCAACGTCAACTATACAGGGGTCGAAGTACCTCAGTGGGGCGATGCGCTTGAAATCATTCGCGAGCAGTGGGCTGAAATTGGAGTCGGCCTAACGTCATCATCCGTTGAACGTTCGATCTACTACAGCCGTGGTGAAGCCAACGAACATGACTTTATGGTTTGGGGCGCTCCAGGTGGTCTGGATCCAACATTGTCCCCACGCGACGTCTTGGCTGTTCACCCACAGGCAAGCTGGTTCGCAATCCCTTGGACACGTTGGTATCTTTCAGGTGGCACAGAAGGCGAAGAGCCCAATGAGTCCATGAAGAAACGTTTGGCCCTTTATGATGACTTCAAAGCTGAAGCAGATCAGGAAAAAGCGTTGGATATCTTCCGCGAAATCCACCAGATTGCTGCGGATGAGTTCGAAGTCATCGGTATCACAACACCGCCTGCACAGTTCGGGATCTACAACAAGAACCTGATGAACGTGCCTGCTGCGTTGCCAGGGTCATGGATGTACCCAGATCCAGGTCCGACCATGCCACAGACTTACTTCTACAAAGGTTAGTCTAATTGACATTGCCACCGGCCCGGTTTTCGGGCCGGTGTGCGACACAACATCGGGTGATTACCACACATGATATGGCGTTATATTCTCAAACGGATCATTTGGATGATACCGTTTCTGTTCGCAGTTTCTATCGTTGCCTTTTTGCTTATTCAGGCACCTCCTGGGGACTATCTGACAACCTATATTGCCAAACTTGGCGAGTCAGACGAGGTCCTTGACCAAGCCTCTGTCGACAATTTGAGAGCGCGTTTCGGGTTGGATCAGCCCTTGTATGTGCAATATTTCAAGTGGGTGACAAACATCCTGCAAGGCGATTTTGGGATGTCGTTTGAATGGCGCCAGCCGGTAAGCGAACTTGTCTGGGAACGCATGGGGCTAACTGTAATGCTGTCCTTTGCAACGCTTTTGTTCACCTGGGCCATTGCCTTTCCGATCGGGGTTTATTCCGCAGTCCGGAAATACTCGGTTGGTGATTATATCGCGACGACAATTGGGTTCATCGGCCTGGCCACACCGAACTTTTTGTTGGCGCTGATCCTGATGTATATCGGGGTTGTCTATTTCGGATCAGATGTCGGCGGTTTGTTTTCAAGCGAATACAAAAACGCCCCGTGGTCTTATGGAAAATTCGTCGACCTGTTGAAACACCTTTGGTTGCCGGTTGTCGTTCTGGGGACAGGGGCCACGGCAAGTCTGATCCGCATCATGCGGGCCAACTTGCTGGATGAGCTGAACCGCCCTTATGTAGACACGGCCCGCGCAAAAGGCCTGTCAGAATTCTGGCTGATCATGAAATACCCGGTTCGCGTTGCGTTGAACCCGTTCATCTCGACCATTGGTTGGGTCTTGCCCAATCTTGTGTCCGGGGCGGTGGTGACCGCGATCGTTCTATCCCTGCCAACGGCTGGTCCGCTGATGCTGCAAGCTTTGCTAAGCCAGGACATGTATCTGGCCGGTGCTTTTGTTTTGCTTTTGTCATCCTTGACGGTGATCGGGATGCTGATCTCTGACATTCTGTTGGTGCTTTTGGATCCGAGGGTTCGCTATGAGTGATGCAAGCGGAGTGAGTAGCGCTGTTTCTGGCGGAACGGCGTCCGATCGGGTTGCGATTGCCTCCCAATGGCAGCTGACATGGTGGTCTTTCAAACGCCACAAGCTGGCAATGATTGGCCTGTGGGTGATCGGTCTATTCTATTTGGTGACGTTGTTTGCGGGCTTCATTGCGCCGGCAGACCCGACCAAGCCCAACCGGCGGGCGGTGTATCATCCCCCGCAAATGATCCATTTTATTGATACCAGCGAGGGTGGTTTCAAATTCCGTCCCTGGGTTCACGATATGGACCGTCAGCGTGATCCTGAATCTCTGGCCATCAGCTATGTCCCGAGCGGCGACAAGATTTATCTGAAAATGTTTGGTCCCGGCGAAGAATACAAGTTTTGGGGGATCTGGAAGACCAACCGACATTTGTTTTCAACTGTCGATCCAAAACAAAAATTCTTTATCCTTGGGGCGGATCGATTGGGCCGAGACATGTTCAGCCGTGTCATTTACGGCACCCGAATATCGATGTCGATCGGTTTGGTTGGTGTCACGATCAGCCTGTTCCTGGGATTGGCGCTTGGCGGCATATCGGGGTATTATGGTGGCCGTATTGATGCAGTGATCCAGCGCTTGATTGAATTCGTGCTGAGCCTTCCGACAATTCCTGTATGGCTGGCTTTGGCGGCATCGCTGCCGCCGTCCTGGCCGATATACCAGCAGTATTTCGTGATAACGCTGATCGTCAGTCTCGTCGGTTGGACAGAGCTTGGCCGCGTGGTCAGGGGACGTTTCCTGGCGATGAAAAACGATGACTTCGTGATCGCCGCCCGTCTGGATGGCGCATCAGAGGCGCGGATCATTTTTCGCCACATGCTGCCATCCCTGACGTCCCACATCATTGCGTCGCTGACTTTGGCTATTCCGCTGATGATCCTGGCCGAAACGGGCCTTAGCTTTTTGGGTCTTGGTCTGCAGCCACCGGCAATCAGCTGGGGAGTATTGCTGAAAGAAGCGCAAAACATCATCTCGATCAGTCAGGCCCCCTGGTTGTTCATTCCTGGCGGTTTCGTTGTGATCGCTGTTCTCGCATTTAACTTTCTAGGGGACGGCATGCGTGATGCCGCTGATCCGTATGACAACTGATATCAACAAACCAATCCTGCGCATCGAAGGGCTGAATGTCGGCTTTAATGTGCGTCAGGGCATGTTCGATGTCTTGCACGGTGTCAGCTTTGACCTGCATCGCGGCAAGACGACCTGCATCGTCGGGGAATCCGGGTCCGGTAAGTCTGTGACAGCGCGGACAATCCTTAACATGGTGCCCAGACCCGGCAGCATCAATGGTGGGCGGATCATGTTTGATCCGGACGGCACCGGGCCAAAGGACCTGACCAAGATGGACCCGCGCGGCAAAGAAATCCGCCAGGTCCGCGGTGGTCGCATCGGCATGATCTTTCAGGAACCGATGAGCTCTCTTTCCCCGATCCACACGATCGGCAACCAGATTGTAGAGGCCATTCGCCTGCACCGGGATGTGGACAAAGCAACCGCGCGCCAAATGGCGGCGGATGTTTTGGAACAGGTTGAAATACCGAACCCGAAAAAGGCTTTGGATCGGTACGCGTTTGAATTTTCCGGCGGTATGCGGCAACGGGCGATGATCGCCATGGCGTTGTCCTGCCACCCGGATGTTTTGATCGCGGATGAGCCAACCACCGCGCTTGACGTGACAACTCAGGCCGAAATTCTGGACCTGATGAGCAATCTGCAAAAAGATCTTGGCATGGCCATCATGTTCATCACCCATGACATGGGCGTTGTGGCGGAAATTGCCGATGAAGTCGTCGTCATGGAAAAAGGGCATGTCGTTGAAAAAGGCGACGTGCACCAGATTTTCGATGCGCCGGAACATCCCTATACCCAAAAACTCTTGGGAGCTGTCAAACGTCTGGAAGAACCAGCGGATGTGAAAGAACCGTTGCCGGAAAACACACCGGACATCCTGACAGTCAAAGACCTGAAACTTCATTTTATAAAAAGGGAAGGGTTTTTGCAGCGCGTCACAGACGTGACCAAGGCTGTGGATGGGGTAAGTTTCACCCTGCGTCAGGGCGAGGCCTTAGGCATTGTGGGGGAAAGTGGATCGGGCAAAACCACGGTCGGTCGCTGCATCGCCCGTGTCTATGATCCGACATCCGGTGAAATTGACTATGCCGGGCAAAACCTGGTGACGGCGGGTCCGCAGGAACTGCAGGCAACGCGCAAACAAATCCGGATGATCTTTCAGGACCCGTTTGCCTCGCTCAACCCGCGAATGACGGTCAAACAGCTGATTGCGGAACCTTTGATTGTGAACAACATCGCAAAGGGCCAAGAGCTGGAAGATCGGGTGGCCAAGCTTTTGCAAGAGGTTGGTTTGGATCCCGGCATGATGGAACGCTACCCGCATGCGTTTTCTGGCGGACAGCGGCAACGGATCGTTGTCGCACGGGCAATCGCGCTCGAGCCACGTTTGGTGATTGCAGATGAACCAACATCGGCGCTGGATGTCTCTATTCGCACACAAGTGCTGGACCTGTTGTTGAAACTGCAGGCCGAGATGGGGCTGAGTTTTGTGTTCATCAGTCACGACATGGCTGTGATCCGCTATTTCTGTGATCGGGTGGCCGTGATGTACCAAGGTCGGATCGTCGAAATCGGAGAGACCGAACAAATCATCACCAACCCGCAGCACGCTTATACAAAGGCGCTGCTGTCTTCGGTGCCGCTGCCTGACCCTAAACTACGTGGAACGCGCCAGCGTCACAGGTATAGTGGAGAAGAGTAAATGCAATTCGCCAAGGGCATGAAAGAGGCGATGTCGGTATCTCAAGACTTTGCCGATGATGCCGAGGCCGCCGCGTTCTGGAAAGTCGGGGCTGCTGACGTTCCGTGCAGGGATTTGGAATATCCCGGTGCGGTTGGGCAGCCTCAGGCCGCACGTCTTTATCAGGGGGCAGAGCAGGGTGCCGCACCTGTTCTGTTGTATATCCATGGTGGGGGCTGGGCTGGAGGATCAATTGATCTGAATGAACGCGCGGCCCGCAATATCGCAAGTGAGTCTGGATGGAACGTCTTTTCGATTTCCTATCGATTGGCGCCTGAACATCCCTATCCGGCCGGATTGAACGACTGCCGCGCGGCGTTGCAGTGGTTGGGACAAAACTTTGCGCAGCTTGGTGTCGATCCGACCCGGATTGTCATTGGCGGTGCCTCTGCCGGGGCCAATTTGGCGATCACGACGGCCCTGTCGGAACCAACGCCAAATCTATTGGGATTGCTGCTGTTTTACGGTGTTTTCGGGTGCAACTTTGGGACGGAAAGCTATCAGACCTTTGCCGATGGCCCTGGCCTGACGCGGGCCCGTATGCAGGATCTGTTTGACATGTATGACGGGGATGCGAAACGCATGGTTGATCCGTTCATCTCTCCGATCTTGTCGGACGAACTTGCCAGCCTACCGCCCAGTTTTGTGATGGCCGCTGAACATGACGTGCTGTTGGACGATAGCCGCGCGATGGCAGGCGCCTTGGAAGCGGCAGAAGTCCCGGTGAAATTCCACATAGAACCCGGCGTGACACATGGGTTCATCAACAGAGGCCGCCTTGTGCCGGCTGGTGACGCCGCGCTGAAGCGCGCCGCACTTTATTTGAAAGATCTTGAGGATCAGAAAGTAACCTTATGAAGATTGAAAAAGTTACCACGACCGTATTTCGACACAAAACGAATACCGTGCGCGACAGCGACGGCCATGGTCATCCTGGCCCGGAAAGCATGACAACAAGCGCTCTGTTGACGATCACAACAGACACAGGCGATCAGGGGCAGGTCATTTGCCGACCCTATGATGTCTCTGAAGCAATTCTGGACCGTTTCGTACGCCCGGTTGTGATTGGCGAAGACCCAATGTGTTCGGATAAGCTGTGGCACAAGCTTTACCCCTGGCAACGTCTGAGCGGCGGCATCCTGACTGATCGCGTTTTGGCAACGGTGGATCTGGCCCTGTGGGACCTGATCGGCAAAAAGACGGGTCAGCCGGTTTGGAAATTGCTTGGCGGCCACAGGTCTAAAATTCTGGCCTATGGGTCAACGATGTGTGGCGATGATCTGGAAAACGGGTTGGCCACACCGGAAGATTACGCGCGCTTTGCGGAATGGATGGTCAAGGTTCGGGGGTATAAGGCGGTGAAAATTCACGGCTGGATGCCACCCGTTCCCGGCGCACCCGATGTGCGCATGGATGCCAAAGCCTGCGCTGCGGTGCGTGAGGCCGTCGGGCCGGACATTCCGTTGATGCTGGACCCGCATCATTTCTATTCGCGCACGGATACGCTTTGGTTGGGGCAGCGTCTGGAGGAACTCGATTTCCGCTGGATGGAAGAGCCGATGGAAGAGGCGTCCATGTCCTCTTACAAATGGTTGTCTGACAATCTGCCAAAGCTGAACATTTTGGGTCCGGAAACCATGGCCGGTAAACACTGGACCCGGGCGGAATGGATCAAGCACGACGCGTGCGACTTGGTGCGGGCCGGGGTCTGGGATGTTGGCGGCATCAACCCGGCAATGAAAATTGCCCATATGGCGGAATCTTTCCACATGTCGTGTGAAATCCACGGGACAGGGGCTGCGAACCTCGCCGTTGCGGCAGGTATTTCCAACACAAGCTTTTATGAACGTGGCTTGTTGCATCCGTTCATTGATTATGATGAACCCAAGGAATATCAGAACCGCATCGATGATGAGATGGACAGCGAAGGCTATGTGCATTGTCGCGATGAACCCGGTTTGGGGCAGGATTTGAACATGGAATATATCGAGGCCAACATTGTCTGATACACGCATCGCGGATATCCGCGTCACCCCGATAGCCTTTTATGACCCGCCTTTGCTGAACAATGCAGGCTGCCACGAGGTATTTGCCTTGCGTTCAATCATAGAGGTTGAAACCGAAGACGGGGTGATCGGGCTGGGTGAAAGCTATGGCACCAAACCCGTTTTGGATGGTCTGGCTGCATTGGCCCCGAAAATGGTCGGGCTTGATGTCACAGACCTCAACGGGCTTTGGGCGCGCGGCAAAGAGGCGGTCCATGGTGACATGGAAGGCTATACCGGAAGAGAGGGGCTGTTGCCCCGCGTCGTTGGCGCCATCGAGGTTGCCATGTGGGATGCTTTTGGCAAGGCGACGAACCGTCGGGTCTGTGATCTTTTGGGCGGGCAGGTGCGCGAAACCGTGCCGTTTTCGGCCTATCTGTTCTACAAATTTGGCAAACATATTGAAGAAACCAAACCCGATGTCTGGGGCGAGGCGCTTACACCGGAAGGTCTGGTTGATCAGGCCCGCCGGATGTTCGACCTTTATGGGTTCAACGCGATCAAACTCAAGGCAGGGGTCTTGCCCCCGGATGAGGAAATCGCCGGGCTAGAGGCCCTGCGCGCGGCCTTCCCCGACGCGCCGTTGCGGATCGATCCGAATGGCGGCTGGGGCGTTCAGACCACGATTGATCTGTTGCCACGACTGACCGGATTGATTGAATATCTCGAAGACCCGACACCGGGCATTCCGGGAATGGCTCAGGTTCAGGCGAAAACCGACATCCCCTTGGCGACCAATATGTGCGTTGTTGCAAATGAACATTTGCCCCCCGGCATTGCCCAAGACGCGGTGCGCGTCATCCTGTCTGATCACCACTATTGGGGCGGTTTGCGCGCCAGCCGAGAGCTTGGTCGCATATGCGCGATCTGGGGTATTGGATTGTCGATGCATTCCAATTCTCATATGGGGATTAGCCTTGCGGCGATGGCGCATCTGGCTGCAGCGACCCCGAACCTGACCTATGACTGCGACACGCATTACCCGTGGCAGACAGATGAGGTCATCGAAGGTGGCAAGCTGACGTTCAAAGATGGGACGCTGACATTACCAGAGGGCGCAGGTTTGGGCGTGACCTTGGACCGTGCAGAGCTAAAACGTCTGCATCAAAACTATCTGGATTGCGGCATTACAGTGCGCAATGATGCCGCCGAAATGCGGCGGCACTGGCCGGACTGGGAATTCGGTCGCCCGAAATATTGATGTGAAAAATATGGTTAAGACAGAAGAGACCCCGCGTGTTATCGCGATGCATCCCAATGACAATGTGGCCATTGTCGTGAATGATTTTGGATTGCCAGAGGGGGCAATCCTGGAGGGCGGCCCAACCCTCGTGGAA
Source organism: Marinosulfonomonas sp. (assembly GCA_051251595.1). Lineage (GTDB taxonomy): Bacteria > Pseudomonadota > Alphaproteobacteria > Rhodobacterales > Rhodobacteraceae > NORP110. The sequence goes on from JBPOFA010000007.1 coordinate 219,263, forward strand.
CGCATCCCTCAGGGGCACAAGGTTGCAATGGAGGATATTCCTGCCGGCGCAGAGGTGCGGCGCTATAATGTGGTGATCGGCACTGCGGCCCAAGACTTGCCCGCTGGCAGCTGGGTCAATGAACGGCGTCTCAACCTGCCAGAAGCGCCCGGTCTGGAAAATTTGCCGATTTCAACGAATGTCCACTCCCCTGGACCAGCCATCACCGGCCGGACCTTCATGGGGTACAAAAACGCCGATGGTACGGTCGGCACGCGGAATATCCTGGCGATCACGACAACGGTTCAATGCGTTTCCGGCGTGGTCGAGCACGCGGTTGAACGTATCCGTAAGGAATTGTTGCCGGATTTCCCAAATGTCGATGGCGCCGTCGGGCTTGAACACAGCTATGGCTGCGGTGTGGCCATTGATGTGCCCGACGCAGAGATCCCGATCCGAACCCTTCGCAACATCAGCCACAACCCGAATTTCGGCGGGCAGGTGATGGTGGTGAGTTTGGGATGCGAAAAGCTGCAGCCTGAACGCTTGTTGCCGGTTGAGGATTATGAGCGGCCGGATCTTGTCCGCTTGCAAGATGATGAAAACATCGGGTTTGAGGCGATGATCCGGTCCATTATGGACAGCGCTAGGACGCATTTGGAACAGCTCAACAAACGCAAACGAGAGCCATGCCCGGTTTCGGACTTGGTCGTCGGGCTGCAATGCGGCGGCAGCGATGCGTTTTCGGGGGTGACCGCAAATCCTTCATTGGGCCATGCAAGTGACCTGTTGGTGCGGGCAGGGGCCACGGTGATGTTTTCGGAAAACACAGAGGTCCGGGACGGCGTGGACCAACTGACCGCCCGTGCGGCCACCCCTGAAGTTGCCCAAGACCTGATCGAACAATTGGGATGGTACGATGCGTATCTGGCCCGTGGGAAAGCGGACCGGTCCGCCAACACGACCCCGGGCAACAAGGCTGGCGGCTTGTCCAACATCGTGGAAAAGGCCATGGGCTCAATCGTGAAATCCGGGTCTGCGCCGATTTCTGGCGTTGTGGCGCCGGGGGATCGAGCGCAGCAAAAAGGGTTGCTTTATGCCGCCACCCCGGCCGGGGATTTTGTCTGCGGAACGTTGCAACTGGCCGCTGGTGCGACAGTGCATGTGTTCACCACAGGACGCGGAACCCCTTATAGTTTAAGGGAAATGCCTGTGATCAAAGTCGCCACGCGCAGTGAGCTGGCACGGCGTTGGCATGACCTGATCGACATTGATGCAGGCCCGGTTGCGCAAGGGACAAAAACGATCCAGGACATGGGCGAAGATATGTTTGAACAGATCTTGGCCGTCGCCAGCGGCGAAACGACCTGGGCGGAAAAACATGGCATCCACAACTCTTTGGTTCTGTTCAACCCGGGCCC
>JBPOFA010000008.1:0-200584 GCA_051251595.1 Marinosulfonomonas sp.
GCGGAGGTCATGCCGCTGGTCCGACGCATCCCGCCTGGAAACACGGGATGCGGTCACGGGAGTGGGTCGCGGAACGGAGATGGCTCAATGAACTCGTGCGCGAGGTTCGGGACGTTGAGCGGTTGAATATTGGCTAGCGTCTGAAACTAGATAAATGCGATCCGCCGGATTTTGACATAACGGGCATTGAAGCCTAACTCAGCGAAGGTCGGCTTCGAGTCCAAAGTACAGAATGCTGCGCATCGTATGAACGTCGGCTATGGCGCTGCGGGCTTCTAACGATTAGGTGTTGACCTAACCTTAGGGTGACCCTATACTTAGGTACATGCCTAACCAAAAGAACCCCATAGAACAGACCTTCATCGCACTTTCCGATCCAACGCGACGTGCTGTGGTTCAGACGCTTAGCGAAGGGTCAGCAACCGTCTCTCAACTTGCCAACCCATTCGACATGGCGCTGCCATCCTTCACGCAGCATCTCGGTGTTCTGGAAAATGCGGGCCTTATCGTGTCGCGACGGGAAGGCCGGAGCCGCGTCTGTTCGCTGAACCCGTCAGCCTTGAAGGATGCGGAAGACTGGATGGCCTCTTACCGGAGGCAATGGGAAAGCCGCTTGGATCGCTTTGAAGCTCACCTTGAAAACGCAAAGAAAGATAAATCCAATGACTGATCAAACCGCGAATATCGTCTCTAAATGGGCTGCGTGCCCATTAGACAAGGAAATTGTCATCGCACGTGTCGTTGACGCTGATCGCGAGACTGCCTTCGAGGCATGGACTGATCCAGCGCAAATTGTACAGTGGTTTGGACCGGACGGCTTCCAAATCGAGTCTCATGAAGCCGACATCCGCGCAGGCGGCGTGTGGCGGTTCGACATGGTTGCTCCTGACGGCACGCGGTTCTCCAACCGTATGGATTTTCTGCGGGTCGAGGCACCAAACCTGATCGAGGTCGATCATGGCCAAGACGTCGATGACGATCCTGACTGCTTCCGGCTTCTAGTCTCTTTCGATGAGCAGGATAACGGAAAAACCGTTGTCACCTTGCGTCAGATGCACCCGACGCCAGAACGCCGCGCGGCGGTCATTGGGTTTGGCGCTGTTGAGTTTGGCGCACAGACGCTGGGTAAACTTGCTGCTCATGTTGCCGACAGGACCAATATTGTAGCCGCTGGCGGCTGACCATTCCGCGTAGGAAGCATCACATAAGCTGCCGTTGGCATTTTGCGAGCGAACGGCAACTAAGTCCCGCACAGCGGACATCGGATCAGAACGAGGCAAATGTCGACTTCCAACCGGAGACATCATTTTTGGCCCTACCAATCGGCTCCGTCGACAATAAGAAGCTGCCAGATGGGCGGAAGATCAGTTCTTCTTGGTTTTTGTTTTCATTTTGGCCGTGAAAAAATGCAGGGACTGCAGCCGGTCCCCGACTGAGCCCAGTTGATTCCGCCCCTCCCCCTGCAAGACACAGACATCATCCAGGGCGATATAGCTCAAAGGTCAAAAAAAACCGGGCACATCTCTACAGACCAATATGCGAGATGAAAATAATTTTGGCGGATATTTTGGGGGACGTAAGGTCGCCAGAAACGTCTAAGCCACCACTTTAAAACAATAAAAATGATATTTCTGGCGGAGGAGGTGGGATTCGAACCCACGGTAGACTTTCACCTACGTCGGTTTTCAAGACCGGTGCATTCAACCACTCTGCCACTCCTCCGACAGAAGGCTCCTTAACGGCACATGTTTGATTCGGAAAGCAAAGATTTCACAGCCATTTTATGCCGAACCCTGAGGCAACACTTTCCATAAAGCAGACTTGTGTCTAATATGCAGTCAAGCGCGGGCACCAAAGCCCGCTATATCGAGCAAACATTCGCAGGAAATTCTGCGGTTACAAGGGGCACGGAATGGCAAGTGCGGGCGCAAGGCAACTGGCTTTGGTACTGATGGGAGTCGCATTTCTTTCTGCGTGTGAAGAAGGAAAAGAGTTCAAACCCTTTGCGAAAAAGGACGCAGGGGCCCAGGCGGAACAATCTGGGGCGCAAGCAGGCGCGACGGTGATTGAACGCGATGTCGAGGCTCCGGAAGTTTTTCAGGTGACAGACAAGGGTCTTTGGGACGGACGCCCCTCTTTGGGCGGGGTCTGGGTGACGCACCCTGACGTTGCGGAACCAGAGCGTGTTATCATTCGCAACGAAGCCAATGGAAAATTCGTGATTGCCGCGCTTTACAAGCCAGAGCGCAATCTGGACCGTCCGGGGCCGAAATTCCTGGTGTCATCTGACGCGGCGGACGCTTTGGGAATGCTGGCAGGTGCGCCAAGCCCGCTGAACGTCACGGCGTTGCGTCACGAGGAGATCCCGGTTGAGACCCCAGAAGCGGATGCGCCGACCGTCGATACACTGGAACAGCCAGAAGATATTCAGGAAACCACGATCACCGAAACGGTATCGGATGATCCGGTTGCGGTGATGGCCGCCTCTGCCATCGAAGAAGCGGCGGCGAGTTCAAGTTCAAGCGAAACGGTCGCTGCGGCGGCCCCTGCCCCCGGACCGATTGAATCCGCACCGAAAGCAAATTCGCGGCTTGAAAAACCTTACATCCAAATCGGGATCTTTAGCATTGAATCCAATGCCGACAAGACATCAAAACTGTTGAGCGGTGCCGGCGTTTTGCCGACCGTTAAGAAATCAACAACCAATGGCAAAGATTATTGGCGCGTAATCGTTGGCCCCTCTCTGACAAGCTCTGAGCGGTCGGCGATGCTGAAGAAGGTCAAAGGTCTGGGCTTTGGCGATGCATATCCTGTAACCCATTAACGAAAGAGGCGTGGCAGATGTTTAGGAAGCTCATTCGAATTTTGACCGTTGGTGCAGCGCTTTCAGCCACAGCGATACCCGCTTTGGCGCAATATGATACGCGGGCCAAAGCCGCCTTTATGATTGATATGACGACCAACACAGTGTTGTTGGACAAGGACGCGGACACGCCATTGCCGCCTGCCTCTATGTCGAAATTGATGACACTCAATATGTTGTTTGAGGCGTTGCAGGATGGGCGCGTCACGCTGGACACACAGTTTGGGGTGTCGAGCCGTGCAAAGAACATGGGTGGATCCACCATGTTCCTGAATGAAAATGACCGTCCAACGGTGGAACAGCTGATTCAAGGCATCATCGTCTTGTCTGGCAACGACGCCTGCGTTGTTGTCGCCGAAGGATTGGCCGGCAGCGAAGATTCCTTTGCGCGGCTCATGAATGAACGGGCTGCAACGCTTGGGATGACAGGGTCTACGTTTGCCAACTCATCCGGGTGGCCCAACCCCAACCAACGGATGAGCACCCGTGACCTGGGCATTCTAGCCGCGCGTTTGATCACTGAGTTTCCTGAGTATTACGGGTATTTCGGTGAAAAAGAATATGCCTATGACAACCGCGCCCCGGACAACCGTCACAACCGCAACCCCTTGCTTAAACTTGGAATTGGCGCGGATGGCCTGAAAACTGGCCATACGGTAGAGGCTGGCTACGGCATTGTCGGATCAGCGACGCAGGGCACGCGGCGGGTGGTTTTTGTGCTTACCGGGATGACTTCTGAAAAAGAACGGTCTGAAGAATCTGAACGTATCGTGAATTGGGCGTTCCGCCAGTTCGTCCAGAAAGAGGTTATGGAACAGGGCACAGAAGTTGCCCGCGCAAATGTCTGGATGGGCGACCACACAGAAATCGGTCTGGTCACGAAAGACGATGTGTCCCTGTTGTTGCCTGCCCTCGAACGCAAAGCGCTTTCTGCAGAGGTCGTGTACAAAGGGCCAATCGAGGCGCCGATTGAAAAGGGACAGGACGTGGCAGAGCTGGTGATCACGCTGAAAGACCTGCCAGATGCCCGAATTCCACTGGTTTCTGACAGAGATGTTCAAAAAGGCGGGTTTCTTCCCAGGTTAAGAACCGCAACGAATGTGTTGATGGATCGTTTCCTTGGAGAGGCCCCCAGCCTTAACTGATGACCACAGGACTGTTCATTACATTCGAAGGCATTGACGGTTCGGGCAAGTCGACGCAAGCGCGCCTTTTGGTCGATGCTTTGCGGCATTCTGGTTTGGATACAATCCACACACGCGAACCCGGCGGATCGCCCGGCGCTGAGGAAATCCGATCTTTGGTGCTGGAAGGTGACCCGGATCGCTGGTCTGCCGAAACAGAGATTTTGCTGTTCACCGCCGCCCGTCGCGACCATCTGGAAAAAACCATCAATCCTGCCCTAAGTGCCGGACAGATCGTTGTTTGTGATCGCTTTGCGGATTCAACACGGCTTTATCAGGGGATCACCCGTGGGGAGCTGCGCGGTGTCGTGGATGACTTGCACCGCCTGATGATCGGGCGCGAACCGGATCTGACTTTTGTTATTGATATGGATCCGGCCAAAGGGTTGGAACGTGCTTTATCCCGTCAAACCAGCGAAGAGCGGTTTGAAGGGTTTGGTGAGGCGCTGCAACAAAAGATGCGCGCCGGGTTTCTAGCGCTGGCGGAAGAATTCAAAGACCGTTGTGTGGTCGTCGATGGGGATCGCGACATCGAAACCGTCGCGCAGGACGTTGAGGCCATCGCGCGGGACCGCATCAGATGAATGATGAGGCCCTACCAGAATTTGACCGTGTGGATGGCGCGCCGCACCCGCGCGAAACACAAATACTTCTTGGGCAGGCTCAGGCAGAGGCGTCTTTTCTAGAGGCGTATAATTCCGGGAAAATCCACCATGGCTGGTTGATCACCGGGCCACGCGGTGTCGGCAAGGCCACCTTGGCCTGGCGCATTGCCCGGTTCCTTTTGGCCACCCCTGCCCCGGATACCGGCGGCATGTTTGATGACGCGCCGACCGATGCGACCAGTCTGGACATTCCCGCAGATCACCCGGTGGCGCGCCGTATCGCCGTGCTGTCAGAGCCTGGTTTGTTCCTGCTGCGCCCGGCCTGGGACGAAAAGAAGAAGCGGTTCAAACAGGGCATCACCGTTGATGAAGCCCGTGCGCTCAAAGGGTTTTTCAATTTTTCGGCGACGGATGGCGGTCGGCGCGTGGTTATTGTAGATTCAGCGGATGATATGAATGTCAGCGCCGCAAACGCGCTGTTGAAGTTTCTGGAAGAACCGCCCGCCGATGTCACAATTTTGCTCGTCAGTCACCAACCCTCTCAGCTTTTACCAACCATTCGCAGCCGCTGCCGCGAGCTGCGATGTTCGTCCATGTCGGCCAGCGATATGGCGCAAGCGATGACGAATGCGGGCAGCGAAGATCACGGCGATGCCGCCGCAATGGCTGAACTGTCCGGCGGTTCCGTCGGAGAGGCCGTGCGGCTTGCCAATCTGGACGGCATGCGGACCTATTCGGAAATCGTCGCCCTGTTTGCGACGCTGCCGCGTCTGGACAGGCAAATGGCGCTAAAGCTTGCCGAAAGCGCCGTCGGGGCAAAGAATGCACCGCGGTTTGAACAGTTGTTGCGATTGATGGATTTGTTTCTGGCCCGCGCCGCGCGCACCGGCATTTCCGGCCCGCCCTTGGTTGAAGCGGCAAAAGGCGAAGCTGAGGTGCTGAAACGACTTGCCCCGACGCCGGATACAGGTCGCAAATGGGCAGAGCTTCAACAGGAATTGAGCGGTCGAGCCCGCCACGGCAAAGCGGTCAACCTTGACCCTGCCGCGCTCATCCTTGATATGGTTTTCAAGATCAACGAAATGGCGGCCCGGCTGGCCGCATGATAGAGGCCAGATGCCAGACAAAATCGAAATCACCGACAGTCACTGCCATCTGGACTTTCCCGATTTTGCAGATGAACTGCCGCAGGTTGTTGAGCGCGCACTAGACGCAGGCGTCACGCGCATGGTCAGCATTTGCACCCGTCTGCGTCTGGAACCGCAGGTGCGCGCCATTGCGGAAACCTATCCTTCCGTATTCTATGCCGCCGGCACCCACCCGATGAGCGCAGCCGAAGAACCACTTGCCACCGTGGCAGAGCTTGTCGCCCTTGCCAAACACCCGAAATTCGTCGGCATCGGCGAAACCGGGCTGGATTACCATTATTCAGAAGACAGCAAGGACATCCAACAGGAAAGCCTGCGCCTGCATATAGAGGCCGCGCGTCAAACTGGCCTGCCGCTGATCATCCATGCCCGCGCGGCCGACGAAGATATGGCGCGCATCCTGACCCAGGAATTTCGCGCCGGTCCTTATGACTGCGTGATGCACTGTTTTTCATCCAGTGCCGCATTGGCCCAATCCGCCTTGGATTTGGGGTTTTACCTGTCCATGTCCGGCATTTCGGCTTTTCCGAAATCAGAAGAGCTGCGTGGTATTTTCGCAGAGGCCCCGATCGACAGAATATTGGTGGAAACGGATGCGCCCTATCTGGCACCGCCCCCCTATCGCGGGCGGCGCAATGAACCGGCCTATTCAAAGTTCACCGCTGAAATCGCGGCAAAGACTTTTGACATGGAATTCAGCGACTTCGCGGCCAAGACACAGGACAACTTCAACCGCTTGTTCACCAAAGCCGCGCAATACAGGCCTGCGGGCTGATGGCAGAGCTGACCTTCACAATTCTGGGCTGCGGTTCCTCTGGTGGCGTTCCGCGTCTGGGCGGACTTTGGGGAAATTGCGACCCGAACAACCCCAAGAACCGGCGCCAGCGCTGTTCTCTGCTAGTTGAACGGACCGGGGATGAGGGCACGACGACAGTGCTCATCGACACCTCGCCTGACATGCGGGCGCAATTGCTGCAGGCCAATGTGGGCGTGCTGGATGGGGTGGTTTACACACATGCCCATGCGGATCATGTGCATGGCATAGATGATCTGCGCATGATCAAGTTCAACATGCAGCGCCGGCTGAATGTGTGGGCAGATGGCCCCACGCAGGATGCTTTGCTGTCGCGGTTCGGCTATGCCTTTGTGCAACCGCATGGCTCCCCCTATCCGCCGATCCTTGATCTGTTCCAGATTGATGGACCGGTTTCGATAGACGGGGCTGGCGGCACCATCACGTTGCACCCGTTTGAGGTGCGCCATGGCGTGATCAACGCCCTTGGCTTTCGGATCAAGGATCTGGCCTACCTTCCGGATGTCTCTGAAATCCCGGATGCGGCCCTGCCACTGCTTGAAAATCTCGACTGTTGGATTCTGGACGCCCTACAGCGCAAACCTCACCCGACCCATTTCCATCTGGACCGGTCGGTGGAGTGGATTGAGCGCATGGCGCCCAAGCGTGGCGTTATGACCAACATGCATATTGATCTGGATTACCAATATGTGGCCGATCAAACGCCAGACCATATTGTTCCGGCTTTTGATAGCATGACCCTTCGATACGAGCTTTGACATGCTAGCGATCCTTGTCATTGTTCTCCCGGTCTTTTTGGTCGTCGGAGTTGGCTATGTTGCGGCTTGGCGGCGCATGATCAGTGCCGAGGGCGTTGATGGGGTGATGACCTATGCCCAGACATTTGCCGTGCCATGCCTGCTGTTTGCCGCCATTTCCCGCATTGATCTAAGCCATTTCGACCTGCGCCTGTTGGCCAGCTACTATATCGGTTCGTTTTCCGTCTTCTTCATCGGTTACCTGGGCGCGCGTTTGATGTTTGCCCGCGGCCGGCCTGACAGTGTTGCGATTGGGTTTTGTTGTTTGTTTCCAAACACTTTGCTGCTGGGACTTGCCATTACAGAAAGCGCCTATGGGTTGGACGCCCTTGTGGGCAACTTTACCATCGTCTCTATCCATGCACCGCTGATGTATACGTTCGGCACCATCGCGATGGAGCTTGTGCGCAGCACCGAGAAATCGGCAGGCCCGTCGGTCCTGGTGAATATTGGCAAATCCCTGGCCGTGAACCCGCTGATCCTGGCGGTTCTTTTGGGGTTCATCGTGAACCTCAGCGGATTTCAGATCCCCCAGGCCCCCATGGTCGCGATTGACATGTTGGCACGCTCTGCCCTGCCAGCGGCGTTGTTTGGGCTGGGCGGCGTTCTGGTTCGCTATCGGCCAGAGGGCGATATGAAGGCCATCAGCTGGATCACCTTTCTAACGTTGATGGTCCACCCGGCGATTGTCTATGTCTTGTCCAACTGGGTCTTTGGCTTGTCAGAGGCTTACATACGCTCGGCTGTGGTCACAGCGGCGATGGCACCGGGCATCAACACCTATATTTTTGCCAATATCTACGGCACGGCGAAAAGGGTTGTGGCCTCTTCTGTCTTGATCGCCACGGCGGTTTCGGTGTTAACGGCTTCTTTCTGGTTGGCAATTCTGCCCTAAAAACGCGCCTTAACCGGCGTTTTGCCATTCCATAATTGCGTCAACCGGCGACAGGATCATGATGATATTCAGCGCCAGCCCATCCCGGATCAGCCACATCGTCAAGATCTCAAAAAAGATCACAACCGCGACGCTGGCCCAAACCGGAAGCACCCGCGCCAGAAAGAACCCGGCGACCATGGCCACGATGTCACTGACCGAATTCACCACGCTGTCGCCAAAGTAATCGAGAGAAATCGTCACTTCGCGATAGCGGTTGATGATCATGTCGGTGTTTTCAAGGATCTCCCAGGCCGCTTCGATCACAACGGCAAGGACCAACCGCCAGGCAAAATCCACCCGCCGCAGGCCCAGCCACAGCAGGCCATAGAACAAGATGCCGTGCAGCAGATGTGACGGCGAATACCAATCCAGCAAATGCTGAGAGCTTTCAGAACTGAAATTATCGCCGTGCCACAGCTTGATGTAGCCACATTTGCAAATCGGCTCTCGGCCCATGAACAGCAAAATCACAGCTGTCCCAAGGATCAGGGCGGCCGCGACGATATATGGAAGGCGTCGGTTGGTCATGATTGGAATGAACCGAAACGACCGCATAAAGTCCATCGAACCTTAACGGTGGCGATGTTTTTTCAGTCGGCGAGAGTCATAAATGACACCCGCCGCCCAAAGAATGCCGCCTTGATCAGGCCAACATGTCTTTAATTTTCGGCCCGACAGAGCCGAAATCCATCTGCCCGGTATATTTGCTTTTCAGCACACCCATCACTTTGCCCATGTCGCGGATTGATTCTGCGCCGGTTTCGGCAATGGCAGCATCGATCGCGGCTGCGGTTTCGGCCTCGTTCAGCTGGCGCGGCAGGAAATCTTCGATCACTTTGATTTCCGACAGTTCCTGCTGGGCCAGTTCCAGACGACCACCCTCTTCATAAGCGCGGGCGCTTTCCTGCCGCTGCTTTACCATTTTCCCAAGGATACCAAGAACTTCCGCGTCGCTTACGCCGTCGTCATTCCCTTCTCCGCGCAGGGCAATATCGCGATCCTTGATCGCGGCATTGATCAAACGCAAGGTCGACAACCGCTCGGCTTCGCGCGCTTTCATCGATGATTTCAGCGCGTCTTGAATCTGGCTGCGTATGTCCATCGGTGCTCTTATCCCCAAGGTTTTTCCGAAGCCCCGAACATACCGAACCCCGTTAGCGCTGACAACAGGGGAAAATTCTTCTAAACTATTGATTTCGTTGCGTAAGGCAAATTACCCTCGCCTCTTGACCCCTATTGCTGCATTCCTTAGGTTCGCCCAAATTCATCCAGGAGAGTCGCGCCATGTCTGCATCATCGGCCCAGCCACGCCCAACCGCCTGTTTGGCCCTGGCGGATGGCACTTTGTTTTACGGCTACGGCTTTGGCGCGATCGGCACCACCGTGGCAGAGCTTTGCTTTAACACGGCGATGACCGGGTATCAGGAAATCATGACCGATCCATCCTATGCAGGGCAGATCGTCACCTTTACCTTCCCCCATATCGGAAACACCGGTGTTAACCCGGAAGATGACGAAACCGCTGATCCCGTTGCCGCTGGTATCGTGGTGAAATGGGACCCGACCGATCCGTCAAACTGGCGCGCGACCGAAGATCTTACGGACTGGATGGCGCGGCGCGGTCGGATTGGCATGGGCGGGCTGGACACGCGGCGTCTGACGCGGGCGATCCGCCAGCAAGGTGCACCTCATGTTGCGATGCAATATGATCCCGACGGCGATTTTGACATAGAGGCGCTGGTTGCGTCTGCGCGTGCTTTTTCCGGGCTGGAAGGTCTGGACTTGGCCAAGGAAGTGACCTGTGCACAATCCTATACTTGGAATGAGATGAAATGGGCTTGGCCGGATGGGTTTACCCAACGCACAACACCCGGGCACAAGGTCGTTGCGATTGATTTCGGGGCCAAGCGAAACATCCTGCGCTGTCTGGCCTCTGCGGGATGCGACGTGACCGTATTGCCTGCGACTGCAACTGCGGACGAAATTTTGGCCCACAACCCGGCCGGTGTGTTTCTGTCCAACGGTCCGGGCGACCCTGCCGCGACCGGCGAATACGCCGTTCCGATGATCAAAGACGTTTTGGCAAAGACAGAATTGCCTGTGTTCGGGATTTGCCTGGGACATCAGATGCTTGCCTTGGCTTTGGGGGCCAAGACCATCAAAATGAACCACGGTCATCACGGGGCGAACCACCCTGTGAAAGATCTGGAAACCGGCAAGGTTGAAATCACCTCGATGAACCACGGTTTCACCGTCGACAGCCAGTCCCTGCCCGAAGGCGTGGCGGAAACGCATGTCAGCCTGTTTGACGGGTCAAACTGTGGAATTCGCATGACCGACCGTCCGGTCTTTTCTGTGCAATACCACCCAGAGGCCAGCCCAGGTCCGCAGGACAGCTACTATCTGTTCGAACGTTTCGTGGAAGCCATTGAAACGCGTGCGGCTTTAACCGCGCATTAACCAAAATTGATCAATGCTTGTCGCAGGTAACCAGACTGCGACGACCATGAACACGCGCCCTGCCCCTTTTGTCGCGACATCGCGACCCGTTTCGCCACTGGTGCTGCGCGCACCGGTGAAACAGCCGCGCCGTGCGCCGCTTGGACAGATCCTCGTTGAGTTGAGAGAGCTGTCTGCAGGCGACCTGCTGCGCGCCGTTGCGATGCGCACCCGTGAAGACATTCAACTGGGGGCGATCCTGATCGCCAATGGCATGGTTTCAGAGGCGGGGCTTTACCGTGGATTGTCCGTTCAATATGGCTGTGAAGTCGCTGATTTCGCAGCGCATCCCCCTGACACGCGGTTGATCGACCAATTTGGCGTTGAAAAATGCATGCAGCTTGGGTTGGTTCCTTGGAAAACCGTTGGCACGGCCACCATTATTGCCACCAGCCGTCCCGAAGACTTCGCGAAAGTGGCGGATCAAATTCCAAATTCCTTTGGCCGCGTCTTGCTGGCCGTCGCGCCGGAACGCGAGATTCACGATGCAGTGCTGCGGGGTCGCCGACACGTGCTGGCGCATCGTGCCGAAAGCCGTCTTGGGGCCGATGCCAGTTGCCGGACCTGGGATCGGGCCAGCGCCGCCCGATATGGGGCTGCCGTTCTATGCAGCCTTGCAGCCGCCATGTTGATGGCACCGCAAGGGACGTTCCTTGCGCTTTGTCTGCTTGCCATTTCGACATTGCTTTTGAATACGGCGTTCAAGATCGCAACCGCCAGTGCCACAATCAGGGCCAGCCGCGCGCCCACGCTTTTGTTCCGGTCACAGCGGCAAAGAGCTGCGCCGATGAAATTGCCCACCATGTCGATCATGGTTCCGCTGTTTCGGGAACGCGAAATCGCCTCTCGGCTTGTGCATCGCCTTGGGCGCCTGAACTATCCTAGGGAACTTCTGGATATCGTTCTGGTGACAGAAGAGGATGATATCACAACGAAAGAGGCCCTTGGCGCGGTCAATTTGCCCGCTTGGATGCGGCAAGTCTATGTGCCGCGCGGCACGCTAAAGACAAAGCCACGCGCGCTGAACTATGCTCTGGATTTCTGCCGCGGTTCGATCATTGGCATCTATGACGCAGAGGATGCACCGGAACCCGACCAGCTGTTCAAAGTGGCCCGCCGGTTTCACGACCGGGGCGACGCTGTGGCCTGTCTGCAGGGCGTTCTGGACTTTTACAACATGCGGGTGAACTGGCTGTCGCGCTGTTTCACGATTGAATATGCCACATGGTTCCGCGTTATGCTGCCGGGTCTTGAAAAACTGGGGCTTGTGATCCCCTTGGGCGGAACCACCTTGTTTATCCGCCGTGCGGCCTTGGACCAGATCGGCGGTTGGGATGCCCATAATGTCACCGAAGACGCTGATATTGGCATCCGCCTTGCGCGTCACGGTTTGCGCACAGAACTGTTCCCCTCTCGCACCGAGGAAGAGGCGAATTGCACCTTACTGCCTTGGGTAAAACAGCGCTCGCGGTGGCTTAAGGGCTATGCCATGACCTGGGCGGTTCATATGAAATCCCCCCGCAAGCTGTGGCAGGATCTTGGGGCCTGGCGTTTTGCCGGGATACAGGTGCTGTTCCTTGGGACATTGCTGCAATTCCTGCTGGCCCCGATCCTTTGGTCCTTTTGGGCGCTTCCGCTTGGGCTACCCCACCCGGTCAATGCGGTTCTGTCGCCTACGGCCGTGACAGCGATCACGTCCCTGTTCCTATTGGCAGAGGCGGTTTCCATTCTGATCGGGGTATATGCGGTTTCGTCGCATCGTCACAAAGGGTTGTGGGCATTCGTCCCGACCCTGAACATCTATTTCGGGCTTGGATCACTGGCCGCGTATAAGGCGTTTTGGGAAATGGTGACGGACCCGTTTTATTGGGACAAAACGCGACACGGCCAGCATTCCTCAACAGAGGCGACGACCCCTGACATTGAACAAGGCGCTGACGCGGCTTTGCCCGATATCACTCTGCGTCCAACCTAAGCCGTGTTTCGAAGGCTTGGGAAATATGCTGTTTCAAAACAGCATATGCTGCGTCCGCATCCCCCTGTTCAATCGCAACGACAATGTTTTCATGTTCGTCCAGCGCCGTTTCGGGACGTCCCTCTACCGACAAAGACGACGTGGCCAAAAGCGCCATAGAGCGGTGCACTAGATCAAGCTGTTGAACAAGATACCGATTGTGCGAGGCCAGATGAATTTGCTTGTGAAACCGTCGGTTCGCCCGCGACAGGGCCGCCGGATCATCAACAAATTTGCGATCCTCATCCACCATACCACGCAAGACACGGATCTCTTCGGGTGTGGCATGACGCGCCGCAAGACGCGCGGCAAGCCCTTCCAATTCACTGCGCACAACGTAGAGTTCGGCCAATTGATTGTGGTCCAGCGTCGCCACAATCAGGCTCCGCCCATCCCGTGTCAGCAAGGATTGCGTTTCCAGCCTCTGCAGCGCCTCGCGGATCGGGGTGCGCGACACGTTGAACCGTTCGGCCAGCTCATTTTCAACCAAGCGATCGCCGGGGCGATAGGTGCCCACATCAATCGCATCAAGGATCAGCTGATACGCATCTTTGGGGCCGGATCTTTGGTCTTTCATCATACGTCTCCTGCTGGCGTCGCCGACATTAAGCGGCGAAGCGCGGCAGGATCAAGCAAACTTGACCCCGCGATCCGATGTTCAGGGCGAAAACACTGTTTCCAGCCCCCCGAATTGGCGGTATCACATCAGCATGGTCGCCACAGAATTCAGCCATGTCCAATCTTGGGTCTTTGATCTGGACAACACCCTTTACCCGCCCAAGGCCCGTCTGTTTGATCAGATAGAGGTCAAAATGACCGATTGGGTCATGTCCGCCATTGATGTGGACAGAAAAGAGGCTGACCGCCTGCGCAAACATTACTGGGAAACCTACGGCACGACTTTGGCAGGCCTGATGGCGGAACATGACGTTGACCCCGGCCCCTATCTGACCAAAGTGCACGATATCGACTTTGGGCATCTGGAACAGGATCACACCCTGGCCGCGCGGATTACTGCACTGCCGGGGCGCAAGATCGTTTATACCAATGGCAGCGCCCCCTATGCCAAAAATGTCATACGCGCCCGAGGCTTGGAGGGCATATTTGATGCGGTTTATGGCGTCGAACATGCGCAATTCCGCCCGAAACCGGAACAACAGGCCTTTGAGACGATATTCGCCACCGACGGGATCAACCCCAGAACGGCTGCGATGTTTGAGGACGATCCCCGCAATCTTGCAGCCCCCCACAGTATGGGGATGAAGACGGTTCATGTGGCCCCCGCCCCCGTCCCGGCCCCGCATATCCACCACCATACGTCCGATCTGAACGACTTCTTGTCGCAACTGGTGCCCTAGTCCTTTCGGATCCCCAGAAATGCCCCTACTGTTTGCCGCATGCAGCTGGACAAAACGGATATCTTGATTTGTGGCGGAGGCCCCGCCGGATTGATCGCGGCGGCGGCGCTGGCCCATGCCGGGTTCAACCTGTGCGTGGTCGATCCTTCAGCCCCGATCACCAAAGGGGATGAACGGGGCGCGGATCTGCGCTCTACCGCGTTTTTGCAACCGGCCCAGGCTTTGTTTCGCGAGATCGGCATTTGGGACCGGCTGTTGCCCCACGCGATCCCTTTGGACAAGTTGCGCATCGTTGACACGGCCGGGGATCCGCCTGAACTGCGCGACGAACGCGCCTTTGATTCCGCCGAACTGGGCGATCAGCCCTTTGGCTGGAACTTCCTCAACTGGCGCATTCGCCATGAATTGGTCGCGCACCTGACCGCGCAACCCAATGTAGAGCTGCGGTTTGGCACCGGATTTGCGTCGCTTTTGACACGCACCAGCGGCGCGATTGTGACATTGACGGACGGAACACGGCTGCAAGCCCGGATGGTCGTCGCCGCAGACGGGCGCAATTCACCTGTGCGGGATGCGTCAGGTATCGCGGTGAAAACAACGCGTTACGGGCAAAAGGCGCTGGCGTTCATCGCCACGCATCCCGAACCGCATCTGAATGTTTCAACGGAAATCTACCACGAAGGCGGCCCTTTTACGATGGTCCCGCTAGCCGATATTGACGGCATCCCGGCCTCTGCCATTGTCTGGATGAATCCGGGGCGTCGGGCAGTAGATCTTGCCGCCCTGCCCGAAAGCGCATTCAATGTTGAAATGAGCCGGCGCTCTGCCGGGTTGTTTGGCCCGCTGGAACTGGCCAGTCCACGCGCGCTTTGGCCGATCATCACGCAACGCGCCGAAGCACTGACTGCTCAACGCATCGCGCTGATCGCAGAAGCGGCCCATGTCTTGCCCCCGATCGGGGCGCAAGGGCTGAACACATCCCTCAACGATGTCGCCGCCTTGCTGGAAGCCGCCCGCGGCACCCCGGCCCAATTGGGTGAGCCGCCGATGCTGGCGACCTATGAAAAGGCCCGGCACAAGGACATCGCCAACCGCACGCGGATCATTGACCTGTTCAACCGCGTCACCCGGTCTGGTGACGTCAACCTGCAATCATTGCGCCTTGCCGGGCTTAAGGCCGCCCATGACATTGCGCCTTTGCGCCAAGGCCTGATGCGCGCCGGGATGGGGCCGTTATAGGTCGGCTTAAAAGCCTGTTCTATTCAACAGGGCTTTAAGCGTAGTTTGGGATTTTTCTATTGGGGGGATCACGCCCCCGCCAAAACCTGATCCAATGCGTTTTCCAAGCGGGCGACGCTGGCATCCACGTCGTAAAGCTTGTCCAGACCAAACAGCCCCAAACGGAAGCTGCTGTAATCTGGCCCTTCGTCACATTGCAGCGGGACGCCAGCGGCGATTTGCATGCCGAGGGCGGCGAATTTCTTGCCGTTTTGGATCAATGGATCATTGGTGTAACTCACAACCACACCCGGCGCGCCAAAACCTTCGGCGGCGACGGATTTAAACCCGCGCGCAGCCAAGGCCGCCCGAACACGCGCCCCTTGTTCAAATTGCGCGTCTTTAAGTTTGTCAAAGCCGTAGGCCTGGGTTTCCAGCATCGTGTCGCGGAACACGCGCAGGGCATCCGTGGGCATGGTGGCATGATAGGCGTGGCCGCCATTTGTATAGGCCTCCATTATGGTCAGCCATTTGCCCAAATCCACGGCAAAACTGGTCGATTGGGTCGCCTTCACGCGCTCTAACGCGGCCGCGTTCAACATCACCAAACCCGCCGCCGGTTGCGCGGACCAGCCTTTTTGCGGGGCCGAGATCAGGACATCGACGCCAACCGCTTTCATATCGACCCAGGCACAACCCGAAGCGATGCAATCCAGAACAAAAAGACCACCAACCTGATGAACCGCATCGGCGACGGCGCGAATATAGTCGTCCGGCAGGATGATCCCCGAGGATGTTTCAACATGTGGGGCAAACACGACGTCGGGTTGCTCTTTCAGGATGCGCGCGACCACGTCTTCGACCGGGGCGGGCGCAAAGGGGGCATCTGTGGCGTTGCCACTGCGCCGCGCTTTTAGAACGGTTTCAGCGGCGGGAATGCTGCCTGCCTCGAAGATCTGGGTCCAACGGTAGGAAAACCAGCCGTTGCGGATCACCATGGCCTTGCCACCTGTGACCAGCTGGCGGGCCACGGCCTCCATCGCGTAGGTGCCGCCGCCGGGGACGACAACGGCTGTATCGGCGTTGTAGACGTCGCAAAGGATTGCGTGGATATCACGCATGACCTGCTGAAACGCGCCGCTCATGTGGTTCAGAGAACGGTCTGTGAACACGACCGAAAACTCTAGCAATCCATCAGGATCAATATCAGTGCGAAGGGCGGTCATGGCGAGGCTCCAGAATCAATGAATTAGGGGACCATTTGAAGCCATTGCCGCACCAGAGTAAATTGACATTTCGCAAAGGCACCGATCGGCGCGCGGTTATCCGATTGGCCCGGCCAGGCGTTCTTCGCTTAGCAACACATTCGCCTCGACATTGCCAACGCCGGGCAGTGTCATCACCCGACGGCGCAAAACCCGTTCGAAATCCGCCAGATCACGGGCAACAACACGCAGACGATAGTCATAAAGCCCCAGCACGTGCTGCACGGTCTGGACCTCTGGGATGGCGGTGATTGCGCGTTCAAAATCGTCGAGGCTAACCCGCCCTTTGGTTGCCAGCTTAACCCCCAGAAACACGGTGACCCCAAAGCCCAGCTTTTCGGGATCAAGCACCAAACGCCGCCCACCAAGGACACCGGCCTCTGTCAATCGTTTGATGCGCCGCCAGGTTGCGGGCTGCGACAATCCCAATTGCCGCCCCAAGGCCCCTGCCCCCAAAGTGGCGTCCTGAACCAGTGCGCGCAGGATCGCGCGGTCGGTGTCATCAAGATCTGTCATATTGGCAGGACCTCTGCTGATTTGATGGTTGAGACATGCATCAACGCCTCAATATCCGCGATATGCGGCAGGGTCAGAATGGATTGCCGGTAGATCTGTTGATAATGTGACATGTCGCGCGCGATGACAGATAGTCGGACATCGACCCGACCAAGAAAGGTTTGAATCTCTATCACTTCAGGAACTGTGCGGGCCTGTTCCAGGAATTCGTCAAAAGCCCGGGCATTGGTCTTGTCCAAGGTGAACCGCAGGCTGACTTCGACGGTGTAGCCAAGGCCGGGCCAATTGATGACAGCGGATTGTGCCTTGAGCACGCCCGCCTCGCCCAACCTGTCCAAACGCCGAGACACTGTGGCCGGTGTCACGCGGCAGCGTTCGGCCAGTTCTGCGGCGGGCATTTCCGGATCGCTTTGCATCAGACGCAACAAACGACGGTCGATATCGTCAAGCATGAATTATTACCATTTTACATTATTCGCGCATGATGTTTACGAATTTTTGGCATTTAATGTCAAACACGCTCTACACCTTGGCGGGAAATTCCCTATGCTCTGCGGCAATCGAACCCTCAGAAAAAGGACCGCCACTATGCGTGTTTATTACGATCGCGATTGCGATATTAACCTGATCAAAGACAAAAAAGTCGCCATTCTTGGCTATGGCTCTCAGGGCCACGCCCACGCGCTGAACCTGCGTGATTCCGGCGCCAAGAACCTTGTCGTCGCTCTGCGCGAGGGTTCTGCCTCTGCGAAGAAAGCAGAAGGCGAAGGCCTTAAAGTTATGGGCATCGCCGAAGCTGCGGCTTGGTGTGACCTGCTGATGTTCACAATGCCCGACGAATTGCAGGCAGAAACATATAAGAAATACGTTCACGACAATATCCGTGACGGCGCTGCGATCGCATTTGCCCACGGTTTGAACATTCACTTTGGTCTGATCGAAACAAAACCTGGCGTTGACGTCATCATGATGGCGCCAAAAGGCCCAGGCCACACGGTTCGTGGCGAATATGTCAAAGGCGGCGGTGTTCCTTGTCTGGTTGCTGTTGACCAGGACGCATCCGGCAAAGCGCTGGAAATCGGCCTGTCTTACTGTTCCGCAATCGGCGGCGGCCGTTCAGGCATCATCGAAACCAACTTCCGCGAAGAATGCGAAACGGACCTGTTCGGTGAGCAAGCTGTTCTGTGTGGCGGTCTGGTTGAACTGATCCGCATGGGCTTTGAAACACTGGTCGAGGCTGGCTATGCACCAGAAATGGCCTATTTCGAATGTCTGCACGAAGTGAAGCTGATCGTAGACCTGATCTACGAAGGCGGCATCGCGAACATGAACTACTCTATCTCGAACACAGCCGAATACGGCGAATATGTCAGCGGCCCACGGATCCTGCCATATGACGAAACCAAAGCCCGCATGAAAGCTGTTCTGAGCGACATCCAGTCTGGTAAATTCGTTCGCGACTTTATGTTGGAAAATGCTGTTGGTCAGCCATCCTTCAAAGCGACGCGTCGCAACAACGACGCGCATCAGATCGAAGCTGTTGGTGAAAAACTGCGCGACATGATGCCTTGGATTTCTGCTGGAAAACTTGTCGACCAAGCAAAGAACTAAGACCAAAACCTACGGAAAGGGCCCGGTTTCAAGGGCCCTTTCCTGCCAGACCCGGCCAGACCTGCCTTACAAATTGTGAATACGATGGCCCCCACCCCGACACGTAACGACTGGTTGTCAGTTGTTTTTCTTGGCCTCGTCTGGGGCGGGACCTTTATGATCGTTTCCATCGCTTTGGAACGGTATGGCCCGCTTACCGTTGCGGCCGCCCGTACGACCCTTGGGGCCTTGGCACTGTTTTCTGTTTGTCGGGTAATGGGTGTCGCGCTTCCGGTGAAAACCCCAAATCTTTGGCGTTTTGTGGTGCCGATCGGCGTTTTATCGACCGCTTTGCCGTTCTTTTTACTGTCATGGGGCCAACAATATGTGCCGTCTGCATTTGCGGGCGTCACGATGACAGCGGTTCCCTTGTTCGTGATGCCGCTTGCCCATCTGTTTTCGGATGAACGCATGACGGTCCGCGGCATTCTTGGCGTCATCCTGGGGTTCAGCGGCGCGGCTGTCCTGATTGGTCCGGGTATTTTTGCCGCTGGCAGCGGTAATCTTGAACCAATTGCGCGCATCGCATGTCTTTGCGCCGCCCTGGCCTATGCCGTGTCATCCGTGACGACACGTCGTTGCCCGCCGATCAACCCGCTGGCATTGGCGACGCTGTCCCTTACCGTCGGGTCTGTCGTCTTGATCCCGTTGATGTTGATCAATGAAGGCTTGCCCGCATGGAACGGCCCACGCTCGGGGCTGGCCATTGTTTTTCTGGGCCTGATGCCGACAGCCTTGGCAACCCTGATCCGCATGCAGGTCATTCGCAGCGCGGGATCAAACTTTCTGTCTTTGGTGAACTATCAAGTCCCGGTCTGGTCCATGATCTTTGGCGCAGTTGTCCTGTCCGAAGCCCTGCCATTCCGCTTTTTCGTGGCCCTCGTCATGATCCTAAGCGGGTTGGTCGTCAGCCAGTGGAAGTCCCTCAAAGCTTTGGTTAAACGCTAAGGCTTCGTTGCCTGTTCGACTGCTTCTACAACCTGATCCACGGCGGTGTTCAGAATGGCCTCATCTTCGCTTTCGGCCATAACGCGGATCAAAGGCTCTGTCCCGGATTTGCGGATCAACAGGCGACCGTTCCCAACCAGCTTTGCCTCTGCGTCGGCAATGGCACGCGCAACGCTTTCGTCGTCCAGCGGGGTTTGCCCAAGGGTGAAGCGCACGTTTTTCAACAGCTGCGGTACCGTTTCAAAACTTTGCGTCAGCTCTGACGCGGGTTTGCCGGTGTCCACCATCGCAGACAAGAACTGAAGCCCGGCGAGCAGACCGTCACCTGTGGTCGCAAAATCAGTCATCACAATATGCCCTGACTGCTCGCCCCCAAGGTTAAACGCCCCGCTGCGCATGCGTTCCACCACATAACGGTCGCCGACAGATGTGCGTTCCAAGGTTATGTTTTTGCTTTCTAAATACCGCTCTAGCCCAAGGTTGGACATGACGGTTGCGACCAGCGCATTGCCGTTGAGCCGCCCCTGCTCTGACCAACGAGACGCAAACAGTGCCATGATCTGATCGCCGTCAGCCACATGGCCTTTTTCGTCGATGATCATCACCCGGTCAGCATCGCCATCCAGACAAATCCCCACATCCGCGCCATGGGCCACAACCGTTTCAGCGGCCATTTGCGTGTTGGTCGACCCGCATTTGTCGTTGATGTTCAAACCATCCGGCGACACGCCAACGGGGATGACTTCGGCCCCCAGCTCCCACAAGACCTCTGGTGCGGTGCGATAGGCTGCACCATTGGCGCAGTCGATCACGACTTTCAGCCCTTCAAGGCTTTGCCCGGAAGGCAGCGTCGCTTTGACCCGTTCATTGTAGCGAAAGCGGCCATCATAGATGTGGCGTGCACGACCGATATTGTTGGACTGAGCGGGTTCAACCCCTTCCAGTGTCATGCGTTCGATTTCATTCTCTGCCTCATCGGACAGCTTGAAGCCATCAGGGCCAAAGAACTTGATCCCATTGTCATGATGCGGGTTGTGGCTGGCAGAGATCATAACCCCAACATCCGCCCGCATGGATGTGGTCAGCAAGCCAACGGCCGGTGTGGGCACAGGCCCCAGCAACAGAACATTCATCCCCGTTGAGGCAAAACCAGCGGTCAGCGCGTTTTCGAACATATAGCCGGACAGGCGCGTGTCTTTGCCGATCAGAACCCGATGCATCTTTTTGTCGCCGCGCCGAAAATAGCGCCCTGCCGCCGCCCCAAGCCGCATCGCGACATCCGCGGTCATTGGATATGTGTTTGCCTGACCGCGTACGCCGTCGGTTCCAAAAAGTTTTTCTGCCATCGTTACTGCCTCATACCTGTTGCAGACGCCCACATGGTCAGGGCCTGCTTTGACTCAGAAATATCATGAACGCGGGTGATCTGCACCCCTTGCGAAATACCCGCAAGCATTACGGCAACAGATCCCGGCATACGCAGTTTTGTTTCCGAAACGCCCGTTAATGCCCCGATGAACCGCTTGCGCGATGCGCCCAGCAATACCGTGCATCCAATCCCGTGAAACAGGCTTAGGTTTTGCAGCAAGGCCACGTTGTGGGCCACAGTTTTGCCGAACCCGATACCGGGGTCGATGATGATCTTTTCACGCGGAACACCCGCTGACACAGCATCAGAGACGCGGGCGTTCAGATAGTCGTAAACATCCAAAAGCACATTGTCGTAATGCGGATCATCTTGCATGGTTTCGGGATCGCCTTGCGCATGCATCAGGCATAGGTCAACGCCGTTTTCCTTTACCAGATCAATGATCTGCGGGTCATAGCTGAGGGCCGAGACATCATTGACGATGCGGGCACCTGCCCCCACAGCGGCGCGCGCCACGTCATGTTTTCGGGTATCAATCGACAGCGGATTGGGCAACTTTGCGCGCAGATCGGACAGCACGGGTTCCGTCCGTGCGATTTCTTCCTTGATCGGGACGACGGCCGCGCCGGGGCGAGTGGATTCACCGCCAATGTCCAGAATATCCGCACCAGCCTGCGCCAGGGCCATCCCATGCGCGACGGCTTTTTGCCGGTCCGAGAAATCGCCACCGTCTGAAAAGCTGTCCGGGGTTACATTCACAATCCCCATCAAGCGCGGCTGATCGACCGACAGGCCCGCCACCGCCGCGCGCTCTCCAGAGATCCGGTCCAGCACCTCAGCAGGCACGTCACCCGCCGCGACAATTTCCGCATCACCATCGCGCGTCAGGCGTTCGGCATGGGTAAACCATGTCCAGCCCCCGGCAATGGGGATTGCGTCAGTTGGGCGGATCGGGCCGGTTTGGGCCAGTGGACGGAAATATTGTGTCATCGCCCTGCTATCCCGGTTTAAAGGCGTTTTTTCAAGCGTCAGACGATCTGAGCGTCGTCCAACGTGACTATTTTGACAGGTATGTCGGGCACATCGCCGGTGGCCCCGACCACGATCAACCGTTCCGCGTCGATCTTGCCGCAGAACCACGACATCAAATCCAGATCGTCCCGTGGGTCAGCTGTACCGGCCTCAAATGAATCCAAAACGATCTTTGACGGCGCCCATACGCTGATTTGATGGTTTTGCACGGCCCAGTCCAGCTCTGTTCTTGTGCCGCGCACAACGCATCTTGGGTCCAACCCGGCAAGAACCCAGGCGTTTTGCTCGATCGCAAGCAAATCAATGCGCCGTTGTGCGGGGGAAACGTTGCTTTGCGGGGCAGCACAATCGGGCGCGCCCACGCATAGGATTGTCGGAAACGGTGCCTCTGCCAGTTGATCGATCCACTGTGTCAGCTTGTCAGAGCGCAAGGCCGCGTTGGACAGGTACACAACCGTAGGATGGGGGGCTGGCTCTGCCTCGGTCTCATCCAGCCGGGCTGTTTCACGATCCCGCACAATTTCAACGCCCAAAGCCCCGGGGCCGCGATCCAGTTTTTCGATCCGGACGAAAACACGATACGCGCGGGGTGAAATCAGGATGCGCT
This sequence comes from Marinosulfonomonas sp., assembly GCA_051251595.1. Classification (GTDB taxonomy): domain Bacteria; phylum Pseudomonadota; class Alphaproteobacteria; order Rhodobacterales; family Rhodobacteraceae; genus NORP110. The sequence goes on from JBPOFA010000008.1 coordinate 22,825, forward strand.
CTGCGATCCGTTCGGCCAAGGTTTCCAGCAGGTTCAACCGTTCCGCGGCAAGCTCATAGGCAATCGCATCGGTTATCGTATCGTAGGACAGGATCCGATCAACATCGTCCTGCAATGGCTTGCCCGGCACAGAGACCTCTACCACGATGTTAAAGCAAATACGCTGTGTCGTGCCGCGTTCTTCCTGAAAGGCCCCTATTTCGACGTCGATCTGATGATCCCTCAGGGAAATGCGGTCTAAGGGCGTGTCACCGCCAGCCGCCTCTGCGCGGGCATCCAGGTTGTCAAATGCCAGTCGAAGATCAGTGCTCATCGAAATATCCTTGTGAATTTTCGGGCACTCTAGAGTGTTTCCGCACCCCGGACCATAATCAAAATCGCCATGTCAGGGCCCAAAAACGAACGCCTGTCAGCTGGCAGAGGCGGTGCGTGTCGGCTGGCGGTAAAACCGATGCATGCCAATGGTTGCCGTCAGCGGGAAAACTCTGGCCCATCTCGGGTTCACATTTTTGGTGTGATAATGCGTGGCGCCATGGGTCAAAATGCGCGGCGCACCGTTCAACATCAAGGTTGCGACCTTGCCGACGCGATCCCAGGCTTTGGGTTCCAGGATCGTTTCTTTGTGGCCATCGCAGGTGTAGGTGAACTGGCAGGCGAATTTGCGCCCTGTCCCCTGATGGATGACTTTGCAGATCGTATCGGGGAACCGATTGCTGTCGACCCGGTTCAAGATCACCTCTGCCACGGCAAATTGCCCACGGACACTTTCCCCGCGCGCTTCAAAATAAAGCGCCTCGGCCAGGCAGCGCCATTCTTTGTCGCCCTGCGTCGTCGGAAGGGTGTTCAAAAAATCCCGGGTGAAGGCGATTTTATCTGTCGGTTTCAAAGCCAGTCGGCGACTTGTTTCGAATTCACCATATCCGTTCAATTGGTCCGGAGAGATGCTCGCCACATCGAAGGACAGATTAGCGGACGTACCACGTTCGGCCAAGACGGCAGGAGATTGGGTTTGGTCCATGCGCGTGTCAGCACTGACCGAACCGGCTGTTGCCAGCGCGCCCGTCATGCACAGTCCAATTGCCAGCCAAAGCTGTTTCATGCCCCCTCCAAAGTGGCGTTGCCATGGGGAACCCATGTGCGAACCGGGTCCAATTAAGGGAACATAAACAGATCGTCCAGCCCCACGACTCAGTCGGGGTCGGCGGAATATGGCTATTTCAAGGCTTTCAAGCTCTTTTTGCACGGATGCGAAAAGTTTTAGTTATTCAGAAACAGGGGCTTACTTGTTTCCTAGTCAGAAACGCGCTGTTTCAGTGCTAAATGCGCTGCGGCCAACCGCGCAACGGGAACACGGTAAGGTGAACACGATACATAGTTGAATCCCGCTTCTCGACAAAAGGCGATAGATTCGGGGTTGCCGCCATGTTCGCCGCAGATCGACAAAACGATGTCTTTTCGCGCCTTGCGGCCCCGTTCTGCCCCAAGGGTCAAAAGCTCTCCGACACCTTCCGTATCCAAAATATGGAACGGATCCTCGTCAAAAACGCCCTTGGCGACATAGTCGTTCATGAACAACCCGGCATCGTCGCGCGACAGGCCATAGGTCATCTGGGTCAGGTCATTTGTTCCAAAGGACAGGAAAGAAACATGCTGCGCGATTTCTTCGGCGCGCAAGGCGGCCCTGGGCGTTTCGACCATCACGCCCAGCTTGTAGGTGAAATCAGCGCCGGTTTCGTTGCGCACAGCCGAGGCGACCGCATCGACACGCATCTTGACCAATTCGACCTCTTTCTTGGCAGAGACCAACGGGATCATGATTTCGGGTTCCACCGGATCACCGCGCTTGCCAACCTTTACCGTGGCTTCAAAAATCGCGCGGGCCTGCATGTCATAGATTTCGGGAACCGTGATCCCCAGCCGAACGCCCCGCATGCCCAACATTGGGTTGGTTTCTTTCATATCCTCAACGCGGCGCACCACGTCGGACATGGGCAGGCCCAATGCTTCAGACAATTCACGGATGCCGTCGCGATCCGAAGGCAAGAATTCATGCAAAGGCGGATCAAACAGGCGAATACAGACATTCAGGCCCTGCATAACCTCAAACAGGCCTTCAAAATCGGCCCGTTGCATTGGCAGCAAGCGTTCCAAGGCCGCCGCCCGGTCTGCTGATGCCTCTGCAAAAATCATTTCGCGCATCACCACAAGGCGGTCTTCGTCAAAGAACATATGCTCTGTCCGGCACAGGCCAATCCCCTGCGCGGCAAAGTTCCGGGCCACGCGGGCCTCGTCAATGGTGTCGGCATTGGCACGGATATCAATGTCGCGGGCCTCATCCGCCCAGCCCAGCAGCGCCTGAAACGCGTCGTCCAGCGCGGGTTCAGACATCGCAACGGCCCCGGCAAGCGCCTGCCCGGCCGTGCCATCAATTGTAATCACATCCCCTTCATGCAGGGTTTTCCCGTCCGGGGTCGTGATGGTTTTCTTTTTGCCGTTTAGTTTCAATCCCGACGCACCAACGACACAGGGCAATCCGTAGCCACGCGCAATCACAGCCGCATGGCTGGACATGCCGCCCCGTTCAGTCAGAACGCCGCTTGCCGCGTTCATGCCGCGCACGTCTTCGGGCGTCGTTTCGCGCCGGACCAGAATACAGTGCTCGCCACGCGCCTCGCTGGCTTGTGCAGCGGCCGAGGATAAAACAATTTTGCCAACCGCAGCACCAGGGCTTGCGGCAATCCCGGTGACAAGGACCGAACGCTCTGCGCCCTCATCCAAATGCGGGTGCAACAGTTCGGAAAGTGATCGCGGTTCGATCCGCAGAACGGCTTCTTGTTGTGTGATAATGCCATCGCCAGCCAGATCCACGACGATCCGAACCGCCGCGCGGGGGCTGCGCTGCACCCGAACCGCGTCAAGCACATGGAGCTCACCGTTTTCCAGGGTGAATTCCAGCTGCATTTCTTCGCGCAGCTTTTCACGGCACAATTGGCCAGCAGCCATCAGTTCCTGAAAAATCTCTGGGTCTCGCTCCTCCAGCGATTTTCCGCGTTTGTCCTTGGTCAGATAGAGCGCTTTGGACGCGCCGCTTAAGGCATCCCGGCCCTGGGTTTGGCTTTGGTAGCGGCCCGTGATCTTTTTCAAGCCCGTTGCCGGGTCCACGAATTGGATGACCCCGGCCCCGCTTTCGCCGGGACCAAAGCCAAGGGCCATTTCCTGAACGATCAGGCCCAGCCCCGCATCCTCTGGCGCGCCTTTGGCACGGCGCAACAATCGGGCGGTTGTACCGCTCCAGCTGCGGGCCATAGAGCGCAGAACTGCGACCAGCTGAACCGAGGGATCTTGTGGGAAAGGCTCTTCGGTCTCGGCCTCATAGGCCTCAAGCGCGTCATCTATGCTGTCCAAAACGAACATTTCCGGGTCCAGCCGCGCGACTTGAATGGCGTAGGCCTGCACAAATCGAAGATAAAGCGCGTCGGCGGCTTTTTTGCCGTGGCTAACCGAAAGCTCTGCATGGCGGGCGTCATTCATACCGATGTTCAGCATGGCCCCTGGACCGCCCCAATCGGGATCTTCAGAGGATGGCCGCACAGAGACCAGCGGCCCGTCCCCGAATGTCGCCAGCAAAGACCCGACATCCGGCATCTTACCGGCTGCGATCCGTTGTACCGTGTCAAAGGACAAAGCGACCGTTTGCGGGATCGGCAGATCAAGCCGCATCAGACGTTGCAAGCATTTCGCCCGCCCACCATGCGTATCGGTGGCGATCGGCGCGACACGCCTTATGCGGGTAAACCCTTGGATCTCAACATGTTTCTGCACTGCGGCACCTTATATATGCAGCGGCAGAATAGCGCCGGATCGTGTTCGTGCAACTGAAACGTAACAAGAGGTGGACGTATTTTCGTCAGTGATCACGCTTATTTGCGCGAAATCAGCCCTCTATCCGGGTCAGATCCGCCACGGAAACGCAAATTTTCCGGATATCACCCAACAGGTTCAGACGGTTGCGCCGCACGATATCGCTGTCTGCATTGACCTGTACCGCCTCAAAAAACGCGTCAATCGGCGCGCGCAGTGCGGCCATGCCGGTCATGGCTGCGGCAAAGTCTTCGGACTGGACCGCAGCGGCCAGCGCTGGGCCTTGGTCCGCAAGGGCTGTGAACAGCGCTTTTTCAGCGTCATCTTCGGCAAATTTCGCATCTGCGCCGTAGGAATATTCGACGCCATCCGCCTCTTCGGCCTGAGACAGGATGTTGTTGGCCCGCTTAAAGCCCTGCAACAGGTTTTCCCCGTCATCGGTCTTCAGGAAATCGGAAAGCGCGGTTGCGCGTTTGACCAGCAGTGTCAGATCATCATTGCCCGGCATCGCGATGCAGGCGTCGATGACGTCGTGACGAATGCCCTGATCGCGCAGATAGACTTTTAGGCGGTCATGGAAGAAAGATAGCAGGTCAGCGGCCGCTGAATCCAACGTTTCGGTTAAGTTCTCTCCATTTTTCATAGGAACAGGAATTCCATTCAAAGCTGTCTGAGCGTGATCTTGAATAAATTTCTGCAATGGCAGGGTTGTCTTGCTTTCAAACACCAGACGAATTACGCCCAGTGCCGCCCGACGCAGCGCATAGGGATCCTTCGATCCTGTTGGTTTTTCGTCGATGGCCCAGAACCCGGTGAGCGTGTCGATCTTATCGGCCAATGCTACGGCCACTGAAACCGGGGCCGTTGGCACGTCATCGGACGGACCAAGGGGTTGCCAATGTTCGATACACGCCTCTGGCACGCCATCATTATGGCCTGCCGCACGGGCGTAATAGGTGCCCATCACCCCCTGCAACTCGGGGAATTCATAGACCATTTCCGACGAAAGATCAGCCTTGGCCACGCGCGCGGCCTCTTCCGCGAGGTCGGGTTTCGCCCCGACCAGCGGCGCGATTTCACGGGCAAGGGCCGCGATCCGGTCGATGCGTTCGGCCTGAGAGCCAAGTTTCGCGTGGAACGTCACGTCCGACAGTTTGTCGGTCCAGGCCTTCATGCCATTGCGTTCAACGGTGCGCAGATCATTTTCCCAAAAGAACTTCGCGTCCGACAAACGGGCGAACAGAACCTTTTGGTTGCCCGCCAGAATGGTTGCGCCTTTGTCCGTCGTTTCCGTATTGGCCACGGTGATGAATTTTTCGATCCGCTTGGTCTTGGGGTTGAGGATTGAAAAGAACTTCTGGTGCTCGCGCATAGAGGTTTGCAGCACTTCAGGCGGCAAGCCCAGAAAGGCGTCATCAATGTCGCCCATCAAAACCACAGGCCATTCCACAAGGCCCGCGACCTCTGCCAACAGCGCCTTGTCTTCCACCACCTCTAGCCCTTGGGCAAAGGCCATGTTGGTGGCATCGGCCCAGATGTGATCAGACCGTTCTGCCACGTCCAGCACCACATGGGCGCGTTTCAACTGGGTGGAATAGTCGTCGAAATTATGGACCTTGATCGCACCTTTGGACAGGAAACGATGCCCCTGCGTCGTATCGCCAGAGGGGATGCCATCAATTTCGAAGGGCACAACCTGGGTTCCGGCCTCATCAGTCAGGATGCACAGGATCGAATGCAGCGGGCGCACCCATTTCAAACTGCCCTGCCCCCACCGCATGGATTTGGGCCAGGGAAAATTGCGGATCGTGTTGTCCATCACCTCGGCGATGATGTCGCCTGCAGGCCGACCGGCCCGTTTGATCGTGGCGAACCAGACCTGCCCCTTTTTGTCGTCGCGCGCTTCTAGATCGTCGCGAGTCAGACCGGTAGAGCGCAAGAACCCTTCCAAGGCTTTTTCCGGTGCGTCCGTACGGGGACCTTTGCGTTCCTCGACCGTGTCAGGGCTTTGGGCCAGCAGCCCCTCAACCGAAAGGGCCAGACGACGCGGGGTGGAAAACGCCCCGGCACTGGCATAGGTCAAACCGGCCTCGACCAACCCATCCGTGACAAGTTTTTTCAGGTCCTGCGCGGCGCGGGATTGCATCCGGGCCGGGATTTCTTCGGAAAAAAGTTCGATCAGCAAATCGGGCATGGTTTATTCTTTATATTTGTCGTTGAGCTGGTGCCAGGCGAAGGCCTGTCCATCTGGGTAAACGGCGATGATACGATCAACGCCGTCTTTGATATTGTGTTCGGACAGGAAAGCAACTGCGGTGCCGTCTTCGAGCGCGGCACCCACGTCTTGTGCGTTATAACAGTCGAACCAATCCGGGCCGTTCAATGGCTCTGCATTGTCCACGGTCTGATAGGTTTCGGTCAGCATTGCCAAAGACATCGTCGTCTTGAAACAGGCCCGAAACCGCAAAGGGGAACTGTTGGCGTCTATGCCCTCAAAATCCTCAGCCAAAATCGGTTTTGCGATATCCGTGCCAACCAGGGTCAGGCGCATCTCTGCGGCAGGGCTGTCGGCCTCTACCTTATCGAAATAGGCGTAGACCTGCAGATAATACATGGCCGCGCCGCCGATGAGGGCCGTAATCACAATAAAGCTCGCAAGTATTTTTCCAGTGTTCATTACGCCGCCTTGCCGCCAGCCGGGGTTTCCAGAAAGGCATCGGCGCAGGACTTGGCCAATGTTCTGACCCGGCCGATATAGGCTTGGCGTTCGGTCACAGAAATCACGCCGCGTGCATCCAGCAGGTTAAACACATGGCTGGCCTTGATGCATTGATCATAGGCCGGATGCGCCATGACGATCCGCTTGCCGGTTTTTGGGTCTTCGGCGGGTTCGGCCAGAATGCGGGCGCATTCGGCTTCGGCGTCTTCAAAGTGTTTCAGCAATGTCGCAGTGTCGGCCACATCGAAATTCCAGCGCGAATATTCGGCCTCTGTCTGACGAAACACGTCGCCATAGGTCAGCGGAGACGGGCTTTGCGGGTCATTGAACGGCATGTCCATGACGTGATCAACGCCCAGCACATACATCGCCAGCCGCTCCAGACCATAGGTCAGCTCGCCAGAGACAGGATGACAGTCGTGGCTGCCCACCTGTTGGAAATATGTGAACTGGCTGACTTCCATACCGTCGCACCAGACTTCCCAGCCCAAACCCCAAGCGCCAAGGGTCGGCGATTCCCAGTCATCCTCGACAAAGCGAATGTCGTGCTTGTCCATATCGACGCCAATTGCGCGCAGCGACCCAAGGTAGAGTTCCTGCAAATCGGGCGGCGAAGGTTTGATGATGACCTGGTACTGATAGTAGTGCTGCAACCGGTTTGGGTTTTCCCCATAGCGCCCATCCGTGGGCCGCCGCGACGGTTGAACATAGGCCGCAGCCCAGGCATTTGGCCCAAGCGCGCGCAACGTTGTTGCCGGATGGAACGTGCCTGCCCCGACCTCCATGTCATAGGGTTGTAGAATTGCGCAGCCCTTGGACGCCCAATAAGATTGCAGCGCCAGGATGATCCCCTGAAATGAACGTGGTGTCTCGGCCATAACGAACCCATTTGTGAAAAGCGGGTTCTCAATAGCATCCCCAAGCGTCGGGTCAATTGCGGTTTCGAAAATAGCACAAAGTTGACGTGCATTCCGCCGCCCATCCAGATATTCCTTTTCCTTGAATCGGTTTAACCAGGAGCTGCTGCTATCATCATGCGCAAATATTTATTCGTTGTCCTTATTTCGATGCTGCCGGGTATCTTCACAGCCGCACATGCGCAGCAATCTGTCTGGGTTCAGATTGAAGCAAAACCAAACCTGGCAGAGGCTGAAAAGCGCGCACAAGAATACGGCTCTACACTGCAATCGGTGAACGGCTATTCATTGGGCTCCGGTTGGTATGCCATCGCGCTTGGGCCGTTTTCCCCGGCAGACGCGACCAATGTCCTGCGCCAGCTGCGCATCACCCGGCAAATTCCGGGTGACAGTTACATTGTGGACGGAAGCCGGTTTCGCAACCAGTTCTGGCCAGTTGGGGCCGCCCTTGGCACGCCGCAACCTGTCGCCCCTTCCCTGCCAGAAACCGAAACCGTTGCAAAACCGGTGATCGCTGCACTGGAAACGCCTGCCCAGGCCCGTCGATCAGAGGCGCAATTGTCGCGCGAAGAACGAATGATGTTGCAGACCGCCCTGAAATGGGAAGGATTCTACACGGGCGCAATTGACGGTGCGATTGGGCCGGGCACGCGCAATTCTATGGCCGATTGGCAAAGCTACGAAAATTACGACATCACCGGCGTTCTAACCACCAAGCAACGCAACATTTTGATGAACCGCTATGCGGAAGTCCTGAACCAGATTGGCATGGGCCCGGTTTACGACACGACCGCCGGTATCAAGATCGATATGCCGCTGGAAATGGTCGAACTGGACCGGTACGAGCCGCCTTTTGCACATTTCAAATCCCGCAATGGCAGCGAGGTCACGGCGCTTTTGATCAGCCAATCCGGCGACGAAGCAACGCTAAGCGGGTTGTTTGATATCATGCAGACGCTGGACATCGTGCCGCTGGATGGCCCGCGCGAGATTGGTAAGAACAGCTTTACGCTGATCGGCCAAAGCTCAAAGATTTATTCATATACTTACGCGGCTCTTAAGAACGGACATGTCAAAGGCTTTACGCTGGTTTGGCCCGCAGGCGACAGCAAGCGGCGCGATTTGGTAATCTCTGAAATGCGCGCCAGTTTTGAAGCCCTGCCCGATGATGTTCTGCCAGATGTCTATGGCGACCCGAATGCGGCGCAATCCGTCGATCTGCTGGCAGGGCTGACCATCCGCAAGGCCGATCTGTCACGCACCGGTTTCTTTGTGAATTCGGATGGCGCGATCCTGACCACATCAGAGGTCATCGGCTCTTGCGAGCATATTACGATTGACGATGAGTTTTCAGCAGATGTTGTGGCCAGTGACGCCGGATCGGGTCTTGCCCTATTGCAGCCGAAAGAAAAACTGCTGCCGATCAGTTTCGCGCAATTCCAGCCAAGCGCCCCACGGATCAACTCTGAGGTAGCGGTGTCTGGATATTCTTATCAGGGCGCCCTTGGGGCCCCCACCCTCACCTATGGCAAACTGTCTGATCTAAAAGGGTTAAAGGGCGAACCGACGCTGAAACGCCTTGCCATGGTGACGACCGAAGGCGACGCAGGCGGCCCGGTCTTTGACACAAGCGGGTCTGTGCTGGGGATGCTGTTGCCAGATGAAAACACGGCCGGCAAAGTCCTGCCCGAAGATGTGTCCTTTGCCTCAGACACTGTTGCGATCGTCGACTTTCTGTCTGCGAATGGCATAGGCGCTGTCGCCTCTGACAAGGTGGACCGTGTCGCCCCGGAAGATCTGACATGGCAGGCCGCGGATATTACGGTTCTGGTGAGCTGCTGGAACTGACCTAAAACCAAATAGACCTAGCGACACGGGCGGCCCCAATCGGGTCGCCCGTTTTCATTTGGATTGGGATGTTTGGGGCAACCCCGCTTTGGGCTTAGCTGCGCCAAAAATTGGCGCTGAACATAACGTAGACAGCGACCAGTTCCAATCGGCCGATCAACATGCCCACACATAGAATCCACTTTGCAGCATCGTTCAACGGCCCGAAATTGCCTGCTGGTCCAATGGTTTCGCCCAGCCCCGGGCCGATATTGGCAAGGCTTGTCGCAGCGCCGGAAACGGACGTGATGAAATCCAGCCCGGTCATCGCCAAAAGCGCGGAAAACACGCCCAGTGACACGATGAACAAAACAAAAAACGCCATGACGGAGGACAAGACATCCTCTGTCACCGGACGCCCGTTATATTGGGGCGTGAAAATACCGTGCGGAGAATGGATGCGTTGAATCTGCGCTTTGATGGATGAAAACAGCAACTGATAGCGAAAGATTTTAACTGAACAGGCTGTCGACCCAGCACAGCCCCCCACCAAACCGATAAAGAACATCACCGAAACCGGGAATGGCCCCCAAAGAGAGTAATCCTCGCTCGAAAACCCGGTTCCGGACAGGATCGAGACGGTGTTGAATGTTGCCTTCCGGAACGAAAGCTCAACGGATTCAGGTGCCGTGGCCACCAAAAATGCAGTAATCATCAGGATAGTTATGACAGCGACAATAAAGAATGTGTGAATCTGCGTGTCTCGCAACAACGGCCGCGCTGTCCCGCCGACCAGTTGAACATATCGCACAAAGGGCAATGCCGCCAACATCATAAAAATCGCCGCCGCATATTCCGTCGCCGCGCTGAAAGTCGCAAATGAGGCATCATAATTGGCAAATCCGCCAGTAGATACAGTCGTCATGGAATGGGTGATCGCGTCAAACGGGTTCATTCCTAGGCCGACATAGGTAAACGCACAAATAATCGTAAGGCCAAAATAGATGACAGAAATTCTGGATGCAATTTCGGTTGCACGCGGCAGAATTTTTCCCATGGTTTCAAAGCCTTCGGATCGAAAGATTTGCATCCCCCCAACCCGCAGCGCAGGCAGAAACACCATCGCAACAACAACAATCCCGATACCGCCAAACCATTGCAGGAGACTGCGCCAAAACAACAACCCTTTTGGAAAGTCATCCAGCCCTGAAAACACCGTTGCCCCAGTTGTGGTCATCCCGGAAATGGCCTCAAAAAACGCATCAACAAGTCGCGCCTCTGTTACTCCAAGAACAAACGGAAGCGCCCCAAATAAAGGCAAAACCACCCAGACGCTGGTCGTCAAAAAGAACGTTTGCTGGATCGTCAGGCCCTCTTGAACCGAATTGGCACAGGCCAGCGCCAACAAGGCCCCGACCGTCATTGAAATCACAGCGGATTCCAGAAAGGCGGGCCAGTTGTCGTTGCCTTCGGTGAGGTCGATGAGCATCGGGAACAGCATAGACGCCCCCAAAGCGGCGACCAGCAAGCCGATGACATATCCGATTGGACGCATATCAAACATGGTGGCAAGGCTTGGCCCCAGCCGTCGCGCGTGTCAAGCGGTCACAAATGCTGGAAAACCCAATGCGGTCAAAATAGCTCAGCACATCAGCACTCCAGCCAAAACACCCTCAATTTTAACCGACGTGAAACAGGGTTGAAAACAATTTCGGGTCCAGACTTTCCGTGGCAAAGGTGTCGCCCTCGGTCAGCAGGCTGACAGCGTCGTGGCTGTGCAGGCTTTCCTGATGACTGGCAACGATTCGAAAGTCCCCAACTCGCCCGTCATTTTGCAGCACTTCGCTGAACAGCCGCGCGGCATCCTCTACGAAAATCGGATTTGCGGCGTTCAGTTCGGCAAAGGCCTGTTCGTCTTCCCGTTTGACCATGGCTTGCGTTTCTGTCGGCACGGCTTTCCTGCAGGCCTCGATCAAATCTTCAAACCAAAGGCAATTCATGTCGCAGTCCACCTCTACCGAAATGCGTGCCACAGAGCGCTGCGAATGCGGGGTCGCCAATTGACCGCGATATTGTCGCGCGTGTTCAGACAGCTCTAGCGAACAGGGGCAGGTCGACGAATACACATAGTCCAGATGAATGATTTTTTTGCGCTGACCGTCCTGTTCAACCAGTTCCAGCGCGATATCGTAATACTGATACCCTTGCAGGCGAGAGCGCAGGGAATCCACCTTTACCGGAAAGGAAAACCGCATTTGAATTCTGGCATCAAAACTGTCCAGATCCTTTTTGTATGCATCAAGTGCGGTCTCTATCACCTCAAAACTAAAGGTTTTTTCAGAGTATTTGTAGAAACTACGCATGATCCGGGACATGTTGATCCCTTTTTTGCCTGCATCCAGGCTGACCGTGCCGGTAACCGAAGTTTCCAGTGTCAGGTCGTCGCCATCGCGTGTGTGAAACCGGATCGGAAGGCGGAAGTTCGAGATCCCCACATGTTCGATATTCCGGCGCGCGCCTTTGATCAGGCTTTCTGGCCCGTTCTGAAGGTCCGGCAATGTGGCGCGATAGGCCTCATCCGACTGAAACTCTTCTGGGTAAGCCCTTGCCAGGGCGGGATAATTCGCCACGTCCTGCGTGGGCAGCAGGCGGGCGATCTGTGGGTCCAACTCTGCCACTTCGGTCGGGCTTGCGCCCTGAGCCCATGCTTTTAGCGTTTCAAGGGCAGCCTTTGCGGCCGCCCTATCTGGTTGGTTTTCAACTTCGGTGGAATGAACGTTCATTGCAGGCCCCCTTCGGCACCGTTTCCAGCCCTATGTAGGTCCTTTTGACGCCAGGTCCAAATATTCTGTTAAATTGCGTCCAGCGCTTGCAGGACATCGGCAATCAAATCATCCGTATCTTCCAGCCCGCAAGACACCCGCACCAACCCAGGTGTGATCCCCAGTTCAACCTTTTGGTCATCGGGCAAACGCTGATGCGTTGTGGTCGCGGGATGCGTTACGATGCTTTTGGCATCGGCGAAATTGTTAGAGATCGTGAATATCTTTAATGCGTTGAGGAACCGAAAGGTCGCTTCTTTGTCGCCCGCAATATCCAAGGCCATGACTGTTCCACCTTGTTCCATCTGCGCCTTGCCCAATTCATGTTGTGGATGGGTTGGGCTGTGCGGATACAAAATGCGCTTAAGCTTGGGGTGATCGACCAAAGCAGCACAAAGCGCTGTTGCCGTCGCAGTTTGCGCGCGCACCCGCAGGTCCAGCGTTTCCATGGATTTCAGCATCACCCAAGCGTTGAACGGGCTCATCGCGCCGCCGGTATGCTTTAGAAACGGCTCTACCGTTTTGCGGATCAGCTCTGTGCTGCCCAAAACCGCGCCGCCCAGACAACGCCCCTGCCCATCCACATGCTTGGTTGTCGAATACACGATCAGGTCTGCGCCAGCATCATGGGCGTAAGAATAGATCGGGGTCGCGAACGCGTTGTCAACGATAACCAGGGCACCAACGTCATGGGCAATCTTAGAGACGGCCTTTAGATCGATGATTTCGAGGGTGGGATTGGAAATGGATTCCAGGAATACGGCCTTTGTGTCGGGCCGGATCGCGGCCTTCCAGGCGTCCAGATCGCGCCCGTCCACAAGCGTGACCTCTACCCCGAACCGCGGCAGAATATCTTCGAGAATATAGAGGCAAGAGCCGAACAATGCGCGGGACGACACCACGTGATCGCCAGCGCTGACCACGGACATCAATGCGGCGTTGACCGCAGCCATCCCAGAGGCGGTCGCAAAAGCATCTTCGACGCCTTCCAGGGCGGCAAGGCGTTCTTCGAACATGCGCACGGTCGGATTGCCATATCGTGCATAGATGAATTCATCGTCGCCAAGCTCTACAAAACGAGCTTCGGCGTCTTCGGCTGTGTCATAGACAAAACCTTGCGTCAAAAAAATCGCTTCGGATACTTCGCCATATTGGCTGCGACGCACACCAGTGTGCACCAATTTCGTTCTTTTCTTCCAGTCCTCAGACATGTCCACGCCTCCAGCGCAATAAAAAACCCCCACCGCAAAAAAACGAGCGTCGGGGGTTGGAATCGTCCCTGACCTCTTTAGCAGAATATTTAACGTGGCCCGCAATCCGGTGAACAAATCGCCACGGTTCGCAACAATTACGCCCGCTTTTGCGGAGCGTCAAGTCTGCTGTCTATTTCGTTTACAACAGTGCCCGGTCAGCCTTTGACCGGGTCAAAACAGCCCTAGCTATCAGCCTCTGCGCTGTCTTCTTCTTCGATTGCATATTTGTTGAACAGACCGGCCTGGGTCATGAAAAACAGGAACACCGAGGCAGACAGCCCAAATGTTTTGAACGTCACCCAAGTCTCTGTCGACATCGTACGCCAGATGATTTCATTGGCCAAAGCCAGTGCAAAGAAAAAGATCGTCAGCCTTTGGGTTAGCTTCATCCAGCCTTCGGGTTGCAGCGGCATCACGTCTTCCATGAGGTGCCGCAGATAAGATTCGCCGCGCAACAGCCCAAAGCCCAATGCCCCGCCGAACAACAGGTAGATCATCGTCGGCTTCATCTTGAAAAAGCGTTCATCGTTGAAATAGATCGTCAGACCGCCAAACACGGCGACCAGGATGACGGTCAGCACCTGCATTTTGGCAAGCTTTCCGGTCAGCCGGTACATGATGTAGGTGGACAAGGCGATGATCGGAATGAAAATCGCGGTAACCACGATAAATCCCGAATATTCGGTCCCGCCAAACGTAAAAACCCTGTCACGCATCAGGAAGTATAGCGCGAAAAACAATAGGATCGGCCCAAGATCCAGCGCCATTTTCAGCTTGGGGTCTATTTTCTTATCCGACATCGCATCCTCTTTCAGCCGCCCATCTCAACTATCACAGCGCCCACGGCAATCAATGCCATAAGCACCAATCGTCGCGGCCCAACCTTTTCTTTCAAAACCACCCAGCCGATCAGGGCAGCAAACACGGTCGAGGTTTCGCGCAAGACCGCCGCCTGCCCCACAGAATCCAACCGCGTGGCGATCAGGATCGCCCCAAAGCTGAAATAGGCAATGAAGGCCCCCAGCACACCGCGCCGGGCCAGCGGGGCCAATTCGGGGCGCTCTGACATCTTGTTCCATCGCAGATAAGCAATGATCGGCATAAAAAAACCATCAATGAAGAAAAACCACGCCAAAAACGTGAATGGATCGGCCGTGGCGCGAATTCCATAGGCGTCATAGGTGGTGTACATCGCCACAAACAAGCCGGTCAGAACAGCCATCCACAAGGCAGGAACCAACATATGCCGGTCGGTTTCGATGTGGCGCAGATTGTACACCGCCAATCCGAATATCCCTGACAGCAAGATCGCCACGCCCAGCCATTGGGTTATGGTGAAGACCTCACCAAACAACAGATAAGCGCCGATCACCGTAAAGAACGGCCCCGTTCCGCGCACCACGGGGTAGACGACGGTGTAGGCGCCTTTGCTATAAGTCGCGGCTTGCGACAGTTTGTACAAACAGTGGATGACCCACGCGACAGCAAAGATCGGCCACATATGTGGTTCTGGCCAGGGCACGACAAACAGGGCAAAAGGCGCGGCGATAATGCCATAGCTAATATCAATAGCGCCCCGGCTAAGCCAAGGGTCGTGTTTGCCCTTTTGCAAGGCCCCGAAAAGCGCGTGCAGAAAGGCCGCCAGAATTGCAAGGCCGAGGGCAAGCTGGTGCCCCGCCTCTGTGCCTTCCAAAGAGATGAGCCAGGCGCTTATGTCATGTTCCTGTTTCGGTTAACGGCAAACCGTCGGTTCAGTCTTGGGCGCCGGTCAAAGCATTGGCGAATTCTTCGGGATCAAACGGGGCCAGATCGTCGATCTGTTCGCCAACGCCAATCGCGTGTATGGGCAGACCAAACTTATCTGCCAGTGCCACAAGAACGCCGCCCTTTGCCGTGCCGTCCAGCTTTGTCATGACCAACCCGGACACGTCAGAGATTTTCTGAAAGACCTCGACCTGGTTCAAGGCATTCTGCCCTGTTGTCGCATCCAGAACCAACAGCGTGTTATGGGGCGCGGTTTCATCCTTTTTGCGAATGACACGCACGATTTTTGACAGCTCTTCCATCAAATCGGTGCGGTTTTGCAGACGCCCCGCCGTGTCGATCATCAACAAATCCGCGCCATCACGGGTGGCTTGTTCCATTGCCTCAAACGCCAGACTGGCCGGGTCTGACCCTTCGGGCGCGGTCAGCACAGGAACGCCAGCGCGTTCCCCCCAAACTTGCAATTGTTCAACCGCCGCTGCGCGGAACGTGTCGCCCGCCGCGATCACAACCTTTTTGCCCGCGGCCCTAAATTGGCTGGCAAGCTTTCCAATTGTCGTCGTCTTGCCCGACCCATTCACCCCGACCACAAGAACCACCTGCGGTGTCTTGGGATAAAGCGGCATCGGCTTGGCCACTGGCTCCATGATCCGGGCGACTTCTGTCGCCAGCAGCGACTTGATCTCACTCGCTGACAGCTTTTTGCCAAAGCGCCCTTCCGCCATGTTGGCCGTGACCCGCAATGCCGTGTCCACGCCCATATCGGTCGTGATCAACAGCTCTTCCAGGCTTTCCAGCATGTCGTCGTCCAGCTCTCTGCGAAGGACGGTTGTCTTTTCTTTCCGCCCCATCAAACGGCCCAACAGGCCCGCTTTTTGTGGTGCGCTGTCCTGATCCGCCTGCAACGCACTTAACGCGGGTGCAGCGTCAAGCGACACGGTCCGCAACGGGGCGCTTGGGGTTTCAATCTCTGGCAGGTCGACATCGGGAATTTCAACCGGCGTCGGTTCAACCGAAATCTCTGGTTCCACAGGAAGCTCGACCGGTGCCGGTTCTGGCACAGGATCAGGGGCGACCGGAGCCTCGATTGGCGCGGGATCCGGTGTCGGGACCTCAACGGGCGGCACATATGGCTCTGGCTCTGGCTCTGGCTCTGGCTCTGGCTCTGGCTCTGGCTCTGGCTCTGGCTCTGGCTCTGGCTCTGGAGCAGATTCCACGGCCGTTGTTTCAGGCGCAACCGTTTCTTCAACAACGGCTTCGATCTGGGCCACCGGCTCTTCCACGACCTCTTCTGCGACACCACCATCTTCGATGATCGCGTCCAGACCGTCCTCTATCTTTTTGGACGACTTAAAAAGCTTGTCTTTCAGCTTTTTGAAAAAGGCCATGCGGGAACTCCAGTTGTTTGACGTGACTTAATCTGTATTCGTGCGATTTGAAAGACCCGCGCAATGCGCCAAATCGCAGAAATTCAGGTGGAATCCCGTTTCGAATGCGGCGATGCTGTTTCTCAAAGCAGGAGCCTTGATTGAAAACGTCCCCCACATTCTTTGCGATCGCGACCCTGGCCCCAGTGCCAATGATCGCGGCATCAGCGTTTTGGGGCGGTTGGGTTCTCTTGGCGTCGCTGGTTTATTTGACGGTGTTTGTCTTCGCATTGGATGAATTGGCGCGGGATACGGCAGACCCAAATGGGCAAGATGCTGAATTCCCGGCCTCGGAGATTTTGACGGTTTTGCTGGGGGGGGCCCATTTTGCGTTGCTGCCCTTGGTGATCTGGGCCCTTTGCGCCAACCCTGCCCTTGGTCTGGCAGAAAAGCTTGGCCTGTTCTTTGTGGCCGGCGTGTTCTTTGGCCAGATTTCCAACGCCAACGCACATGAGCTGATCCACCGCACCAACAGGTTACAGTTTAACCTTGGGGTGTGGATTTATGTCTCTTTGCTGTTCGGCCACCACGCTTCTGCGCATCGGTTGGTGCATCATGTACATGTCGCCAGTGAGAAGGACCCCAACAGTGCGCGGCTGAATGAATCCTTTTATCATTTTGCGGGACGGGCCTGGATCGGGTCTTTTAAGCGTGGTTTTCAGGCAGAAGTCCAAAGGCAACGTATGTCTGGGATTAACCCATATTTTCAGTATATTGCGGGGTCTTGTTTCATCATCCTTCTTGTCCTTTTTGCGGGTGGTGCCACGGCAGTGGCTGTTTACCTGGCGCTGGCTGCGCACGCGACATCGCAGTTGTTGATGTCGGACTATGTCCAGCATTATGGGCTGCGGCGTGGGATTGCACCGGACGGAAAACTGGCCCCGGTCGATATGCGCCATTCCTGGAATGCGCCCCATTGGTTTTCCCGTCATATGATGCTGAACGCGCCCCGTCACTCTGATCATCATGCCCATCCCGGTCGAAAATTCCCAGAGCTTGTCCAGCCCGAAACCGCGCCGGTTTTGCCCTACAGCCTGCCCGTCATGGGGGCGCTGGCGCTGTTTCCCCGGGCATTTCGCAAAGTCATGAACCCCAAAGTCGCGGCGATTGGCGCGAACGCAATTAAGGCCCCGTAAATGTTCTGGATTT
This sequence comes from Marinosulfonomonas sp., assembly GCA_051251595.1. Classification (GTDB taxonomy): domain Bacteria; phylum Pseudomonadota; class Alphaproteobacteria; order Rhodobacterales; family Rhodobacteraceae; genus NORP110. The sequence continues at coordinate 40,564 of JBPOFA010000008.1, forward strand.
CCGGCCCGTTCCCTGCAAGGATTTGCGCATGAAACGGATCATTATTGCCAGTTTGTTTTGCGCCACCGCCAGTTTGGCCGAAACGCCCATGTCGGGTGACGCGTTTGATGAATACACGCATGGCAAGACGCTGACATTTATGGAAAATGGACAGGCCTACGGGGTAGAGCAATACCTGTCGGGCAAGCGCGTTCAATGGGCTTTTGAAAACGATGAGTGCAACTATGGGCGCTGGTATGAAGACCAGCCGGGCCTGATCTGTTTTCTCTATGAAACGGCCCCGAATTCGCCGCAATGCTGGAATTTTTTCAAGACAGAGACCGGATTGCGGGCGCGATTTGTGGATGACGAACCGGGGCGTGAAATTTACGAGGCCCTGTCCAGCACTCAGCCGATGTTGTGCCCTGGGCCAGAGGTTGGCGTCTGACCCCCTAAAACAAACTGCCCTGATCCGTTCCGTCCGGTTTTGTTGGCTTGGCCTTTTTGGCGCTGGCGGGTTTTGCCCCCGCCCCGACGGCCAAACGACCGTCGCTAAACTCAATCTCTAGCGAGGCGGCTTTGGCGGCATCTGCCTGTGTTGTGATGACCTTGTCGTCGCCCCGAACCACGGCATAGCCACGCCGCAGCGTTTCGGTATAGCCAAGCGTCTGGCGCATCCGATCCAAGGCATCAATCTTATTCGACCATGCGTCCAACTGGGCGCGCGACACCGCCGCAAACCGGGCGTTCATGGCGTCAAGCGCCGTTCTGCGCCGGTCCATATCCCGTTGCAACAGATCCGGCCGCAACCGCGCCGCGCGATCAGCGTATTGTCTGCGTGCATCACGGGTCAGCCGTTGGATCGCATCCGGGCGAATGGTCGAACTGACCTCGCTCAGCCGCAGCCGTTTTCTTTGGGTAACGCTGCGCAACCCAAGCGGCAGCCGGTCCCCGGCGCGATCCAGCCTTTGGGCCGCGTTTTCAACCAGATTGGCCGGTTTTGGCAGCGCGCGGGCCAAATCCCGCAGCCGCTGACCGCGCAGCCCAAGACCTTGGGTCACGGCACGCGACAGACGCGCGTCCTGTTCGCCCACCCAGGCCAGCAGATCCAGCCTGACCGGCACCGCCAGTTCCGCAGCCGCGGTCGGCGTTGGCGCGCGCTTGTCTGATGCATAGTCGATCAATGTCGTGTCGGTTTCGTGCCCAACCGCCGAAATCAAAGGGATCTGCGAAGCCGCCGCCGCACGGACGACGATTTCTTCGTTAAAGCCCCAAAGGTCTTCGACGGATCCCCCACCACGCGCCACGATCAACAGATCTGGGCGTGGCATTGCCCCGCCGGGCGTCATCTCATTAAAGCCCATTATCGCGCGGGTGACTTCGGGGGCGCATTTCTGGCCCTGGACCGCGACAGGCCAAATAAGAACCTTGCGTGGGAAACGGTCGCGCAAGCGATGCAGAATATCCCGGATCACGGCCCCAGACGGTGATGTGACGACGCCGATCACCTCTGGCAAAAACGGCAACTCTTGTTTCCGCTCTGGCGCAAACAGGCCTTCCGCCTCGAGCGCTTTTTTGCGTTTTTCCAGCATCGCCATCAGGGCACCCGCCCCGGCGGGTTCGATGTTTTCCACGATCAGCTGGTACCGGGATTGACCGGGAAAGGTGGTCATGCGCCCGGTGGCGATCACTTCCATGCCCTCTTCGGGGCGGACGGCCAGCCGCGCGGCCTGCCCCTTCCAGCTGACAGCCGCAATCACCGACCGGTCATCTTTAAGGTCAAAATACAAATGCCCAGAGGCCGGCCGCGACACCCGGCCGATTTCGCCACGCACCCGGACATGGCCAAATTCGCTTTCGATCGTTTTTTTGACCGCTCCCGAAATCTCGGAAACGGTAAATTCATGGGCATTGTCGCCAGAAGTGGCGTCTTCGAACAAATCGGACATCGGCCTGCCTTGTGCATCCTTTTGCCGGACTTTAGAACGCATCCCAACGAAGGCCAAGCGGGGACACAAAATGAATATTCTAATTTTGGGCAGCGGCGGGCGTGAACACGCTTTGGCCTGGGCGATTCAGCAAAACCCGAAATGTGATCGCCTGATTGTCGCCCCCGGCAATGCCGGGATTGCGGCCCTTGCTGAGACCGCCGATTTCGACATCAATGACGGCGAACAGGTCGTCAATTTCTGCGAAGACAACGCCATTGGCTTTGTCGTGATTGGCGCAGAGGCCCAGTTGGTCATCGGCATTGCAGACCGGCTGCGGGATGCAGGCATTCTTGTCTTTGGCCCAAGCGCGGCTGCGGCGCAGCTGGAAGGGTCCAAGGCCTTTACCAAAGAAATTTGTGACGCTGTGAACGCCCCGACGGCAGGCTATGCGCATTTCACAGAGGCAGACGCCGCCAAAGACTACATCCGGGCCCAAGGCGCACCGATTGTCATCAAGGCAGACGGCTTGGCCGCTGGTAAAGGCGTGGTTGTGGCCATGGACGAAGAAACTGCGCTGGCCGCCATTGACGACATGTTTGACGGTCAATTTGGGGCCGCAGGCGCCGAAGTCGTCATCGAAGAGTTTATGGAAGGGGAAGAGGCCTCTTTCTTTGTGCTGTCCGACGGCACCAGCGTTTTGCCGATTGGCACCGCACAAGACCACAAACGCGCCTTTGACGGCGATGAAGGCCCGAACACTGGCGGTATGGGGGCCTATTCCCCGGCCCCTGTGATGACCCAAGATGTGATTGCAAAAGCCATGTCAGAAATCATCGAGCCGACCATTGCCGAAATGGCGGCCCGGGGCACGCCGTTTCAGGGCGTTCTTTATGCAGGTTTTATGATCAAGGACGGGCAACCCAGATTGGTGGAATATAATGTCCGCTTTGGCGATCCGGAATGTCAGGTTTTGATGATGCGCCTTGGGGCGCAAGCGCTTGACCTGCTGCTGGATTGTGCCAGGGGCAGTTTGGACGGGACGATTGTCAACTGGGCCGAGGATCACGCCATTACAGTCGTCATGGCCACGCAAGGCTATCCCGGCGCCTATGACAAAGGCAGCAAGATCGGCGGGCTAGAGGCTTTGACCTCAGACAGCATGCAGATGGTGTTTCATGCGGGCACCGCAGTGAAAGACGGCGGGCTTGTCGCCAATGGCGGGCGCGTGTTGAACGTGACGGCCCGTGGCGACACCCTGCAACAGGCCCGCGACCGGGCCTATGCCATAGTGGATCAAGTCGACTGGCCTGAAGGTTTCTTTAGAAAAGACATCGGCTGGCAGGCGCTTTAGAACCGCGCGGCGGTCACTTGACCTGTTTGCACCCCATGGCTTGGGCAAAAGAGGCGCGGCCTTTATGCGCGCCAAGTGGCGTCGTGGCAAAACCCTGATTGGCAAACGAAACGGACACGACCTGTCCCCAACCGGCATCCGCGACAATCATCTCTGGGCCATTGCCACAGTCCCGAATCCCGCCAGCAATGTCTGTTTCGCCGATTCTATGATTGGTAAAACCCGGCAGTTCCCCGGCCAGTTCCAATTGGCCATCGCGAAACCGCCAAACGCGGATAAGTCGCGCCAGATGCGGGCGGTCGACATAGGCAATTTCGACGACCCCGTCGCCATCCAGATCAGCCGCGCCAATCGGCGCCAACCAGCGGTGCGTTCGCCCAATGAAAGGCGTGGCCGTTACCAGCCCGGTTTCGTCATAGATCGCCAGTCGCGCGCCCCTGTCGATGTCCGATTCGACCACCATGACCTTGGGGGGCAGCCCCTGCCCCAAATCCACAAGACGGGGGGCGACGTCTTCAAAGACGCGGTGGTCCGGCAACCGGATGGTAAGGCGGCGCGGCGCAGGGGTTTCGCAGCCTGAACAGGGATCGACTGTCAGGGACAGTGCGCCCCATTCAATCTCATCACCAAGAATCCCATGATCATAACGGCCCGTAGGTTCGCTATAGGCCGCTTTTACAATCGTGTTTTGCGGGCCGGCATGGCCAGGCGCGGCGCAAAGCAACGCCATCCCGACCATCCATGCCGCGCGGACGAACACTAGATTTGTTTTTCGGGCATCTGAACGACCAATCCGTCCAGCGCGTCTGTCACCTTGATCTGACAGGTCAGACGCGACCGTGCAGGATCAGGTTCATAAGCAAAGTCGAGCATGTCTTCTTCCATGGCTTCCTTGCCTGGAATCTTCTCTACCCAATCTGGGCTGATATAAACATGGCATGTTGAACAGGCGCAGGCCCCGCCGCAATCTGCTTCGATTCCGGGGATTCCGTTATCGCGGGCCCCTTCCATCACAGTCAGACCATTGGCGACGTCGACCACATGCTCTGTGCCGCCATGTTCAATATAGGTAATTTTTGCCATTTATTCCGTCTCCGTTTCGGTGTCTCCATGGAAATAGGATATGATGGCCCGAGTTTCCACCCCTATACGGACTTGTGCGAAAGGATGAATGTTCTATATTTGTTCCATGCACGATATAACCCCTCATCCAAACAGCTGGCCGCGCCCCCCGGCGGCCCTGCCCCATGCGCGTCTGGCAGAACCGCCAAACGGTGCGCGGGTGGTCGTGGCCGGGTTGGTTTTGGTCCGGCAACGGCCCGGCACCGCAAAGGGCGTCATCTTTATTACGCTCGAGGATGAAACAGGCGTTGCCAATGTAGTCGTCTGGCGGGCGCTTTATGAAAAGTTTCGCCGCGCCGTTATTTCCGGGCGATTGCTGCGGGTAACGGGCAAGCTGCAACGGGAAAACGGCGTTGTGCATATTGTCGCCGAAAAGATAGAGGATCTGTCCCCAATGCTGGATGAGCTGTTGACTGGCGCGGATCCATAAAAAGCTCTTGACCTCAACCAAGCTTGAGGTGCCAGAACCCTCTTTTGTGAAACGCCAATGAACAGAAGAGGCAAGAATGGACCTAAATCAAATCACCCTAGAGGCCGCAGATTTTGACGCATCCGTCCAGTTTTATTCAAAAATCGGATTGAAATTGATTGTTTTGAGTGAGGGCCGCTATGCCCGTTTTGAATCGCCATCCGGTGCGACAACGCTTTCTTTGCACCACGCCAAGACGCCGAGGACCGGAAATACCCTGCTCTATTTTGAGGTCGATAACCTGCAAGCGCGATACGATGAGCTGATCCAATTGGGCATCATGTTTGAAACGCCCCCAACCGAACAAGGCTGGCTCTGGGCCGAGGCCAGGTTTTCGGATCCGTCCGGAAACAAACTGTGCCTGTTTCATGCCGGTGCAAATCGTCGGTTTCCGCCCTGGCGTCTGGATGCAGCACCTGACCAGTAATCCCCGATAGGGGCATGTTGAACACAGTCTAAGGGGCGGCGATAACCTCCCCCTTCCCGGTTCAAAAAAATGCTCTTATGGTTCGCGCAAATGACCTCATAAGAGCCGTCAGCAGCATGAACCGATACAATACCATCGCCGGGCTGGCCCTCGCCCTGTTTTGTCTGGCAGGATGTGATCCCGCATTGCAAAAGGCCGGCCCCGTCAGCGAGACCAAGATTTGCCCGGTAACAGACACCACCCCCGCCATGATCGAAACGGAAACGGTTCAAATCATCGAAGAACCAGCCGTTCTGGCAGAGGACGGAACCGTCGTCACCCCGCCAGTCTATCGCACGGAATCGCGGCCCAAGATTTTGAAGGACCGCAAAGAGATAGAGTTTGACGCCGTTTGCCCCGAGGATCTGGACGGTGAATTTGTGGCGACGCTTCAGCGGGCGTTGCGCGCCCGTGGATATCTGACAACGCCGACAACAGGCGTTATGGATGCAGAAACCCGGCGTGCTGTGCGCGGCTATCAAATCAATCTGGGCCTGAACAGCGATACTCTGTCAATCAAGGCGGCCCGGGAACTGGGGCTGGTCGTATAACCACGCCAACAAAAAAGGGCACCCAAGGGCGCCCTTTTCATTGATATTTTTGGCTGTCCTATTCGACGGACAAGGCCACGAACCGAGGTTCATCAGCGCGGCGCACCAGCAGCAGCAATGACTTGCGTCCTGCGTCTTTGGCATCTGCAATCCGGTCTTCCAGATCGCTTAGGCTTTCGACCTTTTGCTGTCCGGCTTCGGTGATGACGTCACCAGCCCGCAAACCTTTTTCATAAGCCTGGCTGTCTTCGGCCACGTCCTTGACGACCAAACCTTCGGCAGACCCGCTCAGACCCAGTTGCTCGCGCAACTCATCGTTCATCTCTGCGATTGTGAGGCCCAGAACATCTTGCTCAATTGGTTCCGTAACAGGAGCGGAGGCAGGAATTGCTGCTTCGGCTTCTTCACGGCGTCCCAAGGTAATAAGCAAAGTCTTTGTCTTGCCGTCGCGGTTTACAACAACACGAACCGCTTCACCGATTGGGGAGTTCCCCACGATACGGACCAATTCGCGTGTGTCTTGCACTTCAGTGCCGTCAAAGTTGGTGATGACGTCGCCAGCAAGAACACCTGCGTCTTTCGCTGGACCATCCGGCACGTCGGTGACCAAAGCACCAGACGCGCTTGCAAGGCCCATTGCATCAGCAACATCCGCTGTCACATCCTGAATGCGGACACCCAGCCAACCGCGACGCGTTTCGCCGAATTCTTTCAACTGGTCGACCACGTTGGACACAACGTTAGACGCCATGGAAAAGCCGATACCGATTGACCCGCCACTTGGCGACAGGATCGCGGTGTTCACACCAATCACGTTACCATCTGTGTTGAACAGTGGCCCGCCAGAGTTCCCACGGTTGATCGCGGCATCTGTTTGAATGAAGTCGTCATAGCTGCCCGACAAAGACCGGTTGCGCGCAGAAACGATACCTGCGGAAACCGAAAACCCTTGACCCAATGGGTTACCAACGGCCAAAACCCAATCGCCAACACGCATTTCATCGCTGTCATCGAAGGCAACAAATGGCAGGGCCTCGTCGCTTTCGACCTTCAAAAGCGCGATGTCGGTCTTGGGATCGGTCCCCACAAGAGACGCTGGCAGTTGTTCACCTGAAAAGAATTCGATCATGATCTCATCCGCGCCTTCAATGACGTGGTTGTTGGTCACGATGAAACCGTCTTCAGAAATGACAAACCCAGAGCCCAATGCCTGGCTGCGACGCGGACGGTTTGGTTGATCCCCGCCCTGACGATCCATGAAGTCCTTGAAGAAGTCCTCAAACGGAGAGCCGGGAGGAACCATTGGTCCGCCATCTGTCGACGCGGCAACGGTTGTTGTCGTCGTGATATTTACAACTGCGGGGCTGACCTTTTCGGCCAAATCCGCAAAACTATCGCCAAAACCGCGTGCCTGTGACGGCATGGCCTGCGCAATTAACAATGCAAGACCCATCAGCAAGACCAGCGCTTGGCGCGTGACTTGCAGTCTGGGAACTGATTGAGTGATTACCTGATTATTCACTGCATCCTCCTTTGGACACCACTGACCCTGAACTGCACCGTGCAGCAGGTTGATGAGAACACTACTCTACATAGGGCCAATGGCCCGCAACCCAAGTCTTGACCACGTAATTTCAAGAGCGCGTGATTGTGTCGTGTATTTTGATAGGGCGACTATGCGCCAAGTTGCTTGGAAATCCAAATCAGAAAGACGCCGACGGCCAGGGCGGTCAAACCGATCATGCGGCGCGTCTCTGGACGCATCTGGCGCAATGCATCCAGCACGTCCTCTAAACGCGAAGGGGCCAGTGCGAACACCAGCCCCTCAAAGGCTAAAACAAGCCCAATTGCTAAGAAAACAGTACTCATCACTCTGGATTTGCAGATTTCATATAGTTGAAGAACTCGCTGTCTGGCGACAAGACCATGGTAGAGTTTTCGCCCTTAATAGACCGCTGATAGGCCGACATGGAACGATAGAACTCAAAGAATTCCGGGTCCTGCGAATACGCATTTGCGAAAATGTCGTTGCGTAAGGCGTCGGCCTCACCACGGGTAATTTCCGCTTCACGATTTGCGTCAGATACCAGTTCAACCTTGGTTCTGTCTGCGGTCGCACGCACTCTCAAAGCAGCTTCCTCACCGCGGGCAATTTCGTCTTTTGCTTCACGATCGCGTTCAGCACGCATCCGCTGAAAGGTTGCATCAAGGTTTTGTTCGGGCAGATTCGTCTGTTTCAAACGCACATCAACCACCTCAACCCCCAAAGGCAACGCCTGTATTCTGGCCTGATCGCGAATACGCGTCATAAGCTCGGCACGTTCAGAGGACAGGATTGTATTCGACGTCACTTGATCCGACCCCAAAACTTCACGGATTTGGGCGTTCAAAATTGACTGAAGCCGATCTTCCGCGGCGTTTACGCCGCCGACACCAACCGCTTGGCGGAACTGGCGCACATCTGCAATGCGGTACCGCGCAAAAGCGTCGACAACCAGACGTCTGTCATCCGAAGGCGTGACCTCAATCCGGCGCGTATCCAGCGATAGTATGCGGTCATCATACATGACAACAGTCTGGATAAACGGCACCTTAAAAAACAACCCCGGTTCGGTCTTGACCGACTGGATTTGACCAAATTGCAGAACCAAAGCCTGCTTGCGTTCATCGACGATAAAAATCGAAGACAAAAACACAACAATTGCCACGACAATTGCGGGAATAATGAATGTTGTCTTACGCATCAGTTCGCTCCCTCAGTTGTCGTATTTTTCCGCAATTCGTTAAGCGGCAGATATGGCACGACGCCCTGCCCGCCGTCTTGTTGGTCAAGAATAATTTTATCTACGCGACCAAGGACTTCTTCCATGGTTTCAAGATAGATCCGCTTGCGCGTCACATCCGGCGCTTTCTTATATTCGCCTAAAACCGAAAGAAAACGGCTCGCTTCACCCTCAGCCTGATTGACGACGGCTGATCTGTAACCCTCGGCCTGTTCCAACACCTGTGCCGCTTCACCGCGTGCGCCCGCAAGGGCTTGGTTTGCATAGGCATCCGCTTGCCGTTGCAGTCGATCACGCTGCTGTTCAGCAGCCTGAACTTCGCGGAACGCATCAATAACTTCTTCGGGTGGATCGGCTTTATCAAGGTTAACCCGGACCACATTGATCCCGGATTCATAGCTGTCCAAGGTGGCCTGAATAAGATCAAGTGCCTGATTTGCGATGACACCGCGATCAAGGTTCAAGATCGGCGCCAGTTCACGGGCGGCGATGATTTCACGCATCGCTGATTCCGAAACGGCCCGAATCGTCGTTTCAGGATCTCGCAAGTTAAACAAATACTTGGCTGGATCGTTGATGTTCCAGACGACCTGAAAGTCGATATCGACGATGTTTTCATCCGTCGTCAGCATCAGTCCGTTTTCTAAACCGCCAGATTGCCCACCGATATTTTCGATCTGCTCTCGTGTAACGGGGATGATATCAACGGTTACAAAGGGCCAAGGTGCAAAGTTCAGACCCGGATTTCCAACCTGGCTGAATTTACCTAGGAACAGCTCAACCGATTGTTCTTCGGGTTTCACGGTGTAAAACGATGCAAAAGCCCAAAGCCCCACAGCCGCCAAGGCACCAAGCCCCAGAGTGCCGCGCGTGAACTTGGGTCCCTCGCCGCCACTGCGGCCAGTGCCTTTGCCGTTATTTCCACCGCCCATCAGGACGCGCAGTTGTTCCTGCCCTTTTTTTACGATTTGGTCGATATCGGGGATCGGAGGGTCATTGGGGCGGCGCCCGCCGCTGCCCCTATCATCGCGACCATCGTCGTCGCCGCCGCGGTTTCCACCGCCGCCTCCCCAAGGTCCGCCATTGTTATTGGCCATTGTGCGTCATTCCTCTTTTTGACAGAGCTTCTCAGTACCTGTGTGTTTATGTCAGAAAATCAAGCCGTTCGCACGGGTGTTTTCATAAGTACGATTTCTTCGGACATTGTGGGGTGTACGGCGACCGTGCGATCAAAGTCTTCTTTCGTCGCCCCCATCTTTATGGCGACCCCAACCATCTGGATCATTTCGCCTGCCCCAGGGGCTATGATATGGGCCCCCAGGATTTTGCGTGTGTCCGCACAAACGATCAGTTTGTAAAACACGCGTTCGTCTTTTCCGATAAATGCCAGCTGCATTGGACGGAAGGCCGCGCAGTAGACCTCTATCGGTCCGGCGTCGCGGGCTTGTTCTTCGGTCAGTCCAACCGATCCGTATTCCGGCTGCGTGAACACCGCCGAGGGCACCAGATCGTGGTCAGGTTTGGTTGGGTTCCCATTGAATACGGTTTCCACAAAAGCAGCACCCTCGCGGATCGCAATCGGTGTCAGGTTGATACGGTCCGTGACATCGCCCACAGCATAGATCGAAGGCACCGAAGTTTGCGAATAGTCATCAACTTCGATTTCACCGCGGCGTCCCAATGAAACACCAAGCTCTTCCAGCCCCAGCCCGGTGCTGTTAGGCAAGCGGCCGGTCGCATAGACCACCGCGTCAAATGTCGCCTCGCGCCCATCTGTAGCTTTGACCCACAAGCCATCATCGCGTTTTTCAATGCGTGCGGCATCCGTTCCGACATGCAGATCAACGCCACGTGCCCGGATCATTTCGGCAATATGGCCGCGCGCCTCATCATCAAACCCGCGCAAGATCTGCGCGCCGCGATAATATTGTGTCGTCTCGACGCCAAGGCCATTCATGATGCAGGCAAATTCGCAGGCAATATATCCGCCGCCGACGATCAAGACCCGCTTGGGCAGCTCTTCCATCAGGAAGACATCGTTTGACGTCCAGACCAGATCACTTCCCGGAAATTCCGGAACAAACGGACGGCCACCGGTGGCGACCAAAATATGTTTGGCAGTATAGGTTTTGCCGTCAGCCAGCCGAACCGTGTGGGCGTCGTCCAGAACCGCGCGCTGGTCGTAAATATCAACCCCGGGGCGGCCAAGATTGGTTCGATAAATCTGTTCCAGACGATCCAATTCATTGTGCAGATTGACCCGAAATTTGGCCCAGTCAAAACCGCCCCGCGTCACGTCCCAACCGTAAGCCCCTGCCTGATCAACGGAATCCGAAAAACCAGAGGCAAAAACCATGATCTTTTTGGGCACGCAGCCCCGGATCACACAGGTGCCGCCCATCCGATATTCTTCGGCCAAGGCAACACGCGCACCGCTTTCGGCCGCAACACGGCCAGCACGTACACCGCCTGATCCACCGCCAATTACAAAAAGATCATAGTCAAAGGCCATCAGGGCGCTCCAGTTTCGTAAGGCTTAGTCAGCCTGATCGCGGAAAATATTATCATTCCCGTCAGGGTTCATTTTGGACACTTCACGAGAACCGGTGTTGATGTCTTCGACCTCCACACGCCCATCCCCATGCCCCACAACGACAACGTCGCACAGATCAATGAACAGGCCGTTTTCGACCACACCCGGGATTTGGTTCAAAATCAGCGCCAGGGGACGCGCCTCGTTGATGCGCAGCAGTTGCAGATCAAGGATATAATTGCCCTCATCGGTCACATAGGGCGTATCCCCATTCATCCGCAGCACCGCCTTTTGACCCAAGACGTCCATCGAATAGAGCGTCTCTTCGATCAGGGCCTTGGTCGTCTGCCATCCGAAGCGAATGACTTCGACCGGCAAAGGGAATGCCCCCAAATGCTGAACCCGTTTGGAAGCATCCGCGATCACCACCATCTGATCGCTGGCCGTGGCAACGATTTTTTCCTGCAACAGGGCACCGCCGCCGCCTTTGATAAGATTTTGTTCACCATCGAATTCGTCAGCGCCATCAATGGTGACATCCAGCCAGCGGGCGTCTTCCAAAGTCGTCACGGTAATGCCCGCCTCTTTCGCCAGAACGGCTGTGCGGGTAGAGGTTGGCACGCTCGTGATACGCAGCCCTTCGTCGCGCACACGCTCGCCAAGGCATTTCACCAGCCAGGCAGCGGTCGAGCCTGTCCCCAGACCGACTTTCATTCCGTCTTCGATAAATGCGCTGGCCCGTCGGGCGGCGACATGTTTGGCGTTGTTTATTGCTGAAAGGTTATCTGGCATGGGCAGCGACTCCGTTTTGCATGTATATATGCACGATAGCCGCGCGAGGCGAGCAGCAATTCAAGATCGCAGCCTTAACACAGGGCAACAGAGGCCAAAATTCTGGAATCCAACGGAATGTCAGAAGGTTTTCACCGGGCGCATCATCAAAACATCGGTGATATCTTTGCCGTCATGGCGAAATCCGGCTGGGATACGGCCAATTTCGACAAAGCCTTCACGCTGATAAAACCGAAGCGCGGCGGGGTTTTCCGCACTTGCGTTCAGCTCTAGCTGAGAAATCCCGTTTTCACCGGCATACCGATCCGCGTAAGCCAAAAGCTTGGCCGCGGCACCAGACCCGCGTTCCTGTTCCACAACATAAACCAGAATAAGCGACGCGCGATGCGCCATCTTGCTGGGCTTTTCGCGCAAGAGCCCCATGATCCCGACCGGCTTTCCCGCCCGGAATGCCGCAAAAACAGGATCTTCGGTCATCCGGCGAATCCACTCTTCCTTGGGCAACGCCACCCAGTCGTCATAAGAACTGGCAAAAGAACCGGGGGCTTTTTGCAATGCTTCAAGCCGCAGCATCCGAAAGACGTCAATGTCTTCAGGGTCCAATTTTCTGACAATCAGGTCCGAATTTGGCATGGCGTTTCTTCAAGTCAAATTTTCAGTGCAAAGGTGTTGAGTATTTCGTCCCTGATAGGTCGCTTTTGCACGTGACGCGACACAAAACATGCGTCAGGTAGGAAGAAAACCCAAGAGCGTAGCCATGTTTCTTTCTGTGTTCGACATGTTCAAACTGGGCATAGGCCCGTCCTCGTCCCACACGATCGGGCCGATGCTGGCGGCTGCGCGGTTTTTGGAGCTTTTGCGGGCCTCGCCCTTCACCGCGAAGGGGCTGCGTGCTTCGGTGCATGGGTCTTTGGCCTTTACCGGGGGCGGGCATGCGACGGACCGCGCGATCATTCTGGGTCTGGCGGGGTTTTCCCCAAAGAGTTTTGAGCGTGAGACCGCAGAGGCCGCGCTGGTGCAGATCAATGAAACCAAGCGCATTGAACCCGATGGCTTGCCAGAGCTACGCTTTGATCCGAAGGCGGATTTGATCTTCGATTACGGGCCCGCCCTGCCCTTGCACGCCAACGGTATGGTTCTTTCGGCGACTGACGCGCAAGGTGACGTGATCCTTCAGGAAACCTATTATTCCATTGGCGGCGGGTTCGTTCTGACGGCCGAAGAGTTGGCCAGCGGTCAGGATATGGACGACGGGCCACCCGTTCCCCATCCGTTCAAGACGGCAGGTGAAATGTTGGATATGTGCAAGACCCAGAACAAATCCATTGCGCAGCTAAAACGCGAAAACGAGCTGTCCCGGATGGGCCCGGCCCGCCTTGATCAAGGCCTGCGCGAGATTTGGGAGGTCATGACCAAATGCATCGACCGTGGGCTGGAAACGCCCGGCACTTTGCCCGGCGGATTAAAAGTGCGTCGGCGGGCACACGCAATTCATGCCGCCTTGCAGGCTGAAAAAGGCATGAACCTGACCGCGCCCCATATCATCAATGATTGGATCAGCGTTTACGCCATGGCCGTGAACGAAGAAAACGCCGCCGGCGGTCAAATCGTCACCGCCCCCACAAACGGGGCGGCTGGCGTCTTGCCGGCAACGATCCGCTATTGGCTGGATCATGTTCCCGGTGCCAGTGCGGCGGGATTGGGTGACTTTCTGTTAACCGCTGCAGCGATTGGCGGGTTGGTGAAACACAATGCGTCTATCTCTGGGGCGGAATGCGGGTGTCAGGCAGAGGTTGGGTCCGCCTCGGCCATGGCGGCTGCGGGCTTGGCCGCTGTTCTGGGCGGCACGCCCGCGCAAATCGAAAACGCCGCTGAAATCGCCTTGGAACATCACCTTGGCATGACCTGCGATCCGGTCAAAGGGTTGGTACAAATCCCTTGCATCGAACGCAATGGTCTGGGCGCGATAAAGGCGGTGGCTGCAGCATCCTTGGCGCTGCGCGGGGATGGCGAACATATGGTGTCCTTGGATGCTGCGATCGAAACCATGCGCCAGACCGGCGAAGATATGAGCGAGAAATACAAAGAAACCTCGCTTGGCGGTCTGGCCGTCAACGTCCCCAATTGCTGACGCGACTATTGTGGTTGTCCTACCCGGGGAAGCGCCCTAGCGTCCGCCCATGAACGCAGACCGCCCTTTCCTTGGCATTATGTTGATGCTTGGCTTTTGCATGCTCGCCCCGGCGGGGGATGCGATTGGCAAGTATTTGTCAGATAAGATCCCCCTGTTGCAAATTGTGTTTGCGCGGTTTGCGGTGCAGGCGATTGTTCTAATGCCGTTTGTCTGGTTGTCTGATCGCAGTCTTGCCATGTCGCGGCGCACCAGGCGTTTGGTGATGGCGCGCAGTTTGCTGCACATCATGGGCGTCGGCCTGATGTATCTTTCGGTGCGCTACCTGCCGCTGGCGGATGCCGTGGCCATCGCATTTGTCATGCCGTTCATCATGTTGCTGCTGGGTAAGACGGTTTTGAACGAAGAGGTCGGCATCCATCGCTTGGCTGCTTGCGGCGTCGGTTTTGCCGGAACGCTTTTGGTGATCCAACCCAATTTCGTGGATGTGGGGCTGGCGGCTTTGCTGCCCGTCTCTGTCGCCATTGTGTTTGCTTTGTTCATGCTGGTGACGCGGCAGGTGGCCAAGGACATCGACCCGGTGCCGCTGCAGGCCATCAGCGGGATCTACGCGTCTGTCCTGTTGTTGCCAGCGCTTGTCCTGTTGCCGCAACTCACGCCCTTAGAGGGCGCGATTTTACCCGAAACACCCTTGATCCTGCTGATGCTGTGCCTTGGCGTCATTGGGTCAGTCGCGCATTTGTTGATGACGGGATCTTTGAAATTCGCGCCTTCTGCGACATTGGCCCCGATGCAATATCTGGAAATCCCTTTCGCGACCTTCGCAGGGTGGTTGGTGTTCAACGAGCTGCCCAATGGCCTTGCGGCAATCGGGATCGTTATCACAATCAGCGCCGGTCTTTACATTGTCGCCAGAGAGCAGATCAAAGCCCGCTCAACGCCTGTACCGCCGCGCCCAGGGATTGACGCGGCAAAATAGCCAACAGCCCCGGCCCTTCCATTTCCAGCACTACACGCTTTGCCTTGACCTCATTCGAGGTGCCGATCCGACCGCCGGGGGCCAGGGTCAGACCGTCAATCGGCCAGACCAACCCGTCAGAGCGCCCGGAAACCGGCAGCAAAGGGAACAACGAAAAGCGCTGGCCAATGGGCAGATCAAGCTGCACCCGATCGGGCAAGTGAAAAATCACGTCATGTTTGCCGATCAGGATGCAGGGCTTGTCGCGATATCTTAGCAGAGAGCTTAACGACGCCATTTGATGATCAACGCGGCGTCCCAGAAACCCCACCCCCAGGATCAGCGGGGCGTTGATACTGTATAGACATTTGTCAAAGTCGGTTGTTTCCTGTTCCGGGATCTTATGAAGATCCGCCGCCGGAATGCGTTCAAGAATGTGGGGGGGGATGGAATCAAAGTCGCCGATCACCTTTTTCGGTGTCTTGCCACAATTTAGTACCATTTCGGCCCCACCATCAGCTGCAACCAAAAATGGAGCAATTGCCAGCGAATCTGTTAGAATGCCCTTGTTTACCTTACCGGCACCAACAAGAGTCACCATTTCGGATGTCTGAACAATACAGTCACTCATGTCACAATTTACCGTCATTCTAGAAACAATCCACATTCTGACCCAGAAAAAATCACGGGCTTTGCCCAAGTCTGTTCCTATTTGGGAACCAATCGATGGTAAACACAGACTTGCTGGATCGGGGGAGAAAGCGAACGTGTTATGGTAGGCCCGAGTAAAATACTGACCGTCTCATACGGTACCTTTTCGTGCACATTGGAAGGATTCGACGATCCTTTTTCAACGATGCGCGGTATTTCGGAATACTTCCGGGACCTTGCGGCAGAAGACCGCTATTTTGGTGCAGAGCCGCCAACACCGGATGCAGAAATGTTGCACCGCATCGCAGAACGTGAAGTTCAGCGGCGCGTAGAAGCACAGGTTGACGACCATGGCGTCAAGCTTCGCCAGCTGGAACCGAATGAAGATCAGGCCCCGCAGGAAGAGGCATCGCCAACACAGGCCGTCGCCCCTGCTCTTGCCGCCGTTCGGGCCGCAGCCGTGGCCGAGGTGGTTCAGGACCCTACACCAGCACCAGCATCCGCCCCATCCTCAACGGAAAGCGTTGCTGAAAAACTCGCCCGCATTCGCGCGGTGGTTTCTGAAAAATCCGCACCCGCTGAAGCAACCTATCAAGAAGACGATCCTGTCATTGATGCATTTGCCTCAACGCCGATTTCAGCGGCCTTTGACGAAGACGTTGAAACGGTTGTGCCATTCGCTGAGCCCGAGGAAGTGGAAGAGGAGGCACAGGCTTTGGCCCCTTCCCAAGAGGCGCAGGACGAGCTGGACGTTGTTGAAACCGACGACGTAGACGAAGACGTATCATTCGATGCCGCGCCAGAAGACATGGACGCCGTCGAAGAAGACCACGTTGAAGAAGAGCCTGTTCAGGCCGAAGCCGAAGAAGCACCAGCTGACCCGGCACCAGAGGAAGAAACAGAAGCCGCAGCCGAAGACGAAAGCTTTGACATCCGGTCTTTCTTTCAGAACCAGGGCACGGCCGACGTAGAACCGGAAGCCGAAGAAGAAGCTGTAGAGCCTGAAGTCGAGGCTGTGGCGGAAGATGAGGTTGAAGTTGAAGCCGAGGCTGACGTCAGCGACGACCAGATCGAAGACGATGCAGAATCCGCCATCAGCCGCCTGATGGAAATCCAAACGGCGTCTGACGATACAGTCGAAGAAGCAGAAGCTGAAGCTGACACGGATCTGGACCCGGAAGAAGAAGCCGCAGAGATCGCCCGCGTTGTCAAAATGCGCCGTTCCGATTTCGAAGCTGCAGCCGCCCAGTTCGAGGATGCTGATCACGTCGAAGAAGAACCAGCAATCGAAGCGACAGCAGCAGAGTTCACACCAGTTAACGAAAGTGAAATTCGTGCCCTGACCGAAGCGCTGGAAGATGACGAAGACGAAGTAGAATCTACGCTGTCTCCGGAAGACGAAGCAGAACTGATGTCGAACCTGGAAGAGGTTCAGCGCTTGGCCGAAGTAGAACGTCGCGCCGAAAAAGAAGGTCGCGTCATGCTGGAAACAGATGACATCGAGGCCAATACCGGTTCCGTTTCACGTCTGCTTGAAGTGACCAACACGGAAATGGAAGAAACCGAAGGCACACGCCGTCGTTCTGCCATTGCACATCTGAAGGCCGCCGTTGCCGCGACACGGGCCGACAAGTTTCTATCCAAGAAACGTGAAGCCCAAGAAGCCGATGAAATGAACCAGTATCGCGATGATCTGGCCCGGGTTGTACGCCCAAAACGTCCGATCTCGGAGAAACCAAAATCAGAACGCCGCCTAGCGCCTTTGATGCTGGTGTCCGAACAGCGCGTTGACGAAGACTCTGCCGAAGAAGAAATCGTCGCCACACCGGCCGCGGCCGTTCGCCCCCGTCGGGTAACGTCTGTCGCAATCGCGCTTGAAGAATCAGACATAGTTGCAGCCGATGGTGATGAAAACATCTTCCGGGATGCCGGATCATTCGCGGAATTCGCGCAAGACATGGGTGCGTCTGAATTGCCAGACCTACTGGAAGCCGCCGCTGCGTATTATTCCTTTGTTGAGGGACGTGAGCATTTCTCTCGCCCTCAGATCATGAAGGCGGTTGCCGCCCTTGATGAGGAAAAGGTTTACAGCCGCGAGGAAGGCCTGCGCTCTTTCGGGATGCTGCTGCGCCGTGGCAAAATCCACAAGATCAAGCGCGGTCAGTTCAAAGTTGCTGAATCCACCCGGTTCAACCCAGAGGCACGGGCCGCCGGTGAGTAATTCACTTTAAACTAGCGATAAATCACCTGAAAAAGGCGCCGCATCGGGCGCCTTTTTTTATTGGTCTTTGTTTTCTTCGTCAGGATCGGCTTGGCCAATCCCGATAAAGACGCGCTTGAACGGCGCGATCCAGATAACACCCAGGATGATGTAAACGGCAAGTTCCACCAAGACATTTGGCCGATCCAGATACCCGACGATCGTTGCCGCCAGAATGATGTAGATCGGCAACCCGACCAGCAGGATGATAAGCGACCAGCGCCGACGAGATTTATACGACAGCGCCATCAGTCGGCGAACGGGTCTGTGACAAGGATCGTATCTTCACGCTCTGGCGAGGTGGACAACATGGCAACCGGACAATCGATCAGCTCTTCGACGCGGCGCACATATTTGATTGCGGCGGCTGGCAAATCGGCCCAGCTGCGCGCGCCTTCGGTGCTTTCGCTCCACCCTGGCATGGTTTCATAGATCGGCGTACAGCGGGCCTGATGGTCTGCTGCGGTCGGCAGATAATCGATCCGTTTGCCATCCAATTCGTAGGCGACACAGATTTTCAGCTCTTCGAACCCATCCAGGACGTCCAGCTTTGTGAACGCAATGCCAGAGACGCCAGAGGTCGCGCAGGTCTGGCGCACCAGAACCGCATCAAACCAACCACAGCGCCGTTTGCGCCCGGTCACGGTGCCAAATTCATGGCCGCGCTCGCCCAGCCGCTGCCCATCTTCGTCGTCCAGCTCTGCCGCGAAAGGCCCTTCGCCGACGCGCGTGGTATAGGCCTTTACGATGCCCAGAACGAAATCGATGGCCCCTGGTCCAACACCGACACCTGTCGCCGCTTGGCCAGCGATCACGTTGGATGAGGTCACAAAAGGATAGGTGCCGAAATCAATATCCAGCAACGCACCTTGCGCGCCTTCAAACAAGATGCGTTTTCCAGCCTTGCGTTGTTCGTTCAGAACCTTCCAGACCGGCGCGGCATAGGGCAAGACCTGTGGTGCGATTTCTGTGAGTTTTTCCATCAGCTCTGCACGGTTGACTTCTGGCAGCCCCAAGCCACGGCGCAGCGCGTCATGGTGCACCAAGGCACGATCCACGCGCAGCTCTAACGTCGCAGGATCAGCAAGATCCGCCACGCGCACAGACCGCCGGCCCACCTTGTCTTCATAGGCGGGGCCGATGCCACGCCCGGTTGTGCCGATTTTGGCGATGGAATTGGTGTTTTCACGGGCGCGATCCAGTTCCCCGTGGATTGGCAGGATCAGCGGGGTGTTTTCCGCGATCAACAAATTGTCTGGGTTAATTTCGACGTTCTGCCCGCGCAGTTGTTCGATTTCTTTGATCAGGTGCCACGGGTCCAAAACGACACCATTGCCGATCACAGACAGCTTGCCGCCGCGCACAATTCCCGATGGCAGCAGCGACAGTTTGTAGACCTCGCCGTCAATAACCAGAGTATGCCCTGCATTATGCCCGCCCTGGAACCGAGCGATCACATCCGCGCGTTCCGAAAGCCAGTCGACAATCTTGCCTTTTCCCTCGTCGCCCCATTGAGCGCCTACGACAACTACATTGGCCATGCCTGTCCCTTTTTGCGTGAAACCCGCGTTGATATAGCGACACTGGCCGATTGGCGAAACCGTTAAATGGCCGCAGGGCTGGACAGAATACATATTTTGGGCAATCCAGAACCAAAAATGAGGGCCAGTATGGGTTTTTTGCTTCGTTGGATATGTGCGTTCGTTCTGATTGCGGCGACCTATAACCCGACTCAATGGAATTATGTGCATTGGGCGGCAACCTATTATTCAAAGGAACTGCCTTTGACGGTTCTGTTCGGGCTGATCCTGTTTGTGTGCTACGTCATCTTCATCCGCGCGACACTGCGTTCCATAGGTGGGTTTGGCATGTTTTTGGTGGCTGCGGTCTTTGCGGCACTGATCTGGGTGCTTTATGACCGGGATTTGCTTTCGCTGAACAATTCGGACCTGAACATATGGATGGGGCTATTGGCGTTATCGCTGGTTTTGGGGATCGGCCTGTCGTGGAGCTTGTTCCGCCGGGCCCTGACGGGACAGTATGATGTGGACGAAATAGACGAGTGACAGCACCGATTCTGTTTCGCAATTGCCCAACAGTCTTTTTCGGGGGTTGCGGTAACCCCAATGAACAACTAGATACGCCACGTTCTAACTTCGAAAGCCCGCAATGGAAAATGTCGTCCTTGTCATTCATCTGATCCTGGCACTTAGCCTGATTGGTGTCGTGCTCTTACAGCGTTCAGAAGGCGGTGGCCTTGGAATGGGCGGTGGTGGCGGCGGCGGTGCCGTTTCTGCGCGTGGCCTTGCAACAGCGCTGAGCAAGCTGACATGGGCATTTGCGATTGGCTTCATCATCACATCGATCACCCTGACGGTGATCGCTGCGGAAAAATCTGCGGCCACGTCTGTGCTGGATGGTGTTGACACATCAGCGCCGGTTGAAGGTGCTGCGACGCCAGCATTGCCGGATGGCGCTGACCTGTTGCCGCCTTCCACTGAACCGGCAACGCCACCACGCGCTGAATAGCACGAACTACTACAACTAGAGCTTTTGCAATCAATTGCCGCAGAATGTTGCGTTTTGGTTGCGCGGGTTGGGCGAATCTGTTAGTCCTTTAATCCCGTGATACTTCGGAACTTTGTGCCGTTGGTGTCATTCATTTTGTCCAATTTCACGGGGGTTTCACCACATGGCGCGTTTTGTTTTTATCACCGGCGGCGTGGTGTCTTCGCTTGGCAAGGGGCTGGCCTCGGCGGCACTTGGCTCGCTGCTTCAGGCCAGAGGATACTCTGTGCGCCTGCGCAAGCTTGATCCCTATTTGAACGTCGATCCTGGCACGATGAGCCCGTTTGAACATGGTGAAGTCTTCGTGACCGATGACGGGGCCGAAACCGATCTGGATCTGGGCCATTACGAACGGTTCACCGGTGTGGCCGCCCGCAACAGCGACTCGGTGTCTTCCGGGCGGATTTATTCCACCGTTTTGGAAAAAGAGCGTCGCGGCGATTATCTGGGCAAAACAATTCAGGTCATTCCTCATGTGACGGATGAAATCAAAGATTTCATTTCGATCGGCGAAGATGAGGTCGATTTCATGTTATGTGAGATCGGCGGAACGGTCGGCGATATCGAAGGCCTGCCGTTCTTCGAAGCGATCCGCCAATTCGCCCAGGAAAAACCACGCGGCCAATGTGTGTTTATGCATCTGACGCTGCTGCCATGGATGGCCGCGGCGGGAGAGCTAAAGACAAAGCCGACTCAGCACTCTGTCAAGGAACTGCGTTCGATTGGCCTGGCCCCGGACATTCTTGTCTGCCGTTCTGACAAACCGATCCCGGAAAAAGAACGCGATAAGATCGCCCTGTTTTGTAACGTGCGCAAAGAGGACGTCATCGCCGCCCCAGACCTGCGCTCTATCTATGAGGCGCCGTTGGCCTTTCACGAACAGGGGCTGGACCAGGCCGTGCTGGATGCCTTTCAGATCAGCCCTGCCCCCAAGCCTGACCTGTCACGATGGGAAGATGTGTCTGACCGAATCTTCAACGCAGAGGGCGAAGTGCGTGTTGCCATCGTCGGGAAATACACCCAGCTGGAAGACGCCTATAAATCCATTGCAGAGGCTTTGACCCATGGCGGCATGGCCAATCGGGTGCGCGTCAAAACCGAATGGATTGACGCAGAGATATTCGAGCGCGGCGACCCTGCCCCTTACCTTGAAGGCTTTCATGCGATCCTGGTGCCCGGTGGCTTTGGCGAGCGCGGCACGGAAGGCAAGATCAAGGCCGCCCAATTCGCCCGTGAACGCAATGTTCCTTATCTGGGCATATGTCTGGGCATGCAAATGGCCGTGATCGAGGCCGCCCGGAACCTTGCAGGAATGCCCGATGCAGGTTCAGAAGAATTCGACCATGAATCCGGAAAGAAACGTTTTACACCGGTGGTGTATCACCTGAAAGAATGGGTGCAGGGCAACAACACGGTTAACCGCAAGGTCGATGACGACAAAGGCGGCACCATGCGTCTGGGCGCCTATAGCGCCACCCTTAAAGAAGGGTCCCGCGTGGCAGAGGTTTATGGCGACACCGCCATCGAAGAACGCCACCGCCACCGCTATGAGGTCGACAACAAATACCGTGAAAAGCTTGAAAGCTGCGGTTTGGAATTTTCCGGAATGTCCCCGGATGGGCGCTTGCCCGAAATCGTTGAATGGAAAGACCATCCCTGGTTTATCGGTGTGCAGTTCCACCCGGAACTCAAATCCAAGCCATTTGCACCCCATCCCCTGTTTCGCGACTTTGTGCGCGCCGCCAAAGACGTATCCCGTCTCGTCTGAATTGTTATTCTGGAAAGGAATGTGACATGGCCAAAGGCTATTGGATTGTGAACAACGTCGTGCATGACGTGGAAACCTATGATCGCTACAAGGCGGCAAACGCGGCGCCTTTGGCTGAATATGGTGCGAAATTCGTGGTGCGCGGCGGACAACAGGTTTCCCGCGAAGGCACGACATTTCCGCGCACGGTCGTTATCGAATTTCCGTCCTATCAGGCGGCCCTGGACTGCTATGATTCTGATGCCTACGCCGCAGCCGTGGCCATTCGCGCCCCAATCGCCGAAGGCAATCTGATCATCGTCGAAGGCTACGACGCCGAATAATAACGCCCAAGCTGTTCACACAGAACTTATCGTTTTTTGTGAACAGCCCCTTCCCCTTGCTTTGGCCCCGCCCTATATCGGATCCATGTTTGGAGAATTTTTAAAACGGCTCACACAGCCTGATGCGCCCGCATTGGGAAGTGAAGATGCCCGCCTGGCGCTGACAGCTTTGCTGATCCGCGTGGCGAAAACCGATGGCGTATTCGCCGAAAGCGAAATTGCCCAGATCGACCGGATCATCGTGGCGCGCTATGGCCTGTCGCCAAGCGATGTCAAAGATCTGCGGGATCGCGCTGAAGAACTGGAAAGTCAGGCCCCTGACACGGTTCGGTTCACCCGCGCCATCAAAGACGCCACCCCCTATGAAGATCGGTCCGCCGTGGTACGTGCCTTGTGGCAAGTGGCGCTGGCAGATGGTGATCGCGACCAGAACGAAAACTCTTTGCTGCGGCTTGCGGCAAAGCTGCTTGGCGTGAATGATCGCGACAGCAATATCATCCGCATAGAAGTGGAAAATGCTGCGGTCTGACCCATGGGGACGGGCCCGCCCGTCCGCGGTTCATTTGGGGACAATCATTCTTGGGGTGTCATGAAAATCGGAATCCTGTGTTGCGGGCATTTGTCGGAAACCATTGCCGCTGAATTCGGAACCTATACCGATCTATATGCCGCCCTGTTGGGGGGCTATGGGTTTGACTTCGCGTCCTACGATGTCGTCGATATGGAGTTTCCAGGCTCTGTGTCTCAGGCAGATGGCTGGCTGCTGACCGGGTCCCGGTACGGCGTTTATGACCAACAGGAATTCCTTGACCCGTTGCAGGATTTCGTCCGCGCGGCCTATGGCGCGCAGGTGCCTTTGGTTGGCATATGCTTTGGCCATCAATTGATTGCGCAGGCCCTTGGCGGTCACGTCGAAAAGTTTGATGGCGGATGGCAAGTCGGCCGTCGAAGCTATCAGTTCGACGAGCTTGGGGATCTCTCTTTGCATGCCTGGCACCAGGATCAGGTGATTTCGCCCCCGAAAATCGCGCGGACGATTGCGACAAACGGGTCTTGCCGACACGCCGCCCTGCGCTATGAGGGCCCCGCCCTCTCCGTTCAGCCCCACCCCGAATTTGCCCGTCCAATCATGCGGAACATGATCAAAATGCGCGAAGATGAGGGGAATTACCCTGAGGGTGTGTTGGACACAGCCCTTAGCTCTTTGACGGGCCCGGCAGACAATGCGTCTGTGGCAAAGATGCTGGCCGGGTTTTTCCAAAACCAGCACGCGCAGGGCTAAGCGCCCGTTCGGGCATCCCCTATCTGCATAAAGCCGTGCCGCTGAATTTTGCCTGATACAAAACCGTTACGTTATTCCTGTGAATAATGCTCGCATTTTGGGGCGATTCTGTTACAGTTTTTCCGAAAGACAACTTCGGAAAAGGTTAAACAATGTCCCCAACACCGAACATGTTTGATGCAGAGCCAATCCCAGAATCCGCACGGGATGAGATCCTTAAGATGTTGGAAACAGGTGATTTATTCCGCTACACGGCGGCCGAAAACTCACCCGTGACGTTGTTGGAACAAGAATTCGCAGATTTTGTCGGGTCACGCTATGCCTTGGCTGTCGCGTCCTGTTCAGCCGCCCTTTTCCTGTCGTTGAAGGCCCTTGATCTGCCTCAGGATGCCAAAGTCTTGGTCCCCGCCTTTACCTTTGCAGCCGTGCCTTCTGCCATCGTTCATGCAAATTGCGTGCCTGTGCTGGTCGAGGTTGCCGATAATTACCGGATCGACATCGCTGATTTTGAGGCAAAACTGACCGATGACATTCAGGCAATCATCATCAGCCACATGCGCGGTCACACATCCGATATGGATGCCATTATGGCACTTGCCGACGCGCGCGGCGTTGCAGTTATCGAAGATGCCGCCCATTCCCTGGGCACGCTGTGGAACGGCAAGCGGATCGGCACAATCGGGCGCATCGGCTGTTTTTCTTTTCAATCCTATAAACTTATGAATTCCGGCGAAGGTGGAATTCTGGTGACCGATGATCCCGATTTGATTGCCCGCGCTGTGATCATGTCTGGTGCGTATGAACATAATTGGAAAAAACACGACGTGTTGCAGGATGCTTTCGCCAAATGGCAAAACCAACTGCCGCTTTACAACACCCGTCTGTCCAATATTTCGGCTGCGATCATTCGCGCTCAGATCGGGCAAATCCCCCGCAGGGTGGCGGATGGACGGCGCAACCACGATTACGTCGCGGATGCTCTGAACCAATCGCCGTGGATATCCGTGCCGCCTGCCCTGCCAGCCGAAGAACGTGCGCCGGATTCCATTCAGTTCAACCTGACCGGAATGACGGATGCCCAAACCCAGACCTTTTCCGAGGCTGCGGCGCAGCGTGGGGTCAAGGTGCAGGTCTTTGGCATGTCCAAAGACAATGCCCGTGCGTTCTGGAACTGGGAATTCCTGGGGCCTCAGCCTGATCTTCCAATGACCAGAGCCATGCTGACGCGGGCTTGCGACACGCGGCTTCCCGCACGGTTGGGGCGCGAAGATCTGGATTTTGTGATCGACGCCCTGGTTTCCGCAGCCGAGGATGTCATGGGCGCACCGCTTGCCTATGGCACCTAAGGGCTAGGTGACAAACAGCTGATCTTGCAACCAAGGCAACCGGTCGACACTGGGCTTGACGATCCGATCTTGTAACAGGGTCTTCAACCGACCGGCGATGAATTCTGGCATGTCCCCAAGGGCATCCTTGCGGGCAGACAGCGAAATTCTGCGTGCCAAAGGCGCAAAGGGCAGCGGCATCACATCGATCTGGTCGCGAAATCTTTTGGCATGGGTGACCCCCAATGGCGTCAGGATTGTCCAGCCGACACCGCGCGCCACCATCGCCATGATCGCGTGGTAGCTGTCCAGCTCAAACCGTTGTTCAAGGGTCAAATGCTGACGTGCCAGATGATCCGCCAGCATCCGCCCCATATGGTGACGCGTTGTGTAACGAATAAGCGGCATCGCCAGCAAAGCCTCTTGCGCGTCTTGGCGTGCGGCCGTTCCGATTGGGGCCACCGCGACGAACGGTTCTTCCATCAGGGGATAAACATCGGCCCATTTTGCCGGAGCGCCCAAATCAGCGGCCACGGCGATATCGAGGGCACGCGCATCCAGCTGATCAAACAACCTGTGGCTTGGCCCTGTTTCCAGCAAAAATTGTGTAGAGGTCAGTTCAGTGGCCAACTGGCCCAGCAAGGCTGGCGTGACGCCCGCGTCGAAATCCTCAATCACCCCAATGCGCAGTTGCGTCAGCGATTGCTTGTCCATACGCGCCAGTTCCGACTTGGCCAAAAGCGCTTCGTTCAGGACGTTCTGTGCGCGTTTGCGAAAAACATCCCCTGCCGGGGTCAGGGTGACCGGGCGTTCGCGGCGGTTCAAAAGAACCGCGCCAACGGCCGTTTCCAGATTGGACAATTGTTGGCTGACCGAAGACGGGCTAACGCCGAGGCGCCGTGCAGCTGCAGAAATTGACTGATCCTCTGCCGTGGCAACAAATACCTCTATGCCCCATAGGGTAATGCGTCCGGACTGTTCGGTCATTTTAGAAAGTCCCTAAAGCAATAAAGCGGCCCCCGACAAAAGGGACCTGCCCCACAATTTACCTAGCTGATCTTGGAAAGTTTGGCCTGAAGCTCTGCCAGTTGTTTTTTAATGTCATCCAGATCATCTGCATCGGCTGGGGCTGCGCTTTGTTCTGGTTCAGCCTCTGGCCAGGTGCCGGTAATTCCGGCAGTCATCGCTTTGACAAAGGCTTGTTGCTGGGCCTGCATTGCATCGAAACCCGGCATAGATGTCAGAGGGTTAGAGATCTTTTCAATCATTTTGCTTTGGCCGTTTTGCAGCATGTCGAATGACATCGCCAAAAACTGGGGGACCACGGATTGGACTTCGGTTGTATAGCTGCGCACCAGATCCGTCAGCACATTGATCGGCAATACACTTTCGCCACGGCTTTCATGTTCGGCGATAATTTGCAGCAAATATTGCCGGGTCAGATCATCGCCGCTTTTGAGATCAATGATTTGAACCTGCCGCCCATCACGGATGAATCCCGAAATGTCCTCTAACGTCACATAGTCGCTGGTTTCAGTGTTATACAAACGTCTGCTGGCGTAACGCTTGATCAACAATGTTGAGTCTTTGTCGGTCACTTGAGGCTCCCCTTTTTCGGCATTGCAGCAAAGACTAGGGCAGCACAGAAAAAAAAGAAAGGGCGGGCTTTTCAGCCCGCCCTGAACAATCAGCGCCAATAGGGAGGAATTGGAGCTATTGTCGAATTACTTCTTCGCAGTTGCAGCTTTTTTAGCAGCGCTTGTCACTTCAGCCGTTGCTTTTTTAACAGCGGCCGTCGCGTCTTCGCTCATGTCTTTGCCTGCAGCCATCATCAGTTCAACTGTTTCCATCTGAACTTTCTTAGCAACTTCAGCAAAAGCAGCCATGTTTTCGGCAACCAGTTCTGCCTGAGCAGAAGCAAAATCAGTTACGACTTTGCTGTATTCGCTTGGGTCTTCTTTGACTTTAGAAGCCGTTCCAACCTTAGCAATGGTGTCTTTTGTCCATTTTGTCGAAATTTCAGTCGACTTGTCAGCAGCTTCCAAAGCAACCTGCGACAGCTTTTCGCCGATCGTCGCTTGTGTTTTGTAGGCTTCCTGAAATGCGGTCATATCCACAGGAAATGAACCCATCATGTCTTTAAAAGCTTTTGTGTAATCTTCAGCTTTGATCATTGTCTTATCTCCTCGCGGCGGGACAATCCCGTCTTTGCGTCTGACAACAATATGCATGCTGCGCCGCAGCATTTCAAGGTTTTTCTGCAGTGCAGCAAATTTTTTTTTAGTTCTTAAGAAATATCAGGGGCTTGGCTTGCCCAAGACATAGGTCCCCGGCGCCTCCGCCAATATGGGATGATTCGCACCGCCAAGCGACCGTGCGTCAACTTTGGCCCCTGAACGCTTGCGCAACCATGTTTCCCATGTGGGCCACCATGACCCTTCGTTGAAGGTCGCATTAGCTTTCCAGTGATCGGCGTCCCCTTCTAGTTTGGGGTTCGTATAGTGCCCGTATTTCATCTTGCTTGGGGGGTTAATGATCCCCGCAACATGGCCGGATTCCGAAAGAATAAAGGTCTTGTTCTTGCTGCCCATTTGGGCGACGCCAGTATAGCTGGTGCGCCAAGCAGCGATGTGATCGGCCTCACATGCAATCGCACAAAGCGGAACATCCACATCCTTCAGCGCCAGGGTTTCGCCCAGCAGCTCAAACGTGCCTTTGGCAAATTTGTTATCCTGACAAAGACCGCGCAGATACTCGACGGTCATACGCGCCGCTAAATCGGTCCCGTCGCTGTTCCAATACAACAAATCAAACGCCGGGGGCGCTTCCCCCATCATATAGTTGCGGATGGCAGGGCCATAAATCAGATCATTTGATCTGAGATAGCTGAAGGTGCGTGACATGAAAAAGGAATCCAGCACACCGTTTTCATTTGCTTCCCGCTCAATCCCATCCACAAACCCATCATCCAGAAACACCCCGAATTCCCCCTGATCAGAGAAATCCGTCATGGTGGTAAAGAAGGTGGCGGATTTGATCGAGGTATCCTTGCGTTTGGACATCAGCGAAAGTGTCAGCCCAAGGGTCGTCCCCGCAATGCAATAGCCAACCGCGTTGATCTGATCTTCCCCGGTGATTTCTTTTACCTGCTGGATCGCCGTCAGATAGCCCTCTTCGACATAGGTATCCATGCCGACATCTGCATATCGTGCATCCGGGTCCACCCAGGACACGACAAACAGGGTATAGCCCTGATCCACGATCCATTTGATCAGGCTGTTTTTTTCCTTGAGATCCATAATGTAGAATTTGTTGATCCAGGGCGGGAAGATCACCAGCGGCGTTTTGTGAACCTTGTCGGTCGTCGGGGTGTATTGCAGCAATTCGAACATGCGGTTGCGATAGACCACGGCCCCTTTGGTCGTCGCCAGGTTTTCGCCGATCTTAAAGGCGTTTTTGTCCGCCAGGGTCACGACCAACTCGCCGTCATTTGCCTCAAGATCGCGGACGAGGTTTTCCAACCCCGCCACAAGCGATTGACCGTCCGTTTCAACGGCCCGGGTCAAGGCTTCGGGATTGGTGCCCAGAAAATTCGCAGGGCTCAGCAGATCGGTAATCTGGCGCGAGAAATACTTGAGCCGTTGTTTGTCCTTCGACTCCAGCCCTTCGATATTACTGACGGCATCATCAATGGCTTTTGCATTGATCAGGTATTGTTCTTTCACAAAGCTGAAATACGGATGCGTGTCCCATAACGGGTTTGAAAACCTGCGGTCCTTTTTAACGGGTTTCTCGGTTGTGCTGGCTTCCCCGCTGCCAAGGCTTTCTTGAATATCGATATAATGCTTGAGCGTTTGCCCCCAATACGCGACCTGATGTTCGATCAACTTGGACGGATTCGCCATGGCTTCGGCCATATAATTGGTGGCGGCCTTCATATACAGATCCTGCCCGGGGCCTTGTAGGCTGGGGTCAATTTCGCGCTTTTCGCCGAATGCGGCGACCAAACGTTGCGACAATTCCTCTATTTTCTTGAGATTGTCAGACATTAATTCAAGATTTGGCGATCTGTCGTCATCGTTTGTTGTCATTGTCAAGTTTACGTCCTACTTTGCATCTGCAGCATTGATGTGACCAGACTACCCGGAAACGATACGCTTTTAACCCTAGGATACCACAAAGGATATCAGATGCGTTATATGGCCACTTATGACCTGATGGAAACCGCCCGAACCACCAATCAGTGGTTGGGGGCAACAGCACAGGCATTTGGATCTTACCCGATTACCAACATGATACCAAACCCGTTTCTCCAGTTTATCGGGGCTTGGGGCGAGGTCACAGAGCGCACGTTTTCCAGAATGATGACGCGCCCGGACTGGGGTATTGCCTCTATTGTTGGGGATGATGGCCGGGATCATGTCGTGGATATCGAAACGTCAGTTTCAAAACCATTTGGCGACCTGATCCATTTCAAAGTTCTTGGACGCAAACCGCGGGCCCGACGGGTCATGCTGGTTGCGCCGATGTCGGGCCATTACGCGACTTTGCTGCGTTCTACCGTCATAAGCCTTTTGCCCGATTGCGAGGTCTATGTCACAGATTGGCACAATGCCCGCGATGTTCCGGTCAGCGAAGGCAAGTTCGACGTAGAGGATTACACCCTTTATCTTGTTGATTTCATGAAACATATGGGGCCTGACACCCATGTTGTGGCCGTGTGCCAACCGGCCCCGCTGACGCTTGCAGCGACGGCCTATCTGGCCGAACAGGATGCCAAAGCACAGCCCAAATCCCTGACGCTTATCGGCGGGCCGATTGACCCGGATGCCGCCGCGACGGACGTGACGGATTTTGGCCGGCGTGTCACCATGGGCCAGCTGGAACAAACAATGATCCAACGTGTCGGGTTCAAACATGCAGGCGTTGGCCGCAAGGTTTATCCCGGTCTTTTGCAACTGGCGTCGTTCATATCGATGAATGGCGAACGCCACGCAAAGGCATTTACCGACCAGATCGTGAATGTCTCTAAGGGGCTTGGCTCGGATCATGATCGGCACAACAAATTTTATGATGAATATCTTGCGGTCATGGATATGACGGCCGAATTCTACCTGTCCACGGTCGAACGGATTTTCAAAAACGGCGAAGTGGCCAAGAACGAATTTGTCGTGGACGGTCATAAGATCGACATTGGCAAGATCACCAATGTTGCTGTGATCACCGTTGAAGGTGAAAACGACGACATCAGCGCACCGGGCCAATGTCTGGCCGCGCTTGATTTGCTGACCGGCCTGCCCGACAGCAAAAAGGCCAGCCATCTTGAGCCGGGGGCCGGGCATTACGGGATCTTTGCGGGCAAGAGCTGGCGCAACAATATCAGACCTTTGGTGCTGGAATTCATCGACCGCAACTCTCGGACTGTGCCGAAAGTCGTCAAGAAATCCGCCTAGGCTGCACAGCTGGCCCGTAAAGCCGAAAATGTTGTGGAACCACATGTATCGCGCGCTTTTCCGGTTTATTGACCGGCCAAGCTGTTCGATTTGTGCAATCGGCGTCAGCCTTTCGGGGCTGATAAAACCTCAGAAATCGCTGCTTCTATTGCTTTAAGGCACTCTGGCGTGGAAAACCGATGGTCCGCCCCTTTGACAAGGGAAAGCCGGATATCGTCGCCCGTGACATGCTCCAAAAGCCGCAGCGCCACATCCTGCGAGACATCCACATCCGCAGTGCCTTGCAGGAACCGGGTTGGAAAGGGCAGCGCCAAGGGGCT
Organism: Marinosulfonomonas sp.; assembly: GCA_051251595.1. GTDB lineage: Bacteria > Pseudomonadota > Alphaproteobacteria > Rhodobacterales > Rhodobacteraceae > NORP110. Next base: position 71,580 of record JBPOFA010000008.1, read on the forward strand.
GCACAATACCAGATTGTCGCGTCCCTCTTCGATCAGCTTGCGCGTTATAATATAGGGATCGCCATAGTCCGACGGCAAAGCCACCTGCCCTTTGCGTTCGAGCTCGCTTTTTTGTTCCGCTGAAAACGCGCCCCACATGCTGTCTTCGGTAAAATCCGGTGCCGCCGCGATACCGACCAGACCTGCAACACGGTCCGGGATACGCTTGGCCAAAAGCAGGCTGATCCATCCGCCCATGCTGGACCCGACCAAGACCTGGGGACCGGTTGTCAGGATTTCCACAGCCTCTTGGGCATCCTGCGCCCATTCCCCGATCGAACCATCGGTAAAGGCGCCAGAGGACTCTCCGTGCCCAGAATAGTCAAACCGCAAAAAGCTGCGCCCCTGTGCCTTGGCCCAATCTTCCAGATAGACGGCCTTTGTGCCTTCCATGTCGGATTTGAATCCGCCCAAAAACACCACGCCCGGCCCTGTGCCCGGCGTCTGATGAAAGGCGATTTTGCGATTGGTTTTGGTGGTCAAATACTGTGGCACGTGATGCTCCGTTGTTTTTTGCAACGTGATCCAAAGAACCGGGAAACACAATATTGACTTCACCGCTTCAAAGGTTCAAATGGCGATCATACATACCCGCAACCGGGCGTTTAGTAGGCGCCAAACTGACGAGGAGCCCATGATGGCCCAGATATCTCTTACTTTCCCTGATGGCAATTCGCGCGACTATGACGCAGGTGTAACCCCTGCAGAAGTTGCAGCGTCAATCGCAACCTCCCTTGCCAAGAAAGCAATTTCGGCCACGGTTGATGGAGCGCATTGGGATCTGCAATGGCCGATTGAACAAAATGCCAGCATTGCCATCAACACCATGCAGGATGACGAAGCCGCGCTGGAACTGATCCGGCACGACTTTGCCCATGTTATGGCGCGTGCAGTGCAGGAAATCTGGCCAGACGTTAAGGTCACCATCGGCCCTGTGATCCAGCACGGCTGGTACTATGACTTTGACCGCAAAGAGCCGTTTACCCCGGAAGACCTTGAAGTCATCGAAAAGAAGATGAAGGACATCATCAATCTTCGGGACGCGGTGCGCACCGAAATCTGGGACCGTGCCCGCGCGATTGAATATTATCAGGACCGTGGCGAACCGTTCAAAGTTGAACTGATCGAATCCATTCCCGGTGACGAACCGTTGCGCATGTATTGGCATGGCGACTGGCAGGATCTGTGCCGGGGCCCTCACCTGCAACATACAGGCCAATTGCCCGCCAATGCGTTCAAGCTGATGTCTGTGGCCGGGGCCTATTGGCGCGGCGACAGCGACCGGGACATGCTGCAGCGGATTTACGGCGTGGCCTTCCGCAACCCGAATGAACTGAAACAGCACATGTTCATGCTGGAAGAAGCCGCAAAACGCGACCACCGCAAGCTGGGCCGCGAGATGGACCTGTTCCACATGCAAGAAGAGGCCCCCGGCCAGGTCTTTTGGCACCCGAACGGCTGGACCATCTACACTGCGCTCCAGGACTATATCCGCCGCAAGCAACGCGAAGACGGATATGTAGAGGTGAATACCCCGCAGGTCGTAAACCGCGTGCTTTGGGAAAAATCCGGGCATTGGGACAATTATCAGGAACACATGTTTATCGTCGAGGTGGACGAAGACCACGCGCGCGAAAAATCGGTGAATGCGCTTAAGCCGATGAACTGCCCCTGCCACGTTCAGATCTTTAACCAAGGCATCAAAAGCTACCGCGACCTGCCCTTGCGCATGGCCGAGTTCGGATCATGCAACCGGTACGAACCTTCCGGTGCATTGCATGGCATTATGCGCGTGCGCGGCTTTACCCAGGATGACGCGCATATTTTCTGTACCGATGACCAGATTGAGGCTGAGACCAAGAAATTCATCGAATTCCTTGCCGGTATCTATGCTGATCTTGGCTTTGAAGGGTGGAGCATCAAACTGTCCACGCGACCAGAGAAACGCATCGGCAGCGAAGAAAGCTGGGATCAGACAGAAGCGGCCCTGGGCAATGCCTGCAAGGCCGCGGGCTATGATTACGAAATCAGCGAAGGCGAAGGCGCGTTTTACGGACCGAAACTGGAATTCGTGCTGACCGACGCCATTGGCCGCGATTGGCAATGTGGCACCTTGCAGGTTGATCCAAACCTTCCGGAACGGCTGGATGCGAATTTCATCGGGGCCGACGGCTCTAAGCATCGCCCGATCATGTTGCACCGGGCTGTTGTCGGGTCGTTTGAACGGTTTATCGGGATCATGATTGAAAACCATGCCGGCAAACTGCCCTTCTGGCTGGCCCCGCGCCAGGTGGTTGTGGCCTCAATCGTCTCTGATGCCGATGCTTATGTCCAAGAAGCGGTCGATCTGCTGAAAGCAGCGGGCGTTCGGGCAGAGGCCGATCTGCGGAACGAAAAGATCAACTATAAGGTCCGAGAGCATTCTTTGGCCAAAGTTCCCGTCATTCTGGCGATTGGGCAGCGCGAAGTTGAAAACCGAACTGTGACAGCCCGCCGGTTGGGGCAAAAGCAGACAGAAACGGTTGATCTGGACGCAATAATTGCACAGCTTTCACAGGATGCCATCGCACCCGATCTTCGGTAAACGCCACAATTCGGCCACGCAGATCATAGTAAAGCCCTTGTTGCGGCCCAGAAATTCCTCTGGGCCGACCAAAGGCCGCCACCTTCTTGCAGGATAAAGACCCTGGGAAAAATGTAACTGCTGGGTGCGGTGGTTGTGAAGGTAGTACGATTATGACGAATGTTCACTTATTTGCCTGGCTGCAAGGCGAATTCCATGCATGTTGCGTGGATGGGTCCGGCAAGAAAATTGCCGCACCGTTCAGCGCAAACTGCAACACGGCGCAGCTGTCTCATGAAGCCGAAGCGCTGACTGTACAGATCGAGATCGGCCAAGACGCGCCACAGCCCCTAACAGACACAACACATCTGGCCGAGGATCTGGCCATCGGCACCGCCACGTTCGCGGCGGGAACGCAGATGAGTGTTCTGCAAAGTTTTGCCGCCCCCGGTCCAAACAAAATTCATTTCGTCATTGCCCGCCTGACATCAGAGGCGGCCAGCGTTGACTTGGTCTTTGCCTCTCGCAGCCTGACACCGGGCGAAAGCTTTGCCATTTGTCCTGACACCGCCAGCATAGACGCGGACAGCGCGAATTTCGCGCGCGGGACTTTGATCGACACGCCACACGGCCCAATCGCGGTCGAGCATCTTCAAGATGGCGACGAAGTTTTGACGCCCAATGGCAGGATAGAGTTGATCACCGGCATCAAACGCCAACGGCTGAGCGGGCTTGATCTTGCCCTACGCCCACAGCTGCGCCCGATTTGCATCGCGGCCGGCGCCCTTGTTGGCGGGCTTCCTGGCACGGATTTGATCGTCGCCCAGCATCATCGTTTGCTGCTGAACGACTGGCGTGCTGAATATTTGTTTGGGGAAGAAGAGATTCTTGTACCAGCTCAGTCTCTTTTGAACGGCAGGACTGTAACAATTGAGTGCCCGCCGAACGGAATAGAATATTACCAAATCGCGTTGGAACAGGCCAATTTGGTCTCCGCGAACGGTCTTTGGGCCGAAACTGGCCTGTACAGTGCTCAGAATGCCCGCCTTGTTCAGGCACAGGGCCGCATGGACCACGCGAATGGCGACACTCAGAATATCCCTTTAAGTTCTGACACTTACGCCACGTCAATTCCTGCACTGCCGGCCAAAAGCGCGGTTTCTCTGGCCGCTTAAGGCCACGAAATCCGCAAATATATCAAATATTTCAACGGCTCACACACGCGTGCCCCACGGATGTGTGAATAGCTTTATGCCCTGCACATCCGCTAGCAATTGTGCGTCGCCGATCAATGCGGCACCACAATTTGTATGTAAAAGGGATAACATCCATGTCAAACCACGTAAAAACTCTCGCAGTTGCTGGCGCCTTGGCCGCCGCTTTCTCCGCACACGCAACAACAGCTGTACACGCTGCTGATACAGTAAAATGCTACGGCGTTTCTCTTGCCGGTGAAAACGACTGTGCAGCCGGCCCAGGCACAACATGCGCCGGTACATCTACAGTTGATTACCAAGGAAACGCATGGAAATCAGTTCCAGAAGGAACATGTGCGTCAATGGAACTTCCAGAAATGGCCGACGGCAAAGCACGCATGGGTTCACTTGAAGCCCTTGACCGTGACCTGCCAGCATAAATAACACTGTGCCTTCGGGGTCTTCCCGAAGGCACACCACTTCAGAGGATCGCTTATGTTGGACGCACGTAAACAAAGTTTCGATCATCTGCCAAATGGCACAGGCGTCGGTTATAAGGCCCAGCATTACAGCGATATCCTAAGCGATCCCGCGCCCGTCGAATGGCTCGAGATTCACGCAGAAAACTATATGGGGGATGGCGGACGGCCATTGGCCCAATTGCGTTTTCTGGCAGAACGTTTTCCAATTTCCGTGCATGGCGTCGGTCTTTCGATCGGTGGCGAAGGCCCCCTTGATCAAGATCACCTGGCACGTTTGAAACACCTCGTCGGGTGGTTGAACCCGGCCAGCTTTTCCGAACACCTGGCCTGGTCGACCCATGACACCAGCTTTTTCAATGACTTGCTGCCATTGCCCTATACCAAAGCGACGATCAATCAAGTCGCCGCCCATGTGAATGAGGTACAGGACACCCTGGGCCGCCGTATGCTTTTGGAAAACCCGTCGACCTATCTGGCTTTTGATGAATCAGAGATGAGCGAAATTGATTTTCTGAAAGACGTCGTTGCGCGCACAGGATGTGGCCTGCTTCTGGACGTCAACAACGTCTTTGTCTCTGCCACGAACCAGAAAACCGACCCGGTCAGCTACATCAACGCGTTTCCAATGGACGCTGTTGGCGAAATCCACCTGGGCGGGCATGACGAAGACCATGACGATCATGGCGCGCCGCTGTTGATCGACAGCCATGGGCGCGAAGTCGTCGATCCGGTCTGGGCACTTTATGCGCATACCCTATCCGTTTCAGGCCCCCGCCCCACGTTGATCGAATGGGACAATGACGTGCCCGACTGGCCGGTCCTGGCCGCAGAGGCAGAACGGGCGGCCCAGATTTTGACCAAGGTTGCCGCATGACCGTCGGGCAATCAGAGTTTTCGACGGCAATCCTTAATCCGGAACAGGCCGTTCCATCGGGACTGTCCGACCCAGAGGGCCGTCCCGCAGGGCGTCGGTTTTCCGTTTACCGCAACAACGTCGCCGTTAGTTTGACGGATGCGTTGAAAGTGGCGTTTCCGGTTGTCACCAAGCTGGTCGGAGATGAGTTTTTCACGGCGATGGCAGGCGTATTTCTGCGCCAGCACCCGCCAAGTTCCCCGTTGATGATGTATTACGGCGCTGAATTCGCCGGATTTCTGGAAGGGTTCGAACCCGTCGCGCATCTGGGGTATTTGCCCGATGTCGCCCGCTTGGAACAGGCCTTGCGGCTGTCCTACCATGCGGCAGATGCGAACCCGGTTTCACCTGACACGATGCAATCCATCGCGCCTGAGCGTTTGATGACCGCCCAATTCGTTCTTGTCCCGTCCGTACGACTGGTTCACTCGCAATGGCCCATCTATTCGATTTGGCTGGTGAACACGGATGACACCGCACCTGCGCCGCAAATGCGCGCCGAGGCGGTATTGATCACCCGCCCAGAATTTGACCCGATGCCTGTATTGTTGCCAGAAGGCGGCGCAGAGTTCATGCTAACCCTTGGGAAGGGACGATCGTTTTCCGATGCCGTTGAGGCGGCTGGCGAAGGCTTTGATTTAACAACAATGATTGGTCACCTGCTGGCAGGTCAGACCATCGCAAAAATAAATCTGGGGGACTGACACGTGAATTTATTGATTTCTTTACACAATACCGTCTTTTCGATCGTCGAAAGACTGCTTGGACCATTGCTGCCGGTCCTTGCGCGTTTTGTATTCGCGGCAGTGCTGGTGGGCTATTTCTGGAATTCCGCGAAGACCAAAGTCGGCGACGGGCTCTTTGGCATTTTTTCCCCCTCTGCTGCTGCCTATTGGCAGATTTTCCCAAGACGCATGGCCGAATCCTCTAACCTGGATCAGTTCGGTTTCGTGGACTGGTTGGTCATATTTTCGGGAACCGCATCGGAATTTGTACTGCCCCTGCTGATCGTGATTGGCTTGTTCACGCGGCTGTCCTCTATCGGGATGATCGTCTTTATCGTCGTGCAAAGCCTGACTGACATTGTCGGTCACGGGGCCGATGCGACCACAATCGGCCAATGGTTTGATCGTTTTTCCGGCTCTCTCATCATGGACCAACGGACGTTGTGGCTGTTCGTGTTGATCACGCTCATCGTGCGCGGGGCTGGCCCGCTCTCGGTTGATTGGGTGTTGAACCGACGGCGTCAGACAGAATCTGGCTGAAGCGCGGCCAAGGCCAAGATGCCACCCAACCCGCACATTGCGATTGGGAACATGGTAAAGACGCCAAAGCCAAAACCGGCGAACATCGCAACCGCAGATAACAGCATCAACGCCCCCCCTATGCGGGCGTTGGATCTGGCCATTGCCCCGCCAGCGATGGCCAGGACAGGGGCAACCAGCGCGGTGATACGGATCAGATTGACGTTGCTGACCTGCTCGGCGACGTCAGGCACTTCGCCAAACCAATCGATGAACTCGGTGTATCCGTAACTGAAAAACCCGACAATCATGCCGATTATTCCGCCGATCACACCCAGGGTCAGGGCTGCATTTCTCATCTCAAATCTCCTGCTCTTGCACAGCAGATAGGGGCAGATGCAGCATTATCCAAGAAGCGCCGCGCGAGTTTGCGCCGTCCAGCCAAGATAAAGTTGCCCATCTGCCTCGACCACAGGTCGTTTCATCAAGGTTGGGTGTTCGGCCAACAGGTCCAGAGAATCTCTGCCACGCTCTGCCTCGGACAATCCGCGCCAGGTCGTGGAACGTTTGTTGACAAGATCGTCCCCGAAGGCCTTGTAAAAGCGGGTTAAATCCTGATGCGACACTCCATCCGCCCGCACATCCGTGACGTCGACGGACTGTCCTGCGGCTGTCAATTCACGGATCGCTTTCCTGCAGGTATCGCAGGTCTTCAAGGCAAAAACTTTCATTCTTTTCCCTATTTTCAATATGTTAACGTCTTCTGATCAGAGTCGTTATTGTTTTACTTGATTTTTTCGCCAATCCCCACAGACTCTGCACCGTGACAACCAATTTCTATGACTGCGCCTCGATCAGGCTGCCGATACCTTAGAATACAATGGCTGCACCACCCCGCTGCATGTTGCGGGCGGGAACTGACAGAGGAGTACACGGGAAATGGCTACTGGCACCGTGAAATGGTTCAACGCCACCAAAGGCTTTGGTTTTATTCAGCCCGACAATGGCGGCAATGATGTTTTTGTACATATTTCTGCCGTTGAACAGGCAGGGATGACAGGGCTTCAAGACGATCAAAAGATTGAATACGAAATGATTGAAGGCCGGGACGGGCGTCAATCAGCAGGTCATCTGAAGGCGATCTGACCAACGCATCATTGAACACAAAACCGGGGCTCAAAGCACGCGCTTTGGGCCGATTTTAGGTGGGATATTGCTATGCCGACGATATTGACCTTTGGGGACAGCAACACCCACGGGACGCTCCCCCTTCGCGATCTGGACGAAGAATTGCGTCTAGGCCCGACGGCCCGCTGGCCCGGTGTTGCCTTGGGCGAATTGGGCCCCGACTGGACCCTGATCGAAGAAGGTCTGCCCGGGCGCACAACGCGCCATGCCGATCCGGATAAAGGCACGCATATGGATGGGCGGCTCGGGCTGCACATGGCACTGGAAAGCCACGGCCCGATTGATGTCATGACATTGATGTTGGGCACCAATGACCTGAAAATGCAGTTCAACATGTCCGCACGCGCCATTGCCGAAGATGTCGGGATGCTGCTGGACATCGCCTTGTCCGACGAAATGCAGCAACGCCATGACGGGTTCGACATTCTGTTGATTTGCCCACCCCCGGTGCTAGAGGCCGGCGTCCTGGCGGACATGTTCGCGGGGGGACGCGCCAAATCTTTGCAGTTGCCCAAACCCTATGCCGAAGTGGCGAAGATACGGGAACTGGCCATTTTGAATGCCGGGGATTTCATCGAAAGCAGCCCCCTTGATGGTGTGCATTTCGAAGCCGACATGCATCGGAAACTGGGGAAAGCAGTGGCAAAAGCTGTGCTGAAAATGGCTGGCTAACGCCTTTGCGTTGCCTGAATAATCTTTGACTCCGTCAAATTGTTGCCAAGTTCATTTGGCATCAAGGCCCTGGGAAACACATCCATGGTGACGATATGGCAATCAGCGATTCACATTTCAAAGAAGCAATTCTGATCGAGAAACCAAGCGAACCGCTTGATATTCCGATGGAAATCATCCTTGGCGCCGTAGGTGTCTTGGTTGTTTTCCTGATCGTGGTCACGATCATTTGGATTCGTATGAACCGGGATGAAGAAGCGACTTAGCCGGATCGGGCGGCACATCGGGGACCCCCGATCGCGTGCCGCCGCCGCAGCGGATCTATTCTTTTAGAACGGCCTCGAACTCTCGCCATTCGCGTTTGCTCATGCCTGACGTCTCTGCTGTTACGTCCTCGCCGCGCAGCATGCGCTGGACGCAGTCGATGGCTTGTTTGGACAGATGCACGCCGCCCATGTGGTAATCCTCAAAGGCTTTGAACGCGAAGGGCACCCAATCGGCGACGACTGCCGCGATGGCGTCGGCATAGACGCGGATTTCATATTGCGCATGCGCATCGGCCCGAAGGCGCAAGAAGTGGAACAGGTTGTGCAAATCCACCTTCCAATACCATTGGGTGTAGATATTCGCCGGCAGGTTCATCCGCGCCAGTTCGCGCGCCAGACCTTGTTTTGGATCGCCGTCCTGATCGACCTCTCCAATCATTTCTTCATAATGGTCATAGGTGCGCGCCGCGTCGCCCTTTAGGATTTCCAGCACACGGGCGGATTCAGCATCCGTCAGCGCGTTGCCCCGCCCCTGATTGTTGATCACGGATTGCGCGGCCAGCTGTTCCGGCGCGGGAATGTAGAATTCACGGTCCAGAATAGAATAACGGGCAGAATATTCGTTCACATTCGCCGTACGGTGGCGAATCCATTGGCGGGCGACAAAAACCGGCAGTTTCACATGCAGCTTGATTTCGCACATTTCGAAGGGGGTCGAGTGCCAGTGACGCATCAAATAGCGGATCAGGCCTTCGTCATTCTGCACCGACTTGGTGCCCTTGCCATAGCTGACCCGCGCGGCCTGCGTGATGGCGGAATCGTCGCCCATATAGTCGATGACCCGGATAAACCCGTGATCCAACACCTCATGGGCGCGATAAAGATGCGTTTCCATCCCGTCTGAAACGGCCCGCAAAGTCGGGCGCGGATTGGCGCGGAGTTCTTCGATTTCGGCCAGTTGGTCAGGGGTCAGAGGCATAGAAGCGAATCCTTTGGTCAACTCTTTTGCGTGACACTATATCTATGGGTTCACGCGCAGGGTACCGCAGAATACAGCAATTTCCCCGCGCTGCCCCATTTTTTATCGATTGAACCCGGCATGTCTTAACCCGGCCTTCATCCGGCGGCGGCAATCTGGCGGAAATTAACCTTGTTTTTGGTGATGAAAGTGGCGGTTTTCCGGGTGGTCTGGATCTTTGTGCTGGCCAGTGCCTTTTGGCTGGCAACGGCGGATGTGGCACGCGCGGACTACGCGACGGAGCTGGCGCATGCGCAGGCTGCGCTTGCCGTTCAGGATTGGCCACAGGCGCAGGTTGCGGCCAAGGCTGCCTTTGCGCAGGCGCGCACGGCCGACGGCCATGTTCAGGCGGCGCGTTTGGTGGCCAAGACATATCATCAGGCCGGGGCCTATGCGCGGGCCGAATTTTGGCTGCGGCGGGCGTTGTTGCATGCGGCGTCCCCCGCAATCGCGGCGGCGCTCAGCAAAGAGATTGCGCAGGTGCGCGACCAAAACCCTGTGCAGCTTCGCCTTCAGTTTTCGGTGGCCCCGAATGGGAACATCAACAACGGTTACCCCGGCGACCGCGTGATGATTTGGGGGAGGCCCTTTGTGCTAAGCCCCTCGGCCCGTGCCCTGCCCGGGGTAGAGCTGATTGCAGGGGGCGCACTGGACTTTCGCGTTCGCCGCACCAGCAGATCTGAGACGAAGATCGGTCTTGCGGGATATACCCGCAGATACACGCTGTCGCCGCAATCCCGCAGAATGGCGCCGGGGGTCAATGGCGCTGATTTCGCGCGTTCCGGGATAGATTTGTCATTCTCTCATCGTGTTCGGTTTACAGCATGGCCCGGGATCACCACGACCCGCGGATGGATCGGGCAAAGCTGGTATGGCGCGCGCCCCTTTACCACGCAGGCCGGGGCGCTGGTTCGCCAAGAATTTGACGTCTCGCCCCGCACCCGCTGGCATCTGCTGGGCGCGGCAGAGGTTCAGGACATCCAACAAGGCCAAGCGTCACGGGCAAATGTCTTTCGTCTTGCGGCGGGGGTTGCGCATCTCTCGGCGCAATCCGCGCGACTGGACCTGGCGATTGCCGCGCGGGTGACCAAATCGCCCACGCCCAGTCTGGACAATCAATACCTGACCCTGACCGGCCGCTATCGACTGGCCCGTGCGCCAGGTAAGATCGACTGGGCGATGCTTGGCTCTGTCGGGCTTCGACGTTTTGATGCGTCGCCCTACAGGGCCGGACCGCGCAGGGACAGCACCCTGTCCGTCGGAACCGAGGCCGTGTTTCTCGGGGCGGCCCTGTTTGGGCTGTCACCGATTGCGCGATTGGAATATGCTCTGACCACATCCAATGTGCAGCTTTATGAACGGCGCGGCCTGACGATGCGGTTCGGCTGGCGTTCGGATTTTTAAGCCCGCGGGCGCATCTGGTCTTGCAACCCAACAGCCCATGGGGTCTGTTACATCGTCGCTTAAGATATTGAATGATGAACGTTCTCTTGCGACATCCAAAAAGGAAGGACGCGATATGAAAGTGAAGTATCTACATACAATGGTTCGGGTCAAAGACCTCGACACATCCATAGCCTTTTTCGAATTGCTGGGCCTCAAAGAAACACGCAGGAACGAAAACCAGGGCGGGCGTTTCACCCTTGTTTTCATGGCTCCTCCGGGTCAAGAAGACTGCCCGGTAGAGCTGACCTATAACTGGGACGGCGATGACGGTCTGCCCTCTGACAGCCGCCACTTTGGCCATCTCGCCTATTCCGTCGAGAATATCTATGACATGTGCCAATCGCTTATGGATGCAGGTGTCACGATCAATCGCCCGCCCCGCGACGGGCATATGGCCTTTGTGCGTTCACCTGACAATATTTCCATCGAACTCATCCAGGCGGGCGAAAGCCTGGCAGCGGCGGAACCATGGGCCAGCATGGAAAACACCGGACATTGGTAAGGCTTGCGGTCCTGTTGCTGGCGCTTTGGCCGGCAGCAGGACACAGCGCCTGTCGCCAAGCGCTGATCCTAGGGCTGGACATATCCGGCTCTGTCAGCGCGACGGAATACAGGTTGCAAATGGATGGGCTGGCCGGGGCCCTGTTGGACAAGGATGTGCGGCAGGCCTTTCTGGCCATTCCAGACGCCCCTGTGGACCTGCAAGTGTTCGAATGGTCCGGGCCGCAAACGCAAAACACGATCATTCCCTGGACGAGCGTCACCGATGACGCGACGTTGGCCAGTATCGCGGCGACCCTGACATCCACCAACCGACAGGGCAATCAGGTTTCAACCGCCCTTGGCACGGCGATGATGTTTGCATCCAACGCATTGGAGACCAAAACTCACTGCTGGCGGCGCACGATTGATCTGTCCGGCGACGGCACGTCAAATGTCGGCCCGCGCCCGCGCGACATCAAGGTCACCCTGCCCCCGGACATCACGTTGAACGCGATCGTAATCGCCGCGCCTGCCTCACAGCAGGCCACAACGCGAAATGGTGAAATTGCGATGCTGACGAACTATTTCCGATCCGAAGTCATTCGCGGCCCAGACGCGTTCGTGGAAGCGGCCCTTGGCTTTGACGATTTTCAGGCCGCCATGACCCGAAAGCTCTTGAAAGAGCTGGAAACCCTTGCGGTTGGTGCCGCAGCGCAAACCACCCCTTAGGGTATCCCCCCTTCCGCGGCAATTCCCCTGTCACGCCCGGTCAGAGTCGTGTAGAAAAATGGGAAATCCATCTTAGGGGACCCCGGAATGAAACATCGCCTTCTCGCAGTTATTGCACTTCCGCTTTTGGCCAGTTCCGCCTGGGCAGAAGGCGACATCGCGCAAGTAAACACATGCCTGAGCCAAGCGGCCCAAGGGCAAGGCGACCCGGCCGCATGCATTGAGGATTTGCATGCCCCCTGTCTGGACAACGCACAGGAAACCCCGGCTGTGGCCACCCTTTGTCTAAAGGACACCCGAAAGATCTGGTCGGATGGGATTGCATCGGTCATTGCAGACACCGTTGCGGAGTTTGACGAAAAACAGGCCGCTGTCGTTCGGATAGAGGTGAAATACGATCTTTTGACCAATCTATTGCAATGCGATCGGCTTGAGGAACTGTCACTTGCCACGACAGAAATCAGCGGGGCCGACTCCGCGCTTCAGGCGGCACGGTGCCAGTCCACAGCCTCGGCCCTGACTTATGCGCGGCTTTACACCCGCACCCAGTCGAACTCAGCGGAGTGAACAGATGCTCGGCGCCCCAACCAAACTGACCATTCGCACCAACTTTCCCCGCCCGACACCTGAACAGGTAAAGGCCTTTCGCGACATCCCCACGGGGTTTCTTTGCGATGCATTGGGCGGCAGAGGTGGGCTGGATACCGTGATCACCCCCGTCGGCGGTGGCGGCCATCTGCCGGAACACGCCTTTGGCGTTGCGCTGGTTGCCGATAACGGACCAGAGGAAAACCTGGCCACTTTGGGGGCCATGCATGTTGTGCAGCCCGGTGACATGGTCATCGCCTCCGTCCGGGGATGTCAGACCTGCGCGGCGGCCGGTGATTTGTTCATGGCCAAGCTGAAGCTCAAAGGCGCAGCGGGGTTTGTGACAGACGGTCCGATGCGGGATTATGCCGGGATCATTCAGGCCGGATTGCCCGCCTGGTGCAATGGGCTGAACCCCAATTCGCCCTATGAAAACGGGCCCGGTCGCGTCGGGTTCGGGGCCGTGGTTGCAGGGGAATACATCAACAGTGGCGACATCGTTGTCGCTGATACGGACGGCGTGGTCGTCATCCCCTTTGACCGCATTGACGAGGTCATCGCACAGCTGCCCCGTATCCGGGAACTGGAAGATGCAGAAGAACAACGCGTCAGGGACGGCATCGTCAACACCTCTAAAATCGCTTCCATGCTAGAGGATGGCAGCGCGGTTCTGGTCGACGACTAGGCCGCAATCACGCCGCTGATTAGCCATTGCTTTCAGCTAAACGCGCTTTTGGCCCCGCCGGTTTTCTGCATCTTGAAAATAGACGTATTGTCAGGCGCGGGTGGCAGCGGCATGGTCACAGGCACGTTTTCCAGCCGAGGGCTCAGACAGGGTTCGCCGGTGATCATTCGATCTTGCAGATCCTCCCAAAACCGTCGTTGTCCCAGTTCGTGGATATAGCTGCTGGCCCCAAGGATCGGCCATGCGTCGGCCTTTGCCACCTCAAAGAACAGGATCTTGCGGGCGCGATCGGACACGTTCGGCGCGGACCCATGCAACAGCCGCGAATGGTGCACCGTCATGCTGCCCGCTTTGCCGGTCAGGGTGACGGCTTTTTCCGGTTCAAACAACGGATCATCCGGGTCAATCGCGCCGCAAAACACACCATTGGCATGGTGGCTGAGGATCGGTTCTTTATGCGTGCCAGGGATGACCATCAGCGGGCCGTTATCCTCTGTCACATCCTCTAACAACACGCCAAAGGCCAGCAGGTCATCGTTGGTATGCGGGTAAAACGCCCAATCCTGATGCCATTCCACCGCAGCCCCGCCCCCCGGGGCCTTGGTGTTCAGCTTTGACGTGATCAAGGCAGTGTCCGGCCCCAAAAGGTCGTTCAACACCGCTGTGATTCCAGAGCCTGTCAGAGCCTCTTGAAATATCGGATCGCGCTTATGGGGCAGTTTGATCCGGGTCAGGCGCGGACTATCGGCGCTGTGCCCCCTGTCGAGATCATAGACTTCATCGCTTTCACTGATCGTGCGAGAGGCCTCGATCAAGGCGTTCGTGACCTCCTGCATTTTTCGCAGCAGATCCGCGCTCACCACATCTTGGACCATCAAATAGCCGTTCGTGTCGTAAAAGGTCTTTTGCGCTTGGGTCAGCATCACTCCCGTCCTTTTGCCGCTTCTTCTTCCATATCCATTCCGTTCAGCCGAGCCACATGGTCGGTGATGGTGGGCACGTAGTCGCCACCATTTCCCGCGGCCTCTACATGGGAAAAATACTGTTTGGCAGCAGAGGCCATCACCGTGACCAGCCCGGCATCGTCGGCCATGGCATTCACATAGCGCAAATCTTTGGCGGCGTTGGCGATGGTGAATTTATGCACCTCTTCGCGGTCCACCGCATAGGTCATGAAGGTTTCGAAAAAGCCGTTGGACAGGCGGCTGGACCCGATGACTTGCCGTACTTTGGATGGCGTAATTCCAACCGCAGCCCCCAGCACCGTCGCCTCTGCATAAAGCGAGGCATAGCCCATAGAGATGAAATTCATCAGCAGTTTCATCTTATGGCCGCTGCCCGTTGGCCCAACATGGGTGATGTTCCCGGCCCAGCAGTCCAGCACGGGTTTCACCTTGGCAAAGGTCGCCTCATCGCAGCCAACCATAGCATCCAATGTGCCCTCTTCGGCCTCTTTTGGGGTCCGACCTAGGGGCGCATCGACGAATGTTCCGCCTTTCGCCTCGAGTTCTGCGGCCAGCGCCAGGGTCGATGTTGGATCCGCCGTGGTTGTATCAATCACGATCAATCCGGGGCGCGCGCCTGCTAAAATGCCATCTGGTCCGCGGAAAATTCCCTCGACCTGTGGTGAATTTGACAAGCACAAATGAATGATTTCGCAGGTTTGGGCCATCTCTTTTGGCGTCGCGACCTCGGTCGCGCCCATACCAACCAAACTGTCAACCGGGGTGCGGTTTCGGTTTCCCTTGATCCAGACCGGATAGCCGTTTTTGATCAGATTTTTGGCCATCCCATGGCCCATAAAACCAACGCCGATAAAGCCAATCTTTGTATCGCTCATAGTATCTCTCCCTTGGCGGCCCGTGTCATCGGTGATGATCGGTCCGATCGCCCTGATTTAAATGGTATACCAATCCGGATGTGATGCAAGACCTCTGACTGTAGGCGCAGAGCAGTGCTTTTGCGACGCTTAGCGCTATTTCGGCGTGATCTTGGCGACAGAGACAGACTTGGTGTTGTTGCGCCGTTCGCGGTGCCAGATATAAATTCCGGCAGCAATGATGATCGCGCCGCCGCCAAGGGTCCAGACTGTCGGCCAGGTGTCAAAAAAGATGATGCCAGAGGCTGCAGCCAAAAAGATCTGGATATAGATGACCGGCGCAAGGATCGACGCATCTGCCAAACGATGCGCCGCTGTGGCCAGGATATGGCCGCTGCCCCCGAAAATCCCGATCAGCAAAAAGAAGGCCCAATCCGCCTGTGTGCTGGGCCAGATCCAATCAGCCAACACAAACGGCATCAAAAACACTGTCGCAATGCCAGAAGACCAGATCTGACTGGTCGCATTACTTTCAACCCCGGCCAACAGACGCGTCATCACAAAGAACAACGCCGCCGCCGTAAGCGCGCCGATGTTCAAGAACATCGCCGGGTGGAAATCGACACCCCAGGGCTGCATCACAACGATGACCCCCAGAAACCCGACACAGACCGCCACAATCCGATGAATTCCCACCCGTTCCCCAAGGATCGGGATGGCCAGCAAGGTGACCACAATTGGGCCTGCGAACATGATCGTCGTTGTGACCGTGATCGGCAGGTATTTCAGCGCGGTGAAATTCAGTGTCGTGCTACAAAACAGCAGGAACGAACGAACCACCTGAAGCTTTGGTGAATTGGAATGCAGCGCGGCAAGCCCCTCTCGCGGCAAAAATACCGTCAGGGACATCAGGAAATGTACCGCATAGCGCACAAATACGACTTGCAAGGCCGGAAGACCCGCGATCACCAACCATTTGGCTGACGTGTCGATAAGTGTGAAAAAGAAGACGGCCCCCACCATTGCGGTCAGGCCAACGGCGACCCGATCCTCGCGGGGGGCGACGGTTTCTGTCACGTGCCGACCTGTTGGGTCTGCCCTGTCTGGGCGGCCAACTGGATTGCCGCCAGAACCAGCATCGCCTGGCGACCGTCCTCTCCCGTTGCAAGCAGGTCGTCATCGGCCCCCTGCACAAGTTTTGCAAACCGATCCAGCTGCACCGCGATCCCGTCGACGCGCGGCAATGCAGGGCCATCCATGCGAACCAAGGGATGCTGCCAATCCGCAGGGTTCCCTGCCCCGCCCTGCCAAAGCTGCAAGGACGGAAAAGACAGCGCCCCTTTGGTTCCAACAAAGCGCAGCGGATCATCGCCGCGCACGGCAATGGCCGGGTTTTCGCCGGTGGCCGCCTCAAACGCCCAGGGCGACGCGCCCGCGTCGGACAGAACGAAACTGCCCATCCCGCCATTTTCAAATCTCATCGACAGGGCGGCGGTGTCTTCGACCTCAAACCCGCGCGCAGCGCTGCTGTACATGGCGGCGACTTCGACAATCGGTCCGGCCAGGCAGTGCAGCAGGTCCACCTCATGGCTGAGATTGGTCAGGATCGGCCCTGCCCCGGGCGCGCGGCGCCAGGGTACATCGTAATAGCTGTCATGTTTGCGCAAGGCCCAGATGCCCTGCACCGCAACCGTGTCGCCAATCTTTTCCATCCGCTTGCGCGCCTCTGCGACGAAAGGATGGCAGCGTCTGTGATGTCCCGCCACCAGCGGCAAGCCCAGCTTGGCCGCGCGGGCGCAAAGCGCATCGGCGTCGTCCATGGTTTCGGTCAAAGGTTTTTCAACCAACACGGCCCAACCGCGATCAAGACAGGCCATCGCAACGGCTGCATGGTTTGGCGTGGGCGTTGCGATCACAGCCGCCCTGGTTTCCCCTGGCACCGCGTCAAGATCAGCAGCGACTGGCAGCCCCATCTTTGCCAATGCCGCGCGGCGTGCGGGATCGGCCTCAACCACTGCGGTGAGGGCCACCACGTCAGAGGCCACCGCGCATTCGATATGGCGCATGCCAATCGATCCGCCGCCGATCACACAAACAGGAAATTTGGTCATTTGGTGCCCCCCCAAAACAGGGGAGCACTTAGGGCAATCATCATTGCCATTGGTTCAGTACCTTTCAGCATCCGTCACTTCAGAAAGACGGTCACAATCGGAGGCCAGATCAGCAACACCGACAAAGCGCAAAGCTGTAGCGCAATGAAAGGCAGGAAGCCGCGGAAGATGTCTGTCAGCGAGATATCCGCAGGCGCCACGGACTTGAGATAGAACGCAGCTGGCCCGAAAGGCGGTGACAAAAAGCTGACCTGCATGTTCATACAGAACACCACACCAAACCAGATTGGGATGTATTTAGCCTCTACCGAGCCCAAAAAGCCGATTTCTTCCGTGGGCAAACGCACAACAATCGGCAAGAACACAGGCATGATCAGCAAAACGATACCGATCCAGTCCATGAACATGCCCATCACCAAAAAGACCAGCATCATCAACAGAATGACGCCCATTGTTGGCAAGTCGGACCCGACGATCAGATTGGCCACATAGGTTGGGCCACCCACAAGGGTATAGGCCGCCGCCAGGGCAGCCGCCCCGATGGTCACCCAGATAATGGTCCCTGTGGATTTCAGCGTCCGGATCAAACTGTCCCAAACGATCTCAAAGGTCATCTCACGGCGCAACATGCCGATGACAAACACGGCGATTACGCCCATGCCTGCAGCCTCTGTGATGCCAGTGATGCCGCCATAGATAGACCCAAGCACAACACCAATCACGATGATTGGGGCAAGCAGGCCCTTCCCCATATTCCATCCACGCGCCGTCCGTTCACGACCGACGACCAGATAGACAATCGCAGTAAAGATCGCAAAGGCGCCAATGATCCAAGGGATATCCGCGACCATGCCCAATGGAATTGGGTCTTGGTTTTCGCGAATGGCATTGTCCCCTGTTGCCGTAAAGAACAAGGCGCGCGCGAGCATCACTCCGGTCACCCACATGCCAAAGCGTGCAAGGAACCCAAGGAACATCAGGCTTTTCTCGCTGCCTTCTGGTTCTCCTGGAACGGGTTCGGGCAGTGGGGCCAACGAATGGTTCATACGTGTGCGGATGATAATGTAGAGAATAAAGAAAGAGGCCAGCATAAATCCAGGCAGGAAAGATGCCGTGAACAAGCCTTTGATCGATGTCTCTGTGACAAGCCCGTACATGATCAGAACGATCGATGGTGGGATCATCGTCCCCAATGAACCAGAGGCACAGATCGTCCCAATCGCAAGGTTGCGATCATAGCCCAACCGCAGCATCTGAGGCAAAGCGATCAGCCCCAGCAATACGACCTCGCCGCCGATAATCCCCGACATTGCGGCCATGATGACTGCCATCAGCGACGTCACAATTGCGATGCCGCCACGGGTTCTGCTCATCCACACGTTCAGGGATGAATACATATCCCGCGCGATGCCCGACCGTTCCAACAAGGCTGCCATAAAGATAAATAACGGCACCGAGATCAGAACATAGTTGGTCATCTGTCGATAAACGGCCTGGGCCAGCACCGACAATGGACCGCGCCCAAAATCCCCCCATAACAGGTCAGGCGGGAATTTCAGCGCCAGGGTGACCACCGCCAGAAAGGCAGAGGCAAAGCCAAGCGGCATGCCAATGGCCAACAGAAAGAACATGCTCAGCAAAATGATGAGCGAGAGTGTACCAATATCGACCATCAGTTGTCTTCCTCAAGCGTGCGGCGGATGTTCTCGATCTCTGTTTCGTCGATTTCATCCATCGGTGTGTGGGACTCGGGCAGTTTGTTCCAATCCGCAATCAGATTGGATACGGCCTGAATGCAGACCAGCACGATTATGATCAAAAGGGCGGGCTTAACGATGCCGGGAATGGGTGGATCCCACGCGGTTCCGAATGTCTCCATCCGCATGAACCTGTTCTCAGCATCTGTGTAGCCGCCCCAGACCAGCGCAAAGGTAAAGCCAACAATAAGAAGAACGGAAATCACATCAGCCGTTTTCTGCGCCCACCAGGGCATCATGTCATAGATGATGTAGATGCGGATGTGGCTGCGTTGCTGCATGGCGTAAAGACCCGCCAGCAAGAAAACAAACGCCGCAATCCACAATGAAAGTTCGTTTGCCCAAAGCGTCGGGCGCGAAAACACATAGCGCGAGACGACCTCGTAAAACATGACCAAAACGATAAACGCGACCATGATCATGGCCAAGCGGCCAAGCACCACGGACACGAGATCAAAGAAACCATCGGGTTGCGTTTCAATGCCGCCTTTGGTGTCCGACAAGAACAACGATGCGAAAATGAAAGCGACAGCCATGAGACCAAGCATCAACTGGACCAAAGGTCGTCCCGCCGGTCGGATCATCTCAAACATTCCATAAGATTCTTCCGCAAACAGTCTGGACCCGATGAGGAATACATAAAGAGCGAACGTCAGCCCGCAAAATATGATCATCCCAGTCTTAACAGGTCCCCGATATTGCTTCAGAAAAAGCGAATTATCTTCCATCGCATGCCTCCCCGTACAGCCATGTCCGGATATTTTTCCGGTTATAAAAGGCGGACCCGAGTAATGGGCCCGCCTTGTTTATGCGTTCGTATTAAACGAACGTTCCTTTATCCGCCGATCAGACCCAGCTGTGTCAGATAGGCTTTGTGGCTAGCCAGCAATGCAGCTGCTTCTGGGCTACGTGTTCCCCAGTCTTCCCAAGCAACCTGGGCTGCACGACGGAATTCAGCACGATCTTCTGCAGACCAGTCGTACAATGTCACACCATCTGCAACCAACATTGCGGCGGCTTCTGCGTTTGCTTTTTCGTTAGACAAAGCAATCTGGAACGCCAGCTTTTGCCAAGATGTGTCGATGATACGACGCTGCTGTTCTGTCAGGCCTTCCCAAACAGCCTGGTTACACGCCAGGTGGTCAGATGGCATAGAGTGGAAGCCAGGATATGTCGCGTGCTTCACGATGTCGTACAGGCCAAGACCAACGTTGTTGGCCAGACCAGACGCATCAGCACCGTCGATGATGCCTGTTTCCAGCGCGGTAAAGATCTCTGTAAAGTCCATCACGATAGGCGAAGCGCCCATTTCTTCAAAGATCTCTGTTTCCATCCCAGGAGGGGACCGGAACTTCCATCCTTTGACGTCTTCTGGACCCGCCAGTGGACGTGATGAGGCAAATGATTCCTGCCCGTAAATCGCCCAGCCAATCAGCTGCATGCCTTGCGCATTGTACAGTTCCTGCGCTGCATCATAGCCGTCACCGTAATACAACCAGCTGTACTGCTGCCATGGTGTTTCATAGCCACCCATGATGTCGCCCACAAACTGGAATGCTGGGTTCTTACCTGTCTGGTATGCGCCGCCTGTTGCGTCACAATCCAAAATTCCGTTGATGGCCGCGTCGAATGTTTCGACCGTCGCGACGACGGATGATGAATAGAACATTTCGATTGTGATGTCGCCACCGGACATGGTCTGCACATCGTCGATGAACTGTGCCAACATTTTACCTGTTGGGTGCTCTGTTGCGTAATGCGTTTGAATACGCAGTGTCACGGGCTCTGCGAATGCAGGCGCGGCAACTACAGCAGCAGCGGCAGCTGTCATCATTAAAGATTTCAGTTTCATATTTTAGTATCCTCCCTTGGCGACATTCAATGCCACCGTTTTTTAGTCGATCACGCAGAAGCCTATGCGCGACCCAGATGGTATACCATCCTGGAAAACTGTAACGACTGTGTTCTCGACAATCAATAACTTCCGGTATACCAAATTTGGAAAGAGGCGGATTGCACTGAATTGCGTTAAATATCCGAAATCTGGGTCCAAATAGGCGAAAAACGTACCGATGAGCGAAGAAATCCTTGCCAAAAATATTGCCGATCAACTGCGACGCAACATTTTGCGCGGCAAGCTTGCGCCCGGCGCTGCGATCAAAGAACGCGACAATGCCATGGAACTCGGGGTCAGCCGCACCCCTTTGAGAGAGGCGATTCGCATCCTTGCCACGGAAGGTTTGGTAGAGCTGCGCCCTGCCCGCAGCCCAATCGTTTCAATGCCGACACCCAAGCAATTTTCCGATGACATCGAAGTTCTGGTCTCTGTCGAAAAACTATCCGGCGAATTGGCCTGTGAGCGGGCCACGGATGAAGAGATCGAAGAGATCGATGCGATCGTCAAAGAGATGGCCGCGAAATTTGACACCGTAGACCCGTTGGATCTGTTCGAATTGGATATGCAGTTTCACAGCGCGATTGCCCAAGCATCCCACAACGTGCCGTTGGCAGAGATCCATCGCAAGTTTCTGGCCCGCCTGTGGCATGCCCGGTTTTTGGCCGCCATCCGAAAGCGCAATCGTGACCGGGTGATCGGCCATCACACAGACATTGTCACCGCGTTGCGGTTTCGCGACCCAAAAGCGGTGCGCGAGGCGATCGGCAAACACATCAAAAACCTGAACGAAGACATTGTGCACGCCCTCGCACAAGAAAAGGAAGACACGACAAAGGGCCACGGCAAAGAGGGCCGTTAGCCCTATGGCGCGCACTCCAAATCTCAACGCGCTTCCCTATTTCGATGCCGTCGCACGCAGGGGCAGCATCACCCGCGCGGCAGAGGAACTTTCCGTGTCGCCCTCTGCCGTAAGTCAGCAAATAAAGCTTATAGAACAACAACTTGGCGTGAAACTTTTCCGCAGATCCGGCCGCAGCCTGATCCTGACTCTGGAAGGAGAGCTGTTGGCCCAGACCACTGGAACCGCTCTCAAAATGCTGACCGATGTTCAGGCCAATTTGCGCGGCACGCCCAATCCCAGACGTCTGAATTTGCGTGTCTCCCCCAGCTTTGGTGTGCGCTGGCTTGGGCCGCGGCTTTCAGATTTTCTGACCCGATTTCCCGATTGGGATCTGCGCGTGGACGCCGCGCCTGATCCGACCGATTTTGACCGTGAAGTCATGGACCTAGAGGTACGCTACGGAACTGGAAATTGGGACGGGCTTAGCAGTACCCCCTTGGTGAACGACTATGTGCTGCCCCTGGCCAGCCCGGACTATCTGGCCGGTCTTCCGACCGGCGATCCACTGGCCAGCGCCCGTCTGATCGACAGCGCCCGGGCTTTGTGCCAGTGGGATTATTGGCTTTGGCACCACGGCGTAACGACCGCGACCAATCAAAAATCCATTTTGATGGACCGGTCTTCGATGGCCTTGCAACTGGCCTGTGATGGCGCCGGCGTCGTGTTGGAATCTCTGGCCCTCGCGCATGGGGAATTGGCCAAAGGGCGTTTGGTGCCCGTCACCCCGTCCCTGCCCGTCTTGACCTTCCCGGCCTACTGGGCGCTGTGCCCTGCGCGGTTCCTGAAACGTAAACCCGTGCGCTTGTTTATGGAGTGGGCCGAAGATCAGGCGGACGCGCACCGTGCCCAGATTGATCAGTTGCTTGGCGAAAACGGGCTGAGCCTAAAAACGATAGAGGCAACAGCCCAGCTGCGCCCCGGTCAGTGAATCAGCGATCCGCCATTCACATCCACCTCTGACCCCGTCACATATGCCGACAGGTCCGACGCCAAGAACAAACAGCACCCTGCTACATCATTCGCCGTTCCCGCACGCGCCATTGGAATTCCGTCCAACACCTGCGCGCGCATTTCAGCAGTTAGTTTTCCCGCGGTTATGTCCGTATCAATAAACCCCGGACAAATCGCATTCGCCCGCACATTATCAGGTGCCAATTCGCGGGCCATCGCCTTGGTCAATCCAAGGATCCCGGCTTTTGCGGCGGAATAATGGGGCCCGCCAAAAATGCCGCCCCCCCGCTGCGCAGAAACAGAGGACATATTCACGATGCTGCCGCTTTTGCGCGCCCGGAACTGGGGGATAACGGCCTGCGACATGTAAAGCGTGCCGCGCAGGTTCACGTCCAAGACCGCGTCATAATTCTGCGGCCCAATTTCCATGAGTTTCAGCGGCTGCGTAATCCCTGCATTATTCACCAGAATATCAATCTGGCCAAAAGCGGTGATCACGTCATTGGTGACCACACCACAGGCCGTTTTGTCCGTGACGTCACACACCCGCCCCAGATGCCCATTGCCCGGCAGCTCGGCTGCGGCCTCTTGCGCTTCATCGATGTCCAGATCAAGGATCGCAACACGCGCACCGTGTTGGGCAAAAAGCATTGCCGTTGCTTTGCCCAATCCACGCGGACTGGCCGCGCCGGTGATGATCGCCGTTTTGCCCTCTAGCAGTTTTGTCATAGCCAACCTTTCACAGATGTGGTCACCGCATCGACCGAAATCCCGTATTGATCATGCAAGGTTGGCAGCGCCCCAGCATCCAAAAACGCATCGGGCAATCCGATTTGGCGGAACGGCACATGCACGCCTGCGCGCATCAATGTCGCTGCAACCGCTTCTCCCAAACCGCCGGTGACCGAATGGTTTTCAGCCGTGACGACCAAGCGCCCGCCCTTGCTGGCCTCTGCGATAATTGTCTCTGTATCCAAGGGTTTAATCGTTGGAACATGCAATACGGCGCAATCGACACCATCGGCTTGCAGCTTTTTCGCGGCATCCAGCACACGCATTGTCATAAACCCAGAGGATACAAACAAAACGTCCCGACCATCCCGCAAGACCTGAGCCGTTCCCAGTTTGAACTGATAGCCGTATTCCCCCAGAACATTCGGCACCTGCCCGCGCAACAAACGCATGTAAACCGGGCCCGGATGGTCTGCGATGGCGCGGGTCGCCTGATCAATCTCGACCGCGTCACAAGGATCGATGATCGTCAGGTTCGGCATGCCGCGCATGATCGCCAAATCCTCTGTCGCCTGATGGCTTGGACCATAGCCCGTGGTCAGCCCCGGCAAGGCACAGACGATTTTGACTGGTAGGTTTTCCTCTGCAATGGCCATGATGATAAAGTCATAGGCCCGGCGCGAGGCGAAAACAGAATAGGTCGTTGCGAAGGGCGTAAAGCCTTCCCGCGCCAAGCCAGCGGCGGCGCTGATCATCACCGCCTCTGCCATGCCCATCTGATAGAACCGGTCCGGGTAGGCTTTGGCAAAGATATGCAGGTCGGTGTATTTTGACAGATCCGCCGTCAACCCGACGATGTCTTCGCGGGTTTTCGCCAGATCCACCAGGGCATGGCCAAAGGGTGCCGCGATCGTGTCGCGCCCTTCGCTGTCAAGCGAGGCGATCATCGCAGATGTGGCCAGCCGTTCGCCTTTTGGCGCAACCCGGGCGGTATATTTCGATTGGCGGCGCGATAATTCCTGAGAGCTCATTCCGGTTTCCCCTCGTCCAAAATATCCAGCGCTTTGGTCCATTCTTCGGGCTCTACCCGGACGAAATGGGTGATCTCACGATCTTCCAGAAACGGAATGCCTTTGCACATCTTGGTGTTGCAGATGATCACCCGAGGCTGGGCGTCGGAATGGGCACGGGCCGCATCAAAAGCCGCCACAACCGCATCCATGTCGTTGCCGTCAACCGATTGGGCAAACCAGCCAAACGCTTCCCATTTGGCGGCTTCAGGCACTTGCGCAAGGGCCTGCGTTGTTGGCCCGTCCGCCTGCTGGTTGTTGAAATCAACAACCGCGATCAGGTTGTCCAGCTTCCATTGAACCGCTGACATCACGGCCTCCCAGGTTGACCCCTCACCCAGCTCGCCATCTGACAACATGTTATAGACAAAGGCCGGGTTGTTTTTGCGCTTTAGCCCCAATGCCGCACCAACAGCGATCCCCAGTCCGTGGCCCAGGGACCCGCCCGTAATCTCCATCCCCGGCGTATAGGCCGCCATGCCAGACATCGGCATCCGGCTGTCATCCATGCCATAGGTGCCAATTTCGTCCTCGGGCAGAATGCCGGCCTCTATCATCGCGGCGTAAAGCGCGATGGCGTAATGACCGATGGACAGGTAAAAGCGGTCGCGCCCTTCCCATTCCGGGTCATGCGCCCGGTAGGTCATTGCATGAAAATAGGACACGGCCAGCACATCCGCGACGCCAAGCGCCTGCCCGATATAGCCCTGTCCCTGGACTTCGCCCATCAACAGCGCATTGCGCCGTATGGCCCAGGCCCGTCGCGCCAAACTGACGTTTGATCCACTCACGCTCATGCTGATCCCCCCTTGTTTGGGGCACAAGAGGCCATTTGGGACGTCACAAAACAAGATATTTCTCTTAACACAATGTGAAGCACAGCTTCATTATCAAGCACGTCAACCGTGATACGGTCCAAAAAACTCCGGAGGATTCCCATGAATTTGTCAGCGCTTCTTGCCGCCCGTGAAACGCCAATCCGCATTGGCCTGATCGGCGCTGGAAAGTTTGGATCGATGATCCTGGCCCAGGCCAAATATATCGACAATTACCAAGTTGTTGGCATCGCTGATCTGGATGTGGACAAGGCCAAAGCCTCTTTGGCGCGCACCGGATGGGACACGGATCAATACGGTGCAAAATCCATGCAGCAGGCCGTGAGCGACGGAACGACCTGCCTGACCGAAGACGCGGCAGACCTGTTCGCCTGTTCTGAAATCGACTGCATCATAGAGGCGACCGGCCATCCGCTGGCCGGAACCCGCCACGGGCTGGCCGCCATAGATGCGGGCAAGCATGTGATCATGGTCAATGTAGAGGCCGACGTTCTGTGCGGCGCCGTTCTGGCAAATCGCGCGAAACAGGCCGGTGTGGTCTATTCCATGGCCTATGGCGACCAACCCGCCGCAATTTGTGAACTTGTGGATTGGGTGCATTCCTGTGGATTTGAACTGATCGCCGCGGGCAAAGGAATGAATTTCGCACCGCCCTATCGCTATTCCACCCCCGACACGGTCTGGGGCTATTTCGGGTGGAGCGATGAGGAAGTCGCGGCTGGGGATTTCAACCCGAAAATGTACAATTCCTTCACCGACGGCACCAAGGCCGCCATCGAAATGGCCGCCGTGGCCAATGCCACCGGCATGGATTGCCCAGAGGATGGCCTGGCCTTTCATCCTGCCGGACTGCAAGACCTGGCCTCCGTGTTCAAACCGCAAAGCGCGGGCGGCCAGCTGACCAAAGCGGGGCTTGTTGACATCGCGTCCAGCCGGGAACCGGATGGGCGGGTAGTTTTGAACAATATCCAATATGGCATGTTTGTCACTTTCCGCGCCCCGGACGACTACACGCGGGCCTGTTTTCAGCAATACGGCCTGCTGACCGATGAAACAGGTTGGTACGGGTCCATGTGGCGCCCGTTCCACTTGATCGGGTTGGAAACCTCTGTTTCCGTGCTGTCCGCCTGCCTTCGAAACGAAGCCACCGGCAGTTCGACACGCTGGCGCGCCGACGCGGTCGCGACCTCCAAGGGGGACTTCGGCGCAGGGGAGTATCTGGACGGCGAAGGCGGGTACAAGCTTTGGGCAAAGGCGATCCCCGCCACTCTGTCACAAAAGCACAATGCCCTTCCCATAGGGCTGGCCCATCACATCAAGCTGAAAAAGCCGATCAAAAAGGATCAGATCGTCAGTATCGAGGATGTGGAAATCGTCGAGGACAAAGACATCTTTGCCCTGCGCGACGACCAAAAGGCCTTTTTAGACGGCTGACATCCAGTCAAGGCTGGCATCGGTATCCCCGACGGGTTTGTATTCGGCACCCACGGGCGCGGTCCAGCCGATATCCCGCAGCACCTGCCAGATATGGGGGTAGTTCAGCTCTCCATGATCTGGGGTTCCCCGGTCGGGGACAGAGGCCACCTGCACATGCCCAATCAAAGGCAACAGGCATTCCAGTCGCCGTGAAACGTCGCCCTCCATCTGTTGCACGTGGTAGCAATCAAACATCAGTTTGAGGTTCGGCAGGGCCAGTTCCTCGATCAGTTGCTGGGCTTGCGCGGTCGTTTGCAGAAAATACCCCGGCGCATCGTAATGGTTCAGCGGCTCTATCAGGATCGTGATGTCACCGGCCCTGGCGCACGCATAGCGCAACGTATCGACAAAGGCCGCCCGCGCATCAGCGCCTTGGGCAAACCCGGCCATCACATGCACGTTCGGCGTGCCAATGGCGGCAGCGTAATCCAGCGCCTCATCCACAAGGGCGCGGGCCTCTTGCGATCGCCCGGGCAGCACGCTCATCCCGTTTTCACCCAGAGCGCCGCGCCGCGTGTTCAACCCCAGCATGGGCAGGCCCGTCTCTTGCAATGCTGCCTTCATTTCAGCGACCGGGACCTCAAAAGGCCAGTGGCACTCTACCGCATCAAACCCAGCAGCCTTGGCCGCGCGAATTGCATCCGGCAAAGACCGGTCTGTCCACAAGAACCCCAAATTCGCAGATAGTCGCATCAGTCTTCCCATTCCACATTAAACCGCGTGACCACATCGCGCACCTGGTCCTCGTTCAACGGGCGCAGCGGCATCCCCCGCGTCAGCATCGCCAGACGTGCCGTGTCTTCCAGCTCTTCAATGGCATAACAGGCCGCCTCGACATCTTTGCCCGACACGACAGGCCCGTGATTGGCCAGCATCACCGCCGACCGCTTGCCCGCCAAACCGCGCACCGCGTCGCCCATGGCCGGGTCGCCGGGCAAAAATATCGGCAGCAGTTTGACCTTACCCAGCTTCATGATCGAATAGGGCGTCAGAGGTGGCAGAAAGTTATCCGCGTCCGTGTCTTGCAGCATCGACAAGGCGACCGCGTGACAAGAATGCAAATGCACCACGGCCCCCGCTGCGCTGCGCGTGTCGTAAAACGCACTGTGCAGAGGCATTTCCTTGGTCGGCGCATCCCCGTCGATATGCAGGCCCTTGCCATCAAACCGCGACAGCCGCGCCGGATCCAACCGGCCAAAGCACGATCCCGTCGGCGTCACCAACAGCCCCCCATCCGGGGTGCGGGCGGAAATATTGCCAGATGATCCCCCGGTCAGCCCGCGATCAAACATGGACCGGGCCAAGGTGCAGATCATCTCTCGCAGATTTGCCTCTTGCGTCATAATTCATCCAGCCTTTGCAATGCCTTATGGAAGAAATCTTCATCGCCAAAGTTGCCCGACTTCAAGGCCAGCGCAACGGGGGTTCCACCGCTCTGCGCAAAACACCACGGCACGCCGGGCGCAATTTCCGGCCCCACGTCCAGCCGATCCACCCCAAAGGCCTGTGTCACCGCGCCGGACGTTTCGCCACCAGCCACGACGAACCGCGCGAACCCGATCCCCTTGGCGTGAATGGCGATCTTGGCCAAAGCATGCTCTACAATTTCGCCAGCCTTATCGCGCCCCAAAACCTCTTGTGCCTTGCGCACCAGATCAGGGGTGGCCGTGGCATAAATCAACGGCACCCCGTCTTGTCTTGCCAACCAATCCAACGCCGGCTGCACCCCGTCATTGACCAGCTCAAGCGGGTCAAGCTGCAGGCTGGGATGGTCCTTTGCATAGGTTTTCACCTGCGCCTGCGTCATCGCCGAACAGGACCCGGACAGAACCAAGGCGCGCCCGTCTGGCGCGGCATAGGAAACGCCGGAAACGGCATCCTCCAACAGTCCCTGCTCTCGATATAGATCGGGCAAGGGCATCGCCAACGCGCTGCCCCCTGTCATCAGCGCCATGTTCTGACAGGCCCGCGCGATTGCAATCAGATCGTCATTCGCGACGGCATCCATGATCACATGCCGCGTGCCCTTTTCCGCCAAGGCGTTCAGGGCTGCACCGATCGCCTCTGCCCCCTGCGCGACCACCAAACGAGACACCAGATCGACGGGCGCCGTCACTTGCGGCGCCAAAAGCCGCATCAGATTGCTGTCGCGCATGGGCGTCAGCGGATGATCCTTCATCGGGCTTTCGGCCAATGGCTGTTGCCCCACAAACAGATTTCCCATGAATATGCTGCGCCCGTTTTCAGGGAAAGCCGGGCAATAGATCGTTTGATCTGCGTCGAGTCCGCTCATCAAAGCCTCGGCCACGGGGCCGATATTGCCCTTGGGCGTTGAATCAAAGGTAGAACAGTATTTCCAAAAGAACCGCTTGGCCCCTGCGCCTTTCAACCAGTCCAAGGCCGACAGGGCCTGCGCCGTGGCGTCCTCTGCCGGATTGGTGCGGATTTTGAGCGCAACAACCTCAAACGGGGCCGGATCTGCGGCCGGTTCATCAGGCACACCAATGCGCAGCGACACCCGCGCCCCGCTGCGGGCCAGCAACCCGGCAAGGTCTGTCGCACCGGTAAAATCATCCGCAATCGCGCCGAAAATCGCCCCCACGGCCTAGCCCTCCCCCGGCAAGGTCAGACCCGCATTGCGCGCATAGACCTTGGCCACGGCGGCATCGTCCTCTTTGCCAAGCCCGGACCCAGAGGCTGCCAGATATTGCTGCAAA
The DNA here is from genome assembly GCA_051251595.1 of Marinosulfonomonas sp. Classification (GTDB taxonomy): domain Bacteria; phylum Pseudomonadota; class Alphaproteobacteria; order Rhodobacterales; family Rhodobacteraceae; genus NORP110. The sequence continues at coordinate 101,359 of JBPOFA010000008.1, forward strand.
GCGGCCGCTGTCAAAGGCGCACCGAACTTGGAATCCTTTGCAATATCCATAACGATTCCAAGGTCTTTCAACCAAATATCAATGGCACTCAGCGGCGTGTAATCCCCCGAAATCACATGAGGCGCGCGGCTTTCCAGGGCCCAGCTTGTCCCGGCGCATTGCTGGATCACCTCTAGGAATTGATCCGGATCAACGCCTTGGGTCATGCCAAAAGTAATCGCCTCTCCCATGGCGGCGATGTGAATGCCAACCAGCATCTGGTTCACCGCCTTCATCGACGATCCTGTACCCACATCTTCGCCCAGTTCAAACACGCGTTCAGACATGGCGTTCAAAGCTGGTCGGGCCTTGTCAAATGCCACAGCGCTGCCCGCTGCAAGGATCGACAATGTTCCATCCCCCGCCCGCAAGGTTCCGCCCGAAACCGGGGCGTCCAGATATTCCAGCCCCAGCTTGGCACACCGCGCGGCCAGGTCACGTGCCACATCCGGGGCCACAGTTGCGCATGCCACAACGACAGTCCCTGCCGCCAGCTTTTGCGCAATCCCGTTGTCGCCAAACAAGACCGCTTCTGTCTGCGCGGCATTGACGACGACGATGACGACCGCATCCAAAGTCGGGGCGACCTCTTCAATCGTGCCGGGGGCCCCGCCCTCGGCTTGAAACCGGGCTACGGCGTCCGCGTTAATGTCAAATCCATGGGTGGTAAGCCCGGCCCGCAACAGGGCCCCCGCCATGCCAAAACCCATTGCGCCCAATCCGAAAATTGCCACTGCTCCGCTTGCCATTTCCATTCCTCTTTTGCTGGATGAAAAAATGGTATACCAAATCTTTCTGTATTCCAAGCGCATTGACGTGGCAACGTTTTCGGGCGCAGATATGTGAAAGATTAAAGGGCTTTGCAGATGAAAATCACCCGCGTCACCAGCCATGTCCTGCAGTACGACCTGCCCGAAGAGCTGGGGTATTCGCAGCAATTTTACGCCAAACGGACCTGTCATTTGGTCGAGGTGGAGACGGATGAAGGCATCACCGGTTGGGGGGAATGTTTTGGTCCGGGCACGGTCGCGCTGGCCAATAAGGGCATCGTCGAAAAGGTGATTCAGCCGCTCATCCTGGGCATGGACCCGATGGACCGCGACGTGATTTGGCACAAAGTCTATAACCTGTTGCGCGACCATGGGCAAAAAGGCATGCCAATGCAGGCCTTGTCAGGCGTGGATATTGCGCTCTGGGATATGGCCGGGAAAGTGGCCAACCTGCCAATTCACAAATTGATTGGCGGGGCGCATCGCAGGGATGTCGCGGTTTACGGCTATGGCATGATGCTCAAACGTGAAAGCGTTGATGATCACATCGCCCGTTTCACCGATGAAGCGGCCAGCATCCGCGACATGGGATTTGCCGCCACCAAGATGAAACTGGGGCTTGGCCCGCGCGCCGATGTGAAACTGGCCAAGGCGGTGCGGCGCGGTGTTGGGGATGATTTCAGGTTCATGGCCGATGCGAACCACTGTTACACGACCTCTGAAGCCTTTTACGTGGGGCGCGCGCTTGGGGAACTTGACGCCTATTGGTTCGAAGAGCCGATCGCGCCAGAGGACCTGGACGGTTACGCCGAATTGCGACGCGGGCTGGATGTGAACATTTCCGGCGGAGAGGCAGAGTTCAACAGGTGGGGCTGGCGCGGTATTCTGGAAAACCGAGGCCTGGACATTGCCCAGCCAGAGGTCTGCGCCCTTGGCGGGATCAGCGAATATTTGCGGGTTCTGGCCTTGTGCCATGCCCACTTTACCCCCGTGATCAATCACGTCTGGGGCAGCGCAATTGCCGTTGCAACAAATCTGCAGCTTTTGGCCGCCATGCCGCCCCTGCCCGGCGGCTTGCATCCGTGGGAGCCGATGCTAGAGTTTGACACGACGGATAACAAATTCCGCGATGAACTTTTGCAAGTGCCGTTGGACATTCAGGCGCAGGTGAAATCCAATGGGGGCCGCGTCACCATTCCGAATGGGCCTGGCATCGGCGTCACACCGGACAAGGACTTTATCAAGCATTACAGTTGGGAGGCTTAGCATGCTGACACAGGACCAAATTTCAGAATTTGAAACCCAAGGGTTTCTGGTGCTGCCAGAGGTTATTCCTGCTGATGTGATCGCAAAGATCAAAGCCGAATATGCAGCGCTTTTGGATGATCTGTTTCAGGGATGGGTGCGCGAAGGTCGCGTGACGGACGCCCCGAACCTGTCCTTCTGGGACAAGCTGGACCTGTCCTATTCTGCGGGATGCGACTGGTTTCAACCCATGGATATCAGCCTGCCCGGCGGCGAGATCGCCCATGACACGCCAATGCATTTCGGGCCCGCTATCTTTGATCTGGTAACCGAAAAACGCTTGCTGGACCTGATGGAAACATTGCTTGGGCCAGAAATCACCCTGAACCCAATCCAACATGTGCGCATCAAACCCCCGGCGCCCAATCTGGCCAAGGATGAGGCCCGCGCCCATGTGACCAGCACGGCCTGGCATCAGGATCGCGGCGTCGGCTTGGAAGCGGCTGACAAGACCCAGATGATCACGGCATGGGTCGCGATCACGGACGCGACCATTGAAAACGGGTGTTTGCAGGCCGTTCCCGGGATTGACGGTGGCTTGCTGCCCCATTGCCCGATGAAACAAACGGCGATTGCGCCGGGTGCGCTTGACACGTCCCGGGCGGTGCCCTTGCCCGTGCCATCTGGTGGGGTCGTTCTGTTTCACCCGTTGGTGCCCCATGCTTCTTTGCCCAATACGTCCGACAGTTTCCGCTGGTCCTTTGATCTGCGCTTTAACGTCACGGGCCAAAACACCGGGCGAGACCATTTCCCCAGCTTTATCGCGCGCAGCCGATCCGCCCCTGAATCAGAGCTGACCGACTGGCGGGCGTGGAAAACGGGCTGGGAAACGGCCCGCGAGACTTTGGCGTCCAAGGCCCATATCCCGATCCACCGCTGGTCGTCCGACGCCCCGGCCTGCGCGTAAACCTGGAACACACATCAACCGGCGCGATAGATCAGTAAATATAGCGGATCTGATCGGTCCAATACCGTTCAACCCGGCGCAAAGCGGTGTTAATCTCTTCAATCCCGGCGCTGTCGATTACGTTGCGGGTTTCCAGCCCGTCCGCGTGGCGCACGAATAGTTTTTCAACCAACTCGCGCACATATCGCCCCTTTTCCGTCAGGCGCACCCGGACAGAGCGGCGGTCAATTTCGCAGCGCTGATGGTGCATATAGCCCATTTCAACCAGCTTTTTCAGATTATAGCTGACATTGGACCCCTGATAGTAGCCGCGTGATTTCAGCTCACCTGCGGTGACTTCGTTTTCGCCGACGTTAAACAGCAACAAGGCCTGAACCGCGTTGATTTCCAAAACACCAACCCGTTCAAATTCATCCTTGATCACATCCAGTAGCAACCGATGCAGCCGTTCAACCAGCGACAGGGATTCCAGATATTGGGTCATGAAACTGGTATCGTTCTGCGGCCCGATCTGGGATTGCATGCTCATCTAAAATTCTCCGCCTTATCTCCGTTCCAAAGAACAGTGACGGCGAAAGGCAAACATTCGGTTAAACCGCGAAAATTCCCTCAAATATGGCGAAAATCAACGGGAATTGGCCGCCAGCGTGATCTTTTCCATAAGGTCGCGAAACGCATCTGGCGTGGGCTTTTGCCCGGTGACCCATTGATAAAGGTCCTGATCATTTTCCGACAAAAGCTGTTCATAAACCTGCAATTCATCCTCTGGCATATTGTACAGCTCTGCATCGCTATAGGGCCCCAGGATCAAATCCATCTCTTTTGTGCCCCGTCGCCAGGATCGCATTTTCAGACGCTTCAGACGCGCTTCTTGGGTTTCAACAGTCATCTACGTTTCTTTCAAAGCTGCACGCAGCCGTTTTTCCAAACGGCCAATATGTTCTGCCAATTGGATGGCCTGGGCGCGGGCCAAACGCATTTCCGTCAGCACTTCACCAATATCCGCCGGGATCAAATCCGGCGCATCGGGATCCGCCAGCCCCTGCCCCTCGCCGGTCAACAGCCAGCGCATCGAGACGTTCAATACGCCCGACAGCATCTGCAACTTGTTGGCACGTGGTTCTGACAGGTCGTCTTCCCAGCCTCGGACGGTCTTTACCTTGACGCCCAGACGTTGCGCCAAAGCCTCTTGGCTTAGCCCAATCGTATCGCGCGCCGCGGCGACGCGGTCGCCAAATGTTGCGGCAGTGTCCGAATACCATCCAGCCTCGTTCAGATCTTCCATTACAAACGGGTCCCTTTCGCCCTTGTACGGTCTCGCCGCGCACCCTATGACAAGCACGTTTGACATACAAACCGGAGCTTGCAATGCCTTTCCTGTCAGAAACCCTGTCCCGCGTAAAACCTTCCCCGACGATTGCCGTGTCCACGATGGCGCGCGAGCTTAAGGCGGCGGGCAAGGATGTGATTGGCCTGGGCGCAGGGGAACCGGATTTCGATACGCCGGAAAACATCAAGAATGCCGCCAAGGCCGCCATTGATGCGGGCAAGACAAAATACACTGCTGTGGATGGCATCCCAGAGCTGAAATCCGCGATCGTTGACAAGTTTCAGCGCGAAAACGGGCTCAGCTACACCGTCAATCAGGTCAGCGTCGCCACAGGCGGCAAGCAGATCCTGTACAACGCGTTCATGGCCACGCTGAACCCCGGCGACGAGGTCATCATCCCTGCCCCCTATTGGGTCAGCTACCCCGATATGGTCCTGCTGGGCGGCGGCACGCCGGTGCCGGTTGAGGCGACGCTGGAAAGCGATTTCAAGATCACGCCGGATCAGCTGGAAGAGGCGATCACGCCAAAAACCAAATGGTTCCTGTTCAACTCGCCCTCAAACCCCAGTGGCGCGGGCTATACACGTGCAGAGCTTAAGGCGCTTACCGATGTGCTGATGCGCCACCCCCATGTCTGGGTGATGAGCGATGACATGTATGAACATCTGGTCTTTGACGATTTTGAGTTCTGCACCCCGGCCCAGGTCGAACCCGGTCTTTATGACCGCACCCTGACCTGCAACGGCGTGTCCAAGGCATACGCCATGACAGGTTGGCGCATCGGCTATGCTGCGGGTCCGGTTGACCTGATCAAAGCCATGGCAAAAATTCAGTCGCAATCCACGACAAACCCCTCTTCGATCAGCCAATGGGCTGCGGTCGAGGCGTTAAGCGGCCCGCAGGATTTTCTGGCCAGCAATGCCAAAACCTTTCAGGGGCGCCGCGATCTGGTTGTGTCGATGCTCAACCAGGCGACAGGCATCACCTGCCCCCGCCCGGAAGGCGCGTTTTACGTCTACCCGTCGATCAAGGGGTGCATTGGCAAGACCTCTCCGGCGGGCACAGTCATTGGGGATGATGAAACTTTTGCGACCGCCCTGCTCGAAGAAACCGGCGTTGCGGTTGTCTTTGGCGCGGCCTTCGGGGTTTCCCCAAACTTCCGCGTCAGCTACGCTACCTCCGAAGAGGCCCTGGAAGAGGCCTGTACAAGAATCCAGCGCTTTTGCGCTGCGTTGAAATAGAGGATAGATATGGCCGGCGAACTACCTGAATATTATTTCCGCGTCCGTGAAAACGGGGCGTTCGTGTTTCGCATCGACACGGAAAACCGGCAACGCCGGATTGAAATGGATCAGATCGCCGTGCTCAACATCAAGAACGGTGAAATCCGGCCGCAAGGCGACCGGCTTTTATCGGATGAAGACAAGGCCGCAATTGACGAATGGATGGCCGCAAGGACAGAGCTGTTGGCACAGCGCAATCTGGACGACATCCACCGCGCGGTTGAAACGCTGAACCTCACCGCCCACTGGGCCAATTCACGTGCGACGCCAGAACAACTGGCAGAGGTCAGCGACCCATTATTGCTGGCCATGCACGACCTGCGCACAATCCTGGTGCGCAAAAAGGCCGACAGGTTGACGCAAAACCGCGAAGAATAACCACTGTTTGGATGCGGCGCTCTGGGATCACAATTGCTTTAGGCGCCCCTGATGTTTGGCGGCTGCACGCCAAAGCCGTTTTCTGACGCCGTCCGGCTCTAAGTGGCGATACGCTCCACCAGAGAACCTGGCCCAATCCAACGCCAATCCCTGCTTTACAAGCGCCGCCGCGATGTCTGTCCCATCTGGCAAATAGCACTTGGCAACAATGCGATCATAAGACATCTCTTCGCTTACAACTGCCGTTACGACTTGCCCCTTGCACATTTTGACGAGAGTGTATTTGGCTTTCTTTCCCCAAGGGTGATCCAGCTCTGGTGCATCGATCCCCGCAATCCTAATCTTTGTCTTTCCAATTATGATGGTATCGCCATCAATCACGTAACATTTGCCCTTGAGGTCTTTTGTCACCTGCACTGGTGCCGGTATCGGCTTGTTGGCCCAACTTGGCCGCTTTGTTGAGATTTGCGTTTGGGCCGATCGTCTGCTTTGCAAGTCGACGATATCTGCGGAAACCTGCCGCGAATGAAAAAACAATCTGAAAATTTTAATAAACATTATCCAGCCACTCAAATATTCTTCGGAACCAGGAATTAACCCAAGAATAAATCAAGCGACTCTGCCGATCCTGTGTCGGATCCGAGGTCATTTTATGGATAAGCGTGGACCCAATCTGTGTTGGGCCGTCAAACTACGCCAAATCTCAGTTGGTCTGCACACCGGGCCATTCGCGGCGAATGTCCTGCGCCAGGTCCGCTTTGGACAGCACTCGCGATCCGCCATTTGCCGTGGCTTCCACATAGACAACCGGGGCAAAGGGCAAGTCCCCTGAAACGGCCCCCGCCACGATAGCATCGATCAGGATCGTTTCCCGACCCGGCACGATATTGTGGGGAATCTTTGCGTCTGGATACATCAGCGAAATCAGCTCTGCGCAGAACAACTCACTGGGATCAGAGACGTCAAAGCGCATGTCAAACGGCACGCCCATCTGCGCCAGCCCGCGCTTCAGCGCCACCTTGCGGTTCATCCCCATGGGGCGCAGGGCCACGACCGCATCCGTGTTCAGCACGATCTCTTTGCCCGCCAGTCGAACCCCGCCATCCACAGCCTCTAGAAAGACCTCCCCTGCCGCGATCTGATCGCGATACGGCGCGAGTTCCGGCAAAGACCACAGCCCCGCCGCGCGCAGCTGGGCTTCGGTTCCAAGATAAACCGCGCCATGGGTGAATTGGCCCGGGATCAAAAGACCGGACACCCGGTTTTCGGAATGCATAAAGACCAGATCCATCGGTTCCAGCCGCTTTTCGACAATGGCCAGCGCCTTGGGGTGGCGCGGCAGATACCCGGAACGCAGCTGGATTTCCCCAACATGGCGCAGCGTCTCTGAATTTGCGTCGGCCAGATCAACGGCCCAATCCGAATAGGGCACGTTCCATTCGCAGCACTCCGACATGATCTCATCCGCCGCGGTGCTTGAAACATCCGACGGCCCGCGCGGGGTCGCACAGCCTGCAAGCGCCGTGATCAGCACCACGCCACACAGCCTGTTCAACGCCCGTCCCACGCGCGCCACCGGAAAAATGCCGGCAGAGATCACAGCGTGGGCCGCTCTTGCAGGGTTAATTCATGGTGAGGCAGGCAGGTGAAGTTCAAAAATATATGGGGGTATTCGCGCAAAATCTGGCCAGTCATATGATCTTATTGTGCGGCACAATAGCAGGATCGCGCGGGCCGACAATGGCCAGATTTTGCAAGGGCTGGATTTTGCCACCATGGCCAAACGGCGTGACTGCCCCCCTTGCCTTGACGCGCGGCACAAAACCCCATATGCACGTTTATGCAACTTTTTGCAGGTTTTTGCATGGAACTAAATTCCCCCGACACGCGCCAACAGATTTTGGCCAAACGGCTTTCGGCCGGAACACAGATCGTCGCGCTTGAGGTTGCCCGCGAATTTGACGTGTCGCTCGACACGATCCGCCGTGATATTCTGGCGCTAGAGGCCAGCGGCCAGGCCAAACGCGTGCGCGGTGGTGCGGTGCCTCTGGCCCGGCCCGCCGCCCCGCTTCACAGAAGATTGGCTGACGCATCCGCTGTTTCGCCTGCCCTTATTCAAACGACCATCGATCACATTGGCACGGCCAAAACCCTTGTGCTGGATGGGGGCCTCACAACCCTGTCGCTGATCCCTCATCTGCCCAACTGCGCCGACAGGCTGATTATCACGCCCTCGCCTTGGGTGGCCATTGCGGCACAGGAACATGGGGCAGAGGTTTTTCTGATCGGCGGCCCGCTTCGCCCACAAGGGGGCATCGCGACGGGGGCCGAGGCCCTGTCTGGCATGGCCAGGATCAGCGCGGATATCGCCCTTCTGGGGGCTTGCGGGCTCGAGGCTGATTTTGGTCTAAGCTCTGACGATTATGACGAAGCTCAGATGAAGATCGCCATGCACAACGCCGCGCAACGCAGCTTTGTTGTGACCGACAGCACCAAGATCGGTCGGCGCGCGCGCCACCAGACCTTGGGACTGGACCATATCGACCTGATCGTGACCGACGCCACAGCCGAGCAAACCGCACCGATTGCCCAAACCGGGGCAAAGATCATTTCCGCCTGACACAAACCCAGTAAGGGAACGCCTTGACCGATTATTCAAAAACCGCCCAGGCCCGTCTGGCCACAAGGCTTGCCTTTTTTGCGGCGGGGTTTTCCATGGCCTGCTGTGCCCCGCTCTTTCCTTTCATCAAGGCCAATGTGGGCGCGGATGAAGGGCAATTCGGCCTGTTGCTGCTTTGCCTTGGCCTGGGGTCGATCATCGCGATGCCCATCACCGGGGTCATCGCCGCACGCAAAGGCGCACGGCCCATGATCCTGCTGGGCGGGCTTGGGCTGGCGCTGGTTCTGCCAGCGCTGGCGGCGGCACAAACGCCGCTGATCCTTGGCGCAGGCCTGTTCCTGTTCGGGGCCTCGCTTGGGACAATCGATGTGGCCATGAATGTCCACGGGGCAGAGATTGAAGGCCTGGAAAAGCGCCCGCTTATGTCCAATTTTCACGCCCAATTCAGCATCGGCGGTTTTTTCGGGGCCGGGCTGATGACCCTGCTCTTGTCCCTTGGCACCCCGATTATGATTGCAGCCCTCACCGGCGGAGTCGTGGCCTTTGCCGCCCTGTTGATCTACCGCCCCCGGCTGTTGGCCGTCAGCGCGGGGGATCCGGCCCCGTTCAGCCTGCCCCGCGGCATCGTCTTGCTGCTGGCCGTGCTGGCTGCCGTGATCTTTCTGGTCGAAGGCGCGGTGCTCGACTGGGGCGCCTTGTTGATCATCGACCGCCAACTGGCCCCGGCCCAAAGCGCAGGCATGGGCTATATTCTGTTTTCCGTCGCCATGGTCGCGGCCCGCCTGACGGGCGACGCCATCGTCCTCAAACTCGGAGAGTACCGGGTTCTGGTCGCAGGCGGGATCGCAACCATGTTGGGCGTTGCCATGGTTCTGGTTGTGCCCTGGCCTGCCCTTGCCTTGTCAGGTTTTGTGCTGATCGGGCTTGGGGCGGCCAATCTGGTGCCAATCGTCTTTAGCGCAGCGGGTCGGCAAAAGGTCATGCCGGCGGGGCTGGCCATCGCTTCGGTCACCACGACGGGCTATGCCGGCATCCTCTTGGGTCCCGCCCTGATTGGCTTCACCGCCCAGGCCACCAGCCTGCCCACGGCATATTGGCTGTTGGCGCTGCTTGTGGCACTGGTCCCTCTGACCGCGCGTTTGGTGGTCCGCGCCTAGGGGGATTGTTTCAAGGCCAAAATGCCCTAGGTTATTATAAATCCACAGCCAATCAGATGCGGGGGCGAATGGTAAAAGCGGTCAAGATGGCAACACGAAAGCGAACAGGCCTCTTCGGTCTGCTTGCCATGTTGACGGCCAGCATCACCTTCGCATCAGAGCAATCGGTGATCACATGGGAAGACCTTGCACCGCCCCAACCCGTCATTGCCGACCCTTTTGCCGCGCTGTCATCGGACCAACTGGATGCGCTGAGGATGATCCTTCAGCTTGAATCATCCAGCGATACATCCCTTCGTCAAAGCAAAGCGGAACAAGCCGCTGATCTGCGGCGCCAATTGTCCAAGGATGGCGTTGATGCAGACTGGCTCTTTGAACAGCGCACCCTGATTATCGAAAACCGGCAGGCACGCTCTAACGCTGTCAATCAGGACATCATCGGAACGGATATCCGCATTCCGGGATATGTGCTTCCGCTAGAGTTTGAGGGTCAAAAAGTCATCTCTTTCCTGCTCGTGCCCTATGCAGGCGCATGCATCCACACCCCGCCCCCACCGGCAAATCAAATGGTTCTGGTGACCTACCCCGAGGGCATCGAAATTTCCGGCTTGTTCACACCTGTCTGGATAGAGGGAAAGATGAACGCTGAGTATACCGTTCAGGATGTCGGGTTTTCTGATGGCGGAAGCCGCGTCGAGGTTGGCTATGAAATGTCCGCCGAGCGCGTCTATTTGTACTGAATACCCCCCATCCACGACAGGCCGTCGGCACAAGAACAGTTCGGGGTTCAGCCCGCGATCACGCTGCGCCACCGGTCAAATCCTCGGCAAGCATCAGTGCGTTGCCGTCGGGGTCGTAAAACGTTGCGGTTTTGACCATGCCGTCCACGACATCAGTGTCGCCGTCAAACTTTACATTGGCCTGTTCCAGCTTGTGCCGCGCGCCGTCCAGATCGTCTGTCCCAAACACAGGAACGCAATTGCCCGGGGCTGGTTTGGTATGTTCGCCAAGTCCAAGCGTGACCCCATCTGTATTCGTCCGCAGCTCTGACCAGCCCGCTTCATCCGCGTGATAGAGCGTATCAAACCCAAGCATGCCGCTGTACCAGTCCGCACTTGCATGCCGGTCTTTAACAGAAAGCGCGATGGTTATGGTCTTATTCAGTGAAACAAGCGACATGATCTTCCCCTACAATTAAAAGTATGTTAACTATACTTTATGTACATTGGATCATTTGTCAACATAACGTCAAGGGCATGGGCGCTTTCCATTCTGGCGAATATGCATGCCGGGGTCGCCGGGCGACAGGCCCCCTTGCTGGCCGCAACGGGCGCCAGCCGTACTGCTTTTGCACAAAGTATGGGGCATCTGATCAAGCTGGGTCTGGTGGAACGCAACCCCGGCTACGGCCACCCCCTGCGCCCGGAATTTCGGCTGACGCCGCTTGGAACGACTGCCGCAGAAATCGCTCATAGGATTCAGGATGTTGCGACGAACGACGATCACGACCTGCTGCGCCGGTCATGGACATTGCCGATCCTGACATCGCTTCGCGCACCAAGCCATTTCAATGAGATCAAGCGAAACCTGAAAACCATCACCGACCGCGCCCTGTCGCAATCCTTAAAAACGATGGAAAGCAGACATTGGGTCCGCCGCAGCGTCGACGACACTGCGCGCCCGCCAAGGTCAATCTATTGCGCGATAAACACGGGAAAGACGATAAGTCAGCTTACAGCCGACAAGATCAGCCTCCCCCAACAGGCGTGACCTCGAAGGATTTGCCCTTTCGTCCCGATCCCACAGTTTGTGAATAAAAACCAACGTTTGTCCGACATATGTGGTATCTTGGTTTCAACGCGCAATCCTGCGTGCATTTTCTTACATAGATCGGTTCAAAACATGCAGACTCCAGACTGGACGAAACCCGCACTCATGGGCGCGGGTGCAGGCGCCATTGCCATCGCCATACTTGGCTTTACCTGGGGCGGCTGGATGACGAACGGTTCCGCGACCACGATGTCCAAAGACGCAGCCCAGACAGCCGTCGCCACAGCGCTGACCCCCTATTGCGTGCAAAAATCAGTGAGTGATCCGAAATCCGCCGCGATCCTGGCCGAATTCGAAGAGGCCAATGCCTACCAGCGTCGTGTGATCATCGAAAAATCCGGATGGGCCACCCCGCTTGGCACGGAAAAAACGGATCGCGCCCTGGCAGAGGCCTGCCGCGAAGCGCTTGGCGCTGAGTCCTAACCAATTTCGCCGCCGGACACAGTGTTTGGCGGCGGCACCGCTGTGCGCAGAACGCAGACTTCACGCCCTCTTTACGCAACCGCCGCGATCCGCACGGATTTCAGCCAGAACCGCAGGCTCATCGCGATCCAGGCGGTGACAAGCCCGATGACCAGCCCTGTCCATACGCCATAGACGCCATAGACGCCATAGTCAAACGTGAACCCCAAGAGATAACTGAACGGCATGCCGACGCCCCAGTAAAAGAACACTGCCATCAGCATCGGCACCTTCGTGTCCTGCACCCCGCGCAACAGCCCCATCGCAATCACCTGCCCCGCATCGGCAACTTGGAACGCCCCGGCAAACAGCACCAGCACGGCGGCGATCGCGACGATTTGCGGGCGCACCGGATCAGACGGGTTCACGAACCAGCCGGCGACGGTCTCGTTGAACAAAAAGAACAGGATCACCGTGATCAGAACGACAATGGCCGAAATCGCCGACGCAGCTATCCCGGCCCGGCGCAGCTCCACCTCGTCCCGGCGGCCATAGGCCTTGCCTGCAAGGATGGTTGCTGCATTCGAAATCCCAAGATGCAGCAGGAACGTAAAAGAGGCGACCTGCAATGCGATCCCATGGGCGGCCAGCTCATATGTGCCGATCCACCCGACCAAAACAGCCGCCCCGGTGAACAAGGCAACCTCTGCCAGATTGGTCAGGCCAATCGGCCAGCCCAGTTGAAACACCCGGAAAAAAGCCTGCCAGTCAGGACGCCAGATGCGGTGAAACAACCCATGTTCCGGGATCGCGCGCGCCGCATAGATGCACACCGCGACGAAAGCGAAAATATTCACCGAGACAGAGGCAATCGCCGCCCCGCGAATTCCCAGCTCTGGCGCACCGAAATTCCCGAAAATGAGCACGTAATTGATCAAGCCGTTGAGGATCGCGGCCGCGATTGTGGTGTATAAAATGAACTGGGTGCGTTCCAACCCGGTCAGATAGCCCTTGATCGCATTCACGCCCAAAGCGGGGATGATCCCCCAGCCCGCAATCTTTAGGTAAACCCCGGCCAGCCGCGCGATTTCGGGCTCTTGCCCCATGGCCAGAAAAATCGGTTCCGAAAATATCATCAACGGCATGACCAGCACACAGAACAGGATCGACAGCCACAAACCCATGCGCGTGGTGCGCCGGATTTCTACGTCATTGCCCACAGCATTTGCCGCGGCCACCAAAGGCATCAATGCAATGCCAAACCCGGTGCCCAAGATAAACACCGTGAACCAGAACCCGCCCGCCAGAACCACTGCCGCCAGTTCTTCAACGTCGTGCCAGCCCAACATGATCGTATCGGTCATGTTGATCATCAGCTGCGCCAAGTGGCTGCCCGTAATCGGGACGCCCAGCACCAAGACGGCACGGGCATGCTGGAGATATGAAAGGGGACGTGTCATCCATCCCGCTTATGCCCAAAATTCGGGCAGTTCAAGAACCGTCGCGACGCTTTGCCAATAAAAGGGCAAAGCGCCAGGGAGCGGTCTTAGCCGCGCGGATCTTTCAGGTACATCCGCCAGTTATGTTCCTCGCGAAATCCAAGCACGTCCTGGGCTTTGCGATTGGAATAAAAGGTTTCGAACTCTCCCATCTCACGCGTCTTTGGAACGTCGTCATAAAACTCTGCGATCAGCTCCGCCGTGGTCGCGTTGACCGAGTGATCGTTGTTGGAGGCGTTGAATATCTGATAGCCCAATCCATCCACTTTCAGGCAACGATCAACAATCTGCGCCAGATCCCGCACGTCGATATAGGCAAAGATATTGCGCCGACGAGAGCTGTGGTCCTGCATGTAAGCGGGGAAATTCTGTTCATATTCATGGGGTTCGATCACATTATTGATCCGCAACCCATAAATGTCAAAACCCGACCGGCGTTGAAAGGACTTGGCCGTGATCTCATTCACCACTTTTGACATGGCATAGCTGTCTTCGGGAACAACCGGGTGGTCCTCATCCAAGGGGATATATTCCGGCTTGCGCATCCCGTCCGCAAAACACACGCCATAAGTGGTTTCGGATGACGCATAGATGATCTTCTTCACCCCCAGCTTTACCGCCGCTTCCATGACATTATAGGTGCCCATTGTGTTGACCCGGTAGGTCTCATTGTCCGGGGCCAACAGGATGCGCGGCACCGCAGCAAAATGTACAACCGCGTCGAATTTTGGCACGCCATTGCCTGGGTCCAGCTCTTCAAAGCCGACATAGGATGTCAGAGCATTGAACATCTGCCCACTATCGGTGATGTCCGCGATCAGGTTTTCAACACCGGGATAATCCAACGGCGTCAAATCGACATTCAGCACCTTGTGCCCCTGCGCCAAAAGATAGGGCACGACATGTTTCCCGGCTTTCCCGGCACCACCTGTAAATAAGATACGCATCTCAATCCTCCCAAGATTTCACCGAAAGGACTATGGGCACATGCCCGATGAGGTGCAAACAGCTTTGTGACTGTCCAGAGGGAAGAAGCGCGGTTTTTCCCCTTTCGCAATCCCCCCATTTCAACGATCGTTCAACTGGGAATCTAAACATACGAGGAATATCATGAGTCTGCTTGGAACATTGGCCAAAGTGGCCGTCGGCGTTGCGGTCGCAAAAGGCGTCGCAACCTTGTCGCAGAACCGCAAAGCCCCCCGCCCCGGCGGAAGCGCTGGCACGGGCACGTCCTTTGGGGATAGGAATTCGCCGGGCGCTGGCGGCCTTGGCGACCTTATGGACATGCTCGGCGGCAGCAAAAGCGCCACAGGCGGCCTTGGCTCTATGCTGGAAGGCTTGTCAAAAGCCTCGCGTCCAACGGCTGGCGGCGCAATCCAAACAACGCCGCCATCCAGCGGCAGCTTGGGCGACCTCTTGAACCAGTCTCTCGACAATTTCGGAGAACCGGTATCACAGCCAGAACCAGAACATGAAGACGCAGCCCGCATCCTGCTGCGCGCAATGTTGCAGGCGGCCAAATCCGACGGACGCATCGACGCCACTGAAAAAGAGGCATTGATGGGCAAGCTGGGCGATATTTCTCAGGATGAAATGGCCTTTATCAACGAAGAACTGGCCGCCCCTGTCGACGTGCAAGGCTTGGCCCGCGACGTGCCTGCGGGCATGGAAAGCCAGGTTTACATGATGTCGCTCGTCGCCATTGATCTGGACCAAAAATCAGAGGCCGAGTATCTGCACAATCTGGCGCAAGCGCTGAACATCGACCCCCGTGAATCCAACGCGATCCACGAAAAAATGGGCGAACCCAAGCTTTACAGCTAAGATTTAAAAACGCCCCGGCTTTTGCACCACCTGCAACGGCCGGGGTGACCAAGGCACCGCCCTAACGCGCGGGCAAGACAGAATATTCATCGCCCCGCCGCGATGCATTCACCGCCAGCTTTGCCGCCACTGACGCCGCCAAAAACCCAAACGCGACGGGCAAAATCGTTGCGGTGTAAAACCACCCCAAAGACATCGAAAACACGACCGCGATCAGGCTGGACACCGATGCAATCATCGAAGAGCCCAACCCCGCGACAGCCCCAAGGGCCTGCATCGAAATCGCATTAAGATTGCCAAATAAAATGCCCAGGCAAAAGAAAATGGCAAAGAACATCGCCATAAACACCCAAAACGGCGGCACGCCGGAATAGAACCAGGCGATCCCCAACACCGCAGCACTTAGCCCGGCCATCGCGATCAGCGCGGCGTTGACCAAAAACGCCATGCCAAAGCGCAGAACCAACCGCGCATTGATGAAAGACGCGATGCCAATTCCAAGGGCCAAAACGGCAAAGTAATAGGGAAACCACAGCCCCTTGCCATAGACCTCTGCGATCAGGGAATGCGCCGTGCTCAGATATAGTAATTGCGCACCAAAGATCAGCCCCGCCGCAAAACTATGGGCCAGCACCACGGGGTGGCGCAGAATGCGCGCCCCATTGCGCAGGATTCGCCCCGGCGCCAGCGCGATGCGGCGCTCCACCGGCAAGGTCTCTGGCTGGCGCAGCGCCAGCCATGCCCCGGCCAGCACGGCCACAGCCACGTAAAACCCGAATAATCCGCGCCATCCGGTCAAAAGGGTCATCCCCTGCCCGATGGCCGGCGCCAGCATGGGCACCAGAATGAAGATCGTGAACACCAGCGACATCACCTGGGCCATCGCCTCGCCCGAAAATTTGTCGCGAACCAGCGTGCGCGCGCCAATCTTGGGCCCCGACACCCCAATCCCCTGAAGGATCCGTCCCAGCACCACCTGCTCGATGGAACTGGCCGTCATCGCAAGCACAGACCCAACACAAAAGATCGCAATCCCCAGCAGGATCGCGGACTTGCGCCCAATCGCGTCGCATAAAGGACCAAACAGGACTTCGCCAAACACCATGCCAAGGGTGAACATCGTCACGATCAGCTGCAATTGCGTCGGCACCGCAACCTGCAACTCTTGCCCGATCGCGGGCATCGCCGGAAGGATGGCATCCAGACCGAATGCCGTCAGGCTGGTCAGCAATGCCACCAGGGCGATAAATTCAAAACGATGTGCGGTGCTGTGCGACATGGCGTGTTCCTGCAATCCTGTCTTTTGACCCCAAGCGCGCGAGGGCCGCAAGGGCCGATCCGCCCCCCCCACACAAACGTTCAATGAACCAGTTTGTTTCCACCGGGCAGCGGAAAGCGCGTAAAAAAAACATTGCTTTTTGCGGGCCACACCCCATTATTGCTGCAACTTATAAGAGAATAAATTTTTCAAAAGGAACTGATTTGATGCGTGCCCTGCTCTTGCCTTTGCTCTGCCTTGCCTCCCCCGCTCTTGCCGACACATTCACCCTGCGCAGCGCCCCGCAGTCTGTGATCGTCTACCCGGCGGGGTCCAAAGTCACACGGGTTCTAAACGTGGCACTGCCCGCCGGAACGCATGACATCATCCTACCGGATTTGCCCTATGCCGTCGAAGATATCCCGCCACAGATTGCCATCACGAACGCCACCTTGGAACAGTTTTCGATCCGCGGCGACGCCCTGCCGCCTTTGGTCGACCCAGACGATCAGGCCGTTTTGCAAGCCCGCGAGGTTGTTAAGACCAAACAAGCCGCGCTTGACAGCCATATGGACAAAGAGGCCGAAATCCGGCTGCGGTCCGACGCGGCAGAGGCGCAGTTACAGTTCCTCAAAAACATGTCCCAAAACGAAGGCCTGCCGACAGATGTAAAGGCCCTTGCAGACATCACGGGTATCGTCGGCGAACAAACCCGCCAGGCCCGTGCCGAAATCCTGGAAGCTGAAAAATCCATCCGCGCCCTTAGCGAGACCCGGAAGGATTTGGAAACAGAGCTGAAAGAGGCAAAAGAGGCCCTCGCCGCTGTGCTGACAGCGGATGACGACCGGGTTCAGGCCGTCCTTACGGTCTCAACAGACGTGGCGACACCCTCGGAAATTACGATCACCTATTTTGTAGAGGCCATTTGGGGCCCACTGTATGAGTTTTCGCTGACACAAACAGAACCGGCGCAAGTGTCGATCAAAAGGGGCGCAATGGTCAGCCAAAAGAGTGGAGAGGATTGGACAGACGTAACGCTTGAGCTTTCAACAATAGCCCTTGGTGAAAACATCGCCCCCAGCCAGCCCTATCCAAAAAGGTTGCGGATCAGCGATCCAGTGCCCCCTAAGGCCGCTAATGCTGGCGCCCAGACGTATGAAGAACCCATGATGGAAGCCCCGGTCGTCGTCGAGGAATCGCTCAGTCTTAACCCTGATCTGGATTACGACGGCCCTGGGGTCAGCTACATTTTCCCCAAACCTGTGTCGGTGGCAAATGGTGTCGACGCCTTGACTTTGGCGATGGATGTTCTGACTTTTGATGCGGAAACCTTTGCACAGGCTTCGCCCATGCGTGATGACACCGCCTTTCTCATGGCGCGATTCACCAACACCTCAGCAGAGCCGATTTTTGAGACCTATAACAACTCTTGGTTCTACGTCGATGGAAACGTCATCGGGCTTGGCGACACGCCCGAAATCCCCGCCGGTGCAGAAAGCCAATTGGCCTTTGGCCCCATCGAAGAATTGCGGCTGGACCGCACGAGCCTCGGGAAAAACGAAGGCGACAGCGGCATCATCAGCCGGTCCAACACGAAAGACGACAAGGTCGAAATCCAGATCGAAAATCTGGGCGACAAACCCTGGACTGTAGAGCTTTTGGACCGCGTTCCTTACAGTGAACAAGAGGGTTTGGTGATCACCTTCTCTGCCACGCCGAAACCGGACGTGGTCGATGTGGACCACGCCAAGGGCCTTTTGCAATGGAACTTTGATCTGGCCCCCAAGTCAGAAAAAACCATCCTTCTGGACCACAATATTCGCTGGCCCGACGGCAAAATTCTGCAATAACGTCACGGGATCAGCCCTGCCCCTGTTCGACAGGCGCATCTGGCTGATCTCCCCGGTTATCTTCCTTGCGCGGGGAAGAATGGCAATTTGGTGCTCAACGGCATGACAGACCATGGCGTGCGCGACGGTTTGCCCTTGACCAGCACCGGAATTGGCGCAGGCAGCAGATCAACAAACCACCGCATCGGCAGGCATAGGATGAAGATCAATGCTGGCGCGGCGAAGAAAAAGATCAAATAGGATGGCCCCATAACATCCACCCCGAGCGCGCTCATCACGATCCAGATGAGCTTGCCAAGGATCACGTGGCTGAGATAGGCCAGAAAGACGACAGGGGCAAATCGGTCAGCTACCGCTTGCGCCATTCTGTTTTGCCCAATTGCGACGGCAAGCGCGATCATAAAAAATACCAGAACAACCCGTTTCGCGATATTTTCAATCTCTGCAATCGGCCCCACATCCATGCCCGCATGCGCGCTCACTAGATAAACGGCGCTGCCGCACAACACGCCGAGAAACAGGGGTTTGATCCGGACCAGGGCGGAAAGCTGAATTTGATTCACCCTCAAGGAACAGCCCGCCAACATAAACAAAAGGATCGTCGAGCGGAAAACAATTGGGGCGGTAAAATCAAAAATGGCCAGAACCAAAACCACGCCAAGCGCCAACGTCAGATGCTCGCGGATCAGCTGCCAGAACACCAAAATCAAAATCGAAGAAACGAACAAATCACGCAGAAAGCTAAGAGGCGAATTAAAACTTGCCCCAAAAAATCCAGTTACTGCATTCACAACAGCAAGAGGCGTCGCAGCCGGAAGCGCTTGCCCCCCCTGAACATTGGCAACAGTCGCCACGAAAACCAGAAACAAAAGGATCAGGTTCCACGCGATCATAGGGACAATCAAAACCCGAAACCGGTCCCGCAATACTTGGACCGGGCGACATTTTTCAAGCGCGCCGACCAACAAAAAACCACTGACCAGGCTGAGAACGGCAACACTCGCCCGCCCCAGAATTCTGATCCAAATATCGCCGAAAATCGCGCCATCGCCCTGCAAAACATAGCTGACACCATAAGCGCCAGGAATATGGACAGATATCATAAAAAAGATGCACAAGACTCGGGTCACACGAATGGCTGCGCTGTCGCGCGCGTGAATGGGGTTTACCATAGTTGCCATCACATACGCCCCCTTGGGGATGCCCAAAGCCTTTGACACGCGCCCACACCGGCGGGCATCGGTGCATCTATCATCCAATAAAATTGCGTCCAAACTATGGTTTTTCGGATTTGATAACCAAATTTTAACATTTACCCCAAGAATGGGCCCGTCCGACCCGCACAAAGCAAGGGCCGCGGGCCAAAAGAGGCGTGAAAATCAGGGAAAATGCGCGCAAAAAACCACGCACGGGCCGAATTTTCGTCAAACTCCGCCATCAAAAACCTCGGCTAAAGAGGTGCAGCATGTTTGACAAGTTCTTTAGAAATCTCGGAATGGGCGGCAAAAAAGACGCCCAAGAGCGCCAGACGGCCAATATGGTGGGCAATATGGGCGGTTCCCTGGATCGGCTCAGCCAGAAAGAACGGCGCCGTCTGTCCGACCTCGCCCATCACTCCGCAAAAATCCAATCCATGGAGGGCGGCGAGCAGATGAAAGCGTTCCTCGACAACATGGACAATGAGCTGGAACAGGTCTCTCTGCTGCGCAAAGCCGGGGCCTTTGAGCGCAGCAAACAAAAATACGACGACGCGATCAAAGCGAACAGAGAGGTTTTTCGCACCGGCTTTACGCTGCCCCCAAGCCTTCAGAAAATGTTGGAGGACGTGCCCGTTGCCCCCTTGCGTGACAGGCTCAGGGACACTCTGCGCGAGGTTTTGTATTTCAACCCGGTCATGCCACCGGCCGAGCAGACCGGCCTTAGCTTTTTCGGAGGCCTTCCCATGGCCCCCAAAGGGTTGACCTGGCCACGCTATACCGACCACAAAGATCAACAACGCCCGGCCCATTTCATCGGCCAGATTGACTGTGCCGAAATCCCTGACTTTGGGCTGCGCCATCTTTACCCCGAGGATGGGATCTTGTTCTTCTTCTACCCGATGGACAGAGAAGGCCACAGAGACATCATCGGCGATCTGGTCGTGCATCTGCCCAAGACGGATGACATCACCCAAAGCGTCCCCCCCGCCTCTCTTGTGTCCTACACGCCCAAACACGCCAGCTATCGCAAGTTCTGGCTGCACGAACTGGACCACCCGCATCTGCCAGAGGGATCAATCCTCCCGAAATGGGAGATGAAAATGGACGTGGGGGTACAGCTCCATTTTGATGCCGTCTACTATGAGGAAGAGTTTGAGCTTTCGCCAAATGACGACCAAGCCCTGGAAGAGGCCTGCGACTGCAACGACAAACGCTTCACCATCGATTTCATTGAACGCATGGAAAAAGACCCCGCGATTTCATGTCTCAAGGGGGCAAAAACAGATTACGATCCACGGCTGAAGGCGGATGATGGGTTCAGCATCGGTTTTCCGGGTTTTCCACATAATTTTCATTCCATGCACACGATGCTTGGCGGCTACTGCGCCCTTCTGGACGATGCCGAAGAGACCCTGATGCAGTACATTCGCCATGTCGACGGCGACCCTGCCTACATATTCTGCAAAGGGGACTGGAACGAGCCAGAGCATCACCAGACCCGCAAACAACACTGCCTGGGCTCCATCGACGCGATTGCCAAACGGCGCCAAGAGATCGACGCCGTCATGCAAGACCTTGGCCCAGACGTGCTGGCCGTTCCGACCACCGAAAAAGACCGACAGGCCTTTTGGGACTTGTGGCGAAATCTCTCCTCTGATGGGGAACTCAAGCTGGAATACCATATGTCAGACCAGTGGGCGCCATTTCTCAACCATGCAAATAAGATGAACCCAATCGTCGAAGATGCGGCGCGCCATTGCATCCTCGCCTCGGCCTGCAACGGGCCAGAGAGCTTTCAGACCTTGCCCGAAGATGTCGCGCGGCAGTGGGTGGAAAGACACCAAAACAGCCATGCCCATCAAGGGTTCCGGCACCAGTCCTTGGGCTATACGCCAAGGACCCAAGGTTCAGAGGGCGAAAACTGCCTTAACATCGGGCTGATGCAATTTCCGGATGCGGAGTTCAGGGATTTCGCCCTCGCCGATCTGGGGGCGCTGCAATATTGGATCGACCTGCCAGCGCTGAAACGTCAGGATTTCTCATCAATCCGCGCGACGGTTGGGAATTAAACCGTCTCGACCTGAACGTGTTGCAATGCGAGCCATTGTTGCGCATCGGAGGATGCCGCCAGTAAAGCACGCCCCCTCTCTTTGGTACGCCAGGACAACGCCCGCCGAAGCTCAGCGGGCGCGACCGTTGCGCGTCACTCAACCGCTTTTGAAAACGTCTCAGTCAAACGCGCGTTAAGCCCGTGATGGGGCTTGATGGACGTCGCGTAGTGAAGTTCGGCCAAAGCAGCAATGTCGTTGTAAAGCACGATGACTTTGCTGTCCTTTCGCGTGTAGACCAGCAGTTTTTGACAAAACGCATCCAGCCCAATGGCCGGAAAATCCTTCATCGCGACCCCGCCCGGGGCCGGGCCACCAAAAAGCAACAAGGTCGCCGGTTGCAGGTCTTGTCCCAGCGCTGCCGCCTCTGCCGCATAATCGATTTCGCCAAACCACACCGTGTCCCCTTGGGACATCACCGCTGTGCGCAACCGTTCGATCGTCGTCGCGAAATCATAAGCGGAGTCCAATTCCAAAATTCCGTAATCCTGCACCACTTTTTCAACGGGTGCGGGCGCCGTCTCGACCTGGACAGAGGACAAAACCGTGTCCAGTTTTGCATCAAAGCTTTGTCCTAACGCACCCTCGGCCAGACCATGGCGACGCTCAAGAAACCCGGAGTTTGTGTAAAGCGCCTTGGCCTGCCCCACCTCTGCAAAAGACAAAACCCGAAACGGCAAATCCAAACCCGCACGGATGTTTTGCGTAAGGATGTCCGTGTTCAGCGCCGGGTCTGACAGGATCAAAACCCGGGCGGGCGGCATGTCCACATCTTCTGCTGCGGCGAGCCGGGCAAAGACAAGGGCCGGAACAGCCACAGTGGCACCCATCCCAATGGTTCTCAATCCAAATACCATCGCCACACTCCTCTTTAACAAACCTGTCAAAACGTAACGCGAGTTTGAGAAAAGAAAAGCGTTCCTGCAAGCTTTGGAATTTTTTCTTTTATTTCGGTCCGTTACACGACCCCACAGCACCCAGAAGATAAGCTCAGCCCCGCACCCGCCAAGTCTCCAGCGCTCTTACCCGGCCGTTGCGCGGCGCAGATCCGGATGCAGCGAGGTGCCCAGAATGTGATCCGCCCCATGCACAACATGCTGGGCGCGGCCCACGATCAGGGGGTCTGGCCCCGTCGCAATGCTCAGATCCTTGCCGGGATACTCAACACTTTCCAGAAAATGCAGCATGCAGTTCAACCGCGCACGTTTCTTGTCGTCTGATTTGATGATCGTCCAGGGCGCATCCGCGGTGTCGGTGTAAAAGAACATCGCCTCTTTGGCCTCGGTGTAATCATCCCACTTGTCCAGACTGGCCTTGTCGATTGGCGACAGCTTCCAGCGTTTCAGCGGGTCGGTCGCGCGGCTGTCGAACCGGCGCTTTTGTTCCTCTTTCGTGACCGAAAACCAGTATTTATACAGCCGTATCCCGGAACGCGTCAGCATGCGTTCCAATTCAGGCGTCTGGCGCATGAATTCCAGATAGTCGCTTGGGTCACAGAAATTCATCACCCGTTCGACCCCGGCGCGGTTGTACCAGGATCGGTCATAAAACACCATTTCACCGGCCGTTGGCAGATGTTCTATGTAGCGCTGAAAAAACCACTGGCCGCGCTCACGATCTGTGGGTTTGTTCAACGCCACAATCCGCGCGGATCGCGGGTTGAGATGTTCCAGATAGCGCTTGATCGTGCCGCCCTTCCCAGCCGCATCGCGCCCTTCAAACAGGATCACGAATTTTTGCCCCGTGTCCTGCGCCCAAAGCTGTACCTTCAGCAACTCTGCCTGCAACAACGCCTTGGTCGTTTCGTATGCGTTGCGCGACAGGCGCTTGTCGTAAGGGTAGTTGCCGGTTTCAAAAGCGTCGCGAATATCCTCTTTGCTGACGGGCGATGGCACATCGACGCCGAGCGCAGTCGCTTTGGGGTCACCTGCAGTCGCAGTCTTTGGGGCAGTGTTGGGCATTCTCATAGTCCTCCTGTTTCACAGGAAAGAATACCCGCCTCTGCGCGGCCGTGCTTTGATCCGCATCAAAGACCCGTCAAGCCGTGGCCGCCTTGAATTTGTCCATCAGATACGGCCCCGACAAGACCGGAGCATATCTGTCGCCCCCGGTCTCGCATCCGGGCAGACAGGTGATTTCGGCCAGCCAGTTTGGCTGATGGAAAAACGCAAGCGACTGGCGGCGCTTTCCGGCCCAATCCGGGGGCGTCACGACCCGATGCAAGGTCGAGGCCCAGCGATCATTGGTCCAACGCTGCATAAGATCCCCGATATTCACCACAAACGTGTCCGGAATCGGTGGCACAGCCTGCCACGCGCCCGCAGGGGTCAAGATTTCCAGCCCGCGACTGCCCGGTTCGGGCAAGAGGATCGTCAAGCTGCCGTAATCCGTATGCGCCCCGGCGCGCAGTTGATTGTCCAGCGGGGCCACATCTTGTTCCGGGTAATTCAACGCGCGCAGCGCGGAAATCGGTGCGTCAATATAGGGCGCGAAATGGTCTTGTGGCAGGCCAAGCGCGACGGCCAGAACCTCCATGATGCGGGCCGCCAGATGCTCCATCTCTTGGTAATAGGCCTGCCAGGCAGGTTTGAACCCGTCCCGCCCTTCGGGCCAGATCGTGGGCACATAACAAAACGCCAAAGCATCCACATCGGTCATACCAGAAGGCACCTCCGCTGGCCCACCGTTAAAGCTTTCCTTCAGATCAGGGGGCGTGTCCTCACCACGACTTTTGGCGAGCGCCTCTGTCCCGGGGCCCAAATAGCCGTAAGGATAGCCCGCGCGCGGCGGCGCAACCGCGTGTTTTTCAGCGGCGGACAATTCAAAAAACGCCCGCGTCTGGGACCAAACCGCGTCAATCACATCCTGAGGCACCCCATGCCCCCGCACCGCCAGAAACCCGGTCTCGCGGCAGGTCTGATCCACCTCTGCCCCAAAAGCCGCCTTTTCGCTGTCAGACCCCGCGGCAAAGGCCGCCAAATCCAAGATCGGGAAATCGGGCATCACATGTCTCCTTGGGGCCGTCTGTGTCTGCGGCCACGTTCCCCGCCAGACCCCGCATTGTCAATCACCCCTGCCCAGATCGCGGCGGCAAACCGCAAATGCACAAGATTTCACCCCCCAAGACCGCGTTCCCCTGCGTTCGCCGCACCACAACCTATTGCGGAACCGCCCCCCACCTGCCACAATGGAGCGCAACAAAAACAAGCCAGAGCAGCAAAAAATGGCCAATGATCTCTTGGGATCTCCCAACGAAAAAGAATATGACGCATCCTCTATTCAGGTGCTTGACGATATGGAACATGTGCGGCTGCGCCCGGGCATGTATATCGGCGGGACAGATGACCGCGCCCTGCACCATATGGTGGCGGAAATCATCGACAACTCGATGGACGAAGCCGTCGCAGGCCATGCAACCTGGATCGAGGTAGAGCTGCACAGCGATTACTCGATCACCATCCGCGACAACGGGCGCGGCGTGCCGATTGATCCGCATCCCTCTGATCCAACCAAATCTGCGCTGGAAATCATCTTTTGCACGTTGAATGCCGGCGGTAAATTTTCCGGTGAAAACTATGAAACTTCTGGCGGGTTGAACGGGGTTGGATCCTCTGTTGTTAACGCGCTTTCAGATCACATGCGCATCGAGGTCGCCCGCAACCGCGAACTCTACGCCATGGAGTTTTCGCGCGGCGTCCCCAAAGGCACGTTGGAAAAAATCGGCGCCGCCCCCAACCGGCGCGGCACATCCGTGACCTTCCACCCGGATCCAGAGATGTTTGGATCGCTGAAATTCAAACCCACCCGCCTGTTCAAAATGGCCCGCTCTAAGGCGTTTCTGTTTTCCGGCGTGAAAATCCGGTGGAAATCGGAAATTGACGACGGTGAAACCCCCGTCGAACAAGAATTCCATTTCCCCGGCGGTCTGTCCGACTATCTGACCGAAACCCTGACGGACTCCTCGACCTATGCCGAACGTCCCTTTGCAGGCAAAGTGTCGTTCAAGGAAAAGTTCAACACCGCCGGTTCCGTAGAATGGGCGATCAACTGGACACCGTCGCGCGACGGGTTCATCCAGTCTTACTGTAACACCGTCCCCACCCCCGAAGGCGGCACGCATGAGGCCGGGTTCTGGGCGGCGATCACCAAAGGCATCCGCGCCTATGGGGAACTGATCAACAACCGCAAAGCCAAGGACATCACCCGCGAAGACCTGATCACCGGCGGCTGCGCCCTGGTCAGCTGTTTCATCCGTGACCCTGAATTCGTCGGCCAGACCAAAGACCGTCTTGCCACGACAGAGGCCCAGCGCCTTGTCGAAAACTCTGTCCGCGACCATTTTGACAACTGGCTGGCGGCAGACACGAAATCCGCAGGGGCGATCCTGGACTTTATGATCCTGCGCTCCGAAGAACGCCGCCGTCGCCGCGCGGAAAAAGAAACCGCGCGAAAGACCGCCACGAAGAAACTGCGCCTGCCCGGCAAGCTGACCGATTGTTCGGCCACGAACCGCGAGGGCACAGAACTGTTCATCGTGGAGGGCGACAGCGCGGGCGGCTCTGCCAAAATGGCGCGCGACCGCAAGACACAAGCCCTGCTGCCGCTGCGTGGTAAGATCCTCAACGTGCTTGGGGCGGCTTCCTCTAAGATCGGCACGAACGCTGAAATCAACGATCTGTGCCAAGCGCTTGGCGTCGGCATGGGCACCCGGTTCAACGTGGACGATCTGCGCTATGACAAAGTCATCATCATGACCGATGCGGATGTGGACGGCGCGCATATCGCGTCGCTTCTGATGACCTTCTTCTTCACCCAAATGCGCCCGATGATCGACACGGGCCATCTCTACCTTGCCTGTCCACCGCTTTACCGTCTGACCCAAGGG
This sequence comes from Marinosulfonomonas sp., assembly GCA_051251595.1. Taxonomy (GTDB): domain Bacteria; phylum Pseudomonadota; class Alphaproteobacteria; order Rhodobacterales; family Rhodobacteraceae; genus NORP110. The sequence goes on from JBPOFA010000008.1 coordinate 128,003, forward strand.
GCCAACCGCATCTACGTCGCGGATGACGCCGAAAAAGAACGGATGCTGGAAAAGGGTCTAGGCGGTCGCGGCAAGATCGATGTGCAGCGCTTCAAGGGGCTTGGCGAAATGGACGCCAAGGATTTGAAAGACACCACGATGAACCCGGCCAGCCGCAAGCTGATCCGCGTCACCATCGACGAAGACGAACCGGGCGAAACCAGCAATCTTGTGGAACGTCTGATGGGGAAAAAACCGGAAATGCGGTTTCAATACATCCAGGAAAACGCGCGGTTTGTCGAAGAGCTTGATGTCTGATCAGCCATAGGCTGCCATACAAGTTGCCATACGTTTTGCCGACAGATGGCAGACGCAGTGCCGACCGCGCCAAAGGGCCCCTGTCGTAAAAACACCCCGGCCATTTCTGACCGGGGCGATACGATACTAAAAAAAACTCTGTGCTAAGGTAGTGCCCCCCGAATAACGGCCCGACGTTACGGTTGGATGACATGTTTGCCGTTCGCCGGGTTTATTTCTGAATTTCTTCCAGCCACGCCACCAGATCCACTATCGGCCGGCTGGTTTTGATCGTCTCGCCATCCGGCGCGGTTAATGTGACATAGAGCCCCTCAAAGAAGTCTCCAAAGACCGGCATCGGCGATCCGTGCGAGACCAGAGGCTCTCTTCCATCGATGCGTTTCACCACGCGCAAAGCCGGAAAGACGCCGCCGTTTCCTTGCGATAACCTTGTAAGATCAGTGGGTTGCAACACAAGCCCAGGGGCCATCGGACCGTTGCCTTCTGCCGTCAATCCGTGGCAGGTGGCGCAATATTGCAGGTAGTGTTCCTGCCCTTGCCCGGCGTCCTGCGCCATGGCCGCCCCGCTCCAACCGGCCCAAAACACCGCCGCCAAAATTGCCTTTGTCATGTCTGTCTCCTATATGGCCCCATTTCAATCTGACAGGCCGGGCACATCCGCACCTTGATCCCAATCAAACCCTATTGCTGAAGACTGCGCAGATAGTCTGTCAGCGAGGCCAAGCGCTCTGGCGTGGGGGTCAGGATCCCGTCGCCCGTATCCACCAACAGCATTCGACTGTGCAGATCTTCGCCAAATTCCGGCATCGGGTTTACCCCCTGATCCGTCCGGCCATAACCGTCGATCACCGACATCACCTTGACCTGCGGAAAGGTGCCGCCGTTATTGGCGGACAGCATCGTTAGATCAGCCGGGGCACGCGCCAGATCAGCCGCCAAGGGACCATCCCCCTGCCCGCCAACCCCATGACATCCTGCACAAAATTCCGTATAGGTTGCTTTCCCCTCATCCACGCTTGGGGTGCATCCGGCGGCCAAAGCGATCGTCAAAACGGCACCTAAAATTGTTCTGCTCATGTCTCTCTCCCGACTGGTTTCAGGGAAAGCTTAGCAGCGATCGAACCGTTTGAATTTGATCTCAATCAGATCGAGTCAGGCGTCAGGGCACCGTCGCGCAGATGCAGAACCCGGTCCATCCGAGCGGCCAGTTCCAGGTTATGCGTCGCGATCAGCGCCGACAGACCTGTGTCGCGCACCAGGGTCATAAGCGCCGCAAACACCTGATCCGCCGTGGCCGGGTCAAGGTTTCCGGTTGGCTCATCGGCCAGCAAAACGCCCGGCCGGTTGGCCAATGCACGACAAAACGCAACGCGTTGTTGTTCACCGCCTGACAGCTCTGCGGGGCGGTGCTGCGCGCGGTCCTCGACACCAACTTTCGCCAACAGAGACAAGCCATGCTCTTCGGCCTTGGTCTGTGAAACGCCATTGGCCAACTGGGGAAGAACGATGTTTTCCAGCGCCGAGAATTCTGGCAGCAGATGGTGAAATTGATAAACGAAACCAACCTCTTGCCGACGTGCGCGGGTGCGTCGCCGATCCGACAGACCGGTCATATCCTCGCCGTTCAACAGTACCGAACCGCTATCGGGCGTGTCCAACAACCCCGCAATATGCAGCAGCGTCGATTTCCCCGCGCCAGAGGGCGCAACCAGCGCTACCACTTCCCCGGGATCCAGCGCCACTCTGGCCCCTTGCAAAACAGTGATCTGTCCCGGCAGGCCCTTTTTGTAAGACCGGGTGATGTCCCGCAGTTCCAGCACTGGCTTATTCATATCGCAACGCCTCTACCGGGTTCATGCGGGCCGCACGACGGGCCGGAAACAGGGTGACGAAGAAGGAAAGCCCAAGCGACAAAGCCACCGCCGACAGCACATTTCCAGGAACCAATTTGGCCGGAAGATTATAGATCCCACGGATCGACGGATCCCAAACACCGCCCCCGGCCACATAGTTCACAAAGCTGAAAATCGGATCGATATAGATCACGAACAGGCACCCAAGGATAACGCCACACAGCGTTCCGACCACGCCAACCAAAGATCCGCAAATAAAGAAAACCCGCAGGACAGAGCCTTCGGTCAAGCCAATGGTGCGCAGGATTCCAATATCGCGCCCCTTGTTTTTGACCAGCATAATAAGGCCGGAAATGATGTTCATGGCCGCGATCAGAACCAGGATCGCCATGATGATGAACATCACATTATCCTCGACATCCAGCGCCCGCAAAAAGCTGCCAGAGCGATCCCGCCACGTCCAAACCAGCGCGTGCGGACCGCCCGCCTGCATGAAGTCATACACGTGATCCTGCACCGTTTCCGGATCGCTTACCATGACCTCTATCTCGTCGGCCACGCCTTCGCGGTTGAAATAGCTTTGCGCCTCTGCAAAGGGCAGATAGGCGCGGGTCTGGTCGATATCATAGCGCCCGGCTGTAAAGATATAGGTGACCTCATAGGCATTGACGCGCGGGCTGGTGCCAAAGGCGGTTTTGACCCCATTCGGAGAGATCAGCTTTATCCGATCCCCAATCCCGACGCCCAGCTTTCGCGCAACGCCCGACCCGATGGCAACACCGTCGGAAAACCGTTCAATGTCACCGCGTTTTTCGTCTGGGTGGGCAATCCTTGGGATGCCCATAATGTCGCGGGCCGAAATCCCGTAGACATCAACAAAAACGGAATTGTCGCGCAAATTCGCAATCACTTGCCCACGGATCAACGGGGCTGCGCGTGTGACATCGGGCAAGGCCTCTAGCCGTTTCGCCATGGCGTCATAGTCGGCTATCGTGTTGGTATCACGCCCGTTTTCGTCCTGATGCATGGCCGTGTAGACCGTGACATGGGCGTTGGCACCCAGAATTGTATCGACAAATTCAGCACGAAAACCGGCCCGCACAGACATGGTTGCGATCAGGGCAAACACCGCCAATGTGATGCCGATCAGGGAAATCCACGTCATCACGCTGACGCCACCTTCGGCCCGACGCGCACGAAGGTATCGAAAAGCGATCATCCATTCAAAACGCGAAAACGGGGCGGTGGATTGGGCCAAATTCGGTTCCTGTATTTTGGGTCTTTGGTTCGGATCAGCAGCAGAGGACGCATGCAGGATGCCCCTGCGCACGCAAGACTTTAGAAGTGTTTACCTTCTGCAAAGTAATCTTCATAGGCTTCTCCGGCGGCTTGCGCGGCTTCACGGCCATGACTGGCCCAGATCAAACCGCGTCGGATCATTTCCAGCGCCGGACCTTTATCGATCACATCACGGTGGTGCCCCAGAGAGTTATAATAGACCCGGCCCATGCCCCAACGCTTGGTCCAGACCACAGGCATCTGCACCGGACCATTCGGGGTGTGGTACCAGTTAAAGACGGGAAATTCCGTCGTGGCCAGGACGCGCGCCGCCGGATCAACATGCAGGTAATATTGTTCAGAGGTGATCTGGAAATCATCGATTCCCGCCGTCAGTTCCGTTTCACGGTCGGTGATCTTCACGGTGTATTCAACCCCGTCCCCGCCGGGATGCGCCACCCAGTTGCCGCCGGTCATGAACTGCCACAGTGGATCGTTGCGAAAGGCGTCACACATGCCGCCATGCACACCGGCCAGCCCGGTGCCATGGGCCACCGCCTCTGACACGTTGTTGGTGTAGTCCTTGTCAATCTCGCTCATCGTCCAGACGGGAACGATAAGGTCCATTGATTTCAGGTGTTCAGCGTCGGCCAGACATTCCAGATTGTTGTGAACCTCCACCTCCATCCCGTCTGCTTTCAGCAGGTCGTGAAAAATATCGGCAACAGGGCCCGGTTCATGTCCGTCCCAGCCGCCCCAGGTGATGAGAGCTTTGCGAGTCATGTTTGGTTCTTCCGGTTTAGTTGGTCCGACAATGTTGCGCATGACCGATCAGGTCAAGCCGCCACCGGGCCGGAGGTTCAGATGTCCTGGTAAATCTCGATAACTTTCGCGATAGCCTGTTCTGGCGGCAGCTCTTGGCTTTCGCCGGTTTTGCGCGATGTCAGTTCAACGACACCGTTCTTTAATCCACGTGGGCCGACAGTGATGCGCCAAGGCAAACCAATCAGATCCATAGAGGCGAATTTGGCCCCGGCCCGTTCGTTGCGGTCATCATAAAGCGGCTCTAGCCCGGCAGCGGTCAACGCAGAATAAAGGTTTTCGCAGGCGGCGTCTGCCTCTTCGTCACCCTGACGCAGATTGACAATACCGCAATGGAACGGTGTTACCCCTTCGGGCCAGATGATGCCTTTGTCGTCATGGCTCGCCTCAATGATCGCGCCCAGCAATCGCGACACGCCAATCCCGTGGCTGCCCATGTGAACGGGCACTTGCTCGCCTTTATCGTTTACGACAGTGGCGTCCAGTTTTTCCGAATAGACGGTGCCGAAGTAAAAGATCTGCCCCACTTCGATTCCGCGCGCCGTGCGGCGGCGTTCTTCTGGGACTTGCTCAAACAGCGCTTCGTCATGAGTTTCATCCGTGCGCGCATAAAGCGAGGTGAATTCATCCATCACGCCCTGACATTGCGCATAGTCATCAAAGTCAATGTCGCGCTGGCCGAGGCTGATATCTGTGACCTGAGAATCGTAGAACACCTCGCTTTCGCCGGTTTCGGCAAGGACGAGGAATTCATGGGTGTAGTCGCCACCGATCGGACCAGAATCGGCCCGCATCGGAATCGCCTGCAGCCCCATGCGTTCGTAGGTGCGCAGATAGGTGACAAGGTGACGGTTGTAGGCGTGCAGCGCATCTTCGCGAGTCAGGTCGAAATTATACCCGTCTTTCATCAGGAATTCGCGGCCGCGCATCACACCGAATCTTGGGCGGATCTCATCGCGGAATTTCCACTGGATCTGATACAGCGTCAGCGGCAGGTCTTTGTAGCTGTTCACATTGGAACGCACCACATCGGTAAACAGTTCTTCGGCTGTGGGCGTATACATCATTTCGCGACCATGGCGGTCTTTCATGCGCAGCATTTCTTCGCCATAGCCGTCATAACGTCCGCTTTCGCGCCACAGATCAACGGATTGAAGCGTCGGCATCAGCATCGGAATATGCCCGGCCCGCGCCTGTTCTTCATGCACGATTTTTTCGATGTTTTTCAGAACCTTGTAGCCAAGGGGCAACCACGAATAGATGCCAGCCGCAGTCTGTTTGATCATACCGGCCCGCAGCATGAAGCGATGCGAAACGATTGTCGCCTCTGCAGGGGTTTCTTTGAGAACGGGCAAAAAATAGCGGGATAGGCGCATGTGGTGTCAACCTTTGGCAGTCTGTAAGTTCAATTTCGAATAAGCCAAAGCCGGCGCAGTGGCAATGATCCAAACCCATCAAGGGTGCAAAACGGGCAGTGATCAGGAATTTTTCGGCGCATTGAGCTCAGACCTTGAACTGTGGGCGCACACGGGCGACATAGGGACGAATGAGAAAGGGATAGAAATGGCACTGCCAGTCAAACGTCAATTGACCTACTGGGGCATCGCAACTGCGGTGTTCGTTGTCACCTTGTGGATGCTGGGGGATGTGATCCTGCCGTTTGTCCTGGGTGCGGCGGTGGCTTATTGTCTTGATCCAATCGCGGATATGCTGGAACGCGTCGGCTTTAGCCGGGTGCTTGCCACGGTTACGATTACCCTGGTTGCGCTGTTTGTGCTGATCATCGTTTCCCTGCTGATCCTACCGACTTTGGTGCAGCAGCTGTCCGACCTGATCGAAGTCTTGCCGACCTATATCAGCAGTTTCGGCAACTACATCACGCAGCGCTTTCCTGATTTGTTGGATGGCAACAGCCAATTGTCGCAAACCACCACGGCCATTGCGGAAACCTTGCAGTCCAAGCTGGGCACGGTCCTAAGCAGCGTGCTCAACTCTGCCACGGGTGTGATCAACGCGGCCGTTCTGGTGTTTCTTGTACCGGTTATCACCTTTTATCTGCTGATGGACTGGGACCGTATGGTCGCCGAAATCGACAGCCTCTTGCCTCGTGATTACGCCCCCATCCTGCGCCAATTGGCCAATGAGATTAACCTGACCTTGGCTGCTTTTATTCGCGGCCAAGGCACCGTGTGCCTGATCCTGGGCACCTATTACGCGGTTGGCCTGATGGTGGTCGGATTGCAATTTGGATTGGTTGTCGGCTTTGTCGCCGGGCTGATTTCGTTCATTCCTTATGTTGGCGCACTGGTCGGTGGTGTGCTGGCCATTGGGATCGCCCTGTTCCAATTCTGGGGCGAATGGGTCTGGATTGGGGCCGTTGCTGGCGTGTTCTTTTTCGGACAAATGCTGGAAGGCAATGTTCTGACGCCCAAACTGGTTGGCGGCAGCGTTGGCCTGCATCCGGTTTGGCTGATCTTTGCGCTGTCCGTTTTCGGCTCTTTGTTTGGCTTTGTTGGAATGCTGGTGGCGGTTCCGGTTTCTGCAGCCATCGGCGTCATCGCCCGATACGGCGTGGCGCAGTATCGAAACAGCCACCTTTACCAAGGTGCCTCTGGCGCCAGCGAAGACTGACCAATGCCTGCTCAATTAATTTTCGATCTGCCAACCAAACCAGCGCTTGGCCGGGATGACTTTTTCGTCTCTGCCGCCAATGAACTGGCCGTAAGCCTTGTGGGCGACTGGGCCAACTGGCCTTCGGGGAAAATGCTGCTTGTCGGTCCTGCCGGGTCCGGCAAGACGCATTTGGTCCATGTCTGGGCCAGCGAGGCAGATGCGGACATTCTGCAGGCGTCGCAGCTGGCCAACACCGACATCGCCGCTTGTGTCAAACAGAACGCCCGGATTGCCGTTGAAGACGTCGATGCCATTGCCGAGGATGCCGCCGGGCAAGACGCCCTGTTCCACCTGCACAATCTGGTTCTTGCCGAAGGGGGGCGTCTTTTGATGAGCGCGACAACCCCGCCGGGTATCTGGCAATTCACCCTGCCCGATTTAGCCAGCCGCGTGCAAAGCGCGTCTTTGGCCGCCTTGCAACCCGCTGACGATATGCTGCTTACGGCGGTTTTGCTTAAGCTTTTTGCGGATCGTCAGATTGTGGTCAAACCGGATGTGATCAGCTATCTTGTGGCCCGGATGGATCGCAGCTTTGACGCCGCCCGCAATTTGGTCACAGCGCTGGACGCGGCTGCCCTGGCCGAAAAACGCGCCGTAACCAAAGCTTTGGCCATGCGCGTCTTTGAAGCTCAGGAAAATAATTGACCCACACCCGGCCACGCCATGAAACTGTTACAAGACTCAAGGAAAACGACCCCATGACATTAGGTGATTTTCTAGAGGCCCCCTACCCTGACCCGGTAGAGGTGGATGCTGAAGAACTTTCCGGACCCGGCCGGTTCTTTAATCGCGAACTCAGCTGGCTGGCGTTCAATTGGCGTGTCTTGGAAGAAGCAGCGAACCCTCGCGTTCCTTTGCTGGAACGGTTGCGGTTCTTGTCTATCTCGGCCACGAATCTGGATGAATTTTACACCGTGCGTGTCGCAGGTCTGCGCGAATTGGAACGCGAAGGCAATGCGACCCCCGGGACAGATGGGCTTTCGCCCCGCGAACAGCTGGTGCTGATCAACGAAGACGCCCGGAACCTGATGCAAACCCAGCAGGATACCTGGGAAGTGCTCCGCGCAGAGATCGAGGCAGAGGGCATATTCCTGTGCCAGCCTGACGATTTGAAAAAGGCTGACATTGCCTATCTCAAGGATGTTTTCCTGAAACAGGTTTTCCCGGTCTTGTCGCCTCTGGCCATCGACCCGGCCCACCCGTTTCCGTTTATTCCGAATGCGGGCTTTGTGCTGGCGCTGCAACTGGAACGCCAATCCAACAAAAAGCCATTGCGTGCGTTGCTTCCTATTCCGCAACAGGTTGATCGTTTTGTCAGCCTGCCCTCAGAGGATGGGACAGCGCGCTTCATCGCGATGGAAGACTTGCTGTTGATGAATCTGGACAGGTTGTTCCCGGGCTACACCGCCAAGGGCAATTGTTCTTTCCGGGTCTTGCGCGACAGCGACCTAGAGGTCGAAGACGAAGCCGAAGATCTGGTGCGCGAATTTGAAGTTGCGTTGAAACGCCGTCGTCGCGGCGAGGTCGTGCGCCTGAAGCTGACACAAGGCGCCCCGACCGCCCTGCGCAAAATGATCGTCGAACAGTTGCATGTTCAAGATGATGAAGTGTTTGAGGTCAGCGGCATGGCGGCCCTGTCCGATCTGAAAGAGCTGGTTCTGGACGACCGTCCTGATTTGCTTTGGCCGTCTTATACCCCGCGCGTGCCAGAACGGGTGCAAGACCATGAAGGCGACATGTTCGCCGCCATCAGCCAAAAAGACATGCTGCTGCACCACCCTTATGAAACCTTTGACATGGTGGTTCGGTTCCTGCAGCAGGCTGCGCGTGACCCGAATGTTCTGGCGATCAAGCAGACGCTTTACCGCACATCCCGTGAAAGCCCGATCGTAGAGGCGCTGTGTGAAGCGGCAGAAAACGGCAAATCGGTCACGGCCCTTGTGGAACTTAAGGCGCGTTTTGATGAAGCCGCCAACATCCGCCAGTCGCGCCGTCTGGAACGTGCCGGGGCGCATGTTGTTTATGGGTTCCTGAACTACAAGACTCACGCCAAGATCAGCACAGTTGTCCGGCGCGAGGGCGAGAACCTGGTGACCTACACCCATTTCGGCACCGGCAACTACCACCCGATCACCGCGCGTATCTATACGGACCTGAGCCTGTTCACATGCGACACGGCCCTTGGGCGCGATGCGACAAAGATCTTTAACTATCTGTCGGGCTATGCGCAGCCAGAACAGTTGGAAAACCTCGCGATTTCGCCACTGACGCTAAAGACATCCTTGATAGAGCAGATCGGCAAAGAGGCAGAACATGCCGCTGCCGGACGCCCGGCGGAAATCTGGGCCAAGATGAACTCGCTCACGGACAGCGAAGTCATTGATGCGCTTTATAAAGCCAGCCAGGCAGGTGTGAAAATCAGCCTGATCCTGCGCGGTATTTCCTGTATTCGCCCCGGCATCAAAGGCCTGTCGGAAAACATCCGTGTGAAATCCATCGTGGGCCGGTTCCTGGAACATTCGCGCATTGTCTGCTTTGGCAATGGGCATGGGCTTCCGTCGAAAAAGGCCAATGTCTACATGTCGTCCGCGGATTGGATGGGCCGGAACCTGGTGCGTCGGGTGGAAACCCTGGTGCAGATCAAGAACCCGACCGTAAAGGCGCAGATTGTCAGCCAGGTCATGGCCGCCAATATGGCGGATGAAGCCCAAAGCTGGATCCTGCGCTATGACGGAAAATTTGACCGCGCGACGGCCAAGAACCCCGAAGAGCCCTTCAACTGCCACCGCTTTTTCATGGAAAACCCGTCCCTTTCGGGCCGCGGATCCGCAGGCGCTGCAGACGTGCCAGAGCTGACCCATTCCAAAGATTGACGCCAACCCCGCGTCTTGGCAAAATAACATGACCAGGGGGACCAGTTCGAATGGACGGCAGCAGTGACAGCACGACGGACTGGGGCATTTTTGGCCGTCCGATTTTCGAAGATCCATCGGCACGCGCCCTGTCGCGCGTGGGCGTTGTTGATGTTGGGTCAAACTCTGTCCGTTTGGTGGTGTTTGACGGCGCTGCGCGCAGCCCTGCGTATTTCTTCAATGAAAAGATCATGTGCGCCCTTGGGGCGGGTCTGCGGGAAACCGGAAACCTGAATCCATTGGGGCGCGAACGCGCTTTGACGGCCATAAAACGGTTTCAGCTGATGGCCGAGGGCATGGGGCTTGCGCCCTTAACCGCTGTGGCCACAGCAGCGGTCCGTGAGGCCAAGGATGGCCCCGATTTTTGCGCCCAGGTGGAACGGGAAACGGGATTGCGCATCTGGACGATTGACGGCGAAGAAGAAGCCCGGCTGTCCGCGCAGGGCGTGTTGCTGGGATGGCCAGAGGCCGGCGGGCTTGTCTGTGACATTGGCGGGGCTTCGATGGAGCTTGCTGAACTGCGCGACGGTAAGGTCTGGCGGCGCGTCACGTCCCCATTGGGTCCACTGAAGCTGTTGGACGTCAAAGGCGGCAAAAAGGCGATCAAGGCGCAGATCAAGACTGTGCTGGACGGTCTTGTTGAAGAAATGGGCCGCGACAATAAACGGCTTTATCTGGTTGGTGGCAGCTGGCGCGCGATCGCCCGGTTGGATATGGAACGTCGCGGTTACCCGCTGCATGTTTTGCACGAATATCGCATGACGCCATCGGATATTCGCAAAACCGTTAAATGGATTCGCGAAAACGATCTGAATGAATTGCGCGCACGCACGGGAACGTCCGAGGCACGTATGTCCTTGGTCCCGATCGCGTCAGAGGTTTTGCGTCAACTCGTCCGGGCCTTCAAACCTAAGGAAATCGCGGTTTCAAGCTATGGTATCCGCGAAGGCATGTTGTACGAACAAATGCCCGACCGGGTGAAATCGCGCGACCCCTTGATCGAAGCCTGCTATTTCGCCGAAGCAAAAGACGCCCGGATGCCGGGGTTTGGACGGTCGTTGAACCAGTTCATTCTGCCCTTGTTCGGCAGCATGCGCCCGGAACAGAAACGCATCCTCAAAGCGGCGTGTCTGTTGCATGATGTGACCTGGCGGGCGCACCCGGATTTCCGCGCAGATGTGTGTTTTGACAATGCCACCCGGGCCAATTTGGGCGGATTGAAACATTCGGAACGGATTTGGCTTGGTCTGGCGCTGATGCATCGCTATCGCAACAACCGCGACGATTCCCGCTATTCGGATCTGTTTGACCTGCTGCATCAAGAAGACATTTTGCGCGCCGAAGTGGCGGGCAAAGCAATGCGCTTTGGGGCAATGTTTTCGGTCGAAGACCCGCGCACGGTTGCCAGGCTCAAATGGCAACCTCTAAAGAAGCTTCTGACGCTTAGCCTGACGGATAAAGGTGCGGGTTTGTTTGCCGAAGTCGCGCAGGCCCGGTTTACATCCCTGGCCTCCTCGCTTGATGCAGAAACTGTGATCAAACAGATGCGAACGCCAAAGGCCTAAAGGTCTATCTCGCCTTCCGCCGGGGCGTCAAAATCAGGAACCTCTGGCGTGCGTTTTCGGATAATAATATCCCCATTGGGCAGGATTTCAGGCGCATGATACATGTTGAGATTGGTGATCTTGCCCTCGAGCTCTGACAAGGCGGGGCCAAGTTCATTCATCAGCCCTTGCATCAGCAGGCGCGTGCCCTGCTGCATCAGATCCATACCCTCGCTGATGTCGTCAGAGCTGTCCTGCGCCGCCAGCGGCGACGTTGTTAGGGCCAAGGCCAAAGCACATGCTGAAAAATGTTTCATGCCTGCATGATATGTGATTCTGACGAAAAGCCGAAATCACAATTTCAGATCAAGCGTGACTGGGAAGTGATCCGAGGCCACCAGCAGCGCCTCGCGCAGTTCGACGGTTTCATAGCATTGCTGATCATCAAAAGGATGCCATATGCGCCAGGCCTCGTCCTTTGGTCGCAGATCGGCGGACACCATGATGTAGTCCAAAAGCGCCTGAAAATACCGTTTCTTTTCCGCGATATAAAACCGTGAAGTGGTCGGCATTGCCCCCACCCGCTGCGTCACGGCCATCGCGGCATGAGGATCGTACAGACAGTCCTGGCCGTCTTCGCCCAAGACAACCTCTACCCCTGAACGGCCGAACAGTTTTTCATATTCATCCAGGCCCGGCCCGTCATTCATATCCCCCAACACAATCAGGGATTCATCGGCCTTCAGATGTTGCTCTACCCGGTTTCTCAGCCACACACATTGCGCCAGTTGCTTGCGTCGGTTTTCCACCGACAGCTTCATGATCTCTTTGCGCCCCTTTGCGCCGTGGGGCGCTTTGGATTTGACGTGCACCCCGATCATACGCAGGGCATGACCCGACTTCATCGTTATCGCGGCCTCTAACGGTGGCTTGGAAAAGCGCACAGGTTCGACAAGATCGGCATCATCGCGCCCGCCCCGAAAAACGCCATCGAATCGCGGAGCACCGCTTGCGCCCTTTTTGCCGGTTTCCTGGCCCTGAGGATCATGCACAGCGGTCATCAGGTCCGGATCGTAGAGCAGCGCGATTTCCTGTTGGGTTTCATTGGTGAACCCGACCAAGGCCTTGCGCGTGCGTAAGTCGAAAAACCGCGCGAAGTTTTCCAGCGCACGTTCTGTTGAAAGCTTGGCATGGCCGTCCGGTGCTTCGATGATCATGATTGCATCCGCGTTGAGCGCGGTGAATACGATCCCCAAAGCGTCAATCTGGTCTTTGCGTTTGACGTCATGACGTCCAGACCATGCCCCGTCGCGCAAAAGCTCGCCTTCATCGTCGAACAGACGTGCAAACCATTCGACATTGTAAGTGGCGATGCGCATCAGGCGGCCGTCTCGGATATCTCTTCCCAGGCGCGGTTAATGGCGATCAGCCGTTTTTCCGCCAGCTTCACGGCTTCTTCCGGCACGCCACGCGCAATCATGCGGTCCGGGTGGTTTTCCCGAACCAATTTGCGCCAGGCTGTCTTTAGCTCTTGCTGGGAGGCATCAGGTGCGACCCCCAGAACGTCATAAGGGTCAGGCGGCGCGTCAGGTACGAAACGGCTGCGCAGGCAGCGAAAATGGCGGTCTGAAAGACCAAAGATTCCTGCCACCTGTTCCAGAAAAACATTCTCATTCGGATGATAGTTTCCATCTGCCAGGGCAATATGAAACAGGCCTTCCATCAAATCAGACAACGTGTCCAGATCATCGCCGAACATGCGTTTGATGCCGGTTGCATATTCCTCAAACCCAGCAACATCCTGACGCGCAAGGTTAAAAACCCGTGCGGCGTTCTTTTCATGTTCCGGCGGGATATCAAAAACCTCGCGAAAGGCAGTCACCTCATCGCGGGTCACCAAGCCGTCTGCCTTTGCCATCTTCGCGCTGAGCGCAATCATGGCAATGGCAAAGGCCACCGAGCGTTCCGGTGGCGTGCGCAGGCGCTCAAACACCGCTGACAAGGGTTCGCCCTTTGCCAGGGCGGACAATGCTTCAACTATTCGGGACCATAAAGACATAGCCGCGTCTTAGCGGATTCTGGACGCGCTGTCAGGGGCGATCACAGGAATTTTTGCATAAGTTTTAAATCCATCCATCGGCCGAATTTGAAACCGACTTTTGGCAGCACGATGCCGTCAGAATAGCCAAGTTTAGAATGAAAAGCGACGCCGTCAGGGTTTTCCATTGAAACACCGGCAAAGATCGAATGCGCCCCTGCCTTGCGGGCGTGATCCTCTATTGCGGACATCAAGGCGCGACCGATTCCGCGCCCTTGTGCCTTTGGCGAAAGAATGACGGTGTGTTCCATTGTATGCGCATAGCCGATACCGGCCCTGAATTGCCCGTAGGTCGCAAAGCCGACCACCTGGTCTGCCAGGTCCGCCATCAAAAATCCGTGACCTGCCTCAGCCTTGTCCAAGACCATCTGGGCGATGTCTTCCGGCGTTTTTTCTTGCGAGTTGAACGTCACAGAGGTGTCGCGGATGATCGGGTTCCAAAACTCCAGAATCGGGGCGCTGTCCGCTGCGGTCGCGGGTCTGATCAACATCTTCATCGGTCTCACTGTCTGTTCGGGATCTCGCCGCGGACCAGCCGCAAAACATCGCGGGCTGCTTCGGGGATATTGGTGCCGGGCCCAAATATCGCCCGGACACCGCATTGGCGCAGGAAATCGTAGTCCTGCTGCGGAATGACACCGCCGCAGACAACGATGATGTTTTCGCCGCCTTTTTCACGCAAAGCGGCGATCAGTTCGGGGGCAAGGGTTTTGTGCCCTGCGGCCTGACTGGAAATCCCCAAAACATGGACCCGCGCGGCAATGGCATCTTCGGCGGCTTCGCCCGGTGTTTGAAACAATGGGCCCACGCTGACATCAAATCCCATATCCGCAAAGGCCGTCGCAATCACCTTGGCCCCGCGATCATGGCCGTCCTGCCCCATCTTGACCACAAGCATCCTTGGGCGAACCCCGACGGTTTTTACGAAATTATCAATGTCTTGCTGGATCAACGCAAATTCTTCGTCCCCCGCATAGGCTGCACCATAGACGCCATCCAGCGTCTTAACCTCGGCGCTGTGCCGCCCAAAGGTGTTTTCCATCGCGGAAGAGATTTCACCCAATGTGGCCCGCGCCCGCGCCGCATCGATGGCCAGCGCCAGTAGATTGCCCTCGCCCGTGCGTGCGCCCGCCTCTAGGGCTGTCAGGGCGGCGGCACAAGCGGCCTCGTTGCGTGACGTGCGCAACGTCTTTAAACGCGCCACCTGTGCGTCGCGAACGGCAACATTGTCGACTTCTAGGACGTCAAAGGCGCTTTCGTCTTCGGTGCGGAATTTGTTGACCCCGACCACCACATCCTCGCCGCGATCCACCCGCGCCTGGCGGCGGGCGGCGGCCTCTTCGATCCGCAGCTTGGGCATGCCAGAGGCGACGGCTTTGGTCATGCCGCCCAGCTCATCCACTTCCTCTATCAGCGCCCAGGCCTTGTCGATCATCTCTGCCGTCAGGCTTTCCACGTAATAGGACCCGGCCAAAGGGTCGACGACATTGGTCACACCGGTTTCATTTTGCAAAATAAGCTGCGTGTTTCGCGCGATCCGGGACGAAAATTCTGTTGGCAAAGCAATGGCTTCGTCAAAAGAGTTCGTGTGCAAGGACTGCGTGCCGCCCAGCACCGCGCTCATCGCTTCATAGGCGGTTCTGACAATGTTGTTGTAGGGGTCTTGTTCCTGCAGCGACACGCCAGAGGTCTGACAATGGGTGCGCAACATCAAGCTTTGGGGTTTTTGCGGATTGAATTCTGACATGATCCGATGCCACAAAAACCGCGCGGCCCGTAGCTTGGCGGATTCCATGAAAAAATTCATGCCAATCCCGAAAAAGAACGACAAGCGCCCGGCAAAGGCATCCACATCCATACCGCGTTCGACGGCCGCGCGGACATATTCGCGCCCGTCAGCCAGGGTAAAGGCCAGCTCTTGCACCAATGTCGCGCCGGCCTCTTGCATGTGATAGCCAGAGATCGAAATGGAATTGAACTTCGGCATGTTTTTCGACGTAAATTCAATGATATCCGACACGATCCTCATGCTAGGCTCTGGCGGATAAATATAGGTGTTGCGCACCATAAATTCCTTGAGGATGTCATTCTGAATAGTGCCCGACAGGGCCGCGCGATCAACGCCTTGTTCTTCGCCTGCGACAATGAAATTCGCCAAGACCGGAATGACAGCGCCGTTCATGGTCATTGAAACCGAAACCTTATCCAGCGGGATGCCGTCAAACAGGGTCTTCATGTCTTCGACACTGTCAATGGCCACGCCCGCCTTTCCGACGTCCCCTGTCACGCGCGGGTGGTCGCTGTCATAGCCGCGATGCGTTGCCAGATCGAACGCCACGGATACGCCCTGCTGCCCGCCTGCAAGCGCCTTGCGGTAGAACGCGTTGGATTCCTCGGCGGTCGAAAAGCCCGCATATTGGCGGATCGTCCAGGGGCGCCCGGTATACATGGTGGCACGCGGGCCGCGGGTGAAGGGTGCCAGCCCCGGCACAGCCCCCATATGGTCAAGCCCGTCCAGATCATCTTGGGTATATAGCGGTTTGACGGGAATGCCCTCTGCCGTGTCCCAAATCAAATCGGACAGAGGTCGGCCGCGCAATTCGGCTTCTGCCAGCTTTTTCCAGTCTTTTGGGTCGGTCATCGCAACGCTCCTATTGGTAACGCATGATTGAAAAAGGCAAATTTCTGCGCCGGTTGCGCAATAAGCCCTTAGAATTTAGCCGCAAGCGCCCTATATCTAAAGCGAACGGAGAAGCTATGAAATTTCTTATGTCTATGATTTTGGCCGCCACACTGGCCGCCCCGGCGCATGCGGACGAAGTCATCATAGAAGGCCTGCCTGTGATGCAAGCCGCCGATGTTGAGATTGAAGATTTCTTGTGGCTCAACCGGGTGCTGGTGGTTTTCGCCTCCACCGAACGGGATCCCGCCTTTACGAAACAGATCGAGCTTTTGGCGGTACGGCCAGATGATCTGGCCGCGCGAAACGTTGTGGTCTTGCTCGACACGGATCCCAAGAACCCGTCCAGCGCCCGCACACAGCTGCGTCCGCGGGGGTTCAGTCTGGTGCTGATCGACCTTGATGGAACCGTCAAACTGCGCAAACCCGCCCCGTGGAGCGTTCGGGAAATCGGCAGCAGCATCGACAAATCTGTTCTGCGCCGCGAAGAAATTCGCAATCGTACGGATTTGCCACCAACCCAATAATTCATTTGCTGCCCGCCTTGGTCATGTCTGACAAGAACAATGAAACATCGCCCAGATTTCCTGATCGGATTTCCATGATGTCTGCGTCATAACGACTTGAAAAAGCGCCCAATTCCCGTGCCGTAAAGGGTTGAAATGGCGCAGCCCCCGGCGGGTTGAGATCGCGCACCGCCTGTCGCAACTCTGGCACGGTAAGATTTGGGTCCAGTGCGCTCAACTCTGCCGCTTTGGCCAGCCCGGCGGCCGAAAAGGCTGCATTGGCAGGACGGTCCGGCAGAGAAAAAGAGTGATCAACAGGTATGCCAAGCATCGCTTTTGCCCAGACCAAAGCGTCTTGCGGGGTCTTGGAGTAGGACCCCACGACGATTTGCGACATTGGAAAGCTCGCACTGACATCGGCGATGACATCGCACCAGCCGCGCGGCTCATTCACAATGTCGAACTTCATATTCTCGAATGGTTGCAGAGGCTTACGCAGCGAAACGAATGAAAAGCTTGAAGCCCAGTAAGATGCGTAATCACGGATCGTGATGAACACAGTCTTGGGCGCAACTTGAAAAAGCTGCGCATAGGCCAACAGCCGGCGACGCACCTTGGGATAGAGGGTCCGGGTTCTGAAATTCAGATCCATCGGGCCGATCATGTTTTCCTCTGACACCAAAAGCCGGCGATAGCCCTGCGCCTTTAAGTCTGCCATTTCATCGCGCACAGACCAGACGGTCTGATCCACCAAACGCGCGGCCTCTGGCTCTATTTCAGAGCGGTGGACAAGGTCCACGAATGTGCTGCGGTGCGGGGTGCGCATGGCTTTGGGCGGCCAGACCGCAACCCCGTCTTTGGCAAGACTGTCGGCCTGATCCCGGCACGCCTTTTGAAACGCCGTCGTGCCGGTCCGATGCACCCCTAAATGTAAACACAGCTCCACGATTGTGATCCCCGGTGCGCCCTATTCAAATTCCAAAATGACGTCATCCACCGCCAGACTGTCGCCAACAGCGGCGTTGATCTTGGTCACGACCGCCTTCTTTTCTGCCCGCAGGATGTTTTCCATTTTCATGGCCTCAACCACACAAAGGACCTGCCCTTCCTGCACTTCATCCCCAACAGCCACGTCTACGGACATGATCAGCCCGGGCATCGGACACAGCAACAGGCGCGACGTGTCTGGTGCCACTTTTTCGGGCATATAGGCATTCAGCTTGGCCTGTCGCGGTGTGCGCACATAGACCCGCAGATCAGCGCCGCGGTGGCGCAGGCGATAGCCGTTCGGTCTTTTGTCGACCTTCAACACCAATGAGGTGCCATCGACGTCGAGAACGGCCAAGGTCTGCCCCGGCGTCCAATCCGATTCGACGCGCAAGACCGCCCCATCCTCAAACCGAACAGAGGCGCCCAGCTTGTCGGCATTGACCTGAACCGGGAAATGGAGCCCCTGCGCCTCGACCACCCAATCGGTGCCAATCTTGCGTTCATGGTTGTCCATGCGCCCAGAGACGCGGGTTCTGCGAATTTCGGCCACCCGGTTCATCGCAGCCGCAGCGGCGCTGATCCGGCGAATTTGGTCCTCTGGCAGGGTAACGCCTTGGAACCCGTCGGAGTACTCTTCTTCGATGAAGGCGGTGGTCATGTCGCCCGATATGAACCGGGGATGATCCATGACCGCGGACAGAAACGGCAAGTTATGCCCGATGCCTTCAAGTTCAAACAGATCAAGCGCGTCGCGCATCTTGTCGATGGCCCCGGCCCGGTCCGGTGCCCAAGTGCACAGCTTGGCGATCATCGGGTCATAGAACATAGAGATCTCGCCCCCCTCATACACTCCGGTATCGTTGCGGACCGCGTGGCTTTCCAGCGACAGCTCTTGCGGGGGGCGATATCGGGTCAAACGACCGGTTGAGGGCAGAAAGCCGCGATAGGGATCCTCGGCGTAAAGACGTGATTCAACGGCCCAGCCCTTCAGCTGCACATCCTGTTGCGCCAGCGATAGTTTTTCGCCCTGCGCAATTCGGATCATCTGTTCGACCAGATCGACCCCGGTGATGAGTTCCGTCACCGGGTGTTCAACCTGCAGCCTTGTGTTCATTTCCAGGAAAAAGAAATTCCGGTCCCCGTCGACAATGAATTCGACGGTCCCGGCGCTGGTGTATCCAACGGCCTGCGCCAGGGCGACCGCCTGTTCGCCCATGGCTTTGCGGGTGTCGGCATCAAGGTAGGGCGACGGGGCCTCTTCGATGACTTTCTGGTTTCGGCGCTGGATCGAACATTCCCGTTCGCCCAGATAAATTCCGTTGCCATGGGCATCGCACAGCACCTGAATTTCGATGTGGCGCGGCTGGGTCACGAATTTCTCAATGAAAATCCGATCATCCCCAAACGAACTCGCCGCCTCATTCTTAGAGCTTTGAAACCCTTCTGCCGCCTCTTCATCGTTCCAGGCAATGCGCATCCCCTTGCCCCCGCCCCCGGCGCTGGCCTTGAGCATGACGGGATAGCCAATGTCCTGACTGATCTTTACGGCGTCTGCCGCGTCCTTGATCACTCCCAGAACACCGGGAACCGTGCTGACGCCTGAATCCTTGGCGATTTTTTTGGACGTGATTTTGTCACCCATGGCATCGATGGCACCTTTGGGGGGACCGATAAAGGCCACACCGGCCTCTTCCAGCGCGGCAGCAAAAGCAGAGTTTTCTGAAAGAAACCCGTATCCCGGATGCACTGCGTCCGCGCCTGTTTCAAGCACCGCCTGCATGACCTTTTCAATCACGATATAAGACTGGTTGGCGGGGGCTGGCCCAATATGCACAGCCTCATCCGCCATCTTCACATGCAGGGCGTTCTTGTCCGCATCCGAATAGATCGCGACAGTCGCAATCCCCATCTTTCTGGCGGTCTTGATAACACGGCAGGCGATCTCGCCCCGGTTTGCGATCAGGATTTTCTTAAACATCAGCACCTCGTATTGGACAGTTGCGAACAAAAGGCGCGCGCCCTTGGCAGGCGATCAAACTTTCGGTGGAGTTGGGGGCAACGTCATAAAACCATGGCCCAAAAAGAGTTTGAGGCCTGGCCGGGAATGGGCCAGACCTCAAAGAAGGGGAAGGGTAACGGTTTTGACAAATAACGAGCGCTTTTTCGGAGGGCGCTGCTAACACCATCACCATGACCCGAGTCGCTGATTCCTTAAACCCACAGGTTAAACGCGACAGGTTTTCGGCTGAAATCCGCCAAAACGAAAATGTCGTAAGCGAATTGGTGCCCATCCTCATTCTTCGAACACTTCTGGAAATGCCGCCCTTGCCCGGGCCACATCGATCTGCATCATGGCATCGTAACTTGCTGTATCAAAAGGATCTTCTGCGGGAATAACCTCTCTTCCGAACAGCCAGCCAAGGCGACCCGCATCCAGATTTCCGCGCTCAAAAGGCTCTTCGCCGAAATGCTCCCACAATGCGGCAAGAAACCCCGCATCGGCCCTTCGGTCTGCTGGTTTGCGGTCTGCGTGGCGTTCGCGACGCGTAATTGGGGTGACGCCACGGGCATTGGCCCGGCGAATCGTGAATTGAAAATCGGTGCCGGCCAGACGGCCGGGAAACCCACGATGTTTCGTCATATCATCACGTGGCATCTAAAAGGGTTCCCATATGCAAGTGTCTCCATCAATTGAGTAGGCTTCGAAAATCTGCGTGGCTTCTGGGTCTGGAAAGCCGAATTTGGTTTCGCGGTCGGCAATCGAAATCACGATCTGACTGGGCTTTGGGCCCATATTCGGAATGCGGGGAAGCGCAAAACTATTGCACAAAAAGGCCATGTCCTTTTCCAGCGTTTCAAAATCGACCTCGCCGAATTCGCGGGCAATGGCGGGCGCGATAAACCTGAATCGGTAGGACAATCCTTGCTGAGAATGGTCACTGATCGTTTCGAAATATCGCAGCTCTAGCCCCGACGGCACATCCATTGGGGCAGCTTGCGCTGCCGCGCCCTGCACCACACTGACGGCCATTGCCAAACCCACACCCATTCGCGCCCAAATCATCATCCCGTGTCACCCCCTGTTACAATGGAATGTTGTCGTGTTTCTTCCACGGGTTTTGTAATGCCTTTCCGCGCAAAGAGGCAAATGCACGGCACACGCGTTTTCGTGTCGAATGCGGCATGATCACCTCGTCGATGAAGCCTTTTTCAGCGGCGACAAAGGGATTGGCAAAGCGATCTTCGTAATCTGCGGTACGCTGCGCGATCTTTTCCGGGTCTTCCCGTTCAGACCGGTACAGGATCTCGGTCGCGCCTTTGGCCCCCATCACCGCGATTTCTGCGGTTGGCCAGGCATAATTGAAATCACCGCGCAAATGCTTGGACGCCATGACATCATATGCGCCGCCATAAGCCTTGCGCGTGATGACGGTGACTTTGGGCACGGTTGCTTCGCCATAAGCATAAAGCAGTTTGGCGCCATGTTTGATGACCCCGCCATATTCCTGCGATGTTCCGGGCAAAAAGCCGGGCACATCGACCAACGTCAAAATCGGAATGCTGAACGCATCGCAGAATCGAACAAACCGCGCCGCCTTGCGAGAGCTGTCAATATCCAGACAGCCGGCCAAAACCATCGGCTGGTTGGCAACTACACCGACGGTTGAACCCTCTAACCGGATGAACCCGGTCAGGATGTTTTTGGCAAATTCTTCCTGAATTTCATAGAAATCCCCCTCGTCGGCGAGCTTGCGGATCAATTCGCGCATATCATAGGGGCTGTTGGGGTTTTCGGGCACCAATGTGTCCAGGCTTTGATCCAGCCGGGCGGGATCATCAAAGAAGGGGCGTAGGGGCGGCTTTTCGCGATTGTTAAGCGGTAGGAAATCCACCAGCCGCCGAATTTCCGTCAGCGCCTCTATGTCATTTTCAAAGGCCCCATCCGCGACAGAGGATTTGCGCGTGTGGGTGGCCGCACCCCCCAATTCCTCGGCAGAGACGACTTCATTGGTGACGGTCTTGACCACTTCCGGGCCTGTCACGAACATATAAGAGGTGTCCTTGACCATGAAAATAAAGTCCGTGATCGCGGGGGAATAGACAGCCCCGCCCGCACAGGGGCCCATGATCACGCTGATCTGTGGCACCACGCCAGAGGCCAGAATGTTACGCTGAAACACTTCGGCATAGCCCGCAAGCGACGCCACGCCTTCCTGAATGCGCGCGCCACCTGAATCGTTGATGCCGATCACAGGTGCGCCATTTTGCACCGCCATATCCATGATTTTGCAGATTTTCTGCGCGTGCGTTTCCGACAGAGACCCGCCAAAAACGGTAAAATCCTGACTGAATACATAGACCATGCGTCCGTTGATCGTGCCCCAGCCGGTAACCACACCATCCCCTGCTGGTCGTTGCTGCTCCATCCCGAAATCGGTGCAGCGATGCGCAACGAACATATCGAATTCCTCAAAGGAACCATCGTCCAGCAACAGGTCGATCCGCTCTCGGGCCGTCAGTTTCCCTTTGGCGTGCTGCGCATCGATCCGGGCATCTCCACCGCCAAGCCGGGCTGTTTCGCGCCGCGCCTCTAATTCGCCAAGGATGTCTTTCATGGTTTTTGGCCCCCGCTTCGTTTCAGCCACCCTAGCCAATTTCCCCGCGCGTCGGAAGGAAAGTGTCGAATATTTGCAAAACAATATTCAGTGAAAGTCAGAATATTGCAAATCTGCAAATCTGTCCCGGGAAAATTTCAACTTGGAAGCCGCCCAAATCAGGACTATCCATGTGCAATGCATTCAGAACCAACGGTCCGTTTTCTGGACCGCACAACGCCGCCGCATATATTGACCCTTATTCTCGTCAGCGCGATGTCTGCGCTGGTGACCAATATGTTTTTGCCGTCCCTTCCGGCGATGACCGTCTATTTTGAGACGGAGTTCAGCATCATCCAGCTGTCGGTGGCCTTGTTTCTGACGATGAACGCCGTTTTGCAACTGATCGTAGGGCCCCTGTCTGATCGCTATGGGCGCAGGCCAGTGCTGCTGGGCGGGTTCGGAGTGTATCTGCTGGCAACGCTTGGATGTATTTACGCACCATCGATAGAAATCTTTCTGATGTTCCGGGTTGCACAGGCCTCTGTCGTTGTGGCGATGGTTCTGACCCGTACGATTGTTCGCGATATGGTTCCGCAGGCGCAAGCCGCCTCTATGATTGGCTATGTCACCATGGGCATGGCCGTCGTGCCAATGATCAGCCCCGCCATCGGTGGATGGTTGGATGAGTCCTATGGCTGGCATTCGGTTTTCTGGTTCTTATTCGCAGCGGGCGTCTTGGTGATCGGGTTGATATGGTTCGATCTTGGGGAAACCAATACGCATAAATCGACAAGCTTCGGGCGCCAGTTCAAGGATTACCCGGAACTTTTGGCATCGCGCCGCTTTTGGGGATATTGTCTGGCCTCGGCTTTTGCTTCGGGTGCGTTTTTTGCCTATCTCGGGGGCGCACCTTTCATTGGCACGGATTACTTCGAATTGCCGCCCAGCCAACTTGGCATGTTCTTTGGCACCCCCGCCATCGGATATATGGCCGGAAATTTTGTGACTGGCAGATATTCTGTCCGTTTTGGGATCAACAAAATGATCCTGTGGGGCAGCGGCCTGATGTGTCTGGGCATCTTCGCCCAGGTGATTTTGTTCGCGCTTGGCGTGGGGTCCGTGTTCAGCTTTTTCGGATTCATGGTCTTCATGGGCTTCGGCAATGGAATGGTATTGCCAAACGCAGCCTCGGGGCTGTTGTCTGTACGCCCACATATCGCCGGAACGGCAAGCGGATTGGGCGGCGCAATCGCGATTGGCGGTGGCGCGGCGCTTTCGATACTTGCGGGGGCGACGTTGGTTCCGGGCAGCAGCCCGATCCCGTTGCTGTTGATCATGCTAACCAGCGGCATCGCGGCTGTGCTGTCGATCATCTATGTGATCAGACGCGAAAACACGGTTGGACTTGCCTGAAACGGTTTGCAAAGGTTAGATAGCCAAGCTGCAAACTTGCAAAGGTCGCCCCGATGGCACCCCAAAAACTATATGCTGGCGCAAAGCTGCGTGAGATCAGAACCAGGTTGTCCCTGACCCAAAAGACGTTTGCGCAGAAACTGGGCGTGTCCCTGCCCTATCTCAACCAGATGGAAAACAACAACCGGCCCGTAAGCACGGGGGTCTTGTTGGCGCTGGCGCAGGAATTTGGGTTCGACGTCACGCAGCTGTCCACCGGCGACGCAGAGCGGTTGGTCACGGACATGCGCGAAGCGCTGGCCGACGCGGTCTTTGCCGACGGGATGCCGCCCGTCGCGGATCTACGGCTTGCCGCCTCTAACGCCCCGGCCCTGGCCCATGCGTTTTTGGAGTTGCACAAAGCCTATCGTCACACCCATGAACGGCTGGCCTCTTTGGACGAAGCATTGGGGCGCGAAGACAGCGCCGTGCGCCCGTCGCCCTGGGAAGAGGTTCGGGATTTCTTTCATTATTGCGACAATTACATTGATGCCGTTGACCGGGCGGCAGAACAGTTTGCCCTGATCGACGGCCTTCGTGCGGATCCATGGCAAACCGGCGTTGATCGCCTGGCACAGGAAGGTATTTCCGTTGTTTTACAGGCCCAAAAAACGGTCCGCGCCTATGATCCACAGTCAAGACAGCTGGCCCTATCGCAAGGCTTGGCGGGCCCGACGCAACGGTTTCAGTTACTGCATCAAGTTGCCCTGCTTACACAAAACGAACTATTAGAGGCCACGCTGGATTTGGCCCGTTTCCAGACCGAAGAAGCCCGCGCCATCGCTAAAATCGGGCTGGCCAATTACTTTGCCGGGGCAGCACTGATGCCTTATGGCGTGTTTCAACAGGTCGCCGAGGACACGCGCCATGATCTGGAACGCATGGCCGATCATTTTGGCGCCTCGATTGAACAAGTGGCCCACAGGCTTTCGACGTTGCAGCGCCCCGGGGCCAAGGGCATCCCATTCTTTTTTGTTCGGGTTGACCAGGCGGGCACCATCACAAAACGCCACTCCGCGACGCGATTGCAATTTGCGCGTTTCGGCGGTGCTTGCCCCCTATGGAATGTGCATCAGGCGTTTGAAACGCCCGGCCGTTTTCTGCGGCAGCTGGCCGAAACGCCGGACGGCGTGCAGTATTTCTGCCTAGCCCGGGATGTTTCAAAATCCGGCGGGTCCTTTCGCGCACCGGTGCGCCGCTACGCCATGGGGCTGGGCTGTGAAATCAAGCATGCGGATCGTCTGGTCTATGCGGATGACATGGACACAGGCGCGCAGGCCGATTTCGAACCGATCGGCATTTCTTGCCGAATTTGCGAGCGCAAAGGATGCCACCAGCGTTCCGTGCCTCCGCTAGAGCGACGGTTGACGGTTAACCCTGACCGACGCGAGACACTGCCCTATTCCATTGAATGAGCCCCTTTACCCGATTGCGGAACAGCTTTAGCATCAATTGGTCAGGGATCAGGGGAATGTCATGGAACTCAAAGGAAGCCGCGTAATTGCTGCGGATCGAAACACTGTTTGGGTACATCTGAACAATGCGGACACATTGATGGCCTGCATTTCAGGCTGTCAGGAATTGACCGGCTCCCCCGAAGACGGGTTTTCTGCCGTGGTCAAACAAAAGGTCGGCCCGGTCAAAGCCACGTTCAAGGGCAATGTCACGCTTTCTGACGTGGTCGAGGGCGAAAGCTATACGATTTCCGGCGAAGGCACGGGCGGCGTGGCCGGTTTTGCCAAGGGCGGCGCAGCCGTTGTCCTGAGCGATGCCGAGGGTGGCGGAACAGAGCTGACCTATGACGTTGATGCCAAGGTCGGTGGCAAAATCGCCCAACTCGGCAGCCGCCTGATCGGGGGCTTTGCCCGCAAGATGGCTGACGAGTTTTTCGAGAAATTTCAGGAAGAAGTAGAAAAAACCGGCAAAGCCTAGGCCGTTTCGGATAACATTTTCCAGATCTGATCTTTCAGCAAAAGCCGTTCTTTGCGCATTTCAGTCATATGCAGGTCATCTGTTGGTTCGACATTCGTTTCTGCGCGATGCACTTCGCGGTTTATGTCGTGGTATTCATCCACCAACCGGGCAAAATGCGCATCGGACTGTTTCAGGTCGTGGATTTTATCGACAGCTTCGGGGAACTCTTCGGCCAGTTCATGTGGGGTATGCGCCATGCTTTATCCTTTCGCGTTGATGCAGGTACACCCTGCAGGATTCAACATGGGGATGCCTTGATCCGGATCAAACCCCGCGCTCAAATTCGTGAACGGCGCCAGCCTGCGGCGATCGCCTCTGCTTCGCTGCAAAACCATCGCTCGCCGCGAGATGCATTGATGCCAGTCTGCTCGTAGTATTTTTGCCCCGGGACGTGATAGATGTGTCCGTTCTTGGATATGTTCCCCTTAATCCGGCATTCCGTTGGTGCGACGGACGGTGCGGCTTTCCGGCTCGCACGGTATTCTGCTGGGTCCTCCAGCGTTCCTGCCCAAATCCCAATATTGGCGATTGAGGCTTCTTTTTCGGCGGAAACGTAGTCCAGCGAATATTTCACATAGGCTTGCGCCACCCCGTCACGCACAAGAACTTCCGCTATGTCCTGGCCGTCAGAAAAACACCGTGCAACCGTGCGACCATACCGATCGTTCCCCAAATTCTCGCAGTTCGCAATCCTGCCTTGAAACTTTTTCCGCGCATTGCGCGTCGCCCATTTCCCGCAAGACCACGTTTTCCCGTTGGCCCTTTTGCAGGATTGGTCTGTTTCCGGGGCGTCGATCCCAAACAGGCGCACCGTGATTGAGCCGACCTTTACCGTATCCGCATCCGAAAACCTCATCTTTCCAGAGAAATCAGAAGCCTGCGCAGTGGGGGCAAACACAGACAACAGAATGAAGAGGGAACAAATTCTTAACATTCCGTTAATATCTAACGAGACGGCATTTCGCGCAAGCCAGTCTATTTACGACATGAATTTCGTCGCAAATGCCCAAAAACACGACGTTACCTGCTTTGCCTCTCTCCGGTTACCCGTTAGGCTTTGGCCAAGCCCCGTCAACTCAACGGACGGGCATTGATTAAACAACACGGGAGCTATCCACATGACCTTCAAAACGACTCTATCGGCGTTTGCCGTTGCTGCGATTTCCGGCACTGCAGCTTTTGCAGACTGCGACACTGTTACATTCTCTGACGTTGGCTGGACAGACATTACTGCCACCACTGCCACAACGACGTATGTTCTGGAGGCATTGGGCTATGACACGGAAACCAAAGTCCTGTCGGTTCCCGTTACATACATTTCCCTGGCCGAAGGCGATGTTGACGTGTTTCTGGGTAACTGGATGCCGACCATGGAAGGCGACATTGCCCCTTATCGCGACGCAGGTACTGTCGACACCGTCGTCGATAACCTGAATGGCACGGCCTACACGCTGGCCACGAACGGCCCAGGCGCGGCATTGGGCATCAAAACCTTTGCAGATCTGGCCACCCATGCAGACGCGCTGGACGGTAAGATTTACGGCATCGAGGCCGGGAATGACGGCAACCGCATTGTGATGGATCTGATCGACGCAGACACATTCGGCATGGGCGCGCTGGAAATGGTCGAAAGCTCTGAGCAAGGCATGTTGGCACAGGTTGACCGCGCCAGCAGCAAGGGCGAACCGATCGTCTTTCTTGGCTGGGCCCCACATCCGATGAACTCCAACTTTGAAGTCACCTATCTGACAGGCGGCGAAGAATGGTTTGGTGCCGAAGGCGACGTTTACACCAACACACGCGCTGGTTATGTCGACGAATGCCCAAATGTTGGGGCGCTGCTGAAGAACCTGAAATTCTCGCTGGATATGGAAAACTCTATCATGGGCGCGATTCTGGATGACGGCGAAGATGCAACAGACGCGGCCAAGACCTGGCTTTCCGCAAACCCTGACGTGCTGAACGTCTGGTTGGACGGTGTCACAACCAAAGATGGCGGCGATGCTGTCGCAGCGGTCAAATCCTCGCTTGGAATGTAAGGAAATTGTGATCCCGTTTGGGATTGCACCGAACGACCTGAAGTCCCGGCAAAACCGCCGGGGCTTCACCAAGGGGGACGACATATATGTTTGAGTGGCTGACGGAAACGAAAATACCCGTAGGCAAGACCGCAAAAGCAGGATTCGAATGGCTGCGCGACAATGCGGCCTGGTTCTTTGACGGCTTTGAGACGATCCTTGGATGGATGATTGATCTGGTCTTGAACATCCTTCAGTTCCCGCCCCCGATTGTGATTATTGCGGCTTTCGTGGCCCTGACCTGGGCCCTGCAGCGCAGCTGGAAGCCGTGTTTGCTGGTCTTTCTTGGTTTTCTGTTCATCCTCAATCAAGGCTATTGGGATGAGACGATGGAAAGCCTGACATTGGTTCTGTTTTCCTGCATCACCTGTATGGCCATTGGCGTGCCCATTGGCATCGCCGCGGCGCACCGCCCAAAGCTTTATTCCGCGATGCGCCCGATCCTGGATTTGATGCAAACCCTGCCGACATTCGTTTACCTGATTCCGATGATCGTGTTTTTCGGCATCGGCATGGTGCCCGGTTTGGTCGCCACCGTTATTTTCGTTTTACCCGCCCCGATCCGATTGACCTGGCTTGGGGTATCTTCGACCCCCACGGCCTTGCTGGAAGCGGCAGAGGCGTTCGGCGCGACCCCGCGTCAAACCCTTTGGAAAGTGGAATTGCCCTATGCCATCCCGCAAATCATGACCGGCCTGAACCAGACCATCATGCTGTCGCTGTCGATGGTTGTGATTGCCGGGTTGGTTGGCGCTGATGGGTTGGGCGTACCTGTGGTCCGCGCGCTGAGCCAAGTGAATGCCGCGCTTGGATTTGAAAGCGGACTGGTGATTGTGGTTGTCGCAATCATGCTGGACAGAATGCTGCGGGTGGAACGCAAATGAACGCTGTAGAATTTGATAACGTCTCTATCGTCTTTGGCGACGCACCAGAGGCCGCCCTGCCCCTTATGGATCAGGGGAAATCCCGATCCGAAGTGCAGGACGCCACGCAACAGGTTCTGGGCGTTCACAACTGCTCATTGGACGTTGCCAATGGCGAAATCCTTGTGCTGATGGGGTTATCCGGCTCTGGCAAGTCGACGCTTTTGCGCGCGGTGAACGGGTTGAACCCTGTCGCCCGCGGCGAGGTTCGCATCAACGATGGCGACCGAATGACAACCGTGACCAATGCCAGCACGGCAGAGCTGCGTGAACTACGCCTTAGCCGGGTTGCGATGGTGTTTCAGCAATTCGGACTGCTGCCCTGGCGCACAGTTGCCGAGAATGTGGGGCTGGGGCTAGAGCTGGGCGGCATGCCCAAGTCACAGCTGAACGCGAAAGTCACTGAACAACTGGCCCTTGTCAGCCTGTCCGACTGGGCCAACCGCAAAGTCGGAGAGTTGTCCGGCGGCATGCAACAGCGTGTCGGCTTGGCCCGCGCCTTTGCCACGGATGCGCCGATCCTGTTGATGGATGAACCGTTTTCGGCGCTGGACCCGTTGATCCGCACGCGGCTGCAGGATGAGTTGATTGATCTGCAGCAAAAGCTGAAACGCACCATTATTTTCGTCAGCCACGATCTGGACGAAGCTTTTCGTCTGGGCGACAGAATCGCGATCATGGAAGGCGGGCGGATTGTGCAATGCGGCACGCCACGCGACATCTTTTCTAACCCGGAAAATGAGTATGTGGCGGATTTCGTGGCCCATATGAACCCATTGGGTGTGCTTTGTGCCCGCGATGTCATGGAACCGGCGACTGACATGCCTTCTGAAACGGTTGGGCCGGATGAAGAAATCAACGCCGTGATGCAACGTGTACAGGAAACGGGCACGCCGGTTGGTGTGG
The DNA here is from genome assembly GCA_051251595.1 of Marinosulfonomonas sp. Taxonomy (GTDB): domain Bacteria; phylum Pseudomonadota; class Alphaproteobacteria; order Rhodobacterales; family Rhodobacteraceae; genus NORP110. Next base: position 157,587 of record JBPOFA010000008.1, read on the forward strand.
TGGAAGACGGCAAATTGCTGGGACAGGTGACACGCGATACCGTGCTGGCGAAACTGCTTGATCCACGCAGCTAGGGTCAACGCGGCGCAGAACCGTTAGACGTTTGGAACGGCTGGCGTCGGCTGCGCACGCTTTTTCAGCACGGCTTCGCGCCAGCTGATGAAGCTGACCGAAGTCATGATGACCAATCCACCGATAATGACCCATCCATCGATAGGCTCGCCAAACAGCACGGCCCCGATTGTCACGGCCCAGACAAGCTGTAGGAAGGTGACGGGTTGCGTAACGGTCACTGGGGCCGCGGCGAATGCTTTGGTCATGGACAGATGTCCTGCCGTCGCAAAACACGCCACCAGAAACAACCAGCCCAGCTGTGCCAGGGTCGGCGTGATCCAGACCGCCGCTGCAAAGGGGGCAAGGCCGATCGTCACCGTAATGGATAGCATGCCGACAACAACCGGCGCGCTGAATTTCCCCGACATCAGCTTGGCGATCAAATAGCTGCCAGCAAAGAACAAGGCCGCCCCGATCATCGCAACATGCCCGATTGAAAGCGCACGAAAGCCGGGGCGCAGAATGATGAACGCCCCAGCCAGCGCGAAACAGACGGCCAGGATCCGGCGAAAGGCCAGCTTTTCGCCCAGGAAAAGCGCCGCGCCAATCGTCACATAGATCGGCGTCATGTACCCCATGGCCGTCACATCTCCAAGCGGGATAAGCGTCATTGCAAAGAACCACAGGATCACGCCCAGGGAATGAACAAACCCTCGCAATGCAAACAGCGCGACAGAGCGTCGGGACATGTTCGCCTGAAAGATCGGGCGCAGCATCGGCACAAGAAAGACCAGCCCCAAGACGTATCTTAGGAATGCAGCCTCTGCCGCGGGGACTCCCTGCCCTACATGTTTTACGATGACGTTGACGATCACAAACATGATGCCGGTCAACAGCATCCAAAGCACCCCTTGAAACGGGCGATCAGAATTCTGGTTCATGACCGGCAGATGATCTTAATCAGCCGTGGGATACAAGCCCCGGACGCAGCTGTTACAGCTGTTCCATGATTTCGTCGGAAACTTCGAAATTCGCCGTGACACGCTGCACGTCGTCATCGTCTTCCAATGCGTCGATCAGCTTCATCAGTTTTTGCATAGAGTCCAGATCCATCTCTGTGGTCGTGGTCGGCTGCCAGATAAGCTTGGTCGATTCGCTTTCGCCCAATTGCTCTTCCAGTGAATTTGAGACCTCATTCAGATCAGTATCCGCACAGATGATCCGGTGCCCATCTTCGGAACTTTCGGCATCTTCTGCACCAGCCTCGATGGCGGCCATCATGACGGTATCAGCGTCACCAACAGATGCGGGGTAAGACACTTCGCCCTTACGTTCGAACATGAAAGACACCGATCCGGTTTCCCCCAGATTGCCACCGTTCTTGGTAAATGTAGAACGGACCGTAGACGCGGTGCGGTTGCGATTATCTGTCATCGCCTCAACGATGACGGCAACGCCATTGGGGCCATAGCCCTCATAGCGGATTTCTTCGTAATCATCGCCTTCGCCCGCTTGCGACTTTTTGATCGCCCGTTCGATCACATCCTTGGGGACGGAAACTGACTTGGCCTCTTTAACGGCCATGCGCAAACGTGGGTTTTTATCCGGATCAGGGTCGCCCATTTTCGCGGCAACGGTGATTTCCTTGGACAGTTTGGAAAAAAGCTTGGCGCGCACAGCATCCTGACGGCCCTTGCGGTGTTGGATGTTTGCCCATTTTGAATGGCCTGCCATGTGCTTTGCCTCCATCGAAATTTCTGTCCAGTCTCTATAAGGCACCAGAACCCTGCCCTGCAAGTGGCGCTTGTCATTGCAATTGCAGTCTTTATCCGTTTCTTTGGGGCCAAATCCGTGAGGGCGCGATGACCAGTGAACAAATTATCCTTTTCAGCCTCTTTGGTGGCGTGTTTGCAATGCTGCTTTGGGGCAAATTCAGATATGATATTGTTGCCTTTTCGGCCCTGTTGATCGGGGTCGTTCTGGGGGTCGTGCCCACCAAGGACGCGTTTTCCGGCTTTGGTCATCCCGCCACAATCGTCGTGGCGCTGGTTCTGGTTGTGTCTGCCGGGCTGGTGCGCTCGGGTGCTGTGTTTTTGATCACGCGCACCTTGATCGACAGCGCCCGAAATCTGGGCGCGCATATCGCGATTATGGGGGCTGTCGGGGGCATATTGTCGGCCTTTATGAACAATGTCGCGGCGCTCGCCTTGTTGATGCCGGTTGATATTCAGACCGCGCGCAAAGCCGGACGCGCGCCGGGGCTGTCCTTGATGCCGCTGTCCTTTGCGACGATCCTTGGCGGGATGGCGACCCTAATCGGCACGCCGCCGAACATCATCATAGCGTCGATCCGTGAGGATGCGTTTGGCGAGCCTTTCAAAATGTTCGACTTTGCCCCGGTTGGCGGCGTGACCGCGATTGTCGGATTGATCTTTGTCGCCCTGATCGGCTGGCGCCTGATCCCAGTGCCTGCAGATGACAAGCAGGCGTCAAGCGGCTTTGATGATTTGGCGAACTACATCGCAGAGCTGACCGTGCCCAAAGGCTCCAAGCATATCGGCAAACGTCTGGGCGAGTTTTATGAAGTTGCCGAGAAAAACGACGTCGCGATCCTTGGCCTGCTGCGCGACGAAAAACGGCGCTATGGGTTGCAAAAGAACGCAAGCCTGAGGGCCGGTGACACCTTGCTGCTGGAAGCGACGCCAGACGCGCTGGACGAATTCCGTGCGGCTTTGACGCTGGATTTCGCGGATGAGGCCCGTCAGGAACGCCTGCGGGCAGATGGCGACGGGCTTAGCATGGTCGAAGTTGTGGTGACGGATCAGTCGCGCCTGAATGGCAGAACGGCTGAATCCGTTGGCCTGTCCTGGCGTCGCTCAACCGTGCTGATGGGGATTTCCCGGCAAGGCAAACGCATCACGCAGCAGATGCGGAAAACGAAGCTGCAGACCGGGGACATTCTGTTGCTGCTGGCCCCGAAAGACCAGGCCAGTGACGTTGTGGAATGGCTGGGGTGCCTGCCCCTTGCAGATCGCGGGCTTGCGGTGACGGAGGACAGCAAAGTCTGGCTGGCGATTGGCCTTTTCGCGGCAGCGGTTCTGGCGGCCAGCGTCGGCTTGCTGTACTTGCCGATCGCGCTTGGTCTGGTGGTGGTTGGCTATGTGCTGACCAAGATCGTCCCCCTGTCAGAGCTTTACACCCATATCGAATGGCCCGTGGTGGTTTTGCTGGGATCGATGATCCCGCTTGGCGCTGCGCTGGACAGTTCCGGGGGCACCCAGTTGATTGCCAATACCCTGGTCAACCTGACCAATGGCATGCCAGCCTGGGCTATTCTGACGGTATTGATGCTGGTGACGATGACCCTGTCAGACGTGCTGAACAACACGGCTACAACGATCGTAGCGGCCCCGGTTGGGATCCAGATGGCGCAAAGCCTTGGCGTGTCCGCCGATCCGTTTTTGATGGCGGTGGCCGTGGCTGCGTCCTGTGCGTTCCTGACGCCGATTGGACATAAGAACAACACGCTGATCCTTGGCCCCGGCGGATATAGCTTTGGCGATTATTGGCGCATGGGATTGCCGTTGGAGATACTGGTGGTCATTGTGTCGATCCCGGCGATCTTGCTGTTCTGGCCGCTTTAGGGTGCCGCGAAAACCGTGCTCTGGCCTTTGTCATCGGTGACCGAGACTCTGACCGGGGCTTGCGCGGCATCACCCGTTTGCTTTTCTAACACACGGCGCGGCGGCGCGATGTCAGACGCCCCCCGAACGTCATAGGCGTATAGATAGGGACAACCGCTCAGCCGGCCCGTCCACTCTTGCGCCCTGCCCGGCCGGTTGCCCACGCACAGGCTGCCCTCTGACATGATCACATTCACCGAATCGCGATAAAGGATCGCCCGGTCAGGTTGTGCCGATTTGGGGCCTCCAGATGTGCTGGCGCATCCAGAAACGCTCAGAACCAACAGGGCGGAAATTGCAAAAGACTTTAGCATCAGAGCGGCCAGATGAAGGGAATGACAGCCGAGGCCAAGATGCCAACGGACAGGTTCAAGGGGATCCCGACGCGCATAAAGTCGGTGAATTTATAGCCGCCCGGCCCGTACACCAGCATGTTGGTCTGATAGCCGATTGGCGTCGCGAAAGAGGCCGACGCCGCAACCATCACGGCCACCACAAGCGGGCGCGGATCGACGCCCAGGGCTTGCGCCAAGCCAATGGCGATCGGTGTGACGACAACGGCGACGGCGTTGTTTGAAACCAGCTCTGTCAAAACCGATGTTAGCAGATAAATCGCCCAAATGATCATAAAGGGCGGCAATTGCCCAAGTGCTGGCGCGATTGCCTCGACGATCAAACTGACCGCCCCGGACGCATCCAGCGCCGCCCCAATCGCCAGCATCGCAAAGATAAGCGCCAACAACCGGCCATCCACAAAGGAAAACGCCTCTTCCGCGTCGATGCAACGGGTGAGCAGCACCAACGCCACCGCCAGCACGGCGAGCAGAAAGATTGGTGCGACACCAAGCGCCGCCAGCACCACAAGCGCGGCCAAGGTCGCTATTGCAATTGGCGCGTGCGAGCGACGAAACGCGCGCGCAGACGGTTGGCTGATGTCCAACATGTCCATGTCAGCCGCCAAGCGTTGGATGTCTTCTGGAGCGCCCTCTAGCAGCAACGTGTCCCCGACCCGCACGACCAAATCGTCCAGTTGCCGACCGATATTCTGGTTCCGCCGGTGAACCGCCAAAGGATACACACCGTAGCGACGGCGCAATCGCAAGGCCCCCAAGGACCGCCCGATCATCCGGCAACCCGGAGAGATCAACACCTCTACCGTTGAGGTTTGAACAGAGCTAAGCTTGTCCACCATCCGCAATTGCTTGTTTTGTTGCAGGCCCAACAGCTCTGTCATTTCGGTGCGCAGGACGACACGGTCCCCGGCCTGCAATTCCACCGGCGCCAGATCCCGCCGCAGGGACGCGTCCCCGCGCAGCACGTCGATGAGCCGAACGCCTTCGCGTCGAAATAAATCGACCATGGTGACATTCTGGCCCACAAGCTCGCTGTCTTCGGGGATCGCCACCTCTGTGAAAAACTTCATTTTCGACTTGTTGGATAAAAGAGAGGCCATGCTGGCGCGATCCGGCAAAAGCCGGGGCGCGATAAAGCGCAGGTAAATCATGCCCCAGATGACCAAAACGATGCCAAGCGGGGTGACTTCGAAAATCGTGAAGGCCTTTAGCCCTTGTGCGCGGGCGACACCATCGACCAGAAGGTTTGTTGACGTGCCGATCAAGGTCAGGGTTCCGCCCAGGATTGCCGCATAGGACAAGGGGATCAGAAATTTCGACGCGGAAATGTTCATCTTGCTGGCCAATTGAACAAAGACCGGGATCATGACCACGACTACTGGTGTGTTGGACACGAAGGCAGACGCAACGACAACAAAGGCGATCATCGCCCCAATGGCGACCATGGGGCGGGCATCGGCTTGGCCTTCGGCGATCTTGGTGAACCAATCCAAGGCCCCGGTGCGCACAAGGGCCCCCATCACGATGAACATGCCCGCAATGGTCCAGGGGGCCGGATTGCCCAACACCGCCAGGGCGTCATCGTATGGAAGTATGCCAAGGGCCAGCATGACTGCCGCCCCCGCAATCGCAACCACCTCTGTTGGATAGCTTTCGCGCACAAACAGAATGAACATTATCACAACCACCGTAAGCGCCAGAATGGCCTCACCGGTCGCGCTGAGTGAAAGAATCTCTAACATTCGAACCCGTTGGTTAATCAGGCGGTATCTTCGCCGACCAAGGGCGCTGCATCAAGCGGTGTTTCGCTGCGGCGCGGCTGAACCAGGAACAAACCTATGAAAATCAACGCCAAAGAGGCCCAAATCCAACTGGAATAGGTTTCCGAAAAGATCAGCATCGCCCAAACGATCCCAAATGCAGTGACAAGGTAAGATGTCTGCGCCGCAAAGACGCTGCCGGCCCGCCCAACCAGCCAGACATATGTGGTGTAGGTTGCGGCGTGGATGACAGCAGATGTGACCAGGGCCGCATCCGGCAGCCCCCAAGGTGGGCGCGGATCAATCCATTGGCCGCTGAAGACCGCCAGCGGAAAAGCGATGACCATTCCGACCATCGACGCCCCCAGCAAAACCTGAACCGGGTCACATCCAAAGGTGCCCCATTTGCCAACGACATTGCCTTCAAGCGCGTAGAACATGGGGGCAATCAGGGCCAGCGGGATGAAGACCAACGTCGCGGGGTCGGGCAAGCTGGCCTCTGGCACCACAAGGACATAAACGCCGACAAAGCCAAAACACAGCCCGATCAGGCGCGGCGCGCTGAACCGGTCATTGCCAAGCGCCAAGGCGATCGGGAATGCAAATAGCGGCATTAGCGAGAGCAGAATAACGACGACACCGGCAGGCAAATGGCGCAAGGCCTCAAAGGAGGCAGAGTTTGGCAGAACCGTCCCCAGCAGCGCGATAATGATGTAAAGGCGTATTTGCGGCCAGCCGAAGCCGGGCAATTTGCGCCGCAGCACTGACACTGTGCCCAGCACGACAACGCCAATCGTGAACTGCCAAAAAATCAGCCCAAAGGACAAATACCCTTCGGACACGGCAAGTTTGGCCAATGGTGTGGTCAGTCCCCAGCCGATGCCCAACAGGACAAGGACAAGAAACAGAAAGACCCGATCATTCATGGGCCGGACTGCTGTAACAATCCACCCTGACGCACCATAACGACGCGCGTGGCCTTGCCCGTTTGATCATCGGTTTCGACGTAAAGCCCCGATACTGTTCCCGGCCCTTCGGCAGGTGTGAAACGGCTTTTGGCCATTCCAGTTACAAAACGGCGCATCGGTTCGGTCTTTTCCATTCCGATGACGGAATTATAGTCACCGCACATGCCCGCATCGCTTTGAAAGGCCGTTCCGCCGGGCAAGATCATCGCATCGGCCGTGGGCACATGCGTGTGAGAGCCGACAACGACGCTGGCCCGGCCATCGCAAAAATGCCCCATGCCCATTTTCTCTGACGTCGCCTCGCAGTGGATATCGACAAGGCTGGCATTCACCATTCCCCCAAGGGGATGTGCGCGCAAGACCTGATCGGCGGCGGAAAACGGATCATCAAACGGGCGTTTCATAAACACCTGTCCCAGCATTTGGGTCACCAGAACCTTGCGGCCCTGCGTCGCTTCAAACACCCGCGCGCCTTTGCCGGGGGCCGATTTCGCGAAATTTATCGGGCGGATGACACGAGGTTCATTTTCAATGAACTGCATCATGTCACGCTGATCAAAAGCGTGATCGCCCAAAGTCAGGCAATCCGCGCCTGCCTCTAGCAATAATTTCGCATGAGCCCCGGTCAGCCCGGCGCCGTTGCTGGCGTTTTCACCATTCACGACGACAAAATCCAGCCGCCATTCTTTGCGCAAACGGGGTAAATGTTCTGCCACGGCAGTCCGTCCAGACCGCCCCATGACATCCCCAAGATATAGAAGTTTCATAATGTCGGCCTATTCCGACTTGGCAAAAGTGACAAGGGCTTGCATCCGGGATCGACGGAAAACCGGCAAATAGAAACGTGGTGCGTTGCTAAAAAGCGCGATACCCGGCTTCGGTCACGACGCCATCAAGACGCTGGTCTGTTGCTTCGACGGGGAGTTTGGCGGCTTCCTGTGCGTCATACGCGATTCCAATGGCCAAGACATCCCCTGCGCGGCGCAGGTCCTCTAACGTCCGGTCATAAAACCCGCCCCCATAGCCCAACCGGTTTCCGGCCGCGTCAAAGGCAAGCATGGGCAAAAGAACAATATCTGGAACCACGACCTCATGCTCAGCAGGCACCTGCGCGCCAAAGGGCCCGGGTATCATTGCCATCTTGGGGGTCCAGCGATGGAAATCCAGCTTTTGATCCAGTCCAGGAATGACCGGCACCGCAATTGTCGCATGCGCTGACAAAGCATGCATAGCGGGTAAAATATCGACCTCTGTGCGGATCGGCATATAGGCAGAGATCACTCGCCCCCGCATCGGGGCCAAATGATCCAGTAGTTGTTGCACGACCAATTGACTGCGGGCCGCATCATGCACCGCTTTGCGACGGGCAAAGGCTTGTTTTCGGCTTTCGGCCTTTTGTTCTGACAGGTCCGCCATCGTCACAACAACATGAAAGAGGCCAGCCCCAAAAAGACGAAGAACCCGGTCACATCCGTGACGGTCGTCACAAAGGGACCAGAGGCCAAGGCCGGATCAACCCCCGCCTTTTCCAACCCGACCGGGATCAAAATACCGGCCAGCGCCGCTGCCGCCAGATTGACCACCATTGCCAGCGCCACAACCAGCCCCAACATCGGCATGCCAAACCAAGCCCCCCCGATGACACCCATGACGACAGCAAAGACCAGCCCGTTCAGCAAACCGACCAGCACTTCGCGCCTTATGACCCGCGCAAGGTTGGCGCCGGTAAGGTCTTTGGTCGCGATTGAACGCACCGCAACCGTCAAGGTTTGTGTCCCCGCGTTGCCCCCCATAGAGGCGACGATCGGCATCAGAACGGCCAATGCAACGAGTTTTTCAATCGCCCCCTCAAAAACCGCGATGACAAGCGAGGCGACAATGGCGGTGACCAAATTGACCGCCAGCCAGGGCAATCTTTGGCGCGCGGTTTCAAGCGTATTGTCCGACAGGCTGCTTTCGCCCACCCCGGCCATGCGCAACATGTCTTCTTCGTGCTCTTCATCCAAAACGGCCATGGCGTCGTCAATCGTGACAACCCCAACCAGACGGTCATTCTTGTCAACAACGGGGGCTGAAATCAGGTGATATTGATTGAACGCATAGGCAACATCCGCTTCGTCTTCTTCCACATTGAAAACACGAAATGTTTTCTCTTGGACATCCTTAAGTGGCGTGTCCCGCTTGGTCGAAAGGATACGCCCAAGTGTCACGTTTCCGACCGGTTCCAAGCGCGGATTGACCAAGGTCAGGTGATAGAACTGATCAGGCAGTTTTTCAGATGAGCGGATGAAATCAATCGCCTCGCCCACGGTCCAATGTTCAGGCCCGATAACGACTTCGCGCTGCATCAGACGCCCGGCACTGTATTCGGGATAGTTCAGCGCCTGTTCCGCGGCGACACGGTCTGAATCTTCCAGCGCCTCGAGCAGCGTTTCCTGACTGGATTCAGGCAGATATTCTAGGATGTCCACCACGTCATCGGATTCAAGATCGCGCACAGCGTCGGCCAGAACCTGTGGGGACAGTTGATCAATGATTTCTTCGCGCAGACCTTCGTCCAGCTCTGACAGAACCTCACCGTCAAAGTTTTTGCCGTAAAGCCGGATCAGGTCTGTCCGCTCTGATTCACTGATTTGTTCCAGAAGGTCGGCGACGTCCGCCGCGTGCAGCGGTTCCATCAACGCGCTGAGCAGTTCAGCCTCGCCATTTACGGCGGCTTCACAGATCGCGTTCACATGATTTTTGTCGAGCTCATAGACGTCGTCATCCCGGTCTTCTTGTGTCTCGACAATTTCACTCATGGCACGCCCTTCCGCTTGCTGGCACATTAGGCACAACGGGTTTGAAAAAACAGCTCTATTGGGTGATTTACGCTGCCAATTTCAACCCCTAATATCGCTCTGTCACAAGATCGGAAAACACATGACCACTTCTTCACTCTTATTGGGGCAAACCCTGGAATTCACCGGCGACCCGTTTCATGCCCCGATTGAGGATGCAACCCGCTGGCGACGGCGCGGCGGGGTTTTGGTGCGCGACGGTAAAATCGTCGAAACCGGAGAAGCAGACGCGCTTGTGGCGGCCCATCCTCGGGCAACAGTTTTCGATTATGGTTCGGATCTGATCACCGCAGGCTTTATCGACGCCCACGCGCATTTTCCGCAGACCGCGATGATCGCCAGCTGGGGAAAGCGGCTGATCGATTGGCTGAATGCCTACACCTTCCCCGAGGAGCTGCGGTTTGCCGACACGGCCTATGCGCAAGAAATCGCAGAGCGGTATTTTGATCTGACCCTGTCCAATGGCACAACGACAACGGCCAGTTTTTGCACGGTGCATCCAGACAGCGTTGACGCGTATTTTGGCGCAGCGGAACGCCGTGGTCTGCGCGTTGTGGGGGGCAAGACCTGCATGGATCGCAATGCGCCCGATGGTTTGTTGGACACGGCCCAAAGCGGCTATGATCAAAGTAAGGCTTTGCTGGAAAAATGGCACAATCGCGGGCGTTTGGAATATGCCATCACGCCCCGGTTTTCGCCCACCTCTACGCCGGAACAACTGGCCGCTATGGGGGCACTTTGGGCAGAAAACCCAGACTGTTTGATGCAGACCCATTTGTCCGAACAGGTGGATGAAGTCGCCTGGGTGGCTGAACTTTACCCAGATGCGCGCGATTACCTGGACAGTTACGAAGAACATGGCCTGGTTGGGCCTGGTGCGATGTTTGGCCATTCCATCTATCTGACCGACCGCGAACAGGCACGAATAAAAGAGTCCGATGCCGCGCTGATCCACTGCCCCACCTCAAACACGTTCATTGGGTCTGGTCTGTTCGACATGGCCGGTTTGATGGCACAGGGCCAAAGGATTGGGCTGGCCACGGATACCGGTGGCGGGTCTTCTTTTTCCATGCTGCGCACGATGGCCGCTGCTTATGAGATCTCGCAACTTCGCGGAACGGCGCTTCACGCGGCGCAATTGTATTGGCTGGCCACGGTCGGCTCTGCCCGATCGATGCGGCTGGACGGTAAGATTGGCAATTTGACCAAAGGGTTAGAGGCTGATCTGACGGTTCTGGACCTGTCGTCCACCCCCGCAATTGCCCAACGATCTGCTTGTGCAAATGACTTTTGGGAGGCGTTGTTTCCGACCATCATGATGGGCGATGACCGCGCCATCAAGGATGTGTGGATCGGTGGCACCCGCTTCGAGGCGCCGCAAGCTTAAACTCGCGGCGTCGGATCAACAGCCCGGGCGCCCCAAAAGCAGAACCCAATAATTGCCCGGGGCGCTGGCAAATCCGAACTGGGTCGCGCTTTTGGACAGGATGTTTTCGCGGTGGCCCTTGGAATTCATCCAGGATTTAAAGACCTCTGTTTGCGTCAGCTGGTCCCTTGCGATGTTTTCCGCGAGGAAGCAAAAGGAATAGCCTTGGGCCAAGGCGCGTTGCGAAGCTGTGCCGCCCTCGGGGCTGGTATGAGATAGATACCCCCGTGAGGCCATGTCGTTGGCGTGCAGCTGCGCCGCCTTTTCAAGCTGGTAGGACTTGGTGACCGGTGAAAGACCGTTTTGGCTGCGTTCGGCGTTGATCAGTTCCTGAAAACCGTCCGTCTTCAATGACGCTTTTGGTTGCGCACCGCAGCCCACCAACACGGCCAAGCCCATAAACACCATCAACGCACGCAAACCAGCAAACATGATCAAACACCCTCTTTTTGTTACCCGGCGGCGAGCTTCATCGCCAAACGGTTTTGTTTTTCAATGACTTTCGGCAGATCAATCGTCGCAATCTGACCATCCCGCACAACTTGGCGGCCTTCCACGAATAAATCTTTAACGCGGGTCGGGCCGGCCAACAACAGCGCCGCCGGATCCCAGCTGCCCGCGCTTTCGATACCAGAGACGTCCCAAATCGCCACATCCGCGCGTTTGCCGACCGCAAGCTGACCGCAATCGTCGCGCCCCAAAACAGCCGCGCCCCCGCGCGTCGCGATTTCCAACGCCTCGCGGGCTGACATCGCGTCCGCCCCGTTTTGAACTCGTTGAAGCAACATCGCCTGGCGGGCCTCGGCCACCAGGTTGCCTGCGTCATTGGACGCTGATCCATCGACGCCCAAACCAACCTTTACGCCGGAATCCCGCATCGACCGCACTGGCGCAATTCCGGACCCAAGGCGACAATTCGAACTTGGGCAATGGGCCACCCCCGTGCGCGTCCGGGCGAAAAGATCAATTTCCGAACCATCCAGCTTTACGCAATGTGCATGCCAGACATCATCGCCCGTCCAGCCCAGATCCTCTGCATATTGTCCGGGACGGCAGCCGAAGTTCGCCAGAGAATAGGCGATGTCCTCGTCATTTTCGGCCAAATGCGTGTGCAACATCACACCTTTGTCCCGCGCCAAAACGGCCGCATCGCGCATCAGATCGCGACTGACGGAAAACGGCGAACAGGGGGCTATCCCGACACGCACCATGGCCCCGACCCTATCGTCATGAAAGGCATCAATGACGCGGATCGAATCCTCTAGGATCGCCGGTTCCTGTTCCACAAGATCATCCGGGGGCAAACCTCCGTCGCTTTCCCCAATCGACATCGCACCCCGCGTTGCGTGAAACCGCAGGCCGATCTCTTGGGCAGCGGCGATTGTGTCATCCAGCCGGGCGCCATTGGGGTAAAGGTAAAGATGGTCAGAGCTCAGCGTGCAGCCAGACAGCGCCAATTCCGCCAAACCAATCTGGGCAGAGACATGCATTTCTTCTGGGCCAAAGCGTTGCCAGATCGGATAGAGCGTTTGCAGCCAGCCAAACAACAGCGCATCCTGACCGCCCGGAACCGCGCGGGTCAATGTTTGGTAAAGATGGTGATGGGTGTTCACCAGACCCGGCGTCACGACGCAACCGCCCGCCCACAGCACCTCTGCATCTGAAGTCAGCCCCTGCCCGATCTCTGCGATGACACCGTCGCGCAGCAGAATATCCGCCCCGGCCAGTTCCCGACGATCATCGTCCATCGTCAGGATATGATCTGCCCCTTTGATCAAATATTCAGAAGCCATCTTAAATCCTTTGGATTAGTCCTGTGGAGCCCTGCGCAGGATGTCCAGCGCTGCCGCATGCAGATCGGCGCTCGCCGCTGCCAGCACCCTGCCGCCTTCATGCACCGGATTGCCTTGCCAATCGCTGACGATGCCCCCCGCAGCGGTGATCACTGCAATCGGGGCCTGAACGTCATAGGCAAACAACCCGGCTTCGACCACCAGATCTATTTGTCCGGCAGCCAGCAAGGCATAGGCGTAACAATCCATCCCGTACCGGGTCAGGCGCACCTTTTCCACGATCTGGCGAAACGCCGCCGCTTCGGTCGGGGTGCCAACCTCTGGGAATGTGGAAAACAAAATGGCATCCGAAAGGGATGCGGCTGGTTTGACCCCAAGGGGACGGATATCTGTGCCGCGCTGTATCTGAGAAATCCCCGGACCGCCAACGAACCGTTCGCCGGTGTAGGGCTGATCAATGATCCCGAAAATCGGCCCATCCGCGTCGCGAACAGAAATCAGCGTGCCCCAAGTGGGTGTCCCGCTCATATAGCCGCGGGTGCCATCGATTGGGTCCAGCACCCAGGTCAGTCCAGAGGTGCCAGGCGTTTGCCCGTGTTCCTCGCCCAGAATCGCATCGTCGGGCCGCATCTTTTGGAGCACCGCGCGAATGGCCAGCTCTGCCTCTTGATCGGCACGCGTCACGGGATCGAACCCTGCCGCCGCCTTATTGGCGGTGTCCAGCCGGTCCGATCGAAAATATGAAAGCGTTATGGATTTAGCAGCATCAGCCGCAGCGTTGGCCGCCGCGGCAAAAGACTCTACGTCTGATTTTGAATATTGTGTCATGGTACCCCGCCGACTGCCCTAGTTGGGTAGCGGCGCGGCATTGGACCGTCAAGAGTCGGACAGGACTCTGGCAAGTTCAAAAAGACGACGGCGCTGGTTTTCAGGAATGGCGTAGTAGGAACGAACCAGTTCCAACGCTTCTTTATCTGCCATGATGTCGCCGGGCACGAGCGTGTTTTCCGCAGCCGATGCATCAACCTGTTCGTCAATGCCTTCGAAAAAGAAGCTGACCGGAACTTCAAGGGCTTCCGCGATGTCCCAAAGCCTGGAAGCGCTGACCCGGTTCATGCCGGTTTCGTACTTCTGAATTTGCTGGAATTTGATGCCAACTTTTTCGGCGAGCTGCTGTTGGGTCATCCCAACCATCCACCGGCGGTGGCGAACTCTTTTTCCGACGTGTACATCTACAGGATGTTTCATGGCACCATTCCTTATTCGTTAAACGTGCAAACTGAAAATCACACTCTTTACACCACCCTCAACCTGTACTTTTAGACAGGTCTTTGCGACGAAATTTTTTTATGTTTTATTTCAGTTACTTATAAATATTAAAGTCGTTTAGCAGGTCAGAATTTTTCCAATTTGCAATTCGTTTACATTTCAACTCATAGGCGTTTATGCAAATTGCAAAAGGAACCGTCACGGAATTCACAAGATTCCACAACAACCAGCTATACTCTTTTTAGTTGAGTGACTGAATGATGGCCAGACTCATTTTTCGTGCAGCCGCACAACCGGCGGAAATCGGCACAAGATCGCCCCGCGCCTCTTCTGACAACGGCCTCTTGCTCCCCAAAATCTTGCAGGACTCAGGCGACGGATTGTATCGGTTTGGCCGCGAAGGCCTGGCGCACATAAGAGGCCAAGTCATCCACCGTCCGCCCCTTTGTGGGATCAGACAGATACATGTTGATTTTGACAGAGGCCAATTCCGGCAGGGCGCCGCCGTGCTGTATGATCTCGGATTGCGCCATGGATGTACCAGTGATCATCGCATGCACGGCAAGGTCAGCGCTCACACTTGCCTCTATGGTTCTGGATTGTTCCGATTCAATTGCCATTTCCCACGGTACGCCGGCCTGATTTAACGCAGCCTGAACCCTTTGCCGAAATATGCAGCCATGCTCAAAGGCCAGGCGCAAGGGCCGTTGCTTCCAGGCAGAACCGCCAGGGGCGCCGATCCAAACCAAGGGCAGTTCTGTCAATGTTTCGCCGCCGGCGTCGCAATCCCCTTCTGTTGCCAGAATGAGATCACATTCCCCGCGCGAGAATTGTTGCTTTAGGCGTTTCGTGAACGAAGACATCAGCTGCACCTTGACCCGAGGGTATTCGATATTGAACCGGCGCAAGACCTGAGGGATAGCCGGGTACACAATGTCATGAGGCACCCCAAGGACCACTTCCCCTTCAAACGCCTGGTGGGTCAGCCTTGCGTAAACCTCGTCATTAAGCGCCAACATTTTGCGCGCATATCCCAACATCTGCTCGCCCGCGGCTGTCAGGGTGACGGCACGCGAGGACCGGTCAAGCAATTGCAGATCAAGCCCTTCTTCCAGCCGCTTAAGCTGCATAGAGACCGCAGATTGCGTCAGGTTCAACAGCCCCGCAGCGCGGGTCACCCCGCCGGAATCGGCAACAGCAACAAAAGAGCGCAGCGCAGTCAGGTCGAGATTTCTTGGCATATCACAATCCTTGATGATGAACCGAATAAACATTCATTTTACTAATTGATCATAAAGGCGCAATAACATCAACATAATTGATTTAACGCGTCCAACTCATCACATACCGGAAAGGAACGCACCATGACGACCAACACATTTCGCACTTCTTCAGCCGCAACACCGGCAACCGGTTCAGGCAAGTCCCTATGGACCCAATTGCGCCTCGTGATGACCGCGCGACGCCAGCGCAATGCCCTTGCAAAACTGGACAAATCCGCCCTAATGGACCTTGGCTTGTCTCAGGCGGAAGTCGACGCAGAACTGAGCCGTCCATTGTGGGATGTTCCGTCAAACTGGCGCGTTTAGTCCCAAAAACCGCAAATCGCGGTTTTTATACAAGAATTCCTTGAAAAAGATGCCGTTGATGCCGATATATAGTGCAGCGACGGCATTTTTACCTGTGCCGTTAAATTTGGATCAATAGGAGGCACATTAATGGCTGGCTATCAAACGGCACAAGTCGGCGCTGGCGCCCGTTCCGCGCAGATCGACGAGGGTCTTCGGACCCATATGAATAAAGTATACGGAACAATGTCTGTAGGCTTGCTGGTGACAGCATTGGCCGCATGGGCTGTTGGCACCAATGACGCATTGCTGTCCATTTTCCGTGACCCAATCACTCTTAGCCCGAATATTCTGGGTTGGATCATCATGTTTGCCCCATTGGCAATGGTGTTTGCCTTTGGCGCTGCGATCAATCGCTTGTCCGCCGCTGGCGCGCAATTGTTCTTTTACGCTTTCGCAGCGTTGATGGGTCTGTCCCTGAGCTGGATCTTTGTGGCGTTCACCGGGGTTTCGATCACCCAGACCTTCCTGGTCACGGCGATTTCCTTCGCTGGCCTCTCACTCTGGGGTTATACGACCAAGAAAGACATCTCTGCCTGGGGATCCTTCCTGATCATGGGTGTGATTGGCCTGCTTGTCGCGTCAATCGTGAACATCTTCCTTGGATCACCAGCAATTCAATTTGCGATTTCGGTGATCGGTGTGCTGATCTTCGCGGGCCTTACAGCCTATGACACGCAGAAAATCAAAACGACCTACCTGCAGCATGCCCATTCAATGGACAGCGAATGGTTAGGGAAATCAGCAATTATGGGTGCTTTGAACCTGTATCTCGATTTCATCAACCTGTTCATGTTCCTGCTTCAGTTCTTGGGCAACCGGAACTGATCAAAGGTCAAAGACAAACAGAAAGGGCTGGCACTGCGCCAGCCCTTTTTTTGTGCCCTTGCGGAACAACGCGCGCCTTTGAAGCAACGCGGCGGGCTTTCTAAACCCCGTCAATGCGCAGCGTCACGCAATACCAACCCAAACGTCAAACATTTCTGACACGGACCGAACGTGCCATGCAGAAAGCGTCAAGGTCAGGTTTGCGGGACGAAGCGATCGTTCGCTTACCACGCCCAGTAAGGCTTTCCTTCTTCTTCATGACCAAATTCGTCGTCAAAATAGAAATCAAAATCCCAATCCAAACGATAGTACGCAGCCGTCGCAAAATGCCCACTTGAGACGGCGCAAGCATCATTGTGATCCTTGAAATGGCCAACACATTGAAGAACGCGATTTATCTCTGGAGGTAGACTACAAACAGCTGGACGGATTCTTTCAATTCTCTTCCAAAGCGCCCTTATATGGGCGTCTAAAGGCTCAACCCTTTCCAAACCGCTATCCAGTGTCCAGAGAGAATACCTTTGCGGTCTGCCATTGCGGCTGGGATCTCCGACCGACCAAGAACGTCCATCCCCTGAGCTGCCCATATGTTTGCAAATTGCACTCAGCGGCTCTTGGGACATAAGCCTAAGGTAAGCCCAGCTTTCATATTCAGTCGAATTTTTCATCTTTCCCCAAAGATGCCTTTCATCAACTTGTGAAATCAATAGTGCAAATTTCAACGACTGCTCTGGGCTCGAAGCGGTCCTTCGCTGCTGTCCTCGCGAAGGTCAGCTACACCATTCCCCAAAAATCGGGGCAGTGGGGGACGTAAATATCAAAGTCAGCTGACGCTCGACGGATGTGATCAACCAGATTACGTCAGAAAGTAAAACCAGCGCCTTCATGTCTGTCGGTTCTCTCAGCTACGGTCGCACAAGCAGCCATTGCCATGAATACTGTCAAAATCAGATATTTCATTTCTTCTCCAATCTTTGTCCGCGCGCGGAAGTCTGAGCGCTCTATGACACTGAAATTTGGCCAAATTCAGACAAACGGGTGAAAGTTGCGACCGCGCGTCAACGCGGTGGCAACGCAAATTCCCTTTGGATCCGCAATGCGACCTCTGCTGCGGAGAGGTCTTGCGTGTTAATCCGAAGATAGGCTTCGCGGTCGATCTCGCCGGGCAATGAGTTCAGCCGATGTTGCTCGTGTTCCGAAATCACATGCGCGTTTGACCATTCAATATTTCGTTTTGAGGGTTTGTGCCGCAGTCGGTTCTCCGACTGATTGCGGGAAATCCGTTCGTTGAGCGATGCCTCGAGTTCCACAAACATCACATCCGCTCCCTCATCCGCAAAGATCTTTTCGACGGACTCGATATAGTCGCGTTCGCCGGGCAGGTCGAAGGCCCAAACAAAGGTCAGTATATACCCTGCCCGGTCGCTTTTGGCGAAGGCCGCGAACAGTTCGTGCCGAATCCTGTGTACCAAACCACGGCCCATTTCAGAGCCATAACTAAAATACGGCAACACAAGCTCTATCGGCTGATGATTGTGAAACAGCTGCAATTCTGTGGTCGCTTCCAGCGCCTGCCCAACAGTCATTTTGCCGACTGCATGCGGTCCTATAATGATGACGATCTTCATGGCTTCATCGGCCCCCGATACGCAAAACTGCTACCCCGCAAAGCGGCGCATCTGAACGGCAGGAAAGCTGATACCGGGCCGCAGGTTGATGACCACGTCATCTGCCACGCGGAACCCGAGCGAGGCGTAGAACCGCACGGCGGTCAGCGTGCTGATACAGTCGAAACGCCGTGCCCCCTGGCGCGCGGCATCCTTCAGCACACGCGTCATGATCGAACGGCCAATCCCTTGGCGCGTAGACGCAGCATCGGTTACCACGTGCCGGATATGGGCCGTGCCGTCAGAATAGTCGCCCATTGGGCCGTAAAAGGAAAACCCACCTGCCCCCAGAACCTTGCCGTCGCGTTCGGCAAGGTAGTAGCACCCAGAGGCCAACAATTGCGGCTGAGCGCGTGACAACAGCGGCAGCGCGGTGACAAGCACCGACGGCGCATAGTCGGCCGCCAACAGCTTTGGATAAGACTTGGCAAACAGCGCGTCCACAGCGCCAAGATCAGCGACAGTTGTTTTGCGAACGGTAATTGTTTGAGTTGTCATTGTATCATCCTTGGTCCGAGAGCGGTGCGCAGCGGTCCAAAAATGAAAAAGCCGCGCTGTGGTGTGCGCGGCTTGGTCAGGCTGTAATCAGGTAAGGCTTACTTGATTTTGCCTTCCTTATACTCAACGTGCTTGCGCGCAACGGGGTCGTACTTTTTCACGACCATTTTTTCAGTCATCGTACGAGCATTCTTTTTGGTCACATAAAAATGGCCAGTGTCTGCCGTCGAGTTTAGACGGATTTTAATTGTTGTTGGCTTCGCCATTTGCGTAACTCCTAAACGTGGCGGTTAAATCCGCACGTGAAATCTTGAACCCCGGCTTTTACTCGCCCTGCCCCCCGAGTCAACATCAATAACCAGAAATCATAGATTACTTGGCGATAAATCGCGCCGAAGGGGCAATCTTTTCGTCCCCGGCGTCGGGAAGACCGCTTGAAATCGCACGGATGGCCTATAAGCCGGATTCTGTCCAGGTGGCGAACCACCCTGGATGACCATTCTTCTACGCGCGCCGTTACCGACACGCTTTAGCTGCCAACCCGGACCTTAGGGGCTAAAGCATCCCCGGGGCTGACGCCCCAAAAGGTCCCTATTTGGCATTGCTCCTGGTGGGGCTTGCCTTGCCGGTTCTGTTGCCAGACCCGCGGTGCGCTCTTACCGCACCTTTTCACCTTTTCCGCCCCGCAGGACGGTAGTCTGTTCTCTGTGGCGCTTTCCCTAGGGTTTCCCCCGCCGGGCGTTACCCGGCACCATTGCCTTATGGAGTCCGGACTTTCCTCGGATGTTGCCACCCGCGGCCATCCAGCCATCCGTGCGTCCGCTCCCTTAGGCGGTCAGCGGTGCTGCGTCAACGGGGAAGCGCTTGGCCAGGTGGCTGATCACGGACATATCTGCGGCATCCAGCGCCCCCTGCGCCCATGGCCGAAACCGGGACCGAAACGCGGCCAACAGGATCTCTGTGTCGCATTCGGGATATCCGAATTGATGCGCGAGCTGCGAAAACTCTGCCGGATCGGGGGTAAGGGCATCGTCAGGATCAGGCCAAATCGCCAAACCCTGCTGGGCAAGACGTCGCCAGTCGAACCGCGGACCCGGATCAAATTTACGCTGTGGCGCAAGATCTGAATGGGCAATCACCCGTTCGGCTGTGATGGACCAACGGTCCATGATCCCGCGCAGCAGGGTTTCGGTGGCGTCCATCAAAGGGGCCGAAAATGGCGACCGCCCGTTATTGTCCAGTTCAATCCCGATGGATCTAGAATTGACGTCATCACAGGCGCCCCAGCTGCCAGCCCCCGCATGCCAGGCCCGTTGGCTTTCCTCGACCAGTTGAAGCACCTGGCCATCGCGCGCGATCAGGTAATGGGCTGAAACCTCGTCAACAGGGTGACACAGCTTGTCCAGGGCGGCCTTTGCGCTCGCCATGGCTGTGTAGTGCAAAACGATCAAATCCGGACGCGCACCGCCCCGCCGTTCCCCAAAATTCGGAGAAGGGTGTTGCGTGACCTTCACTAGTTCCGAACGGCCAGACGGAACGGAGCAGGATCCCAATAACAGGCAAAGCCGTCGCCGTCCGGGTCAAGACCCTTGCTGTCTTTTTGCGGACCGCCTGATTTCAAGAAATCTTCCTGGGCCAAATCAGACGACGGATATTTGGAACAATTCCGGTCAAATTTGCTGGTCCCATTAAAGCTGGATCGCTTGTAGATAGATTGCCCCACAGCGTTGGTCGTGGACAAGGCAAATTCAACGATAGACGGGCCAGAGTTCTTGGGCCGCGATGGCAATGCTGTCGGTTCTATCACTTCGTAGGCGGCGGCTTGCTGGGCCAAACGTTCACGATCGCTTTCAATCGTTTCACGCGCGGTTACGGCCTCAAAATCCTGCTCATCTGAAATGCCGGACGTGTCGCGCACGACAGACGTTCCGGTTCCCGTTGGCACGTCAGATCCCCCCGAAACGCTTTCCTGCGAAATAGCGTTTCCGGACGGGTCATTGACCGATCCGGTCAAAGCCGCTTCGCGCGCCGCACGTTCCGCATCAAAGTCAATGTAACTGTCAAACCCTACACCGGCTGCGGAATCGGGAATCGTTGGTTCGCAAGCGACCAAAGCAAAAAGTGAAACTGCTACCAAAACATGCCGCATCAAAGGTCCCCTTTTCCAGCGCAACAGAGAGTGTCTACCACCATTTACCAGGTTTGGAAACGAAGCCTGCTGCCGATTCCAGCGCGTAGGCCGTGTTCAGCAGATCGCCTTCTTCCCAAGGGCGCCCGATCAGCTGCAGGCCAAGCGGCAGCCCTTGAGCGTCCAAACCAGTGGGCACGGAAATGCCCGGTAGCCCTGCAAGGTTAACGGTTACGGTAAAGACGTCGTTCAAATACATTTGAACCGGATCCGCATCGGTCATTTCACCCAGCCCAAAGGCCGCTGACGGTGTCGCCGGTGTCAAAATCGCGTCGATGCCTTGGGCAAAGACATTTTCAAAGTCTTTCTTGATCAGCGTGCGCACGCGGCGGGCGCGGTTGTAATAGGCGTCATAAAAGCCAGAGGACAAAACATAAGTCCCCACCATCACACGGCGCTGGACTTCTTTACCAAAACCTTCGGCCCGGGTGTTTTCATACATTTCGGTAATGCCGTCGCCTGCGCCTATTTTGGCTCTTTGGCCATAGCGAACACCATCGTAGCGCGCCAGGTTCGAAGAAGCTTCGGCAGGGGCAATCACGTAGTAAGCGGGCAAGGCATATTTCGTATGCGGCAGCGAAATATCGATGATCTCTGCGCCAGCATCGCGCATCATTGCAGTGCCATCGGCCCAAAGCTTTTCGATTTCGTCGGGCATGCCATCCATGCGGTATTCCTTTGGAATCCCGATCTTTTTGCCCTTGATGTCACCTGTCAGCATCGCCTCAAAATTGGGAACAGCCAAATCGGCGCTTGTCGAGTCCTTGGGGTCGTGGCTGCACATGGCTTCCAGCATGATCGCAGCGTCGCGGACGGTTTTGGTCATCGGCCCGGCCTGATCCAAAGAAGATGCAAAGGCGATGATACCCCATCTGGAACACCGACCATAAGTCGGCTTGATCCCAACAGTTCCGGTAAGCGCAGCCGGTTGACGAATGGATCCGCCCGTGTCCGTCCCCGTCGCCGCAAGGCAAAGGTCAGCAGCCACAGCGCTGGCCGATCCGCCAGAGGATCCGCCCGGCGTCAAAGCCGCGTCTGATCCGTTGCGGCGCCACGGGTTCACGACGTTCCCGTAAATCGAAGTTTCGTTAGAGCTGCCCATGGCGAATTCATCCATGTTCAACTTGCCCAACATCACCGCCCCAGAGTTTTTCAGGTTTTGGCTGACGGTCGATTCATATTGCGGTAAGAACCCTTCAAGAATTTTGGACCCGGCCTGGCTTGGCACACCTTCGGTGCAAAACAGGTCTTTGATCCCAATCGGGATACCGCACATGGCCGGGGCGTCCCCAGCTGCGATACGTGTGTCCGCAGCTTTGGCAAGCTCCATCGCAATCTCTGGCGTCTTGTGCACAAAAGCATTCAGCACGCCAGCATTTTCGATCGCATCAAGACAGGCAGTGGTCAGATCAACAGATGTCACGTCGCCTTTTGCCAGACGGTCACGCGCCTCGGCGATTGTCAGTGTGTTCAGCTCACTCATTATTCAACCACCTTTGGCACGGCAAAAAAGCCTTCGCGGGCATCCGGGGCATTTGCCAGAATTTTGTCCTGCATATTGCCATCTGTCACTTCGTCTTTGCGACGTTTCAGACGCATAGGTGTGACAGAGGTCATCGGTTCGACCCCTTCAACATCCACCTCATTCAACTGTTCCACAAAACCAATGATGGTGTTGAACGCTGCCGCCAATTCGGGCAGGTCTTCTTGCTCTACCTTGATGCGGGCAAGTTTGGCCACATGGGCGGCCGTTTCGGTGTCAATCGACATGGGATGTAAGCTCCGTGCATTTGCTGCGTTTGCGTTTAGCGCCCACCCGCCCAGCCTGCAAGCGCAGCGGGGGGATTTTCAACTGACAGATCCGTTATTCGGCGGTATTTCGGGGCTGTTTCGCGCCGATGCCGCTTTGATCAGCCCCGTCGGGCCGCGAAAAAGGACTTCAGCAACGCCTCTGCCTGGTCTGATGCGATGCCGTCATAGACCTCTGGCTGGTGATGGGCCTGTGGGTGTGCAAACACCCGTGGCCCTTGCAAGACCCCACCAGATTTCGGGTCCCCTGCCCCAAAATACAGCCGCGCAATCCGCGCTTGCGAAATGGCCGAAGCACACATCGGGCATGGTTCCAGCGTCACATACAGATCGTGCCCAACAAGACGTTCCGACCCAAGCGCCTGACAGGCCGCGCGGATCGCCAGAATTTCGGCATGCCCTGTGGGATCCTTCAATTCGCGGGTCCGGTTGCCCGCTTGCGCCACGATCGCGCCCTCGGGGGACACGATAACAGCGCCCACAGGCACTTCACCGCGATCAGCGGCAGCACGCGCCTGATCAAGGGCGGCCTGCATATGGCTGGTAAAAGTCATATGCGCATATGGCCCGTCTGCGCCGGACTTGCCAAGTGGCTTTCCCTTTTTCCGTTGTACCTGTAAGCGGGGGGCATGACAGAGACAGCTCCAAAAGGCGATCGCATCGCCAAAGTCCTCGCACGCGCCGGTGTAGCATCGCGCCGCGAATCCGAACGCATGATCGAAGCCGGTCGCGTCGCGGTCAACGGCAACAAGATCGACAGCCCTGCCCTGAACGTGCAGCCGTCGGACAAAATCACAGTGGATGGCAAACCGATCAAAGAACCAGACGCCCCGCGTATCTGGATTTACAACAAACCAACGGGCTTGGTCACGACAGAGCGGGACGAAAAAGGGCGCAACACCGTTTTTGCCGCACTGCCGGAAACCATGCCGCGCGTCATGTCCGTCGGGCGATTGGATATCAATTCAGAAGGGTTGTTGCTGTTGACCAATGACGGCGACATCAAACGCAAGCTGGAACTGCCCTCTACCGGGTGGGTCCGCAAATATCGGGTCCGTGTGAATGGCTATCCGTCTGATGAAACCCTGGCGCCGCTGCGCAAAGGCATAGAGATCGACGGGGAACGGTTTCAGCCCATGATGGTTTCAATTGATCGTCAACAAGGGGCCAACGCCTGGCTGACCGTTGCAATCCGCGAAGGTCGAAACCGCGAAATTCGCCGCGCGATGGAGTTTGTGAACCTCACTGTGAACCGCTTGATTCGCGTCAGCTATGGTCCGTTTCAGTTGCGAGATCTGAAATCCGGCGAGGTGGAAGAGGTCAAACAACGCGTGGTGCGCGACCAGTTGGGGCTTGAACAGCCCGAAACCGCAGCAGCAAAACCAAAACGCAAGCCCGTCCGACGCCGGCGCTAAATCAGGGCGCTATCTGCGCACCCCCAGATGTAAGGCACTGGTAACAACAGGGTCCTTGGCCTATATGTTGATTGGTGCTGGTATGGAAACACTCGGGGGTTGCAGTGTCTGAAACAGGCTTACAGAAGCTGTCATTTTTTATGTTGGTGGCTTTGATCCTTTACGTCGCCATTACGGGTGGCGCGTGATGGCGCAGCGGTATGGCGGCAAATACAGCCCCGACACAGACCAGACAGACACCGACGCGCGCCCCAGAAACATGTGGCAGGACAAGCGACGATCGCGGGCGGGCGGGCGCGTCAATTTGCTGTTCCTGGCCCCGCTTCCCTTAGCGATACGTGCTTTTACACAGGATCCGACCGGGCTTGCGCTTAATCTGGTGGGTTTTGGGATTTTGCTATTGGCCGCTTGGATGACTCGCGAAGGCATCCTGGCGCAAGAGGCGTATGACGCCCGCAAAATCGCCCGCCGCCCTGCTTTGCCCAGAAAGATCATCGGGTCGGCTCTGACCGGCGCGGGGCTGTTTTTGGCCAGCTATGCCTCGAATGATACGCTGACCAACCCTTTGATTTTTGGGGTTCTTGGCACTGTCTTGCACGGTTTCGCCTTTGGCCCTGACCCGCTGCGCAGCAAGGGCATGGAAGGCATCAATATGCATCAGCAGGACCGGGTTGCCCGGGCTGTTGGAACCGCAGAAAAGCATCTTGCCGCGATGAGCGATGCAATTTCACGCGTCAGCAACCCAAGTTTGGAACGGCGTGTTGAGCAGTTTCAGGCTACCGCGCGTGACATGTTCCGAACCGTGGAACAGGACCCGCGCGATCTGACCGCTGCCCGTCGTTACCTTGGCGTTTATTTGCAAGGCGCGCGTGACGCGACGGTTAAATTCGTCGACATCTATGCGCGAACGCGGGATGAAGCGGCCCGCAAAGACTATCTAGCCCTGTTGGATGACCTGGAAAAAAACTTTTCCGCCCGCACCGCCGCTTTGCTGGAAGACAATAAGACAGACCTTAACATTGAAATCGACGTCCTGCGCGAGCGCCTTGAACGCGAAGGCATCGCTACACGTGTAGACTGACAAAGGAAGAGTGGACCATGACGACACCGACAAGAGAAAAAGCTGCGAGTGATCTAAAAGCCATCGAAGATGTGACGGCCGTCGTGTTGCCCGAACCGTCGACCGAACTGGTGCCATTTGCCGAAGCGCCCAAACCCGTCGCAGCGCAAATCAAAAAGCGCATGGACGAAATCGACATGGGAAACACCGGGTCGATCATCCGGTTTGGATCTGCCGCACAGGCCGAGCTGCAGGAAATCAGCCAAGCCATGTTGAACGACGTGCGCAACAAAGATGTCGGCCCTGCGGGCGATTCCTTGCGTGAGATCGTATCGACGATCCGTGGGTTTTCGATCAGCGAACTGGACGTGCGGCGCAAACGCAGCTGGTGGGAAAAGATCTTGGGTCGCGCCGCGCCATTTGCGAAATTCGTGGCGAAATTTGAAAATGTTCAGGACCAATTGGACAAAGTCACCGACAACCTTTTGACCCATGAACACACCTTGCTCAAAGACATCAAATCCCTGGATGTGCTTTACGCGAAAACTTTGGAATTCTACGACGAACTGGCGCTTTATATCTCTGCTGGTGAAGAAAAGCTGCGGGTTTTGGATGAGACGACCATCCCCGAAAAACAAGCTGCCGTCGATGGCGCCTCTGAAGACCAAGGCGTGATTGTCGCGCAGGAATTGCGCGATCTGCGCGCCGCCCGCGACGATCTGGAACGCCGAGTGCATGACCTGAAACTGACGCGTCAGGTGACCATGCAATCCCTGCCGTCGATCCGGTTGGTTCAGGAAAACGATAAATCCCTGGTGACCAAGATCAACTCAACCTTGGTTAACACCGTTCCCCTTTGGGAAACGCAATTGGCCCAGGCCGTGACCATTCAACGGTCATCCGAAGCGGCAAATGCCGTCAAAGAGGCCAGCGATCTTACGAATGAGCTGTTGACCTCTAACGCCAAAAACTTGCGGACGGCGAATAAAACCGTGCGCGAAGAAATGGAACGCGGCGTCTTTGACATTGAATCGATCAAGATCGCCAATGCGGAATTGATTGCAACGATCGAAGAAAGCCTAGAGATTGCAGATGAGGGCAAACGCAAACGCGCTGCTGCCGAAGAGGATTTGCAGAAAATGGAACATGAACTGCGTGACACGCTTGCCTCGGCTTCGGCCCGTGACACGGCGTCTGGCCACAATATTGGCAGTTCGGTTTCAGAAAGCTGAACTTGGTGACGCGGCAACTGACCCATTTCTGGCGACCGGCGGCAATAGCATTATGCCTGTTTGCCGTCGCGGCGTGCGACCCGTTCTACATGTCCACGACAAGCACGGGCACGCCGAACAGCTCTAACACGCAGACAGAGCCGCAAGAACCATCAGATGCCAGTCGGGCCTTGTCCGAATATTACCTTAGCGTTCAAAACGGGCTGCTGGCCCAAGGGTTGTTGCGCACCGATGGCGGCGGGCCGGATGCGCCCTATTCTTCGCGTGATCTGGTCAACAACTTCATCGAAATCGCATTGTTCGAGGAATACGCCACAGCAAGCGGTCGTACGATTGCGCAAAAAACACCCAGCACCGTTCATCGTTGGGAAAAGCCTGTTCGGATGAAAATTGAATTCGGTCAGACAGTTCCCCTGCCCCAACAACAGCTTGATCGCACCCGTATCACGACATATGCGAGCCGGCTGTCGCGGTTAACTGGCCAATCTATCAAGCAAACCACGGGCGATGCCAATTTCTATGTCTTTGTGGCGAATAAGGATGAACGAGAGGCCCTAGGCCCCCAGATCGAACAGATCATCCCGGGGATCAACAAAGCCTCTGTATCGGCAATTGTGAACATGGATCGATCGACCTATTGCGTAGTTGTGACCACACCATTTGAAAACTCTGCGGAATACGCCCGTGCCATTGCTGTCATTCCGGGCGAACACCCGGATCTTTTGCGGCAATCCTGTATTCACGAGGAATTGGCACAAGGGATGGGGCTTCCTAATGACAGCCCCTCTGCGCGGCCATCGATCTTCAACGATGACGAAGAATTCGCCTTGCTGACAACGCATGACGAAATGTTACTTCGCATCTTGTATGATCCACGCATACGCCCCGGGATGAACGCAGAGCAAGCCCGAGAACAAGCAGAAGTCATCGTTGCCGAAATGCTGGGCAGCGACAGTTAAAAGGATAAAGAGTAATGGGAATTCTGGATTTTCTAACCGGTGAATTCATCGATGTTATCGAATGGACCGATGACACGCGCGACACGATGGTGTGGCGGGTAGAGCGTGAAGGCCACGCAATCAAATACGGCGCAAAGCTAACCGTGCGCGAAGGTCAGGCCGCCGTATTCATTCATGAGGGCCAATTGGCGGATGTGTTTACGCCGGGTCTTTACATGCTTGAAACCAACAACATGCCGATCCTGACAACGCTAAACCATTGGGATCATGGGTTTAAATCCCCGTTCAAATCCGAAATCTACTACGTGAACACGACACGGTTCAACGATCTGAAATGGGGCACCAAAAACCCGATCATCTGTCGCGATCCCGAATTTGGCCCTGTGCGGCTGCGCGCCTATGGCACCTATTCTGTCAAGGTCGGCGATGCGGCCAAGTTCCTGACAGAGATCGTCGGGACCGATGGCGAATTCACCATGGATGAGATCAGTTTCCAAATCCGCAATATCATCGTGCAGGAATTTTCCCGCGTCATCTCATCTTGCGGCATTCCGGTTATGGATATGGCGGCCAACACGGCTGATCTTAGCAAATTGGTCGTGGCCGAAATCTCTAAGGTCGTTGAAGAATACGGGTTGGTTATTCCAGAACTTTACATCGAAAATATCTCACTTCCCGAAGCTGTCGAAGAAGCCATGGATAAGCGGACATCAATGGGCGTTGTCGGCGATCTGGGCCGGTTCACCCAATATTCCGCCGCCGAAGCGATGACCACAGCGGCGAAAAACACTGGCGGCGCAGGCGCTGGCATGGGGGCAGGAATTGGCGCCGGGCTGGGCATGGCCATGGGCGGGCAAATGGGACGCGTGGGCCCTTGGGGCAGCGCCCCTGCCCCCGCGCCGCAAGCGGTTCAACCGCCCCCGCCCCCCGCGGTAGAGCGGGTTTGGCATATCTCGACCAATGGCGCGACCGAAGGGCCGATCTCCAAGGCAACCCTTGGGCGTATGGCCGCAGATGGGAAATTCACCCGGGACACCTATGTCTGGACCCCGGGACAGGACGGATGGATGCGCGCCGAAGATGTGACGGAACTGGCACAGCTCTTTACGGTGATGCCCCCCCCTCCGCCGCCAGCGGGGTAATCCCACGGCGCGTTTCCCTTCTTTTGGATGTTGAATGAACTATGGATCAGTCGCCTGATATAGACGTTGTCCAGGCCCACAGGTTTCCCTGTCAGACCTGTGGTGCGGATTTAAGGTTTGCACCGGGCCAGGACCTGTTGGTCTGCGACCATTGCGGCGCAGAGCATCAGATCGAAGGTGAAACTGCAGGGTTCCGCCACGCATCCATTCGCGAGCTTGATTTCCGCGACGCCCTGTCAAAGTCCCTTCCAGATATGGAGATGCAGGAAACCCGGGTGCAGCAATGTCAGAATTGCGGCGCTCAGGTCGAGGTTGAATCCGACACGCATGCCGCAGAATGCCCGTTCTGCGCCACGCCTTTTGTGACGGATACAGGGATGCATCGGCATATCAAACCCCGCGGTTTGCTGCCCTTTGGTCTGGACGAAAAACAGGCGCGGCGTGCGATGACAGACTGGCTGGGCCGATTGTGGTTCGCCCCAAACGGGGTCAAGGACTACGCCCGCAAGGGCCGCCGCCTACAGGGAATCTATGTCCCCTACTGGACATTTGATGCCGACACCAAAAGCGCGTATCGCGGCGAACGGGGCACGGTGTATTACGAAACCCGCACCGTGCAGCGCGACGGGAAAATGGTGCAGCAGCAGGTGCAAAAGGTTCGCTGGCGGTCAAAGTCAGGCAAGGTGTCCAGATGGTTCGACGACGTTTTGGTGCTGGCCTCAAAATCCCTGCCCAAGGCCTATACTGACGGGCTGGAACCTTGGGACCTGTCGGAACTGGAACCCTATCAACCTGAATATCTGGCCGGTTTCCGGGCCGAAGGCTACACCGTCAAGCTCGACGAAGGCTTTCAAGAGGCCCGTGTCAAGATGGATCGGATCATAGAGCGGGATGTCAAATTTGACATTGGCGGTGATCGGCAGCGCATCCATGGCATCCAGACGCAAGTCTCCGACGTCACGTTCAAACATATTTTACTGCCCGTGTGGCTGGCCGCCTATAAGTACCGCGGCAAGACTTATCGCTTTGTGGTGAACGGGCGAACCGGACGGGTGCAAGGCGAACGCCCCTATTCTGCGACCAAGATTTTCTTTGCCGTGCTCTTGGCCCTGATTGCCGCTGCGATCCTGGGCTTTGTCTATGCAAACAACCAATAAAGCGGCCAGCTTGCGCGACGGGGACGGGACCGTTAAGTGATCCTAAAATCATAAGGAGCCTGACGGATGATCCTAAGCTGCGGTGAATCTTTGATCGACATGTTGCCCCGCACCACTGATGCGGATGAAGACGCCTTTGCGCCTTATCCCGGCGGGTCTGTGTTTAACACGGCCATTGCCCTTGGGCGGCTTGGCGTTCCGGCGGGCTTTTTGTCCGGGATTTCAACCGATCTGTTTGGAGAGATGCTGACCAAGTCCTTGGCCGACAGCAATGTCAGCACGGATCACGCGGTGACGTCCGATCGCCCCACGACGCTGGCCTTTGTCAAACTGGTGGACGGACAGGCCACCTATGCGTTCTATGATGAAAACACCGCTGGACGCATGTTGGAACCGGCAGATCTTCCCAGCCTTCCCGACAACATCCCTGCGATGTTTTTTGGCGGGATCAGTCTGGTCGCAGAACCTTGCGGCAGCGCCTATGAGGCCTTGCTGACACGCGAAGCCCCGATGCGCGTCACGATGATTGACCCCAATATCCGCCCCAGTTTCATAACGGATGAGACCGCCTATCGCGATCGCATCGCCCGGATGATGGCACTTTCTGACATCGTGAAATTGTCCGATGAGGATTTGCACTGGCTGGGCGGCAATGGGTCTATTGGGGATCTGGCCCGTGGCATCCTGGCCAAGGGCAGCCGGTTGGTGTGCATCACTGAAGGCGCCGAAGGTGCCCGCGCCTTTACCGACATGCATGAAGTCTTTGTACCTTCCAACAAGGTTGAAGTCGCAGACACGGTCGGCGCGGGTGATACCTTTAACGCTGGCGTCCTGGCCGCTCTTTATCAAGAAGGCGTTTTGAACAAATCGGCCATCACGACCTTGAGCGAAGATAATCTCTACCAGGCGCTTGATCTTGGCGTGCGCGCCGCTGCGGTGACAGTGTCGCGTGCCGGCGCAAATCCACCCTGGGCCAAAGAGCTTTAGATGCGCGCCCTGATCCAGCGTGTCACCAGCGCCAGCGTCACAATTGATGGCCAGGTCATCGGGGAAATCGGCGCTGGTTTACTGGTGTTGGTCTGCGCGATGCCCCAAGACACAGAGGAAACAGTCGCGGCCCTTGCCACCAAAATCGCCAAGCTGCGTATTTTTGCCGATGAACAGGGACGGATGAATAAATCGGTTCTCGACAGCGCTGGCAGCGTTTTGGCTGTCAGCCAGTTCACGCTCGCCGCTGATACGTCACGCGGCAACCGGCCCGGCTTTTCATCTGCCGCCCCACCCGATCAGGGAAAGGCCTTGTACGAAAAGTTTTGCACGCACATGGCGGCGCAAAACATCCCCGTGCAAACCGGTGAATTCGGCGCCGATATGGCCGTGGCTTTGGTCAATGATGGGCCCGTGACGATCTGGGTCGACACGGACCCTAAGGCTTAGCGGCTTTCGCTTTCCAGATTAAGCCAGGCAATTTCCGCCGCTGTCAGATTCAGCGACAAGCCCGGCATGGTCGAAACCAGCTCTCCTGGGCTGCGCGGGCCAATCAGGGCGAAGGACGGAAAGGCCTGTCCGATCACCCAGGCCGTGGCCACGTTATGCGCAGAAACGCCGCGCTCTGCGGCCAGTGTCTCGGCACGCTTGCGCCGCTCGGCATTGGCCGCGCTGCCAAAGCACACCTCTGGCCCGATATCTGCAGGCAGACGGTCCCGCAGGCTCTCTGGCAAGAAATAGCCGCGCGCCTGTGACGACCAGGACATGTGGATCGTGTTGGTGTCCCGCAGGAAATTCAGGGTTTCAGGAGAGTTTGACGTCACACATCCATCCCAGATCGGTTTTTCCATAACTGCCAGCGACAGGTTGTTGTTCAGGATCCGCATCGGTTTAAACCGGTTTGCCTCGGCGAAAGCATTCGCCTGCGAAAGCCGGTCCGTGGACCAGTTGGACCCGCCAAATATGCCAATCTTTCCAGCATCATGCAGCGCATTCAACGCATCCACGAATTCGCCGACGGGCACGTCGGGGTTGTCGCGGTGCATGATGTAGATCGGCACAGAATCGAGCCCCAGACGTTCAAGCGTCATGTCCAGTTGCGTTTCAATCGCACGCGGCGTGCAATACGGGCTGTGGGCCCCCTTGCCGATGACCACGACATCCTTGGCAACACCCCGAGAAGCGATCCATTCGCCAAGCACTTTTTCATGACGGCCGCCGCCATAGACAAAACCGGTGTCAAAAGCGTTGCCGCCCGCCTCTATCCAGGCATCCCAAACAATTGCGCCGTCACCGATATTGTCACGGTTGTCACAGCCCATCACCAGCTGCGACATTGGGTGATCAACACCATCAAGCTTGAGCTTGGGCATCTCTCCCAGGCCTTTGGGCAGAACGCCAGGCAAGATGCGGTTGGTCTTTGGCATTTCGCTGACGACGACATAGCCCAGCTCTGCGCGCCAGGCGTCCAACGCCTGATTGTTGCCGATGCTGTCGGCATGGCTGACCGCGGGGTGCGGCGCTTGTTTCAAACCAGCCGCGATAGAGGCGCTGACCAGTTCCGCCTCAAACGCAAACAGATGTTCCTTGTGCTTCAGCTCTTCCACGCGGGTCTTGCCATCGACAGTGACCTCCAGCGTCGCATCTGACGGCCCCGCATTGCGGCCCGGCACCCAAGGATCATTGATCTTGATCTGCCCCTTGGTGCCTTGGATCACGGCGCTGTTGTCAAGATTGCGGTCCACTGCGACAGCGATTTCCGCGATGATCCCGCTGTCGAAGGTCAAAAGCCCAAACGCCGCTTTGTCGACACCGGTTTCCGCCAAAAGTCCGCTGCCTTTTACCTCTGTCGGGTTTGCGAAATCCGCACCCACTGCAACCCCGGCGAACAGACGCGCCAGTGAAACCGGGTACCCCCCCACATCAAGAATTCCGCCCCCGCCAAGGTCGAAATCATACAGGCGTGAGGATGCATTGAACGGCGCATTGAACCCGAATTGTGTTTTAATATGAACAACTTCACCGATTTCACCGCTCTTGATGATCTCTATCGTCCGCGCGATTTGGGGGTGACAGCGATACATGTAGGCTTCCATGAAGAACACGTCTTCCTGCGCCGCTACTTCGGTGATTGCAATCACCTGTGCCGCGGACATCCCGGCTGGCTTTTCGCACAGAACAGCCTTGCCAGCCCGCATCGCCATGATCGACAATTCGGCGTGCCATGGATGTGGCGTTGCAATGTAAATCGCGTCGATTTCATCGTCTTGGACGATCTTTTCATAGTCATCATAGCGCTTGTCCGCTGTGATGCCGTAGTCATCGCCAAAAGACTTGCGTCTGTCCGCGCTGCGGCTGGCGATTGCGATTAATTCGCCAGAGCTGCTTTCGCCCAGCCCATCCGCAAAGTTATGCGCAATTGCGCCGGGTCCGATGATACCCCATTTGGTCGTGGCCATTGCCAAGCCTCCCTAAGTTTTGGTCAATTAAATATGGTGTTTAGATAAGGTTCCGTTTCGCGAGATTGCGCATCAGATGGCTGGTTGCGAAATCCCATTCCGGGCATTCCGTGGACAACCGCACCGTATTGCGCAATGTTCCCAAACCGGGAGAGGAAATCTCTACGACATCCCCAATCTTATGTGTAAATCCTTCGCCGGGCACATCGCGGTCTTCGGTCGGTGCGAAGAGCGTGCCAAGAAACAGCACAATCCCGTCGGGATATTGATGGTGACGGCCAACCGTTTGGTCGACAAGATCCTTAGGGTCGCGGCTGATCTCTTTCATCGACGAATGGCCATTCAGGACGTACCCCTCGGGGCCCGTCACGGTCAGGGTCAGTTCCGCATTTCGAACATCATCCAGCGAAAAACTGTCGTCAAACAGCCGGATCATAGGACCAATCGAACATGAGGCGTTGTTGTCCTTGGCTTTTGACAAAAGCAGCGCAGAGCGTCCTTCGACGTCGCGCAAATTCACGTCATTGCCCAAAGTCGCCCCGACGATTTCCCCCTGAGAGGACACCGCCAGCACGATTTCCGGTTCCGGGTTGTTCCAGTTGGAAATCGGGTGCAGTCCGATATCGGCCCCAAAGCCGACAGAGGACAATATCTGCGCTTTGGAAAAGACCTCTGCATCCGGGCCGATCCCAACTTCGAGATATTGCGACCACAGGCCTTCAGCCTGCAGGGCCGTTTTCACCTCTTGCGCCTCGGGCGATCCTGCTTCCAGATTGCGCAGGCTGCCGCCAATGATGTCGCCAACGCGCGCACGGATTTCTGTTGCTTTTTGTGGGTCCCCTGCCGCCTGTTCTTCGATGACGCGTTCCACCATCGACTGCGCAAACGTGACGCCACAAGCTTTGACCGATTGCAAATCGCAAGGGGACAAAAAGTGCAGAACATCAGGGTTTGGGGCGTTGCCCACGATATCGGCCAAGGCCCCCAGGTCTTGCCCGTCGACCGTTTTGACATAGCCCGCCGGATCGTCCATTTCACAGATGTCACGGGCCAGCGGCGCGGTTTTCGACGTGATGTCGATGACCCGGCCTGCACGCAATGTCACAACCGATGGCCCGGCGACCGAAGGGTTCCAGACACGCCCAAGGAACGTGCCTTGCATATCCGCTGGTTCAAGAAAATCTGTCACAGGGCAATTCCTTTGGGAAAACGAAGCTATCGGGATTCGACAACTGATATATTACAATGTTCGATCCGGACCGAAAGGTTCAACTGCTCTTTTCTTGCAGAACCAAGTCGGTTTCTTTGCGAAGCTTTGAAATCAAATCTGCGTTCGGCAGATCGTAGACATCTGCACGATGCTCCGCGTCCTCTTGGGTAAAGTCCTGCTCTAGCCAGCGTTGCACCAACCGTTCGCGTATCGTTTCACGCGAGATATCGAGATAGACAGACAAATCCCAAAGGGGCATCAACTGATCCCAGGGGGATTGATCAAAACAAAGGTAATTCCCTTCGGCCACAACAATTTTGGTTTCAGGCTCTACCACGATCGCGCCAGCGATCGCGATTTCACGGTCGCGGTCAAAGGTCGGCATGACGACTTGCTCGCCCGACTTCAGGCGCTGCATGGCGTGCAGGAACCCAAAAGTATCATAGGTATCCGGCGCACCTTTTTCGGCCCGCCGCCCCCGTTCGATCAACACCCGGTCATCCATGTGAAACCCGTCCATGGGCACAGAAACGGCCGGCAGCCCAGCTGCGACAAGGCCGTCAGCGACCTGCTGGGACAAGGTTGTTTTCCCAGACGCCGGCGCGCCGCTAAGGGCCACCATCAGGCGACCTGCCGGCTGTTTGAGCTGTGTCACTTCTTTGCAAAGATCCTCAACAGCATCTGAGTATTTCAAGTAGCGCATATTTCCCCCCATGGCGGCAAAATCATCGGCCCTGAAACTGCGCATTCCCCCTTCGGGCAATCGGTGCAGTCTTTGGTGAAAAACATCCGACGATTGTAACTATTGTGATTCCAAAAACCAGAAGACCCGACCGCGCTGCAGGGCCAAAGTCAACATGAAACTGCGTCCTCGCCCGGATCCGTGCGGTGACTATTGCCGGTTGCCGGATTTCAGTTTCCGTGCTTTGTTGAAAGATACGCAGGTCGTCGGAGGGGCTATGTTTGAAAGAATGACACGGGCTCTTGCAGTGTTTGCACTGTTTGTTTTGGTCGGCGCCCAGGCGGCCATGGCCTGCACATTGCCGGTCCTGCAAACGGGCGAACGGCCCGGTGCAAATGGCGGCCCGACGCAGGTGACGGCCTCTTTCATTGTGGCAGATCTTTTGGGCGTGGATGACGTCAATCAACAGTTGGATCTGGATTTGATTGGCAATTTCAGCTGGACAGACCCCAGATTGACCGGTTTGGAAGGTTGCCGCTTTAACGTGTCACAGGTCTGGTTTCCGCCCTTGTTGCTGTATAATTCCTCGAACCTTCGCGAAAAGCGCACGCAAGCCCGCAATCAGGTGCTCGTCGGTGCCGATGGCAAAGTCTCTTATGCGCAAAGATACACGGGGCAGATTTCAAGTTATCATAATCTGCGGGATTTCCCGTTCGACACTCAGAAATTTCTTATCGAAATTGGCCCAATCTCTTTGAACTCTGATCAGTTGCAATTGATTGCGGACAACGAAAACACGTGGATCTCCAATCGCTTAAACATCGAAGGCTGGGCGGTTGAGGGCGTAAACCTTGCCTCTGAGGAATTTTTCTTAAAGCAAATCGACCAGGACGTCAGCGTGCTTGCCTTAACGATCGATGCAAAGCGCGATCAGGATTACTACGTCTATCGAGTGTTGCTGTTGTTGGGGTTTGTGGTGGCCATGTCCTGGATCATATTTTGGATCCCTCCCAGTCGGTTTGAGTTCCAGATCGGCCTTGGGGCGACAGCGATGCTGACCGTCATTGCCTTTAACCTGTCTGTGTCCTCCAGCCTTCCGCGGCTTGGATATCTGACCATCATGGATAAGATTTTGGCGGTCTCAATCGGGCTTGTCTTTTTAACCATTGTAGAGGCCTTGGTAACGGGCCTTTTGGTGCTGAAAAAACAAGAGGAACTGGCCGTTAAAATCGACAAAGTCTCGCGGTTCTTGTTTCCGGCCGCCCTCATCATAAGTTGGTACATGCTGATCGCCGGTTGAGCCGATGCCGATCAACGAGCCTGCCGGGGGCTTTCGCATTTGTTTTTTATGGGCCAAGGCCCTGTTGTCAGCCGCCAATTTCAGGCCAGATGGATACGTAGTCAGGCCAGCCCCAAATTCTGGACGGGCATGGAATGAACTGTACTTTCGATCGCCCTTACGACTGCATCAATCGTAAAATCGTCCACTTTGCCTTGCGTGATCGCGGAATCAGCCATGGGTTTGATAATACACAGTATTTGCGAACAAAACCGGGCGTATTCCGCTTCGTTTTCCTGCATGGCCCGCTCGCCGCGCTCATCAATCCCGGTGTCGGCCACGTCTTGCGACCGAATGATCGGCGTATAGCCCATTGTTGCAGCAAACATTGCCCCCGCAGCGGCAGAGATCAGACGGGCTTTGCGGTCGGCGGCGCTTATTCCGGGATCCAGAATAAGCTGACGCAGCGCAAGGCTTTTGCCCACAAATGTCTTTGGGTCGCTGAAGGTTTCAAGGGCGTCGTGCAATGGCGGCAGCGCCGCGGTTGAGCCCCGCGTCAGGCTTGCCGTTTGCACAGCTGCCAAAAAGGTTTCATCATGCAGCCCCAAATCGCCCGGCTCTGACAACATCCCCAAATCGCAAAAGAACTCTGACCGGCGCAGCTGGGCCACGTCGCCCTTGCCATCAGTGTTTGTGTCCGCCCCCGTCATAGCACGCCCCAGCTGAAGTTCTGCGCCTTGAGTTGATCACAGTTTCAGGTCGATTGCCAAATGAAATGTCAGACCATCCATCGCGACGGAGTTTTCTGGAACACACGCGAAATCGAACCGAATTACACTCACACTTTCACACCGCAACGTCACATCATCCGCGCTCAAATCGACTATACTTTTGACATTTCATCCTCTACCCGGTTAGAGAATTTTATTTGAATTTAGGTTAATCGAAATGACAATTTTTCGAAAATGCGTCCCAATCCTAGTCGCCGTTATTTCAATATCTGGCTGTCTTGTTCCCACAGCTTCCCGGGCCCAAACTGACGGTTTCCTGGCTGCAAACGACACTGCATCGACGGAACAAAAAGAAGTCGAACCTTGGCGATTTATTGTGATGGCCGATATTCATAATTCAGAAGCTTACTTGCATAAAAAAGGTGTCCGGACGGACACCAAGGGGATCGAACGGCTTCAGGAAAACCAAATCAAACTTTACTCTGAGATTCATGACGTATTTGGCGGCGATTTCGTTCTAATGCCTGGAGACATGATGAACGGAAGAACCTGGGCTAAACGGGATTTCATTGGGAAAATGGGGTACCCCGCCTATTGGGGCACCTTGCACGGCGCTATCGACGAGTTTTCTGACGTGGTTTTTGGGAACATCGTCACTGCGTTCCGTGAGGGGGGATATCCTGATATTTTGGTTGCGCTAGGCGACCATGAGGTCGGCGACAATGATTGGTCAGCAAAATCAAGAAAGGCCTACGCTGTTGAATATTTCAAGACCGCGTTTGCGCGGCATTTCGTGACGGTCGCTGCAAAAAATTATTCAGAGGCCAAAGGTGACTTTTCGTCCTTCAATCAAACAAATTACGCGGTAAGGCACAAGAATGCGGTCTTCATTACACTTGATGAATTTTATCAAGCGTCGCCTAAAACCGACATCGGCCCCCATGGGAGTGTCGCGGGCACTATTTCACAGGAACAACAAGATTGGCTTGAAACCGTTCTGATTGCAGCACGGGAAAACCCGTCTATCGAATACATATTTGTCCAAGGTCATCTACCGGTTTTACAGCCGGTACGCGTCAACAGATCAAGCAATATGGCCTATGAAGACGGGCCTGACAGCGCATTGTGGAAGCTGCTACAAGAGTACGAAGTCGATTTGTATTTTAACGGTGAAGTGCACGCGAATACGGTAAGAACCGATCCTGACAGCCGCATCGTGCAGATATCGTCTCGCGGTGGCCGTCCAAATTCAATGATGATGGTCGTGGATGTTCTGCCCGGCGAAGTCAAAGCCAAGATGGAAGCTTACGACCGAAAGAGCAAAACATTCACTAGCGTCGGAGAGCTGACGGTTCCTGAACGTGGGGAGCCTTACGGAACAGGGATTCTAAGACCAATCGACGCAACAAAACTGATTGTCGATTGGCGTGCAGAAGATGCGCAACAGACCGACAAAGCGCTTACGTTTGAAAACAGAGGAGAATTTCGCCCCTTCCACTCTTCAAACTGTGAAGATTGCTCAGTCTCTGACACGGAATTTGGCCAAGGCCTTCTGCTTGCAGATGCGAAAGGCGTGGTCTTCTCGGAAGTATTTGGCGCGTTCCAAAACAGCTTCAACACAACGATAGACATCGAGTTTTCTCCTGGAACGGAGCAAGGTGAATTGTTGCTATCAGATTTGAAATACCAGGGATGGAACGACAAGTTTAAGGGCGTGTCTATTGCGACATTCAGCGATGGATTAGAAATAGCATCCGACGGGACAACAGTCTTCGCCGAGTTCCCTGAAGGTTTCAACAAGGCCCAAAAATACGCGTTGGAATTGGTGCACCGGACTGACGGGCTTTTGTCGGAAGTTGAGATCTATGTAGATGGAAAGCGCCTTCACCTGAAAGATGTTGAAGGGGAGGACAAATCAATCCGGACATCAGGAGTAGAGTATAGTTTTGCCATTGGCGGCGGCGCACAGGCTGGCGACAAATATTTGGAACAAAACAACTACCATAGGTTTGGTGGAACTCTTTACGCTTTTCAATACAACTAAGCCCGTGACGCGTTTCCGGTTTTCACAGCGAAATCAGTGGCGCCGATTGTGCAGAATATGAAACCTTTGATGCGGTAGGAATTCTGTCGTTGCAGTCGTTCCGATGGCCTTGTTCATAACCCGCAGCGCCAACCAAACAGAGATCAGCGCAAAGACAACCCCGCCCAAAGCCTGCCCAATCAAGACGCCATTCGCCCCCCATAAAGCAGAGCACACATAAATCGGGGGCCATGTGCCCAAGGTCGCCCTGCCCCAGTTGATCCAAGTGGAATAGAACGGATGCCCAAGGTTGTTAAACGATGCGTTCCCCACAAAAATCCACCCGTTAAAGACCCACATCAATGCCAAAGGACCGCAGAACAAAAAGATCAGTTCCTGCGTTTGTCCCGTGGCTTCGAACAGATCGGCAATGGAGCCTCTTAGCAAGAACAGGACCGCGGCGATGATCACCACGTAGATGACAACAAATTGCAGCGCTGCGTAAAACCCGCCACGCACCCTGTCATTCAGCCCTGCCCCAAAATTCTGCCCGACGATTGGACCAATGGCCCCGGACAATGAGAATACGACGGCGAATGCAACGGGCGTCAGGCGGCCTATTACCGCCATAGCGGCCACGGCATCGGTGCCGAATTTCGCCATCTCTCGGGTCATAATCGCGCTTCCGACCGGGCTTGCGACATTCGCAAGGATTGCCGGGCCGGCGATGGCGGAAACATCCTTGGCGTCCCGCTTTATGAAGGCCCATTTTGGCGCTGCCAAACCGTCATAAACACGAATAACGGGCCACAGCGCCGTTGCGAAAATCGTGATGCGGGCAAAGACAGAGGCAACCGCCGCCCCTTCCAGCCCCATATCCAACCCGAAAATCAACAACGGGTCCAAAATGGCGTTTACGATCCCGCCCGCGAGCGTAGTCAGCATCGCGCGTCTGGCATCACCATGCGCGCGCAGCACTGCCCCTGCAATCATCGCCACAAGGATAATTGGCATCGATGGCAAGATGATCGTGGCATAGGACTGGGCCAAGTCCAGCGTTTCACCGCTGGCCCCAAGCCCGGCCAGCACATCGCGCAAGATATAAAGCATGCCCGCCACAACCGCCAAGGCGATCACAACACCGATCGCGATAACGCTGGTTGCAAATTCCCGCGCCCTGTCCTTGTCGTCTTGCCCAATCGATCTGGCAACCAAGGCCCCGGCCGCAATCGACAGACCGATGCCGATAGACGTGGTGAAAAACAGGACCGTCCCGGCGTAACCAACCGCCGCTGCAAGTGCCGCATTGCCAAGCATAGAGATAAAGATCATGTCGACAAAATCGACGGCAAACAGCGCGATCATGCCAAGCGACGCCGTGAACGTCATCACGCTGACATGTTTCATTAAATTTCCGGTGATGAATTTTGCGTCGGATGTCGACATCTGCGATCCTTTTCCTGGCAAACCGCATTCAAAAACGCGCGCCGTCCCCCTCAATACCAGTTTGGGGCATTGTGTAAATGCGCAGTGGCCTTGTCGGCGTACCCTAAGGCCTGCACAATAACGCGCAAATATGTGACTCTGATGTCAGGCTTGCCCCAAGAAAGCACGACCCAGACAAGAAATGGATGAAAATCCATTGGAAACGCGCTAGCAAGGCGAAAAAGAGACCGTTTACATTCGATAGTTTTGGTCCCCAGTGATCGTTTTGATAAACAAATCAGAGTGCTGCAAACAGAGTGCTTAACATCAACCTCCGGGCGATTTGAACCTCACGCTCGAACGGTTGGAAAGACAGGCAAATGAAGATTCTCATCGCCAGCACGACTTTGCCGCATGCCCAATCTCAGGGCAGTGAAATTTGCACTATGAATTTCTTTAAGGCCTGTGTGCGCTCTGGTGCCGAGACCCATTTACTGGGGTATCTCGAACCTGACGGCTTAGCGCCGAACATCAAGAATCTGCATTCCGCAGGCCAGTGGCCGACAGAACTGAACAAGGCCAAGGGAAAGGCTGTTGGATGGATGGCCGAATCCATTTTTACAGGCGAGCCTTTTACGAATGTGAAGTTTTCATCCCGACAGTATCGTCAAAAACTGGTCGAACTTCTGAATGCAATTCAGCCGGATGTGCTGGTCATTGATCACGCCCATATGGGCTGGATCAGAAACCTGCCCAATTTGCCAAAGCATCGCATCTTTTTGGCCCATAATTGCGAAACTTTACTGTATTCTCAAATGGATGACAAACGCGGGCTGCGTAATGTCGTGCTGAAGCGCGAAGTCAAATTGCTCAAGAAACTAGAGGATGACTTGGTGGATTGGGCCGATCAGACCTGGTGCCTGTCGGAAACAGACGCGACATTGCTGGGCGGCGAGAATCCAAAAAACGAACTTCGAGTTTTTGATCTTCCCGGCCAGGAAACCAAAGATGGCGGTCAAAGCCTGGAAGACGGCCCAACCCGCGATGTCGGTCTGATCGGATCCTGGATGTGGGATGTGAATCGCAAAGGGGTCCAATGGTTCCTGGCCGAAGTTGTGCCCCATCTGCCAAAATCCATGCAGATCCATATTGCAGGCAAAGGCGCCGCCGGGCTGCAGCCCTATCCGAATGTGACGTTTGACGGTTTCGTTCAGGACCCGTTGCACTTTATGGCAAGCTTCAAAGCCATCGTCATCCCGACCACCGTGGGCAGCGGTGT
The DNA here is from genome assembly GCA_051251595.1 of Marinosulfonomonas sp. Lineage (GTDB taxonomy): Bacteria > Pseudomonadota > Alphaproteobacteria > Rhodobacterales > Rhodobacteraceae > NORP110. The sequence continues at coordinate 199,391 of JBPOFA010000008.1, forward strand.
GCAGCTCAAAACGATAGAGGCGTTGTCCCTTGGCGTGCCCATTGTCGGCACAGAGCTGGCCTTTCGTGGGATCAACATCGACACTGACCTGATTACGAAAGAAGACGATCCAAAGGCCATGGCCCAGGCGATTATTCGCGTCGTCGCAGAAAACCGCAGCGACCGGTTGCAGGGGCAAAACTGGGCCCGTATCCGGCGCATCACCTTTGACGGTGACGTCGCCCGCGCGCTTGCCGATCTGGACATGCCCGTTATCATATAAAGTTGGACATCAAAGCGGCCTGAGCATTGGAGGCTCTGACTCGTTTGTGGGATTGATTATGCGGCTTGTTTTTGATGTTACAAACGGTGTTGGCTGAGTGTCTGTTTCTTGATCCTTTTCCTTCCATCAAAACGCCATAATTTCGAATAAACTGGATCTACGCACCTGTATTAGCGCGAGATAAATTTGATGAAATATTACTTTTTGGCGGCTACGGTCGCATTGGCCCCTTCACTTGGTTTTGCCCAGGATTTTAAAAAGGGTGTAGCCGCGTTTGAAGCTCACAACCGAACCGAAGCCATAAACGAACTGAAACCACTGGCAGAACAAGGGAACGCAGCGGCACAGAATTATATGGGAATTCTGTCCGAAAACCGCTTCGGTGCGGTGCAGGACAATGACCAGGCCCTCTATTGGTTTCAAATGGCGGCGGATCAAGGCTATGCCGAGGCACAAAAAAACCTTGGGTTCATGTATTACTATGGCGTTGGCGTTCCCCAACAATTTCGCGAGGCCTCTAAATGGTACCGCAAAGCTGCGGAACAAGGACTGGCCGAGGCGCAGCATCTCTTGGGTATGATGTACCGGGCAGGTGAAGGCACAATGGAAATGACATTACAACAACAGGCACAAGCAGCCACATCGTTCGACACTGAGCGGCCCTAAATTGCTCGGAGCCAGCAGGCAACTTACAGCGAAATGATCGCGAAAGCCAAAGAGTTGTATGCGTCGGGTGTGGGCCGCAGCCAACCCTTTAGATTTTTCAGCAACGATTGCGGCAGATCCCAACACGAAAACCGTTCGCGGCTGGTTCGCAAAGCGGACGTTGCTGTAAGTCACGGCGATTGTCAGCTATGCGGGACTATCCAGCCTTTTGCTGACGCAGCTATTGTTAACGCAAAAAATCCTCGCATCTGCAGCACACCTGTCGC
>JBPOFA010000009.1:0-191797 GCA_051251595.1 Marinosulfonomonas sp.
TCGTCATAAGCACCAACGTTCGGTTTGGTCCCTTAGCGCAAGTTGGCCTGACACAAGCCAAGGTCGGCAAAGTCCGCACAGCGGACATCGGATCAGAACGAGGCAAATGTCGACTTCCAACCGGAGACATCATTTTTGGCCCTACCAATCGACTCCGTCGACAATAAGAAGCTGCCAGATGGGCGGAAGATCAGTTCTTCTTGGATTTTGCTTTCATTTTGGCCGTGAAAAATGCAGGGACTACAGCCGGTCCCCAACTGAGCCCAGTTGATTCCGCCCTCCCCCTGCAAGACACAGACATCATCGAGAAAAATATAACCCAAAGGTCAAAAAAAATTGGGCACATCTCTACACGACAATATGCGAGATGAAAATAATTTTGGCGGATATTTTGGGGGACGGGATCCAATCAAATACAGGCATGTATATGATTCTAAACACAAAAATAATTTTTTGTGGCGGAGACGAAGGGATTCTGCTCCATAAAAATACTATACTTGCAAAACAATTACTTACACCTCCTATGTGGTACATAATTCACCGGAAGTCGTGATGGACCACAGACCAGAACTCGCAAAGATGGTCAAAGCCATCAATAACTTTGCTCAGTCATCCTAACACTCCACCGGAAACTTAATGTCCTCGCCAAACTTAAGCCCGCTTGCGTCGCAAAGCGCGTTAAGCGCCCGTATCAAATCTTCTTGCCCAACATTCTTGCTGATCCACCATCCCGAGGCCGTCTGCTCGACAGGTAGCGTTGGTTTCCCTGGGTGAATGGCATCTGCCGTTCTAGAGATGAACCGCCGTTTTCTCGCCCGCATGTTAGCCAGTATTTCCAGAGCTTCCGGCGCGACTTCATTTGTTAAATCCACCACGGTGGCGAAGACCTCCGGCAGTGTCTCCACGTGTATAGCTTTGCCTAGGTACTCAGCCGAATATTTAGAGCGCGGCTTTAGACTGATGGCCGTCTGGATACTTTCTGCGTCCAAATCTATTTTGGCCTGTTTTCCCAAAACACTCGCGCACATGTCTGTTTTTAGGCTGTCGTGCATCTTAAGCAGAGCTTCCACAAACTGCACCGGGACGTGCATGAGAAGAGTCGTTTCTTGTTCCGAATGATTCATGAAAACCTCCTAGATTTGCCGCTGCCTTTGTACCGAAGACCCTTCGTTTCGTGATAAAGAGTGACAAGCGTCTCGCCCGCCACGATTACCTTGCTGCCGCGTAGGCGTTCGAGTTGTTGGATTTCTTGTTTTCGTTTTCGAATCTCTCGAGCGGTGTCGTCGTCGGTTAAGAGGAAGGCGTCATCCGCGACTTGCGAGCCAACACGAAACACAAGGTTAGCATCATCACCACGGAAGCCGCGTTGACGCATCCGTGCTTTCGCATGTTTTGTCAGGTGCAGATCAAGCATTTTCGCCTCCTCCAGACGCCTTATTGGTGCGGCCCTCGGGCAAGGCGTCACGTTGAAGCAGGGACATCCAACTATCCCGTTCCTCCCGCTGTTCTCGTAGTTCCTCATCTGGGATGTGTGCGATCATCCATGCGATCCGCTCACTGGACCTTTCTTCGGGTGTGAGTTCTTTAGGGATGTCCTTGACCTTAACATGACCGCGCAGCAACGCATATTCCGCGTCTGGATCACAATCCGTCAGCCGATCTACAACTTCTGCTCCGATGCGGTAGCTTGGAAGGTCCTCACTCGTCTTCCATCCAAGGTCTTTATCAAAGGAGACGGAATTTGCACCCACTTTCTTGGCGAGTTCTGCGAGGTAATCAGCAAAAGGATTGTTAACGGACCGGTCGTAGCCGAAGTCAAACACATCCTCCGAAACATCAACGCCAAACAGGTCCTTCCTTTCGATGGACTCTCGTTCTCTAAATACGCCCTCTTCCACGCGACCAGTCGCATTCACATATAAAGAATGACCTCCGGCATAGTCTTGAAGTTCATATAACGCATTATCGATGGCCTCTACTTGTTTTCGGCGCCAATCAAGGCTGCCTTCGGCGAGCAACGCCATGAACAACGGTGCCATCTCGATCTGCGACCTTGTCGAGATTCCGTAAATCTCTTGCACCATATCGAATGCGAGCGCAGTCTCGCCATCGATCATCGCCCGCGGCGACGACCGATAGCCCGCCTTGCGCAACGACCTCTCAAGCTGTTCGCGTTCGGTCGGCTCCTTGCCCAGCTCTTCTGGGGTAGTGCCTAAAACCTTCGCCAAAATGAGGGCCACACGATCATTTGCCTTATACGGTCCATCTTTCGCGCTTTCGATCCGCTTGATGGTTGGTAGGCTGACCTTGTTCTTGCCCCGCGTTGCCTCACAGAGTTGGTCTTGCGTCCAACGCTTGCGAGTGCGAAGGGCCTTTAACGCCTCTGGATGTATTAATGTCGTCACCTTACTACCTCCTAGTATCTAAAAGCCATAATGACACCAATAAATTGCATTTTCTAGTATCAATATGCATTATTGGTGCCTTATTTGGTGATTGTGGTACTTTTCATGTCTCGAAAACGGGCATCAGGTGATACCAAGCTCGCAGCTAAGCGCGTATTTAGGTCGCCGTTGCTGCCATGGGTGATACCACAGGGCATCACCGACTTAAGGTCCGTCTTTTGCCCGACACCAGCGCTATTCGCAGGCGTAACGTGTCATGTGGCAGCGAAAGGGTTCACATTGTAGGATTGATGTGGAAAGCAACGATCCGGCCTTAGATTGCGGATACACCTCTAGAGACTGCAACAGCGTCGCTATGGCGACACCCAAGGTCGTAATCACCACGATCCAATCCAAGAAGGACGACATCGTGGCAAACATGGAGAACGAGAACCTGCAACCGAGTCGGACATTGAGAAAGCGCTCAACTTTGCTCAAACACTTATTGAAAAATACGCCGACACAAAGATGCTATCAATCAAATAGTTTGGCGCGAATTGCATTTTGACTTCCGGTGTCAAAATCGGTTCGACCAAGACCGATATACCAGTAAGAAATGCAACGCAAACACTCGCTCACATCTCCCACTTAACCAAAGCAGCCTCTACAGCCACCGGGTCTGCTTTGATCCTTAGGACCGCCTGACGCGACAGCTTGGAAGCTCGCGCTATCTCCGAGGTGCCTGCGCCCTTACCCAACATATCCCGCACTAGTTCATACTGTTCCCTGTCATAGCTCGGCTTCCCCCCAAGGTACTTATTCCCCTTCGCCTTAGCCGCCTCTATACCCGCCTTCTGGGCCTCTCTGGTGGCTTCCGACTGTGCCTGTGCCGTTGCAGCCATAAAGGCTATCAGCGCGTCTCTTACGGCCTCCTGCATGGGGTCTGTGGTGGCTCCATCGAATGTCATGTTGTTGATGACTGTACGAATGACAACACCACGCCGCATAAACTCTCTGATGGTGTCGGTGACATCCTGATAATTCCGGCCAAGACGGTCCACCCACCGCACGACAAGCACATCCCCACGTCTCAGCATATCAAAGAGCCGCCTGCCCTCCTGCCTCTCACTCAGTGGTGTTGAGGTGCCAGACACACCGTCGTCGGCCACCACCTCATCAATAGCAAACCCAGCCTGTTCAGCCTGTGTCTTTTGATGGTCGATATTCTGATCTGAAGTCGATACGCGGGCATAGAGAATGGTCTGGGTCATTGGGTGTCCTTATGTGTCCATGTGGGTTCTGTCCGTTAAATGATGTGTCCATGTGGAATTGTCAACCCTGACGGACACACCTCACCCTACTCGCCCACATGTCCGTGCAAGCATACCTTGACGGACATTCTTGATTTCGGGCAGACAGATACTTTGGGATAATGTTAAGTTCATCGTGATTTGAGTAGGTAACAGCATTGGAGTTGCGATTGTCTGAAGAACAGACCGCACCAAGTCCCGAGGTCAGCGTTAACCATACCGATCTCAAGGCGGATGTCGGCAATATTTTCTTTGTCTGGTCAAATTTGGAAACCGCTCTCGACAAGGCATTAATTGATTTGACGCAAGGCGATCAGCAAGACGATCTTCATGGGATCGCTCGCAAAGTCGAACGCTGGGCATTACTTCACAGAACGGCCACTCCAGAGAACCCGCCACATCATCAATTTGTAAAGTATATTCGTGATGTGTTGTGTGACGGTTTGGAAATCAGAAACAGGCTGGCCCACGGGATAAGGGGGTGGTCGCTTGGTTATTACAATGACACAGAGGCGGGGATCACCACCGAACTAAACGAACAAAGTGTCTTCATTTCGCTGAAAAAGTTGCGTTCAACTACAGACCAATTGAACTACCTTGCTATGCACCTAGACCGGATTACGTCCATCGCGTTATGCCCAGAAGATTGGAAACATTCCGATTTGTATACGGAAGTTAAAGATGCTCTCCGGCGTAAGCATTAAGTAAACTCATCTGAGTACCGCATTCCCATTCGAGCTCACGCTTACGGACACAACGCCAAATCACGTTGGCCGCCTGCTAAACCGTGCTTTTCACCGAGACAACGGCTCCTGCGGCACTCTGCGCCTGTACCTGATGCCTTGGCGCACAAGATACCCTAAGCGGGACACCTAAGGCCCCACAGGCCCCACCACAGCCCTGATATAGCCTCTCTGACGCCCAGCACAGCAACACCTTGGTTAGCGCTCGGCGGGCCTTGTGTCAGGGGTTTCATTTACGCACATCACCCACCCCCTCACATACCGATGGGGGAGCTTTCGGCCCGCCGCTATAACGGTAAGCCACTCAGATATGTGCGCCCAAAAACAATCTGGTGTTAGAACGGACAATCATCAATTTCAGGTGCCGCGCTGTAATAGCCAATGGGGCGCAATGCCAACTCCAAATTGTCTCCAGCGCAATCCTTGAAGACTGCCCCAGCAGCAGCGGGGAACTTGTCCAATAACTTTGTGAGTTCTGGGCCGATCTTTTCCTTGGCTCTCGCGACGACCACACGTTCATATTCCTCAGCGCTGCACCCCTCAGGCATATTCGCCTTTGCTAGCCGTCGTGCAGCTGTCCACGTTTCAGGAGGCTCTTGGTCTACAGCTTCAATAGCTCGCATGACCCTACGCATGTTTTTGACTGTACCCTCTGAAATGTTTGTCGCGGAAACTATTTCACGCTTCGTCCAAGAACCTTCCCTGACACGCATCCACGCAAAGTTTCGACGCTCGCTGTCATACAGGTTCTTATGTGTCTTCCGGTTCTCTAGCATCGAAAGCTGCAGGGCCACGGCCTTTTCGCACTTGTAGACCTTGACCGGAACCCCGGCAGACCAATGCAATTTGGTGTATGCCGCAAACCTGTGGTGACCATCTGCAACCGTCAATTGATTTGTACCGGGGTCTTCCCAAACCAGCAGCGGGTCAAGTTCTCCGACCCGTTTGATCGTGTCGGCCAGCTGAGCAACGTGCAAGCTATCCACGTTCCCGGTTCGCGGTTGAAATGTGTCTTCGTCAGTTGTGAGTTGCTCAAGTTTTACGCTCTTGGCAACAGGCCTCGGCAGGGTGGAAATTATCTTGTTCATTTGAGGTTTCCGTTTGTGTTGGGGAGCAGAAACCCGCCAAGTAGGGGGGCAATTTGACCCCACTGTTGTGTACCCCCCCACAGCGGCCACCGAAGTGACTACAACAGCGTCTCTGTGGCTACACACACCCACACACACAACTGACGGGATCAAACCTACAGCATCTGCCAAGGGCCACTCTGGTGGGAACCTGTGGGCGTGACAAAGCGACGTAAGGTGGGGGCTTGGAGGTTCTGCTATTTTCAATGGTGGGGGTTAATCCACATCAACCGTCACAGGGACACAGCAATAGCCGCGCTAAAGCTGCACACACCCACACACACATTCCAAGACACATGCCCATGGAGCAGCTACAGCGGCAACCAAGGACGGCTCTTGAGGGAACCTGTGGCAGGGATAAGGGGGGAGCAAGGAGGGGCTTGAAGGTTCTGCAAATTGCAATGGTGGGGGTTAATCCACACCCACGCAGATAAGGCCATCAGAACTCCTCTAGGTAGCCGCCCTGCTTCAAGGCCCCCCAGATCGCCCTTTGGGCCTCTGCAAGCTCCTCCTCCGGCACCCCATGGTCATACGGATCAGAGGAGTTTTTATTCTTCTTCCCCCATCCCCCTAAGTCCAGAACTCGGTCTTCCGCAGCCCCTGCCAGTCGCGCAACAGTGCGCCAAGTGTGCCGAAACGAATGCAACGCCAAAGTTCCGTCAGTCCCCTTGCCCAAAGTTTCGCGACGGTATCGCGTGAACCATTGCGAGATAGAATTGGCCTTCCCCGTGGTGGGCTTAAGCGGCCAATCGGGGAAAAGCCTTTGCTGGTCTTTAGGGATGTCTTGTTGCGATGGCCCAACGCTCACAATTCGGTTCATGAGTAGGCGTTGAGCGTCTTCCACGACCGGGATGTAACGAACTGCGTTTGCCGTCTTGCCGCCCGCTATACGGAAATACGACCCATCATCACCCACATGTTTGAGCAATAGCGAACCAACTTCGTCAGCGCGACACCCAGTGACCAACAACAGCCGCATCAGGTCTCCTTGTCGGCTACCCCAACTTGGGAACCCCTTAAGCAATCTCGCGACTTGCTCAGGTGTGTATGCAGTCCTTTTCTCGTCAGGTTGTGCACTTTCGGATTTCTTCGTGGATGTCCCGCTTGCTTCAATGATCCAAGGGTTACGGATTGGCTTACCGCGCCTCGACTTTAGGTATCTCTTGTCATGGATGGCCCATTTCCACATCCCATTCATCAGAGTTACATGCTTTTTCACTGTTTGGAGCTTCAGACCACAAGCAATCGGCAGGTATCGCGTCCTAAACTCGAAGACCGTATCTGGCGTTGCGTGGTGCAGTGTCGGATTTTCGACACCAAGAAACTTTACGAAATGCTTCATGCTCGACCGGACGTCCCGAGTGGTGGTTAATGCCAACGGGTCAAAACCGAAGGGATTGCCTTCGCGTCGCTCCTCTAGATATTGCTCAAGGGCTTCCCCCAAAGGGATTGCTCCCCGAAACACCACATGCCCAAAAGAACTCGCTTCTGCTTCCAGTCCCGCACGTGCAGCCTTTTCAAGCTTATCTTCCAGAACATAGTCAATTGCCTCGGTGTCTTCTGCTTCGTCTCGCATCCGCCGCCATTCAGCTGCATTCTCAGGCGAAAGGTCGATGATGCCGCCGATGCTCCGGTGTCCAGCCGCAGCTGCAGCTTCTGCCTCCAGCTTTCTCACATCCCCCACGCGAACATCTCTTATGCGGATCGCTTCAGCATAGCTGCGCGTCGCCAGACCCAACTTGATTTCTTTACCGAAAGGTTTCTTGGTCCATGGGTTCATTGTCCCGACAAGTATGTCTGGTGTGACCATGCGTAGAGTATAACCCTTGCCCCGAGGCTTGCTGAGATACTGCATGTCAGGCTCTTGCTCGCCTGAACTTGTATCGCTGGGGTCCATGTGGTCCATCATGTACCACACCATACACCGTACCACACACCCAATCAATCATATAAATCAATAGGTTAGGGTAAGTGGCGGAGACGAAGGGATTCGAACCCTCGAGACCCTTTCGGGCCTACTCCCTTAGCAGGGGAGCGCCTTCGACCACTCGGCCACGTCTCCGCTGGCGGTCATATCAGGCAAGTCATCTGAAAAACAAGGTCAATTTATCGGGAATGAAAAGTTTTCTCTAAACTGGTGAAAACTGGGTGCCGCGCAGAGCGAAGCGGTCAAATGCGGACAGCATCGGTAGAATTTTGGCAAACACCACAAAACCGCGGTGCCAGCATCGGGGGAGCGGCTTGCCCCCTGCCCGGGCGATCTTGCCCGGCGCAGGTAAACTTTGAATTTAAGCGTTGAACAAGAAGTGCAGGACGTCGCCGTCTTTCACTTCATAGCTTTTGCCCTCTACCCGCATTTTGCCGGCATCCTTGGCCCCTTGTTCGCCCTTCAACTCAACATAGTCATCATAGGCAATGGTTTCGCCACGGATGAAGCCGCGTTCAAAATCGCCGTGGATCACGCCAGCAGCCTGAGGCGCGAGCGTACCTTTGCGGATCGTCCAGGCGCGGGCCTCTTTCGGGCCGACGGTGAAATAGGTCTGCAGGCCCAGCAATTCATAGCCGGCGCGGATCAACCGGTCCAGCCCAGCCTCTTCCAACCCCATTTCGTCCAGGAACATTTCAGCCTCTTCCGCGTCGAGCTGGCTGATTTCCTCTTCGATCTTGGCAGAGATCACAACGGCAGCAGCACCCTGTGCGGCGGCCATTTCCGCGACCTTGTCGGAATGCGCATTGCCGTTGGCGGCGTTGTCTTCTTCAACGTTGCAGACGTAAAGGATCGGCTTGGTCGTCAGCAGTTGCAGCATCGCCCAGGCCTTGCGGTCATCTTCGGCCACGTCCACGACCCGGGCGGGCTTGCCGTCTTCCAATGCAGCCTGCGCCTCTTTCATCAGGCGTTCCTGCTGGATGGCGTCTTTGTCGCCACCGCGCACTTTGCGCACGATGCCTTGCAGACGCTTTTCAATCGATTCCAGATCGGCCAGCATCAGTTCGGTTTCAATCGTTGCTGCATCTTCGATTGGGTTCACGCGGCCATCCACATGGGTCACGTCGCCGTCTTCAAAGCAGCGCACCACATGGGCGATCGTGTCGCATTCACGGATCGTCGCCAAAAACTGGTTGCCCAGCCCCTCGCCCTGCGAGGCCCCTTTGACGAGACCGGCAATGTCCACAAAGGTCATCTTGGTGGGAAGGATCTGTTTTGACCCGGCGATCTCTGCCAGCACGTCCAAACGTGGATCAGGCACAGCAACCTCTCCGACATTCGGTTCAATCGTGCAGAACGGGAAATTCGCCGCCTGCGCTGCTGCAGTTTTCGTCAAAGCGTTGAACAATGTGGACTTGCCAACATTCGGCAAACCAACAATTCCAGTCTTAAAACCCATGATCCGTCTCCAATTCGTCGCGCGCATCTATGGCCTTGGCCCCCCGAAGGTCAAGCGGGGCATTGCGTTTGGGCGCTGTTTGGGCGAAACCGCTAGCAACAGACTTGCGAGGAACACCATGACCCGGATCGACGACACATTTGCAGACCTCAAGGCGAAGGGCAAAAAGGCCTTTGTATCTTACATCATGGGCGGCGATCCCGATTATGACACATGTCTTGAAGTGATGAAGGGCCTGCCGGGCGCGGGCGTGGACATTATCGAACTTGGCGTCCCCTTTACCGACCCAATGGCGGATGGGCCAACCATTCAGCTGGCCGGGCAACGTGCGCTGGCGGGTGGCATGACGCTGCAACGCACGCTGGACATGGCGACAGAGTTTCGCAAGACAGACAATACGACCCCTATCGTCCTGATGGGCTATTACAACCCGATCTATTCGCGTGGCGTGGACACGTTTCTGGCCGATGCCAAAGCCGCCGGGATTGATGGGCTGATCGTCGTCGACCTGCCCCCAGAAGAAGACTCAGAGCTGTGCATTCCGGCACAGGCTGCGGGTTTGAACTTTATCCGGTTGGCGACCCCGACAACCGATGATGCGCGCCTGCCAAAGGTGCTGCAAAACACATCAGGCTTTGTCTACTACGTCTCAATCACCGGGATCACCGGCGCAGCAGAGGCCGAGGCGGGCGATGTTGGCCCGGAAGTGGCCCGGATCAAATCCCAGACAGATCTGCCGATTATCGTCGGCTTTGGCATCAACACGCCCGAACGCGCCGAAAAAATCGCCTCTGTTGCGGATGGGGCTGTGGTCGGATCGGCCATTGTCAGTCAAATCGCCAGCGGCAAACCCGCAGCAGAGGTTCTGGCCTTTGTCAAAACCCTCGCCGACGGGGCGCATCGGGCCTAGGCTGGCGCGGCCTTTAGGCTTTTGACTGTGGCGGATGCCCAAGGGTGACCTTGGACCGGTTCGCGATCAATGACCCAACACCGGATGCGATGATCATCGCCAGCCCAAGCAGCGTATAGGCATCCGGCCAATCGCCAAACACCAAGACTCCCAAAACAGCCGCCGCAATCAGCTGGCTGTAGATGAGCGGGGCAATCAGGCTTGCCTCTGCCCTGCGGCTTGCGATCACCAACAGGAAATTCCCAACCGCAGAGCCAAGCGCGCTAATCGCAATCAGCAACGCCCATGTCAGATCGATCTGCGGGAAGCTGGCCGTCACCCCAAGCGGCGACAGGATCACCGCGCCGATCAGCAGTTGCGACATCAACAGAAACCGGGGGCGATACGCCCCGGCAATGGTCCGCGTCATCACCAGGAAGGCCCCGTAAAACGTCCCCGCCGCCAAAGCATAGACCATGCCGATTGTGATGCCGAACCCCGGCTTGACCACAAACATGACGCCAAGAAACCCAAGCGCCAGCAACGCGCTGCGCGTGCGCGACGGCGTTTCCCCCAGAAAGACGATTGCCAGCACATAGGCCACCACAGGCCCGATAAAAAACGCCCCAAAGGCATTGGCGATCGGTTCTGTCTTGAGAGCCGACAGAATGCAGCAGATGCCGCCAGCGATGAAAACGGCGCGGATCAACACACGCTTGTCCAGCAGGTTGGGCAGCTCTTGACGTGACAATCCGCTGAAGGGCAACAAAACAACAGCTGCCAAAACAAACCGCGACCAGGCAACAAAGAATGGGTCAAAGCCAGCGCCTGTCAGGATTTTCCCCGCCGTGTCCCCAATGACGATGCAGGTCACGGCGAAAACGACAGTGCCCACCAAACGCAACAAATCAGCCGTGCTCATTATTCAAACCTTTTCCGGGGGCCGCGACTCTGGAGGACGCGACGGGGCGCAAACGCTTCAAGACGCCAGATCCATGAAAACCACATTAAGACGTGTCCGTTTCTTGAACCCAAGCGCTTCATATAGGGCAATCGCGTTGTCGTTATCCTCATAGGCGTGAAGATACGGTGTAACGCCGCGATCAATGATCGTGTTGAACACATGTTTGCACAAGGCCGTTCCATATCCGCGCCCGCGCGCGCTTGGGTGGGTGCACACACCGCTGACTTCGGCAAAGCCGGGTTGGCGCATCCGTTCCCCCGCCATCGCAAGCAGAACACCGTCTTGCTTGATACCCCAGAACTGGCCCAGCTCATGGGTGCGTTTTTCGAACGGGCCGGGCTTGGTCAGATGGGCCAGCGCCACCATCTCTGGCGCGTCGGAATCCTCAAGAGGCCCAAACTCCATACCGTCAGGCAAGGCCGCCTTTACACCCTGATGCACAAATTGAAGCGCTGTCGCGCGAAGCGTAATTTCAGCCTTGTCCGGACAGGCCACATCAGGCACCTGCGCCACAATCACCGGACCTGACCCGGCGATGATCTCTCCGAGATCAGATAGGCTCTGGGCGCTGTCATCGCGCAGCCCGGCCAGGGGGCTGATATCTGCTTGGAACCGCGCGGCCCCGGGACGCATAACGGCAAAGCCTGCGTGATCTGATGTCAGACTGGTCCAAACGGGCCGATCAAGGGGATGCTCGTCCATGCGCTGTGCTCTCCAACGAAGAGGGCGTCCCGTTCAGTGCGCATCGCTGAGTCGCGAATCCCGCTGGCCGCCCCAATTATCCGCATCAGGGTAAGGCCATGGATCGGCACGGGAAAGCACAAACACAGCTTGTGAGCAAGGACGCGTGCCCCGGCCTCGTGACCTGCGGCGTGGCGCTAGTTTCCGGCGCGGTTCATCATCATTTCATGCACAGCCTGCATGCCCCGATCGGCCATATCAGTCACTTCGGCCGCATGGGTTTGCAATGCGGCAACAAGCTCAGGGTCTGCAGAGGTCTGAACAACCACAATCCCCGCATCTGTCACCTCGATTTCCGTCTCAATCTCATCGCCGCGCAAAAAGAAAACATCCAATGTGGGGCTTTGGATCATGATTTGCGGATCATCCCCGCTGTCGACACGATCAATCATTCCAACCACATGGCTGACCAGAACCGCCATCACCTCGTCATTCGTCGACCGGGTTACGGTGCGAATGCCATTGGGCAGGTTTTCCACCTCTCGTTCAATCGTCTGAAAGTTCCGAAACATCACGGCAAGCTCTTGGCTTTCCTCAGGCGTCGCATTTAACCCACGCAGCCCGGGCATCGTCATTTCATCATGTCCGGTCCCGTCGGCTCCATGATGTTTCATATGCTGGCTGTTCATTTGCGCCGCGGCAGACCCTGCAAGCAGCATCGCAACCGTCGCCCCATAGACAAAACTCTTCATTTTCACATCCTCCCCCTTGCGGTGCCAAATCCCTGTTCCCACTGTCCTAAGGGTTCCATCAAGGGGAAGGTCAATCCGGAAGTTTGACCCGAACCTACCGGCACCAAGGGCCGGGCGGAATTATTTGCCCCGCAGGAAAAAGACATCGCAGGACCCAATGCGGCAATTACAAAAATGCTGAAACGTGGTATGAAAACCCAACACACAAATTGGATACGCCCCAGATGGAAAAAGAATTTTGGCAAACGCGCTGGCGAAACAACCAGATCGGGTTTCACGAAGCTGAGGCAAATGCGCTTTTGCTGGCGCATTTCGACCAGCTTCATCTGTCGTCAGGGGATCGCGTCTTTGTCCCACTCTGCGGGAAGACGCATGACCTGGATTGGCTGATGGGGCAGAAGCTCTGCGTCACGGGGGTAGAGTTCAATCAAGGGGCCGCCGAAGAGGTTTTTGAACGGCTCAATCTCAGCCCCGATGTTCAAACCGTTGGGACGCTCTTGCACTACAGCGCGCCTTCCCTCGATATATTCGTGGGCGATTTTTTCGACCTCAGCCAAGAGATGTTGGGCAAGGTCGATGCGATCTATGACCGCGCCGCGCTGGTGGCGCTTCCGCTCGCGCTGCGAAATCGCTACGCCCGCCGGCTTGTGGAATTGACCCACGCTGCCCGGCAATTGCTGGTCACTTTCGAATATGACCAACAGCGGATGGAGGGCCCACCTTTTTCCGTGCCTGACGCCGATTTGCGCGACATCTACGCGGACCATTACAATATAGACCTTTTGGCCCAAGCCCCGGTAGCCGGTCCGCTGGCACAACGCAGCGGCGCGGATGAGAAGACCTGGCTGCTGTCCCCCAAATAGACGCGCGCCCCGGCACGCAAAAAATCGAAAAGAATTTCCCCGGCCTGCATATGAAGCAAGGCAAAGGCTCTGCTAGATAATCTCATCCTCATCGAACACAGGATCTTCTTCTAACTGCGTGGTCAGATCATCAATTGCTGCTTCTGCATCGTCAGATGATTTCACTGCCGCAATGTGAAACAGCGCATCTCCTTCATGGACAATCGGGATGACAGCGCGCCCAACGATAATCCCCGAGGATTTGGCGACAACTTCCATCTCGGCCTTGCCAAACGGGTCAGATATAGCAGCAAGCACATCGCCCGCTTCGATCACATCCCCCTCTGCTTTGAACATTCGCAACAGCCCCCCCGCCGGTGCCCGAAGCCACGTACTGGACGAACACAGCAAAGATTTGACCTTTGGCCTAGAGATTTTTGTGGCTGGCAGCATCTCAAGTTCCTTTAGAACCCGCAATATCCCCGCGACACCTGCCCGCACGGACATTTCGTTAAACCGCATCCCCTCACCGGCCTCAAACAACAGCACATCAACACCGATCTTTTTTGCCTCTTGGCGCAGGCTCCCCTCGCGCAAGCCGCTGGACAGGATAACAGGGGCACCAAACACGCGGGCGAGATTCAACGTAGCTGGGTTATTCGTTGAAATGCGTACCTGCGGCAGATTGATCCGATCAATTGCAGCAGAATGCAGGTCAATTCCAATCGAACAGCGCGCAGCAATTTCGCTTAGAAAAATATGGGCCAAACGCGACGCCAATGACCCATTGGGCGATCCTGGGAAGCATCGGTTTAAATCGCGCCGATCCGGCAGATAGCGCGAGTGGTTCAGAAACCCGAATGTGTTGACGATCGGCACAACAATCAATGTCCCGCGCAATGATTTAAGGTTTTTGGTGCGCAACAATCTGCGCACAATTTCCACGCCAATCACCTCGTCCCCGTGAATGCCCGCGCTGACAAAAACAGTCGGCCCATCCCGACGACCATGAATAATCTCGGCCGAAAGTGTAACGGGCGTATGGTCTGACAATGTGCTGATCGGAAGATTCACGATCCTCCGCGTTCCGGCGTCTAGGCTTTCCCCAGCAATCTCAAAACTTGGGCGCTTGGTCATCCCTTGCCTTTGGTCTTCGTCGCGTTCGGTTTGGCCTTTTGTTCGATATATTCCAGGATTTTGCCAGCGATGTCCTTACCAGTGGCTTTTTCGACGCCCTCAAGGCCGGGCGATGAATTCACTTCCATAACCACGGGTCCGTGATTGGACCGCAGCATATCGACCCCACAAACGTTTAGCCCCATGGCTTTGGCGGACCGCACTGCGGTTGAGCGCTCTTCCGGCGACAATTTGATCAGTTGGGCAGAACCACCACGGTGCAAATTTGACCGAAAATCACCATCGGCCCCGGTCCGTTTCATTGCCGCGACCACTTTCCCGCCGATCACAATCGCCCGAATATCTGTGCCGCCCGCCTCTTTGATGAATTCTTGAAGCAAGATATTCACCCCTGCTCCGCGAAACGCTTCGACGACTGACTTGGCGGATCGTTTCGTATCGGCCAGAACAACCCCAATACCTTGTGTGCCTTCCAGCAGCTTGATCACCACTGGCGCGCCGCCAGCAAGCTCCAGCACCTCGTCAGTTTGCTTGGGATCGTGGGCAAAGGCCGTGACCGGCAAACCGATACCGTCACGCGCCAGCAACTGCATAGAGCGCAGCTTGTCTCGCGACCGTCCAATCGCCACACTTTCGTTTAACGGGTAAACCCCCTGCATTTCAAACTGACGCAAAACGGCCATTCCGTAGAACGTTATGGATGCCCCTATGCGGGGTATCACAGCGTCATATCCCACCAGTTTTTCACCATTGTAATACACCTCAGGGCGTCGCGAAGCGATGTTCATGTAACATCGCAACGTATTAACAACATCCAAGGTATGCCCGCGTTCTTCAGCAGCTTCTTTTAACCGCCGATGCGTGTAAAGCTCAGGGTTTCTGCACAGCATAACAAGTTTCATTGGCGATTCCTTTTGTGGTTGGGCTTAGAGCTGACCAGATAGGAACGATCAGGATGTACGACGATGTTTCGACCCCGCAAAGCGCGACGCCCTAGGATCAGCGGAAATCGCATGTTGGCACGATCCGTCAAAGAAATATCAATTTCCCACTTTCTACCACCTAACACCATTGGGGTTCGGATGACAAACCGAGGCTCTGCCACGCCGCCGGTATTGGTGATCTTGCGCTCGGTATGGACCGGAAACTCACACTGATTTTGCGCAGTTCCGCCAAGGCGTGGCGCAAGAAACCGGACCCATGGATCGGACCCTTTGAAAAAGGGCTCAATCTCATCCGCATGCAAAGCGGTCGTCTTTGCACCCGTATCAACTTTCACTCCAAAGTCGACAAGATCCAGTTCCGGCAGGCTGATGCATTCTAGCCAGCCGATTACCGTCAAAGAGCGTTGTTTTCTGTCAAAATCTATTTTCATTTACATGCCACCCGGCGCAACAAG
Organism: Marinosulfonomonas sp.; assembly: GCA_051251595.1. GTDB lineage: Bacteria > Pseudomonadota > Alphaproteobacteria > Rhodobacterales > Rhodobacteraceae > NORP110. The sequence continues at coordinate 15,615 of JBPOFA010000009.1, forward strand.
ACATTTGGCCTTCATACATCCAAACGGATCAGAGTCACGAAGAAACCTGCCGGTTTTGCGTTCATTATCAACTTAAATCCCAAAGAACGCATTGCGCCAAACGGCGTGGATTGGTAACGGTTCCTTACCAATCCAAGGGGATATCCAGATGCCAACCATCACATGTATCGAAGACCTGAAACGCATTTACAAAAAACGCGTTCCGAAGATGTTCTATGATTATTGTGAAAGCGGCAGCTGGACGGAACAAACCTTTCGCGAAAATATCAGCGATTTCCAGAAAATCCACCTGCGCCAGCGTGTCGCCGTAGATATGGACAACCGGTCAACCGCCAGCCAGATGATCGGCCAGGATGTCACGATGCCCGTGGCGCTGGCTCCTGTTGGGTCTACCGGCATGAACTCTGCCGATGGCGAAATCAAAGCCGCCCGCGCTGCCGAAAAATTCGGCGTGCCCTTTACCCTGTCGACCATGGCCATTTGTTCCATAGAGGCCGTTGCAGAGAAGACCACAAAACCCTTTTGGTACCAGCTTTATGTGATCCGCGACGAAGACTTCGTCAAAAACGCAATCGCGCGGGCCAAGGCGGCCAAATGTTCCGCCCTTGTGCTGACGCTTGATTTGCAAATCCTTGGGCAGCGTCACAAAGACTTGAAAAACGGCCTGTCTGTTCCGCTGCGCCCGACCTTGGGCAATATCGCTGACCTTGCCACAAAATGGCGCTGGATCGCAGGCATGGCACAGACCAAGAACCGCACATTCGGCAATATCGTCGGCCATGCCAAAGGCGTCAGCGATCTGTCATCCCTGTCCGTCTGGACCCGTGAACAATTCGATCCGCAACTGGACTGGGCCAAGATCAAAGAGATCAAGAAAATGTGGGGCGGCCCGCTGATCCTGAAAGGCATTTTGGATGTCGAGGATGCAAAGCTGGCCCTGAACGTCGGTGCAGACGCGATCATCGTGTCAAACCACGGCGGGCGCCAGCTGGACGGCGCGGTGTCTTCCATCTCTGCGCTGCCTGCGATCCTGGATGCGGTTGGCGACAAGATAGAGGTCCATATGGACGGTGGCATCCGCTCTGGTCAGGACGTGCTCAAGGCGGTCGCAATGGGGGCCAAGGGCACCTATATCGGTCGCTCTGCGATTTACGGTCTTGGGGCCATGGGGGAAGAAGGCGTCACATCGGCGCTGAACGTCATCCACAAGGAACTGGACACCACAATGGCGCTGTGCGGGAAACGGGACGTCAACGATCTGGATCGTGACATCCTGTTGATCCCCAAAGGCTTTGGCGGCGACTGGGTCTGATCAGACCCGCTTTTGCTTTGCAAGCGCAAGGATGGCCGGGATCATCACGGCCACCACCAGCGCCACCACAAAGAACGCAACGCGCAGCCCGAAATATTCAGACACAATCCCCATCATCGACGGGCCGATGAAAAAGCCAAGCATGCCGAACATCCAGGCGCGTGAAATGGCGTGCGCCCGTTGATCTTCGCGCACCAATCGGCCCAGCATCGAATTGACGCTTGGCACAACAACCGCCATGCCCAGCCCAACCACAGCCACCCCGGCCAGAACCACCAACTGGCTTGGCGCCAGGCTGATCACCATCGTTCCGATGACACCCAAAACGGCGGACCAAAAGATCAGCTTTGCCTCGCCAAACCTTTGCGCGGCCACCTGTCCGAACAGCCGTGCAACCCCCATCACCAGCCCCAGGGTCGCAGGGCCTAACCCGCCCTCGCCCGCAGCCCCGCCCAGGGTGCGTTCGATATGCAGCGCCGACCAGGCCTCGGTGGCATTTTCGCCCAGAAAGGCCGCAAACAGAATGATCGCCGTCAGAATGATCGCGGTCCAGGGCGGCTTTGTCCCGGCGGGGGCCTCTTCAGCGTCCAGCATTGGCGGGCCGTACCGGTCCTCGGATTCCCACATCAGCAGGACAAGACCCACGCAAACAAGCGACATAACCGGCAAAACATCGCTTGGCCCGTATCCCGCCTTGCGCGCCATCGCAGCGGCAAAGGCAGAGCCCGCAAAGGCAAAGGAAAACATCGCATGGATGAAATTCATCAGATGCAGCTTGTTGCGGGATTCCAAAACGCTGATCCGAACATTTGCCGAAATATCCAGCATCGAAACACTTGGCCCGATAAAGAAAAAGGCCACCCCCAGCACATAGATATTACTGGCCAAAAGCGGATAGAAAAACGCAAGCGCCAGAATCGCCCCCAGCACCGGCAAGGTGATCCGCCCCAAAGCATGGCCAATGCGCGGCACCAGATAGGTCGAACACATCCCGCCAACAGATGTCACGATCAGCGCCAACCCGAACTGCTGGTCACTTGCCCCGACAGAGGCCTTGATGTCAGGGATCAGGGCCGAAAACGCCCCCCAAAACACACCCACCGCCATAAGCGCGGCAATCGGGGCCCGGGACAGGGCAATGATGCGAAGAAATGACATGGGTGAGCGGCCTGCAAAGTGACGTTACGACAGCGATACCCCGCTGGAACGGCACAAACAATAGCCCCTCTCAAAACCGACGTGGCCTTACCGGCACCGGGGAACTGGCACTTTCGCGCAAGGGCCCCCTGACCTACGCTTCCCCCACCGCGAAAGGACATATGATGGAACTGGAAAACGATTGGTCACTGGATGAAATCGCCAAACGGCGGGATCAGTATTTTTCGCCCGGCCTCAAGAAATTCGTTCCCTTTGCCAAGCCGATCAGCTTTCGCCGCGGCAAGGGCCAGTATCTTTGGGACAGCGAGGGCAACAAATATACCGACCTTCTGGGCATGAATGTCTGCATTTCCGTCGGCCACGCCCACCCGGATGTCGTGGCCGCAGCCAGCGCCCAAGCCCAAGAGCTGCCCCATTGCACCACCATGTTCTACCACCCGCAACCTTCGCATTATGCCCAGGAACTGACCGCGACCTTTCCCAAAGGCCATGACTGGGTGGTGCACCTGACCAGCTCAGGGTCAGAGGCCGTCGATCTCGCCCTAATGATGGCGCGCGCCTTTACCGGCACCACAGATTTCCTGTCGCTCACCAACGCCTATCACGGCCCAACCGCCGGGGCGCAGGCGCTTACGGGCATCGCCGGGTTTCGCCACAACGTGGCCCAGGTGCCCGGCATCGCCTTTGTCCCCGACCCAAACCCCTATCGTGGCCAGTTTGGCGCGAACACCGGGGCCTATCTGGACGCGATCGACCAGACCATCAAATCCGCCACCTCCGGGCGCATCGCCGGGATGATTGCCGAAACCATTCAGGGCTATACCGGCATCATCGAAATGCCGCAGGGCTATCTGGCCGGGGCCGCCGAACGGGTCCGCGCCGCGGGCGGGCTGATGGTGATTGACGAGGTGCAATCCGGCATCGGGCGCACGGGCGATGCTTTCTGGGCCTTTGAAAGCCACGGCATCGTGCCCGACATCGCGGTGCTCGCCAAAGGCATCGGCAACGGCTATCCCATAGGGGCCGTCGTCGCCAAACGCCACGTGGCAGAGGCGATGGCCGATAAGTTCATGTTCCACACCTATGGCTCCAACCCCATGTCCGCCGCCGCCGCGCGCCAGGTCCTGAAGGTCATCGAAACCGAAAAGCTGCAGGAAAATGCCAAGACCGTCGGCGCGGCCCTTCTGGCCCGCCTGCAAGACCTGCAACAGCGTTTTGACTGTATCGGAGACGTGCGCGGGCGCGGGCTGATGCTGGCCATCGAGTTCGTCAAGGACCGGGGCAGCAAGACACCTGACCCAGAGATGACCGCCGCCGTGTTTGAGGGCACACGACAGTTCGGCGTCATCGTCTCCAAATCCGGCCCCAACCGCAGCGTGTTGCGCCTTGTCCCGCCACTTTGCCTGTCGATGGAGGATATCGACCCAATCGCCACCGCCTTTGAACGCTGCATCCAAACCGCACTGGCCTCGTGATCCCTTTGGCGGCGTGAGAGGGCGCTTGGGGGGCTTATGTCTGCGACGTTGCCCCGTCAGACTGGCCTGAACAAAATAGGCCCCAAAGGGATTTGGCGAAGGTCAGCCCGCCGGGCGAAGTGAGCATTCGCTGCATCTGCGAAACCAACACTCGAACATCGGGGAACCGGTCATTCGTGCAAGCTGTCCTGTCTTCGCATCCGCCGCCCGAGCCATGCCCATGCGCCGTTCACAAAATGGTGCCTTGCGCAATCTTTCCCTGAATTTGCGCAACGACACTTGTTTGGATTGTGTTTGTATAGACAGCTGAAAGCAGGTCCGTTGAGTATCTCAAAATGTCCGTTGAGGGACAAAAGATCGCCACGTTTTCCGGTACTCTGCAATAGCCGGGTAATTCATGCAGCTCGCAGAATTTTTTAGGCACTCGAGATTTATAAGGGAATTTGACGATATGCCTTGGTCGATTGCTTCACAACGAGTGAACTTTTTCCAAACAAAACTTGAAATAGACCCCGCTTCAGCTGCCGCACTCAAGGCGCATCGCGACATCTGGGAACAAAAGATTGCGGAAAAAGAAAAAGCCGAAGGACGGAAGGGACCCAGGTCCAATTGTGGAACCCTGAGCGGGTATGGCATTCCTCGACCCGATTGCCGCATCGACATCAAAATTCGTGCGACACCCCGCGACATGCCAAATGTCATGTCTTTCCGAGAGGGGTATCTGATCAACGAGTCGATCCGCACAATCATCGAAAAACATGATCCCGGTATCCATGGGTTTTGGCCAGTTAACCTGAAGTGGCGAAACGGCAAGGAGATAGCCGATCAATATTGGCTTTTGAATCTGGGCCGACGTCTGGAGACAATTTGTGAAGAAAGCTCAAGCGTCGTCATAAAACGTAACCAAAGTGGCCATCCGTTTCAAAAAATATGCGTGTTTGAAAAAACAAAATATTCGGACACTGGCGACAAAGAGGCGGATATGTTGAAAAAGCCATTACCAATTGTTCTGAAGAAAGAGACAATTGGCGATGCTGCGCTTTGGACCGAGGCCCATTTTGGTTACAAGGCCCCCGTCGCCAACATCATGTCGGACGCGCTTTACGAAGAATTGAAAGGTGCAGGACTGAAAATCTGGGCACCGGAATGCTATTTTGACGTGATCTAAGCCTCAGTAAGACGTATTTGGCCCATATCGTCTGATGAAATTGTCAAAATTTATCCGCACGACGGGATCGACCTGATGCAGTGCCAGATGCGGTCATTGATCATCTGGCACGAAAGCTGGAGCCACCTGAAATCTGGGAAGCGCACAGGATCTCTATTGTAGCGTAACGACGATAACAGACGTCTAAATTGCAGACGCTTACGCGGACCGCAGCATCCGGAAAACGGGCTCCGCCCTTCCATTCGCTGCGGTTCGCACCAAAATCCGCCCCTGCGGGGGAACAGATCAACCGCGATGAAAAAGCCCCCCTTTTTCAGATGGCGGGACCAACACTGCTCTCTTAGATTATCGTCCAATAGCCATCACGAGGACGCCGAAAGCGATACCTTCACCGGGTTATTTAAGAACTTCGCGCAACTTTGACGCGACGAGCCGAATTTTCTGCATCCGATCCGTAAGCCGCTTCACGCAATATTTGCCGAAACGTCATGCATTCGTGACCCAGACCGAATTTTCGCCACCGCTCAGATTAAGGACTGTTAGGCGGGACGAGGCCGCCGTTTGCAGGATCACAACAAACGGCTGCTCTCGACCGAAGCATTGGCCAATGGATTTGCCATGGAACGGTACCTTTGGCTAAACTAGCGGTACTCCCAACCCTCATGATAACTGACCGTCTGCCATTCCGATCCTTCTGCGCTTTACGCGATATGTCTGAAACGCTAGACAGCTCGCCATCAAAAAGCCCAATCCCGCAAATGTAACCATAGAAGTCGAGCCAACCGAGGCACCGTATGTGAACCACAATGCGTTTCCTGCAGACTGCAGGCAATTGCGGGAAAGGCTTTGCCCACGCGCCAAGTCCTGATTTTGCAGGTTGGCAATCAATTGCGGTACGGAACTCACAAGTGTCGTTGCACCAGCGGCGAAGCCCAGAATTTCGATAAAGAATATGTCCATCACTTAGCTCCATCGATAATGTGGGGCACGTTCGCCCATGGCGAACCGAGTCACGTCGGTGATATCTACGACAAACGACACGGCGTTCGTGATGGCCAAGACGATAATCCAGGATTGTAAATCCGTATGCACCGCAATGTCGTCAGCGCGAGTGGCCATCCAGGCAAACATTGGCAGCCACAGCAGATGAGCAATACCAAGGACCCGTGTGAACCCGCTCCGTTGATAAATGACCGCCTGCAAGATCACGGCTGCCAGGGTTGTCCCCAGAACAACCTGTGCCTCGACATAGGCTATGAAATAAAGACACAACAGGTTGACCCCAACCAGCCAGACATTCCAGATTCTCGGGATGGGACGGAATCTCAGGAACACGATTCCAAAAATTTTCAATACACTTGTTACAAAATCCATCATCGCTCTTCTCCTTGTTTGCTTTGATGATGGAGGAGTAGCCGCGGCATGGCTTGCGGGGATACTTCGCCAAGCGTAGTAATGAACTACGTTTCGCGTAGTTGGGAGATGGACGATGCAATACGGACAGTTTTGCCCCGTGGCAAAATCCGCGGAAATACTTGGGAATACATGGTCGTTGCTGATTGTCAGGGAACTTCTTTTGGGCAGCACGCGGTTCTCGCGATTGCAAAAGGGGATGCCCCGTATTTCGCCAACGGTGTTGAACACCCGTTTAAAAGAGCTTGAAGCAAATGGTGTGATCATGAAACGCCCGATCAGCGGCCAGCGTGGTTTTGAGTACCATCTGACACCTGCAGGCAAAGAGCTGGCCCCGGTTATCGAGTCGCTCGTGGTCTGGGGGATGCGGTGGGCGCGCGACGAATTACGAAGCGACGAAATGGATGTCGCGTTTTTGATGTTCGATGTTGAACGCAATATTAAGACGGAAGAACTGCCGGGCGGTGAATCCGTGCTTTGCTTTCAGTTTTCAGATCTGAACGAATACAAAAAGTGGTGGATTGTTTGCGAGGGTGACTCCCGCGACTTGTGCTACGAGGACCCTGGCAAAGACGTGTCAGCTTATATTTCCACCACCTCGAACGAGCTGGCAAAGATTTGGATGGGCGACGTGTCGCTGTCAGATGCGATGTCGAATGAGCGGATTACAGTTCTAGGTGATGGCGTCGTGTGCAAGCGCTTCAAAAAATGGTTCCCACTCTCGTCGGCTGCACACATTCCGCGGCCTTCACACGGGGACTAAGTGGGAACGGTTTGTTGTACGGGCACGCGCCGGAAATGATCGGATCAAAGCAAAGCATTCATTGATGTCCGCATCAGCATCCCGCGAACGCCGATCCGCCAAGCCATTACCGGGTTATCGTCCATGTCAACTTTGACGATCTTGACCACGCCCTCCAGCTCTTGCGCGAGGTCCTCCAGCGTCGGTTCCAGATGTTTGCACGGCGCGCACCACGTGGTTCCGAAATCAACAAGAACCGGAAGCGCGGCTTGATGGACTTCGCGTTCAAAACACGCATCACTGATGGACTGCACGCTCATCCGCGCACCCATGGGTAAAAACAAACGGAACGTCCTGACATCGTGCACCTCTGTGTAAAATTTCGCCCCACCCTAGGCCCGATCTATTTATGTTCAACAACATAAATTATAATCATCGAAATTTGTCAGCAAAGCCCCCAACGCAGGACCAGATCATGCCATATACGCCAGACCACCGCGCACGAAGCAAGGCGCAAATTGTTGAATCTGCACGACAAATCTTCAACCAACATGGGTTTGAATCCGCCTCGATTGATATGATCATGGCCCATGCAGGCCTGTCGCGCGGGGGCTTTTATCACCACTTCAAAAACAAAGAAGATCTGTTCGCCCAAGCCGTGGCCAGCTTTTTGCACCAAACATTCGCGGACCCCGCGCAGCCAGACACGTCCCCCGGCCCAGCCCTGATCACGGCCGCGCTAGAGGGGTACCTGTCGCAAAACCATCTGGACGATATCGCCAACCAATGCCCGATGATCGCCCTGCCCTCTGACGTGGCGCGGGCGGGGCCACAGGCCCGTCATGCCTATAGGCTTGTGTTCGAGGCGATGTTGAACTTCTTTGAAACCAATCTGGGCGCGTCCGGCCCCGAGGCGAGGCGCCAAGCGCTGACCCTGTGCACGCTGTGCATCGGCGGAATGGTCCTGGCACGCACCCTTGGGGATCCGGATCTATCGGAAGAGCTGATATCAGCTGCCCGCGCCGCGCCGGCTGATCTGGGCATCAAGGTTTGACCTGACGAAACAGCCCCCCTCCAACACGGCTAACCCTTTGGTTCATATGCCAAAGCAGCCGTCGCCATGTGGCGCAATTGGTCTGCATAGGTCTCTGGGGATTCATCCGCAAGACCGGGCAGTTTCAACGTCTGACGCGCCGCCGTTGTGCCCAAAAACACCGATAGAAACAGCGCGATATTCGTCTCGTGCCCTGCCCCGCCCATGCGTTTGGTCAGCGGCACGGCCAGTTCCGACGCCAGGCGGTCACGCACCATGGCCCCGACCTCTGGGTCTGGCCCATTCATCAGAACCATCCGGTTAAACGACGCCCCGATCGCTTCGGTCTCGGGCGCGGAAAACTTGCGCACCAGCATCTCCACCGGGGACTCCCCGTCGGGATCAAACAGCGCTGGCCAATCAAACGCACCGTCCAGCGTCGCCTCAAACAATCCCAGCTTCGATCCGAAATACCGAGAGATCAGCGCAACATCCACGCCCGCCGCGCCGGATATATCCCGCAAGGACACGTTGGAATAGCCATGCTCCCAAAAGGCGGTGCGGGCCACGTCCAACAGTTTATCCTTGGTTTTCATTGCCTTGGTCATGGCGATCTATCTATAGGCTTTGACTCACGTCAACAAGTGTTGACAAATTGGCGGGGCATCCTATGTAAAGTCAACAACTGTTGATTTTTAAAGGAGACCACCATGTCCAACACCGCACTCGTCACCGGCGCGTCCTCTGGCATTGGCCGAGAGCTCGCCCGCTATCATGCCGCAAAAGGTGGCGATCTGATCCTGACCGCACGCCGCGCAGCAGAGCTCAATGCGCTCAAATCCGAACTGGAAGCCGCCCACAACATCACCGTCACAACGATCCCGCTGGATCTGGGCACAGCCGAAGGGCCGACGGCGCTTTATGACGCGATCAAATCCGCAGGGCTGCAGGTCGATATCCTGATCAACAATGCAGGCTTTGGCGGGCACGGGCTGCATATCGAACGCGACCTCGACGCCGAACTGGCGATGATCGACCTCAACGTGAAATCACTGGTCGCGCTGACCCATATGTTTGCCAAGGATATGGTCGCGCAGGGCGGCGGCAAGATCCTGAATGTCGGATCGACGGCCGGCTTTATGCCCGGCCCGAAACAGGCGATCTACTTCGCGACCAAAGCCTTTGTGAACAGCTTTAGCCAGGCCATCGATGAAGAGCTGCGCGCCAAGGGCGTTACCTCTACCGTGCTGGCCCCGGGCGGGGTTGAAACGGAATTCATGGACGCCGCAGACCTGTCCGACACCAAAATGGGCCAGCAAAATCTGGCCAGCGCGTCTTCTGTGGCCAAGGTCGGCTATGAGGCGATGCTTGCGGGGGATCTGGTCGCGATCAATGACGGGCGTCTGAAATTTCTGCTCAACTGGGTCACCCCCTTGATGCCGCGCCGCCAGATGCTGAAACAGATCGCAACGGCGCAGTCCAAGGCATAGCCACATCGCGACGGGGCCGCGCAGGGCGGCCCCGGTTCAATCCCGACGCCCGACCAACCCGGTCAGCGTCGCGGCACCAAGGGCCGTGATGATCCAGCCCAGCGCCTGGAAAATCCAACGTGTGTAAAAGCCCCAAGCCCCCCAGGCCCCGCGATCCCTGCTGGGCGACCAGGCCGTTTCCTGCCCCAGACCGACCAGCGTCGGTCTGTAAATCTCTATCGTCATCAAAATACCCTCACCACCAGCCTAAGCGCCGCCCCAAAAGCGCGCAACCGCTTCCCTCGCCCCCGGCTCTGCCGTATACCCGCGCCATGTCACAGAATCCGCCAGACCTGCGCCCCGATCTCGCCCCGCGTGCCCGCATCACTGAACCCACCCGCGAGGGTCAGCCCACCATTGGCATGGTGTCCCTTGGCTGCCCCAAAGCGCTGGTCGACAGCGAACGCATCCTCACCCGCCTGCGGGCCGAAGGCTATGCCATCTCGCCCGACTATTCCGGCGCGGATGCGGTGATCGTGAACACCTGCGGCTTTCTGGACTCAGCCAAGGCGGAATCGCTGGATGCCATTGGCGAGGCGCTGGTGGAAAACGGCCGCGTCATCGTCACAGGATGTCTGGGGGCAGAGCCTGATTACATCCGCGACCACCACCCGCAAATTCTGGCCGTCACCGGCCCACATCAATATGAACAGGTGCTGGACGCCGTGCACGCCTCTGTGCCGCCCAGCCCCGATCCGTTCATCGACCTCTTACCCGCCTCTGGCGTGTCGCTCACCCCGCGCCACTACAGCTATCTGAAGATATCAGAGGGCTGTAACCACAAATGCAAATTCTGCATCATCCCGGACATGCGCGGACGACTGGCCAGCCGCCCGGCCCATGCGATCCTGCGCGAGGCGGAAAAGCTGGTGGACAATGGCGTCAAGGAACTGCTGGTCATCAGTCAGGACACCTCTGCCTATGGCGTCGACATCAAACATGCCGAGGATAAAGGCCACCGCGCCCATATCACCGATCTGGCGCGCGATCTGGGAAGTCTTGGCGTCTGGACGCGGCTGCATTACGTCTACCCCTACCCCCATGTGCGCCAGCTGATCCCGCTAATGGCAGAGGGTCTGATCCTGCCCTATCTCGACATCCCCTTCCAACACGCCCACCCGGACGTGCTGCGCCGCATGGCCCGCCCGGCGGCCGCCGCCAAAACCCTGGATGAGATCGCCGCCTGGCGAGAGGTCTGCCCCGACATCACCCTGCGCTCGACCTTCATCGTCGGCTATCCCGGAGAGACCGAGGCCGAATTCCAGACCCTGCTGGACTGGATGGACGAGGCGCAGCTGGATCGCGTTGGCTGCTTTCAATACGAAAACGTCGACGGCGCGCGCTCTAACGCCCTGCCCGATCACGTGCCGGATGAGGTCAAACAAGACCGCTGGAACCGGTTCATGGAAAAAGCCCAGGCGATTTCCGAGGCGAAACTCGCCGCCAAAGTCGGAACCCGGCTGGATGTGATCATCGACGATATTGATGAGGACGGCATCGCCACCTGCCGCACCAAGGCCGACGCGCCGGAAATCGACGGCAACCTGTTTATTGATGAGGGGACCGAGGGGTTGAGCGTCGGTGAGATCGTGAGTGTTGAGGTGGATGAGGCTGGGGAGTATGATCTTTGGGGTCGCCTTCCGGAATAGAAACTCTCCGGGGGAGAGTTTCAGGAAGGCGACGGGCGGAGCCCTGGGGGTGGCGGGGCACATGAAACAATGGGAGAAATAAGCTGTGAACCCCGAAAAAAATTTTGAAGAAGCAATTGCGAAAGCGGAACATTTCTTAGAAATCTATTCTTACTTAACCAACACCAGAAAACGCGCACCAAAGGCCCCATGGTTGAGCAAGTGCAAGAAACTAATGGGATGGAAAAATTCAACACCAGTTCTGCGAATCGACGGTAAAAATAGTATACTGTTGATCAGTGATCCCAAGCCGGGGCTCACCTACGAACGTTTCGAACATGACTTTGCATCAGAAACTCTTCGCGCTTCATTGGTTGCGTCAGTCTCTGCACTCGACAAATATCTGCATGACCATGCCGTAGAAAAATGTTACAAGCTCTTGACCGGACCGGAAAAGAACATTCCAAACAAACTAAGAGGACTTGAACTTCCCGCCCACGGCGCCTTTTTAGCAATGAAGAAAATTCGCGCTGACTCGAAATCACGCCCAGGCAGCCAATTGAAATCAGCACTTCAGCAAAAACTCCATCAGTCAACTTTTCAAAGCTCGGCCGATGTTGACCTTTGTATTGCTCTAATGGGTATCAAAAAGTTTTGGCCAAGAGTATGCGAAAAATCCGATTTCGAAATTGGTTCTGTCGAACTTAAAAAGCAACTGAATAAGATAGTCATGCGTCGAAACTACATTGTACACGAAGCCGACATCGAACGAAAAATATCATCAAAAGCTGTGAACTTCCGCAAAATTACTTTGAAAGAGACAAAGGAAGCTATCAGTTTTGTGCGAAGTTTCGTGAAAGCCACCAGCCAAGTAATAGACGAGGGCTGATTTTTTCGTTCTAACACTCTGAAGCAGCATTAACTGTGTTGGCGACATTGGCCAGTTCGGTATTCGGCAACCCAATCTGCCCATGCTCCGCATGGGCAGCGCCCGAACCGCCCCCACGGGGCGGGCGCTTCGCTTCCCACCCCTCGGTTCGTGCGCGCCACACATAAAACCAGCAGCGCCCCGGGCTCCGCCCGTTCACGGCTGGCTTGATCCACTGGATCAACCCCAAGACGCCGTTCACCCCCCACGGGGCGGGCGCTTCGCTTCCCGCCCCTCGGTTCGTGCGCGCCACATATAAAACCAACAGCGCTTCCCCCGGGGCTCCGCCCGTTCACGGCTGGCTTGATCCACTGGATCAACCCCAAGACGCCGCCGATCTTAGATGGCAACTACAGCCCTAGCGCGCGGTGGTGCCATACAAACTGCCATACGTTTTGCCGACGCGGTGCCGACACAGTGCAGACCCGGTCAAAATCTATATCTTTACCCTACGTCATTCGCTATAATCACCCCCACGACCGGAACAAATCCGGCGCAATTTGGGAGGGATTTTGAGATGAACGTTTCACGAAATTTTCTGGTAATCGGTTCCATTTATATCCTGATTGGCATGATCCTTGGATCCTATATGGGGGGCTCTGGCGACCATTCTTTGGCACCGCTTCACGCCCATATTAATCTGTTGGGTTTTGTGCTGCCTGCGGCCTTTGCTCTGCTCTATCGCAGCTACCCGGCCATGGCCGCTTCCGCCACCGCAACCGCGCATTTCTGGCTGCACCAGATCGGCACGCTTGTGCTGGTGATTTTCCTGTATCTCTTGCTGGGGGGCACCATCACGGAAGAGTCTGGCGCGACGCTTATGGCGCCAATCGCAGAACTGGCGATTATTGTCGCTACCGGGTTGTTTGCATGGAATATTTTCCAGAATGCCCGATAACAAATACAGGGGGAATTCGCGTTCCCCCTTACCTTTGATGTTAACCTAACCCACCAGAATAATCACCCACGCTGCCCCAGCGGCCAAGGCCGTCACAGCCACCGCAGCGCTGGCCGCATCCTTGGCCCGTTTCGCCAAAGGATGGTGTTCCGTGGAAATGTAATCGACGGTGTTTTCCACCGCAGAATTCATCAACTCTGCCGCCAGCACCAACAGGCCCAGGGCGATGATCAGCGCACGTTCAGCCGGGCTTAGATCGAGGGCAAATGCGCATATGACAGAGATCGCGTTGAGCCACACCCATTGGCGCAGGCTCGGCTCTGTCCGCCAACTGGCCGCCCAGCCTTCCCAGGACCAGACCGTGCGATGCCAAAACCTTTTCAAAACGTTCCGCATGGTACACCCTTTGATGGTTCAACATGCGGAACATACCGTAATTTGTTTCGCTTTCACAGAGGGTTAGTGCACCAAAAAAATGGGCTACTTCCCCAGCATCGCAAACAAATCTTTGTTGCGGCAATATCCCGGCGTGGTCTCTGCGCCGCGCGGATTGGCCTGCAGCCATTGCTCGCAAGACTGAGCCTCTGTGCATCCGACACAGCGCGTGACCATGCCCGCCAACTGGTTTTCGCTGACCGCGCCGCGTTGCACCTGTTCGACGATGTCGACCCCCACGGCGTCGCCCATCCGCGAGACTAGATCTGCGTGCCGGTCCAGCCTTTTTAATCCAAACATAAAACACCCCCTTTGAGTGATAGGATGCCCTGACAGTGCCACGGATTCGGGGGGCGGGATTTGATCTGGAACAAATCCACTTGATTTTCAAAGGCCCCTCTCGCCAATTGCGCCGCGTGATTTCCGCGGATATGACTGGGCCATGTTTACCATTGAACACGATTTTGACGCGACCGTTGTGACGTTGATTGACGACGTCGCACAGCATCGCAAAGAAGACGTCACCATCAACGCATTCGACGATTGTGTGACGCTGGAACAATATGACCCGCGCACCGACAGGGTCGAAAAAATCACGCTGTCCATGGCGCAAATCCGCGACCTTGGCGCAGCGCTGGACCTGCCTGAAGGGGTCTATCAGCTCAAGACACAGCCGAAATAGCAGGCCCGTCCAAGGCCGGCCAGTTAGGACAGGCGAAACCGCTTTTCGCGAGAGGTCTGGCCCTGCACCAAGGTCAGCCGGGATTTCGGCAGACCCAAAGCCTCTGCCAGCAGTTTCGCAACCGCTTTGGTCGCTTTGCCATCCTCGGGCACCGTTGTGACATAGACGCGGATCACACCCTCCTTTTCCGTCACCTCATTTCGCGAGGCTTTGGGGGTGACCCTGACGCAAATATCTGTGCCCGCAATCGCCAAATGCCGCAAACTGCCTTTGTTCTTCGCCACGTTTTCCCAAGCCTTTTGTAAGGTTCAAATGTCACCCCGCAAATCTGCGACCGGAGCTTGATTTTGAACCAATAAAACCAAGTTTTTCCAGAACATCACAGTCGAAATCGCCCATTGCCCGCTTTTTTCCAAACCGCAACTGGCCGACCCCTTGAACCCTTGCGCAGAATACCCAACATGCAACCGAAGACAGAATGACCCGCACGATGGAGAATGCAATGCCCACACCGAACCCCCAAGCGATGGAGTTTCTGCTGTCGCGCAGGTCACGCCCGTCGCGCAGCTTGCAAGCGCCGCTTCCCACGCGGGACGAATTGATGCCGCTGCTGACCGCCGCAGCCCGCACCCCGGATCACGGCAAACTGGAACCCTGGCGCTTTGTCGTTCTGGACCCAAAAGTGTTGCCGCGACTGGTTGATCTGATCGATGCGCGGGGCAAAGCCCTGGGGATTGACCCGGAAAAAATCGCAAAGAACCAATCCCACTTTAGCGGAAATTCATTGGCCGTGGCGGTGATTGCATCCCCCGTTCCGTCCGAGAAGATACCAGAGATCGAACAGATCTATTCCGCAGGTGCCGTCTGTCTGGCCCTGCTCAACGCTTGTCTTGCCTCTGGCTGGGGCGCAAATTGGCTCAGCGGTTGGTCAAGCCACGACCGCGGCTTTGCCGAACAAGGTCTGGGCCTTGCCCCGCATGAGCTGATTGCCGGGTTTATCCATATCGGGACAGAAACCACGACGCCCCCCGAACGGCCGCGCCCCGATCTGGGTGCCAAAACCACGTGGATGCTCAAGTGATCTTTAGCGACTTTCTAAAGGCAGTCAGCCAGTTGGGTGACCCACGGTTTCGCCGGGTTTTGTTTCTGGGGGTTGGGCTGACGCTGGCCTTGCTGATCGGTGCTTATTTGGTGCTGTCTTCGGCGGCGTCATTCTTTTTGCCTGACACGATCACGCTGCCTCTGATCGGGGAAATCACCTGGATTGATCAACTGGTCAGCTGGGGATCAATCCTGTTGATGATGGTCCTTTCGGTGTTTTTGATGGTGCCGGTCGCCTCTGCCTTTACGTCGCTGTTTCTGGATGATGTGGCGGATGCCGTAGAGGACAGGTACTATCCCGCGCTGCCACCACCTGACCACGTGCCTTTTGCCGAAGGCCTGCGTGACACGCTTAGCTTTCTGGGCCTGTTGGTTGTCGCCAACATGCTGGCGCTGATCCTGTACCTGATCTTTTTGCCCATTGGGCCGTTCATTTTCTGGGCGCTTAACGGGTTCTTGTTGGGGCGGGAATATTTCCAACTGGTCGCCATGCGGCGGCTGGGGCGCATTGGGGCGCGCCAAATGTTTCGGGACAATATCGGCCAGATCTGGCTGGCCGGAGCGCTCATGGCCATGCCGCTATCGGTGCCGCTGATCAACCTGTTGGTGCCAATCGTGGGGGCTGCAACCTTTACGCATCTGTTTCACCGCTTGTCGCGGTGATCAGTTGTCCATCCGGCCGAACCAGTCGATATCGCGAACCGAAATAACCCCCGACAAAATGATCCCCGCGATCACGGCCCAGACCACAATCGAAATCAACGTCACGATAATCACGGTGCGGCGCAGGTTGAAATTCACCGGTGCGCCCGCCTGTGTGCCAGGCACGACCTCGCCCACATCCCCCTGCGTGCGCAAATGCACCGGCAGCGTCACAAACAACACCAGAAACCAAATCACTGCGAAAAGAACGATAGCCGATACTGGTCCCATCAGATTTGCTCCAACTCTATAAGGGTTCCATTAAAGTCTTTGGGGTGCAAAAACAAAACCGGTTTGCCATGGGCACCGGTCTTTGGCGTACCGTCGCCCAAAACGCGCGCCCCGTTTGCGGTCAGCTGTTCGGCGGCTTGCCCAATATCATCAACCTCATAACAGATGTGATGAATGCCCCCCGCCGGTGATTTCGCAAGAAAGCCGGAAATCGGGCTGTCCGCGCCCAAAGGGTGCAGAAATTCAATCTTGGTGTTGGGCAGATCCACAAACACCACCGTCACGCCATGCTCTGGCAAATCGACGGGCGCGCCAACCTTGGCACCAAAGACAGTGCGATACTGCTCAGCAGCAGCGCCCAGATCCGGCACGGCAATCGCAATATGGTTGAGGCGTCCGATCATCAAACTGCTCCTGTCAGGGCATGTTTATCCTCTGTCAGCGTGAAAATCACAAGCGACGTAGCGCCGCATTAACCAGTGATTCACCACAATCAGGTTTTATCGACCTCATAGAGATGGGAGCCTGCAATGCCTGATGATCTGGAACACTTATTTTTAACGCGGACACCAACTGCTGACCGGCCGCTTTTGGGCCTTACGGTATTGGTGGTCGAAGACAGCCGATATGCAAGCGAGGCGATACGCCTTTTATGCCTGCGCTCTGGCGCCCGCATCCGGCGTGCGGATTCTTTGCAATCGGCACGACGCCATTTGTCGGTCTACCGTCCTGCCGTCGTGATCGTCGACCTTGGGTTGCCCGACGGCTCTGGCGCGGATCTGATCCGGGATCTGGCAGCGGCCACACCGCGCGTCAGCGTTATCCTGGGCACCAGCGCTGATGCCTCTGGCGCGGCAAGTTCGGCGCAGGCAGGTGCAGATGGTTTTATCGAAAAACCAATCGAAAGCCTCACAGCTTTTCAACAGCACATCCTGTCACAACTTCCGCCAAGCGCCCGTCCACGTGGCATCCGGCTTGTAGCGGATGATACGATCACGCTGGATCCTTTGGCGCTGCGCGATGACCTGGCCCATATCTCTGACATTCTGACGGTCAAGACTCCCGACCGGCGCATGTTGACCTATGTTGCGCAATTCTTGTCCGGGATCGCCCGACTTTCCCACGACACATCGCTTGCTGCGGCCACCGCCGCCCTGCAAGCCCGCCAAAAGAACAACCAACCCTATGGGTCAGAGCTCGCCCTGGTTGCGGGGTTGGTTCACGACCGCCTGCAAGAAGAGCTCGCCCTCTAAACCTTTGTATCCGTTATGATTTCCAAAGTTTCCACTCAAACACCGCGAATTTCAAAAGCCCATTATTTCATGAAGATGAACGGCTTGGACCACATTTTGGTCCTAATTGGCGGCGAAACATAACCTGTCAGAGCGGGAAAAATGGCCCTGGCACACGACTCAGAAGGAGAGAAGAACATGCAACATATTGTAAACCGTTTTTGGAATGACGACTTGGGCAGCTCCGTTGTGGATTGGTGCATTCTTGGTGCCGGCGTTGTTTCCCTAAGTGTTGCTGTTGTCGCGACTTTGGCCTAAGGCCAAATCCGTCCTCATTCAGGGCAAAAAGAAAACCAAAGATCCAATGCATGCCGCAATGGATCTTTAGCCGTCCGGGACAATTTGAATCGCCTTTTCCATATTTCGGATGAAGGAATTCGGGCCTGTTCGTCGGGATATAGTAGATATCCAGCCAGCCTTTGATTCCTGGACGACGTACCCTTGTCATTGCGCACGCGGTGCCGAAATCCACCGAAACCAAGGCCAGTTGTAATTTTATCAAGGACCCTAGCGACAATCATGTTGATTGGCGCGGGTTTGATGCCCTTACGTAAACGCTTGTCGAAATCGCATAGGCGTTGGCGCGTTTTAGGGTAATGTTGTTAAGAACGGTCGAGTATTTGCGCGTGTATTGCAAACCGACCAGCCGTTACGTCGCGGCGCAGAGTAAAGAGTGAAGGAATACGAGTATGCGGAAAACCATCAAACGTTTCATGTGCCAAGAGCACGGCGGTGCCGTGGTCGATTGGGTCGTCATTACGGCCGGTGTTGTAACCCTATCCATCACGCTCATGATCGCGATGACCGACAGCACACAAACTGTCGCGACCAAAGTGAATACATCCATGGAAAGCGTTGGCGAAAGCACAACAGGGGGCTAATGCCCCCCGCCTTTAACTTTAGTCCTCTGCCAAGACCCGCAGGCTCAATTCCCGCAACTGTTCGTTTTGCGGCAGGCTTGGGGCGCCCATCATCAGGTCTTCGGCCCGCTGATTCATCGGGAACATGATAACTTCGCGAATATTGGCTTCTTCGGCCAAAAGCATCACGATCCGGTCAATCCCAGCTGCACAACCGCCATGCGGTGGCGCACCGAATTTAAACGCGTTGACCATACCGCCGAAACGTTTTTCGACTTCATCCTTGCCATATCCGGCAATCTCAAAAGCCTTGAACATGATTTCAGGGCGGTGGTTCCGAATGGCACCGGACACCAGCTCTGACCCGTTACAGGCCAAATCATACTGATATCCCAACACCTTAAGAGGATCGCCCTCAAGCGCTTCCATCCCGCCTTGCGGCATGGAAAACGGGTTATGCTCAAAATCGATCTCGCCGGTTTCTTCGTCTTTTTCGTAGATTGGGAAATCGACGATCCAAGCAAAAGCAAACCGGTTCTTGTCCGTCAGGCCCAGCTCTTCACCGATCTGATCCCGTGCGCGGCCCGCAACGGATTCAAACGATTTAGGCTTGCCGCCCAAGAAGAACGCCGCGTCGCCGACACCCAGCCCAAGTTGCTCGCGAATTGCTTCGGTCCTTTCAGGTCCGATATTCTTGGCAAGCGGGCCTGCGCCTTCCAGACCGTTTTCACCTTCGCGCCAAAAGATATAGCCCATCCCGGGCAAACCTTCTTTTTGGGCAAATGAATTCATCCGGTCACAGAATTTCCGCGATCCGCCCGTCGGGGCTGGGATTGCACGAATTTCAGTGCCATCTTGTTCAAGCAATTTCGTAAAAATGCCAAAGCCGCTTTCGCGGAAATGATCCGACACGATCTGCATCTTGATCGGGTTGCGCAGGTCGGGCTTGTCAGAGCCATACCACAGCGCCGCGTCCCGGTAGGAAATCTGCGGCCATTCTTTGTCGACAACCTTGCCGCCGCCAAACTCTTCGAACGTGCCCTGAATCACCGGCTGGATCGTATCAAAGACGTCCTGCTGGGATACAAAACTCATCTCCATATCAAGCTGATAGAAGTCGGTCGGAGAGCGGTCAGCGCGCGGATCTTCGTCACGGAAGCACGGCGCAATCTGGAAATATTTGTCAAACCCACTGACCATGATCAGCTGTTTGAACTGCTGCGGCGCCTGGGGCAACGCATAGAACTTACCCGGGTGCAAACGGGACGGCACCAAAAAGTCACGCGCGCCTTCCGGTGAAGAGGCGGTGATGATCGGCGTCTGAAA
Source organism: Marinosulfonomonas sp. (assembly GCA_051251595.1). Taxonomy (GTDB): domain Bacteria; phylum Pseudomonadota; class Alphaproteobacteria; order Rhodobacterales; family Rhodobacteraceae; genus NORP110. The sequence goes on from JBPOFA010000009.1 coordinate 35,528, forward strand.
TTCGTTGAACCCTTTGTCCCACATCCGACGACGCAACGACGCCACGACATTCGAGCGCAACACCATATTGTCCTGCAGCTTTTGGCGGCGCAGGTCTAGGTAGCGGTATTTCAGGCGTGTTTCTTCGGGGTATTCCTGATCGCCGAACACCATCAATGGCAGTTCTTCGGCGCTTCCCAAAACTTCCAGATCACGAATGAACACTTCGATTTCGCCGGTTGGGATTTTGTCATTCACCAAATCAGCGTCCCGTGCCTTGACCGTCCCGTCGATCCGAATGCACCATTCCGACCGCAGCTTTTCAACTTCGTTGAAGACCGGGCTGTCAGGATCGCAAAGAACTTGGGTCATGCCATAGTGATCGCGCAGGTCGATAAACAGGATGCCACCGTGGTCACGTACCCGATGGACCCAGCCAGAAAGACGAATGGTGTCACCGACATTGGATTTGTTCAGGTCGGCGCAGGTATGGCTGCGATAGGCGTGCATGATTTTCCCTTTTAAGGCTGTAACAAAGCTCGGGTCGGTACACATTGCCAAGGCGCGAAAGTCAAGCGGCATAGGGCAAATCGGTGAAATCTTGCGACGTAAGACTGTATTTACATGCGTTTCAGGTTGGGACTAAATGACCCTGTCTTTGACGGGACAAGCCAGAAGGGCTTATCGTCAAAGTCCTTGATGGAAAGACCGTCACTCAGGGAGGGGGAACAATGTGGGACAAGTTATTCGATCGCATGTTACGCCGCATGCTCAGAACCGGGACCTTAACTGTCACGCTTCCCGATGACAGCAGGGCGACATATGGCGACGGGACGGACCCTACTGTCAGTCTGACCATCACATCTGAAGAGGTTATTCGTCAGTTTTTCCGCGACCCGGAACTTGCTGTCGGAGAGGCCTATATGGACGGGACCCTGATTATCGAAAACGATGATTTGGAAGGTTTCCTGACGCTCGCAATGGGCAATCTTGGTGGCAAGCGCCTGCCGGTTTTGTCAGAGCGTGTGATGCCCTGGATCTCTGCGGCCTACAAACGCATGCAGCAATATAACCCGATTGGCAAAGCACAAAGCAACGTCGCCCATCACTACGACCTGTCCGGTGAACTTTACGATTTGTTCCTGGACAGTGATCGACAATATTCCTGCGCCTATTTTCGGGACCCCGACAACAGCCTAGAGCAGGCTCAGATCGACAAAAAAGATCATATCGCCCGCAAATTGCTGATCGAGCCGGGCATGCGCGTTTTGGACATCGGCTGTGGCTGGGGCGGCATGGGGATGACGCTGGCCAAGGATTATGGGGCCAAGGTTGTCGGTGTCACTTTGTCCAAAGAACAACACGCCGTTGCAACCAATAGGGCAAAGACAGCTGGCCTGTCCGATCAGGTGGATTTCCGTCTGACCGATTATCGCAACCTGACAGAAAGCTTTGACCGCATCGTTTCTGTCGGGATGTTCGAACATGTCGGCGTCCCGCATTACAGAGAGTATTTCCGCCACGTCCACGATATGCTTACGCCTGACGGTGTCGCGCTCATTCACACGATTGGCCGCCCTTCGCCCCCCAGCTCTACAAGCACGTGGCTGGCGAAATATATTTTTCCGGGCGGCTACACCCCTGCCATGTCCGAAGTGGCCAGCGCGGTGGAACGGGAAAACCTGATCACAACGGATGTAGAGGTGTGGCGTCTGCATTACGCAGAAACGCTCAAACACTGGCACGCACGGTTCATGGCGAATCGCGATAAGGCCGTGGCGCTGTATGACGAACGATTTTGCAGGATGTGGCGGTATTATCTGATTGCGGCAGAAATGTCGTTTCGGCTTGGCCACCAAAATGTGTTTCAGTTTCAACTGGCCCGCCGCCAGGACGCGGTTCCATTGACACGAGAGTACCTTTACGCGGGTTGATCGCCACGTCGTCTAAGACAAACCAGCGACCAAGTGCCCAAATTTCGTCACACAGCAGCCAAACAAGCACCCCAGCCCCGTGGTTAAAACCCCGATAACAGGGCTGTTTTAACAAATGCGAGGGCATTGGGGTGACGACGATCAGTAAAGCAGGAAGGCTATTTGCGGTCTGCTCTAGCGCGGAATTCGACTGCCCCGACCAAGGCCTCCGGATCAGCGGCGAGTTTCCTTATGAATAGGAACGCTCTGACTAACCTGTATAAAACGTTCATAAGGAACAGGGACGCACAAGTTTGCGTCTTTTTCGTCTCGGTCTTCTACATATTCAACGTTTTTCAATTTTGGAACAATTGGTCCGTTGATCTTAGCGCCTATTACTACGCTGGATATTTTTTTGACTTAAGTCAATTTCATCAAGTCTATGCAGGGCCGCCTCAAATCATTGGGCCAGAGATGCCTGATGCCTGGATGGCTGCTGTTGCAGCCACTGGCATGCCGGGCGAACAAACTTATCCCTTCATCTACTTACCATGGGTCGCCGCCGTCATGGCACCCATTGCGCGGAACTTTGCCCCACAAAACGTGATGAATGCCGCGCTTTTGTTGAACTGTGCCTTGATGATCTGGTCAGTTTTTCTGGCCCGCAGGATTATGGCACCAAAAGAAACTCCTTTGTGGCTGTGGGTCGGAATTAGCTTTGTCATTTTGTTTACAAGTGCGGCCTCGGTTCTTGCCCTTGCGCTCGGTCAGGTCCAGATATTGGTTATTACGTGCTGCCTTTTCGCATTTGAACGCTATCGCGCCGGGTTCTTTTGGGCCGCGGGTGCGGCACTCGCGGTGGCGGCATGTCTAAAGATTACGCCTGCGGCCTTTGTCATTGTATTCGTTTGGGATCGTAACTGGCGCGCACTTCTAGGCTTTGCCTTGGTCTGTGCAATTGTCGGCACGTTCAGTTTGTTCGCAGTCGGAATACCACTACATTTGCAATATTTTGGTTTGATGCAAAAACTGTCTGATCAAGTGTTCATTGCTTCCATCGCGTTTTCTGTCGAAGGGTTCGTGTTTCAAATATGGGATTACGTCAACGGAACTGCCCCGATTCACGTCACGAATGAATATATCTACCCCAAACCGCCATGGATTGATCACATTGCCAAGGCAGCATTCTTGACTGGCTTGATTGCAATCTGGATGAAAACCCGGCGACTTGGAGACGACCAGAAATTGGGGCGTCAAATCCTGACCCTTTCAATCCTGATTCCACTGACGGCGCCTTTGGGCTGGATTCACTACTTCTTGCTCACCGCCTATCTGTTGCCCGGTTTGCTTGAACACATGAACCGCAAACTGGCGATAGGTTTGATTGTCTTGTTTGGAATTTCGCTAAGCGCCTACACAATGCTCGCTCTTATCCTTCCCGGCCTAAAAGTCATGCCGCAGATCATCCTTTGTGTCCCGGTTCTGACCCTCATTCTGGTCGCCACCATTGTCTTTGGCTATCGTCGCGAAGACGCGCAACACACGCAAGGTCTGGAAATACTTCCGGCAGAGTAAGCCTCCCCCTTGCACCCCCGCCCGTATTGCCTATAACCCACGACGATTTGGGCGCACTTCAGCATGCCCGCGTCTGCTGCAAACCCGGGGAATGAACCATGCCAAAAAGAACCGATATTAAGTCGATAATGATCATTGGTGCGGGTCCCATTATTATCGGGCAAGCCTGCGAATTTGATTATTCAGGCGCACAAGCCTGCAAGGCCCTTCGCGAAGAGGGTTACCGCGTCATACTCGTCAACTCTAACCCGGCGACGATCATGACCGACCCGGGCATGGCCGATGCGACCTATATCGAACCGATCACTCCGGAAATCGTTGCAAAGATCATCGAAAAAGAACGCCCGGACGCATTGCTGCCAACCATGGGCGGGCAAACCGGGCTGAACACGTCTTTGGCGCTGGCCGATATGGGCGTGCTGGAAAAATTCAACGTGGAACTCATCGGAGCCAATCGCGAGGCCATCGAGATGGCAGAGGACAGAAAGCTGTTCCGCGAAGCGATGGATCGGATCGGTCTTGAAAACCCCAAGGCGACGATTGCGAACACGATGCAGGAATGCATGGACGCCATCGAATATGTGGGCCTGCCCGCGATCATCCGCCCTGCTTTTACGCTTGGGGGAACGGGCGGTGGTGTTGCCTATAACCGGGACGACTATGAACATTTCTGCCGCACGGGTCTGGACGCGTCTCCGGTCAATCAAATCCTGATCGACGAATCCCTGCTGGGGTGGAAAGAATACGAAATGGAAGTCGTCCGTGACCGCGCGGACAACGCCATCATCGTTTGCGCCATTGAGAACGTTGACCCAATGGGGGTTCACACAGGTGACAGCATTACGGTTGCCCCTGCCCTGACCCTGACCGACAAAGAATATCAGTCGATGCGGAATGCTTCGATCGCCGTGTTGCGCGAAATCGGCGTGGAAACAGGCGGTTCGAATGTGCAATGGGCCATCAATCCTGCAGATGGCCGGATGGTTGTCATCGAAATGAACCCTCGTGTGTCGCGCTCTTCGGCGCTGGCCTCTAAGGCGACGGGCTTTCCCATTGCCAAGATCGCGGCGAAACTGGCAGTCGGGTATACTTTGGATGAGTTGGACAACGACATCACACGTGTGACGCCCGCGTCCTTTGAGCCGACCATCGATTATGTGGTCACGAAAATCCCGCGCTTTGCTTTCGAAAAATTTCCTGGCTCTGCGCCATTGCTGTCCACAGCGATGAAATCTGTCGGCGAGGCGATGGCCATCGGTCGGACGATTCACGAAAGCCTGCAAAAGGCGCTGGCCAGCATGGAAACCGGCCTGACCGGTTTTGACGAAATCGAAATCGAAGGCGCGCCGGATCCAGCCGCTATCGTCAAAGCGCTTAGCTTGCAAACTCCTGACAGAATGCGGGTGATCGCACAGGCAATGCGCCACGGCCTGACAAATGATGAAATCCACCAGGTCACCAAATTTGACCCTTGGTTCCTGGACCGCATCCGCGAAATCGTCGAGGCGGAAGAAAAAATCCGCAAAGACGGGCTTCCAGTCATCGAAAACGACTTGCGAGCCATCAAGATGCTTGGCTTCTCGGATGCGCGACTGGCCATTCTGACCGGCCGGTCAGAGGCGAACGTCCGGCGCGCCCGGCAAAACCTTGGGGTCAATGCGGTCTTCAAACGGATCGACACCTGCGCGGCAGAGTTTGAGGCCCAAACACCATATATGTATTCCACCTATGAAACGCCGGTGATGGGCGATGTGGAATGCGAAGCGCGGCCAAGCGACAAGAAAAAAGTCGTGATCCTGGGCGGCGGTCCAAACCGGATCGGACAAGGGATTGAGTTTGATTACTGCTGTTGTCATGCGTGTTTCGCCCTGACGGACCAGGGTTATGAAACGATCATGATCAACTGCAACCCGGAAACGGTCAGCACGGATTATGACACGTCAGACCGGCTGTATTTCGAACCGCTGACATTTGAACATGTGATGGAAATCCTGCGTGTTGAGCTACAAAATGGCACCCTGCACGGCGTCATCGTGCAGTTCGGTGGGCAGACTCCGCTGAAGCTGGCGAATGCGTTGCAGGACGAAGGCATTCCAATTCTTGGGACGTCTCCAGATGCGATTGATCTGGCGGAAGACCGCGAACGGTTCCAGGAATTGGTGAACAAGCTGGGGCTGAAACAGCCGAATAACGGCATCGCCTCTACCGACGCGCAAGCCATGGAAATTGCAAAGGAAATCGGATATCCTCTGGTGATCCGCCCGTCCTATGTTCTGGGGGGGCGCGCCATGGAAATCGTGCGCGACACGGCCCAGCTGGAACGCTATATCTCCGAGGCCGTCGTTGTTTCGGGCGACAGCCCTGTGCTGTTGGACAGCTATTTGGCCGGCGCTGTCGAGGTGGACGTTGACGCCCTTTCCGACGGAACATCCGTTCACGTAGCGGGCATCATGCAGCACATCGAAGAAGCCGGCGTGCATTCTGGTGACAGTGCCTGTTCCTTGCCGCCCTATTCGCTTTCGCCAGAGATTATCGCAGAGCTGCGTGAACAGACAAAGGCGCTCGCCCTTGCGCTGAATGTGGTTGGGCTCATGAATGTGCAATATGCCGTCAAAGACGGTGTTATTTACCTGATCGAGGTGAACCCACGGGCCTCACGCACGGTTCCCTTTGTGGCCAAGGCGGTCAAATCACCCATTGCCGCAATCGCGGCGCGGTTGATGGCCGGTGAACCGATGGCCAATTTTGATCTTGTGGATCCGAATATCAAAACCTTTGCGGTCAAAGAGGCGGTTCTGCCATTTGCCCGGTTCCCAGGCGTTGATACTTTGCTTGGGCCAGAGATGCGTTCAACCGGCGAAGTCATGGGATCGGACGTGAATTTCCACCGCGCGTTTCTTAAGGCGCAATTGGGCGCGAGCGTTGAATTCCCAACATCTGGCGCCGTGTTCCTGTCGATCAAAGATTCCGATAAAACGCCAACTTTGCTCGAAACGGCACAGACATTGATCGATCTTGGGTTCACGATCACAGCGACAAGCGGAACTGCGGGTTTTCTTATGGAAAACGACATCGCCTGCGATCTGGTTAAGAAAGCCTATGAGGGACGCCCGAACATTGTTGATGTGATGACAGACGGCGGCATCGTGATGGTGATGAACACGACTGAAGGTGCACAAGCCGTCGAAGATTCCCGGTCAATGCGCAACGTCGCGCTGATCGACCGCATCCCGTATTTCACAACCCTTGCGGCCAGCCATGCGGCCTCTCAGGCGATCAAAGCGGGGCGCGAAGGCGAATTGACCGTGACCCCTTTGCAGGCGTAGCAAGACGCGGTAACATTGCAGTAGCGGCGCAGGTCGCTACAGACTTTTTTGGGCTATACGAACAGTATGCATCTTGTCGGCATTCTGCCGGATGACAGTGAACGAAGCGAGAACCCTTATGAAGAAATCCTTTATTGCAGCAACATTAATGGCGTCTTTGCTTGCGACTTCTGCGCTTGCAGGGTCAGCGGACCCGGCCCCTGCGGCCCCCATTGTTGAACCCGCGGCACCTGAATGGACCTATTCTGTGACGCCATTCATTTGGGCCACAGCGCTAAGCTCGACGTCGACGATCGGCAATGTCACCGCATCCGTTGACGCCGATTTCTCGTCCATTTTAGATGCGCTGGACCTGACTGTGATGCTGGACTTCCGGGCCAGAAACGGCGACTGGGAATTCGGCGGGAACCTTGTCTACGCAGACCTTTCCAGCACGAAGACGGCGTCAAATGGTGTTTCGAACACAGTCGACGCCAAGATGACCTTGTTTGAACTGGATGCAAAAAAGTACTTTTCCGAAAAGTATTTCGGCTATTTCGGCGGACGTTACTATGATCTGGACAACACGCTTTCTTTGGGCGCCCCGGTCAACGCAAGCGCATCTGGCCGTAACACCTGGATCGACCCAATCGTGGGGGCTGGGTTCGCCCTGCCCATTTCCGGTGACTGGAGCTTTGTTGGCAAAGGCGACATCGGCGGTTTTGGCATCGGATCCGATTTCGCATGGCAAGCGCAGGCCTATGCGCAATATGACACTTCGGACAAGTTTTCCTTGCTGCTGGGGTATCGCTATCTGGACTTCGATTATTCCCCGAACACTGTGACCAGCTCTAACATGACGATTTCAGGTCCGGTCGCAGGGTTCCGGTTCAGATTTTAAGCGCAAAAGCAGCCATTATGTCTTTTGGGAAGATTTGCTGAATGCCCGTATTTGTAAATGACCGCGACAAAAGCGTGTTTTTTGCTCATGTGCCGAAAACGGCCGGAACATACATCGAAGATCTTTTTAAGCATAATGGCTACGCTTGCAGTTTCTGGGAACCCCGTCCTCATAGGATAGGGATGACTTACTCGCCTCAGCACTACCACACCCAAATATTTGAACCTTTGTTCGATTTGGATGCCATAGACTTTAAGTTTATGACGGTGCGAAACCCAGTCGATCGGCTGTTGTCAGAATACCGGCATCAATTTGAGCAAACAAAAGTCACAACTGCTTCGCTGGAAAATTGGCTGATCGAAATCGTCGAAAAAACTGCGAAAAATCCGAGTTGCGACGATAATCATCTGCGCGCGCAAGCGGATTTTTTCCATCCATTGTTTGAGATCTACAAACAAGAGGATGGATTTGACCGGGCATGGGCGAAAAAAATAAATCGCAAATTCGGGCTTCGGTTCAAATCGTATACGGCCCCATTGCGCCACAATACGAAGACACATCAGCCGCAACCTTTGACGCCTGTTCAAAAACATCTCCTCGTGGAATATTGCGAGACAGTCTACGCTGCGGACTTTGAAAAGTTTGACTACGATCCAAAAGAATCTACGGCGTGGCGACGTTGATTGTGTCGATCACATTGAGTGTCTAAACGACAAAGTGAGCCGCGCAAACGAAAGGTATCCGGGGAAAGATGGGAGTCTTGAAAAAACTGCGTGAGGAAATTCGTTGGCGCAGAAAGCTTCGGTTTGCCCGAATTCAAGATGGTCTGATTGCACCCTTGCGTTTCCTTCCAGGCCAAGAACATTTCGAGCCCCATGCAAAGACCGCAGAAACAGGTGTGTACAAAGCCGACGGCGCGCTTGTTGCGAACAGCCTTCTTTTACGAGACATCAACTGGAAAGGTGTGGCGGGCAAATTTCATTCGGAGAAAGCAGTCAACCAAGATGTAATCTATGCTGGTCCTCTCATCGATCATTTTGGGCATTTTCTATTGGAAGGTATTGCTCATCTATGGTGCATCCGAGACATGCCAAATCACGCAATAGCCTGGTCAGTGCCTGAGGGGGCAAGCGACAGTTCCCTTAAACGGTGGCAATCCCAAATATTGGACGTTTTAGGGTTGGATGCCCCCGTCATCTTGGTCAGCCAACCGACAACTTTTAGGTCTGTCGTTGTCACCGAAACGGGATGCCGTCTTTATGACCGGCTGCATGCTCAACACGCTGCCTTTTTGTGTGAAAATGGCCCGCCCCATGACCCAAAGCCCGGAAAAAAGCTTTGGCTATCGCGCAGCCGGTTTCAGCCCGACAAAGGATTGCTTGGGGTTGAGTTGTTAGAAAAGCGCCTGCAGGATGCTGGTTGGGAAATACTTTATCCTGAAACCATGGATATTACCGAACAAGTGAAGGCGATTGCATCAGCAGAACGTATCGCTGGTGAAGAAGGCTCCGCCCTGCACACCGTGGTTTTCGTGGCAAATGCACACCGTCTAAGGCTCGACATATTTGCGCGTTTTCGGAACGTCGACAGATACGGCCAAGCCTATGACGCCATTGCCAAATTCAAAGGATTTCAACAAGATATTCACGATCTAAAAGACTTGGTTTTCGTGGAAAAGATCGGGCCCCAGGTCACACAGATCGGGCAAAATTTCGCGCAACATCTGGACGCGCTATCGGTGCCATTGGACGCAGCGCTGCCAGATAGAGTGCACATGCCAACCGCTGCCTCTCTCAATGGCATGAGTGATGGATCAGTCGCACGATACTTGCAGATTGGATGGTCAAATGAGACCGCGTTTTTCGGAATTGACGCAACCAGCAAGACCCTGGTCGCGCCAATGTTTCCATTTGATCCGCGTGCAGGAAAAAAGGCCGGGCATGAAATTTATGAAATGACCCCGCAAAGGTACTTTCAATATTTCGCACAGGACGCGGCGGCGTTTGATCTGATTTACCTAGAAGGATCGATGGATCTTTCCCCCCTTGCCGACAGTGTTACCGTTTCACATGACACGACGATTTGGGCGATCAGCGCCCCTGCTCAGGAAGCATCTGCAATCGTTGAAAAGCTGAGATTGGATTTCCCGCAATTCACTGTTGTCCCACAAAAAACACATGGCGAAGGGGTCATTTTTCTTCAAAAGAACGGCGCTTCTGAAACACCCCCCCTGACAGCGCTTCCCTAGCCAGGCACAGCAAAGGTCAGCCCCGCCCAAAGCGATTGCCAGGCAGGGTCCGTTTCAGGATCGCTGACCTCAAGGGGCAGCATCACCACCGCGTCCAGATTATACGCGTGCCCTTTTTGCACAGGCACACGCACACGGCCCTCATTGTCCGTCCTTAAGGTGGAAACACGCACTTCGCCTGCGGGATCCTTGTCAAAGATCTCTAGCTGAACGGCCCGGCGTGGCGCGCCTTCAAACATGACCCGAACCGGAAACCCGGCCGACAGATCATCGACATAAGGGTTGGCCTCTGCGATGATTTCGGTGCGCAACCCAAACTCGCGATCCGCACCTGTAGGTGTTCCGACCGCGATCAGGCTCTTGGCAAAGCGCCGATAGGTTTCTTTGACACCAACCTTGGATAGGTTTCGGGCCAAATGTGCCTCTATCGTGCCGGTCAGATCTTTGTGTTCGACAAAGTCGGCAAACAAATCCCAGTCTCTGTAGGTCAGATTACTGTCCGTTGTTTCGTGGATCACAACCCACAACCCGTCTCGCGGGGCCTGCATGTTCAAGGCGGGGCGGTCGCCGATGCGGCCTGGCACGGCCAGCACGTCCTCCCCGTTGGCGATTTCAAATCGTTCAAAGTTATCCGGAATATAGGCAAAAGCACCGCCCTTAAAATTCTGCCCGACGCGCAAATCCGCCACGATGTTTTCATCCGTCGTCACGGAATATTGCACCGGAGATATCCAAAATTCGTGGCCAAACACAAATGATGTGCTAGCTAAGGTCATCAACAGGCTTAGGAAAATTCGAAACGTCATGAATACACCGGCTCCAATTTCGCAGGTCTACAAGCTGACAGGCCACGCGATACTGTCAACCCTTATGATGCTCGCGATTGCATGCGTTCTATGCCTGGGCACATCAGCCCGCGCGCATGAGATCCGCCCCGCGATTGCGGATGTCACGGTTGATGAAACGCAGATTCGTCTGAAAATAGAGCTGACGTTGGAATCGCTTGGCGCCGGGCTGGATCTGACAAACATTCAGAACACGAACCAATCGCCTTTGGCCTCGCGCTATGACAGATTACGCGCCTTACCACCGGCAGAGATGGAACAAGCCTTTCGCGACGCATGGCCTGATGTCGCCAAGGGCTTCAAGATCATGGCCGGCGACACGCCTGTGACGCCAATTCTGGGGGCCATACATGTGGACCCGATCGGCGATATAGAACTGCCGCGGGAATCCTATGTCACGCTATCAGCAGATCTGCCGCCAGACCAAAGCCCCGTTACGATTGGATGGGAAAGCGCCTATGGCCCGTTGGTCGTGCGGCAGGTGTTGGACAGCGATGACGGCTATTCGGGCTATTTGATAAATGGCGAAATCAGCGCCCCGTTGCCACGCTCTGGCAGCGCCCAGCAACCTTGGTTGACCGCCTTTGCGGATTACATCGTCATCGGGTTTGAACACATCATCCCCAAAGGGCTGGACCATATCCTTTTTGTGCTTGGGCTGTTCTTTTTCTCACTGAAACTCCGCCCGCTTCTTATCCAGGTGACCGCATTTACGCTGGCGCATACAACGGCACTGGCACTGGCGATCCTTGGATATGTGCAGGTCCCCGCCAATATCGTCGAACCCTTGATCGCCGCCTCTATTGTCTATGTGGCGTTGGAAAACGTTTTTCAGACACAGTACCGCATGTCGCGAACGGCCGTCGTTTTCGGCTTTGGCCTTTTGCACGGGCTTGGCTTTGCGTCGGTGCTGGGCGATATCGGGCTAGAACCCACGCGGTTCCTGACCGGGTTGATCGGGTTCAACATCGGTGTGGAACTGGGACAGCTGACAGTGCTCGCACTTGCCTATGCAACGGTTGGCTATTGGTTTGGATCCAAAAGCTGGTACCGCGCCAGAATCGCCATCCCCGCTTCGTTGCTGATCGCAGCGGTCGCAGTCTATTGGGTCATCGAAAGAGTGTTCGGCTAAATCGGGTCTGCTTCCAGATGCAGCTTCATGGACAGCAAAACTTCCTGGATGGCTAACGTTTCGCGCAACAAGCGCTTGGCCTCGTTCACCGTGATGATGCCGTCTTCCATAGAGGTGTGGTATTCAGCCATCAGCATCGCAAAGCGCTGGCTGAGGGCGACGACATCTGAATTGACGCCACCGGGTTGAGAATTCTTAGCGCCGGACTCATAGGACATTGTCATACCGTTCAGTTCTGCCAATGCGCTGGTGACATGCGGATAGCCTGCGGCCTTTTCCAGCTCTGCGACTGTATTGATTGGCATGAAGCGATCACTGTGTTCGTCTGCTTCGGAATAATAGCGTCCTAAAGTCGCCTTAGACTTCCCCGTCAATTCGCAGGCAGCTTCCAGCCCGACATCCTTGACCAAAGTTTCAGTGTGCCTTTTTAGATAAGCTGCTTCGCCCGCCATTCACCGCCCCATCATTACAATCCCCACTAGGGGGGAATTACAGTTAGTATTTCCCATTAATCATTCTGAAAGCAAATGTCATATATTAAAACGTCCCAGAGATGGGGCTTTGTGAGTGGCCGACAAAAAGTACTTCGTCGGTTTTAGGTAGGGGGACGGTACCTCAGGGTATCGCAAGCGCTTCGAAAAACTGAAGCAGCTGCTGTTTCGACATAGTAACAAGTTCAGTGTCCGCTCCATCCCCAAGGCTTCACAGCCTAGGACGCATTGTAACGATCGTGATCGGGTCATTCCCCCAACCTTTCTTTCCCTTCGCCTTGAAATAGTCCCGCTTGCCGGGTTATTTTTGGGCATGGCAAAATTATACTTCCACTACTCGACAATGAATGCGGGCAAATCAACTTTGCTGTTGCAGGCGGCCCATAACTATCAGGAACGGGGCATGACCCCCTTTTTATTGACCGCAAGGCTCGATTCCCGGGCCGGAGAGGGGCAAATCGGGTCTCGCATAGGGATACAGGCCGCTGCGGACACCTTTGCGCCTGCAGACGATATGTTCAAAAAAATCGAAAACCGATTGGAACAGGGGCCCGTGGCGTGTGTTTTCATCGACGAGGCGCAGTTCCTTGAGACCGAGCAGGTCTGGCAACTGGCCCGTGCCGTGGACGACCTGCATATCCCGGTCATGTGTTACGGGCTGCGCGTCGATTTTCTTGGAAACTTATTTCCCGGCTCGGCGGCCTTACTGGCCCTTGCGGACGAGATGCGCGAGGCCCGGACAATTTGCCATTGCGGCAAGAAGGCAACCATGGTGGTGCGCCAGGATGAACACGGAAATGTGATCAAAGACGGGGCCCAGGTGCAGATCGGTGGGAACGAGGCATATGTGTCACTCTGCCGCAAGCACTGGCGCGAAGCGACAGGCGACAGAGCGCGCGATAACTAGCCAAATCGCCTATTTTTTAATCTAAAACAACCGCCCGCCGATCGGGACATCCATGTCAGGCCGCAACAAAACGACCTCTCCATCAGCGTCGGGCACCCCGAGGACAAGAACTTCGGACATGAATTTTCCGATTTGGCGCGGTGGAAAATTCACCACAGCCATCACTTGCTGGCCCATGAGTTTTTCAGGGGAGTAATGCTGCGTGATCTGAGCAGAGCTTTTCTTTTCCCCCAACTCGACCCCGAAATCGATCCACAGTTTGATCGCTGGCTTTCTGGCTTCGGGGTAAGGTTCGGCCCGGGTGATTTGCCCCACCCGGATGTCGACCTTTAGAAAATCGTCGAATGTAATCTCGCTCATTTGCCCAGCTCCCGGCTGCGTTCTGTTGCGGCAGACACCGCTTGTTTCAAGAGCGCCGGGAACCCGTTGCTTTCATCCATCAACACATCAAGCGCGGCGGCAGTTGTCCCCGCCGGGCTTGTGACATTCACGCGCAGCTGCGCCGGATCTTCCTGCGCCGTCTCTGCCAAGGCCCCTGCCCCGGCCACTGTGGCCTTGGCCAGTTGCATCGACAAATCCTCTGGCAGGCCCTGGGTCACGCCGGCCGCCGCCAGGGTCTCTATCAAGTGAAACACATAGGCGGGTCCAGATCCGGACACGCCCGTCACAGCATCCATCTGGCCCTCATTCGCCAAACGGACCGTCTGGCCGACGGCGGACATCAGTGTTTCCGCCAGATCCATTTGGGTCTCGTTTGAATTTGCGTTGCCAATCAGGGCCGTGATGCCGCGACCGACCGCCGCGGGTGTGTTCGGCATTGCACGAATAACAGGGGTGTCCGCGCCGAGGACGGCCTCATAGGCTGAAATAGGCGTACCGGCGGCCACGGAAACGAACAACGTGTCCCCGTTGCCCAAGCGTGTCAGCAACGGCAACGCATCCCCCATCATCTGGGGTTTGACCGCAATCAGGACGATGGCCGGATCAGACGGCAAATCGGCATTGATATGCAATCCCTCCAGCGATTTCAGCCAATCAGAGGGGAATGGGTCAATCACCCAAACCGACGAAGCCGGGAGCCCGTTGCCAAGCCAGCCCTGCAACATCGCAGATCCCATCTTACCACAGCCCAATAGCACAAGCCCCTGACGGGCCACGTCCTGCATATTCATGATTGTCCCCTCTTCAAACCGGGGCAAGGTTAGTGCGGTTCCCTGCCAGAGGAAACCGCATATCCGCGTTCACTTGCGCGAATTTTCAGGCGCGGCCATATGCCTCTGCGATGGCGACGTTCATGGCGTCTTCCGGGGCGCGATTGGCCCAGGCCACCAGCTGAAACGCCGGGTAGAAGCGTTCTGAATTGGACACGGCTGTCCGGATCATAACGTCGATCTGCTCGGGGCCGGCGATCTGCCCGCCCGCAAGGACCAACCCATACCGGTACACCATCAATTTCTGCGCTTCCCAATAGGTAAAGGCCCCAGCCCAGCACGCATCATTGGCACGATTCAACGTATCATGAATCTCGGCCAGCTTTTCAGAAGGCGGTTCCATCTCAAACGTGCAAATCAGACGCAGTGTTTCGTCATAGGCGGACCAAGCCAGCGTGATCGAATATGTCCGCCACTGGCCTTCAACAGCCATAGCGATCTGATCATCTGCAACACGATCAAAGTCCCAATCATGGTGTTCTGCGAGATTCTCAACAATATCAATTGGATGCAAATCTTCTGTGATATAGTCCTGTTCCGATAGCGACATGCCCGGCCTCATTTGTTGTTAGTTTTGCGGGAACTGTGACCCACTAAAACTAGGTGCCTGCTCAAGGAACGGCGTATCGTTGCGCCTTCCTTACTACATATGGTGTGCTGAAAGCGGGCACCTGTAAAGCTCTATTTTAGAGATATCCCCATGAAAATTGCGTTGACGGCGTTTCCGGGCTTTCGCCAAAGCGAATGAAATTAACATTCATTTTTGTTAATTTGGAAGCACGGCGGATATTCAGCGATACTACGCCGTGCTTGGGCTTGCCTTTAAAGGGGATCACAGGGGCAGCCCGCGTCGTCCATGCAATGAAGTTGGGGCGCCCAAACACTCGCCTGATCGCGCCGCAAACCGCAACGCACAAATTTCAGGCAAAGATCGAATTTGGCAAAGACTTTGGTCTACGGCCTGTCGAACGGCTCAGGTATTCAGGTCTTTTTCGCGCGGCTTGCTGGTTTCTTCGGGGCCGATGCTTCCAGCGCATCAAGCCGCGCCTTTAGCGCTTCGTTTTCTTCCCGCGCCTTTTGCGCCATCGCGCGAACTGCGTCGAATTCTTCGCGGGTTACAAAGTCGCGATCCGCCAGCCAGCGTTCGATCCAGCTGTTCATGGCTGTTTCAGCCTCGTCCTTGGCCCCTTGCGCCACGCCCATGGCGTTGGTCATCAGTTGGGAAATGTCGTCGAATACTTTGTTGCGGCTTTGCATGAATGGCTCCATCAGCTGGTTTGTTTCTATATGGGGGCAGACGGTTGAAAGCTCAAGGTTGACTTCTTGCGGCTCGGATTCCATCCAGTCCTTATGCTTCCTCTCGCGATCCCCTTCCCCAATATCGGCCCCGACATTTTTTCGGTGGATGTGTTTGGCTTTACCCTGGCTCTGCGCTGGTATGCGATGGCCTATATTGTCGGCATCCTATTGGCCTGGCGTCTTGTCCTGCGGGCGATTAAAACGCCGTCGCTCTGGCCACAAAACCAGTCACCGATGACGCCGCCCCAACTCGAGGATCTGCTGACATGGATCATCGTTGGCGTGGTGATCGGCGGGCGGCTTGGATATGTGCTGTTTTATCAGCCCGCCCTGTTTGTGGAGAGCCCGCTTGATATTTTCAAAGTCTGGCAGGGGGGCATGTCCTTCCATGGCGGCTTTTTGGGCGTCGTCACGGCGGTGTGGCTGTTTTCCCGCAAACACGGGTTGGTGACCGCATCCATTGCCGACGCAATGGCTTTCAGCGCGCCGATTGGTCTGTTTCTGGGACGCATCGCGAATTTCATCAACGCAGAGCTTTGGGGCCGTGCGACATACATGCCCTGGGGCGTGATTTTTCCCGGCAATGCCGCGCAAGACTGTGACGGTATCGTCGGCCCCTGCGCCCGCCACCCGTCGCAATTATATGAGGCCGGCCTAGAAGGGCTGTGTCTGGGGATCTTGTTGGTCTTTTTGGCATGGCAGCGTGAATGGCTTAAAAAACCAGGACAGATTGCAGGCTTGTTCCTGGCTGGCTACGGCGCATCCCGCTTTTTTGTGGAGTTTTTCCGTCAGGCCGATGATCAGTTCATCACGGCCAGCAATCCAATGGGATATGTGATCGGGTCGGGCAATTTCGGCCTGTCCATGGGGCAAAGCCTGTCTTTGCCGATGATCCTGATTGGTCTCTCTGTGATTTTTTGGGCCAGACGCAAGACATGACGCCGCTGACTGATGTTCTGATCCGCAACATTGCCAGCAGCGGCCCCATGACCATCGCAGAGTTCATGGCGACCTGCATGCTGCACCCTGACCATGGCTATTATTCCACCCGCGACCCGTTTGGGGCAAAGGGGGATTTCACGACGGCCCCGGAAATCAGCCAGATGTTCGGCGAACTTATCGGGCTTTGGGTCGCGCAATGCTGGATGGATCAGGGGCGCCCCGACCCGTTTGTGTTGGCAGAGGCAGGCCCTGGGCGCGGCACGCTTATGGCCGACATTTTGCGTGTTGGTGCCAAGGTGCCTGGATTTCGCGAAGCCGCACAGATCGTATTGGTAGAGGCATCACCCCATTTGCGCGCTGTGCAGCAAGAGACTTTGCACTCGGCAAATGCAGAATGGATCGATACGGTTTCAGATCTTCCGCAGGGTCCCTTGTTTCTGGTGGCCAATGAGTTCTTCGACGCTTTACCAATCCGCCAGTTTACGCGCCATGCGTCTGGCTGGCAGGAACATAATATTGGCGTGCAGCAGGGCAAACTAACCCTAGGCCTTTCCGGCGCAGCCCCCGTCGGGGTTCTGGATCACCGGCTTGACGACACGACCCCCGGGGACATTTTGGAAATTTGCAGCCCCGCACAGACGATCATTCAGGACATCGCCGCGCGTATCGCAAAAGATGGCGGCGTGGCCTTGGTGGTTGACTATGGGGACTGGGACTCTTTGGGTGACACGCTACAGGCCCTCAAGTCGCATGAGGTTGATGACATCCTTGCCCATCCGGGACAGGCCGATCTGACCGCGCATGTGGATTTCAAAGCACTTGCCGACGCCGCGAGTGACGTCAGCGTCACCGATATGGTGCCCCAAGGCGTGTTGTTGGAACGTCTGGGGATTACGCCCCGTGCGCAGGCCCTTGCCCAAAACATGGACGAAGCGGCCCTGTCCTCTCATATCGCGGCACATCGGCGCTTGACCCACCCTGATGAAATGGGAACGCTGTTCAAAGCGATTGCGTTCCACCCCAAGACAACTCCGACGCCCCCGGGATTTGCACCATGACGTTAGAAATCATCACAGCTGACAGCCTTGCCCCGTTTCGCCATGGTTTTTTCACCCGACGCGGCGGCGCGTCGACCGGGGTGTTCAGCGGCCTGAATTGCGGCAAAGGGTCCAAGGATCAGGCAAATGCCGTCGCGATCAATCGCGACCGCGCCGCCGAAGCGATGGAGGTGGCGCCCGATCACATGGCCTCTGTCCATCAGGTGCATTCTGCCTCGGTCGCGACGGTCACCTCGCCCCTGCCCCAACCACCGGCAGAGGCCGATGCCCTGGTCACCAACACGCCGGGGATCGCGCTGACGATCCTGACGGCGGATTGCCAGCCCGTCCTGTTTGCAGACCCCAAGGCCGGCATTGTCGGCGCGGCACATGCCGGATGGAAGGGCGCGCTTTATGGTGTGCTAGAGGCTACAATCGAAGCGATGGAAGAGTTGGGCGCAAAGCGCGACACTATCAGCGCAGTCATCGGGCCGTCCATCAGTCAGAACGCCTATGAGGTCGGGCCAGAGTTTCTGGATGCCTTTTTAGACGTCGATCCGGACTATTCCCGTTTTTTCGGAAATGGCAGACTGGACCGCTATCAATTTGACCTACCGGGATTTGGAGTGCATCGGTTGCGCATGGCTGGTGTTGCGAATGCTGAATGGACCCGGCACTGCACCTATAGCGACGCGTCGCGGTTTTATTCCTACCGGCGCAGTGTGCATGAACAGGAACCAGATTACGGCCGGCTGATATCCGCAATTCGTCTGTGATCTGGAACTGATTCACATCTTGCCGCGCCTATTGTTGCCAAATCGTGAACAATAAGGCGGGATTGTGACGGTGGTGCTCTTGAGAATTCCTGGTAAAGGCCTCCGCAACCCCCCAAAGGTTTCAACAATTTTATATATTTTTCAACCCCCTACAAGACGTCAGCGGCTTCAACACCCTTGAAATAGAACCATTTCTGACAGGCCATTCGCAAACCAACAAAAAAATCTTCGGTCAAATCCTCGCCAAATTCAGCTGTCATTAAGGGTGTGTAGATTAGACAGGAGGGGCAAATGCGCCACCAGGTAGCAGGAGCAACCAAGATGCAAAGCAAACACCGCTGGATGGATTCCGTTCTCAACCAGGTTCAGAATTCAGACATCAAACTGCCTTGGCATCGGGGTGAAGACCGCGCCGCTTGGAAGGCACGCTGTGCCGCTCGTGCAAACGAAACCGACGCGAACGCGGACTAAAGACGACGAACTATCTTTCATATCGATTTCCCTTTCTAACTGGACTGCCCGAAACGGCAGTCCATTTTTTTGAGCGGATTTTCGCCGAATCTCTTTAAGTCCTTAATATGGCGGATCATCCCCCAATTCGGAAACAAAGCGATCAGGCGACCCCGGATTGGGCGGTACCACAGGTCAAATCACGCAATAATTTGACTCAGCTCAATCTTCAGTGGATACCTTTGCTCATCTAATCGCTCTGCAATTTGGGTGGGGGCGGTGATGCAGGTGCGATCAGGACCGTAAGGACTGTTTGCATGAGTTATATAGTACGTTCCAACGCCAATATGCCGAAACCAAAGGCTTGGACAGTTAATCGGCAGGCCGAGCTTCTCGCGAGGTCAAAACAATCAAGTCAGGTTACGCGTCGGGTCGACGTGTCTTGGCTAAAACCTACCGGTGAAATCGGTAGTCGCACAACCGTAGCACCGGCGTTGCCCGTGTTTGAACAGGCGTTCAGCGCGTTTGTGCAAGGCACCTTGATTCAGACCTCCGAAGGCTATGTGGCCATCGACGATCTGGAACCAGGGATGATGATCGCAACCGCAGATGGGGGCACGCAGCCCTTATTGTGGATCGGTGCCATGACGATCTATCCGCAAAACCCGGAACTGGGTTTGCCAGAATCGCAGCTGTACCGTTTGACGGATGGCAGCTATGGGCAGGATGGCTCTGCGCCTGATCTGATGCTTGGGCCTGGTGCCCGGATCATGTCCGGTATGATGGCAATCGATTCATCGTCAAAGTTGACGGATGTGCGGGATGCTGCGGATGGTCACTCTGTCATCCAGATCCGTCCGATGTCGGCGCTGCGCGTCTATCATCTGGCGCTGGCGAACCACCGTCTGATCCGCGCGAATGGCGTTCTGGCTGAAACCTTTCATCCGGGCTCTGACACGCGCATGCAAATGTCGACAGAGATGTTTGATCTGTTTATTTCGATGTTTCCGCATATCCGATCAGACTCTGACTTTGGTCCGCTGAACCACAAGCGAAACGACTAAGAAGCCCTTGCCTGCGTCATTCCTGCTGGCGCAGGCGGTCTTCCAACACGTCAAAGGGTACACCGGGTTCATCTTTTGAACACCGGATCACCAGTGATGTTTTGACGCTGCCGACATTTTCGGCCGTCAAAAGTTGTTCCGTCAAAAAGGCCTGAAACGTCGACAAATCTGGCGCCACGCATTTCAAGACGAAATCCACTTCGCCGTTCAGCATGTGGCATTCCCGGACCATGGGCCAGTTGCGACAGCGTTCTTCAAAGGTGGACAGATCAGTTTCAGCCTGACTTTGCAGGCCCACCATCGCAAAGACCTGAACCTCAAACCCCAGAATGCGGCCATCAACATCCGCGTGAAATCCGGTGATATAGCCGTTTTCTTCCAGTGTCCTGACCCGACGCAAGCAGGGCGGCGCAGAGATACCAACCCGGCGGGCCAGCTCGACATTCGTCATGCGCCCATCCGCCTGCAGCTCTGCCAAAATTTTGCGGTCAATTGGATCAAGCTTCAAAACGGACATAAACGCTCCTGGGTTGGTTCGAGCGTCTTCTAAGCCCTCCGGCGACCTCGCGCAATAAAATTTCGCACCGACAGCCGATCTTGGTTGTATCTGTCGCAGGCTTCTAATTGCGAAATACCGGCCAGACCGGGGGTTTTAACCGGGGCGTGCGGGGTTTATATGCCATGCAGATAGACAAACGGGGGCACCATGTCAGAGTCAAAACACACGCAATTGTTGATCATCGGCTCAGGGCCTGCGGGCTATACGGCGGCGGTCTATGCCAGCCGGGCCATGCTGGAACCCATTCTGGTTCAAGGCATCCAGCCCGGCGGACAGTTGACCATCACAACCGAGGTTGAAAACTGGCCCGGTGATGAAATGGTGCAAGGCCCGGATTTGATGGTGCGCATGGAAGCCCACGCAAAACAGGTGGGCACCGAAATCATCGGGGATCACATCTCCAGCATTGATTTGTCCAAACGCCCCTTCACCGCTATTGGCGACAGCGGGACCACCTACACCGCAGATGCGGTCGTTCTGGCCACCGGCGCGCAGGCGCGTTGGTTGGGTCTGCCCTCTGAAGAGAAATTCAAAGGCTTTGGCGTTTCAGCCTGCGCCACCTGTGACGGGTTCTTTTACCGAGGCGCCGAAGTCGCCGTGATCGGTGGCGGCAACACAGCCGTAGAAGAGGCGCTGTTCCTGACAAAATTTGCCTCTAAGGTTACGCTCATCCACCGCCGGGACGAACTGCGTGCGGAAAAGATTCTGCAAAAGCGCCTGTTCGAAAACGAAAAAGTAGAGATCCTGTGGGATCACGAGGTCGAAGAGGTCGTCGGCGGCGAAAACCCATTGGGCGTTGAAGCTGTACGCGCGAAACACGTGAAGACCGGCGAAATCACAGAGGTGCCTTGCAAGGGCTTCTTTGTCGCCATTGGCCATGCCCCAGCCTCTGATCTGGTCAAGGATCAGCTGGAAACCCATATGGGCGGCTATGTGGTGACCCAACCGGATTCCACCGCCACCTCTATTCCCGGCGTGTTTGCAGCGGGCGATCTGACGGACCACAAATACCGCCAGGCGGTCACAAGCGCAGGCATGGGCTGTATGGCTGCGTTGGAAGCGGAACGGTTCTTGTCAGAACAGGACTAACATCATGCGCCACAGCCGAACCTATTCAGGCATGTGTTGGCGCATGAAATTCTTGTCCGAAGCAGATGATGTTCTTGGGCCGGCCCGTGCACCTGAGGGCCGGTCTCATTACGACGGGCAGCCGACGCTTTACCTGTCCACCAGCGCAAAAGGCACGATCGTGGCCACGCGCCGCTATATGACACCGCAGGATCCCCCACGCGCGATTTTCAAACTGCAGGTCGAAAAAGCGCAGATCGTAGACTTGCAAGACCCCGTCGCCACCACGGGCCTGGGGATTGATGTGTCGCAGCGCGCCGTTGAATGGCAGAGCATTCGGGCGCGCGGTCTGCCCTCTCCCACATGGGCGATAAGCGACCGGGTCCGCGAACTGGGATTGGACGGAATGATCTACGCCTCGCGCACCGATCCCAAGATGACTCATCTGACGCTGTTTCGCTGGAACAGCCCCGGCGCACCGGTTGTGAAAAATATTGGCCCACCAATTCCCTTTAAATCGGACATTTAGGCCACAAATGCATGCGTTTTCGGCGACAAATGCCTCTTTTTGGTCAATTCTTGCCGCTAAGCTTGAGTCCATAACACGGGCGGGCTAAACGCCGCTCAAATACAACATTACTCAGTAAGCCGCACAACAAAGGCCAGACCCTATGCAATTGCCAAACCTTGCTCCTATTCCAGAGCTGTATGTTTCACACGAATCCGCCCAAAAGCTGAAAGTTGAGGCCGCCGATCTGCCCAGCTGGGATCTGAACCCGCGCCAGATCTGCGATCTGGAACTGTTGATGAATGGCGGATTTAACCCGCTTAAAGGGTTCCTGACGGAAAAAGACTATGATGGCGTCGTCGAAAACATGCGACTGGAAGATGGGTCTCTTTGGCCGATCCCGATCACATTGGATGTGAACGAAGACTTTGCTCAATCCATCGAACCTGGACAAGATATTGCCCTGCGTGACCAAGAAGGCGTTATTCTGGCGATGATGTCTGTCACAGACAAATGGGAACCCAACAAAGCCCGCGAGGCTGAAAAGGTTTTTGGCGCGGATGACGATGCGCATCCAGCCGTGAATTACCTGCACAATCAGGCCGGAAAAATCTATCTGGGTGGCCCTGTGACGGGCATTCAGACGCCAATTCACTATGACTTCCGGTCCCGCCGCGACACGCCAAACGAATTGCGGGCCTATTTCCGCAAGCTGGGCTGGCGTCGTGTGGTGGCCTTCCAAACCCGCAACCCGCTGCACCGTGCGCATCAGGAACTGACCTTCCGCGCCGCGAAAGAGGCCCAGGCCAATCTGTTGATCCACCCTATCGTGGGCATGACCAAGCCGGGCGACGTTGACCACTTTACGCGCGTGCGTTGTTACGAGGCTGTGCTGGACAAATACCCACAATCCACCACCACGATGAGCCTGCTAAACCTTGCCATGCGCATGGCTGGCCCGCGTGAGGCCGTGTGGCACGGTCTGATCCGCGCCAACCACGGATGTACCCACTTTATCGTGGGCCGCGACCATGCCGGACCAGGCAAAAACTCTGCTGGCGAAGACTTCTACGGTCCCTATGACGCGCAGGACTTGTTCCGCAAACACGAAGACGAAATCGGCCTGAAGATGGTCGACTTCAAGCACATGGTCTATGTGCAGGAACGCGCGCAATATGAACCGGCTGATGAAATCGAAGAGGGGCTGACAGTCCTGAACATTTCCGGCACCGAACTGCGCCGTCGTCTGGCAGAGGGCATCGACATCCCGGAATGGTTCTCTTTCCCCGAGGTTGTTAAGGAATTGCGCCGCACACGGCCGCCACGTTCCAAACAGGGCTTTACGGTCTTCCTGACCGGGTTCTCGGGCTCTGGAAAATCGACCATCGCCAACGCGTTGATGGTCAAGCTGATGGAAATGGGCGGTCGTCCTGTGACCTTGCTGGATGGCGACATCGTGCGTAAAAACCTCAGCTCAGAGCTTGGGTTTTCGAAAGAGCACCGTGACCTGAACATCCGCCGGATCGGCTATGTGGCGTCGGAAATCACCAAGAACGGCGGCATCGCCATTTGTGCGCCGATCGCGCCTTATGCCACAACCCGTCGCGCGGTGCGTGAAGACATCGAAGCCTTCGGCGCCTTCCTAGAGGTTCACGTCGCAACATCGATCGAAGAATGCGAACGTCGCGACCGCAAGGGCCTATATAAATTGGCACGCGAAGGAAAGATCAAGGAATTCACAGGGATTTCAGACCCCTACGACGTTCCAGAAAACCCAGAGCTTAGCCTGGAAACAGAAAATGTAGATGTGGACAACTGCGCCCACCAGATCATCCTAAAGCTGGAAAGCATGGGCCTGATCGCAGCCTAAACAAAAAAAGCCCCGGTTTTCCGGGGCTTTTTCTTTGGCGGAGAGCGTCGTCGCCCCGTCTATTCAGACCGCATCATTCTGCGGATCAGACCGTCTTTCAGATAGAACTGGTGATAAAGAGCTGCCGCGATGTGCAGCAAGATCAGAATCATTAGACCTGTGAACAACAAGCCATGAACCGCAGCTGCGGGCACAATTTCACCGCCCCAGGCCGCCATGCCAGAGATCGGAACCAGCACTATCAACGCATAAAGCGCGATATGGGTCGCCTTAGCTGCGAGATCCTGCAACGGGTTGCCATCTGGCGGCAAATCCGGTGCACCGCGCCGAAGCCGGATCACGATGCGGATCACGGCCAGCAACAGTACCAAGGCACCAACACTGGCATGAATCTGGGCGGAATTGCCCTCAATTGGCATGCCCTTTTGAAAGGCGTCCCACGCCGCTTCCATTCCGTCGTGAAACAACAGCTGAAACAAAATCAGCAGCGCGATTGCCCAATGCAATCCAATCTGAAATCGAGAATATCCCTTTGGAGAGGCCATCCTCACCCCCTGTTAATTAGTGAACATATACAGGGGACAAATCATTCTGCCTTGCCAGAACAAAGGCAAGACCTTTTTCGCGCACCAACGCCAATCTTGCGCCGTTTGTATCATGCACCGCATAAATTTCCGTAGCGCCATCTGCCTCTGCCTGAATGTCTTCTGGCAGATCAGAAACGGCGACCGGGCGAACATAAACCAAATTCATGACTTCGCCTGGGATTTTGTTAAGCTTCGTGTCCATATCTTGCCCCTTTCACACTCTGTTAATCGCTATGTTTTGAACCTCTGATCTGGGCTCAGATCGCTTC
The DNA here is from genome assembly GCA_051251595.1 of Marinosulfonomonas sp. GTDB lineage: Bacteria > Pseudomonadota > Alphaproteobacteria > Rhodobacterales > Rhodobacteraceae > NORP110. Next base: position 60,464 of record JBPOFA010000009.1, read on the forward strand.
AGATCGACATGCAGCAGGCCATTTTCCATAGAGGCGCCGGCAACTTCGACCCCGTCGGCCATGACAAAGCTGCGCAAAAATTGGCGGGCCGCGATGCCGCGGTGCAGGAACACCCGACCGGCATCATCATCGGCCTGTTTCCCGCGCACCAGCAACTGGCGGTCTTCTACGGTTACGGCGAGTTCATCTTCGTTGAACCCGGCAACGGCAAGTGTGATGCGAAAGCTGTTTTCATTTGTCTGTTCAATATTGAAGGGCGGATATCCCCCCAGATCAGATTTGGCGGCCCGTTCAACAAGACGGTCCAGTTGTTCAAACCCCAGCAAAAACGGGTGCGAACTTAGCGTAAGTTTGGTCATCGAAGCGTCCTTAAACAAGCGACAGTCGAACATTGCAGGCCCCATCAGGCGACCCTGAAATCAATATGGGGGCCAATCCGCCCTGCTTCAAGATGAATCACCCCAGTATTGTTTGGCCTCGGACCGGATTAGGGGTTAGTCTTAACTTAGTTACGACAAGACTCAGGTGCGACGCATATGAACAACTTTAGCAAAATGGACCACGAAGACGTTTTGCGCGTTAAGCTTGCCGTTTTGCAGCGCGAACACCGCGATCTTGATGATGCGATCCATGCGCTGCAGGTGACCGGGCGTGGCGATAATCTGACGCTGCGTCGGCTCAAGAAACAAAAGTTGCAGTTGAAAGACCAGATTGCTGCAATTGAAGACGAACTTACCCCTGATATTATTGCGTAAGCCCTTGATCCCGCTATAGTGCGCCTTCCTTTTTCAAGACTTCACGCAGGATGGTGAGATGACAGACGTTAAAGTCGGCATAATTATGGGCAGCCAGTCGGACTGGCCCACCATGAAAGAGGCCGCGAACATTCTGGACCAGCTTGGAATTCGCTATGAAACAAAGATCGTTTCAGCGCATCGCACCCCCGACCGGTTGTGGGACTACGGCAAAACCGCCGTTGATCGCGGTTTGCAGGTGATCATTGCCGGAGCGGGCGGTGCGGCGCATCTTCCTGGCATGATGGCCTCTAAGACCCGTGTTCCCGTTGTTGGGGTTCCCATTCAGACCCGGGCCTTGTCTGGCGTGGACAGTCTTTATTCCATCCTGCAAATGCCGCGCGGCTTTCCCGTGGCCACCATGGCGATTGGATCGGCCGGGGCCACCAATGCCGGATTGATGGCGGCGCAAATCCTGGCGCTGCAAGACGCGACGGTTGCGGCAAATATCGACACATGGCGGGCGGCATTGTCGGCCTCTATTCCGGATGAACCAAAAGATGAATAATCCCCTGCCCGTCGGCGCGACAATTGGCATTTTGGGCGGCGGTCAGCTGGGGCGGATGCTGTCAGTTGCGGCGTCCCGTCTTGGACTAAAGACGCACATATTTGAACCCGGCGCAAACCCACCTGCGGGCGATGTCGCCGCACAGGTGACAACGGCCAGTTACGAAGACGTGGACGCGTTGACGGCTTTTGCCAAATCGGTCGACGTCATCACCTACGAGTTCGAAAACATTCCCACCTCTGCGCTGGATGTTCTTGAACAGCACGCCCCCGTCCACCCAAACCGCGATGCCCTGCGCATCAGCCAGGATCGAAAAACCGAAAAAGAGTTTTTGCAATCCCTTGGCCTGAAAACCGCCCCCTTCGCGACGGTCGACACTCTTGACGATCTGACGACCGCAGTTGGCGAGATTGGCGTTCCGTCGATCCTCAAGACCCGCCGACTGGGATATGACGGCAAGGGGCAGGTTCGGTTGAAATCACCCGACGACATTGCCCCGGCTATTGAAAGCGTTGCCGGCGCGGCTTGCGTGCTGGAAGGCTTTGTAGACTTCACGCATGAGGTCTCTGTCATCGGGGCGCGTGGCGCAGATGGTCAGGTGGCCTGTTTCGACCCCGGTGAAAACGTCCACCGCGACGGTATCCTTCACACCACCACATTGCCCGCGAACCTGTCCGCCAGCCAACGCATGGATGCGGTGCTGATGGCGGCCAACATCCTGAACGCATTAAATTATGTTGGTGTGCTGGGGGTAGAGCTGTTCGTGACGCCCCGGGGCCTCATCGTGAATGAGATCGCGCCGCGGGTTCATAACTCTGGCCATTGGACGCAAAACGGCTGCGCCATTGACCAGTTCGAACAACACATTCGTGCGGTCGCCGGATGGCCGCTTGGCGACGGGCAGCGGCATTCAAATGTCGAAATGCTGAACCTGATTGGCGATGACGTGGATAAGATCCCCGAGATGGCCAAAAAAGGCGCGGTAGCCATCCATCTTTACGGAAAGGCCGATGTGAAACCCGGCCGCAAGATGGGCCACGTCAACCGCATCCTTGGCCCGGCAAGTTGAACCGATCAGCGCCAAAAGGCTGATGACAGGACCTCATTCAACTTCAGGTCCGGATCAAAATGCCCTGTTTCCAGGAACAGTTTGACCTGCGCGATCACCAATGGGCTGACCATCATAAACGTGTGCGTCACAGGCATGACGATATGATCCTTCATGCCCGCAAGTCGCGTGCTGTTGACAGACACCTTGCCGTCATTCGCGCCCTCTAGATAACTGGAATAGAACGGGTTCATGGATTTGCTGCCAGCGATCACGCCCAGCTCAAATCGTGGCGCCCCCAGCTTGTTGGGCAGGCTGTCTTCGCCCGTGCCCAGCTGCAATCCGGCCGGACCGTTGAACCATTCAAACGCTTCAATCCCGGCAAACGCATCCACCAGCTCTGATCCCTGATTGGGAGGCCCAAGCATGACGACACGACCCAGATTCTTAGGGCGGTTTTCTTCCAGCCAGGCGCGGACCAATATTCCCCCCATAGAATGCGTGACAAAGTGAACCTTTTGATCCCCGCATTCCGCAACATTTTGTCCGATCAGCGCGACCAGATCATTAACGGGTTGTTTTGTCGAAGGGTAGCCTTTGTTGACCACCTTGTAGCCCGCATATTCCAAGGCTTCCTGCAACAACAACATCGAAGCCTCGGACCGGGCCAGCCCGTGTAAAAGGACCACGCATTCCGCTTTTGCCAAATTTGGGACGACCATAATTAATATTAACAATACCAGTTTCCGCATGCGGAATACATATGAAGACCGTTTGAAAAAATCCAGTGACCCTTGATTGTGACGCAGCGTAGGTTCATTGCTGAGGGATGAAGTACCGCTTTCCCCGACTCGCTGCCCGCGCAATCATTCTGGACGACGCCCGGCTTTTGCTGGTCAATGCCTACGCGCCGTCGCGGGGCTCTGATTTGTGGTGCGCGCCGGGGGGTGGTGTTGATGTCGGGCGCTCTATCCCAGAAAATCTTGTGCGCGAAGTTTATGAGGAAACTGGCCTGACCATTTCCGTCGGCCCGATGGCGCTGGTCAATGAATTCCACAGCCCAAAAACCGGGTTTCATCAGGTTGATCTCTATTTCAGATGCGAGATTGCCAAGGGTGATCTGGACCCCGAATGGGTTGATCCAGAGGGCATCGTCACGCAACGCCGGTTCTTTTCCCGGGACGAACTGGATTACGTACGCTTTAAACCGGACAGCTTGCCCGATGTCGCTTTTGCGCCCGAAGGGCCCGCACATTACGACCCGCTGGAAGAGATTATTCTGTAGCTCGGCGCAGCGACACCAAAACGCCCCCAAGCACCAGAATTGCGGAAATCATGAACCGCAGGGTTAGCGGCTCTCCCAGAAAGACCAACCCGCCAGCCGCAGCAATCACCGGCACGGTAAGTTGCGCCACACCTGCCAGGCTAGAGTCGATCCGGGGCAAGACCGAATACCAGGCCGCATAGCCCACGCCAGAGGTCAGCGCCCCGCTGACAATCGCCAGCACCGCACCGAAGGGCGTCATTCCCTTCGCCGCAAGCAAAAAGCACGCTGCCCCAATCGGCACGGCCAAGGCGAAATTCGCAGCCGTCGCGCCAAGCGGATCGCGCGCACCGCGCCCCAAAAGCGAATAGACGCCCCAGCCAATCGCAGCAGCAGCCATCAAAAGGACCCCGGTCAGATCCGGTACCTGACCGCTTTTTGGGGCCAGCAATATGAACAACCCGCCAAAAGCAATGCCCACGCCCAACCAGCGCGTGATGGGAATGCTTTCTTTCAACAGAACTGCGCCGACAAACATCGTGATCTGCACGCCGCCAAACAGGATCAGCGCACCCGTTCCCGCATCCAACGTCACATAGGCAAAGGAAAACCCGATCACATAAAGCGCAAGTGACAGCACACCCCACATGCGACCGTGGCCACGCCAAGGCACTTTGCCAGTCCGCATCATGACAAGCGCCACCAGAACCACGCCACCAGCCGCCAAACGCAGCAGGGCAAAAGCCGCAGGGTCGGTTCCCGTCCCGACCAGGGCCAGTCGGTTCAAAACGGAATTGGCCGCGAAGGCGACCATCACAAGACTTGTCAGGAAGAATAAACGCATCGCTGTACTTATGCGTAAGGGCCAGAACGCCGCAAGCCATCCTGCATCACAATCACCGGAGCTGTCATAATACATGCGCCTTTGGTGCCTATGAAAAAAGGGGCCCGCAAGGGGCCCCTTTTCGTAAAGCGTCGTAAGTCTTTCGACTTACATCATGCCGCCCATGCCGCCCATGCCGCCCATGTCGGGCATGCCGCCGCCAGCGCCGCCGGCGTCTTTGGATGGCTTGTCAGCAATCATTGCTTCAGTAGTGATCAACAGGCCTGCAATAGAAGCCGCGTCTTCCAACGCAGTCCGTGTTACTTTAGCCGGATCAATCACACCAAATGAGAACATGTCGCCATATTCTTCGGTCTGTGCGTTAAAGCCGAATGTGACGTCATCGCTTTCGCGGATTTTGCCAGCAACAACCGCACCGTCAACACCAGCGTTTTCTGCGATCTGACGCAGCGGTGCTTCGAGGGCGCGACGTACGATCGCGATGCCAGCAGACTGATCAGCGTTTTCGCCTTTCAGATCAACCAGTGTCTTCGCAGCCTGAACCAAAGCAACACCACCACCAACGATCACGCCTTCTTGCACGGCCGCACGGGTCGCGTTCAAAGCATCGTCAACGCGGTCTTTGCGTTCTTTAACTTCAACTTCGGTCATGCCACCAACGCGGATAACAGCAACACCGCCTGCCAGTTTGGCAACGCGTTCTTGCAGCTTTTCTTTGTCGTAGTCAGAAGTTGTTTCTTCGATCTGCTGACGAATTTGACCAACACGTGCTTCGATTTCAGCTTTGTCGCCATTGCCGTCGATGATTGTTGTTTCATCCTTGGTGATGGTGACTTTCTTGGCTGTACCAAGCATGTCGATCGTGACGTTTTCCAGCTTCATGCCCAGGTCTTCGGAAATAACCTGACCACCTGTCAGAATGCCGATATCCTGCAACATTGCCTTACGACGGTCGCCGAAACCAGGGGCTTTAACAGCAGAGATTTTCAGACCACCGCGCAGTTTGTTCACAACCAAAGTTGCCAGGGCTTCGCCTTCAACATCTTCTGCAATGATCAAAAGAGGTTTGCCGGACTGGATAACAGTTTCCAACAATGGAACCATTGGCTGCAAAGAAGACAGTTTCTTTTCGTGCAGCAGGATCATGCAGTCTTCAAGTTCTGCAACCATCTTGTCTGGGTTCGTTACAAAGTAAGGAGACAGGTAACCGCGATCGAACTGCATGCCTTCGACAACAGTTGTTTCTGTATCAAGACCTTTGTTTTCTTCAACAGTGATAACGCCTTCGTTGCCAACCTTCTGCATCGCATCTGCGATTTGGTTGCCAATTTCAGCTTCGCCGTTTGCAGAGATCGTACCAACTTGGGCAACTTCAGCGCTGTCTTTAACGACGCGTGAAGCAGATTTGATCGCTTCAACCACAGTGGCCGTCGCAGTGTCGATACCGCGCTTTAGATCCATTGGGTTCAGACCAGCTGCGACCTGCTTCAGACCTTCGCGAACGATCGCCTGGGCCAGAACGGTAGCAGTTGTTGTGCCGTCGCCGGCTTCGTCATTGGTGCGGCTGGCGACTTCTTTCACCATCTGCGCGCCCATGTTTTCGAACTTGTCTTCCAGTTCGATTTCCTTGGCAACCGTTACACCGTCTTTGGTGATCCGTGGTGAGCCAAAGGATTTGTCGATAACAACGTTACGACCCTTTGGGCCCAAAGTAACTTTGACAGCATCCGCGAGGATATTTACGCCAGCCAGCATACGATTGCGGGCATCTGTATCAAATTTGACGTCCTTCGCCATTGTGCGTGCTCCTTAAATTAGAATTTCTGTGGAAGTGACGATCAGGCAATAATGCCCATGATGTCGCTTTCTTTCATGATCAACAGCTCTTCACCGTCCAGGGTGATTTCAGTGCCAGACCATTTGCCGAACAAGATCTTGTCTCCGGCTTTAACGTCCATCGCAACGCGATTTCCGTCGTCATCTCTTGCGCCTGCGCCAACAGCGATAACTTCGCCTTCGGCTGGCTTTTCTTTTGCGCTGTCAGGGATAATAAGCCCACCAGCAGTTTTTTCGTCGCCTTCAGTGCGACGAACCACAACACGGTCGTGCAACGGTGTGAATGCCATCTCGGAACGCTCCTCGGTTCATAGTTACATTGTTTTAGCACTCAGACCTACCGAGTGCTAACAGAGCGCATTTAGGGACCTTGCAAGGGTGAGTCAACCGGCACTCCCCACGAATTTTTCCCAACCGTCCATAATTTCATCATAATGGCCCAATAAGCGGGAAAGGATTAAACCGGGATTTTAAAATGAAGCATTTTCTTCTATCCATTTTGCTGGCTTTTTCGGCCACCCCTGCCCTGTCTTTCGACAGGTGTGGCGGGGAAAACCTGTTCGATGTCCTGCCGGTAGCAGAGCAAGAGCATCTTCGCGAAATCGTCGCGCAGTCCCCCTATTCCCAAGGCAACATCTGGCGTGCCTCCAAACCGGGCAGCACGGTCCACATCCTTGGCACGATCCATGTTCCGGATCCACGTGCGCCTGCCACAATAGACACCGGCGCGGCGCTGATCGCGCAAGCGGACCGAGTCTTTTTTGAGGTTCTGCAAGAGGATGAGGAATATATGCAGTTGCAGATGTCCACCAATCTGGAACTTGCGTTCATCGATAACGGGCCAACCCTGCCGGAGCTGCTGACGCCCGAAGAATGGGCCGAACTGCAGGACCGCCTGAAGGATTATGGGATTCCACCGTTTTTCGCCGCAAAAATGCAGCCATGGGTTCTTGGCATGACGCTTAGCATTCCCGCTTGTGCCCTTCCGGCCCTAACCGAAAAGGGCGGCATTGACAAAGCGCTGCTTGGCATCGCCGACACTTATGACATCCCGATGCAGGGTCTGGATGACATTGATGAACTTCTAGTCCTTCTCAGCTCTGACCCAATCGAAAAACAAATCGAAGACCTGAAACTCGGCTTGACGATGAACAGCGCCTCAGAGTCGATGTTCAAGACCACAAAAGACCTTTATTATTCAGGCGAACACCGGATGTTGCTAGAATTCTCAAAATATGTGCTGCTGCGTGAAAATCCTGAAAACGCCCAGTATTTGGAACAGGGCTTCGACGAGATCATGTATGATCTGCTGGACGCGCGAAATGTGAAATGGATGGAAAAGCTCTTACCCGCCATCGAAAGCGGAAGCTCTGTCATCGCGGTTGGCGCAGGCCACTTGTCAGGTGAACTGGGCATTCTGCAACAGCTAGAAAACGCGGGATATGAGGTCACCCCATATGAAGGTTAAACCGGTTTTTGCGCCACAATAAACACGGCTTTGCGCGGGCCGGGCTGCCAGATATGGTCAATCTGAAACCCAGCAGCTTTGATGCTGTCCTCCAGCTCTTGTTTCCTAAATACGGTTAGCACAGGCAACAGCCCCGTCGCCGCCCCGAACATACCAACATATTTGAAAAAGCTCAGGCCATCGCCAAGACAGGTGGTGCTGCTTACAAAAGTTCCGCCGGGTTTTAGCAGATCAAACACCCGCACAATCGCGGCGTCCTTGTCACGCAAAAGATGCAGGACACTGTGCCCCATCACCATGTCATAGCCCGCCGTCAGGGGCGGCGCATCTCCCAGCTCTCCGACCTGGAACGCGACATTGGTGACATCGGCGTCCTTTGCCTTGCCTTGGGCGATTTCGATCATCTTTGGCGAAATATCCACGCCCAAAATATGCTGCGCAAAAGGCGCATGGGAAATCGCTGTCGTTCCGGTGCCACAGCCAAATTCCAGAACCCGCGACTCTGGGCGCAAATATTCGCGCGTCTTGGCAAGTTTCTTTTGATAGCTGTCCTCATCCGCAACAGCCGTTCTGGCATAGCGCGCTGCAAACCGGTCCCAAAACTTCGCGTCTTTGTGCATTTTGCCCCCAGACCGGCGCAACGCCAGATCAAATCCTGACCCTAGGGTACCGCCTTATACCCGGCAAGACCATCCCGCCCCTTTGGCGTCAGGTCATAAATCCCGGTCTCGACCCGTTCAAACCAGCCATAGTGATCCGCCGCCATAATCCGAGTCGCCGTGGGCACCTCGGTCGCCTTGGCCACCACGGCACCTTTGCAGGCCCCGTTTTCAGCCAGATAAGCCGCACAGCGCAACGCATCTTGTCGATAGGCCGTCACCAGACCCACGCGGGTTTGACCGCCACTATTGGGGTCGCCCACACGGCGCTGAAACTCTCGCAAAAGCCGCCCCTTGCGGGGTTTCGATTTCACAGGGCGAAAGGGGGCCGGATCACAATGCACCTCGACCAAGCCGTCGCGCAGGCGCACCGTCATCAAGCCCAGTCGCAACCGACGGCACAGGCCCGCGTTTGCCTTCAGCGTTTTGGCAAAGGCCCGCCCCGTGCCACGCGGCACGCAGATGTAGACATCGTCGGTCACGGTCTGGCGTTCTATCCCTTGATGAAACAAGGACAGCGAAAACCCCGTCTTAAGCTCTACCACCAGCGGGTCATCTTCACCACGCACGGCCATAACGTCCAAAGCACCCACCTCTGCCTTGACCTCATAGCCCTGCGCTTCGAGGTAAGTTTTCACGGGCGGATAAAGGTCAGTTTCTTTGGGTTTGGACATTGTCACCGGATCAATTCAACACGTAACGTCGTGACGCCAAGCTATCTCTGCGACTGACGGGTGACAAGGTTGCGCTCTGCCCCTATAAGACCCCCAAAATCACCCATATTTACGGATTATCCTACATGACGATTAAAGTTTTCGGCCATAAAGGCCCAGACACAGATTCAACTGGTTCCCCGCTCATCTGGGCTTGGTACCTGACAGAGGTACGCGGCACACCGGCAGAGGCAAAGCTGCTGGGCGAACCAAACACCGAAGCCGCCTTTGTGTTGAAACGTTGGGGCTTTGAGCAACCGGAAATCATCGACGATGTGACGGCTGAAGATCAGGTCGTCATCGTGGACACCAACAACGTGGCGGAATTGCCGGCCTCTATCAACGACGCAGACGTCATCGAAGTCATTGACCATCACGCCCTGCAAGGTGGTCTGAAAACACGTGGCCCGATTTCCTTTACGATTCGTCCCCTTGCCTGTGCGGCGACCATCTTGCACGATCTGATGGGCGATGACGCGGCAAAGATGCCAACAGAAATCAAAGGCGCGATGCTGTCCTGTATCCTGTCTGACACGCTTGAGTTCCGGTCCCCTACGACAACCGACCATGACCGCGCTCTTGCGGAAAAACTGGCGGGCGAGCTGAATGTGAACATCCCGGATTACGCTGCTGAAATGTTTGCTGCCAAATCCGACGTTTCGGCCTTTTCGGACGAAGAGCTGCTGAAAATGGATTCCAAGCTGTTTGACGTGGGCGACCAAAAGTTCCGCGTCTCGGTTCTGGAAACAACAGCCCCTGACATCGTGCTGGCCCGTGCGGCTGATCTTGCAGCCGCCATGCCTGCGGTTGCAGCCCAAGACGGTGCCGATCAGGTCATGCTGTTCGTCGTCGACATTCTGAAAGAAGAAGCAACCTTGCTGATCCCCAATGACGTGATCAAAACCGTTGCAGAAAAATCCTTTGGCGCGACGGTATCGGGTGACCGGGTCGTTCTGCCCGGCGTCATGAGCCGCAAGAAACAGATCGTCCCGAACCTGACGCTCTGATCCAAACAAACGCCGTCGGGCACCCTGCCCGACGGTTTGCCGACAAAAAGCCGACGTTTTGCAGACAGGAATTTTCAGCCAAATGACGCAATTGATCCAGAACCTTTCGGACATCTCTGACCGCTATGACGCGGTGCTTTGCGACCTTTGGGGCTGCCTGCATAATGGCGTCACCCCCTTCCCAGAGGCCGTCGCCGCCCTGCAGGCCTATCGCGCAAAAGGCGGCATCGTTATCCTGCTGACCAACGCGCCTCGGCCCAAGCCTTCTGTCATTCGCATCCTGGATCACCTTGGCGTGCCCCATGACGCTTACGACGATGTGGTTACCTCTGGGGATGCTTCCCAACACGGAATGGTCGCGGGCCTGGTCGGGCATCGCGTTTACCATCTTGGCCCTGAAAAAGATGATGGGTTTTTCACCGAAATGCCCGACGGTTTGAACGCAACACAGATTACGCGCGTTCCCTTGGAAGAGGCCGAAGGCATTGTTTGCACAGGGCTTTTTGATGACAGCACGGAAACGCCCGAAGATTACAAGGCCACGCTGCTTTACGCCAAACAGAACGGCCTGAAACTGCTGTGCACCAATCCCGACATCATTGTCGATTTGGGAGAGCGACGGCTGTACTGCGCCGGCGCGATCGCTGCTCTTTACACAGAAATGGGCGGAGAAAGCCTGTATTTCGGGAAACCGCACCCCCCGATTTACCAGTTGGCCCGCAAGACGTTGATGAGCTCTGCCCCGATCAATGAAAACCGCATTTTGTGCATCGGAGACGGGATCAACACGGACATCCAAGGCGGGTTGGGTGAAGGGTTTGACACGTTGTTCATCACAGGCGGCATCGCTGCTGATGAATTCGGCCCGGATGTAAACGCCCCGGATCCCGCCCTGTTGGAAAGTTTTTTCAACGCCAAGCAACTTAGCCCAACCGCTGCGCTGCCCTTCTTGCGGTAACAGGTTGAAAACAGGCGCATTATCAAACAGAACCCTTTTGCCGTGGATGCGTTTATGCGCAGCAAGGCTTGTAAGTCGGGCATGTGTTGGTAATAGGAATATCTAATAATGATGCGGACCCAAAATTTGTCCGCCCAAGGACTGTGACATGGTCGATCGCGCGATGAAGACATTTAACGGATGGACCGGTCTTTCCCCTCAGGACCGCGGTGCAAGCGCGGCCATCGGGAACTTTGATGGCGTGCATCTGGGGCATCAGCATGTGATCAACATCGCCCGCGTCAAGGCCGAAGAAACCCTAGCGCCTTTGGGGATCGTCACCTTTGCCCCGCATCCACGGGAATACTTTGCGCCCAAGGCCCCTGCATTTCGTCTGATGAACGCTGAAGCCCGCGCAAACCGGCTGGAAAAGCTTGGCGTTGAGCGTTTGTACCAATTGCCGTTCAACGATATTTTGGCCAGCCTGACCCCGGAACAATTTGCGGGCAACGTTCTGGCAGATGGTCTGGGCCTGTCGCATTTGGCCGTCGGGGCTGATTTTCACTTTGGTAAAGATCGCGCAGGAACAGCGCAGGATCTAAAGGCGCTTGGCGAACGATTTGGGTTCGATGTGACGATTGCCGAGTTGATCGAAAACGACCTGGGTGAAGTGTCATCCACAGCGATCAGAACCGCCCTGGGCGAAGGACGCCCAAGACATGCGGCCGAAATGCTGGGCCATTGGCACCGCATTGAAGGCGAGGTTTTTGACGGGGACAAACGCGGTCGAGAGCTGGGCTTTCCAACTGCGAACATGTCAATCGAGGGGCTTCACCCCCCACGCTTTGGTATTTATGCCGTCAAAGTCGATGTGCTGACCGGGCCGTTAAAGGGCGAATATATCGGGGCCTCCTCCATCGGCGTGCGCCCGACCTTTGACAAAACCGTCCCAATTCTGGAAACGTTCATTTTTGATTTTTCAGGCGACCTTTATGGCGAACACCTGTCGGTTGCCTTCATCGAATATCTGCGCCCAGAAGCGAAATTCGATGGCATTGACAGCCTGATCGACCAAATGAACAAAGACTGTCAGCAGGCCCGCGACATCCTCGCAAAGCTGTGACCATTCACAGCCACCAACTGTGCCTAAGGTGCAAACATGACTGATCCGATCCAAAGACAAGGTCTGCGCCCAAAATTCTGGGAACATGTGCCTCTCAAGAACATGGCTCCCAAAGAATGGGAGGCCCTGTGCGACGGTTGCGGCAAATGCTGTCTGAACAAACTGGAAGACCCCGACACGGGCGAAGTCGCGCTGACGCGGGTGGCGTGCAGGTTGCTGGATGACAGCACATGCCATTGTTCTCAATACGATATTCGCAAACAAATCGTGCCCGAATGTATTGTAATGACACCCAACAATATCGAAAAACATGCCTATTGGATGCCCGAAACCTGCGCCTATCGTCTTTTGTGGGAAGGCAAGCCCTTGTTCGACTGGCACCCGTTGATCTCAGGCTCGCATGACACGGTCCACGCAGCTGGCGTATCCGTTCAGGGCTGGACTGTCCCTGAATTCGAGGTCGCCGAAGAAGAATGGGAAGACCACATAATAGAGGAACCCACCTGATGTTTTTTGGCTCTGACAACACATCCGGCGTCCACCCGCAGGTTATGGAGGCCCTGAACCGGGCCAACACAGGCTATGTTGGGTCTTACGGTGCCGATCCGATCATGGACCGTGTGCGGGACCAGATACGAACCGCGTTTGAGGCGCCAGAGGCGGCTGTTTATCTGGTTGCCACAGGGACGGCGGCGAATGCTCTGTGTTTGGCTGCGCATTGCCCGCCTTGGGGGGCTGTCTATTGCCACAGTCACGCCCATATCGAAGAAGATGAGTGCGGTGCGCCTGAATTTTACACAGGCGGGTCCAAGCTGGTCCTGATTGACGGGGCGCATGCAAAGATGTCCGCGGCAACCCTAAGCGCCAAATTGACAGAGGCAGCATCCCTTGGGGTTCACAATGTGCAGGCCGGGATGGTTTCGATGACGAATGTCAGCGAACACGGCGCGGTCTATTCTGCGGCGGAAACCGCTGAAATCGGGGCAATCGCGCAGGCGCATAATGTGCCGCTGCATCTGGATGGTGCACGGCTGGCCAATGCGGTTGTGGCCAGCGGCGCGCGCCCGGCCGACCTGACATGGAAGGCCGGCGTGGATGCGGTTTCGTTTGGCGGCACCAAGAACGGGTTGATGGGGGCCGAAGCCGTTATCTTTTTTGACCCGGAAAAGGCTTGGGAATTTGAGCTGCGTCGCAAACGTGCCGGGCATTTGTTTTCAAAGCATCGGTATCTTTCCGCCCAGATGGAGGCCTATCTGCAAGATGATCTGTGGTTGGACCTGGCGGCGAAATCAAACCGCTCTGCCCAAGTCCTGGCCCAAGAATTGAACAAGACAGGGTTTGCTAAAACCGTTCATCCCGTCGACGCGAATATGATCTTTTTTGAAACGACCGCAGCGCATCACCAGCGCATTCAGGCCGCAGGGGCTGTCTATGGGGTGATGGGCACCCCGCCCCTCTCTGAGCAGCCTGATGACGCTGTGCTGGCCGCCCGCTTGGTCTGCAGCTGGTCTACGACGCAGGACGACATCGAACAGTTCCTTGCCGCAGTTCGAGACGCCTAGGACCGTCTGGGCAGCTATTGGTTCGACAAATAGAGATCCAGATCCTCTAGCCGATCCTGGCCCCAGAACCTTTGATCCGTATCCGTTATGTAAAACGGCGCGCCAATCGCACCTGCGACGGCGGCGTCTTCAAGGTTATTTGCATAGGTCTCTGCCCCCAACAAAAGGCCACTATCCGCAAGGTTTGGGTCAAACCCGGCGCGGCCCAGGCAATCGCGAATGACGGAATCGTCCGAAATGTCCTTATCCTCTGCCTGCATCGCACGGCAAAAGGAATGTGCCAATTCCCCCACATCGCCGCCCCCTGCGGCCTGCGCGGCAATAATCGCATAGGCCGATGGTGCAGGGTTGGCAGATCTATAGGCCGCTTGCGGGTTAAACGGCATGCCAAGTTTTTGCGGCAAACGCGCAAATTCCTGTCGCCGATATTCAAGCCGGGAAGGATGCCATGCAACCGGGTCCACGCCACCAGACCGTTTGAAGAGAGCAACAACATCCAAAGGCTTATAGGTGATCGTTGCGCCGTGTTTTTCTGCGATTTCTTCCAGACGTTTTCCAGCGAAGTACGTGTAGGTCGAATTTGTAGCAAAATAGTAATCTATGTGGGCCATTTGACGCGTATCCCCGATCATAATGTTTGCAAGAGCGTAGCGGGGTGGTAAGCGGTGTCAACGTCACGAATCTGTCACTTGACGCGAAAATGGAGCACTGCCATGCGGTCCATCACGGAACCGAAATTGATTTCCGGAAATGCCAATCGCCCTCTTGCCAAAGCCATAACCCGCCGGATGTCGATGCATCGCGGTGTCGCCGTCGATCTGGTCGATGCACGGGTTGAACGGTTCAACGACCAAGAAATTTTTGTTGAGGTGTTTGAGAACGTTCGAGGCGAAGACATGTTTGTCATTCAGCCCACCTCAAACCCTGTAAACGACCACCTGATGGAACTGCTGATCATGTCAGATGCGCTCAAGCGGTCCTCTGCCGCACGCATCACCGCCGTGATCCCATATTTCGGATATGCCCGCCAGGACGCCCGCACCAAGGCCCGCACACCAATTTCGGCGAAACTGGTCGCCAATCTCTTGGTCGAAGCTGGAATTGAACGCATTCTCACCATGGACCTTCACGCGACGCAGATTCAGGGCTTTTTTGATATTCCGGTTGATAACCTCTATGCCTCTCCTGTCTTCGCTTTGGACATTCAGCACAACTTCAAAGATCAAAGTGATGATCTGATGATTGTATCACCCGATGTCGGCGGTGTGGCGCGTGCGCGTGAATTGGCCAAGCGGATCGATTGCCCCCTGTCAATCGTGGACAAACGTCGTGAAAAACCCGGCGAGGTGGCAGAGATGATGTTGATCGGGGATGTGACGGACAAATGTTGCGTCATCATCGACGATATCGTTGATACCGCAGGTACGCTGTGCAAAGCGGCAGAATTGCTGATGGAACAAGGCGCCAGAGAAGTGCACGCCTATATCACGCACGGCGTCCTGTCTGGCCCCGCTGTGGATCGCATCAACAATTCAGTCATGAAAAGCCTGGTGATCACCGATTCCATCAAGCCGACGGCCAAGGTCAAGGCAAGCGACAGCATTCGCATCGTGCCCGTTGCCCCGATGTTTGCGCAAGCGATCATGAATATTTGGAACGGGACTTCGGTGTCATCCCTGTTCGATCATAAGACCTTGGGTCCGATCTACGAAGGCATGTACAACAACCACTAGGGCGTCGCGCTATTCGACGTCCCAGTCATTTTCGTCAAAAAGCTCTCCAATCGCCAGCCAGTTGGCGCGGACCCGGGCAATCCGGGTGTCGCCCCATGTCTGAAACAGGATCGTAAACCCGGTCTCTGTGACGTCTTCCGTGGATACATCAGCGCGCATATTGGTCTTTTGATCCATATCCCACATGGAAAGTGAGATATGCACAGTCGGTGGCGTGCGATACTTTTCGGAAAACTTCAATTTGCGCCGCAACTCACGCGGACCATCGCCCGTCCACATGACACCGCCATCTTCAAAATCAGAGAAGAGTATCAGGCTGCCCTGATCGACGCCGGTTATGGAACTTTTGATATGCTGCATGGTCGGCTGAAACTTTGACCGAGGAAGGTGACAATTACAAATGCAAAAGGCCCCGAAAAACGGGGCCTTTACAAAAATTTTGAATGGATCAGGACTTTGCGGTCAAACCCAGGGCTTCTGCCGCCGTTGCCATGTCTGCAACCAATTTGACGGCAGCATCCTTGCTTTCAGCATTCGCATCATCACGTGTCTGAACGGCGCCAGCCATCAGCTCATCCATCGCCTCTTGTGTCACCTCGTCACGTGGAAGCGCGTTTTCGGCCAAAACCGAAGCGCCCTTTGCCGTAACCTCGGCGAAACCGCCAGTGACCAGATACTCATGGGTGCCGCTTGTGCTGACAACACGCAGCAAACCTGGGCGCAATGTCGTAATTGTCGGAACATGGTCGGCCATTGCCGTCATGTCGCCGTCCGCACCAGGAATTTGCACCTCTGTCGCCTCAAAAGAGGCCAGGCTGCGTTCCGGAGACACCAGATCAAATTGCATCGTTTCAGCCATGTCGGCTCCCCTTAAGCGGCGTCCGCTGCGAGTTTTTCAGCTTTTGCAATCACTTGATCGATACCACCGACCATGTAGAATGCAGCTTCTGGTAGGTGATCATATTCACCGGCAACCACAGCTTTGAACGATGAGATTGTGTCTTCGAGCGGGACCTGAACACCAGGAGAGCCTGTAAAGACTTCGGCCACATCGAACGGCTGAGACAAGAAACGCTGGATCTTACGTGCACGTGCAACGGTCAGTTTGTCTTCTTCGCTCAATTCATCCATGCCGAGAATGGCGATGATGTCTTGCAAGGACTTATAACGCTGCAGGATCTGCTGCACTTCGGTCGCAACCGTGTAATGCTCTTCCCCGATCAACATTGGGTCCAACAGACGAGAGCTGGAATCAAGCGGGTCAACAGCAGGGTAAATCCCGATTTCGGAAATCGCACGGCTTAGAACCGTTGTCGCATCCAAGTGGGCAAATGATGTCGCTGGCGCAGGGTCAGTCAAGTCATCCGCAGGAACGTAAACGGCCTGAACCGATGTAATCGAACCAGATTTCGTTGATGAAATCCGTTCCTGCATCGCACCCATGTCTGTTGCCAGTGTTGGCTGGTAGCCCACAGCAGATGGGATACGACCCAACAGCGCAGACACCTCTGAACCGGCTTGGGTAAAGCGGAAGATGTTGTCCACAAAGAACAGAACGTCAGCACCAGTTTCGTCGCGGAACTGCTCTGCCAATGTCAGACCAGACAGGGCAACACGCATACGCGCACCTGGAGGCTCGTTCATCTGGCCGTAGACCAGGGCAATCTTGGAATCGACCAGATTGTCAGGAACGATAACGCCACCTTCGATCATCTCGTGGTAAAGGTCGTTTCCTTCACGTGTCCGTTCCCCGACACCCGCGAACACAGACACACCAGAGTGCACTTTCGCGATATTGTTGATCAGTTCCATGATCAAAACTGTTTTACCAACACCAGCACCACCGAAGAGACCAATCTTACCACCTTTTGTGTAAGGGGCCAGAAGGTCTACAACCTTAATGCCTGTAACTAGAATTTCGCTTTCTGTTGACTGTTCCTGGAACGAAGGCGCGTCCTGGTGGATTGCGCGGCGCTCTTTGGTTTTGATCGGGCCTTTTTCATCCACAGGTTCACCGATCACATTCATGATCCGTCCCAGTGTTTCAGGGCCAACAGGCATCGAAATAGGCGCGCCTGTATCGCTTACGGCACCGCCACGAACGAGACCTTCAGTCGCGTCCATAGCGATACAACGTACTGTTCTTTCACCAAGGTGCTGCGCGACTTCCAGAACCAGGTTTTTTCCGTTGTTGTCAGTGTGCACAGCGTTCAGGATGGCCGGCAGATCGCCGTCAAACTGAACGTCCACAACAGCACCGATCACCTGTGTGATCTTGCCGGTTGCTTTAGCTTTTGCCATGTCGTTTCTCCGGTTCTTTAGAGCGCTTCAGCGCCCGAGATAATTTCAATCAGTTCATTTGTAATGACAGCCTGACGCGAACGGTTGAATTCGATCGTCAACTTATCAATCATATCACCAGCGTTGCGTGTCGCGTTGTCCATTGCGGACATACGTGCACCCTGCTCTGACGCTGCGTTTTCAAGCAGTGCAGAAAAAACCTGGGTCGCTGCGCTACGAGGCAACAGGTCTGCCAGGATTTCTTCTTCGCCCGGTTCGTAATCATAGAGCGTCGCATCCGCGTCGGCCTCTGACACTTCAAACTTAGCAGGAATAACCTGAAGTTCTGTTGGAACCTGGCTGATCACAGATTCAAAGCGGCTGAAGAACAGTGTGGCCACGTCAAATTCGCCAGCATCAAACCGTGTCATGATCTGACGTGCGATGTCATGCGCGTCGGAATATCCGATGCGTTTGACCTCTGTCAGATCGACGTGGCTGATCATGCTGTCGCCAAAATCGCGACGCATCTGATCGCGTCCCTTTTTGCCAACAGTCAGAATTTTGACCGTCTTACCGGCAGCCAAAAGCTCGGCCGCTTTCGAACGGGCCAGTTTTGTGATTGACGAGTTGAAGCCACCGCAAAGGCCGCGTTCAGACGTCATTACCACCAACAGATGCACCTGATCCGACCCAGTGCCGGACAACAGCTTTGGCGCGCTGTCCGATCCGCTTGCAGCAGCCGAAAGTCCGGCCATGACAGCGTTGAACCGCTGTGCATAAGGTCTGGACGCTTCGGCAGCTTCTTGGGCACGGCGCAGCTTTGCAGCTGCAACCATTTGCATTGCTTTGGTGATCTTCCGTGTCGACGTAACGGTGTCGATCCGGTTTTTAAGGTCCTTGAGGTTTGGCATTTATCCAATCCTACCTTTCACCAGTTTTATGCGAAATCCGCAGCGAATGAATCGAGTGCTGCAGTCACGGCGTCTTTCAGATCACCAGCAACCTTACGGTCGTTGTTTGTGATGTCATCCAAAAGATCTTTGTGCTTGGTCCGCAAGTGGTTCAGCAAATCTGCTTCGAAACGGGTAACATCACCGACAGAGATGCCGTCGAGGTAGCCGTTTGTACCCGCAAAGATAACGCAAACGATTTCCGCGTTTGTCAGCGGTGCGTATTGCGGTTGCTTCATCAATTCAGTCAGACGTGCACCACGGTTCAGCAAACGCTGTGTCGCGGCATCAAGGTCAGACCCGAACTGCGCAAAAGCAGCCATTTCGCGATACTGCGCCAGTTCCAGCTTGACCGGACCCGCAACAGATTTCATCGAATTCGTCTGAGCGGATGATCCAACCCGAGACACTGACAGACCTGTGTTCACAGCAGGACGGATACCTTGGAAGAACAGTTCAGTTTCCAAGAAGATCTGGCCGTCTGTAATCGAAATCACGTTGGTTGGAATAAACGCCGAAACGTCGCCACCCTGTGTTTCAATGATTGGCAGCGCAGTCAAAGACCCGGACCCATTGTCTTCGTTCAGTTTAGCTGAACGTTCCAAAAGCCGTGAGTGAAGATAGAAAACGTCACCAGGATAAGCTTCACGTCCAGGTGGACGACGCAGCAACAAAGACATCTGGCGATAAGACACAGCCTGCTTGGACAAATCATCATAGATGATCAAAGCGTGGCGGCCGTTGTCGCGGAAATGTTCCGCCATAGCAGTCGCGGCGTAAGGCGCAAGGAACTGCAAAGGTGCCGGATCAGATGCTGTCGCAGCCACAACGATGGAATATTCCATCGCGCCGCTTTCTTCGAGCTTCTTAACCAGCTGAGCAACGGTTGAACGTTTCTGACCGATCGCAACGTAAACACAGTAAAGTTTCTTGTTTTCGTCGTCGCCGGCAGCGTCGTTGTAGGTCTTTTGGTTCAGAACCGCATCAAGGGCCACAGCAGTTTTACCTGTCTGACGGTCCCCAATGATCAATTCGCGCTGTCCGCGACCAATCGGGATCATCGCATCCACAGACTTCAGGCCGGTCGCCATCGGCTCATGCACGGATTTACGTGGAATGATGCCAGGCGCCTTAACGTCTGCAACGGAACGTGTCTTGGTTTTGACAGGACCTTTGCCGTCAATTGGGTTGCCAAGGCCGTCAACAACACGGCCCAGCAATTCGTCGCCTGTAGGAACGTCAACGATCGAATTTGTGCGCTTTACTGTGTCGCCTTCTTTGATGTCCCGGTCAGACCCAAAGATAACGATACCAACGTTGTCTGATTCCAGGTTGAGCGCCATGCCCATAATACCACCTGGGAATTCGACCATTTCACCGGCCTGCACATTATCCAACCCGTGGACACGGGCGATACCGTCACCGACCGACAACACGCGGCCCACTTCAGCGACTTCGGCCTCTTGGCCAAAGTTCTTGATCTGGTCTTTAAGGATAGCAGAAATTTCGGCTGCTTGGATTGCCATTATCCGACCTCTTTCATTGCGTTCTGGAGGTTTGAGAGCTTGGAACGGATCGACGTATCGATCATTTGCGAGCCCACTTTAACGATTAAACCACCGATGAGAGTTTCATCAACGGCCATATTGATTTTCACATCCTTGCCCACAGTCGCTTTCAGCGTCTTGGCAAGCTTGTCTTGTTGCGCCTTTGTCAGCGCTTTGGCAGCAGTCACTTCAGCGGTGACCTCACCTTTCTCTTCCGCAATCAAATCGCGCAAGCCGCTGATCAATTGTGGCAATACAAACAGACGACGGTTTTGCGCCATCAGTTGCAATGTATTCCCCAGGATCGGCGAAAGTTTCATTTTCGTTGAAAGGCCACCAATGGCCTTGCCCTGTTCCTCGCGGGAATAGACAGGCGAACCGATCAGATCGTTCAGATCGGAGCTGTCATTTAAGGCTGTGCTCAAAAGATCGATGTCCTTTTCCAGAACATTAATCTTTTTGCCTTCCTTGGCCAATTCGAAAACGGCCGTAGCATAGCGCGCGGCTATGCCTGTTGAGATCGAAGCTGGTTCGGACACGTCCACCCTTCCGATGTCTTAAGCCCTAAATTCACCGGATTGGCGGTTCAGGGCGGCTTAGGCCACAGCCGGATGGCTGGGCATCAAAATCCGCGTGGGTTTAGCAGAGCCTTTTGAACCTAGCAACCGCTTTGGTCGTGTTTTCCGGTGGTGATAAACCCAACAAAAACAGGTATTTTTGAGGGGTGCGACGGAATGCACAAAATTTGTTCGTTTGGAATCAGCGCAAAAATCACATTTCTGTGCGTTTCGGGGCCAGACTCAGACGACCTTTGGTTCGGGTTTTTTAATCCCATCAAGAACCTGAAGTGGTTTTCGCACCACATCTTTCAGTCCGGGACTGGTGGGCGCATGCACCCGTTTGGACATTTCCAGCATGATCACACCGCCAGCGAAATAGGCGGCAATCTTGCGCCCAGAGGTTTCCCAGAATTGCCCCGTTTTCAGCCAGAATCTTTTATGGGACGGCGGCTGAAACAGCGCCGCGCGGTGGCGTTCAGGCAAAAACGAATGGCGTTTGATCTGCGTTTCCAGCTGCGACAGGCTGTAAGGGCGCCCAAACCCAAAGGGCGTTGCATCCCGGCGTGACCACAGCCCCGCCCGGTTTGGCACGATGATCAACGCCCGTCCGCCAGGCCCCAACACGCGCCAGCATTCATCCAAGACAGCGCTTGGGTTTTCGCTCGTCTCAAGACCATGCATAAGAATCAGCCGGTCAACATGGCCGGTTTCAAGCGGCCACAGGGTTTCTTCACATAAGACACTGACATTTGGCAGCCCAAGAGGCCAAGGCATGACCCCTTGCGGGCCCGGCATCAAGCCAATGACGCGCCGGGCATCGGCAAGATAAGGACGCAGCAACGGTACCGCAAACCCATATCCAACCACGGTCTGACCAGCCGCCTCGGGCCAAAGCGTCAGCATCTGATCCCGAATGGCACGCTGCGCCGCCCGCCCCAATCCGGTGCGATAGTAAAAATTTCGTAGATCAACCACGTCAAGATGCATTGCGGCCCGAACCTGTTTAAGCAATCCTACTAAAGAGGATACCAAAGCGGAGCGAGAAAGCCATGCCCATTGAGATTGTTACAGTCCCTTGCCTGTCGGATAACTACGCATTCTTGCTGCACTCTACAGAAACCGGCGAAACAGCCGTCGTCGATGTTCCCGAGGCGGGGCCGATTCTCAGCGCGTTGGTGGCGCGCGGTTGGCAGCTCACCGAAATCTGGATCACCCATCACCACTACGATCACATCGACGGGGTTGCGGACCTCAAGGACGCAACTGGCGCGAAAGTTGTGGGTGCCCGCGCCGACGCAGACCGGCTGCCCCCGTTGAATTTGGCAGTGAGCGAAGGAGAAGGGTTTGAATTTGCAGGGAATGGCGTCGAGATCTTTGATGTCTCGGGCCATACGGTTGGACATATCGCGTTTTATGTCCCTGCGGCCTCTGCCGTTTTCACTGCCGATAGCCTTATGGCCCTGGGCTGCGGACGTCTTTTTGAGGGCTCGCCAGACCAGATGTGGTCGAGCTTGTCCAAGCTCGCAAAGCTGCCGCCAGATACACTCGTATGTTCTGGCCATGAATATACCGAATCCAATGCAAAATTCGCGCTGACCATTGAAAAGGACAATCCCGACCTTAAATCACGTTCAGTAGCAATCAAAGACGCGCGTCATCAGGGTTTGCCGACAGTTCCCTCGCTACTTTCGCTGGAACTTTCGACAAATCCTTTTTTGCGCGCCCACCTCCCAACTGTCAAAGCCGCTGTTGGCATGGAAAATGAATCTGATGCAGCGGTTTTTGCAGAGGTTCGCAAACGAAAGGACGCATTCTGATACTTAACAGGATGTGAAAAATCTGGCCTCATTTTCGATCACTTTTCGCGTCAGAACAGAAAAGTGGCTGTTTTTTCGAAAAAAGGTCTTGAAGCTCGGGCAATAAAACCGAACCTTAAGACTAAGAGGCCAAGGTCGTGAAAGGGCGTCAGCCCTGCGATGACACAAAACCAAGGAGCACATGAATCGTGCCGTCATTTTCGAACACCCTAGAACAGGCGATCCATTCCGCGCTCGCTCTTGCCAATGCCCGCCAACATGAATTGGCAACGCTGGAACATCTGTTGCTGGCGCTTATTGACGAACCGGATGCCGCACAGGTTATGCAGGCCTGTGATGTCGATCTGGAAGAGCTGCGCAAAACTCTGGTCGCGTTTGTTGACGACGACCTGTCCACCCTGGTGACAGAGGTTGATGGATCAGAGGCTGTGCCAACCGCCGCATTCCAGCGGGTCATCCAGCGCGCCGCGATCCATGTGCAATCGTCAGGCCGGAACGAAGTAACAGGCGCGAATGTGCTGGTTGCGATCTTTGCGGAACGCGAATCAAATGCTGCGTTCTTTTTGCAAGAACAGGACATGACCCGTTACGACGCGGTCAACTATATCGCCCATGGCGTTGCCAAGGATTCGTCTTTCGGTGAAAGCCGCCCGATTTCCGGTGCGGATGACATTGATGCGGAAATGTCCCAAGAAGATGGTGGCGACACCAAGGAATCTGCGCTGGACAAGTACTGTGTCGATCTGAATGTCAAAGCGCGCGAAGGTGACGTTGATCCGCTTATTGGTCGCGAGCATGAGGTTGAACGCTGTATTCAGGTGCTTTGCCGTCGCCGAAAGAACAACCCTATCCTGGTTGGTGATCCTGGCGTGGGCAAAACCGCCATTGCCGAAGGTTTGGCCCATAAAATCGTGAATGGCGAAACGCCAGAGGTCTTGTCAAAGGCGACGATCTATTCCCTTGATATGGGCGCGCTTTTGGCCGGCACCCGGTATCGGGGTGATTTTGAGGAACGTCTGAAGGCTGTCGTTACAGAGATGGAACAGCATCCAGATGCGGTTTTGTTCATCGACGAGATCCACACGGTCATCGGTGCGGGTGCTACATCAGGTGGTGCCATGGATGCGTCGAACCTACTTAAACCTGCATTGCAGGGTGGCAAGCTGCGTTGCATGGGGTCCACGACCTACAAAGAGTTCCGTCAGCACTTTGAAAAAGATCGTGCCTTGTCACGGCGGTTCCAGAAAATCGATGTGAATGAGCCGTCGGTTGATGACGCGGTGAAAATCTTGCGTGGCCTAAAACCTTATTTCGAAGAGCATCACGGCATCAAATACACCAGCGACGCGATTAAGACTGCTGTTGAACTGTCGTCCCGCTATATTCACGACCGGAAACTGCCGGATAAGGCCATTGACGTGATTGATGAGGCAGGCGCCGCGCAACATCTGGTGACAGAATCCAAACGCCGCAAGACGATTGGGGCCAAAGATATTGAATCCGTGATCGCCAAAATCGCGCGCATTCCGGCCAAGAACATCTCTAAGGACGATGCCGAAGTGTTGCGGGATCTGGAAAAAACGCTCAGCCGGGTGGTGTTCGGTCAGGATGACGCGATCGTTGCGCTGTCCTCGGCCATCAAACTGGCCCGTGCAGGGCTGCGCGAACCGGAAAAGCCGATCGGCAACTACCTGTTCGCTGGCCCAACCGGTGTGGGGAAAACAGAGGTGGCAAAACAGCTGGCAGACACACTTGGGGTAGAGCTTTTGCGGTTTGACATGTCTGAATACATGGAAAAACACGCGGTCTCTCGTCTGATCGGTGCGCCTCCGGGCTATGTTGGTTTTGATCAGGGGGGCATGTTGACCGATGGCGTCGATCAGCACCCACATTGTGTGCTGCTTTTGGACGAAATCGAAAAGGCCCACCCGGACGTCTACAACATTCTGTTGCAGGTCATGGATCACGGCAAACTGACAGATCACAACGGTCGGCAAGTCGATTTCCGCAACGTGATTTTGATCATGACCACCAATGCCGGCGCCAGCGAAATGGCGAAATCGGCAATTGGCTTTGGCCGCGACCGTCGCGAGGGCGAAGACACCGTTGCGATTGAAAAGACGTTTACACCGGAATTCCGGAACCGCCTGGATGCTGTGATCAGCTTTGGGGCTCTTCCAAAAGAGGTCATCCTGCAAGTTGTCGAGAAATTCGTGCTTCAGCTAGAGGCACAGTTGATCGACCGCAATGTCCATATAGAACTGACCAAACCTGCAGCGGAATGGTTGGCCGACAAAGGCTATGATGACAAAATGGGCGCGCGTCCTCTGGGCCGTGTGATCCAAGAATACATCAAAAAGCCATTGGCCGAGGAATTGCTGTTTGGCAAATTGGCCAAGGGCGGGATCGTAAAGGTCGGTGTCAAAGATGGCGCTATCGATCTTCAGATCGAAGAGCCGCAAAATGCGCGGATTTCTTCCAAAAAGAAACCACCGCTTTTGACCGCCGATTAATCCGGCCCAAACCGAAACGATCTATTGAACGCGGCGCAAGAAATTGTGCCGCGTTTATCTTTCGGTCAGCTTCATTTCGATGCGACGGTTCTGCGCCAAAGCCTCGGGGCTGTCCCCTTCGGCCACGGGTTGGAACTCTCCGAATCCGGTGGCGGCCAGGCGTTTTGGATCAAACCCAAGATCGTCCGTCATATAGCGCACTACGGCCAAGGCCCGCGCCTGCGACAATTCCCAGTTATCCCGATACCGGCCCGTTCCCGACAGTTTCGTCGCATCAGTGTGCCCGTCCACCCGGATCACCCAATCAATGCCTGGCGGGATCGCGCTGGAAATTTCGGTCAAAAGCTGCGCCACACGTTCAATCTGAACCTTGCCTTCCGGGGCCAATACCGCAGAGGATGGCGGGAACAAAACTTCTGAGGAAAAGACAAAACGGTCGCCGACAATTTCGACGCCCTCGCGGTCGCCCAACAGGTCCCGCATCTGGCCGAAGAAATCAGAACGGTAGCGTTCCAACTGGCGAGCTTTGTCTTCCAACTGACGTGTTTCATCCTCAAGCAACTTGGCCTCGGCGGCCAGTTTCTTTGCCTCTTCTTCCAGCCGCTTGCGATTGGCCTCTTCCAGCTCGGCCCGCTTGCGCTGTTCAGACGCTGCCCGTGCAAGCGCCGCGTTGACCTGGCTGCCAAGATTGGCAATCTCGACCTGAGCTTCGCTATCCTTGGCCGCGGCATCATCCAAAAGCGCCTGCAAGTTGCCAAGCTGCGCACGCAAATCCGCGACTTGCTGGTTCAAGACGGTGATCCGCCTTTGAGATTCTGCAGATTTTGCCTCTTCGGTCTGCAGCGCAGCATTTGCGGTCGAAAGCAGGATATCGCGTTGCTCTGCCTCGCTCAGCTGGCGCACCAATTGGTTTTCCGATGCGCGCTGCGCCGCCAGGGCTGCTGCAAGTTTTGACCGCAGGGTTTCTTTGTCGCCCAGCCCTTCGCGCAAGACAGCCGCTTCGGCCTGGGCGACTTTCAGCGCTGTCTTGGCCTCTTCCAATTGGCGAAGAACGTCGACATTGGCAGCCTGCGCTGCTTCGGAGCGGCTTGTCAGATCATCACGTTCCTGCTGAAGCGCCAGAATTGCAGCCTCTGCGGTTGCGATCCGGGCGGTCAGATCATCGCGCTGATTGGTCTGATCATCCAGCTGCAGGGTCAAAGCTTCGCTTTCCCGCGTCGCCTTGGCCAGCGCGGCCTCTAATTCGGCGACCCGCGTCTCTATATCGGTACGTTCCCCTGCTTGAGTGTCGAGCGCCCCGGCAAGGCCGTCGCGTTCTTCAGTCATGCTGGCAAGCGCGGCTTCCAGCGTCGCGACACGAATATCCACCTGTTCGCGTTGCGTCCGTTGTTCGGATAAAGAAGCGGTCAGCTCTTGCGCGGAATTCCGGGCCAGTTCCAGATCTGCCCTTGCCTGTTCCAGGTCGGCTTCGGCGATTTGCGCGCTGTCTGCCTGATCCTGTAGCTGCCGGGCAAGCTCGTCCCGAGCCAAAACGGCAAGGGCCAGCTCTTCCTCTACCTTCGCCAATTGTTCTGACGTCGCAGATTGCCCACCTTGCACGGCCTCCAGCTGTTCGCTCAGCTGATCCCGGGACAACAAGGCAGCCGTCAGGCGACTGTTTAGATCATTTTCATAGGCATTGGCGGCGGCCACGAGGGTAAGCAGCTCTTCTGCATTTTTGCGCTCTTCTTCCAGGGAAAGCGTCATTGCCGTCAGTTCGGCATCTGCATTTTTCAAACGTTCGCGAAGCTGTTCGGCAGCCGCAGCTTCGGCGAGGCGGCTTTTTTCTTCTTCACTCAACGCGCCTTGCGTGTCTTTCAGTTGCGCACGCAGCGCCTCTGCAGCCGCGATTTCCGCCAGACGCGCC
Source organism: Marinosulfonomonas sp. (assembly GCA_051251595.1). Taxonomy (GTDB): domain Bacteria; phylum Pseudomonadota; class Alphaproteobacteria; order Rhodobacterales; family Rhodobacteraceae; genus NORP110. Next base: position 87,536 of record JBPOFA010000009.1, read on the forward strand.
TTTTCTTTTTCGTCCAGATCCAATTCCAGATCCGCGACCCGCGACTTCAGCTCTTGCGCGACAATGTCCTGATCAGACAGATCCTGCTGCAGGTCCTGCAACCTTGCATCCAAATCCGTGTTGGTCTGCGAAGAGCTTTGCAATTGCGCCAGTGTTTCTGCCAGCTTTGCATCCAGATCGGTTGCCCGTTCCGAACTGCTGTTCAACTGGGCCAAGGTATCTGCCAAAGTCGCGCTTTGCCGTTCGGCCTGTGTCTGCAGATCGGCGATCAAGGCATCCATCGCATCGCGCTTGGCCGCATCCAAACGGGCCTGTTCCTGCTGGGCGTCCACCTCTTCGCGCACAGAAGCAAGGGCCAGTTGCAACGCTTCCTGTTCGGAAATCAGCCGATCCTTATCCGCTTCAAGTTCGTCGATATTCGCGGCGAGCGTGTTGCCCTGCTCTAGCGCCGCATCCCGTTCGCTTAACAGCGAGGCGACTTGCGCCTCAAAACTTGTGATCTGCGCGGATTTGGCTGCAAGCTCGCTTTGCTGGTCGGCATTTCGCGCCGACAGGCTGGCGATCAAAGCAGCCTGGCGGTCCGCTTCGCTGCGCGCATTGTCCAGATCGGTGCCAAGAGTGTCGATCTGGCCTGAAAGCTGAAAGGATTTTTGCTGTTCCAGACCAAGCGCCTGGGACAGTGAATTGATTTCGTCATGCAGATCATCCAGTTCCGATTCCTGCCCCGAAATGGTTTCGCGCAGCATGAATTGGACGATCATAAAAATCGTAAGGACGAACATCAGGACCAGCAAAAGGGCAGACATAGCGTCCACAAAACCGGGCCAAATGCTGGCGGAAACGCGTTGTGTGGAGCGGCGTCTTAGCGCCATCGCCTAGCCCCTTCGCCCGTCGGAGCCCGCTGTCCCCTCGGTTGCGGCCCGCACGGCCTTTGTCAGCGCGGCAAGGTCCGTGCGCAGATCTGACAGGCTTTCCTGGCGCCCCGCTGACATTTCTTCGAGGATACGCAACAGCTGCACATCAATGGACCGCAGCCGCATACGGCTTTCCGCGTCGACATGGGGTGAAACATCTTCGGCGGCTTCTTCTTTGGCTTGCAGCGACGCGATCAACCGGTCTTGCCCTTCGGCGACCCGCAAAAGCGCGTTTGTGGTTTCGGAGTTCCCGGCACCCTGCCCCATCTTCTGGACCATCCGATCAATGGAATCGCCAAGCTCGCCCAAACGTTCGTCGACCAAGGACCGGCTGACATCGGACTGGGCAAACAGCGATTGCATCGCTTCCATCTGTTCGGCGAAATGTTCCAGCATCGCCGCTGTCGCGCCCTGATCCGCCGAAGCTTCGCCGTCGCCGCTTGAGAACCCAAGACGGGTGATCGAGGAAAGCCACTCTTCCAGTTCGCGGTAAAAACGGTTTTGCCCATGACTGGCGAAAAGCTCTAGCAATCCGACAACAAGCGAACCGGCGAGGCCCAAAAGAGAAGAAGCAAAGGCGACGCCCATGCCGCCCAGCTGTGCCTCTAGCCCGTTCATAAGTCGGGAAAAGATCAAGACCGCCGTGTCACCTTCCTGAGGGGCAAGCGATTTGATCGTTTCAACCACGGCCGGGACCGTCGTCGCCAGGCCATAGAACGTTCCCAATAGTCCAAGAAAAATCAGCAGGTTAACAATGTAACGCGTGATGTCCCGGGCTTCATCCACCCGTGTCGCAACGGAATCCAGAATAGACGCCGCAGAGGATGACCCGATTTGCATCCGTGCACCACGCGTGCGCAACAAGGCGGCCAAAGGGGCCAAAAGCCGTGGCGCCTTGACCATTTCATGGCCGGGTGTTTCGCCGACAAAGCCCTCAATCCAATTCACGGAATTGCTCAACTGGAACACTTGCCAGAAACAGGCCAACACGCCGATGATGAATACGAAAAAGATGAACCCGTTCAGCAGCGGGTTCGCCAGAAAGACAGGCGCGACTTTTGGGAAGATGACGTAAACGCCAGCTCCGACCAACACCAAGCATAGCAACATCACAGCGATTTGCCGGACGGGCTGGGTGAAAATAGGCTCGACCTCGCGATCTGGCTGGTCCATCTGGACGTGTCCTGACCCTGTTAGTTTTCCAGTAGAATAAAGGTAGTCGCGGCAAGTGCCAACAGCGTATTATGCATTTGCAGAAACCGCGATCTCATGGACACGGTTTGACAACCAATCCAGATCCGGATCGTAGATGCCCAGTTCACGCAGATGGGTCGTCGTGTTGTGCAAATACTCTGTGTTCGGGCCACGCCCGCCAACCGCCGTTGCGATGATGTTGGCCTGTTCTTCCAGCGCCAGCCCGTGGCAATACTGCACGTGATCGGTGTCGACGATGAATGTGGTCGCCTCTACCCGTCGGTTGTCGGACAGTGCAAGTTCCACCGAAGCCTCTAGATAGGCCGAAGAGATCAGCTCTCTTTCGCGCAGATAGTCGAGCGTTTTTGCCTCATGCCCCTCGCGTACACGCAGCGCCAGTCCCATGCATTTGGCCTGTTCCACCTTGTCCAATGCCAGCACCAATCCCGGGACCTCTGGCGTTCCACGGTGGTGAATGGAGCGCATGCAAAAGGATCGTGCATAACCGTCCAGCCCGGCAATAAGACGGTCGTCATATTCAAAGCCGGGTTCCCACATCAGCGAGCCATACCCGAATATCCAAAGCGGTGATTTTTCCAAGCCACTGGTCCTCCGTGTTCGGGCGCTTTAAACACTTGTTGCAAGCCAAGTCAAAGGGACAAACATGCGCAAGTTAACCAGTCTGATCGTCATCCTTTTTGGGCTTTATGCCGCGTATTGGTTTATTGCGTCTTCCGCTGTGGAACGCGGGCTGACCGCCTGGTTGCAGGCGCGGCAAGCCGAAGGTTGGCTGGTTGAATATTCAGAGGTCAAGACGCGCGGGTTCCCGAACCGGCTGGACACACGCATTTCTGATCTGGAACTGGTTGATACGGCGTCCGGCCTTGCCTGGTCAGCGCCATTCTTTGAAATCTTGGCGCTGAGCTATAAGCCGAACCACATCATCGCGGTATGGCCGAACGAACAGACGATTTCGACGCCGTTTGAAAAGATCGCGGTTACCAATGAAAAAATGGATGCCTCTGTCGTGTTTGAGGCCGGCACGTCCCTAACACTGGATCGGGCAGACCTAGAGCTGCAGGCGTTCAGGCTGCGATCCTCGGAGGGTTGGACCTCTGGCATTGGATCAGGGCAGTTTTCAACGCGCCACATCGACCCTGCCACGAACAGCCACAAGATCTGGTTCGAAGCAAAAGACGTTTACCCATCTGCCGCGGTTCTGTCCTTTTTGGATCCAGCCAATTTGTTGCCAGACACGTTTGAGACGATGAATTTTGATGTGACCGTCAGTTTTGATGCGCCTTGGGATCGGTTCGCGATTGAACGTAAACGTCCGCAGGTCACCAAGATTGATCTAAGCGGATTGCAAGCCAAATGGGGCGATCTGGATTTTCGCGCGGCCGGCACATTGACCGTCGATGCCAACGGGGTTCCAGAGGGCGAAATCACCGTCAAAGCGAAGAATTGGCGTGAAATGCTGCAAATCGCCATTAATACCGGCACCGTTCCCGAAAACGCCGAAGCGATCGTAACCCGTTCGCTGGAAACCCTGGCGCAAATGTCGGGCAATCCAAAGACCCTGGATGCACCATTGACGTTCAAGAACGGCCAAATCTATCTAACCATACTTCCCCTTGGTCCCGCCCCCCGCATTGTCATCCGATGACGGGACGCTTGCCGAACTTGCGCAACACGGACGCGCGGCGGTTGTTCCTGCATCGGCACGCTCTTTCTGGTGCGCCGACGGGCAGCGGTAAGGGCGACGACCTGTTGCAGCTCATCCAAGATATCGGTTTTGTGCAACTGGACAGCATCAACACGGTTGAACGGGCGCATCACATGATCCTGCACAGCCGGCGGCAGGCCTATCGGCCGAAGAACCTGGACGCGTTGTTGCAAAAAGACCGGAGCCTTTTTGAACACTGGACCCATGACGCGTCGATCATTCCAACGGCGTTTTTCCCGCATTGGAAATTGCGATTTGAACGGAATGCTGAACGCCTGATGAAACGCTGGAAAACCGGCAGGCCCGATGGTTTTGAAAGCCAACTGGGCCCGGTGATGGACCAAATTCGACAGACCGGATCCGCCTGTTCCGCCACTGTTGGCGAAGGGGAAAAACGTGGAACGGGTGGTTGGTGGGATTGGCATCCGTCCAAGACTGCGCTGGAGTTTTTGTGGCAAACTGGAAAGATCTCGGTCGACCGCCGTGTCGCCTTTCGCAAGCATTATGACCTGACCGAACGGGTTATTCCGGAACATCTGCGTATGTTGGACCCAGACACGGACGAAACCGTTGACTGGGCGTGCGGCGCGGCATTGGATCGTTTGGGGTTTGCCACACCGGGTGAAATTGCGGCCTTTTGGGCACTCGTGTCGCCCGCAGAGGCCAAGACGTGGTGTGATCATGCGCTGCAATCCGGCAAAGCGATTGAGATAGAGGTAGAGTGTCAGGACGGATTGAAACGTCTGTCATACGCTCGGCCAGACGTCTTGGCCGCCGCGCAGGATGCGCCCCTTCCAACCGAAAGCGTTCGCATCCTTAGCCCGTTTGACCCCGCCTTGCGTGACCGACAACGCGCAGAGCGCTTGTTTGGCTTTGACTACAGGATCGAGGTTTTCGTTCCTGCGGCCAAACGGAAATACGGGTATTACGTGTTTCCAGTTCTTGAGGGCGACAGGCTGATCGGTCGGATCGACATGAAATGCGATCGAAAATGTGATGTGCTGAACGTCACAGCATTTTGGCCGGAACAGCGTGTTGCGCTCGGCAAAGGGCGAAAAACCCGCCTCATCTCTGCAATTGAAAGAACGCGTCGGTTGTCAGGCGTTTCAACCGTTAATCTGATGCCCGACTGGCTTCGGGTTTAACGGCAATACGGACCACTGCGGTAACGTGCGGTGTCCACATGGAAATGATCCTGGTGATATTTGTCCGACTTTGGTCCCAAGACTGTACCAAATGGACCGCAGGCAGACGCATGGATTTTGCGTAAAACTGAGCTTTGCGACTTGCTGCGCCACCCTTTTAGGACGGTCAAAGATTCGCCATCCTGCAGATTGATCGCCGCAATATCCAACGCGTGGCCTTTTCCATGTTCGGAAATCTTGGCGCCTTTTTTGTTGTTGCGCGGCCGACAACTGTAATGCGCGACGACCTTCAGACTGGCGACGCCCCCGCCACGCTTGCCGACAGCAGGTTTGATGCCATTCTTGACCCAGCTTTCCAACGCGGTTGCCGTTTGGCAATCCATCGTCGACGGCTGCGAAAGAGCGACCCCGTCAACAGACGTGATTTGCACCGGGTCGCCAATGCCGCATCCAGTAACTCTGCTGACCACAGGTCTGATCTTTTGGCCTCGGATCGTGCGAGAGCCACAGACGGACCCTTTTCGAGATCTTGAAAGTTTCGGTGTCGGCGTGGCCTTGGCAAAGCTGGCCTTTACGACGTTGCTTTGCTTGGGCTGTTTGGGCCGGATGACAGGCCGCGCGGACCGCGTGAGGGCGGCAACACTGGGGCTTGGCGCGACTTTGACAGCGCGCGGGGCATTTTTGGTGGAAATCGTAGGGCGCGCAATTGGGCGCAAAGAAGCAGTCAAACCTGTCTTATCGGTGATGAACACTGCAAATTCGGGTCGTTTTGGTTCGTTCCTGTCCGGCCGTTCAACCGGGCGCACCGATTTGGACTGTGCGACTGCGCTGGTCACAGAGATCAGCAACGCGACTGTCAAAATCAATGCCTGCCTGATCATCCCTTGCCACCTCGTCCGAAATCCGGGGCTGCTGTGTCTTGCCCGGCATCAATGATACCCCGGCGAATGCTGCGGGTGCGTGTGAAATACTGGTGCAGGTGATCGCCGTCACCGCGGCGAATGGCACGCTGCAACCCAAACAGTTCTTCGGTAAAGCGGCCCAGAATCTCCAATGTTGCTTCTTTGTTGTTCAGAAAAACATCGCGCCACATGGTTGGGTCAGATGCGGCAATTCGGGTAAAGTCACGAAACCCGGCAGCAGAAAAGTTGATGACCTCACTGTCTGTCACGCGCTGCAAATCATCGGCGACACCGACCATCGTGTAGGCGATCAGGTGCGGTGCGTGGCTGGTCACGGCCAGAACCAAATCATGGTGCTCTGCATCCATCAGCTCTACATTTGCGCCCATGGCTTCCCACAAGGCCTTAAGCTGTGCGACGGCGCTGGCGTCGGTTTCGGCGACGGGCACCAAAAGACACCAACGGTTGTCAAACAGCTCTGCAAAGCCTGAACGTGGCCCGGAATGTTCTGTCCCGGCCAAAGGGTGGCCCGGTATGAAATGCACGCCTTCGGGGATGAACGGAACGACAGCGTCAATCACCGCACGTTTGACCGACCCAACATCTGTTACCGTCGCCCCGGGTTTTAGATGCGGTCCGATTTCCTTGGCCACTGCGGCCATGGCCCCCACTGGGATCGCCAGCACCACAAGGTCGGCGCCTTGCACCGCCTTGGCGGGGTTGTCGAAAACCTCATCGCACAGCCCGATTTCACGGGCAATCGCGCGGGTTTGGGCGGAGCGGGCCGTGCCGACGATCGTACCGGCAAGCCCGGAACGTCGCATGGCATGGGCCATCGAACCGGCAATCAACCCCAATCCAATCAGGGCCACACGTTCGTAAATGACGGTCATTTGTAAGACCCTTTAAACGCTTTGACCGCCGCGACGACGCGCGCGCAACTGTCCTCTGTCCCGATTGTAATCCGCAGGCAATTGGGCAGGTTATACCCGGCCACCCGACGGACAATCAGACCTTGTGATTTTAGGTAGTCATCACAGGCCTCGGCCTCTGCCTGATCGGCAAATCGAACCAGGATGAAATTTGCACAAGACGTGTCCGATGGCACGCCCAGCTCTGCCAATGCTTTGGCCAGCGCGCCGCGCAATCTGGCGTTTTCTTTTTGCGCGTTCTTGGCTTGTGCGCGGTCAAGCACCGCAGCTGTCGCCGTGGCCAATTGTGCGCCGGACAAGTTGAAGGGTCCGCGAATGCGGTTCAACACATCGATGATCTCTGCAGGGCCATAGCCCCAACCGATGCGCAAGCCGCCAAGACCGTAGAGCTTGGAAAAGGTGCGCGTCATAAAGACATTGTCACGCTGATCGATAAGCCCGGCCCCGCCGTCAAAACCTTCGACATATTCCGCATAGGCACCATCCAGAACCAACAGCACACCTTTTGGCAAGCTGTCGGCCAGCCGGGCCAATTCGTTGCCGCCGACCATGGTCCCGGTTGGATTTCCCGGGTTGGTGATGAAAACGATCTTGGTGCGCTCTGTGCAAGCCGCCAGAACCGCGTCGACATCGACGACACGATCACGTTCCGGCGCCTCAACCGGTGTCGCACCAGAGGCGCGTGCGGAAATGGGGTACATGGCAAAGCCATGCTCTGTGTGCACCACCTCATCCCCCGGGCCGGCAAAGGCCTGGCACAGAAATGTTATGATCTCATCCGAGCCTGCACCACAGATGATTTTTTCCGGGTTCAGCCCATGAACCTGACCGATAGCCGCACGCAATTCCGCATGGTCGGTCGATGGGTAGAGATGCAGGTTTTGCATCGCCTCTGCAAAGGCCTGCTTTGCAGCCTCGCCCGGTCCATTGGGGTTCTCATTCGAGGAAAGTTTGACAACTTCCTGAACACCCGGAATGTCAGATGCCCCGCCTTTGTAGGGCAAGATATCCAGAATTCCTGGCTGTGGCTTAATCGGTGACGTCATGGCTCTCACTGTATTACTTCGCAGTGTTTTAACGACCCGTGAACAGCTTTGCCAGTGGAAGAGTCAGTTGGGCCATCTGTGGCCCGATCCCCTTGTGTTTAAGGGGAAACTTGGGATCTGAAACAAAAAGGGCCGCACCCAATGGCGCGACCCAATTTCTCAAGCACAAAACAGATTAGTTTTGTGCGTAATATTCGATCACCAGATTTGGTTCCATTGTAACCGCATATGGCACATCAGACAGGCCAGGCATGCGCACAAAAGTCGCTGTCAGCTTGGCCGCATCGACGTCCAGATAGTCAGGCACGTCGCGCTCTGGCAATTGAACAGCTTCCAGAACAACAGCCAGTTGCTTTGAGCGATCACGCACTTCAACAACGTCACCTTCGCGAACGCGGTAGGATGGGATGTTGACGCGCTTGCCGTTGACCAGAACGTGACCGTGGTTCACGAACTGACGTGCAGCGAAAACGGTTGGCACAAACTTGGCGCGGTAAACAACAGCGTCCAGGCGGCTTTCCAGCAGACCAATCAGGTTTTCACCTGTATCACCGCGTACACGTTCTGCTTCAGAGAAGATGCGACGGAACTGCTTTTCAGTCAGGTCACCGTAGTGGCCTTTTAGTTTTTGCTTGGCGCGCAACTGCAGACCAAAGTCAGACAGTTTGCCTTTACGGCGCTGACCGTGCTGGCCTGGGCCGTATTCACGACGGTTTACCGGGGATTTCGGACGACCCCAGATGTTTTCACCCATCCGGCGGTCAATTTTGTACTTGGCAGACGTGCGTTTGGTCACGGCTGATCTCCTTCGTTTTGGCGACGCCCGGTTGGGCGACTATGAAGGGCGTTGTCCTTCGTCTTGCGACTGACAGGCATCCCTTTGCAGGGGCCACCAACACCAATAAATAGTCCGGCAAAGATTATTCGCCGGATCGGGGGCTTATACAGCCCGGCAGATCAGAGTCAATGGGGTCTGAGCCCTTCGAAAGAAAGGATTGCCGCTTCGGCCTGTGAAAGGGTGCGGCGGGCAAAATCGCCATAGGTAAATGGGTCATCCGCAATTGTTGGAAATTGGGACATCAACGACAGGCGCTGTTCCGTCTCAATCTCTTCAATCAATGTACTTGCAGGGTGAAAGCTTTCACATTCCACGTTGTTGGCCCAGAGGATTTGGTGCGACCCAAGCATAAGGTGGATATAGTCAACGTCCCGTCTGTTGTGATCCGCCACCACAGTGCGGTCATTCATCAGATCCCGGGCGGCAACCAAAACTTCGGGTGTATTAAAAAGGGTCTGAGCAGCGGCACCCTTAAGCAGAACGCGATGATCCGGTGACAGGTACAAATCTGAATCCGGTTCATCCTCTCCCAAGAAACCAGCACGCAACCGGATCGGCCGCAGATGTGGCATAGCAACCAAGCGGCCACCGGAAATATGCCGCCCGCCAATCCACTGGATTTCTTGCGCACCGTTGTCCTTGGTCTGGATCATGTCACCGGGTTGCAAGTCCTCGACCAGTTTGACGCCGTCGGGCACTGTGATCTTGGTGCCGGGAACGAAACAAACGACACCACCGGCCCGGGACTTGTGTTCGCGGATTTCGGGCATCCGACAACTGACAACCCACAATTCGGAACCAGCGGCCGGAATTGCACCGCAAAACAACAGCATCGGGGCTTTGGCCCCTTCAATTTCGATCAAAGTGGCCTGATAGCGCCGATACCCGTCGGTGAGATCAAAGCCGTTTTCAAACAGCACCTCTTCGGCATCCGGTGTTTCGGGCTGATGTCGGACATAATTTGGGTTGCCCAGGATTTTACCGACCAGATAGGCCGCACGGCGGTGCGTTTCTGCGACATTTTCAGCACCTTCCAGCACCAGAATGTCACGAGGATCATCCACCCTTACAAAATCACCATGCCACCGCCAGGTAGAGCCCACGTTTATGGACTCTACGCTGTTGCCCGAAAGACCATCAATTTCGGTCTGCCGCCACTCGATGACAAACGTGCCGCTTAAGCCCGCTCTCATACCTAAAACCTGCCACTTTTATTCTTTGTTTTTTTCAGTTTACCTGCCCGGGCAAAAAGAGACAGGCAGGTAAACTATTTGACGGCAAACTGTGGCAGCGGTGACTCACTGCTCGCTATGGCGCCACCCGCGCGGTGTTCTGGCGCAGGTGGCAGCTGGGTCGGGAACCGGGGTTCGCAACCGATCGCGGCAGGGTTTATCCCAGCAACCTGCACAGGTGACGCACGGCGCGCTTTGCGCGTTCGGCACAAAAAGCCGGAGACGGGCTTGGCAAGCGACCAATAACCCGACGGATCTGCTGATCCCCGATCAAAAGATCGAGATATAGACCAGCCGCCTCGTCCGAACGTTCGAAGGTCAGCTGGCCTTCGCTTCTGGCGCGCAACAGAACCTGTTCGAGCAATGGAAAAACCGCGTCGCGTCCAGCGGCGGCAAGAGTGGCCCCAAGTTCACCGCTGCTATCAGCTGCAGCCGCACGATTTAGGGCAACCGCCCGGTCCCCGGTCAGCAATGTCAGAAGCCTTGGCCCAAGAGCGCCTAGAATTGAAAGGGCATCATGATCGGTTTGCAGTTCTGCTTCTAAATGCGTGCGAACCTCTTCGGCATTGCGTGTGACCAGCGCCTGAAACAAGCCCTGTTTGTGACCATACCAATTGTAAAGCGTTTCGTTCGACGCTTTGGCTTGTTTGGCAATGCCCAGCATCGACGTGCCGCCATATCCTTTGGCCTCCAATACAGCATAGGCCGCCGCCTCTATCTGTTCTTGGCGGAGCGTTCGTTTTTCTTCGCGCATGTTTTTCCCTCCGATGTGTTGACAGATACCGTAATCCTAATTACGGATAAGTACAACCGTAATATAAAATACGCTTTTGGAGAATTGAACATGACCCAACCTGAACGTCACGTCGTGGCTTCCCTTGCCACTTTGATCTTGCTTCAAGCCATCATGCTGTCGGCGCTTTATGCAGGGATCAGGCCGCATCCCCCCGTTGCAACACCGCTTTTTGGCATCGCGCCATTCATCGGTGGCTCTGCTTCCATTGCGCTTGCAGCCCTGATTTTGCGCCCCTTGGCCTTTCCTGCCGGACGGGTGCTAAGTGTTTTGGCCGCGCTGATGGCATTGATTTCATTTGGCCCTCAAAAATATTTCGATGCACAGTTTGGCTTGATTTGGCCCGCAGTCATCCTTGGTCAAATCGCCGTCGTCGTCATCTTTGGTCACGTGCTTCGCGCAATGCGACAGGCCGAAAAGCTGGGCCTGGCATCAGACACTAAGGCGGAGCTTGTCTAATGCGAGCGATGCTTTTGCCGATGGCACTGCTTTCTTTGTTAAGCGTTGGCGCAATTTTCGGTTTTTTCTATGCTTGGGTCTGTTCAACACTTTGGGGGCTGGACAGGCTTGAGCCGAAAACCGCCATCGTGGCGATGCAGGCCATGAATGCTTCGGTGCGCAATGCCGTTTTCTTTCCGGCCTTCTTTCTGACGCCGGTGTTTTTGGCAGTGACCGCTTTGGTCGCCTTTTTGCAGGGTCGACGTTTCAGCACCGTGTATTTTGCGGCGGGTGCGGCGCTCTATTTTGGAGGGGCGTTCCTTGTCACAGCACTTGTCAATGTGCCGATGAACGAAGCGCTCGCACAGGTCACCGTGCCTGTAGATCAACAAACCGCTGGTCTGATTTGGACAGACTATTCGGGCCGGTGGCAGTTCTGGAACACGCTGCGCACCTTGATGAGCGGCGGCGCGCTTTTCCTGACAGGCCTGGGCATTTTTTGCCTTGGCCCAAAACGCAACGCCGCAGTGTGAATTTCAAAGTCTTGGTGACGACCCGCAGGAACCAGCCCGGCTGTAACCCGGACATTTCGACGGCAAAAGAGCGCAGAACAGGCTGTCGATCACAGCATAACTTTTTTGTACACCATGTGTTTTCCGCAACTTCGAAAGAAACCTGCAAAATAGCTTTGGCGCAGACGGGATACCTGCTGTGGTGGGCCTCCCACGGCCGCAACCGCTGTCATCGTTCTCCTAGCCGATACCTGCCACGTCAAAGAGGACCGGACCGTGCGACCAGGTAAGCCCGGCACAGCACGGGCAATTCCGCACGTAACGCGGCAAGATCGCCCTGCGTGGCGTCACGCGCCAACACCGCGCGCGTCGTCCCGGCGAGTGTCGCGCTAAGGGCGAAAGCGACCGCGTCAGGTTGGTGGACGCGGCGGTCTCCGGCGCTCAGCAGAAGATCGCGGATCGCGGAATGATTGCGCCGGGCTACCGCGCCAAGAAGGTCGTCCGTATCAAGCTCTGCCGCGACAACATAAAGCGCGCGCGTGGCAGCGATATCCCTGGTTTTCGCGTCGAGATAGGCATGGACCAGCGCGCCTGCCATTTGGTCAAGGGGCATGGCGCGACACCGCGCGCAGGTCGCGCAGACCGCGTCAGAGACGGCTTCGAGATGGCGTTGCAGCAAGGCGAACAGCAAAGCCTGCTTTTGCGGAAAATACTGATACAGGGTTCCTACGGAGACGCCGGCCCTTGCCGCCACCCGGGTGGTTGTCAGGGCCGACAGACCTTCCGACAGCAAAACCTGAATGGTTGCCTCGAATATCGCATCAACGGTGAGTTGCGCGCGCGCCTGACGCGGCTGTTTACGGGCGCTTAGAGCGTCACCGGAGGGTCTCGCCATATGCGAATTCCAAACCTGAAGAATGATTCATATAATACCCGCATGCGCCTGCACTTCAACCACGATCCGAAAGGAAATGTCATGCAATCATCTGCCGGACTGTGCGCCCTCGTCACCGGGGCCAACAAGGGAATTGGGCTCGAGATCGCCCGCCAGCTCGGACAAGCGGGGCTGCGGATCATCATCGGCGCCCGGGATGCGGAACGCGGGGAAAAGGCCGCCAGGACCCTTGCGACCGAGGGGATCGTCGCGCGATACCTGCAACTCGACCTGACCGACCAGGCATCGGCGCAACGCGCCGCCGCGGACATCGGGGCGCGCGAAGGATCGCTGAATATTCTGGTCAACAATGCCGGTATCAGCGACCCCCGCGACGCAAGCCCAGCACAGGCCAGCCTCGACGCGGTCAAGCGCGTTTTCGAAACGAACTTTCTGGGCACCCTGTCCGTCACCCAGGCCATGCTACCGCTCTTGCAGAAGGCGCGCCCGGCGCGGATCATCAACCTCTCCAGCGGTCTTGGCTCCCTGACGCTCAACGCGGATCCGTCCTGGGAACATTCCGCTTACAAGCTGATCGGCTACAACGCCTCGAAGGCTGCAGTGAACATGCTTACCGTGCAGCTTGCCGCCGAACTTCGGCAAAGCGGTGTCCGGGTCAACGCCGCTGACCCCGGCTTTACCGCAACTGATCTCAACGGTCACCGGGGACGGCAGACCATTCCGCAAGGCGCGGCCGAAGCCGTCCGGCTGGCCCTGTCGGATGACAATGACGAAACCGGCGGGTACTTCGCCACCGGAGGGCGTCTGCCCTGGTGAGGAACAGGGGGCAAAAAAAGGTGCCACCAAGGCAGCAGGAATCACCCAGCCCACTAGAATGCGTCGACTAATTTTGAACGGACAAACGCCCTCAACAATGATGGTGAACCCGGTAACCAAAACCCAACAACATTATTTGACGGAGGCGACGCTGCTGCGTTCAATTCCAAGTTCATGACATTGCGCATTATCGCACAGGAATATGATCGTAGCTGGCAAAGCATTGGGGCAGAGTCGAAGGGAAAAGGTGTAACGCCATTTTCTCCAGACGGAGAGATATACGGCAATCTATTCTTGCGTAAAGAAGTCCAGACGGAAATCAATTAATTATCTGATATTAATAGTGAAATAAGGGTGGAGCTTGCTGGCCCACCCTTATTTTTTCTCTCATAGTACAATTGCCAAACCAGCGTTTCTGAAAACCTATGGTGTGATTTACGGAAAAGGTATGCTGTGACTGACACAGGCTCTGCTACAGCCCAATCACCCGCATTTGGAAAATCCGCAGCTGCCGCATGTCATGCAGCCTTCAACCATACGCATTTCGAATGAGCCACAGGACGAACAGGATTTGCCGCGGGGTTTACCCATGGCGACAACATCCGCATGAGGGTCGGATTTAAGGCCCATGCCTTCGCCGGAAATGAAATCGATCGAAATCAAGTGCTGTTCGATCACGCCACCAATCGCTGCAAGAATCGACGGCACGTATTTCCCTTGTATCCATGCGCCACCGCGCGGATCGAACACGGCCTTCAGCTCTTCCACCACAAAAGAAACGTCGCCGCCGCGCCGGAAAACAGCCGAAACCATGCGCGTCAAGGCAACGGTCCAGGCGAAATGTTCCATATTCTTGGAATTGATGAACACTTCAAAGGGGCGTCTGTGACCGCCAACGACGATGTCATTCACGGTGATGTAGATCGCATGCTCACTGTCGGGCCATTTCAGTTTATAGGTGTTGCCTTCCAACTGTTCTGGACGATCCAGTGGCTCTGAGATGTAAACAACTTCGGCGCCTTCATCTGTTTCCGGCGTTTTATCCGAAGCCTCGGACACGGTCAGCACCGAGCCGGTCACATCATTCGGGCGGTAAGTGGTGCAGCCTTTGCACCCCGTATCCCAGGCTTCCATGTAGACATCTTTGAACGCATCAAAAGAAATGTCTTCTGGGCAGTTGATCGTTTTGGAGATGCTGGAATCCACCCATTTCTGCGCCGCCGCCTGCATGCGAACATGGTCGAGCGGTGCCAAGGTCTGGGCGTTGACAAAATAGTCAGGCAATTCCGCGTCACCAAATCGGTCGCGCCACATCTGCACGGCATAGTCGACAACTTCTTCTTCTGTGCGCGAGCCGTCTTTTTGCAGGACTTTGCGGGTGTAGCCATAGGCGAAAACCGGTTCGATGCCGCTGCTGACGTTGCCCGCATACAGGGATATCGTGCCCGTCGGGGCGACCGAGGTCAGCAACGCGTTACGAATGCCGTGTTCGCGAATTGCGTCGCGCACATCATCATCCATCTGCAACATGTTGCCAGATTGCAGATAGGGTTCAGCCTCGAACAAGGGAAACGGACCTTTTTCGCGGGCAAGGTCGACGGATGCCAGATAACTGCTGCGCGCAATCGCCTTCATCCAACTCTCGGTTTGCGCCGCTGCTTCCTTGGACCCATAGCGCAGCCCCAGCATCAAAAGCGCGTCGGCCAGCCCTGTGACACCCAAGCCGATCCGGCGTTTGTTGCGGGCCTCTTGGGCTTGTTGCTCTAGCGGGAATTTCGAGGCGTCAACAACGTTGTCCATTATGCGAACCGCTGTCCGCACCAGCTCATCCAGCCGTGCCTCTGCGATTTCAGCGGTCTTTTCGAACGGGTCAGACACCAAACGGGCCAAATTGACAGAGCCCAGCAAACACGCGCCATAAGGCGGAAGTGGCTGTTCCCCACAAGGGTTGGTCGCGGCGATATCTTCGCAATATGCCAGATTGTTTGCCTTGTTGATCCGGTCGATGAAAATCACACCGGGTTCGGCATAGTCATATGTGCCTTGCATGATTTGGTTCCACAGATCCAAAGCTTGCACCGTGCGATACACTTTTCCTTCAAAAACCAAATCCCAGGAACCGTTGGCTTTGACCGCTTCCATGAACGGATCTGTGACCAGAACCGAGACGTTGAAATTGCGCAGGCGCGCGGCGTCCGACTTGGCCGTGATAAACTCTTGGATATCCGGGTGATCACAGCGCATGGTCGCCATCATCGCCCCACGTCGCGCCCCGGCGGACATGATGGTGCGACACATGGAATCCCAGACATCCATAAAGGAAAGCGGGCCAGACGCATCTGCGGCGACGCCTTTGACGTCGGCCCCTTTGGGACGAATGGTAGAGAAATCATATCCGATGCCGCCACCCTGTTGCATGGTCAAAGCGGCTTCTCTGAGCGATTCAAAGATGCCGCCCATGTTGTCCGGAATCGTGCCCATGACAAAACAATTGAACATCGTCACAGCGCGCCCGGTCCCGGCCCCCGCCGTGATGCGACCTGCGGGCAGGTATTTAAAATCTTCCAACGCGCCGTAGAACCGATCTTCCCAATGTTTTGGGTCTTTTTCCACGCTCGCCAATGTCCGCGCGATCCGGCGCCAAGTGTCCTCTACCGAACCATCAATCGGTGTTCCGTCGGCCTGTTTCAGGCGATATTTCATATCCCAAATAGATTCGGCAATCGGCGCGGAAAATCGGCTCATATAAGTCGTCCTGATTAGTGGGTGGCGGGCAATATACCTACTGCGATTGGGCGCATGGGTCAACTTGCACAACCACGGATTCATGATAGGTTAACGTGTAAGACACACACCATATATTGGGGCGCGATTTGGCACAATACATAAATCTGGTAAAATTATGCGTCGGAGTCGAGTCTGTCGAAGACCTCGCCAGCCGTATTGATGCCCGTCAAAGCACCGAAACTTTGCACATCACCCGGATGTGGCCGAAAAAAGAATCGGAATTGTTAAACGGTGGTTCGTTATATTGGGTCATCAAAGGCGTGATCCTTGCCCGGCAGCGGATAATCTCGCTTGATGAACAAATCGGGCAGGACGGGATTCGCCGCTGCGGCATCCGCATGGATGCAGAATTGTTCCGCACAGAGGCCGCTCCGCGCAGGCCCTTTCAGGGCTGGCGCTATCTTGACCCCAAGGACAGCCCCAGTGACCTGAAGATGTCACGGATCGACGAAGATCAATTGCCCCCCGGCCTCATGGCAGAGCTGGCCGAAATCGGCGTGCGCTGACCCTGTTGCAGCAAACCGTGCGTTTTCAGATCAGCCTCTAGCCCGGCGGCATGTTTGAAGTGATGCGCGGTGATCCCGACGGTTTCCGCGGCCTGACAATTTGCCAAACTGTCATCAACAAACAGCGTTTCATCGGCGGCCAGACCGTTACGGTTCAGGCACAGGTGAAAGATGTCTGGATCCGGCTTTATGATGCGTTCATCGCCTGATACAACGACGTCCTGCAAAAGACCAACAACAGGCGCAACGGATCGGACAATTTCATAGGACGGGCGCGCAGCATTCGTCAGCCCAAAAAGGTTCACACCGCGCCCGTGCAATTCTGTGATCAGCTCTGACGTTCCCGGGATCAACTGATCATGGGCCGCCAGAAGCCCGTCAAAATAAGCCTCAAACACGTGCAGATGGTCCGGGGTATCCCGCTTCGCAGCCGCAAGCGCGTCATCGAAACTGCGGCCACGATCCTGTTCCAGGTTCCAATCGTAAAACCCGATTTGATCCAAAGTCGCGTTCATGTCTTCGACGGTCTCGAACACCCCGTTCAGGGCGCGAAAGGGCTGCCAATGCACAATGACATTGCCGAAATCAAAGATAACATTTTTCATTGAAAACCTTTTACAGAATAACGCTCAACCGTTCTGACAGGTCGGCATGTCCGTTTTCGGGGAAATGGTGAACCTGCCAGCCACAGGCAGCGGCTGCCTCGATGTTTTCAGCATAGTCATCGACGAACAAAATCTGTTCGGGCTTTAGGTCAAGTTCCTGTTCGATATGGCGGAAATAGCCTAAATCCGGCTTGGCAACTTTCATGCGGCCCGAAGAGAACAAGCGCTCAATGCGGTTGGAAAACCCCATTTCGTTTTCGATATAGCTGGAGCGGCGGTGTTCATTGTTGGTCGCGATCACCTGACGCAAACCTGCTGCCTGAACCTGATCCATGAGCGACATCATATCCGGACACGGAACCGCATCTGTCGAAAACCAATACTCCATGACTTCATGAACATCGCCTTCAAATCCGTGTGCGTCTTTCCATTCAATCAAGACATCCAGCACATCGACATCCCCGCTCATGACGGGAACAAACCTTTCCTGGAAAATAAACTTTTGAAACGCCGCGCCGTCGACGCCGAAACGTCCGGGAAGCGTATCCATCCACGGAAAGCGACCATCGACGATATTTTTGTTGAGCACGCCGTCGAAATCCCAAGCGATGCATTGGATTCTATCCATCTGAATGGTCCTTATTAATTTATCTAAAATTGTTCGCGTCTTGAAAGGAGTATATTGCGGCGGATCGCGTCCGTAAATCCGTTTACCTGTGCTGGCACAGGCCGCGCAGGGCAAGTTATTGGGACAAAAGAAGCTTTCCCATCAAGACCCGATATGCGGCCAAATCCTCTTCAGACCAGTCCGCGCTGTCTGAACGGAACAGTGAGGCCTGTGATTTGTGGATAGAGCCGTCTTTCAGAATTTTCAGGTGGTTCGCGCGCAAAGTTTCACCCGTCGAAGTGATATCCGAAATCGCCTCGGCGGTCAGGTTCTTGACGGTGCCTTCGGTTGCGCCCTGGCTGTCGACCAATTGATAATCTGCGACACCTTTTTCTTGCAAATATTCGCGCGTCAAACGGTGATATTTTGTGGCGATACGCAGCCGAAACCCGTGTTTCTTGCGAAACGCCGCAGCAGCGGCGTCCAGATCTTCAAGAAGATCAACATCCACCCACGCCGCAGGCACCGCGATGATCAGCTCGGCATGGCCAAAACCAAGTTCCGCAAGCTGATCCACTCGTTGATTTTTCGTGCCCAGTTTTTCCAGAACCATGTCAGAGCCGGTGACCCCAAGGTGAATGCGCCCCGCTGCCAGCTCTCGCGGGATTTCCCCGGCCGAGAGCAGCACAAGTTCGACCCCGTCGACGCCCGACACAGTGCCCGCATATTCCCGTTCGTCCCCGGATAGCTGGATTTCGATCCCGTGCTTGCCGAACCATTCAAAGGTCTTGGCCATCAACCGCCCCTTAGAGGGCACACCCAGTTTGATGCTCATCTCAAGCCTCCTGTTCGGCTATGACGCGTTCAGGGCGAATGACCCCACCCACGGCAGGGATCGCAGCCCCCTGCCCCAGAACCCGGGTCAATGCATCATATCGCCCGCCAGAGGCGACGGGCGGCAGTTTTTTGTCAGATTTGGATTCAAACCCGAAAACAAAACCGTCATAATATTCCATGGTGATGCGGCCATAGCTGCCTTCAAATTCCAACGCCGAAACATCCACGCCGTGTGCGCCAAGGGCCTCTGTACGCGTGTTCAGCAAATCCACCGCTGACTGCAGCCCAGGCACGTTTTGCGCGATGCGGTTCAGCTGATCACAGGCCTCTGGCAGGCTTGCCTTTAGTTTCAGGATTTCATCCAACATTCCGGCCTCTTCCGGCGCAAGGAAAGGCTGGGCTGCATCCTCATGCAGGGCCGAAATGCGTGCGCCGATTTCCTCAACAGACCGCAGCCCGACAAGGGGCACCGTCTCATCAATTGGGTCTGGGTTGGCCAGCAGCGCGGCGCGTGTTGGCGGCACCGGAACGCGACCGCCGAAGCGTTTCAGCAACGCCATGAACCGACCCTCGCGCCAAACGTGACGGATGAGAGCGGCCTTGCGACGGTCCGTTGTGTTCAGGCTTTTGATGGCCGCCATGACAATGCCGATGTCGCCGGTGACAGCCCGCAGATCGAGCCCCGAAAGCATCCCTTGGAAAAGCGCGAACACCTCTGCATCCGCGGCAATTGGATCATCGCGGTCGAAAACCTCGTAGCCGACTTGGAGCGTTTCACTTGGGCGCGTGCTGTCGACCTCTTGGCGACGGAAAACTTCGCCCGAATAGGTATAGCGCGCAGGCTCTGCCCCGTCTTTCATGTGCATTTGCACGATCGGAACCGTGAAATCCGGGCGCATCATTAATTCGCCTCGCAACGGGTCTGATGTCACATAAGCCCGGCCGCGAATATCCTCGCCATAAAGATCCAACAAAATGTCGGCTGGCTGCAGAATGTCGGCCTCTACCGGCAGTGCCCCGGCGGCTTCAAACTGTTGTTGAAGCCGAACCGCTTCGGCGCGAATTGCCGCTTTGCTGGTCATTTCTGGCTGTCCAGCAGGCGGCGCACCTCGGCGACCAGATCACCACGCGCGATTTCAAATTGGGCGGGCTGCGCCTTCCATTCTTCGAGGGTCGCTGTTTCGGCAATTTTGGCCCCCAGCAACAGGTCCTTCACCTGAACGACACCGCGTTCATGTTCGTCACCGCCCTGAATAATCGCAACAGGGGCGCGGCGCTGATCGGCATATTTCAACTGATTGCCGAAATTCTTGGGGTTGCCCAGATAAACCTCTGAGCGGATCCCCGCAGTGCGCAGTTCTGCAACCATCGCCTGATAATCCGCCATCCGGTCGCGATCCATCACGGTGATGACCACCGGCCCGGCGCTTTCATCCTTGATGCGCCCTTTGGCCTGCAAGGCGGCAAGCAGCCGGTCCACACCAATCGAAACGCCGGTTGCGGGCACGGCCTGACCGGTAAAGCGTTTGACCAGATCGTCATAACGCCCGCCACCCGCGACAGATCCAAACTGCCGTGGGCGCCCTTTTTCATCCATGATTTCAAAGGTCAACTCTGCCTCGAACACGGGGCCGGTATAATAGCCAAGCCCACGCACGACAGAGGGGTCAATTTCTACGCGGTCTGTGTCATAGCCTTGCGCCGCCATCAAATCAGCGATGGTCTGCAATTCGTCGACGCCTTCGATCCCAACCTTGGACTCGCCAACCACCTTGCGAAGGTTGTCTAGGGTTTCTTCGGCGGTCGTGCCCTTGGCCATCAGAAAATCAACAATGACAGAGGCCTGATCGGCGCTTAGCCCGACGCCATCAATAAAGGCCCCGGATTGGTCCTTGCGCCCTGTGGTCAAGAGTTGACGCACGCCGATCTCGCCGACTTTGTCGAACTTGTCGGCGGTGCGCAGAATGCTGTCTGCAATGCCGGCATCGGCAGGGGTGTTGGCTGCGCTGAACACAGCTTCCAAAACGCCATTCAGGATTTTGCGGTTGTTCAGACGCACCATGTAATCGCCGCGCGGAATTCCCACGGCTTCCAATGTGTCGCACAGCATCGAACAAATCTCTGCGTCTGCGGCGACACTGGCGGCACCAACCGTATCGGCATCGCATTGATAAAACTGACGGAACCGGCCCGGGCCCGGCTTTTCATTGCGCCAGACCGGACCAATCGCAAAGCGGCGATAGGGCGTGGGCAGATCATTGCGGTATTGCGCATAGACCCGCGCCAGCGGTGCCGTCAGATCGTAGCGCAGGGCCAGCCAATCGCCGTCATCATCTTCTTGCCATGCAAACACACCTTCATTCGGGCGATCAACATCGGGCAGGAACTTTCCAAGCGCTTCGACCGTCTCAACAGCCGAACTTTCCAGTGCTTCAAACCCATAGCGATGGTAGACAGACGCAATTTGATCAAGCATGGTCTTGCGTTCTGTGACTTCCGCGCCGAAATAGTCGCGAAAGCCTTTTGGCGTCGCGGCCTTTGGTCGGGGCTGCTTTTTTTCCTTGGCCATCGGTAATATCCTAAGGGTTCATTCGCCGCGGGGTCTAACGGAAGGCCGGATTGGGGGCAAGCGCACAGCCCAAAAATGAGGGACGATATGGAAGACCGAGTGACAAAAATGGAAGAAACCATCGCGCATCTGACACGCATTGTGGATGATCTGTCGGATGTCATGGCCCAGCAGGAAAAAGAGATCACCATTCTTAACCGGCGTATGGCGATGATCATGCAAAAAGAGGCGGAACGCGAAGTGGCCGAGGGTGGGACTGTCCCGCTGGCGGATCAACGCCCCCCGCATTGGTAAGTTTTCAGGGTTTGCGCCCTACATATCCTCAACCGCCAGGACCCCGCCAAGGGATTTGATCGCGCCTTTGATTTGGGGGGTCAGGGCAAATTCTGCGTCCGGCATGATGTCATATTCCGCCCCCGTGGCCCGATCCGCGATACAAAAGGCAATCGGCCCCTTTGCCCGGTTTTCTGTGGCCATGCGATCCAGCACCGATTTTACACTAAAGATCGCCTGTTCTTCTTCGATGAACACCTTTAGCCCCATGCCCCCCGCATCGGCCGTGACAGAATCAATCGGAGAGATGCCGCGTGCCAGCAATTTCAGCTGATCCGCTTCCATCGTTGCCTCGACGGTCAAAACAACGTTTTCGCCGGTTTTCAGACAGTCGCGCGCAGCCTCTAGCGTGTCAGAGAAAACCGTGACCTCGTAGAGGCCCGAAGGGTCTGACAGTTGCACAAAGGCAAAGCGGTTGCCGCGTGCTGATTTGCGTTCCTGCACCCCTGCGATAGAACCGGCAAGTTTCCCTACCAATGCCCCGTTAGAGGCGGCTTCCGAAATCTCGACGAGCGTTTTGACGCCCTTGCGTTTCAGCGGCCCCAGATAGTCATCCAAGGGGTGCCCTGACAGATAAAACCCGATGGCCTTATGTTCCTCGGCCAGCCGTTCATTTGGCAGCCAGTCATCAACCGGGGCCAGGCGCGGTTCTGGCAAATCGTCGCCCGCTTCGCCAAACAAAGAGACTTGCGAGGAATTGCGCTGTTCGTGGATGGCCGCAGAATAGCGGACCAGCCCGTCGAGACTTTCAAAGACGCGCCGTCGGTTGGCGTCCAGTTGGTCAAAGGCCCCGGCGCGGGCCAGCATTTCCATGGGCCGCTTGCCGATCCGTTTCAGATCCGCCCGGCGTGCCACGTCAAACAAGGTCGCAAAGGGTTTGTCGCCGCGGGCCTCGGATATCAGGCGCATCGCATCCGTGCCCACGTTTTTGAGCGCACCAAGCGCGTAAACGATCCGGGCTTCGGATACACTGAACGTGGGATATGATCGGTTCACACAAGGCGGGATGATTTCGATATCCAGACCGCGGCGCACCTCTTCGGCATAAACAGCAAGCTTGTCCGTCAAATGCAGGTCGCAATTCATCACGCCGGCCATGAATTCGACCGGGTAATTCGCCTTGAGCCATCCAGTCTGGTAGCTGACGACGGCATAGGCTGCGGCGTGGGATTTGTTGAAACCGTAATTGGCGAACTTGTCCAAAAGCTCCCACACTTCGGTCGCTTTGCGCTTGTCCACGCCGTTTTCGGCGGCGCCGTTCAGGAATTTCGGCTTTTCGGCGTCCATCGCCTCTTGGATCTTTTTCCCCATGGCGCGGCGCAACAGGTCGGCACCACCAAGGCTATAGCCCGCCATGTCCCGCGCGATCTGCATCACCTGTTCCTGATAAACGATGATGCCTTGGGTTTCGTCCAAGATGTGGTCGATTGTGGGATGCAGCAAATCGCGTTCGGATTGGCCGTTTTTCACTTCACAATATTTCGGAATGTTTTCCATCGGGCCGGGACGGTACAGCGCCACAAGCGCGATGATGTCTTCGATGCAAGTCGGGCGCATGCGCCGCAGCGCATCCATCATGCCAGAGCTTTCAACCTGGAACACGGCAACCGTCTTGGCGGATGCGTAGAGATCATATGTTTTTTCGTCATCCAGCGGGATCGCCCCAATGTCGATGTCGACATCGCGCAAGCGCAAAAGGTCCAAAGCGTTCTGGATGATCGTCAGGGTTTTCAGACCCAAAAAGTCGTATTTCACCAACCCGGCCTGTTCGACCCATTTCATATTGAACTGGGTGGCCGCCATGTCGGAACGCGGGTCTTGGTAAAGTGGGACCAGCTGATCAAGTGGCCGGTCGCCGATCACCACGCCCGCCGCGTGGGTCGATGCGTTGCGCAACAGGCCTTCGACCTGTTGGCCATAGGTCAGCAGCCGGTCCACGACCTCTTCGGCTTTTGCCTCTTCGCGCAGTCGCGGTTCATCCGCCAGCGCCTTTTCGATCGACACGGGCTTTACGCCCTCAACCGGGATCATCTTGGAAATGCGGTCAACCTGCCCATAGGGCATTTGCAGAACGCGCCCGATATCCCGGATCGCGGCCTTGGACAAAAGCGCACCAAAGGTGATGATCTGCCCAACTTTGTCGCGGCCGTATTTTTCCTGAACGTAGCGAATGACCTCTTCGCGGCGGTCCATGCAAAAGTCGATGTCAAAGTCAGGCATCGACACCCGTTCCGGGTTCAAGAAACGTTCGAAAAACAGCGAATAGCGCAGTGGATCAAGGTCGGTGATGGTCAGGGCGTAGGCCACCAAAGACCCCGCCCCAGATCCCCGACCCGGGCCGACGGGAATATTGTGGTCCTTCGCCCATTTGATGAAATCCGCAACGATCAGGAAATAGCCCGGAAACCCCATCTTTTCGATGATCCCCAGCTCAAACTCTAGCCGCTCGTTGTACTTTTCGACAGAAACCGCATGTGGGATAACCTCTAGCCGAGCGGCCAGGCCCTCTGCCGCTTGGCGTCGCAATTCGGCAAGCTCGTTATCCGCGAATTTGGGCAGGATCGGATCGTGCTTTTCTGATTTGACCGAACATCTTTTGGCGATTTCAACCGTGTTTTCAATTGCCTCAGGCAGGTCCGCGAACAGCGCGGTCATTTCCTCTGCCGATTTGAAATAATGCTGTGCGGTCAGTTTTCGCCGCGGCTCTTGCTGGTCGACATAGGCCCCTTCGGCGACACAGATCAGCGCATCATGCGCCTCATACATATCGTCCTTGGGAAAGTAGACATCATTGGTCGCAACCAAGGGAATGTTGCGCGCATAGGCCATTTCGACAAAGCCGCGCTCGGACAGCCGCTCTGCCTGTGGCAATCCGGTCTCACTCGGGTGACGCTGCAATTCTATGTACAGATTATCGCCATATATCTTGACCAAACGGTCCATTAACGCTTCGGCTTTGGGGCGTTGCCCGGCGATCAGAAATTGCCCAACCGGGCCAATCGCACCGCCAGTAAGACAGATAAGGCCATCGCTGAATGTCTCTAGCTCTTCAAGGCTGACTTTGGGCAGTTCCCCCCCTGCATCAACATAAAGGCACGTGTTCAGCTTCATCAGGTTCATGTACCCGGCGCGGTTCTTGGCCAGCAGAACCAAACCGGCCGCGTCCCGAGGTTTTTCACCCGGACCCGCCGGATCGTAATCGACATCAACCTGACACCCGATGATCGGTTGTATCCCGGCCCCAGAGGCCATCACCGAAAACTCTAGCGCGGCGAACATGTTGTTCTTATCCGTGACCGCCACAGCAGGCATGCCGTGTTTTTCACACATCCCGGGTAGCTTTTTGACAGCAACCGCACCCTCTAGCAGGGAATATTCGGTGTGAAGGCGGAGGTGGATGAATCGCGCTGTGTTTGTCATGCACAAAATCTAGGACATTGGCCCAGATAACGAAAGCCATTGCAGCAGTTGATTTTCTAAAACCCGCAGTTTCTTTGGGATTTTAAAAGGGGCTTGCCATCAACAAAGTTTGCCGACTACCTTCAAACGACGTGGGCACTGGGTTTTCCGCCGCATCGGATCCGGCCGCCATCGCGAAAGCGAACACTCAAAGAAAGCGGGACCGGAATACACATGGCACAGGTGGCGTTTCTTCTGAATGGGGACCCCGTCCGACTGAACAACGTTTCAGCAACAACGACATTACTTGACTGGCTGCGAGAGTCTCGCGGGTTAAACGGCACCAAAGAAGGCTGCAACGAAGGTGACTGCGGCGCCTGCACCGTGATGGTGACAGATGAACGCGGCAGCCGGTCGGTCAACGCCTGCATTTTATTCCTGCCACAACTGCATGGCAAAGCCGTACGAACGGTTGAAGGCATTTCAGGACCGGACGGTGATTTGCACCCTGTGCAATCGGCCATGGTCGATCATCACGGCAGCCAATGCGGGTTCTGCACGCCCGGCTTTGTCGTTTCAATGGCCGTGGCCCATAAGAATGGTGAAACGGATTACGACGACCGGCTTGCAGGAAACCTGTGCCGGTGCACGGGCTATGCACCGATCATTCGCGCCGCAAAAGCCGCCGCCAGTGCCCCCGTTCCCGATTGGATGGATGACGCTGCGCCCCGGGACATTGCAGATTTTGACAGCACCGATGCTGTCGCAATGCCAAAATCCAGCGACGAGCTGGCCGCGTGGTATGCAGACAACCCCGATGCCGTTCTGATTGGCGGGGCAACAGATGTGGGCCTTTGGGTCACGAAACGGCTGGATGATCTGGGCAAGGTTGCCTTTTTGTCCGGTGTCGCGGACCTCAAGAACATTGAAGAGACCGAAGACGGCATGACCATCGGGGCCTGCGTAACGGTGAATGAATTTGGGGCGGCGATCCAGCCCCACTATCCCAGCTTTGCAGAGATGATCCGTCGTTACGGTTCCGTTCAGGTCCGCAATGCCGCGACGCTTGGGGGTAATATCGCGAACGGGTCGCCGATTGGCGACAGCCCCCCTGCCCTGATCGCACTTGGGGCGTTTTTGACCCTGCGCAAAGGGGACGTCCGCCGCCGCATTCCGATCGAGGAATTCTTTTTGACCTACGGCAAACAGGATCGTGCGCCGGGTGAATTCGTCGAAAGCATCTTTATTCCAAAGCAAAAAGATCGCTTGAAATGCTACAAGATCTCCAAACGGTTTGATCAGGATATCTCGGCGGTCTGCGGTTGTTTTTCCATCGGTGTATCCGATGGTGTCGTGACCCAGGCGCATATCGCATTTGGCGGCATGGCCGGTATCCCACAACGTGCGCTGGCGGTCGAAACGGCGCTGGTTGGGCAGGACTGGACCACGGAAACGGTTCAGGCCGCGATGGAGCTTTTCAAGAATGACTATCGCCCCATGACCGATATGCGCGCCTCTGCCGAATATCGTCTGGAAACGGCCCGGAACTTGTTGATGCGCTATTATCTGGAAGATCAGGGACAAGACGTGAATGTGCTGGAGGTAAGCCAATGAGTGTTGCCAAGCCTCTGCCCCATGACGCCGCGAAACTACATGTGACCGGCCAAGCGCGTTATGTGGATGACATTCCAGTGCCTGCAAATTGCGTGCATTTGGCCTTTGGTTGTTCCAGCATTGCCCATGGGGATATCATTTCCGTTGATCTCAGCAATGTTGCCGCCGCACCGGGCGTCGTTGCGGTTCTGACCGCCGATGACCTGCCCTTTGCAAATGACGTTTCCCCGTCGATCCATGATGAACCTTTGTTGGCCACCGGATCGGTCCATTACCTGGGCCAACCGATTTTTCTGGTGGTGGCCGACACACATCTGGCCGCGCGCAAGGCTGCCAGACTGGGCAAAATCGAATATGCGGAAAAACCGGCGATTCTGACCGTTGACGATGCGATCAAACACAACAGCCATTTTGAGGACGGACCGGTCATCTGGTCCAAGGCTGATGCAGAAACAGCGATCTCAAACGCCCCCAATTCGCTTTCCGGGTCGATGGAAATCGGCGGGCAGGAACATTTTTATCTGGAAGGACAAGCAGCCCTTGCCCTGCCCCAAGAGGGCGGCGACGTTCTGGTGCATTCCTCGACCCAGCATCCCACTGAAATTCAGCACAAGGTGGCAGAGGCGATCGGCAAGGACATGAATGCCGTTCGTGTAGAAATCCGACGCATGGGCGGTGGTTTTGGCGGTAAGGAAAGCCAGGGCAACGCGCTTGCGGTCAGCTGTGCCGTAGTAGCAGCCCAGATCGGGCGCCCGGCAAAAATGCGCTATGACCGTGATGATGACATGATGATCACGGGAAAACGCCACGACTTTCGCATAGAATACACTGTCGGCTATGACGACGCTGGCATCGTAAAGGGCATCGTGTTCACGCAATACGCAAGATGTGGCTGGGCGCTGGATCTGTCGATCCCGGTCGCGGATCGCGCGATGCTGCATTCTGACAATGCCTATTTCTTGCCAGCGGCGAAAATCATCAGCCACAGGCTAAAGACCAATACACAATCCGCCACGGCTTTTCGCGGCTTTGGCGGACCACAGGGGATGGTCGGCATTGAACGTGTGATGGATCACATCGCACATGCGCTGGACCGCGACCCAATTGATGTGCGCCGCGCCAATTTCTATGAATCCGCAACCGTGGCAGAGGATCACCCCGACACCTCAAGCATCCAGACGACGCCTTACCATATGCCCGTGGAAGACTTTGTGTTGCACGAGCTTTGCGAAGAGCTGTTGGCGACGTCTGATTACCACCAGCGCAAAAAGGACATCGCAGAATGGAACGCCAAGAATGACGTTCTGAAAAAGGGCATCGCCCTGACGCCAGTGAAATTCGGCATCAGCTTTACCCTGACCCATCTCAATCAGGCGGGGGCTTTGGTCCATGTCTATCAGGATGGATCGGTGCATTTGAACCATGGCGGCACGGAAATGGGCCAAGGTCTGTTTCAAAAAGTGGCACAGGTTGCGGCCGCGCGCTTTGGGATTGATGTGGCGGACATCAAAATCACCGCCTCGGACACGGCCAAGGTGCCCAACACCTCAGCAACGGCGGCGTCCAGCGGGTCTGATCTGAACGGCATGGCGGTCAAGGCGGCTTGCGACAAGATCCGCACGCGGATGACGAAGTTTTTCCGGGACATGACGGGTGAAACCGACATTGAATTCAAGGACGGCAAGGTGACGGCCGGATCGCAAAGCTTTAGTTTTGCTGAGGCCGCGCAGCTGGCCTATGAAAATCGCGTTGGCCTATCTGCCACAGGGTTCTACAAGACGCCCAAGATCCAATGGGACCGGACAAACGGCACCGGGCGCCCGTTTTTCTATTTCGCCTATGGGGCCTCTGTTACGGAATGCGTGATTGATACGCTGACCGGGGAAAACCGCATGTTGCGCGTAGATATTTTGCACGACGCCGGGCGGTCCCTGAACCCTGCGCTGGATGTGGGTCAGGTCGAAGGTGGATTTGTTCAAGGCGCCGGGTGGCTTACCACGGAAGAGCTGGTCTGGGATGCGTCCGGACGCCTGCGCACGCATGCGCCCTCTACCTATAAAATCCCTGCCTGCTCTGACCGGCCGGATGTCTTTAACGTGGCACTGTGGGACGGGAAAAACCGCGAAAAGACCATCTATCGGTCCAAGGCCGTCGGGGAACCGCCTTTGATGCACGGGATTTCGGCCCTCAACGCTTTGTCCGATGCTATATCGGCCTGCGGGTCTGCCTATCCGTCGCTTGACGCCCCGGCGACGGCCGAAACCATTCTGGACGCAATCACCAAGGTGCGTGCGTGAGCTTTGATCGCGCCGAACTGGAACAAGCGATCACTGCGCACGGCCCCGTTGCCCGTTTGGTTGTTGCCGCCGTATCCGGGTCAGTGCCCCGCAACTCCGGAACCAGCATGCTGGTCTGGAAAGATGGCCAGTGCGGGACCATTGGCGGCGGCACGTTGGAATTTGAGGCCGTTGAACAAGCCCGCGAAACCCTTGGCAAAGACTGGATGCGCCATTTCCCACTGGGCCCGGCCCTTGGGCAATGCTGCGGCGGTGCGGTCACGCTGATATCAGAGACCTACGATCACAACCGACTGAAAACACTCGCAGATGACATTGTTGTCCGACGGGTTTCAGGGCAATCGGACATGCCGCTACGCCTGCGCGACACCCTGCGGACCGCCCGAAATGCGGGCCAGCCGATCGCGCCCATTTGGGAAGATGGCTGGATGCTGGAACCCGTTTCAAAACCACAGCGAGAGCTTTGGATTTACGGCGCGGGTCATGTGGGGCGGGCGCTGGTGCAGGTTTTGGCCCCGCTGCCAGAGCTTCACATCACATGGGTCGACACGGCAGAAAACAGGTTTCCGACAGCCATCCCCGCAAACGTAACAAAACTCGTCGCGTCCAACCCCGCGGCGGTCGTGCAATACGCGCCACACACTGCCGAACACCTGATCCTGACCTATTCGCACAATCTGGATCTAGAGATTTGTCATCAGCTTTTGTCGCATGGGTTTTCACAGGCGGGCTTGATCGGGTCCAAGACGAAATGGGCGCGGTTTCGCAAACGTCTTGACGAACTTGGCCACGATCATGCACAAATTTTACGCATTCGCTGTCCGATTGGTCAGCCGGAACTGGGGAAACACCCCCAAGCCATTGCCGTAGGTGTTGCGGCAAGTCTACTGTCGCAGCTGGGGACCGCTGCGGACTTCGAAAACAAGGTGGGATGAACGGATGACAGAACCATTGCTGGCAGTCCAAGCCGTCACAAAGGCGTATCCGGGGGTTGTCGCAAATGACAGCGTTGCATTTGATGTCGCACCCGGAGAGATCCACGCGCTGCTGGGCGAAAACGGCGCGGGTAAGTCGACGCTGGTGAAAATGATCTATGGATTGGTGAAACCGGATTCCGGCACCATGTTGTGGAACGGTCAGACCTATGAACCCGCCAGCCCACATGCGGCGCGCTCTACCGGTGTGGCGATGGTCTTTCAGCATTTCAGCTTGTTTGAGGCGCTAAACGTCGCTGAAAACGTGGCACTTGGCATGGAATCCCCGCCTAAGATGAGCGCGCTTTCCGCGCAAATTCGCGAAGTTTCTGAAAACTACGGGCTGCCACTGGACCCGGATCGGCTGGTCGGCGACCTTAGCGCGGGCGAACGCCAGCGGGTAGAGATCATTCGCTGCCTTTTGCAAGACCCAAAGCTGTTGATCATGGATGAACCGACATCGGTTCTGACACCGCAAGAGGTCGAGATTCTGTTTGAAACCCTGCGCAAGCTTAGCGCAGAAGGCACGGCCATTCTTTACATCTCGCACAAGCTCGAAGAAATCCGCAGCTTGTGTCAGGGGGCGACGATCTTGCGGCTTGGCAAAGTGGTTGGCGCTTGCGACCCAAGAGAAAACTCTGCACGGGAACTGGCCGAAATGATGGTCGGCCAAACGTTGCACACGCCCAGCCGCGAAACCGGCGAACTGGGCGACGTTGCCGTTGAGGTTTCTAACCTTTCAGCCGCCTCGACCAGCCAGTTTGGCACATCGCTAAAAGACTTGAGCTTTGCCGTGCAAAAAGGCGAAGTCCTGGGCATCGGCGGCGTTGCCGGGAACGGACAGGACGAATTACTGGCGGTCTTGTCCGGTGAAATCACAACGTCGGCGTCCGACGTGATGTTAAACGGCCAACCTATTGGAAATCTGGGGCCGAACCAGCGCCGCGAACTGGGTCTTCTGACGGGACCGGAAGAACGACTGGGCCACGCCGCCGCCCCGGATATGAGCCTTATTGAAAACGCGGCCCTAACCGGGGCCATTCGCAAGAACCTGACCAAAAACGGGTTTATCAATTGGGGCAAGACCAAAGACTTTGCCGACCAGATCATCGCAGATTTCGACGTGCGCACCCCCGGGGCTAGCAACGCGGCGCGTTCGCTGTCCGGCGGGAATCTGCAAAAATTCGTCATTGGGCGTGAGGTTCTGCAAGACCCACAGGTGTTGGTCGTGAACCAGCCCACCTGGGGCGTTGATGCTTCTGCTGCGGCAGATATCCGGCAAGCGTTGCTGGATCTCGCCGCAAAAGGGGCCGCTATCATTTGTATCAGTCAGGATCTGGATGAACTTATGGAAATATCAGACAGGTTCGCCGCGTTGAACGAAGGCCGACTGACACCGCCGCGCCCGGCCAAAGGGCTGACGGTGGATGAAATCGGACTGATGATGGGCGGCGCACATGGGATGGAGGCTTCACATGTTTAGGCTTGAAAAACGCCCGTCGCCATCGCAAGCGTGGACGCTGGCAACCCCGGTCTTGGCTGTGGTTCTGACGATGATTGCGGGCGGGATCTTGTTCGCCTTTCTGGGCAAGAACCCAGTCGAAGCCATCAGAACGATTTTCTGGGATCCGATTTTTGGAGAGTTCGCCTTTTACTATCGCGGGCAATTACTGGTCAAAGCGGGGCCGCTTATTTTGATCGCGATTGGCCTGTCCCTTGGGTTTCGGGCCGGGATTTGGAATATCGGGGCCGAAGGGCAATACATCATCGGCGCGATATTCGGCGCCGCTGCGGGACTGGCCTTTTACCCAAGCGAGTCTTTCTTAATCTTTCCGTTTATGATCATCGCAGGCGCCTTTGGCGGTTGGATCTGGGCCATGATCCCCGCCATTTTGAAGACGAAATTCGGGACAAACGAAATCCTTGTGTCTTTGATGTTGGTCTATGTGGCCGAGTCCATTCTTGCGTCGGTCTCGTCAGGCTTGCTGAGAAACCCAGATGGCATGGGTTTTCCCGGCAGCCGGAATTTCAAGGACTTTCCCGCCGCGCAGAACACATATCTGATAGAAGGCGCCGGCCTGCATTGGGGCGTTCTTGCCGCGTTCATTGCCGTGATTTTCGCCTATATCATGCTGTCCCGCCACATGCTGGGGTTTCAGATACGGCTGACCGGCCAATCCCCTCGCGCCGCGAAATTTGGTGGGGTGAACCCGACCAGACTGGTGATTTTTTGCATGGGCATTTCGGGCGCTTTGGCGGGTCTTGCCGGCATGTTTGAGGTGACCGGGCCCGCCGGTCAAATCAGCATCGACTTTAATTCTGGCTATGGCTTTACCGCGATTATCGTGGCCTTCCTTGGACGTCTGCACCCGGTTGGAATATTGTTGGCCGGGCTGTTGATGGCGTTGACTTATATCGGCGGGGAAGCGGCGCAAAGCACGCTTGGCCTGCCCGCCGCGGCCATACAATTGCTGCAAGGCATGTTGCTGTTCTTCTTGTTGGCAGTCGATGTGCTGACGAATTTCAAAGTCAGATTTGGCAAAACGGAGGCCGCGTGATGGATTGGTCCGCAATTAACCCAGTTGTGTTTTTGGCGTCCATCATGGTCGCCTCTACACCTATTTTATTGGCCGCCTTAGGAGAGATGGTCGTCGAAAAAACCGGGGTGCTGAACCTTGGGGTCGAGGGCATGATGATCACCGGCGCGGTCTGCGGCTTTGTTGTTGCTGTAAACACCACCAGCCCGACGCTTGGCTATATCGGCGCGGCGCTTGGCGGTGCGGTTCTGGCCTTGTTGTTTGGGATCATCACGCAGTTCTTTCTGTCCAACCAGGTGGCATCCGGTCTGGGGCTGACCCTGTTCGGATTGGGGCTGTCAGCCCTGATCGGGCAGGACTATGTCGGGATCAAAGCGCCGCCGATCTCTGATTTCAACATTCCGGGCTTGGCCGATTTGCCGGTGTTGGGGCCGATTTTTTTCCAACATGACTTGATGGTGTATTTTTCAATCCTGCTGGTCGCCGCTGTCTGGGCGGTGCTGAAATACACCCGCATCGGTTTGATTATGCGGGCTGTTGGCGAAAGCCATGATGCGGCCCACGCGCTTGGCTACAAGGTTGTGCCGATCCGTTTGGCGGCCATCATGTTCGGCGGCGCCTGTGCCGGGCTGGGCGGGGCCTATATCAGCCTGGTGCGTGTTCCGCAGTGGACCGAAGGCATGACCGCCGGGGCTGGCTGGATCGCGTTGGCGATTGTTGTCTTTGGTGCTTGGCGCCCATGGCGGGTTCTGCTGGGGGCGTATCTGTTTGGTGGGGTCACTGTGTTGCAGCTGAACCTGCAGGCCGCCGGATCCAGCATCCCAATCGTTTACCTTTCGATGCTGCCCTATCTGGTGACCATCGTCGTTCTCGTGCTGATGTCATCGGGCCGCCGCCGCGCTACTTTGGGCGCACCCGCCGATCTTGGCAAAGTTTTTCACGCCTCAAGCTAGGGGCAATACCGTAAACCGGGGCACTCACTGCCCGAACAATCACTTCAGGAGGATACTATGAAATTCAATTCAATTCTGGCCGGGGCAGCGCTTGCCCTTGCCTTTGCTGGCGCTGCTGTCGCGCAAGACAAGACCAAGGTCGGGTTCATCTATGTGGGCCCCAAAAACGATGGTGGGTGGACGCAACACCACCACGAAGCGGCGGAAGAAATGGCGGCCCATTTCGGCGATGCTGTTGAAATGGTGTATCAGGAATCTGTGCCAGAAGGTGCCGATGCTGAACGCGCGATGACACAAATGGCCCTTGGCGGTGCAGACCTGATCTTCACAACCTCCTTTGGCTACATGGATCCGACGATCAATGTTGCTGCGAAATTTCCAAACGTGAAGTTCGAACATGCAACCGGTTATAAGACTGCGGACAATGTTGGCGTATATTCTGCGCGCTTTTATGAAGGTCGCGCGATCCAGGGTTTCCTTGCCGGAAAAATGACCAAGACCAACAAGATTGGCTATATCGCATCCTTCCCCATTCCCGAGGTTATTCGCGGCATCAACTCTGCTTATATTCAAGCAAAGAAAGTGAACCCGGATGTGCAGTTCAGCGTTGTCTGGGCCTACACTTGGTTTGATCCCGGCAAAGAGGCCGATGCGGCAACCGCGTTGATCGAACAAGGCGCAGACGTGATCCTGCAGCACACCGATTCAACCGCGCCTCAGGCGGCTGCGCAAAAGGCGGGCAACGTGTACACGTTTGGCCAGGCGGCAGACATGGCGGAATATGCGCCGATGCCACGGATTTCATCCATCATCGACATCTGGGCCCCTTACTACATCGAACGCGTTCAGGACGTGATTGATGGCACCTGGACCAGCGACAATACATGGGACGGTATCGAAGCCGGTATGGTCGGAATTGGCGAGATTTCAAGCGCTGTGCCGGACGACATTAAGGCAGAAGCCGAAGCCATGCGTGACGCTATCGTGGCGGGGGAATACCACCCGTTCACCGGACCGCTGAACAAGCAGGACGGCAGCGTTTGGTTGGCAGACGGCGAGGTCGCAGATGACGGCACTTTGGCTGGCTTGAACTTCTACGTCGAAGGCATGACAGGCGACATTCCGAACTAAGCGTCTTTCAAACGAAAGAAACCAAAAGGCCCAGGGCGTTGCTCTGGGCCTTTTCCTTTGGCCAAGACAGTGCCAAAGTGACCTCATGAAACAAAATCTCACCACACCCGACGGAACCGCAATTTCAAAATATTGCTTTGGCGCCATGCAATTTGGCGGCAACGCCGACGAGGACACCTCTCGCGGTATGTTCGATGCGTGTCGCGCGGCAGGGATCAACTTTTTTGACACCGCCTATGGCTACACGGATGGGAAATCTGAAACGATCCTGGGCGGGCTCGCCGCGGCTGAGCGTGACAAGCTGTTCATTGCAACCAAATGTGCCGGGTCTGGCGGGGCCAGTGCGCAAAATATCCGCGCGCAATTCGATCAAAGCCGTCAACGTTTGAACTTGGATGTGGTTGATCTGCTGTATATCCACATGTGGGACAATGACACGCCGCTGCAAGAAACCTTCGAAACGCTGGCCGGCTTGGTCCAGGGCGGATCAATTCGATATATCGGCGTGTCGAATTTTGCGGCCTGGCAGATCATGAAAGCGGACTACATCGCCCAGTCATTCGGTACCGAAATCGCGATGTTGCAGCCCATGTATAATCTGGTCAAACGCCAGGTAGAGGTGGAAATCCTTCCCATGTCCGCGTCCGAAGGTTTTGCCGTTTGCCCCTATTCGCCGCTTGGCGGCGGGTTGCTTAGCGGGAAATATGCAAATGGACATACCGGTCGCCTGACCACCAATAAAATGTATGCGTCGCGCTATTCCGAAGATTGGATGTACAGCACCGCCTCTGCCCTATCTGACATCGCAGATGATCTTGGGGTGGCCCCTGCAACTCTGGCCGTGGCCTGGGCCGCGCGTCATCCAGCGGTGACCGCCCCGATTATCAGCGCGCGCTCTGTCAATCAGCTGGAACCTTCGCTGCAAGCCATGACGTATAAGATGAGCGATGAGGTTTACGAGCGGATCACCGCCCTGTCCCCAACACCGCCACCGGCAACGGACCGAAGCGAATCCACATGAACACAGACTTCCTGGTGATCGGCGGAGGCATTGCAGGCATTTCGACCGCGGCGCGGTTGTCGCTTTTGGGCAATGTCACCGTGCTAGAGGCTGAATCCGGTCTTGGGTATCATGCCTCTGGCCGGTCCGCTGCTGTTTTTGAAGAGGCGTATGGCGTTCCAACAACGCTTGAGCTGAACAAGGCCAGCCGCGACTTTCATATGTCGGAAAACGGCGGGGTCTTGTCGCCTCTTGGGATGATGTTGGTCGGCACGGATAAAGACAGGGACGCATTTGCCACTGACTTGAAGCTGATGCATCTTGACCCGATCTCTGTCGCAGAGGCCCGGGAAATGGTGCCCATTTTGAACCCCGACTGCGTGACACAGGTCGGGCACCATGCTGATGCCTGGAACATTGACACGGACCTTTTGATACAAAATTTTGCACGCACGGTGCGGGCAAATGGCGGCAGCGTTGTGCCCAATGCGCGTGTTACGGGCATTTCCCGACAGGCGAACGGGTGGCTCGTTTCAACGAAAGACGCAGAGCACACAGCCAGCACGCTCGTCAACGCAGCAGGGGCCTGGGTGGATGAGATCGCAACCATGGCTGGGGTTACGCCGATTGGCTTTACCCCGTGCCGTCGTTCCATGGCGCGCATTCCGGCGCCGGGCGGGCATGACGTCAGCGGATGGCCGATGATGCACGGACCCAATTCGGCCTGGTATGCCAAGGCCGATGCAGGGTCATTGCTGGTGTCCCCTTCTGAAGAAGATCCATCAACCCCGCATGACGCCTGGCCCGATGACATGGTTCTGGCAGAGGGGCTGGATCGCTACGCCTCCGTCATGACGGAACCTGTCACGCGGCTCGAGGCAAGCTGGGCAGGACTGCGCACGCATGCCCCTGACCGAAATCTGGTTCTGGGCCGGGACTTGCGGGAAAAGGATTTTGTGTGGGTCGCGGGGCAATCTGGTGTCGGGTTTCAAACCGCCCCTGCGGCAAGTCAGTTGATCGCCGATCTTGTGGACGGACGCACCAGTGAGCTGCCCCCGCAAACGGTCGCAGCCCTGTCACCAGCAAGATTTGGCTAGTTAGGCCTGATCTGGAATATAGTCGAAATTCTCGACAACTTGGTATTCCGCCGGGGGATAGGCATTCGGTTCCCGCCGCAGCTGTGGAAAGCGACGCACCAAGTCTTCCCGTAGACACTCATCCAGGTTCTTTACCGATCCGGCTGAGGGCAGAAAGCTTTCAGTCGGCAAACCGTTGCAGCTGAAAATTTGATGGCTGTCAAAGACAAGCGTGAAATAGCGCACCACAGCGGCAGAGCGGTCGACATAGGCGGCATCACTGACGCCGGCCAAATCGCGCGCCTCAATCAGACAACATTTGGTGCGGTCCTGCCCCACCAAACGATAGCCCGGAACCAAGACGCGGTGATCTGGCGCAAGGCACAAATCACGTTGTGGCATCATCGGGCCAACCGCGCGGGGCTTGAAACGGATCGGGGCCAGTTCAGCATTCACGGCCAAATCGGCAGCGGTCAGTTCCCGCTTCCACACCATGCGAACCGGCTGTAAACCGTTGTCCCGCGTTACAATAAGATC
Organism: Marinosulfonomonas sp.; assembly: GCA_051251595.1. Taxonomy (GTDB): domain Bacteria; phylum Pseudomonadota; class Alphaproteobacteria; order Rhodobacterales; family Rhodobacteraceae; genus NORP110. The sequence goes on from JBPOFA010000009.1 coordinate 124,681, forward strand.
ACCCGGTCGGACCAAATCTACACGACGTGGACCACAAGGCGTGCGCACATTGGCACCCTCAACAATTCCACCGGCAAATACCTGCATAGTCCGATTGGCATCCTCAATCTTTTTCAAATACGACATGCGCTACCTTCGACCAATTTGGTCCCCATCCACTCACGCATTATTGCAAAATAATTGTGTCGGAAATTGGGACAGTCATTGGATCTGTGACGGAAAATGCTTAGGATTTGTCTAATAACTTTGGGCAAATCTATCCTTTAGAAAATACTAACGCTTTGAAATTTATATGAAATCGGAAAATCATGTCTAAAAAACTTGTGCTGCCAGACTCTCCAAGCGTTGCAAATGCCGCCAAAGACGGCCGCATGTCCGCACCGTCGGCCCGTCGCAATGCCCAGGCGATTCGCGATGTGGTTGCCCAGATGATTTCAGACAGGGGGAATGTCCTGGAAATTGCCAGCGGCACGGGGGAACATATCGTTGGCCTTGGGCAGGCGCACCCGGGTGTCACATGGCAGCCGACCGATATTGACCCGGACCGTTTGGTCAGCATCGCGGCCTGGATCGCAGCGCAAGGCGGCGATAATATCCTACCTCCGCTTGAATTGGATGTGTCCCAACCTGGCTGGTCCGACGGGTTTGCGCCGCAAGACGCGGTGCTTTTGTCCAACCTGTTGCATCTGGTCAGCCATGACACCGCCGAAAAAGTCGTTCGCGAAACTGCCGCCGTTCTAAGCCCGAACGGCGTTTCGATCTATTACGGCCCGTTCATGCGCGCCCAAAGTTTCGCGTCGCCCGGCGACCAGCAGTTTCACCAAAGCCTTATCAGCCAAGACCCGCAGATCGGGTACAAGTCTTTTGAGCAGATCCAGTCCTGGCAGATAGAGGTCGGGTTGCAGCCGTTACCGCCTGTGCCAATGCCCGCCAACAACCTGATCCTGATCGCCCGTAAACCCGCCACGACGTGACCTGATATCGGTCTTAGCCGTCGATGCGGATCACTGCGTTTTTAGGGTCATAAGGAGAGTCTTCGGCGACCTCTGCATCCCACAGCTGGTCAAACATTTTGACCCGAAGCTTTTGCCCGACGGTGGCAAGTTCTGGCTGCACATATCCCATCCCGATTTGTTTTTGGAAATGCACCGAATAGCCGCCAGACGTCAGGCGCCCGACCTTTTTTCCGTCGTGATACAGGGCTTCTCTGCCCCATGGGTCAGCGTCCTGCGGGCCGTCGATCAGCAGGGTCACGCATTTGGAACGGATCCCGGTTTCCAGCATTTTTTCTTTGCCGTGGAATGACTTGTTCAGGTCCACGAACCGATCCAATCCCGCCTCTAGCGGTGTGGCGTCGCGCCCAAGTTCTGTCCCGAAGGCCCGATACGACTTTTCCTGTCGCAGCCAGTTCTGCGCCCGCGCCCCGACCAGCTTCATTCCGTGTTTTTCACCCGCCGTCCGCAATTGATCCCAAAGATAGTTTTGCATCTCAATCGGATGGTGCAGTTCCCAGCCCAATTCTCCGGTATAGGCCACACGGATGGCGCGCACGGGGCACATGCCCAGTTCTATGTTGCGCATGGTCAGCCAGGGGAACCGTTTGTTAGACAGGACCGTGTCCGGGTCAGCATCTTTCACGAGCTCTTTCAGAATGTCCCGCGCGTTTGGACCGGCAAGGGCAAAGACCCCCCATTGCGTCGTCACGTCGTGGATGTCGATCCAGCCGAAGTCATCCATTTTATCGGCCGCTGCTTTTCGCAGATAATCGGCATCATAAGCTGTCCAGGCCCCCGCGGAGACAAGATAATATTCATCCTCGGCCAGGCGCACGATGGTGTATTCCGTTCGGGTCGTCCCGGTTTCCGTCAAGGCATAGGTCAGGTTGATGCGCCCGACATTCGGCAATTTGTTGCATGTGAACCAATCGAGGAACGCGGTCGCACCCGGCCCGCGTACAAAATGTTTGGTGAAGGCTGTGGCGTCGATCAGACCGGCCGTTTCACGAATTGCCTGCGCCTCATCCCTGGCATGGGTCCACCAGCCGCCGCGCCGAAAGCTGCGGGACGCATGATCATCGAACCCGGGTTCAGCGTAATAGTTGGGGCGTTCCCAACCGTTGACCTGCCCAAACTGGGCACCGGCAGCTTTTTGACGGTCATAAGCGGGCGAGGTGCGCAACGGACGGGCCGCTTCGCGTTCTTCATCGGGGTGGTGCAGGATAAAGACGTGGGAATAGCATTCTTCGTTCTTTTGCACCGCGTATTCAGTCGTCATCCAGTCGCCATAGCGCTTGGGGTCAAGGCTGGCCATGTCAATTTCGGCCTCGCCCTCTGTCATCATTTGCGCAAGGTAATGGCCCGTTCCGCCTGCGGCTGTGATGCCAAACGAAAAGCCTTCGGCCAGCCACATGTTGCGCAGGCCCGGTGCCGGGCCAACCAACGGGTTGCCGTCGGGTGTGTAGCAAATTGGACCGTTGAAATCATCCTTTAGCCCGACCGTTTCCGAGGACGGAATGCGGTGGATCATGGACATGTATTCTTCTTCGATCCGGTCCAGATCCAAGGGGAACAGATCTGCCCTAAAGCTATCCGGCACCGCATATTTGAACCGCGCCGGGGCCCCCTGTTCATAGGGGCCCAGGATCCAGCCACCGCGTTCTTCGCGAACATACCATTTCGCATCGGCATCCCGCAGCACAGGGTGTTCGCCGTGGGATTTGCGGTATTCCACCAACGCGGGATCAGGCTCTGTCACGATGTACTGATGTTCCACCGGGATGGCGGGGATTTTCAGCCCAAGCAGTTTTGCTGTGCGTTGCGAATGGTTGCCCGTCGCCGTCACCACATGTTCTGCGGTGATCTCTGCGGTTTCTTCCGAGGGGATAAGGTTGCCGCCCTTTTCCACCATCTTGGTCAGCGAAACGACCCATTCGCTGCCCGTCCAACGATAACCGTCCACTTGCCACCGACGTTCAATAACGCAGCCATGTTGGCGTGCGCCCTTGGCCATCGCCTGGGTCAGATCAGCCGGGTTGATATACCCATCTGTCGGGTGAAAAATCGCGCCTTTAAGGTCCTCTGTCCGTACAAGGGGCCACCGCTCGCGGATGTCAGAAGCGGACAGCCATTCATACGGGATACCAACGCTTTCTGCGGTAGAGGCATAAAGCATGTATTCGTCCATCCGGGCATCTGTTTGCGCCATACGCAAATTTCCCACCACGGAAAACCCTGCATCCAAACCTGTTTCGGCCTGCAGCGTTTTGTAGAAATTTACGGAATAGTCATGGATGTGACTGGTGGCATAGCCCATGTTGAACAAGGGCAGCAAACCCGCCGCATGCCATGTTGACCCCGATGTCAGCTCATCACGTTCCAACAGCATCGTGTCCCATCCGGCCTTGGCCAAATGATAGGCAATGCCAGTGCCAACGGCACCGCCGCCGACAACAAGCGCTTTGACGTGGGTTTTCATGCTAAGGGCTCCGGACCAGGATGATTTCCCTTATAAATTGCCTTTTTTGGACATTAAGGGAAAGGTCCAGCCGACCCATTTTGTGGCGAAACCGACAGCTTTTCAGCTGCCGGTCTTTTGGTTCTGAATTTTCCCCGATTGTCGTTAGCCCATGTGGCGCTGCGCATAGCCATGCCGGGCAATTGAAAGGCGACCCTGGGGGGATGGGCCAAGGTCGCCCGGCCGGTTTATTTCGGCAAAAGAACTGTGTCGATCACATGGATCACACCGTTGCTTGCTGAAACGTCAGCGGCCGTTACAGTCGCGTTGTTGACCGTTACACCGTCAGTCCCGTTGACCTTAAGTGTTTGACCTTCAACGGACGTCAAAGAGCCCTTCTTGCCCACCAAAGACGATGCCGGATAGTTGCCAGCAACCACGTGGTAGGTCAGGATTTTCACCAATTGGTCTTTGTTTTCCGGCTTGAGCAATGTTTCAACTGTGCCTTCAGGCAATGCTGCGAAGGCTTCGTTTGTCGGGGCGAATACTGTGAAGGGGCCGGGTCCCTTCAAAGTGTCCACAAGACCGGCCGCGCTGACGGCTGCTACGAGGGTAGAGAAATCGCTATTGGCCGAAGCGACATCAACGATATCGTCCCCTCCACCAGTTGTGGCACAGGCGGATACCATGGCTGCGACACTGATTGCTGCGAAAGTCTTAAGTGCAAAACGACGGTTCATTTTGATGTCCCTTTTATTTGACTGGCTCGGATTTATTCACGAGCTATATTTTGTTTACGGGGCCGTGGCATATTTGGATCATTTTTTGTGCACACGAATGTTTCTTTTGTTTTTTTACTTTTAAAAACTGATAGATAGAGAAGCCCCGCCCCTTGAGGCTTCCCTTTACCGACGTCTGAATTACGCCAGAAACTCGCGAACATCAGAGGCATTCGAAGCAAGCGCCTTGTGCATTTTCTTAAAGGCAATCGCTTCAATCTGACGGACACGCTCCTTAGAGATTCCCATTTCTCCCCCAAGGCTTTCCAGCGTCCGCGGTCGATCCAAAAGCTTGCGTTCTTTCACCACGAAACGTTCCCGTTCCGTCAGGATGTTCATGGCGTCCAAAATCCAGGATCGGATCACCGCGGCCTCGTTGCGTTGCAGGGTTTGATCTTCGGCCTGCTTGCTATCGTCTTCTAGGGCGTCGATCCATTCGCGCCCTTCTTCGTCCGTGGATTGGGGGGTATTCAGGGAATAGTCGGATCCGGACAATCGTCCCTGCATCATCTCAACATCTCGCAAGGGCACGCCGATCTCGCTGGCGATTTTCTGGCAAAGCTGATGATTGTCCAAAGGCTCTCCTTGGGCTGTTGCCTCGCGTTCAAGACGCGCCTGAATGCGTTTGAGGTTGAAGAAGAGCGATTTCTGCGATGCCGTTGATCCGGTCCGCACCAAGGACCAGTTGCGCAACACGAAATCCTGGATCGATGCTTTGATCCACCAGCGGGCATAGGTGGAAAAGCGAACACCCCGATCGGGGTCGAATTTCTCGGCAGCCTTCATCAGGCCAAGGCCAGCCTCTTGCACAAGATCGTTGATCGGTGCGCCGTAACGGCGAAACTTATATGCCATGGAAATCGCCAGCCGCATGTAGGCCGATATGAGGCGATGCAACGCTTTTTCATCGCGGTGATCCCGCCATGCGACTGCAAGACGTGTCTCGGTTTCCGCGTCCAGAATTTCTGCACGCATGGCATTGCCAGAGAAAGTTGAATTTAGGTTTCCATCAATCTTCATTTGCGACCCCGTTCCCATGTCGCCACAAAGGCGAGCATTGTTCGTTTAAGGGGTTACGCGGCGCGGCCGTGTTTGGATCACAAAAACATAGTTTTTTTCGCGACCTTCAGGGACGGTCTTTGGGTCATTCAAACTCTGGCACAACCAGATCAGGTGGCCGGTGACCATCGGCAAAGGTCTGGATGTTCAGGATGACTTTTTCCCCCATCTCCAGCCGCCCCTCGACGGTGGCTGACCCCATATGCGGCAAAAGGACGACATTCGGCAATTCCCGCAGTCGCGGATTGATTTGCGTTGCATGTTCAAAAACGTCCAACCCGGCCCCGGCGATCTGCCCGGTTCGCAGCATCCGCGTCAGCGCGTTTTCGTCGATCACTTCGCCCCGGGATGTGTTCACAATCACCGCTGTAGGTTTCATCAAGGCAAGCCGGCGTGCGTTCATCAAATGATAGGTTGCAGGCGTGTGGGGGGCGTTGATCGACAGAATGTCAACGCCCGCAACCAGCTGGTCAAGACTGTCCCACCAGGTCACGTTCAGCTCTGCCTCGATCTCTGGGTGCAGCCGCTTTCGATTGTTGTAATGCACATCCATGCCAAAGGCCTGCGCCCGGCGTGCAACAGCCTGCCCGATCCGTCCCATGCCAAGAATACCCAGCCTGCGACCAGCCAAACGCCCACCCAAAAAGGCAGTTGGGGCCCAGCCGACCCAGGTATCAGCCTGCATCGCGGCCAGGCCTTCTGGGATGCGGCGGGTGGTCGCCAAAATAAGCGCCATCGCCATGTCGGCAGTATCCTCTGTGACCACGCCGGGCGTGTTGGACACAAGGATGCCGCGTTGGCGCGCCGCTTGTGCGTCGATGTGATCAACACCAGCCCCGAAATTCGCAATCAGCTTTAGCCGGTCACCCGCCTGCATCAACAGATCCCTGTCGATGCGGTCCGACAATGTCGGCACCAAAATGTCCGCTCCGGTCATTTTTTCAAGCAAGGCCTCGCGGGACAGCGGCATGTCGTTGTGCCGCAAATCGACGTCAAACAGTTCCCGCATGCGGGTTTCAACCTGTGCGGGCAAACGTCGCGTGACAACAACACTCAGTTTCTCGGCGGGTATTTTTGGCATTCCCAGTCTTCCATTTTCGACATTCTGGTGGCAAACTGGCAAGGATCGGGAGAAGGCACAAGAAGAAGCCGTCCCGCGCCGCGGTTTGACCGCCGGTGAAAGAGGCAAATTTATTCGGGCGGTAAGAAATGTCTGTCTTTGTACGCATGGTGATTGCGGCAATTTCTGTTGTGATCGGAGGGACCGCTGTCGCGACAGAACGTGGCCCGGTGACAAACCTGCCTTTGCCCAGATTTGTATCCCTGAAAGCAAGCGAAGCAAACGTGCGCCGTGGCCCTTCCCTGTCCCACAAGATCGATTGGGTTTTGCGGCTGCGCAACATGCCCTTGGAAGTGACCGCAGAATACGGACATTGGCGACGCGTTCAGGACAAGGACGGCGTTGGTGGCTGGGTTCACTATTCTCTTTTGTCCGGTGTGCGCACGGTCATGATCGAAACCGATTTACTGCCGATCTATGCCAAGGCCGATGACAGTGCCCAGGTCAACGCCTACCTAGAGGCGGGCGTCGTCGCACGGCTTGGCAGCTGTGTTCCCGATTGGTGCCGCATTCGTGCCGACGGGTATCGCGGCTGGGCCCACAAGGACTCTCTGTGGGGCGTCCTTCCTGACGAAATTCGGGAATAACCCGCGATGATGGAGCAGATAAGATCCCCCCTCGCCGCGCGCCGTGTTAGCGCTGACGGAAAAACCGTTGTCGTGCATGCGGATAGCGGGTGGCTGCAAAAGATCCGGGATGGTGAAATCGATTTTTTCACCAAACTGTCCAAGCGCCTTAGCCGAGAGGGGCTGCCGCTGCGGGTCACAGCCACTGGGGGCACGTCCTCTAAAATGTTGTTGGCGCAGGATCATGTGCATATTCTTGTCGGGGATCAGCCCGGCTATGGTCGGAACATGTTGCATGCAGCCCCGGCCTACATCTGGGGGTTTTGGTATTTCGACGAGGTCGGCATAAACTGGAATTCCTCCCTGCGGTTCGCGCATTTCGATCCCAAACTGATCAACGCGGAAAAAGCCGAGTATTTTTTCAATGGCATGAGCAGCTATATGTTGCGCGAAAACGTGTCCAGGCTTCCCCAAGACACCCGATCCGAAGCTCCGCTACCGCCCGCAGCCGCCACGATATTTTGTCAGGAAATCGAAACGCGCAGCGACCGATCCCACTATCTGACAACGGAAACGATGATCCGCACGACTGCGGAACAAAACCGCGACGCCTTGGTCTATGTGAAACTTCACCCGCAGCAAAGCAAAATGGAACGGGTCCGCATCATGACCCTATGCAGCGACTATACGAATATCAAAATCAGCGATGCCAGCGTGCACGACTTGTCTCAGGCATCCGAGATTATCGTCACCCAAAATTCAGCCGCGGGTTTCGAGGCGTTGTTGCAGAAAAAACCGGTCATCACCTGTGCACGGTCTGATTTCTGGCACGCAACATTGTCGCCCCGGCGCCCGTCGGAATTGGTCGAAGCGCTTAAATTCGGGGCCGATGCCATGGCAGATTTTGACTATGCCAAGTACCTCTACTGGTTTTTGGATCGCAAATGCCTAGAGCCACAGAAAACCGAATTCGCCACCCGCGCTTTCGCAAGGATCCGCGAAAAGGCATTTTTGTAGTCCGGGGTTTACACGCCAAGGTCATACCTGCAAACACTGCTTCAACAGCATTGCGGATCGCCGAATGAACCACAAACACTCTTTGAATGTCACCGCCGGCAGTTTGTCGGTCAGCGTTGCGCTGCTGTTGGTGATCGTCAAGCTTTGGGCGCTTGGTGAAACCTCTGCCTTGTCGGTCGCCGCATCCCTGGCCGACAGCGCGATGGACCTGATGATCTCCTTGGGCGGGTTGGCCGCGATCATCTATGCGGCCCGACCTGCAGACGAAGACCACGCCTTTGGTCACAGCTCTGCCGAGGATCTGGCCGCTTTAACGCAAAGCATTTTCATTCTGGTCTCTGCATGCGTCATCGCGGTTGCCGCGGTAAATCGCCTGTTGTCTGAAAACCCGACCCCGCTCATGTCAGAGGGGCGCGGTATGGCGGTGATGGCGTTTTCCATCGCGGTGACATTGGGGTTGGTCATCGTGCAACGCAGGATCGCAGCACGCACAGGAAACAAGGTTGTGAAGGCGGATTCCTTTCACTACCTGGGCGACCTCATCCCCAATATCGGCGCGATCCTGGCCTTGTGGATTTCGTCGCATTTCGGGCTGACATCAATTGACAGTGTCGTGGCTCTTGCCGCGGCAGCTGTGCTTGCCTTTGGCGCGACACGAATTGGGAAATCCGCCTGGGATGCCCTGATGGATCGTTCCGCCGATCCGGCCATGCTGTCCGGCATTTCGGAAATCGCCGGAAACTGGCCGGGTGTCATGGGGTTTCACGATCTCAAAACCCGGACCGCCGGGTCGCGGGTTTTCGTGAACCTGCATATCGAATTGGACGGAGCCCAGACGCTGGACGAAGCGCATGCAATCGGTGCTGCACTTCGCCGTGCGATCCTAAAGGCTTACCCGGAATGTGACGTTCTGATCCACAAAGATCCGTTTGGCGATGTGCCACACCCCGATGATCCAACCAAATAGCGCCTAGCCAGCAGAAAGCCCACGGCCTTTCAGCAACGCCTCTACCCCCGGCATCCGCCCGCGAAATGCTTTGTACAGCGTTTCTGGATCCTGCGATCCGCCGGCGCTTAAGATGTACGTTTCCAGCTTTTTCGCCATGTCAGGGTCAAACGGGCCACCGGCCTGTTCAAACGCCTCAAACGCGTCTGCATCCATCACTTCGGACCACATATAGCTGTAATACCCGCAGGAATAGCCGTCGCCCGCAAAGACATGTGCGAAATGAGGCGTGGCATGGCGCATGCCAATTGCCGCGGGCATTCCGATGTCTTCCAAAACATCCGCCTGTTTCTGCATAGGGTCTTTTGGTGCCGCGCCTTCGTGAAACGCCAGATCGACGATTGCGGATGATACATATTCGACCGTGGCAAAGCCTGTATCAAAGGTTTGCGCCGCCAACAGGCGTTGCAACATATCCGCAGGCATCGGTTCCCCGGTTTCGGCGTGGGTCGCGAATTCCTCAAGCACTTCCGGAACTTCCAGCCAATGTTCGTAAAGCTGGCTGGGCAGTTCGACGAAGTCACGGGCAACCGATGTGCCGGAAATGGATTCATAGGTGACGTCCGACAACATCTGATGCAAAGCATGGCCAAATTCATGGAACAGCGTGCGTGCATCGTCATAGGACAGCAAGGCGGGTTGTCCCGCCGCCGGTTTGGCAAAGTTGCAGATGTTAACGACAATCGGCTGTATATCACCGTCCAGCTTTTGCTGTTGGCGCATCGCCGAACACCACGCCCCAGAGCGCTTTGATCCTCGGGCGAAATAGTCCCCAATGAACACAGCAATATGTTTGCCGTCGCGGGTGACTTCCCAGGCGCGGGCATCCGGGTGATACAGCGTGACGTCCAGCTCTTTGAACTCTAGCCCGAACAAACGGGTGGAACAGGCAAAGGCGGCCTCTATCATCCGTTCCAATTGCAGGTAAGGTTTCAGCTCTGCCTCATCCAAATCATGTTCGGCCTTGCGACGCTTTTCCGCGTAATAGCGCCAGTCCCAGGCCTTCAGCGTGTCATTGGTTCCCTCGGCCTTCATCATCTCGGCCAGGATGTCCGCATCTTTATTGGCAGAGGCCACCGCAGGTTCCCACACTTGCATCAACAGGTCGCGCACCGCGCCCGGTGTCTTGGCCATTTCGGTTTCCAGCTTGTAGTCCGCGAAGCTGTCATAGCCCAAGAGGGACGCGCGTTTTTCACGCAGATCCAAGATCTCTGTTGCGATGGCGCGATTGTCGGTCTTGCCACCATTGGCCCCGCGCGCTGACAAGGCACGATAGGCTTTTTCACGTAAATCACGGCGTGGCGAAAACTGCAGGAATGGCGTAATCAGCGACCGCGATGTGGTGATCGCGTGGCCATCAATCCCTTTTTCCTTTGCGGCCGCACTGGCAGCGGTCAGCACAAAGTCCGGCAGTCCTTCCAGATCTTCAGGTGCCAGTTCCATGTACCATTCACGTTCATCCGCCAACAGGTTTTGCACGAACTGGGTCGCCAATACGGCAAGCCGCTCTTTGATCGTTGTCAATTCATCGCGGGCTGCACCCGTCAATTCAGCGCCAGAGCGCACAAAGCCACGGCGGGTCAGCATCAGCACCCGCATCTGTTCCTCTGACAGATCCAAAGCGTCGCGGTCTTTCCACAACGCATCGATCCGTTGAAACAGCGGCTGGTTCATGGTGATTTCTGACCCATAGGCCGCAAGCAAGGGTGAGAACTCTCTTTGAAGCTCTTCTCTTTTCGGGGTGCTGTCCGCCCCGGAAATGTTAAAGAACACGCCCAAAACGCGCCCAAGCGTGGCGTCGGCGCGTTCCAATGCCTCTATCGTGTTTTCAAATGTCGGCGGCTCATCCGTATCGACAATCGCGGCAATATTTGCGCGCGCCTCATCCATTGCGGCCGCGACCGCTGGTGCGAAATCTTCGTCTTTGATTTCGGCAAATGGGGGCAGTTCAAATTCGGACGTCCAATCGGACAGCAAGACATTTGTCATCTGAAATCTCCTTTGGGCTCAACCTATGGTCGGGTGTGCCCAAGTTCCAGTGACAACGACCGATTATCGAAAAATCTGCGCAGTGTTTTGCTGGTCGACAGGGCTGTGCGGGACTGTCAGTTAATTCTGCTGACGCATGTGGCGTTCAAGACGGCGCAGCATCAATGACAAACCAATCGTCACGATCAGATAAATCAAAGCGACGACATTATAGGTCTCAAAGTAGCGGAAATTCCCGGCAGCCGTGACCTTGCCAAGTTGGGTTATGTCAAGCACGCCTAGGACAGACACCAGTGAGCTGTCTTTGATCATCGCGATAAAATCATTTCCCAAGGGTGGCATAATCGTGCGGATCGCCTGCGGAAACACCACCAGCCGGAACCGTTGCCAGGGAGAGAGACCAAGCGCCTCTGCGGCTTCGATCTGCCCGGTATCAACAGACTGGAGCCCGGCGCGAAAGACCTCTGCGATAAAGGCGGAATAGCCGATCATCAGCGCGATGATCGCCCGCCACATCAAGGAAAAGTCTCTGTTGCGGATGGGATCGAACCCAAGCGCGCCGGTTGCCCAATTCCACAGGCTGACCAGTCCGGGCGCCAGCACGAACGCCACGTAAAGCAGCAAGACGATCATCGGGATGCCGCGCACGATTTCGATGTAGAAACGGGCCAACTGGCGGAAGATGATGTAGCGTGACATAGAGGCGACGGCCAATAATAGCCCCGTGACGGAGGCCAGAACGAACCCGACCAACGTCACGAAAATCGTGACCTTTATCCCCTTTGACAGGGTGCCAAGAACCTGGGCGTAGAGATCATCGGACACGACCCGATACATCAGATAGGCCGCGATCGCCCCGGCCACCAAAAGCCAATAAGGAAAGTCCTGATCGTGGTCCGGTTCAGGGTTCATGTCGGTTCATCCTGAACTCTTGTGTTAGGCGGTGTGGCCCCGGCCGAAACCGGGACCTTCGAATATTAGCCCCCAACCTTGAAATCCAGGAACCATTTCTTGTTCAGCGCGTCCAACGTTCCGTCCTCGCGCATGGAATCGATCGCTGCGTTCATTGGCGCGACCAGGTCTGATCCTTTGGGAAAGATGAACCCGAATTCCTCTGATCCCAGTGCCTCGCCCACAATCTTAAGCGCACCGTCTGAAGCGGCGACATAGCCATGCCCGCCTGTGCTGTCGGTCAGGACAAGATCGACATCGCCCGTACGCAGGGCCTGGACGCCTGCGCCGAAGGTCTCAAACAGTTTGACGCGTGGGTTGGCCTCGTTGCCGTCCAACACCTCATAGACGCCAACGTAGAAAGGGGTCGTCCCGGGCTGGGCGGCCATCAGCAAATCGTCGTCAGCGGCAAATCCAGCTGCATCAGAAAACCGTTCTTCGTCGCCACGCACCAGCATAACCATTTCAGATTTCATATATGGCTCTGAAAAATCGACCACTTCGGCACGATCTTCGCGGATTGTGATCCCTGTCATGCCCATGTCGAACTGGCCTTCCGACACGGCCGGAATCATCGCGTCCCAACTGATGTTTTCATAAGAAACATTGATGTTAAGGCGCTTTGCAATTTCAACCATTGCATCATATTCCCAGCCAATCGCATCGCCAGAGTCCGGATCGACGAATTGCAAAGGCGGGTAGGCGTTTTCCGTTACAATGGTGACTTCGCGGCCTTCAAGATCCGGAAGGTGACCGGCCGCCATTGCGGCGGTCGAAACTGTGGCGACGGCAATCGCCGCAAGCGTTGTTTTAAATAGCATTTTTCTTTTCCCCAGTGGTGGTTTCTTGCGCCAACTTAGGTGCGGAAGATATCAAGAAACAAGTGCATTCTTGCTTATTGCGGCCCACAAATCGTGCAATTTGGGTTGCGTTTCATCGCAATTGTTCGATTCTCGCCGTAAAGGGCGTCGTAAATCATCATCCGCCCGCGCAGGCCTTCGCCGGCCCCTGTGATCTCTTTGACCGCCTCCACCGCCATCATGGAACCTACCACACCCGGCAACGGCCCCAGCACGCCTGCTTGGGCACAGGATGGGGCAAGATCAGACGCTGGCGCCTGTGGAAAGACACACTGATAGCACGGCGCCCCCTGTGCAGGATCATAGATGCTGATCTGCCCTTCCCACTGAGTGAGCGCAGCCCCGATGAGCGGTTTTTGCAAAGCAACGCAGACCTTGTTCACCAAATAGCGTGTTTCAAAATTGTCGGTGCCATCCAGAACCAGATCATATTCTGCAATCAGGTCCATGGCGTCTGTTTCGCCAAGCCTGCGATTATAGGGACGCACCACCACGAATGGATTTTGCGCCTTCATCGCCGCTTCGGCGGAAAACACCTTAGGCATTCCGATCCGGTCATCTGTGTGGATGACTTGGCGTTGCAGGTTCGAATTGTCGACCACATCGTCATCCACCACACCGATCGTGCCAACACCTGCTGCGGCGAGGTACTGCAGCGCGGGGGACCCAAGGCCTCCGGCACCGATGACCAACACGCGGGACTCTTTCAGCTTCTTTTGGCCCAACCCGCCAATTTCACGCAAAACGATGTGGCGGGCCGTGCGGTCCAGCTCTGCCTTGTCAAAAAGGTCGGGCGTGTCTTTGCTGTCGGTCTTTTGCGCCTTGTCTCGGGCCGCCCGTAAAAACTTGCGATACGCCCAGACCACGACCGCAGCGCCCCCCAGCAAGGCCCATTCCCCAAAGCTGCCCCCCAGGGTCTGGCGCAGGCCGTTATCCTGCGGCAAGATCACCATCGCCAAAAGCACACCAAGATACAAAATCGCAATCATCAATAGCCGCGCCGAAACCGGGGCTTTTTGCAAATGGCCAAGCCCCCAAAGCCCCGCCGCAAAGATCAGAAACCAAATCATCAGCTGGTTCCGGTCGACCCGAAACCGCCCGATCCCCGCGCCGTGTCGCTTAGGTCCGATGTCAGTTCAAATCGGGCCTGGATCACCGGGGCAACGATCAATTGTGCGATGCGGTCCCCATGCTGAACCACGTAATCTTGGGTGGACAGATTAATCATCAGAACACCAAGAGGCCCCCGGTAATCGCTGTCGATCGTGCCTGGCGTGTTGACCAGTGTGATCCCATGTTTAAAGGCCAGCCCGGACCTTGGCCGGACCTGAATTTCATACCCGTGCGGAATTTCCACGCGAAAGCCTGTGGGCACAATGGCGCGTTCCATTGGGGCCAAGGTCAGTCCCTGCCCCCGCTTCTCTGGCGGGAAATTGGCGCGGATATCTGCCCCCGCCGCCCCAAGGGTTTCGTAGGATGGCAGCGCAATTTCGGTATCTGCCCCGGTGTCCCAAGTCATGCCGATGGTCTGATCCCGCATGTGACCCGTTGCTTGTGTCATGGGTTCAGGGCCTCTGTGATCAGTGTTGTAAGCCTTGCGGCCACTTGATCTTTTGTCATGCGGGGCCATGCCTCTGCGCCTTTTGACGAAATCAACGTTACCGCGTTTTCGCTGCCGCCCATGATCCCCGTCTCTGGGGACACGTCATTGGCGAGGATCCAGTCACAGCCTTTGCGGGCCAGCTTGGCTTGCGCATTGGCGATGACATCGTCTGTTTCCGCCGCAAACCCGACCACCAGGTCTGGGCGGTCCTTTTTAAGGTTCGAAACACTGGCAAGAATGTCGGGGTTTTCCGCAAGTTTCAGTTCGGGCATACCGCCTTTGCCATCCTTTTTGATCTTGCTGTTTGTCTGGCCCTTGACGTGCCAATCCGCAACGGCAGCCGCAAACACGGCACCATCAGCGGGTAAGGCGGACTGGACCGCCGCAAGCATTTCAACGGCCGTTTCAATCCGAACAACTTTCACCCCTGCCGGGGGCGGAACATCCGCGGGCCCCGTGACAAAAGTCACCTGCGCCCCGGCTCCGCTAAGCGCCTGTGCAATCGCGGTGCCCTGCGCCCCGGAGGACCGGTTCGCAATGTATCGCACCGGATCAATAGGTTCATGGGTCGGGCCAGACGTGACGATGATGTGCCGCCCCTTCAGCGGCCCCTCGGCCAACGCATTGCCCACGGCAGCCACGATTTCCGGAACCTCAGCCATCCGCCCGGGCCCGAATTCGCCGCAGGCCATGGCCCCGTCATTCGGCCCGACAAACAGAATACCGTCCCCCTTTAGCGTGTCCACATTGCGCTGCGTGGCCGCGTGCTCCCACATGCGGACATTCATCGCGGGGGCTACCAAGACACGTTTGTCCGTCGCCATCAAAAGGGTAGAGGCAAGGTCATTTGCATGCCCACCTGCCATCTTGGCCAAAAGATCCGCCGTGGCGGGTGCCACAACGACCAGATCGGCAGCACGCGACAATTCAATATGCCCCATCTCTGCTTCATCGGTCAGATCGAACAAATTGCGATACACTTTTTCGCCCGCCAATGCCGATGTGCTAAGCGGTGTTACGAATTCCTCGGCCGCTGTCGTCAGAACAGGCGTTACCGTCGCACCTACGTCGCGCAGACGACGGATGAGATAAAGTGACTTGAACGCAGCGATCCCGCCGCCGATCACCAAGAGTATGCGTTTACCAGCAAGCATCCGAACCCTTTCAAAGCTTTAGACTGCATACCTAGGCCCGCAAATGCTGGAACTCAACAGTTTTGCGCCCTCGCCTCGCATCCAGTGCCCCCTTTTGGGTTTGTTGAAAATGCGCAGGCCACCTTCCCTTTTCGGCCCCTCTGCTGCTAGGACGCTGTCATCTGTGTAACGAAAGAGCGCCCGCATGTTTCCACGCATATCATTTGTCCTTGGCGGTGCCAGTTCCGGGAAATCTGCTTTTGCAGAGCGCCTTGTTCTGTCGGACCACCGCGCGCCGGTCTATCTGGCGACCAGCCAGGCCTTTGACGCCGAAATGGGCGCAAAGATTGAGGCCCACAAACAAGCGCGGGACGACAGTTGGCACACGATTGAGGACCCCTTTGGGGCCGCCAAGACGCTTGCCACCATGACGCAGGATCAGGTGGTGCTGGTGGACTGCCTGACGCTTTGGCTGACCAATCACATGCTGGCAGACCATGACCTAGGGGGCGAAACGGATCAACTTGTCAAAGCGCTGAAAGCATGTGCCGCGCCTGTGGTGTTGGTGTCGAACGAAATTGGTCAGGGGGTCGTGCCGGATACAGAACTGGCCCGTCGGTTTCGCGACGCGCAGGGCAAACTGAACCAAACCATCGCAGCGCAGGCAGATCTGGTTGTCGCGGTGATGGCGGGCTTGCCGTTGGTCCTGAAGGGGGAACTGCCATGACGCGTTGGTGGTGGGTGCGCCACGGGCCGACCCATGAAAAAAGCTTTGTCGGCTGGCGAGATGTCCCGGCGGATCTAAGCGATGAAGCGCAGATTGGCCGGCTGAACGACTTCTTGCCCGAAAACGCGGTTTTGGTGTCCTCGGACCTGTCCCGCGCCGTGGCAACAGCAGATTGTCTTTCAGGAAAACATGAAAGACTGCCCCACGCCGCAGCCTTACGGGAATTCAATTTCGGCGTTTGGGACGGGATGTCCTTTGACGCCGTGGCGCAAAGGGACCCGCAGCTAAGCCGCGCCTTTTGGGAAACCCCCGGCACCGTTGCCCCGCCTGAAGGCGAAAGCTGGAACGCGGTTTCGGCCCGTGTTGCAGAATTTGTCCAAGAAACGACGCTAAGATTTTCAGGGCGCGATATTATCGCGGTGGCGCATATCGGCGTGATCCTGACCCAGCTGGGCCGCGCGCATGCCGTGCCGCCAGAGCAAGCGCTTGGGCAAAAAATCGATAACCTGTCTGTCACCCAAATTCGTCTGGGCGAGACCATCGAAACAGGGCCGATCAATCACATTCCTTGATAAAGGCATTCAAGAATTACAATTGGCCTAAAGAGCGCCCCCCAAATAACCTGATCGTCAAACCACAAGAGGGGATATTCCATGACGTATGAACTGATCATCGGCGACAGAAGCTTTTCCAGTTGGTCCTTGCGCGGCTGGCTGATGTTCGAAAAATTCGACATCCCCGTCAAAACCAAAATGGCTGGCCTTTATGACGGCACCCTCGCAGAAGATCTGAAACCCTTCGCCCCGGCCCGGCTGGTGCCCGTGGTGCGCACCCCATCCGGTGACGTGATTGGCGAAACGCTCGCCATCGCGGAAACTCTGGCAGAGACCCACCCGGATGCCGGGCTGTGGCCTCGCGATGCCTCTGCGCGGGTTTATGCGCGCTGGTTGGTCTCTGAAATGCATGCCGGGTTTTCGGCTCTGCGCAATGACTGCCCGATGCAGCTTTTGCATCAATACGAAGGATTTGCCGCGAAAGAGGCGGTCATCCGCGATCTGGCGCGGTTGGAAGAATTGTGGGCACATGCCTTTGAACGCCGGCCTGTCAAAGGGCCGTGGCTGTTTGGCGACTATTCCCTGGCAGACGTTTTTTATGCGCCAGTCGCCGCGCGTATTGCGGGATACGGGCTTTCGGTTGGGCAAGCGGCGCAAGCCTATGTGGAGACGCATTTGAAGGACGGCGCATTCCGCCGCTGGCGGGCCATGGGCGCGACCAAGACTTACGATCCTGTCCCCTATGCTCTTGACCTGCCCCACAAAATCTGGCCAGGTCCAACCCCGCTGAATGCGAAAGCCACGTCAGATCAGACCTCTGAGAACGCGCTTTGCCCCTATTCCCAAAAGCCCGTAACGGATTTCATGGAAGTCGACGGTCGGGTCTTTGGGTTCTGCAACAGCTTTTGCCGCGACAAGACAGTGAATGACCCAGAGGCCTGGCCCGCCTTCATGAAAGTTTACTATTCTTAAACCCTTTCTGACGTAGCCGTTAACCAAGGTTACGCAGGAGAGGTCCATGGTTGCGCGCGCCTATACCGTAGCGTTTGAAGGGGTAGAGGCCCGTTTGGTAGAGGTGCAATGCGCCGTCGCCCCGGGCCTGCCCGCGTTTTCGATTGTGGGACTGCCGGACAAGGCCGTTTCTGAAGCCCGCGAACGTGTCAGGGCGGCGCTGTCTTCCATGTCCATCGCGCTGCCCTCTAAACGCATTACGATCAACCTGTCCCCAGCCGACCTGCCAAAAGAAGGGTCGCATTTTGATTTGCCAATCGCGGTTGCTTTGCTGACCGCGATGGATGTTTTGCCCGCAGAGGACATCCAAAACATGGTCATTCTGGGGGAGCTGTCGCTGGACGGTTCCATTGTCCCTGTGGTTGGGGCCCTGCCCGCCGCAATGGCTGCCGCCGAAGATGATCGGGCTTTGCTATGTCCAAAGGCCTGCGGGGCAGAGGCGGCTTGGGTCGGGGCCACCCAGGTGCTGGCCCCGGCCTCCTTGCTGGACGTGGTGCAACATTTCAACGGGCAATCCCCGTTGATGCCCGCTGACCCGGGCGAGGTCCGCCCCTCGCAAAACAAAAAGGACCTCGCAGATGTCAAAGGACAAGAACGTGCCAAACGCGCGCTTGAAATCGCGGCAGCCGGGCGACACCATCTGTTGATGGTCGGCACGCCGGGCTCTGGTAAATCCATGTTGGCAGCGCGGTTGCCCGGGATTTTACCGCCATTGACAGCAGCCGAGGCGTTGGAGACATCCATGGTGCACTCGCTGTCGGGAATGCTGGACGAAGGCGGTATATCGCGTGAACGCCCCTTCATGGAGCCACACCACACTGCGTCTATGGCTGCGATTGTGGGCGGTGGCAAAGGGGCGAAACCCGGCGAAATTTCCCTGGCCCATAATGGCGTTTTATTCATGGACGAATTCCCGGAATTTCCGCGAACCGTTTTGGAAACCTTGCGCCAACCCATTGAAACGGGGAATGTCGTGGTGTCGCGGGCCAACGCCCATATGCGATATCCCTGCAAGTTTCTGCTGGTCGCAGCGGCAAACCCCTGCAAGTGCGGATATTTGTCTGACCCTTCCCGCGCCTGCGCCCGGGTTCCATTATGTGGCGAGGATTACTTGGGCCGCATTTCAGGCCCGTTGATGGACCGGTTTGACTTGCGGGTCGAGGTGCCCCCGGTTGCCTTTTCGGACCTCGACCTGCCCAGCACCGGCGAAACCTCTGCCGTGGTTGCCACCCGTGTCGCTGCGGCGCGCGAGATCCAGGCCGCGCGGTTTGCCGACCACCCCACCTTGCGCGTCAATGCCGACGCTGAAGGCAGCTTGTTGGAAAAAGTGGCCGCGCCAGATCAGGACGGCAAAGCCCTGTTGATGCAAGCCGCAGAACGGTTCGGCCTGTCAGCACGCGGATATCATCGCGTTTTGCGCGTTGCGCGAACGATCGCGGACCTATCAGGTGCGGAAAACGTACAGAGGTCCCATATTGCCGAAGCAATCAGTTTCCGCCTGGTCGGGCAAAAAGAAACGGCGGCGACCTAAGATCAGGCGCGTTTTGCCTCAATCGCGTCCCACAAAAGCGCCGCAGTGTCGGTTCCGTCGAACCGCTTCAGCTCTTGTATCCCGGTTGGAGAGGTCACGTTGATTTCCGTCAGGTAATCGCCAATCACGTCAATACCAACGAAGATCTGCCCTTTTTCCCGCAGCAACGGGCCAATCGTCGCGCAAATTTCCAAATCGCGATCAGACATCCCGATCTTTTCAGGGCGCCCGCCAACATGCATGTTCGACCGCGTTTCGCCAGCTTGCGGCACACGGTTGATCGCACCAACGGGTTCGCCATCCACAAGGATCACACGCTTGTCGCCATTGGACACGTCGGGCAGAAATTTTTGCGCGATCAGCGGCTCGCTGCTCATCCCCGTAAAGAGTTCATGCAGGGATGTCAGATTTCGATCATTCGGGTCGAGCCGGAAAACACCGGCGCCGCCATTGCCATACAAAGGCTTCAGAATGATATCGCCATGTTCCTCTTTAAAGGATCGGATCGTATCAAGATCACGGGCAATTGTTGTGGGTGGAATAAGGCTTGGAAAATTCAGCACCAACAGTTTTTCAGGATAGTTGCGCACCCAGAACGGGTCATTCACAACAAGCGTCTTGGGATGCACCATCTGCAGCAAATGCGTGGTGGTGATATAGCCCATGTCAAAGGGCGGGTCCTGGCGCAGCCAAACGACATCCCAATCCGAAAGATCAATTTCCGTTTCTTCACCAAGGGTAAAATGGTCACCTTTGACAGCGCGAACCTCTAGCCGCCATCCGCGTGCAGTCACCCGGCCATTTTGAAAGGCCAGCTTGTCAGGTGTGTAGTAAAACAATTCATGTCCGCGCTCTTGCGCCGTCAACGCAATTTGAAACGTACTGTCAGCGTTAATGTCGATCGGACCGATCGGATCCATTTGAATTGCAACTTTCAAAGACATGGCATTCCCCTGTTGGCTTGATCCTTACATGGCCCAGCCAATCGTCAGGTTCAATGTCCGAAAGCATTTTCCAGTATCTCAATTTCTCCAAGACCGTTGACAAGCGCCACATCAAAACGTGCGTCCGTGTCCAGCCCCTTGGGCATCTCGCCCAAAAATTCCGCGGCTGCCGCATAAAGTCGCTTCATTTGGCGCGGGTGAACACGTTCTGCCGCTCGTGCGAAATTGGCGGCACGTTTGACCTCAACAAAAACCACATGGTGATCGTTCTGTGCGATCAAATCGACTTCACCACCTTTTTTGCGCCAACGTCTTTGCAGGATCGTATTTCCACGCCTTTCATATTCGCGTGCGACCTGATCCTCAGCGACGAACCCAGCATGATAAGAGTTTGCCCCACTCATTTGGATTTTCCGATTGCCAGGGCCGCTTGATAGACTTGACGGCGCGGCAGATCCAACGCCTCTGACACGACAGTTGCTGCGTCTTTAACGCTCATTTGAGACAAGGCGTTCTTTAGAGCCTCATCCAAGTCCACTTCAGTTGCGACAGCCCGATCCCGGTCGACAACCACAACGATTTCGCCCTTCAAACTTCGCTCTGCCAATTGTGTGTTCAGTTGATCCAAACTGCCCCGCAATACTTCTTCGAATCTTTTGGTCAGTTCCCGGCAAATCGCCACCGACCTTTCGCCCCCCATAACATCCGTCAGATCCTTTAAAGATTTGTGAATCCGTTTGGGGCTTTCATAAAAGGCAAAAGTGGCGGGAATATCGGTGAATTCTGCAAAGAACTTTTTCCGCGCGGCCTGCGTGGATGGCGCGAAGCCAGCGAACAAAAAACGGTCAGTCGGCAAATCAGCGATTGTCAGGGCTGCAATTACAGCCGACGGTCCCGGCGCGCTGGTGACCAAATACCCCGCCGCAATTGCGTCCCGCGCCAATGCAAAGCCGGGATCCGCGACCATTGGCGTCCCGGCCTCAGAGGCATAAGCCACTGATTTTCCTTGGCTCATCAAGTCCAACAATTTGGGGCGCACCGTTTCTCCATTGTGGTCATGATATGGGATCATCTGGCGTCCATTCACGGCAATCCCATGGATATCCATCAACTTCCGCGCCGTTCTAGTGTCCTCGGCCGCAATCACATCTGCCGAAGCCAAGACATCCAGTGCGCGCAACGTTATGTCCCGCGCTGTGCCAATCGGGGTCGCAACGAAATATAGACCTGCCGCCAGTTGCTTGATTTCAACGTTCATGAATTTTCCCGGTCAATGTGGCGTTTACTAAAGGCGGGGTATTGCATACTGTTTCCTCGTCCGTCTAAGCGTGCCCAAAATTTAAGGATTCTTACCATGTTTTCTGTTCTCGGAGCCACCAGTAAGCCATTGAGCCGAATTGCTGCGGTGTTCTTGACCACCTTGCTGATCGCCTGTGGCCCGGTAGCGGTTAACGGCCCCAGCATCAACACCAATCAACCGGTGCCGGTTGCCTTGCTGGTTCCAGCTGGATCCGGGGAGTCCGCGGATAATGTTATCGCGGGCAGCATTGAAAACGCGGCGCGACTGGCGATTGCAGACCTGGACGGCGTTGAAATTGACTTGCGGGTCTACAACACGGCAGGTGACCCAACTGTCGCTGCGAGCATGGCAACACAAGCCGTCACCGAAGGTGCAAAGATCATCATCGGGCCGGTCTATGCCGAATCCGCAAATGCTGTGGGGCGTGCTGTTGCATCACGCGGCATTAATGTTTTGTCCTTTTCAAACAACACGGCAATCGCAGGTGGGAACGTCTTTGTCCTGGGACAAACCTTTCAAAACACAGCGAACCGGCTGGTTCAGTATTCCGTCAGCCAGGGCAAATCAAACATCATGATCCTGAACGGTGATGATGGCGGGGAACAAGCCGGGCGGGATGCCATCAACCGTGCGATCTCTAACTACGGGGCCACTCTGGCCGGGGTCACATCTTTTGAATTGTCCCAGCAGGGCGTCATCAATGCCATCCCTCAGGTCAAGGCGGATGCCCAAGCCAATGGCGCACAGACGATCTTTTTGACATCCGGCACATCAGGTGCTTTGCCATTCCTTGGCCAGTTGTTGCCAGAAAACGGGGTCACGCCTGACCTTTACCAATTCGCCGGCCTGCAACGTTGGGACATCCCGTCCAGCGCGCTGACGTTGCCCGGACTGCAAGGCGGTTGGTTTGCCAAACCCGACCCGATCCTAGAGGCGAATTTCCAGAGCCGTTACTTTGCCGCATACGGAACCAGCCCGCATTTGTTGGCCGGGCTGGCCTATGACAGCATTGCAGCAATTGGCGCCTTGGTGCGCAACGGCCAATCTGACGCGCTTAGCGCAAACGCGTTGACGCAGCCTTCTGGTTTTGCAGGTGTAAGCGGTGTCTTCCGCTTGTTGCCAGATGGTACAAATGAACGGGGTCTGGCTGTTGCCCAGATCCAGGAAAATCAGGTGATTGTCATTGACTCAGCCCCAAGAAGCTTTGGCGCAGCCGGTTTCTGAGGCGACATCTTCCGCTGGTGAACCAATGGCTTCGGGCGAATATATTTGCCCGGCCATTGCGATATTCGACGCCAGCGCTGTCGCCACTCAGATCAAGACTGCGGTTGATGCCGCCAAAGACAGCCGTGCAAAGCGCGCGGCTGTTGTTGCCGTTCTTCACGACGCGCAAGAGGCCGGACGTGCCGAAATCGCAAAAGCGTTTTTGGCGGATCCGCGGAATTCGCGACCGACGGTCCGCGCTTATGCGTATCTGACAGATTGTGTGGTCTCCGCTGTATATGACTTTGCGACAGAAATACTGCATCCGCTGCCCAACCCAACAGATGGCGAGAAACTGGCGCTGTTGGCCGTTGGTGGATATGGCCGGGCCGAAATGGCCCCTTATTCAGATGTCGATCTGCTGTTTCTGACGCCGTATAAGATAACCCCCTGGGCCGAAAGTGTCATTGAAAGCATGCTTTATGTCATGTGGGATATGCACCTGAAGGTTGGCCATGCAAGCCGCACGGTAAAGGATTGCATTCGGCTTGGTCGCCAGGATTACACGATCAGGACGGCACTTTTGGAAAGTCGTCATCTGATTGGGGAAAGACCGCTTTCAGAAAAACTGATCAAACAACTGCGCCAAGAACTGTTTCGCTCAACAGCCAGTGATTTCATCGACGCCAAACTGGCCGAACGTGAAGCGCGCCACGAAAAGCTGGGCGGCCAGCGTTACATGGTCGAGCCAAATGTCAAAGAAGGCAAAGGCGGCCTGCGCGATCTGCAATCTTTGTTCTGGATCGGCAAATATGTTTACGACGTTCAGGATGTGCATGAGTTGGTAAAGCTCAAAGTCTTCCGACCCGAAGAATACAGCGACTTTATCGCGGCCGAAGATTTTCTGATGGCCGTGCGGTGTCATCTGCACCTGATCACAAAGCGCGCGACGGATCAGTTGACCTTTGACATGCAGGTCGAGGTGGCCAGCCAGATGGGGTATCAAGATCATGGCGGCCGCCGCGCGGTTGAACATTTCATGCAAGACTATTTCCGTCACGCGACCCATGTGGGTGACCTGACGCGTATTTTCTTGACCTCTCAAGAATCCCAGCACGGCAAAAACGCACCGCGCCTGTCCAGCATTTTTCAGCGACGCAGAAAGGTGAAGGCGAACTACCGGATCGAACAGAACCGCCTGAACATCGAAGATGAGAAGCTGTTTCTAAGTGACAAGCTGAACATGTTGCGGATCTTTGAAGAGGCCTTGCGCACCGGTTATCTTATCCACCCGGACGCCATGCGGCTTATCTCTGCCAATGAGGATCTGATTGACGACGCCATGCGCAATGATCCAGAGGCAAAGCGCATTTTTCTGGATCTGATGCTGAAACACGGGAACCCGGAACGCGCGTTACGCCGCATGAATGAACTTGGGGTTTTGGCGGCGTTTGTACCTGAATTCGCGGCCATCGTCGCGATGATGCAGTTCAATATGTATCACAGCTACACGGTGGACGAACACACGATCCAGTGCATTTCCACGCTGGCCCAGATTGAACGCGGTGAGTTGGTCGAAGAGCTTCCGGTTGCCAGTGGCATTCTCAAAGAGGGCATCAATCGGCGGGTTCTTTACGTGGCCTTGCTGGCCCATGACCTTGGCAAAGGTCGCGATGAAGACCACTCGATCCTCGGCGCGAAACTGGCGCGTAAACTCGCGCCTCGCCTCGGCTTGAAACCTGCCGAATGCGAAACGGTCGAGTGGCTGGTGAAATACCATCTGCTGATGTCGGACGTCGCACAAAAGCGGGATATTTCTGATCCACGTACAGTGCGGGATTTTGCGAAAGTCGTGAAGACCCGAAAACGGCTGGACCTGTTGACGGTTCTGACAGTCTGCGACATTCGCGGCGTTGGCCCGGACACGTGGAACAACTGGAAAGCCGTTCTGTTGCGGAACCTTTACACGGAAACCGCCCAAGCGCTGGAAACCGGGTTAGAGGCGATCAACACCAACGCGCGGCAGGACGTTGCGAAACGGTCCCTGCGAGAGGCGCTTGCCGATTGGGAACCCAAAGATCGCCGCACTGAAATCGCCCGGCACTACGCGCCCTATTGGCAGGGTTTGCCGACTTCGGCACATGTCGTTCTTGCGCATTTGCTCAAGGACATCGAGGATGACGAAATCAGGATTGATTTGTTGCTGGATGAAGACCGTGACGCAACCCGCGCTTGCTTTGCGCTGACAGATCATCCTGGCATCTTCTCTCGACTTGCCGGCGCTCTGGCGCTCGTCGGGGCGAACGTCGTTGATGCCCGCACCTACACCACGAAAGACGGCTACGTGACGGCTGTATTCTGGATTCAGGATGCCGATGGCGCCCCTTATGAACAGGCACGACTGCCGCGCTTGCGCACCATGATCGGCAAGACCTTGCGCGGTGAGGTTCTGACAAGCAAAGCGATGAAAAATCGCGACATCATCAGAAAGCGAGAACGTAAATTCAATGTGCCCACATCGATCACATTCGACAATGAAGGGTCGGAAATTTACACGATCATCGAGGTCGACACACGGGATCGCCCAGGTCTGTTGTTCGACCTGACGCGCTGTCTTGCGAATAACAACGTCTATATCGCCTCGGCGGTGATCGCGACTTACGGGGCTCAGGTCGTTGATACCTTTTATGTCAAAGACATGTTCGGCCTGAAATTCCATTCAGAAAGCCGCTGTGAATCGCTTGAGAAAAAGCTTCTTGAAGCGCTTGAAAAAGGCGCGAAAAGGGCCGGAAGCTAGTGGCCGCTACGCGCCTGATCCGCGGCTTTGTTACGGTTGGCGGCTGGACCATGGCCAGCCGCATTCTGGGCTTTGCACGCGACATCCTGTTTGCCGCATTCCTAGGGGCAGGCCCCGTGGCAGAGGCATTCGTTGTCGCGTTTTCCCTGCCAAATATGTTTCGTCGTTTCTTTGCAGAGGGCGCCTTCAACATGGCCTTTGTGCCGATGTTTTCCAAAAAGGTGGAAAGCGGCGAAGGGCCTTTGGATTTTGCACGCGACGCGATGTCGGGGCTGGCGACAATTCTGATTGTATTGACCGTTCTGGCCCAGGTTTTCATGCCCTGGTTGGTTTGGGCGATGGCAAGCGGATTTGTCGGCGACGCGCGGTTTGATCTGGCCGTGGATTACGGGCGCATTGTGTTTCCATATATCCTGTTCATTTCAATGGCGGCCTTGCTGTCAGGCGTCTTGAACGCAACGGGTCG
This sequence comes from Marinosulfonomonas sp., assembly GCA_051251595.1. GTDB lineage: Bacteria > Pseudomonadota > Alphaproteobacteria > Rhodobacterales > Rhodobacteraceae > NORP110. The sequence continues at coordinate 150,750 of JBPOFA010000009.1, forward strand.
TTTTGCGGCGGCGGCGGCAGCGCCGGTTTTGTTGAACATTGTCCTGACCACCGCGATGCTCGGCGCTTATTACCTGGGTCTTGATATTGGACGCACACTTGTCTGGGCCGTACCGGTTGCGGGCATTGCCCAAATGGCGCTGGTTTGGTGGGCTGCGGCACGGGCCGGGTATCGGCTGATCCCGCGCCTCCCCAGAATGACGCCAGAGCTGAAACGGCTGGCCATTATTGCGGCACCAGCGGCGCTGGCCGGTGGTGTCGTCCAGATAAACCTGTTGGTGGGGCGGCAGGTCGCCAGCTTTTTCGAAGGCTCGATTCAGTACCTGAACCTGGCGGATCGGCTGTATCAGTTGCCCCTTGGCGTTGTTGCGATTGCCATCGGTGTGGTTCTGTTGCCGGACCTGTCACGCAAGTTGCAGGCCGGTGACACGCAGGCGGGTCGAGATTCGATGAACCGTGCCGCCGAATTCGCCCTATTGCTGACCTTGCCCGCAGCCGTGGCCCTGATCACAATCCCCCTGCCGCTGATATCCGTTCTGTTTGAACGCGGACGGTTCACCGCAGAAGATGCCGCCGCCACCTCTGTTGCCGTGGCCATTTACGGATTGGGCCTGCCGTCCTTTGTGATGCAAAAGGTCCTGCAGCCCCTGTTCTTTGCGCGCGAAGACACGAAATCGCCCTTTCTCTACGCTGTCGTGGCGATGATCATCAATGCGGTGATCGCAATCGGGCTGGCCCCGTTCATCGGCTATCTGGCGGCCGCTGTTGCGACCACCACAGCCGGCTGGGCCATGGTACTGTTGCTTTGGCTTGGCACACGCAAAATGGGCGAAGCGGCCTTGCTGGATCAGCGCTTTATTTCACGCGCCAAACGGATCGCACTGGCCTCTGTCGGAATGGGGCTGGTTCTTATGCTGGCCGCTTATGCGCTGGACCCAATGCTTTATGCGGCGGGGTGGCGATATTTCGGCCTATTGGCATTGGTCGCAATTGGCGGCATCGCCTATTTCGGACTGGCCCACGCGCTTGGCGCGTTCCGTTTGGGCGATCTGAAATCCGCCTTGCGCCGCTAACGCTGCCGCAGACGATCCAACATGCGCCGCCATGCACCGGGAACAAACAGCGTCGTCGTGAAGAACCCGGTGGCAAAGCCAGCGATATCGGCCAGCCATTCGTTGTTTGTGCCAAAAACCAAACCGAAGAATAACTGCAGCCCCATCAAAAAACCGATCAATGAAAAGGCGCGGAACTGGGTGTTTCCGGTGCCGGTCAGGCTGACCCACAACATGAACGTGTAGCCCCCAATCAAACCATAAACAGCCGGGTAGCCGCCGATCAACGGATAGTCTGGGTCAAGCACCAAGCCATAGGCCAATGCACCAACAATCGCAGATGCAAAAAAGATGGTCAAAACCGCGAATGTGCCAAAGACCTCGCCCACCATTTTGCCAAGGGCCAGCAAAAACACCAGCACCATCAACATATGGGTAAAGCTTTGGTGGATGAACGGATAGGTCACAAAGCGCTTCAAATGCTCAATCTGCCAACGGTTGGTTTCAATCATCCAATCCAGAATCGATGCGAAAAACGCGTATTCTTTGAGCGCCGCCAACCGCCAGCCCACGGCCTCTGGTCCGCCGATGAATCCGCGTGCACCGGCCTCAAAAATCATCTCTATGCCAAATATGATCAACGCCAATGCCACCACGACAGGGGGCACCGGGTTAAACGGAAGCTCTTCTTGATTGCTCGACATGAAGCGTCCTTTCCTTGACGGCGCTTTTCCACATGGGTAAGCGAGCCAGACACAGAAATCCAGACGGAGAATTATTATGACCGATGCGACTTTCACGCCTCGTGTCTTTTCGGGGATCAAACCCTCGGGCGGCCTGACATTGGGGAATTACCTTGGTGCCATCAAAAGATGGGTCGGCATGCAGGGCCCTGACTTTGAAACTGTGTATTGCGTGGTGGATCTGCACGCGATTACCGTCTGGCAAGACCCCACGACATTGGCTGACGCCACGAGAGAGGTCGCCGCTGGCATGATTGCCTCTGGCATCGATCCGGAAAACTCGGCCCTGTTCAACCAAAGCCAGGTGCCCGCCCATGCCGAACTGGCCTGGATTTTTAATTGCGTGGCCCGCGTTGGCTGGATGAACCGTATGACGCAGTTCAAGGACAAGGCCGGCAAGAACGCCGAAAAAGTCTCTCTTGGGCTATACGCCTACCCGGCTTTAATGGCGGCCGACATTTTGGCCTATCACGCAACGCATGTGCCGGTTGGTGAGGATCAGAAACAGCATGTGGAACTGACCCGCGACATCGCGGCCAAGTTCAACCATGACTACAAGGTCGATTTCTTTCCGCTGACAAACCCTGTCATCGAAGGCCCGGCCACGCGCGTCATGAACCTGCGCGACGGCACCAAGAAGATGTCCAAGTCGGGTGAATCCGACATGGAGCGGATCAACATGACAGACGATGCCGATACAATCGCCAAAAAGTTCAAAAAGGCGCGGACCGATCCAGAGCCGTTGCCCGAAACGCTGGAGGGTCTCAAAGACCGCCCAGAGGCCCGCAATCTGGTGGACATCTATTCCGGCCTGTCGGATCAGACACCCGAGGCTGTGATCGCAGAATATGCGGGCGCGGGTTGGGGACGCTTCAAACCGGCACTGGCGGAATTGGCGGTCGAAAAGCTTGCCCCGATTTCAACAGAAATGGCACGTCTGATGGCCGACCCAACCGAAATCGACAAGATTTTAGCGCGTGGCGCAGAAAAAGCCGAAGCGATATCTCGTCCGATTGTCGACCAGACATACGACATCGTGGGGCTTGTTCGGTCCAGATAAGGGCTTGGGTGAGGCAAATTGTCACAAATTTGAATCACAGGCGCGGTAACCTTTAACCATTCAGGTTGCCGCGCTTGATTCCTTTCCCCAAGGCTCTGCGCCGCCCCTTTGGGCACCAATCTGAATATCGGCGAATTCAGGGCTACCCCAGCCCAGCCACCCCTTACCCCCGGTTCGCGCACGAACTGGGGGTCTTTCTTTTTATGGGCCCGCGTGTGGCGTGAATCCCAACTGTTGCGTTACTCAACGCGCTGCGTCATCATCCCTGCAAAACGGGGAGTGTGTATCAATGCGGAAATTTTTGGTCGTATTGGATGACAGTCGCGAGTGTCTGAATGCGATGCGATTTGCCGCCATGCGCGCGGCGAGCACCAATGGCGGCGTACAAATTTTGTCGATAATTCCACCAGATGAATTTCAGCACTGGATTGGTGTCGGCAATATCATGCGTGAAGAAGCCCGCGAACGGATCGAGGTCCATTTTGAGGTTTTTGCAAAATGGATGCGCGACAAGCAAAATATCGACCCAGAGCTGGTGATCCGCGAAGGAGAAGCTGTTCCTGAAATCCTGGACCAAATCCGCGAGGACTCTGAAATTGGCGTGCTGGTTCTGGGGGCGGGAAACGACAAAAATGGGCCGGGCCCCTTGGTGACACAGCTGTCGCGGTCCTCTGGGACGCTGCCGATCCCGGTTACAATCGTGCCCGGAGAAATTTCAAAAGAGCGGTTAGAAGCCATTACGTAGATCGACACGGATCTGAAAGTGCTGGACTTGAACGCCGCCGCCTGTCAGATTTAGAACCATTCTAAACCTTGACTTAGGTCCCGACCACGCCCATATCCAAAGCAATTATGGAGACCGCGCAAAATGTTCATTCAAACTGAATCGACCCCGAATCCTGCGACCTTGAAATTCTTGCCGGGACAAACCGTTCTGGCAGCCGGGACGGCTGATTTCCCGACATCCGAAGGGGCTGCAAAATCGCCGCTGGCACAGCGTATTTTCGGTGTCGAAGGTGTTACAGCCGTATTTTTCGGCAACGACTTTGTGACGGTTACAAAGGCAGACGCTGTCGAATGGGATCACATCAAACCCGGCATTTTGGGTGCGGTCATGGAACATTTCCAATCCGGTCAGCCCGTCATGGAAGGCGAGGCAGAGGATGCCGGACATGCCGCGCATGACGGCCCGGACGGGGAAATCGTGAACCAGATCAAGGAGCTTCTGGATACTCGGGTACGTCCCGCAGTTGCCCAGGATGGGGGCGACATCACGTTCCACGGCTTTGACCGCGGCGTGGTTTATCTGCACATGCAAGGTGCCTGCGCGGGGTGCCCCTCTTCCACATTGACCTTGAAGATGGGGATCGAAAACCTGCTGCGCCACTACATCCCCGAAGTGGTAGAGGTACGACCGGTTGCTGCCTAACCCAACACTCTTGGCATTTGATACATCGGCCGCGCATTGCGCGGCCGCTTTGCTGAAAGACGGTCAGGTTCTTGCCGAACGCACCGACTTGATGGCACGGGGACAGGCCGAGCATTTGATGCCCATGCTGGAAAGCTTGCTTGCCGAAAACGATTTGAGTTTTGGCGATTTACAGGGTCTGGCCGTGGGCGTGGGTCCGGGAAACTTTACCGGCATCCGCATTTCCGTCGCCGCCGCGCGCGGTCTTGCCTTGGGGCTTGGCATCCCAGCCATCGGCGTTTCCAATTTTGAAGTGATGCGTTTTGTAGAGGCAAAAACCCAGTCCCGCCCGGAACTTGTCAGCGTTGCAGCCCCCCGAGATCAGGCCTATGTGCAGCAGTTCCGCGACGGCGTTCCCTTTGCTGCGCCCTGTCAGATTGATCCAGCACAGCCACCACAGGATCTGGCAACGCCAGACCTTTGCGTGATCGGGTATCGGGCACAGGACATCGCTGCATCTTTGGGGGCCTCGCATCAGGCCACCGAACTGACCGACATACCGGTTCGCATCGGGAAATTGGGGCTGCGCGCGCTATGCGAATCCCCGTCCCCTTATCCTCGTCCCGTGCCGGTCTATGTGCGCCCGGCGGACGCGGCGCCACCAAAAGATATGGCTCCGGTCCTGCTTGGATGACCTTTGACCCACAAAGGATGGCCGATCTGCATGCGGCCTGCTTTACCTCTACTCGTCCGTGGAGCGCGCAGGAATTTGCGTCACTCCTTTCGGATCCCAAATCTGTCATCTGTGGCGATCCGTCTGGCTTTGTCATCGGCCGCGTTGTTCTGGACGAGATAGAGCTGTTAACAATCGCCATTGCCCCTGATCTGCAGGGACAGGGCAGAGGAACGCTGTTGTTGGCGGATTTTCTAAAAGCCGCGGCACAGCGCGGGGCCGAATCCTGTTTTCTGGAAGTTGCCGAAACCAACACAGCGGCCCGCGCGCTTTACGCCAAAACCGGGTTCAACGAAATCGGGCGACGCAAAAACTATTACGCGACCTCTGGCGGATCAGCAGTAGACGCAATCGTGTTGTCACGGGCCACTCTGACAGCGTGACCTTTGGTCAATAGGGTTATCCACAGGCAATTTCCCATTTGGGCGTTGCGAAACGATAAATAGCTATTGACCGCCTCGCCCCGCACCGGGCTTAATCAACAATGATCAGAAAGGATCTTCTATTTTCAGATGCATAGGCCAGATTGGCGGATGCGTCCTACTTACAATCGGGAGACTACAATGACCTTGATGCACAAATTCTTGGGTGCCACAGCGACGCTGGCCATCAGCGCAACGGCAGCAATGGCCGATCCGGCGATCGTCTTTGACCTTGGCGGAAAATTCGACAAATCTTTCAACGAAGCAGCCTTTACCGGTGCCTCGCGTTGGGCTGAAGAAACCGGCGGCAGCTTTCGTGAAATCGAGCTGACATCAGAAGCTCAGCGTGAACAGGCGCTTCGCCGTTTTGCTGAAGCAGGCAACAACCCAATCGTTGTGACCGGGTTTGGTTTCGCAACGCCATTGGATACGGTTGCCCCTGACTACCCAGACACAAAATTTGCCGTGATCGACGTGAACTGGCTTGACCAGCCAAACGTGCGCGGCGTTGGTTTTGCCGAACATGAAGGGTCTTACCTTGTCGGTGTTGCAGCGGCTCTTGCGTCCAAAACTGGAACAGTCAGCTTTGTTGGCGGCATGGACATTCCGTTGATCCAGGCCTTTGGCTGTGGCTATGCGCAGGGTGTAAAAGCGACAAACCCTGATGCGACCGTAATTCAGAACATGACAGGCACGACACCTGCTGCATGGAATGACCCGGTGAAAGGCGCTGAATTGACCAAGGCTCAAATCGGTCAGGGTTCTGACGTGGTTTATGCCGCAGCGGGTGGTACCGGTGTTGGTGTTCTGCAAACAGCGGCAGATGAAGGCATCTATTCCATCGGTGTGGACAGCAACCAGAACTACCTGCACCCAGGTTCGGTTCTGACATCCATGCTAAAGCGCGTCGACAATGCTGTTTATGAAGCGTTTTCACAGGGTGATAACCTGGAAACCGGCAACTATGTCATGAACGTCGCAAGCGGCGGCATTGACTATGCCTTGGATGAAAACAACACAGAGATCTTTACTGATGAGATCAAGACCGCCGTTGACGCTGCAAAAGCAGGCATCATCGACGGATCAATCACTGTACACGACTACCGGACCGACAACACCTGTCCGGTCATGTAAGGGGCTCCCTTATGAGTGGGGCAACCAAAGAGGGGCGACAGGAAACTGTCGCCCCAGCCATCGAGCTTCGCGGGATATCCAAGGCCTTTGGCCCGGTCCAGGCGAACAAGGACATCTCTATCAATGTCGCCAAGGGAACGATCCACGGGATCATTGGCGAAAATGGTGCGGGCAAGTCCACGTTGATGTCGATCCTCTACGGCTTTTACAAAGCGGATGCAGGTGAAATTCTGATCAACGGAAAACCAACAGTCATTCCTGACAGTCAGGCCGCGATTGGCGCCGGCATCGGAATGGTGTTTCAACATTTTAAACTGGTCGAGACCTTTACCGTGCTGGAAAATGTCGTGCTGGGCGCCGAAGACGGCCCGATGCTGCGCGAATCCCTGGCAAAGGCCAGAACGACTCTGACCTCTCTGGCCGAAGAATATGAGTTGAACGTCGACCCAGACGCCGTGATGGAGGACCTTTCGGTCGGGCATCACCAGCGGGTCGAAATCCTCAAGGCTTTGTACCGACAGGCAGAAATCCTTATCTTGGACGAACCCACAGGGGTTTTGACCCCTGCAGAGGCTGACCATCTTTTCCGAATTCTGCGCAATCTGAAAAAAGAAGGCAAAACCGTCATTCTGATCACGCATAAACTGCGTGAGATTATGGATGTCACCGACACTGTCAGTGTAATGCGTCGCGGCGAAATGCTGGACACGGTCAAAACGGCAGAGACCTCTCCTGAGGATCTGGCCGAACGCATGGTTGGCCGCAAAGTTCTGCTGAGCGTTGATAAGAAACCAGCGACGCCCGGCGACACGGTGCTGAAAGTCGAAGACCTACGGGTCGTCGATGAAGACAAGGTTGAGCGCGTCAAAGGCATCTCTTTTGAGGTCCGCGCGGGTGAAATCCTGGGCATTGCCGGGGTTGCCGGAAACGGCCAGTCGCAATTGCTGGAAGTGCTGGGCGGCTATCAAAATGCCACGGGTCGTATTTCCCTGAACGGCAAAGAAATAGATCTGACCGGACGCTACTCTGACGGGCAATCCAGACGTGAACGTGGCATCGCCCATGTTCCGGAAGACCGACAAACCGAAGGGCTGATCCTGGAATTCGCCGCTTGGGAAAACATCGCGTTCGGCTATCACCACGACCCGAAATACCAAAAGAACCGGTTGTTGATGGACAATGCCGCCATGCGGGCCGAAACCGAAAAGCAAATGGAACGCTTTGACGTGCGTCCGCCAATTCCGAACCTACAAGCCAAAAGCTTTTCCGGCGGCAACCAGCAAAAAATCGTGCTGGCGCGTGAAATCGAACGCAACCCGGACCTATTGCTGATCGGTCAACCGACGCGCGGTGTCGATATCGGTGCAATTGAATTCATCCACCAGCAAATCGTTGAATTGCGGGATCAGGGCAAAGCGATTTTGCTTGTCAGTGTCGAGCTGGACGAAATCATGTCCCTGTCCGACCGGATCGCCGTAATGTTTGATGGTCAGATCATGGGCGAACGCGCCCCGTCCGAAACGGATGAAAAAGATCTGGGGCTGTTAATGGCCGGCATTACCGACAGAGGGGAAGCCGCCTGATGGATAAAATGCCGAAATGGGCCGATGTCTTTCTGGTGCCCTTTATCAACCTTATTCTAGCATTCATCGCCGCCGGGCTGGTTGTTCTGGCCATCGGCCAAAATCCGTTTGACGCGATTTATTACATGATCAAGGGATCCATAGGGTCCACATCAGGCCTTGGATACACGCTTTACTACGCGACCAACTATATCTTTACCGGTTTGGCCGTCGCCGTCGCCTTTCATGCGCGGCTGTTCAATATTGGGGGCGAAGGTCAGGCCGCTGTGGCGGGTATTGGTGTTGCCGTGATGATGCTGGCAATCAATTGGCCCCATTGGATACTTGCGCTTCCATTTGCGATTATTGGCGCTGGTGCCATGGGCGCGCTTTGGGCCGCGATCCCTGCCTATCTGCAAGCCAAACGCGGCAGCCATATCGTTATCACGACGATCATGTTCAACTTTATTGGCGCTGCACTGTTGGGATATTTGCTGAACGGGATCCTGAAAAATCCGGCGTCTCAGAACGCTGAATCCAAAGGGTTCGGCCCCGGCACCCATCTGCCAACCGCCCATGAAATGCTTGAGCCCTTTGGCATCGCGTTCTCGAAATCTGCACCGCTGAACTTTAGCTTTATCTTGGCGCTGATCTGCGCGGTGCTTGTCTGGGCGCTGATCTGGCGCACGCGGCTGGGCTATGAAATCCGGTCCTTTGGGCAAAGCGAAAGCGCGGCCAAATATGCGGGGATTTCGGCCTTTAAAATCACGATCATCGCCATGGTCATTTCCGGTGCTCTGGCCGGCATGCTGGCGATCAATGTGGTCATGGGCGAACAGGAACGGCTGATCAAAGAATTCGTAGAGGGTGCCGGTTTTGTCGGCATCGCGGTTGCCCTGATGGGGCGTTCACATCCCTTTGGAATCGTGCTGGCCTCGCTGTTGTTCGGGATGCTGACACAAGGCGGGTTTGAGCTGTTGTGGGAAATGCCCGCGATCTCCAAAGAGGTCGTTCTGGTCATTCAGGCCCTCATCATTCTTTTCACCGGCGCATTGGACAATATGGTGCGCGATCCGATTGAGCGCATGTTCCTGCGACGCGCGAAGGGGCAAACATAATGGATAGCCTTTTACAACTGGTCCTGACCCTGGACATGTCGATCCGCCTGTCGGTGGTTCTGTTGCTGGCCTGTCTGGCGGGTTTGTTTTCTGAACGCGCCGGGATCGTCGATATCGGGCTGGAAGGCAAAATGCTGATCGCGGCGTTCTTTTCCGCCGTCGTGGCCTATGAAACCGGCAATGCGTGGGTCGGCGTTCTGGCAGGCTGCGCTGCGTCTTTGGTCTTTTCCATGATCCATGGGTTGGCCTCTATCACTTATCGCGGCAATCAGCTGATATCCGGGGTTGCGATCAACTTCCTCGCATCGGGGTTAACGGTGGTGATCGGCAATGCCTGGTATAAAAAGGGCGGGCAAACCCCGACCCTGTCTGGCGATGCCCGGTTTCACGAAATCACCCTGCCCTTTGCGGATGCCGTGGCGAATGTACCGGTTCTGGGACCGATCTATTCGGACCTGATTTCCGGCCACAAACCGCTGGTTTATATCGCCTTCCTGATCGTCCCGCTGACATGGTGGGTGCTTTACCGTACGCGCTTTGGCCTGCGGCTGCGCGCTGTGGGGGAAAACCCCGCATCCGTCGACACTGCTGGCATTTCGGTGGTCAAACTGCGCTATCAGGCGCTGGTCATCACGGGCATCCTGTGCGGCATTGCCGGGGCCTACCTTTCAACGTCGCAGGCCGCCGGGTTCGGCAAAGAAATGACCGCGGGGCGGGGCTATATCGCGCTTGCCGCGCTGATCTTTGCCAACTGGCGACCTTGGTATGCCTTGGGCGCGTGTCTGCTGTTTGGTCTGCTGGAAGCGATTTCGAACCTTTATCCAAATATCGATGTGTTTGGGTTGGTCACCATTCCGGTGCAATTCACCCAAGCCCTGCCTTACATCCTGACCGTCGTCATTCTGGCCGGTTTTGTGGGCAAGGCCATTCCACCAAAAGCCAGCGGTGAGCCTTATGTCAAAGAACGCTAAAGACCTCGCCGCTCTGGTCAAAAGCCGCGCGGGGGACGCCCCCGTGCGGATCGGCCTGATCCTTGGGTCAGGCCTTGGCCATCTTGCCGATGCGGTCGATGGCACGGCGATTGATTATGCGGAGCTGCCGGGCTTTCCCCATGCAGGCGTGTCCGGCCATAACCCCAAACTGGTGGTTGGAGACCTCGAAGGCTGCCGCGTCGCTGTGTTCGGCGGGCGGGCGCATTACTATGAAAGCGGCCGGGGCGACGCCATGCGTTTGCCACTAGAAGTGCTCAAGCTGCTGGGGGCAGAGGCATTGATCCTGACCAACGCCGCCGGTTCCATGCGCGACGACGTTCCCCCCGGCGATTTGATGCTGCTGAACGACCACATCAATTTTTCAGGGCTAAACCCTCTGATCGGCGAGCCGTCCGATGCGCGGTTTGTTCCAATGACCCAGGCCCACGACCCCGCCCTGCGGGACGCGCTAAAGGCCGCCGCCAGCGCGCAGGACATCGCGCTGAAAGAAGGGGTCTATGCGTGGTATTCGGGGCCGTCCTTTGAAACCCCCGCCGAGATTCGGGCCATCAAAACACTGGGCGGCGATGCTGTTGGCATGTCGACCGTGCCCGAAGTCATCCTTGCCCGCTTTTTGGAAATGCGCGTCGCCGCCATCTCTGCGATCACCAATATGGCCGCCGGAATGAGCGACGAAAACATCAGCCATGAGCATACAAAAGCGATGGCCCCCTTGGGTGCGGCAAAGCTGGAAAAAATTCTGCGCCGATTTTTGCAGGATTTTTGACGCCACGCGCCGTCAAAGGGCATTTTCCCGCATGAGACGCCTCATTTTTATGTCGTAAGATCAGACGTTTCCGCATGGAGCACAGTTGGAAAACAAATCGCTCCGATTTGTCGCAGTGTTTGACAGTATCCCTGAAACCCTATTGGTTATAGAGACGCGCCATACTGTCGCAGCAAGCCGGCGAATCTATGCAAATTTATTTACCCATTGCCGAAGTTTCCGTGAACGCCTTTCTCTTGCTGGGATTGGGCGGCATCGTTGGCATGCTGTCTGGCATGTTCGGCGTTGGCGGCGGCTTTTTGATCACGCCGCTCTTGTTTTTCATCGGAATCCCCCCCGCCGTTGCTGTTGCCACCGGGGCGAACCAGATCGTTGCCTCTTCGATTTCAGGCGTGCTTGCGCATGTCAGACGAAAGACCGTTGATTTTAGGATGGGCACCGTCCTGTTGGTCGGCGGGCTGTTTGGTGCCGCGATCGGGGTTCAGGTCTTCAACATTCTGAAAGAAGCGGGCCAGGTCGACCTGTTGGTCAAGATCTTCTACGTGGTCTTTCTGGGGATCATCGGGGCCTTGATGTTCGTCGAGAGCCTGCGTGCCCTCAACAAAAGCCGCAAGGGCACAACCTCGCGGACGCGCAAGCACCATAACTGGGTGCATAATCTGCCGCTCAAGATGAAGTTCCGCACCTCTGGTCTCTACACCTCTGTGATCCCGCCGCTTGTGGTTGGCTTGTTGGTCGGCATCCTTGCTGCGATCATGGGGGTTGGCGGCGGCTTTATCATGGTGCCCGCGATGATCTACATTCTTGGGATGCCCACCAAGGTTGTCGTGGGAACATCGCTTTACCAGATCATATTCGTATCCGCCTTCACCACCCTGTTGCACGCGACCACCAACTACACCGTGGATATGCTGCTGGCGTTGCTTTTGCTGTTTGGCGGTGTTGTCGGGGCACAGGTCGGCACCCGGATCGGCCTGCGGATGAAGGCAGAACAGCTGCGCATCCTGCTGGCCCTACTGGTCTTGCTGGTCTGCGGAAAACTGGCGCTGGAACTTTTGCTGCAACCAAGCGAGCTGTTCTCTATTGATGAGGCCAGCCACCTATGATCCGTCTTGTCGCCTTCCTGCTGCTCTGCGCGTTGCCTCTTAAGGCCGAAGAGGTCGTCGCGGGCCTGTCCCATAACCGCGTGTCGATCACCGCGAATTTCGACGGCTCAGAGATTTTGATCTTTGGCGCAGTCAAACGGGATGCCCCTGCCCCGGACACTGGGCGCTTGGGCATTATCATAACGGTGGCCGGACCAGCGACAAAAGCTACCGTCCGCAAAAAATCCAAACATTTTGGGATTTGGCTGAACAGCGAGGCTGTGACAATCGACGTGGCCCCCAGCCTTTATGCCGTGGCCACCAGCGCACCGCTTTACGACATTCTGACGGCGACCGAAGACTTGCGCTATAAGATTTCAACACCGCGCGCGATCCGCTCTGTTGGCGCCCCGGCGGATGTAAAAGACCCTGAATCCTTTACCGAGGCATTGATCCGCATCAGAACCAAGAACCGCCTTTACCAATTGTCCCCAGAATCCGTGATCGTCACGGAACAAACGCTGTTCCGCACATCCGTAGCCCTTCCGGCCAACCTGACCGAAGGCACCTACACCGCACGCATCTTTCTGACGCGCAACGGCAATGTCGTGGACAAGCTGGAAACGTCCATTGATGTCCGAAAAGTTGGCCTGGAACGGTGGCTGTACAGGCTCGCGCATGAACAGCCACTTTTGTATGGGCTTTTGTCGCTTTTCATCGCCGTGACGGCCGGTTGGGGCGCCTCGACGATTTTCCGCCTGCTTCGCGGCTAGCCGCGCCCGATAAACGGCATTTTCGTTGCCATGACCGTGATCGTTTGAACATTGGCATCCAACGGCAAACTGGCCATGTGATAGACGGAATCCGCAACATTTTGCACATCCATCGTCGGTTCTTCTTTCATGGACCAATCGGCTTGCGGAACGCCACCTGACATCCGCGCTGTCATTTCGGTCAGCGCATTGCCGATGTCGATTTGTCCGCAGGCGATGTTGTACAAACGTCCGTCCAGGGAAATCGTCTTGGTCAGCCCAGATACGCCATGTTTCGTGGCCGTGTAGGGCACCGACCCCGGACGCGGCAAGGTGGCAGAGATAGAACCGTTGTTGATGATACGCCCGCCTTGCGGGTCCTGATGGCGCATATGCCGGAACGCTGCGCGGGCACATAGGAACATGCCCGTCAGGTTCACATCCACAACCGCCTGCCACAATTCTGGGTCAATTTCGTCGATGGTTTGGGCGGGCGCACTGCGCCCTGCATTGTTGAAAATCGCGTCAATCCGGCCCGTCTTGGCGGCAAAGCTGTCAAATGCAGCATCCACAGATGCAACATCCGTCACGTCGGCGGGCAAGGCTGTCGCGTTTTCGTATTGGCTGGCGAACTCTTCCAGCGGTTCTGGCCGTCGTGCAACAAGGCCGACATTCCAGCCCTTTTTCAAAAACGTCTCTGCCGTCGCGCGGCCAATACCTGCGCTGGCCCCGGTCACGATAATTGATTGTGTCATGTCGTCTCCTCCTCTGACGTCAACGTAAATTCAGCTGGCGCGGCTTGTAAGTCATCCACCGATAACGGGCCGGTAGGCCGGGCCAATCTGTTGCGTGTCACCCAAAGCAACCGGTTCTGTGCCCTGGTGATGGCCACATAGGTCAACCGCTTCCACAGCGGGATGCCCGCCTCCATCCGCCCAGCCCGGCTGGCCGCCCAGATATCAGGGGCAAAGACCTGCACGTCGGGCCACTGGCTGCCCTGGGCCTTGTGGATCGTCACGGCAGCGCCGTGCAAAAAGGTTGCGCCCATGCGGGCTGCAAATGGAATGAAAGGTTCTTCTTCATCCGGCAATTCAATCTTCACGATCGATGCCGCAGAGACCTGTGGGTCTTCCGCGCCCAGCACATGAATACGAGAGAACCCCGGCTTGCGTCCGGGCCCCAGATAAACCACCTGAGCCCCCTTGATCAGGCCGCGAGCCTCTAGATCAATTCGCCGTTTCCGATGTTTCAGCGGCAGCTCAATCCCGTCGCAAATCAGCGGCTCCCCAGGCAAAAGTTCGTCCAGCGGGGCCGCGAAAGACGCGCGGAACGCTTGGATCAAACGAACCCGCGTCACGTTGCGCCAGACCAAAACCGGCGAACGCGCCATCAGATCCGATTCAACCCGCTGTGCCATGACAACCCGGTCATCCTTTTGGGCGGCGTCTTCGACCATCCGCTCAAACGTGGTGAAATCCAGGGTTTCGTCGGAAAGGGCATGCGCCAAATCCAGAATTGGATTGTCATTTTGCTGACGGTGAATTCGGTTCAATTCCAGGATTCTGCCCTTGGGCAGCTTTTCAAAAACCATCGCGCCAGATTGGTTGACCGGCGCCAGCTGGGCCGGGTCGCCCAGCAACAGCAGGGTTGGAAAGATGTCCTTTAGATCATTGAATTGCTTGTCATCCAGCATAGAGCTTTCATCGACGAACCCAATATCCAGCGGGTCCTCACGGCGTTTCCAACCGGTGATGAAATCTGACCCCCGCAGGCCCGCTGCAGCCAATGCTCCGGGGATGGATTTGTTGGTCTGGAAAAAGGCAAACGCCCGATCCAACGCAACGTCGGTCAGGCCCTCAATCTCTGGCCGGTCAGCACTTCCGGCCAGCCATTCGGCGACTTTTTCATATTCGGGATCATAGACCGGCGTGTAGAGAATGCGGTGAATTGTCGTTGCGGGCACCCCTTGCATCCGCAGAACGCTGGCCGCCTTGTTGGTCGGCGCAAGAATGGCCAGGGTGCGCTTATCCTTGCGTTTGCGCCCCTCGTAATCACCGGAAATGATGTCGACGCCGCATTCCTGCATCGCCTCATATAGACGCGCCAGCAGCATGGTCTTGCCCGACCCGGCCTTGCCGATAATCGCAACCACATCGTCCCGCGACTCTGCCGCGGGCGTCAAAATACTTTCTTCCAGATCTATACCAGCGCCGCGCAGAATGTCCGAAACGCGGTCGTAGGCCTCAGCCTGATCATCAGAGAATTGAAAGACTGGGACGCCCATGGGAAGACTCTACTACCCGGCGCTGGTGGTGACCAGAAGGTTTGGGGCCTCAGGTGAAAATTCTAGGCGACATTTGCATACCCAACTGCGCGATGCCCAAAAGAGGCGTCGAACCATTTTCGCGACATATCCCGGGTGACGCCAGCTTTGCGCAAAACCCCCGACCACGCGTCTGGTTTCATTTCCCACAGACCGACACCGATGCGCTGATCGCCTTCACCATCCGTTCCAATCACGTCAGGGTCTACACCAAAGATGCGATAGATCCGTTCCATTCTGGGGTCAAATACACCGATGAAATGCGACAGATAGAAATTTTCCATGATTTCGCCAGCCGCCAGAACCAGCGCGGCAGAAACAACCCTTTCCGCATTCGGGGTAAGGCAAAACCGCGTGCATTCCCAGATCAGCGGGCTTTCAATCCGCACGCCGTCGGTCAAATGGGAAAAGTGATCCTGAACCATGTTTGGCCCAACCGTTGGCAAAAAGCGCATTGAACCGCCATGGGTTCCGTCGACGTTTTCCCAAATCGCATAAAGCGGATTCATCGCGTCGTACTCATCACGCTCTTCGCCGGCGGCATCGACCGACACATCCCATTTAAGACGCGTCGAAAACTGATGGGCGCGGTCGCGAAACATGGTTCGTTGCAATAGGGGGTATTTGGCAAGGTCCTTGCCATAGATATAGCGTAGCATTGGGCGGCTCCTGTCCTTCCGAGATGTCGAAAGGTTAACCAGCCAATGGTTACTGACCTGCTAGCACACCGTGCAAAAATGGTTCACGAAAGGTGAATCTGCCCCGGAGCTCACACCACGATTAGCCCCGCTTTCATCGCCCGCGCAACAGCATGGGTCGTGTTGAGAGCGCCAAGCTTGTGACGCGCGGATTCGATATAGACCCTCAATGTATGTTCAGAAATGTTAAGTTCTACAGCGGCTTGCGCCCTGCTAAAGCCTTTGGCCAGATATGACATGGCGCTTAATTCTCTGGGCGAAAGCGTCGGGGGCATTGGGCCGACAGCGTCGGCTTCAAACTCCAAAGCCTTTTTGTTGAATTCATGCGCAATTATAATCAAATCGCGCGCATTTTTGTCGATGAACCTGCCCCACGCGGCATCGTCAGTATTGTCATTCACTGTGAACAACGCGAACTGCCCCTGCGGGCCTCGAATCGGGATTGAATAGCCCTGATTGCCGACCCCGTATTCGATCGCATCCATCAAGAAAGCCTTAGCGGCCTTCGTCGTCCAATCAAGCTGCTTCCATTCAATTGGATGAAAGCTTTGAAAGCACCCAAAGATGACGGGGTCCATCTTTAGGTAGTCCATCTCTAGGTAGCGGTCGACCCACTCAGAACTGTAGGTCCCTGCCCCAAATCGTTCGCCAACACTGTTGACCCAGTGATATACGACATGTTCGATGCCGTAGTCTTTGCATAAAATTTCCGTCGTCGCCTGCAGGTCTTCAAGCGCTTTCGCGTTCTGCAAGCGGTCTATACATTGGCTCAGTGTTCCCAACTTCCCAATTCGCCATTTCTGGCGCCCTATCCTTCTCTGACGCAATTTCAGTTGCGGCGATCAGCGTTGCATCCCCAAGCTGACCTGCGAGTTCGGATAACCCATTCGTTTCGGCATAGGTTTTCAGATCCGCAATTACGTCAATTATCCAGTCATTTGCCATCTTTTATTCTCTTTAAGATTGGTTAACAGAAGGTAAGCACAACTTTAACATGTATTTTTGTTTTTTTTGAATTCGCAGATTTGTATTCCCCAAAAACGGGGGATTCCGTGCATATAAAGCATTGAATTTAATAGTTTTTGAAATAGACGCCTAAAAATCCGTCATTTCTGTGCAAAAAATTTTTCGCATTTTGCGATTGGCAGCGGACAGATCAGCCCCAACCCCGAATCACTCTTGACCGGATTCGCTGGTTTTTAAGAGTTGGCCAATGGCCTCTGCATAATAGGTCAACAGATGCACCTGATCTTCCACGACGCTTATGCCATTTTCAGATTCACGAAGAACCTGACGCATCAACAAATGGTTGATTGCCCCCTCGGTCTCTTTTTCGGCGGCTTCACCAGAAAAAGTAACGCAAGAGCCCTGACGTCTTAGAACTTCACTTAAATCCAAAACCTCTTGCACCAGGTCCTGACGGGACAAGGGTGCATCCCTGGTCAGCACGCAATGTGAGACCATCGGCACCGGCAAGGCCGGCACCGCCGTCTTAATCCGGGTCATCAAGGCGCGCCCGATCGCCTTTGTCTGGTCGCCGGTTTTCCCGTCGACAAAGGCTGCAAGCGACAACGGCTCTCCGAAACCGACTGCGGCATTTCCGAATTGAACAAACCGGCCCGTGGCCCGCTGGTATAGATGCTTGACCACATAGCGAAAGGCGTCGCGCCACCTGAACTTGAACTTTCGCACCTTGCCTTTGCTGGTCGATAAAAGCACGCGATCCTCGATCACCCGGTCATAGTTCAGCGCCACAGGCACGAACACAACGTCACGCCCAAAGTCCGGGTCAAAATCATTCACGATATAACTAAGCAAACCCAACTTGGGCTCTCCCACCCGGCCCGTGAGGCTTAACGCGCCCTCTGGAAAAACCGCCTGCGCAACCCCGGCCCGCGTTGCCATCTGGACGTAGCGGGACAGCACACGACGGTATAAAGGGTTGTGGGATCTGCGACGGATGAAATAGGCGCCCATGGCGCGGATCAAACGGGACAGCGGCCAGACATGGGCCCATTCCCCCACAGCGTAAGACAAGGCAGAGCGTTCCGCCGCCAGATAGGTCACCAGAACGTAATCCATGTTCGACCGGTGGTTCATGACAAAGACCACGGTCGCATCTGACGCGATGGCTTCGCTGACCGCAGGTTCCATCTTGCCCAGATGGACACGGTAAAAGGCACGGCTAAAGATTTTGGCCGCCCGGATGGCGAACCCGAAATAGGCTGTCGCACTAAAAGACGGCACAATTTCGCGCGCGTAGCGGCGGGCCTTTTGAAAGGAAACGTCCTCTCGCACGCCAGTCTCCGCCGCATCGGCAGCCACAGCTTCAACCACGGCAGGATCGTAAATCAACCGTTGGATCATGTCCTGGCGGCGCAATAGCTTGAACGGTTCAATGGGCCGCTCTAACCGCTCATTCAACTGGGCAACGACCCGCTCCATCCGGCGGCGAAAGAACCAGCGAACGGACGGCAACAAAAAATGCGACAGCGCCGTGACGGCCGCAAATGCCAGGATCAGGATCAACAGCCAAAGCGGCAGTTCAACGGTGCTAAACATCGGCAGACAGTGACAGAAATTGCGGCAAGCGTAAATCCAAAGCTAACGTCAACGAACGCCGTTAATCTAGGCTGATTCGATGAAATTCCAAGCGGCGCTGACCGGAGTCTGGCAAAGAAATTGGGCCTTTGCCCACGTCGCCCCTGCGGGCGCCGATCAAGGGCACATGTTGAAAAGAAAGCCCTGACAGAACCGGCGGTCCCGGTTAGGTTTCGTGTGTGACCTCAACCCGATCTCTTGCGTCACCAGTTACAGCATGAGGACTCGCAATGACCCAAATGATGAAGGCAGCAACCTACCAGACCTATGGCGGTCCCGACGTGGTTCAGGTGACGGACGTCGCCAAACCAACACCAAAGCCGGATCAGGTTTTGATCCGCGTCCATGCCACCACCGTATCCACCGCAGATTGGCGGGCCCGCAGCCTTGCCATGCCCGCCGGGTTTGCGCTTTTTGGGCGCCCCGCCTTCGGGCTGTTCGGTCCGCGCCAAAAGATCCTGGGGTCAGATTTTGCAGGCGTGGTCGAGGCCGTTGGCGCACAGGTAACCACGTTCAAACCGGGCGATGAGGTCTTTGGCTCTACCGGTATGAAGCTTGGCGCACATGCGGAATACCTGGCCGTAAAGGCGAACGGGCTGATCGCCCCGAAGCCCACGAACCTGACCTTTGACCAAGCCGCGGCGATCCCCTTTGGCGGAATGACCGCGCTCGATTTCCTGAAATACAAGGCCAATCTGGCATCAGGGGAACAGGTGTTGATCCTCAGCGCCTCTGGCGGGGTCGGGTCAACGGCCGTTCAAGTTGCCAAATATTTCGGCGCGCAGGTGACCGGTATAACCGGCACGGCGAATGTGGAACGGGTGCGTGCTTTGGGGGCGGACCGGGTCCTTGACTATAAACAGCAAAATTTTCTGCAGGGCACCGATCGCTATGACATCATTTTGGATACAACGGGCACAATTGCCTATCGCGATGTCGCGCATCTGTTGAACCCAAACGGCCGTGTCCTGTTGTTGTTGGCCTCGCTCTGGCAAAATCTGGGGTTTGGGCGCCCGCCCAAGGGCAGCGGCCACACAGCCATCGCAGGCATCGCCAAGGAACGCCCCGAAGACGTGGCGACCCTTGGGGCAATGGCATCAGAAGGCAGGCTGACCCCTTTGATCGACAGCACCTATGATTTTGCCGACATTGCCAAAGCCCATGCGCGCGTGGAAACTGGCCACAAGGCCGGGAGTGTTGTAGTCTCGCTTCTCTAAAACGCTCTTTAACGAAAGGCACTCTCATGACCGTCCATATCGGCGCAAAGCCCGGCGACATCGCCCAAACCGTTCTGTTGCCCGGCGATCCCTATCGCGCCAAATGGGCCGCCGAGACCTTTCTGGAAAACGTGCGTCTGGTGAATGAAGTGCGCGGGATGCTGGGGTTTACGGGCCAGTATAAGGGCAATGACGTCACCATTCAGGGCTCTGGCATGGGGATGCCTTCGCTTTCGATCTATGTGAATGAATTGATCAAAGACTATGACGCGCAGACCCTGATCCGCATCGGGTCCTGTGGCGGCATGCAGGACAAGGTCAAACTGCGCGATGTTATCCTGGCCACCACGGCCACATCCGTATCCACCCCGTCGCGCGGCATCATGCGCGAGCTGAACTACGCGCCGACCGCCGATTTCGACCTGCTGCACAAAGCCTATCATGCCGCCGAAAGCAAAGATGCTGGTATCCATGTGGGCGGCATTTATTCCTCTGACACGTTCTATGACGAACGCCCCGACCTGACAGGCGAAATGATCCGGCACGGGATTTTGGGCGTCGAAATGGAAGCAGCAGAGCTTTACACACTCGCCGCCCGCTATGGGCGACGCGCCCTTGCCGTTTTGACCGTCAGCGACCACCTGATCACCGGCGAGGCCCTGCCAAGCGAGGAACGCGAACGCAGCTTTGGCGAAATGGTCGAAATCGCGCTGGACGCGGCTTTTGCCTGAGACAGGCGAAACGCAATGGGCGATGCGCAGGCTTACGCATCGCCTGCCCTTTGCATTACGCCCCGGTAAGCGCGGCGCGGTAGGCAAGGTTGACGATGTAGCCCTGTAGGAATTCATCCTCGGTCAGGGCCGCATCGCCATTGGCATCGGCACGATGGAAATCCAATTCGACCGATTTCGAGTATTCTTCGTGGCTGATTTCTTTATCGCCATTCCAATCCCAATACGAAAACACGATCCTTTTCGCCGTATTGAAGGCCGGCAATTTGCCATCTTCCTCGGCGATGTAGTCAAACCCAAGATCCCAGGATGAAAATTCTTCGAAGGAAATCGAGCCATCATCATTCGCATCCATCGAGACAAAGATATCGTCACCGATCTGCGAGAACCCCTTAAGGTCAACGGCACCGTCCGCATTGGTTTCGATTGAACCAAAAATCTGTTGGGCCAGCTCTTTGCCCGGTGTTGTTTCTGCAAAAGCAACGATCGGTGAAACGGCCAAAGCCAAACCTGTTGCGGCACCAAAAATCTGTTTCATGTTTTTTCCTTTCCATACGCACAGCCATATTTACATAGCGCGCTATATATTATTGCATAGCATGCTATCAATAGTAAAAATGAAAGAATGAAATTTGATCGTATGAGCTCTGCCGGGTATTTCGCCAATCTCTTGTCACGACAGCTATCCGCTGAACTGCACAAGCGTCTGGCCCCGCTTGGCTTGGCCCCGGGGCAATTCGGGCCTTTGGTCGTTCTGTGGGAACGCGACGGGATCACCCAAAAGGAAATTCTGAAAAAATTCTCGGTGGAACAGGCAACGCTGGCCAATACGCTGACGCGCATGGAACGGGATGGGCTGATTGTTCGAAAAGATCACCCTGCCGATTCAAGGGCGCGGACAATCCATCTGACCGACAAGGCACATCAGATCAAAGACGCCGCCTTTGCCGCCGCCAAAGAAACAAATGATTTGGCGATGACATGCCTGTCCGACCAGGAACAAATACAGTTCCTGGCCCTCCTGCAACGGGTCACGGATTCGCTGAATCAAGGCTAGGACGAGCCAACCGTCACCCAACAGTTTGTCACGTCAGATTGACGCTAAATGGCCTAGCACCGGGAATGGACGCCCTTAAACCGTCCGCTCCACCATCATCTGTTTGATGGCCCCAATCGCCTTGGCCGGGTTCAGCCCCTTTGGACAGGTCTTGGTGCAGTTCATGATCGTGTGGCAACGATATAGCTTGAACGGATCTTCCAGCTCGTCCAGCCGCTCGCCCGTTGCCTCATCCCGGGAATCGATGATCCAGCGATAGGCGTGCAGCAAGGCCGCTGGCCCAAGATACTTGTCGCCATTCCACCAATAGCTGGGGCAAGACGTGGAACAGCTGGCGCACATCACGCATTCATAAAGACCATCCAATTTCTTGCGGTCTTCGATCGACTGACGCCATTCCTTGGCGGGACGGTTCGTCTTGGTTTCCAGCCACGGCATGATAGAGGCATGCTGCGCGTAAAAATGGGTCAGGTCTGGGATCAGATCACGCACCACAGGCATGTGGGGCAACGGATAGATTTTCACGTCGCCCTTGATCTCATCCATGCCGTAGATGCAGGCCAGCGTGTTGATACCGTCAATGTTCATCGCGCAAGATCCGCAGATCCCCTCGCGACAAGACCGCCGGAAGGTCAGTGTTGGGTCAATCTCACTTTTGATCTTGATCAGCGCATCCAGTACCATCGGTCCGCAGCTGTCCATATCAACGAAATAAACGTCCACGCGTGGATTTTCGCCATCTTCCTCGCACCAGCGATAAATGCTGAACTTGCGCAGATTGGTGGCACCCTCGGGCTTGGGCCATGTCTTGCCCGTCCGGATACGGCTGTTTTTCGGGAGCGTCAGTTCAACCATCTTATTCGACCTTCAGATCAGCTGTTAAAATTTCGCGTCGCGGCTCTGGCATAGTGCCGCAAGCCTTTGCGGTTGCCATCAATAGACCCGTTTCTTCGGAGCAATCTTTTTCACTGCAATCCCGCCGTCTTTTTCAGGTGTCAGCGGAACCATATGGACGTTGCGATAGGTGAGTTTAACCTTGTTGCCCGTCACCGTGGCAAGGGTGTGCTTGCGCCACTCTTTGTCGTCACGATCCGGGTAATCTTCATGGGCGTGGGCCCCGCGGCTTTCCTTGCGGGCCTCAGCGCCAACAATGGTCGCAAGCGCGTTTGGCATCAGATTGGCCAGCTCCAGCGTTTCCATCAGATCGCTGTTCCAGATCAGGGACCGGTCGGTAACGTGGATATCGTCCAGCTTGGCCGCAACGGCTTCCATCTTTTTGCAGCCCTCGGCCAGGGTCTTGTCCGTGCGGAACACCGCAGCATCATCCTGCATGGTTTTCTGCATTTCCAAGCGCAGCTCTGCGGTTGGAACGGCGCCGCTGGCGTGGCGGAAATGGTCAAACCGATCCAAACCTGCGTCAATCGACGCCTGGTTCAGCTCTGGGTTCGGGGCCTTGGCATCCACGACTTCAGCCGCACGAATGGCGGCGGCGCGGCCAAAGACGACAAGGTCGATCAGCGAATTGGACCCCAAACGGTTCGCCCCGTGGACAGAGGCACACCCCGCCTCACCCACAGCCATCAGGCCCGGTGTCACCCGGTCATGATCCTTTGCGGTTGGGTTCAGGACTTCGCCCCAGTAATTCGTCGGGATACCGCCCATGTTGTAATGCACCGTCGGCAGAACCGGGATCGGCTCTTTCGTCAGGTCCACGCCGGCAAAGATGCGCGCGCTTTCAGAAATGCCCGGCAAGCGCAGGGCCAGCGTTTCTGGTGGCAGGTGGTTCAGGTGCAAATGGATGTGATCGCCATTGGCCCCTACCCCACGCCCTTCGCGGATTTCCATCGTCATGCAGCGCGAGACCACGTCGCGCGACGCCAGATCCTTGTAGGTCGGGGCATAGCGTTCCATGAAACGCTCCCCTTCTGAATTGGTCAGATAGCCGCCTTCGCCGCGCGCGCCTTCGGTGATCAAGCACCCAGCGCCGTAAATTCCGGTCGGGTGGAATTGCACGAATTCCATATCCTGCAAGGGCAACCCCGCCCGCGCCACCATACCGCCGCCATCACCGGTACAGGTGTGGGCAGAGGTCGCGCTGAAATAGGCCCGGCCATAGCCACCTGTGGCCAGAACGGTCATCTTGGCGTTGAACACATGCAATGTGCCGTCATCCAGCTTCCAGGCCAGAACACCCTGACATGTGCCATCTTCGGCCATGATCAGGTCAATCGCAAAATACTCGATGTAAAACTCAGCGTTGTTCTTCAGCGACTGGCCATACAGCGTGTGCAAGATCGCGTGGCCGGTCCGGTCTGCGGCGGCACAGGTGCGCTGCACGGGGGGGCCTTCGCCAAATTCTGTCGTGTGCCCGCCAAAGGGGCGCTGATAAATCTTGCCTTCTTCGGTGCGCGAGAATGGTACACCGTAATGTTCCAGCTCATACACAGCCTTGGGGGCTTCGCGCGACAGATATTCCATCGCGTCCATATCGCCCAGCCAATCCGATCCTTTGATCGTATCGTACATGTGCCACTGCCAGTGGTCCGGGCCCATGTTGGAAAGGGACGCCGCAATGCCGCCCTGCGCCGCAACAGTGTGCGACCGTGTCGGGAAAACCTTGGTCACACAGGCCGTGCGCAGCCCCTGTTCCGCCATCCCAAGCGTGGCCCGCAATCCAGCGCCGCCAGCCCCAACAACCACAACATCATAGTCGTGCGTTTCGTATTCATATGCCGCCATGTCAGCTCTTCCTTAAAGCGCGATTTTCACAAGGGCGAACAGCCCGACTGCAATCGCGGTATAGCTGCCGCATATCGACAGAATAATCAGTATCTCGCGCAGGGTTCCGTGCACGTAGTCTTCGATCACCATCCGGATGCCTGCCTTGAAATGCAGGAACCCAACAACGATGGTCAGCGCGGCGACAATGGCCGGGAAGGGGCGCGCATAATAGGCCACCATTTCCGCATGGCTGGACCCAAGGGTTGACCCAAAGGTCAGCACGAACAGTGGAACCAAAATCAGCAAGCCAACGGAACTGACGGTCATGAACCAGTGGTTCTGCGTCCCCATCCGGGCAGAGCCCATGCCGACAGCGCGTTTACGATCTGTAAGATATTGCATGTTCAACGCCCCCTAAATGACGATGACGGTCAGAACCGTCAGGACAACAGAGCCGCCAATCACCGCCCAGCCAAGCTTTTCCGCGACGTCCAGCTCCATCCCGCGACCAGAATCCCAGTAGAGATGACGCAGCCCTGCCAGCGTGTGATACCAAAGCGCCCAAAGCGACAGCAGCATCACCAGATCACCGATCCAACTGGTCATCAGCCAATTTACGGTCGCATAGCTTTCCGCAGAGATCGCCCCAGACAACAACCAGGCGATGAACAATACGCCGCCCCCCAACAAGGAAATGCCGGTGACCCGGTTGATGATGGATGTCGCAGAGGTAAGTTGCGGTCGATAAATCGTCAAATGGGGGGAAAGTGGCCGTTTGCCCCGGTTCACATCAGCCATATCTGGATCCTTCTGGACAGGCGGTTTCGCAAGCTCTTGTGCACGTGATACCGAACTTTTTATGTGGGTCACAAGACATTAGCGCAAACAGTTTCAAAATTATCCGTTCCAACCGGAACAAACACAGGCGCTCCGGTTCATAACTGGCCCAATTTTACATCTGGTGAATATTCACCCTCTGCATCCTTGGTCACCGCTTGCGCACAGCGCATTTTTCCCGTGGCCGCATCAAAAGCATAGGCGGGATCGCCATATAGCACCCAGCCCTTGGACAAGGCCTCTGTCACTTTGTGGCAAAAGGCGGATGTGTCTTCTTCTGTCAGCAATCTATACGCTTTCATCGCCTCACCCCGGGAACGGCCAGTAGCCAAGCCATGTGTGGATGGCCGCAATCACAACAAAGACCGCGATGCAAATCAGGAACAATCGGATGTCCCCCGCTGCCGAACCACCGGTAAACGGCTCTGGCACCGGTTCAGCGCGGTTGATCAGAACGATAGACACCAGCGCCCACAGCCCCATTCCGCCGAACAACAACAGGGACGCCACATCGCCATTCACCAACAAATGCGCAATCGCCCAGATGATCACACCGGTCAGCATGGGGTGACGCAACTTGCCGCGCAAACGGCTTTTGGATGACCCAACACCAAACAGGACAACGGCGATCACCATCATGCTGTTGTTGATCGACATGGCCGCCGGCCCAAGATCCCACAACGGAATGTAATCGCTGCTGCGATACCCGATCACCATCAACACGATACCGACAATAGAGCCAAGGGCCACAACGCCTTTGCCTGCGTTGCCCATATTGGCCCGAGCCTCTGGCGCGATCCGCTTAAAGAAATGCGCGCCGCCCCACAGCAGCACCCCTAAGACGATCCAGATCATTCAACTCTCCTGCTGTTGTATTTGACTGTGCCGCGCCAAAAGCGCCCGTGCGGCCGCAACATGCAGGTTCTCTACAATATGACCGTCCAGCACCGCAATGGCTTGTCCGGCCTGTTCGGCTTGGGCAAATGCATCAATCTGACGCTGCGCGAGGTCCAGCTCTGCCTGTGTGGGGGCGAAAACCGAATTCGCCAACGCGATTTGCGACGGATGAATCACGGATTTGCCGTCAAACCCAAAACCGCGCCCCTGCTCACACTCTGCCTGAAAACCGGCACTGTCCTGAAACGCGTTAAAGACACCATCAATGCACACAGCCCCCCTTGCCCGGGCCGCCACAACCACCATTTGCAGGCTCGTGCGAAGCGCCAGCCGATCGGCCGAAGGCGTGCATTTCAGATCAGCAGACAGATCATTTGTCCCGACGATCAAGCCAGCCACCCGCCCGTGCCCGGCAATCTGCCCTGCCTTCAGGACCCCCAAAGGCGTCTCAATCATTGCCCACAAAGGATGATCACAGGCAGAGGCTACGGCCTCTATGTCGCGCCGACGATTGACCTTAGGCAGTACGATCCCGTCCAGTTCGGCACGCGCGAGCGTCGCAATATCGTCTTTGCCCCATGGCGTGTCCTGCCCGTTCACCCGAACCAAGACCAAAGAGGCGCCAAAACCGCCTTGCGTCAACGCCACCCGCACCGCATCCCGAGCCGCCGTTTTTTGGTCCGGCAAAACCGCGTCTTCCAGATCCAGAACAACCACATCCGCATTCAGCCCGCGGGCTTTTTCCATGGCCCGCGCATGTGTTGCCGGTACATATAAAACCGATCGCAAGGGCCGTGTGTCCAAAGTCATGAAACTTACCTCTAGAAACAGGGGCATGAGCCCCCCAAATCACAAACAAATTTTCAAAGCCAACCCGGCTCAGAACCTAATCTTTTCAACATATTAACACCATTCACGCCGTCACGCACGGCACGTTAACCATATTTTCGCGTCTCAGGGGCGATTATTTTCCCAATCTCAATGCACCGGGCTTTTCGTCAAATGGGACGCCAGTGCAGCTTTACGGTTCGGGGAAACAAAATGAAACAGAAACTCTTGGTTTTGTCCTTTGGCGTCGGCGCCATGCTTTTGGCCACGCAACATGCGTTTGCACAGCAATCCCGCAGCTGTGGCCCCAGGGAGCGGGTCATCGAACGGCTGACAACAACCTATGGGGAAACGCGCCAATCCTTTGGCCTGGGGTCAAACAATGTGCTGGTGGAAACCTACGCCTCTGACGCCAATGGCAGCTGGACCATCATCGCGACCTTGCCAAACGGCACGACATGCCTTGTCGCCTCTGGGCAAAGCTTTGAAAACCGCGCAGATCAGAACCGCGCTAAAGGTCAGGACGCTTAGACCAGTGAATCCCAAATCAGCTTTGATCCCGTGATCAACAGCAACACATAGGTCAGCCCAAAAAACGCTTTTTCAGGGATGATCTTGTGAAAATAGACCCCAAGATACACGCCAGCCAGCGCGAAAGGTGCTAGGAACAAATCCGCAGTGAACGTGTCTTTACTGAAGATGCCAAGGCTGAAATAGGGCGGGAATTTCATCAGGTTGATGGCCCAGAACACGATAACGGTCGTGGCCTGAAACTCTGTCTTGGTCAGCTTGCGCGACAGCAGATACACCGCCGCTGGCGGGCCGCCTGCATGGCTGATGAAACTGGTGAACCCGGCAATGGCCCCTGCCACCAACCCCGCGCGATCAGACATCGGCGCCGCCGCCGGGCGGATCATCCGGCGCGACCGGGCCAGCTGAAACAACACAAATCCCACAGCCACAACCCCGATCAAAAACTTGAACACCAAAGGATCGGTGTGCTTGAACAACAAAGCCCCAACACCGATTCCGACAATGGATCCGATGATCAGCGCACGTGTGGCGGCTGCGTCCCATTTTTTCCAATAGGGCTTTAGCGCGCCGAAATCCATCAAGGTCAGCAGCGGTAACATCATACCCACGGCCTGCGCTGGCTCCAGAATCAACGCCAACAAAGGCGTTGCCGCAAACGCCCCACCAGATCCGAATCCACCTTTGGAAATTCCGGCAAACAGCACAGCCGGGATCGCCACGGCGAAAAAAGTCATATCAAATAACATTGATGCCAAATGCCCCATATTCTTTTGGAATGCGTATACTTATAGCGCTAACACTCTTGGCTAAAAGCGGAAACTGAACCCCATGCTGCAACGCGGCACCCTTGCGCCCATCGCAATGAATGGCTACGCAGCCTCCCAACAACAACTCGGACGGAGACTTCAAGATGGCCAGACCTAAAATCGCTCTTATCGGTTCCGGGCAAATCGGCGGCACGCTCGCCCACCTTGCCGCACTTAAAGAACTTGGTGACGTTGTATTGTTTGACATCGCCGATGGTGTACCTCAGGGCAAAGCGCTCGACATCGCAGAAGCAGGACCCTCGGAAGGGTTCGACGCTGCCATGTCCGGCACAACAAGCTACGAAGACATTGCCGGCGCTGACGTGTGTATTGTAACTGCGGGCGTTGCGCGCAAACCGGGGATGAGCCGGGATGACCTGTTGGGCATCAACCTCAAAGTTATGAAATCCGTTGGCGAGGGGATCAAAACCCACGCGCCAAACGCATTCGTCATCTGCATCACCAACCCGCTGGACGCGATGGTCTGGGCGTTGCGCGAATTTTCCGGACTGCCTCATGAAAAAGTCGTCGGCATGGCCGGCGTTCTGGATTCTGCTCGCTTCCGTCACTTCCTGTCCGTCGAATTTGATGTGTCGATGAAAGACGTCACAGCTTTTGTACTTGGCGGACATGGCGACACGATGGTTCCGCTGTCCCGGTACTCGACAGTGGGCGGCATTCCACTGCCAGACCTCGTAGAGATGGGCTGGACCACGCAGGACAAGCTGGACGCAATCATCCAACGCACCCGTGATGGCGGCGCCGAAATCGTCGGCCTGCTGAAAACCGGTTCCGCGTTTTACGCCCCCGCAACCTCGGCCATCGAAATGGCAGAGGCTTATCTGAAAGACCAGAAACGTCTACTGCCTTGCGCGGCTTACGTCGATGGCGCGCTTGGCCTCAATGGCATGTATGTCGGCGTTCCGACAATCATCGGCGCAGGCGGCATTGAACGCATCGTCAACATCAAGCTCAGCAAAGATGAACAAGCGATGTTCGACAAATCTGTTGAGGCTGTGAACGGTCTGGTGGACGCGTGTAAGGCGATTGACGATTCTCTTTCCTAAACACGGCGACACTTGAACTTCTGAAAACCGCCGCATCCGTTTGGACTGCGGCGGTTTTTCTTTGTCCGCCCGCCCCGCGCCCGGCAAGGTTTTCCCTTAATTTACAAAAGGAATCAAAAGCACGGCCCTCAATTTTTATTTTGTGATCACAGTTTTTGGCGCTGTGATCACAAATCGGCATTTTTTGGCCGAGTTTGGGCGCTAACAGTAAAAAACCGTTTCTTCACCTATTTCCTATGTGTCATGACACAGAAAGAAAATGCATCAAACGGGATTAGCCATGAACATTCATGAGTATCAGGCCAAAGCACTCCTGCGCAGCTACGGCGCACCAGTCTCTGAGGGGCGGGCCGTGTTGCGCGCTGAAGACGCTAAGACAGCCGCCGGGGAATTGGACGGACCACTTTGGGTGGTCAAGGCACAGATCCACGCAGGTGGACGTGGTAAAGGCTCTTTCAAAGAGGCCGACGCTGGCGAAAAAGGCGGCGTGCGCCTGACCAAATCCGTGTCCGAGGCCGCCGAGGAAGCCAAGCGCATGCTGGGCCGTACCCTGGTCACACATCAAACCGGCCCTGCTGGTAAAGTCGTCAACCGCATCTACATCGAAGACGGCGCTGGCATTTCCACAGAACTCTACCTGGCTCTACTGGTTGACCGCGGTTCATCGCGCGTGTCTTTCGTCTGCTCCACCGAAGGCGGCATGGACATCGAAGAGGTCGCAGCCTCTACCCCGGAAAAAATCCTGTCCTTCTCTGTTGACCCGGCCACGGGCTATCAGCCCTTCCACGGCCGCCGCATCGCCTTTGCGCTTGGCCTTGAGGGCAAACAGATCAAACAATGCGTCGCCTTGATGGGCACGCTTTACAAGCTGTTCATGGACAAAGACGCCGAGATGCTGGAAATCAACCCGCTCATCGTCACGGATAAAGGCGATCTGAAATGTCTCGACGCCAAAATGGGTTTTGACGGCAACGCGATCTACCGCCACGCCGACATCGCCGCCCTGCGCGACGAAACCGAAGAAGACCCCAAAGAACTTGCCGCCTCCAAATTCGACCTCAACTACATTTCGCTGGATGGCGAAATCGGTTGCATGGTCAACGGCGCAGGCCTGGCGATGGCCACAATGGACATCATCAAGCTGTACGGTTCTTCCCCAGCAAACTTCCTGGATGTGGGCGGCGGCGCAACCAAAGAAAAAGTCACCGAAGCCTTCAAGATCATCACCTCTGACCCGAACGTCAAAGGCATCCTTGTGAACATCTTTGGCGGCATTATGCGCTGCGACGTCATCGCCGAAGGCGTTGTCGAAGCTGTGAAAGAAGTCGGACTCAAAGTTCCATTGGTGGTCCGCCTCGAAGGCACGAATGTCGAAAAAGGCAAAGACATCATCCGCAACTCTGGCCTGAACGTCATCGCCGCCGACGACCTCAAAGACGGCGCGGAAAAAATTGTGGAAGCGGTAAAGGGTTAGGCCGCCGGTCCGAGAATAGCTTACAACAAAGCCGTGCTGCACCCCGGTAAATGAAATTGAAAAGGACCACTTAAGGTGTTCAACACTTCATTTCAAAAGACCAGCGTTCCCGTCAGGGACGGCTCTCGCATGATAATCTCACGCGAGGGTGTGCTCTAATGGTGGCTATTCTACCAGATCACGGGATCGCATATTTCGGCATTCACAAGGCCGCAAGCAGTTCCGTCAAACACGCCCTATATGAATTGCGTGAGGGTCACCCTTGGCCGGGCAACATCATGAAGGTCCATAAACAGTTGCCGACCCGGCGCGTCGCTCCTTCTGATTTTGAAGATTGCTCCAAGATGTGGAAATTCACAGTCTTGCGCGATCCGATCAAGCGCTTCTTATCCGCATATCAGAACCGTATTGTTGATTTTCGCGACCTCGTCATCAACCCCAACCCTGGCAATTTCAATTACATCTTCAAAAAGATGGGTTGGAAACTTTTTGTCCCGCCTCGGCTTGGTCTGCAATCGAAACCGAATATCGAAAACTTCATCAAACACTTTTCTGCCTATACCGCAGCAAGCAAGAGCGTTTGGATTCACACCTGTCCGGCATCGTTCTTCATTGGGGAAGACCTTTCTTATTTCGACGCCGTATACACAACCAGCACGCTGGATCAGCTTGAAAAGGACCTGAGCGATCGGCTCAACCGCCCCATCACGCTGCCCCGCATCAATGAAAGCGGTTCGAAACCGCCTCGCTTCGAAGATCTTTCGCAGTCGGCGCAAGACTTTTTGCTAAAACACACGGAAGACGACTATCGGCTGTTTTCTGATTTCTACGCTCCACCAAGCGCAGACACGGCCTCGACCTAAATTGAACGCAACACAGATTGTCAAAAGGATCAATAAATGGCAGTTCTCGTAGACGAAAACACAAAGGTAATCTGCCAGGGCTTTACCGGCTCGCAAGGCACCTTCCACTCTGAACAGGCCATTGCCTATGGCACGAAAATGGTCGGTGGCGTGACGCCTGGAAAAGGCGGTCAGGTGCATCTTGATCTGCCTGTGTTCAACTCCTGCCACGAAGCGGTTGCAAAGACCGGCGCAAACGCGTCCGTGATCTATGTGCCGCCACCCTTTGCCGCGGATTCTATCCTAGAGGCGCTGGATGCGGAAATCCCGTTGATCTGCTGCATCACCGAAGGCATCCCTGTGCTTGACATGATGCGTGTCAAACGCGCGTTGGAAGGGTCTTCCAGCATCCTGATCGGGCCAAACTGCCCCGGTGTTATCACGCCAGACGCCTGCAAAATCGGCATTATGCCCGGCCATATTCACAAACGCGGGAGCGTGGGTGTTGTCAGCCGCTCTGGCACCCTAACCTATGAAGCTGTGAAACAGACATCTGACAGCGGCCTTGGCCAGTCCACCGCAGTGGGCATTGGCGGTGACCCGATCAAGGGGACCGAGCATATTGACGTGTTGGAAATGTTCCTGGCCGATGACGAAACCCATTCGATCATCATGATCGGCGAAATCGGCGGCGCTGCCGAAGAAGAAGCTGCTCAATTCCTGATCGACGAAGCCAAAAAAGGCCGCAAAAAACCGGTTGCCGGTTTCATCGCAGGCCGCACGGCGCCTCCGGGTCGTCGCATGGGCCATGCCGGTGCGATCGTTGCAGGTGGCCAAGGTGGTGCCGAAGACAAGATCGAGGCCATGAAACGTGCAGGTATCGTCGTGGCCGACAGCCCGGCCACTTTGGGCGAAGCTGTGCTCAAGGCGATCGGGTAAGGCATTATGATGTGGACGTCGGATCTCCAGTTACATCCAACGCCCCGACGCATCATTTTCTATGCGTCGCAACACCGGGAATTCCCCGTTTTTTGCGGCGCATTCGATCCTAAATCTACGCCCAATCGACATAACAACGGTCCTAACTCCCAAGAGGTGATCCCATGACCGAACAATCCCCAAACGACATCTTCCGCGCTTCGTCCTTTTTGCAGGGACATAACGCAGAATACGTTGAACAGCTGCACGCCCGTTATGCGCAAGACCCAAACGCTGTAGATGAAGCCTGGCAGGCGTTTTTTCGGGAATTGGGCGACAGCGACAGCGACGCCACGCGAGAGGCTGCAGGCCCCAGCTGGGCCCGCGCGGACTGGCCACAGGTTCCAAATGATGACCTGACGGCGGCGCTGGACGGCCAATGGGCCGCAGAACCAGAAGTCGCAGGCGACAAAATCCGCGCCAAAGCCGCCGAAAAAGGCGTGCAGGTGACGGATGACGCGATCAAACGCGCCGTGCTGGACAGCATTCGGGCGCTGATGATCATCCGGGCCTATCGGATCCGGGGCCATCTGGTGGCTGATCTTGATCCGCTGGACATGCGCGAAACCACGATGCACCCGGAACTGGACCCGAAATCATACGGTTTCTCCGAGGCTGATTTCGACCGCCCGATCTTTATCGACAACGTGCTGGGGCTGGAAGTCGCCTCTATGCGGCAGATCATCGAAATCGTGACCCGCACCTATTGCGGCACATTCGCGATGCAATACATGCATATTTCCGATCCGGAAGAGGCTGGCTGGCTTAAGGAACGGATCGAAGGCTACGGCAAGGAAATCGCCTTTACCCGCGAGGGGCGCAAAGCGATCCTGAACAAGCTGGTCGAGGCGGAAGGTTTCGAAAAATTCCTTCATGTCAAATACATGGGCACCAAACGCTTTGGCCTTGATGGCGGCGAAAGCCTGATCCCGGCGATGGAACAGATCATCAAACGCGGCGGCGCGCTTGGTGTGCGCGACATTATCATCGGCATGCCCCACCGGGGGCGCCTGTCGGTGCTGGCCAATGTGATGAACAAACCCTACCGCGCGATTTTCAACGAATTTCAGGGCGGCAGCTATAAACCCGAAGACGTCGACGGCTCTGGCGATGTGAAATACCATCTTGGGGCCTCGTCTGACCGGGAATTTGACGGCAATTCCGTGCATTTGTCGCTCACCGCGAACCCCAGCCACCTAGAGGCCGTGAACCCTGTCGTCATCGGCAAGGCCCGCGCCAAGCAAGAAGTGCTGAACGATGCGGAACGCACGCAGGTTCTGCCGATCCTTTTGCACGGGGATGCTGCTTTTGCAGGTCAGGGCGTCGTGGCAGAATGCTTCGGCCTGTCCGGCCTTGTCGGCCACAAAACCGGCGGCACGATCCATATCGTCGTGAACAACCAGATCGGCTTTACCACCGCACCACGGTTCAGCCGCTCCAGCCCCTATCCAACAGATATCGCGCTGATGGTTGAGGCCCCGATTTTCCACGTCAATGGCGACGACCCAGAGGCGGTGGTCCACGCCGCCAAGGTCGCGACAGAGTTCCGCCAGAAATTCCACAAAGACGTGGTCATCGACATCTTCTGTTACCGCCGCTTTGGGCATAACGAAGGCGACGAACCGATGTTCACCAACCCGGTGATGTACAAGCGGATCAAGACCCAGAAATCCACGCTGCAGCTTTACACCGAACGGCTTGTCCGGGATGGGCTCATCCCAGAGGGTGAGATCGAGGATATGAAAGCTGCGTTCCAGGCAGAGCTGAACGAAGAATTCGAAACCGGCAAAACCTATAAACCCAATAAGGCCGACTGGCTGGACGGGCGCTGGTCGCATCTCGACAAGATCGGGAAAAAATATCAGCGCGGCCGTACGGCGATCAAGCCCGAAACCATGGCTGAAATCGGAAAAGCGCTGGTAACCCTGCCCAAAGACTATCCGACGCATCGCACCGTGACGCGCCTGCTTGAGGCCAAGACAGAAATGTTCGAGGCCGGAACCGGCTTTGACTGGGCCACGGCCGAGGCGCTGGCCTTTGGCTCGCTCCTGACCGAAGGCTACCCGGTGCGCCTGTCCGGTCAGGACAGCACACGCGGAACCTTCAGCCAACGCCATTCGGGCATCATCAACCAAAATACCGAAGACCGCTATTACCCGCTGAACAACATCCGCGAAGGTCAGGCCCATTACGAGGTCATCGACTCTATGCTGTCTGAATACGCGGTGCTGGGCTTTGAATACGGCTACTCACTGGCCGAACCAAACGCTCTGGTCTTGTGGGAAGCGCAGTTTGGCGATTTCGCCAACGGCGCTCAGATCATGTTTGATCAGTTCATCTCATCCGGCGAAAGCAAATGGTTGCGCATGTCCGGTCTGGTCTGCCTGTTGCCGCATGGCTACGAAGGCCAGGGGCCGGAACATTCCAGCGCCCGTCTGGAACGGTTCCTGACCATGTGCGGCGGCGACAACTGGATTGTGGCCAACCCCACCACACCGGCCAACTACTTCCATATCCTGCGCCGTCAGATGCACCGCAGCTATCGCAAGCCGTTGATCCTGATGACGCCGAAATCCCTGCTGCGCCATAAAATGGCGGTGTCAAACACCGAAGACTTCACCACGGGCAGTTCGTTCCACCGGATCCTTTGGGATGACGCGGAAAAGGGGCATTCTGAAACGGAACTGGTTGCAGATAAGGATATCAAGCGCGTCGTCATGTGCTCGGGCAAGGTCTATTACGACCTTTTGGCCGAACGCGATGCGCGCGGTATTGATGACATCTACCTGTTGCGGATCGAACAGTTCTATCCTTTCCCGGCCATGTCACTGGTCAAAGAAATGGAACGGTTCAAATCCGCCGAAATCGTCTGGTGTCAGGAAGAACCCAAAAACCAGGGCGCGTGGAGCTTTATTGAGCCGAATATCGAATGGGTGCAAACCCGGATCAAGGCCAAACACAAACGTCCCGTCTATGTCGGACGCAGCGCCGCTGCTTCCCCTGCAACCGGGCTGGCCAGCCAGCACAAAGCACAACAAACCGCGCTCGTCGACGAAGCGCTGACCATTAAAGGGTAATTGAACATGTCCACCGAAGTCCGAGTCCCGACACTGGGCGAAAGCGTGACCGAAGCCACCATCGCAACCTGGTTCAAAAAACCAGGAGAGGCGGTCGCCGTCGATGAAATGCTGTGTGAATTGGAAACCGATAAGGTCACGGTAGAGGTCCCCTCTCCCGTTGCAGGCACCCTGGGCGACATCATCGCCGCAGAGGGTGACACAGTCGGCGTTGACGCCCTGCTGGCCACAATCAACGAAGGTGCAGCAGCCGCAGCGGCCCCTGCCCCGGCGGCGGCACCTGAAACACCTGCGACACCAGCAACACCCGCCGCCCCTGCGGCCGCCAGTGCCAAAGACGTCGAAAACGCGCCCGCTGCGAAAAAGGCCATGGCCGAAGCCGGGCTCAGCCCCGATCAGGTCACCGGAACAGGCCGCGATGGCCGGATCATGAAGGAAGACGTGCAAAACGCGCTGACCTCTCCAACGCCACAACCGGCCACGCCTGTCGTACCACGCGCCCCTGTCGCGGCGGATGATGAGGCCCGCGAAGAGCGTGTGAAAATGACGCGCCTGCGCCAAACCATCGCGCGTCGCCTGAAAGACAGCCAGAACACAGCCGCCATGCTGACCACCTATAACGAGGTGGACATGGGCGCGATCATGGATCTGCGCAACGAATACAAAGACCTGTTTCTTAAGAAACACGGCGTCAAACTGGGCTTTATGTCTTTCTTTACCAAAGCGTGCTGCCACGCCTTGAAAGAAGTGCCAGAGGTGAACGCTGAAATCGACGGCACAGACGTTGTCTACAAAAACTTCGTCCACATGGGCATCGCGGCGGGCACACCGACCGGGTTGGTGGTTCCAGTGATCCGCGACGCCGACGCGATGTCATTCGCAGATATCGAAAAGGCGATTGCCGAAAAAGGTGCGCGCGCCCGCGACGGCAAATTGTCCATGGCAGAAATGCAGGGCGGCACCTTCACCATCTCAAACGGTGGTGTGTACGGGTCGCTGATGTCCTCGCCCATCCTGAACCCTCCGCAATCCGGTATCCTCGGCATGCACAAAATTCAGGACCGTCCCATGGCCATCAACGGCGAAGTCGTCATTCGCCCGATGATGTATCTGGCGCTCAGCTATGACCACCGGATCGTCGACGGCAAAGGCGCTGTGACCTTCCTCGTGCGCGTCAAAGAGGCGCTCGAAGATCCACGTCGTTTGCTGATGGATCTGTAGGGCGTCCGAATACATGGCCGCGTACGCCATACTTGCGAAACGGGCCACAATCATTTTGGCCGACGCTCCTTTTTTGTGGGCAGCGTCGGTCAGCAAAACCGGCGGATCTTCGACGTGACACAAAACGACGACAGACACGGCAATACGGAACAGACCAAGGATTTCGACTTCTTGTCGCCCAAGCCGCAGCCCGAAGGGTTCTGGCAGCGCGTCCGCGCAGAGATGAAAACGCCATGGCGCCAAAGGCACCCCAGAACAAAGTTTCGCATCGAACTGGTCATCTGGCTGGTCGCGGCCCTGATGGCGCTTATCTGGGGCGATACTATCCTGGAAAGCCGACAGGGCAAGGTGCTGTTTCTCTACACATGTTTGGGCTGGATCACGCCGGTGTTTCGCCTTTGGCAATGGCGCAAGCTCAACAAACAGGCAGCGTCCGATGACCCCTAGCGCGCGCAGCTGCCATACAAACTGCCATACGTTTTGCCGACGCGTTGCATACGCAGCGCAGACGGCCCATATTTACCCTAATTCGCCTCAAGGAGTTTCTCATGTCCACCTATGACGTCATCATTATCGGCAGCGGCCCGGGCGGCTATGTCTGCGCCATCCGCTGCGCCCAGCTTGGCCTGAAAACGGCTGTCGTCGAAGGCCGCGATACCCTTGGCGGCACATGCCTTAACATCGGCTGTATCCCGTCCAAGGCGCTGCTCCACGCCACCCATTCCCTGCATGAAGCAGAGGTGAATTTCACCAAAATGGGCCTGATGGGCAAATCGCCTTCTGTCGACTGGAACCAGATGAAATCCTACAAGGAAGACGTCGTTGGCCAGAACACCAAGGGCATCGAATTCTTGTTTAAAAAGAACAAGATAGACTGGATCAAAGGCTGGGGTTCGATCCCGGAAGCGGGCAAGGTCAAGGTTGACGATGACGTCTATGAGGCCAAGAATATCGTCGTCGCGACCGGATCGGAAAGCTCTTCTTTGCCCGGCGTCGAAGTTGACGAAAAGATCGTTGTTACCTCGACCGGCGCGCTCGAATTGCCAAAGGTTCCCCGCAAGATGGTCGTCATCGGCGCGGGCGTGATCGGGCTTGAACTCGGCTCTGTTTATGCGCGGCTTGGCACCGAAGTAACGGTTGTCGAATATCTGGACGCGATCACCCCCGGCATGGATTCTGATGTTCAGAAAACACTGCAAAGAATTCTGAAAAAACAAGGCCTTAACTTTGTTCTGGGCGCCGCCGTTCAGGGCGTCACCGCCACCAAGACCAAAGCCAAAACCACCTACAAGCTGCGCAAGGATGACAGCGAAACCGTGCTGGAATCCGATGTCGTTCTGGTCGCCACCGGCCGTAAACCCTTCCTTGACGGATTGGGGCTAGAGTCCTTGGGCGTCGAGCTTTCCCCTCGCGGTCAGGTCGCCACGAATG
This sequence comes from Marinosulfonomonas sp., assembly GCA_051251595.1. Classification (GTDB taxonomy): domain Bacteria; phylum Pseudomonadota; class Alphaproteobacteria; order Rhodobacterales; family Rhodobacteraceae; genus NORP110. The sequence continues at coordinate 188,916 of JBPOFA010000009.1, forward strand.
AACATTGGGCCACCAACATCCCCGGCATCTACGCCATCGGCGACGCGATTGACGGCCCCATGCTGGCCCACAAGGCCGAAGACGAAGGCATGGCCGTGGCAGAGGTTCTGGCCGGCAAGCATGGCCACGTAAACTACGGCGTCATTCCGGGTGTGATTTATACCCACCCAGAGGCATCCAGTGTCGGCGCAACGGAACAAAGCCTGAAAGAACAAGGCGTTGAATACAAGGTCGGCAAGTTCACCTTCATGGGCAACGCCCGTGCCAAGGCCGTGTTCGCAGGCGAAGGTTTCGTGAAAATCCTGGCCGACAAAAACACCGATCGCATCCTGGGCGCGCATATCATCGGCCCGGCGGCTGGGGATCTGATCCACGAGGTCTGCGTTGCCATGGAATTCGGCGCATCTGCACAGGATCTGGCGATGACCTGCCACGCCCACCCAACCTATTCCGAAGCGGTCCGAGAGGCCGCCCTGGCCTGCGGTGACGGCGCGATTCACGCCTAATTTCAGCGCTTTAGGCGATCATCAACAAACAGGATAAAAGGGGCATCGTTCCCTTTTATCCAACCAACAGGCGCAACCCTTGCGTGACATCCGTGCGCACAGCCAAGCGCAATCCCGGTTCATCCCCCACCCGCAATGCGGCAACAATCGCCCGGTGATGCTGGGGCACCTCGGTGCGCTGTAAACGCCCGTAAAGATTGCACATTGTCGGCCCAAGTTGCAGCCAGACCGTTTCCACCATTGCCAACATCGCCGGGGCCTGAGCCCGCAGGTAAAGCGTGCGGTGGAACTCTAGATTGGCGCGGATATAGCCAACGGCATCGCCCTTGGCGATCACCTCTGCCAAGACACCGTTGATGGATTGCAACCGGTCCACCAGCGCCATATGGGCGCGGGGCAAGGCACGGCTGGCAAGTTCAGGTTCCAGCAAGGCGCGGATCGCCGCAAGTTCTTCGATACGCTCATTGCTCAGCTCTGGCGTGGTCACCCGGCCAGAGGCAGACAGGCTCAACGCCCCCTCGGCCACCAGACGGCGCACAGCCTCTCTGGCGGGGGTCATAGACACCCCATAGTCGCGGCCAATGCCACGCAGGGTCAGCGCAACGCCGGGCTGAATTTCACCATGCATGATCCGCACCCGCAAACTGCGAAAAACCCGTTCATGGGCAACACCTGCGGCATCGGTTGGTTTCGGTTTATTCTGCATATTTCAGTGTGATCATGCCGGATCGGCGGGGTCAATCACCGAAACGATAAGCATGCAAATGCTGACCGTAAAGCTGTAACCATTTGCGCGGCGCGTCATAGCCTGGATAGAGCCGCGCGACCACGGCCCAAAAGGCGGCGGAATGGTTCATCTCTTGCAGATGCGCGACCTCATGCGCGGCGACGTAATTCAGCACCTCTGGCGGGGCCATAATCAGGCGCCAAGAATACATCAGGTTGCCCTCTGACGAACAAGACCCCCACCTGGACCGCGTGTCGCGAATCGACACCCGGCCATAGGTCAGATTCAATTGATCGGCATAGGCATCGCTGGCTTGGGTCAGACGTTGGCGCGCCGCGACTTTTAGAAAAGCCGCCACCCGTGCCGCGGACCGGTCCGGCGGCCCCGGCACCAGCATTTGGCGGCCGTCCATCTGAACGCTTCGCCCCTGCCCGGACACCACAGGGATTTCATTGCCTTCGAACAGAACAACCCCGCCAATGCGGGGCACTGTCGGCGCGACCAGTCCAGACAGTTGTGCGCGAATCCAATCTTCTTTTTCCCGCGCAAAGCGCAGCGCCTCGGTATCCGAAGTCCAGGTTGGGATCGACATCGAAACCTGACCATCCAGCCCCGACACGCGCAACGACAAACGCCGCGACCGCGCGCTGCGTTTAAGAACGATAAAAACGTCCGGTTTACCCTGCAAGATAAGTTCGCCCATATTCGTTTTCATACCCGTCCATTGCCAACTGGGAAAGGCAAACTCGTTAAAATCAGCGTGAAACAGCCCGGTTTTGCGCGGCTTGCCGCCAAAAGCCTTTGACAGCCCGCATGCGTTGTGGCACAGCGCTGCAACTCTCTGAAAATGACGGACGATGGAAAGGGGTATCAATGCCCAAAGAAGAATGGGGCGTCAAAAGAATTTGCCCGACCACTGGTCGCAGATTTTATGACCTGAACAAGACGCCAATCGTTAGCCCGTATACTGGCGAGACAGTGACACTGGACGCCAATACAAAGACGCGCGTGGCAGAAGTCGAAAAAGAAGTCGAAAAAGAAGACGACGTGCTGGTCGATGATGCGGATGTGCTGTTGGAAGATGACGACGAAGATGCAGATGTTGCAGATGACCTGCTGGATGACGACGAAGATGACGATATCTCTTTGGACGAAATCGCCGACGTCGCAGTAGAAGACGATACCTAAGCAACAATTGGGAAATTGGTCTTGAACCGCTTCCCCGGATTGCATAAACACGCTTGGTAATGCGTTACGCGTGTTACCAATTTGGGGCCTTAGCTCAGCTGGGAGAGCGCTTGCATGGCATGCAAGAGGTCAGGGGTTCGATCCCCCTAGGCTCCACCAAATTTCCCAAAATTGCATGACATATAGCGTGGCCGCGTTTGGCCAGCGCAGTGTTTCTTTGAGTTGCCACATAGTTTGCCCCCTATGGCCACATAGATTCTTTTCAGGCAGCATCGCTGACCCTTTCGGATGAAGCGGACGTTCGGCCAACGTGCGGCGAAAGAGGAAAAAGAGCCCGACCCGGCCGTTATGTTTTTGTGCCGCGCGCGCTCGCAGCGAGACAATTGCGGCATGAGCGAAAAACTTCATGCTGTCGCGCAGCAGAACAACCGGCCATTCGTGCAGGTGGCAGCATGGATCAA